>LXYH01000001.1 GCA_001650895.1 Rhodobacteraceae bacterium EhC02
CCCGTGGTGCACCCCCTCATGTCCCCAGTCGCCCCCATGACCGATGCATCGGACCGGACGGCCCTCGTCTCGTGCATGCGCAACGAGGGGCTGTTTGTGCTTGAATGGCTGGCCTATCATCAGGTGATCGGCTTTGACCATGTGGTCGTGGTCAGCAATGATTGCACCGATGGGTCTGATGCGCTGCTGGATGCGCTGGCCGACGCGGGCCATCTGACCCATATCCGCCAGACCGTCCCCCATGGCACCCCGCCGCAGGACAGCGGCATGGCGCTGGTCCTTGACTGGGCGCGGGCAGAGGGCGTGACATGGCTTTTGCACATTGACAGCGACGAATTCCTGAACATCACCGCAGGCGACGGGCGCTTGCCCACCCTGATGGCCAACGCGGTCGAGGCGGATGTCGTCGCGATCCCGTGGCAGCTGTTCGGTGATGCGGGCATCACCGAATGGGTCCCCGGCATGGCGGTGCTGCCCAGCTTCACCCGCGCCGAACCGGCACCAGAGCCGCGCGTGACCAAATCGAAATGCCTGTTCCGTGCCGCCAGCTTTGCCGCCGCCACCGATCACAACCCGCGCCATCCGCTGGTCGATGCACCGCGCGTCGTGAACCCCGACGGCACCCCCCTGAACGCCGCAAGCCTCTACCAGGATCGTTCCAGCCGGTTTCGCCCGCATGATCTGGCCGCGACCAACGCGACCGCCCGGATCAATCACTATGCCGTCAAATCCCGTGATCTGTTCATGATGAAGAACGATCGCGGCGACGGGCAGGGCAAGATCGGCGAGACGAAATACCATCCGGGATCCAACTGGCACCGCAGCGCCAACAAGAACGATGTCGAGGACCGCAGGGTCCTGCGTCACTGGCCGGAAACCGAAGCGCGCCTGGCCACCCTCCGGCAAGACCCCGCCATCGCAGCGGCGGAACAGGCCTGTTTCGACTGGTTCACCACGCGCAAATCCGCCATCCTGACGCCTGACACTCTGGCCATCTGGACCCGCCGCGAAAGGCCGCAGACATGACGCAGACCATGACACCGGAACTGACCGCGCTGGCCCTTGCCGGTCTGTTGCAGGTCGTGCAATTCGCGCTGATGTCGATCCCCGCCAATCTGGAACTGGGCCCCGGCAAGACGCTGGGCCCGCGCGATCCCGACCGGCTGGGCAAGCCGCTGATCGAACAGGTCAGCCCGCGCACCGGGCGGCTGTTCCGCGCGCTGAACAACCATTTCGAAGGGCTGATCCTGTTCACCCTGGCGGTGGTCGTCGTCACCCTGTCGGGGCAATCCAGCGGCTTTACCGCTGCCTGCGCCTGGACCTACCTGGTCGCGCGCCTGCTTTACGTGCCCGCCTATGCTTTCGGCCTTGTGCCGTGGCGGTCGCTGATCTGGATGGTCGGCTTCGGCGCCACCACCCTCATGCTGCTGGCGGCGCTGGTCTGATGCCCATGCCGCAGCCCGAACCCTTTGCAATTCCCACGGCCTCAAGGAGATTTCCCCATGGCAAGCTATGACGTGATCATCATCGGCGCAGGCCCCGGCGGCTATGTCGCCGCCATCCGCTGCGCCCAGCTGGGCCTCAAGACCGCCTGTGTCGAAGGCCGCGCCACCCTTGGCGGCACCTGCCTGAACGTCGGCTGCATCCCCTCCAAGGCCATGCTCCACGCCAGCCACATGCTGCACGAGGCGGAACACAACTTCGCCAAGATGGGCCTCAAGGGGAAATCGCCCTCGGTCGACTGGAAACAGATGCTGGCCTACAAGGACGAAACCGTCGAGGGCAATACCAAGGGCATCGAATTCCTGTTCAAGAAGAACAAGATCGACTGGTTGAAAGGTTGGGGCTCGATCCCCGCGCCCGGCAAGGTCAAGGTCGGCGACGAGGTGCATGAGGCCAGGAACATCGTCATCGCATCGGGTTCCGAACCCTCCAGCCTGCCCGGCGTCACCGTCGACGAAGAGATCGTCGTCACCTCGACCGGCGCGCTGACCCTGGGCAAGATTCCGAAAACCATGGTGGTGATCGGCGCGGGCGTGATCGGCCTGGAACTGGGGTCGGTCTATTCCCGTCTGGGCACGCAGGTCACCGTGGTCGAATACCTTGACGCGATCACCCCCGGCATGGACGCCGAGGTGCAAAAGACCTTCCAGCGGATGCTGACCAAGCAGGGCCTGACCTTCGTGATGGGCGCCGCCGTGCAGGGGGTCGAGACCCTCAAGACCAAGGCCAAGGTCACCTACAAGCTGCGCAAGGATGACAGCGAACACGTGCTGGACGCCGATTGCGTGCTGGTGGCGACGGGCCGCAAGCCCTTCACCGACGGGCTGGGCCTGGCCGATCTGGGCATCGAAACCTCCAAGCGCGGGCAGATCGTGACGGATGCCCATTGGCAGACCAACGTGAAGGGCATTTATGCCATCGGTGACGCCATCGACGGTCCGATGCTGGCCCATAAGGCCGAGGATGAGGGCATGGCCGTCGCCGAGGTGCTGGCCGGCAAGCATGGCCATGTGAACTATGGCGTCATTCCGGGCGTGATCTACACACACCCCGAGGTCGCCAATGTCGGCAAGACCGAACAGCAACTGAAGGAAGAGGGCGTCGCCTACAAGGTCGGCAAGTTTTCCTTCATGGGCAATGCGCGGGCCAAGGCGATGTTCCAGGGTGACGGGTTCGTCAAGATCCTTGCCGACAAGCAGACCGACCGCATCCTTGGCGCGCATATCATCGGCCCCTCGGCGGGCGATCTGATCCACGAGATCTGCGTCGCGATGGAATTCGGCGCCTCGGCACAGGATCTGGCCCTGACCTGCCACGCCCATCCGACCGTGTCCGAAGCCGTGCGCGAAGCAGCCCTGGCCTGCGGCGATGGCCCGATCCACGCGTAAGACGCGCCACGCATGAACGCAAAAGGGGGCCGCTCGGCCCCCTTTCTCATGCCGGGCAGTCGCCCTGCCCCGTCATCTTGCCCTGAATGTTCAAAATCCGTCGCCCGCTACCACAGCGCCGCCAGCGACCGCTTTTCCCAATCGACGTCGAAATCGCTGCCGCCCATCTCGCCCGCCGTCACATCGGCGAGGATATCGCCCAGTGTCGGCAGCCCCGCCGCATCGTCACGCGCCCAGATCCCCGACCGCATCACCGCGCGCGAACACTGCGCATAGACCTCGTCCAGCCGGACCACGATCACCGTCGCGGGCAACGCGCCGTCACGCGCGAAACTTTCCCGCAAGCCGTCGTCCGCCGTCAGCTTGGCCTGACCATTCACCCGCACCATGATCTGCGATCCCGGCACCAGGAAGATCAGCGAAATCCGCCCGTCCGTCACGATATTGCGCAATGTATCCAGCCGGTTGTTGCCGCGCCAATCAGGCATGGCCAGTGTCTTGGGGTCCAGCACACGCACCACCGGGCCATCATCGCCGCGCGGGCTGCCATCGGTGCCGCCCTCGCCCACGGTCGACAGGATGCAGAAGCGCGATGCCTCGATCCAGCGGCGATAGCTGGGGGTCAAGTGTTGCGCCACCTTGCGCTGCGATCCGACAGATGCGGTGCCATAAAGCGCCTCAAGCCCCTCGGTCCGGTCGATGAATTCCATCTCAGGCCTCCTGCAGGCTGGCGCGGGCCTCGGCGATCAGGCGGTCGGACGCGGTCTCGACCTCCGACTCCAGCCGCTGCATGAAAGCATCCCGCTCCAGTCCGGGCGGGATGATCGGCAGGAACTCCGCCACGGCCAGGCCCGGCTTGCGGTAAATGCCGGTGCGGGGCCAGAACACGCCCACATTGGTTGCCACGGGCGCGCAGGGCTGTTCCATCTGCACGTAAAGCGCACCGGTCCCGACCTTGTAGGGGGCCTTCACGCCGGGGGCCACGCGGGTGCCCTGCGAATAGATGATCAGCTGCCCCGCAGGCGCGTGCCCTGTCGCCACATCGTTGAGCATCTTCTTGATCGCGATGCCGCGCTTGCCCCGGTTCACCGGGACGCAGCCCAAACGATAGGCATAAAGCCCGATGATCGGTGTCCAGAGGATCTCGCGCTTCATGATGAAGATGGCAGAGGGCAGCGCATTGAAGATGATCAGGATATCCAGGAATGACTGGTGCTTGGCCGCCACCAGCGCGCCCTCGGTAGGGGGCGTGCCACGCACCTCGCAGCGCAACCCCACCATCCAGCGCGCGGTCCAGAACACCCAGCGGCAATAGGCCTTGCAGCCGCGCCTTGCCCCTTCGGGTGACAGGATCGCGCCCGGCAGGTACAGCAGGCCGATCACCAGCATCATCGCATACATCTGGCCCACGAACACAAGCGATCGCAGCCAGCGCCAGGCATGAGCCATCAGGACAACTCCTTCAAGGTACGATGGGCGGCCTGCCATGTGGCCGCATAGGCCACCGCAGCGCCAAGGATGGGGATGATCAGCGGCCAGACCCAGTGCCAGCCCTGAAAGCCGAGCCCGGTCAGGAAACCCGCCTCGGCCTGCGCCGATGGCAGCAGCAATACCGCCAGCATCCCCAGAACCGTGCCCAGCGCGGCACCGGACAGCGCCCGCAAGGTGAACCGGCGCACGAAGGCCCCCGCGATATAAGCGTCGCGCGCACCGACCAGGCGCAGCACGGCGATGACCTGCGCGTTCGCGGCCAATGCGGCCTGTGCGGCCATGGTGATCATCGCGGCCGTGGCCGCGCCGATCAGGCCGATGGACAGCCAGCCCAGCAGCCGCAAACGGTCCGCCGCCGTGACCAGCGGACGCCGCCAGCGGGTATGATCATCCAGCACGGCGCCCGGCACTTCGGCGGCCAGACGCAAGCGCAGCCCGGCCGCGTCATAGCCCGCGTCATCTTCGATCACCTCGATCAGCTGGGGGATGGGCAGGCTTGCCACCGGCAGGTCGGGGCCGAACCACGGCTCCAGCAGGGCGCGCTGCTCGTCCTCGGACAGGGCGCGGGCCGCAGCCACGCCGGGGGTGGTTTCCAGCACCCGCAAGGCGGCTGCGGTCTGGGCCGCGCGCTGATCCATCGGTGCCGAGATCCGCAAGGTCGAGGCGCGCGCCAGTTCGTCGCCCCAGCGATCCGCCAATCGCCCCGTCGCCAGCGACAAGGCCATCGCGAAAACGGTCAGGAAGGCCATTGCGGCAGCGGCAAAGATCGTCAGCCGCGCGGTAAACCCCGTGGGTGGCACAAGCCGATCGGCCTGTGCGTCACCGGCCAGAAAGGCGGTCATGGCGGTCAGGTCGGGCTTCACAGGTCCGCCCCCGCCGTTTGAAGCCTGCGCTGCGAGATCCGCAGCACACGCGCCTGCACCTGGCTTTTGGCCGCGCGGATCAGGTTCATGTCATGGGTGGCGATCATGATGGTCTTGCCCATCCGGTTCAGTTCCACCAGCAATTGCAGCAGGCGTTGCGACATTTCCCAATCGATGTTGCCGGTGGGTTCATCGGCCAGGATCACCTCGGGCGACATGATGACGGCGCGGGCCAGCGCGGCGCGCTGCCGCTCACCGCCCGAAAGCTCGGCCGGAAGGGCATCGGCGCGATGGCTCAGGCCCACCCATTTCAGAAGTTCGCGCAGGTTTTCAGCCTCGCTGTTGCGGTCGTGACCCGACACGATCAGGGGCAGGGCCACGTTGTCGGCAACAGGCAGATGTTCCAGGAATTGCACATCCTGGTGGACAACGCCGATGCGTCGCCGCGCCAGGGCCACGTCATCGCGCGACATCGTGCGCAGATCGGCGCCGAACAGGCGGATATGCCCGGCCGTCGGCAGCAAGGCCCCGTAGCAGAGTTTCAGGAAGGTCGTCTTGCCCGCGCCGGATGGTCCGGTCAGGAAATGGAAGGACCCGGGCGACAGGGTCAGGGAAATGTCGCCAAACAACTCTCCCCCGCCGTAACTCATGGCGACTTGTTCCAGTTCGATCACGCCGCGATCCCTTTTCTGCCAGCTTCCCTCTTGCCTCAATGCGGGCAGTGTTGCAATCCGGTCGGCATGGGGTGGTACTGCATCCTTTGCACTTTTCCACCAATGTTTTACACCATATGGTAGACAAAACACTGGACAGGCCCTGACAGCAGGCCATGCACCACAGCAGGCAGGTAGACAGATGCGACTGATTTGCCCGAATTGCGGGGCACAATACGAAGTACCGCAGAGCGTCATTCCCGACACCGGGCGCGACGTTCAATGCTCCAGTTGTGGGCATACCTGGTTCCAGAAACACCCGCTGCAGGACAATGTCCCCTCGGCTTACAGCGCCGATGACGACATGTGGGAAGACCACGAGACCGAGGACCGCCATGCGGACGAGGCGGATGATCAATACGATTTCGCGGATGACGATGACGCGGACCTGACCGAGGACGATGAACCGCACCGGGATCAGGATGTCGCCAGCACCGAAGCGGTGCCGGAAACCACCGAGGACGAGACCGCCGAGGACGAATGGCAGGGCTTCCCGACCGATCCCGGCATGGATGACGCACCGACCGCGGACACGCGGCTTGTGCCCGACCCCGAGGATCCGTTGCCGCAATTCCCCATCGTGGACGAGGACGATTACGAGGAAGACCCGGCCCGCGACCTGCCCAGCCCGCGGCGTACCCTTGATACATCCGTGGCGGACCTGCTGCGCGAGGAAGCCGAGCGGGAGGCCCGCGCCCGCGCGGCGGAACGCGATCCCGGCCTTGAAAGCCAGCCCGAACTTGGCCTTGATGCCGGAATGACGCCCCTGCGTGAAAGCGATGCGGAACGCCGCGCGGCGGAATCGCGCGAACGCATGGCCCGCCTGCGCGGAGAAGAGCCGCCGGTCGCGCCCCCGGCCGAACCGCGTGTCGCACCGCCGCCGCCACCCAAGATCAGCCGGATCGAGCAGGACGATGACCGGATTGCCGCGGCAGCCGCCGCCGCCGTGGCCGATTCGCGCCGCGCCCTTCTGCCGGATATCGAGGAAATCAATTCAAGCCTCAGCTCGACCTCGGACCGGCGTCCGGCGCGGGCGGACGATCACGAGAAACCCGGCAAGTCAGCCGATCCGCGCAATGCAAATGCAGCCCCCGAAAAGCCGCGCGGCTTTGCCCGTGGGTTTTCGCTTGTCCTGCTTCTGGCGGCCCTGCTTTTCGCGCTTTACATCTTCGCGCCGGCCCTGGCCGAGGCTTTTCCGGCGGCCGCGCCCGCCCTGGCAAGCTATGTCGAGGCGGTCAACGGCCTGCGCGTCATGCTGGATGCACAGTTCCAGAAGCTGTCGGTCTGGCTGGCGCAGATCGCAGGCCTGACGGGCTGATCACGCGCGCGGGACGCATGGCACCGCCTGTGCGCGCATGCGCCCGCCCCCTGCCGCGCAATGCGGTCAGAACCGTTCCAGCAGCCGCTTGAGGTAATCCAGCTCTTCTTCCGGGCGAACCCCCTCACCGGACCGGCGCCGGATCTCGTCCAGAAGATCGCGGGCGCGGCGATACACATCCTCGCCCTGAAGCAGGTTCTCGTCGGTGCCGGTCTGCCCGCTGGTGCCGCTGTTGCGGCCCAGGGGGTCACGGCGTTCGCCACCCGCGTTGCCCATTTCCTGCCCTTCGCCGCCGCGCTGCTCGCGCTCGGCCTGCGCCAGGGCCTCGCCCATGTTGCGCATGCCTTCGCGCAGCGCATCCATTGCCTCGGCCTGACGGTCGATCGCCTCGGGCAGGTCATTGCCGCGCAGGGCCTGTTCGGCCCCATCCATGGCACGCCCGGCGCGATCCAGCGCCTCGCGCGCCGCCTCGCCGGCTTCGCCGCCAACACCGGGAAGATTGCCACGCTGGCGGTTCAGCTCATTGCGCAGCGCCCGCTGGCGATCGGCAAGAGAGCCCTGCGCATCGCCCTGCCCGTCACCCTGCTGATCCGCGCGCTCCTGCCCCTGACCCTGCCCCTGCTGCTGGCCTTGGCCCTGTTGCTGCCCCTGACCCTGCTGCTGGCCCTGTTGGCCCTGCTGCTGGCCTTGTTGGCCCTGCTGCTGGCCTTGTTGGCCACCGGGGTTGAACTGCTCCTGCAGGTCGCGGAACGCCTGATCGGACAGGCCTTGCTGGTCGCGCAACGTTTCGGCCAAGCCTTCCATGGCCTGCTGGCCAGGTGATTGCTGACCCTGCCCGCCCTGGCCTTGCGTGACCTGCATGTTTTCCATCAGCCGCTGCAATTCCTCCAGCGCCTGCTGTGCCTCGGCCATGCGGCCCTGCTCCATCAGCTCCTGGATGCGGTCCATCATCGCCTGCAGATCGTCCTGCCCCATCTGCATGCCGCCTTCGGCCATCTGCTGATTGTCCTGGAAGGTGCCGTCGCGCATGGCCTGCTGGGCCAGCTGGTTCATGTAATTCTGCGTGGCATCCCGCAATTCCTGCATCAGCTCGGCGATTTCCTCGTTCGAGGCACCGTTTTTCATCGCCTCCGACAGACGCTCCTGCGCGCGTTGCAGCCGCTCCAGCGCGTCGCCCAGATCGCCATCCTCCAACAACAGGGCCAGATCCCACAGGGCCTGCGCGATCTCGTCGCGCTGGTCGGAGGTCAGCCCGTATTCGGTCATCGCCTCAAGCCGGCGCAGGATCACGCGAAACCGCAGATAGGCGGTTTCCGAACGAAACAACCCCTCTTCGGGGCGGTGCGACAGGGTCCGCATCACCTGCGCCACCCGCGTAGCATTGTCGCGGCTCCACAGCAGGTCGCGGCGCTGTTCGACCACCGCATTGGCCAGCGGATCGAAGAACCGGCGCGCGGGCAGCAGCATCTGCTCGGCCCCGCTGGACCCTTGCAGACCGGCTGCATCGTTCACCGTCAACTCGACCGTCACGGGCAGATTGGCCCAAGGGTGCTGCGACAGGTTTTCGACCAGCGTTTCGGTAAAGGCGGCCCGATCACCCGTGATCGGCATGGGTAGATCCAGAACGATCGCCTCTCGCGGTTCGGGATCGGTGGTCAGGCCATGCCGCCGCTGGATCGCGGCCAGGTCCAGCATGATCCGCGCCTGCCCGCCCAGCACGGCGTAATCGTCCCTGGCGGAAAAGGGCAGCGTCATCTGCCCCTCGGCCCGTGCCTGCGCCAGGGCCTGCATCTGGTCGGGTGTTTCTTGCGCCGTATCCCCGAACGCCACGGTGGGCGGCGCATCCATGCGCATCACCAGGTCCCAGCCGCGGCCGCCCGGCCCTTCGATGGTCAGGCGTCCCGACCGGTTGAGCGTGAATTCCTGCGCCGGTGCAGCGGGATCGGCCTGATCGGCGCCCAGCGCCTCGGCCAGATCATGGGTCACGCTCAAGGCGCCAAGCTCACCGTAAAGGCGCAGGGTGATGCGGCTGCCTTGCGGCGCCTCGATCACCTCGCCCGTCTGGTCCGCAAGGTAAAGCGTGGGCTGCCCGGTATAGGCGGGGGGTTCGATCCAGCCTTCCCAAGTGGGACCACCGGCCAGCGCCTGCGTGCCGCCCGGTGTCATTTCGGCCACCGAGCCCACGCGCAGGATCGACCCGAACAAAAGGGCCACCGCCAGCGCCAGAAGCGCCACGTAGCGGGTGGCAAAGGGGTCGCGGGGCGCCATGTCCAGATCGGGGGCCACCGGCTGCGCCAGTGCGGCGCGCGCCGCCATGCGCGCCTGATGCGCCTGCCACACCGCAACCGAGGCCGCATCGCCACTGCCGATCGCCTGCCGGTCCAGCACCGCCGAGATGGGCCGCCCGGGCAGGCTGGCATCCAGCCGCGCCAGCGCCTCGGCCTGCAGGGGCCAGCGGAACCGCCGGATACCGCGCACCGCAGCCCAGAGGGCCCCCAGCCCCGCGGCCATGACGCCACCCCAGACCAGTTCGACCGGAAGCGTGTCCTGCAGACCCAGCATCAGGGCCGCCAGCACGAGAATCACAACGGACCACAAGGGCCAGAACGCCTGCCAGACCCGTTCGGCCAGAAGACCGGCCCGTGTCAGGAACAACGGCCACCGCAACCGCTTCAGAAGGCTTTCAGGGGTCTGTCCGGTGTCTGCCATGCGATGATCCCGCGGTCCTGCGCGGGGATCGCGTCAGAGCCATTCGGGAATGGTATCTCGATTTATCATTTCGTCAAAGGTCGGGCGTCGGCGGATAACCGCGAATTGATCGCCCTTCACCAGAACTTCCGGGATCAGGGGGCGGGTGTTGTATTCGCTGGCCATGACCGCGCCATAGGCACCGGCGGAACGGAAGGCCACCAGTTCACCCGCCTTCAGCGCCGGCAGGGGGCGCTGCCGGGCAAAGGTGTCCCCCGTCTCGCAGACCGGCCCCACCACGTCATAGGCGCGGTTTTCCGTGCCGGGCGCGGGTTCCACGACCGGCACGATGTCATGATGCGCGTCATACATGGCCGGGCGGATCAGGTCGTTCATCGCCCCGTCAAGGATCAGGAAATCGCGCCCCTCGCCTTCCTTCACATAGATCACTTCCGACACCATGATGCCGGCATTGCCCACGATCAGACGGCCCGGCTCGATCTCGATCTCGCAGCCAAGATGGCCCAGTTCCTCGCGAATCATCCCGCCATAGTCGATGGGCAGCGGCGGGGCTGCATTGTTGCGCTCGTAGGGAATGCCAAGGCCGCCGCCCAAGTCCAGCCGTTCGATCCTGTGACCATCGGCGCGCAGCACCTCGGCCAGTTCGGCCACCTTGCGATAGGCCAGGCGGAACGGCTCAAGATCGGTCAGCTGGCTGCCGATATGCACGTCGATGCCGACCACCCGCAAACCCGGCAGGCGCGCGGCATGGGCATAGACCTCGCGCGCGCGCGAAATCGGGATGCCGAACTTGTTCTCGCTCTTGCCGGTCGCGATCTTGGCATGGGTTTTCGCATCCACGTCCGGGTTCACGCGCACGGTGATGGGCGCGACCTTGCCCAGATCCAGCGCCACGCGGTTCAGCGCCTCCATCTCGGGTTCGCTTTCCACGTTGAACTGGCGCACGCCGCCTTCCAGTGCCAGGCGCATCTCGGCCTCGGTCTTGCCGACGCCGGAAAAGACGATCCGCTCGCCCGGCACACCGGCCGCCCTGGCGCGCAGATATTCGCCGCCCGACACCACATCCATGCCCGCCCCCAGAGCCGCCAGCGTCTTGAGGATCGCGACATTCGACGCGGCCTTCATCGCGTAGCAGACCAGATGGTCCATGCCCTCCAGCGCCTCGTCGAACAGGCGGAAATGCCGCTCCAGCGTGGCGGTGGAATAGCAATAGAAGGGCGTGCCGACGCTGGCCGCGATCTCGGACAGGGGGACATCCTCGGCGTGAAGCGAGCCGCCCCGATAAAGAAAATGATCCATGCCGAAAATCCCCTGCTGCGTCACAGCCTCTTAACAGGTCGCGCGCGCCGATCAATGGCGCGCTGTCCCTTGCTTCACCTTGCCTTAAATATCCGGATACCCCGGTCAGACCGGGCGCGTGCGCAGGAACAGGTAAAGCGGCAGGCCGCAGCTGACCCCGATGCAGAAGGTCGCCGGGATCGCGATCAGCCCCAGCCAGTTGCGCCGCACCGCCACCTCGGCGATGATCCAGACCGTCAGGGTGATCGCCGCGATGGTCAGGTCCCATGTCAGCCCCGTGGTCGAGGCGTTCACATACCAGGCGTCGATCAGCCCGGACAGGCCGGTGCCGGTTTCGACCATATAGGTCACGAACCAGTACATCGGATGGATGGCGCCCCAGATCGCCAGCGCCAGGTAGATCATGCGCAGGGGCGATATCGACATCACAGACCCACCCGCAGGCTGACCGGCCCCTTGCTGACGCCCACACCCACCGAAGGGAAGATGCCCCCCGGCGTGACCGAGACCCCTGCATCCAGCGAGGGGCGCACCGGCGCGCCCTCGACCCCGCAGGCGGCCAGCGCGGCCAGACACAGACCACCGAATATCAAAGCCTTCATGTCATCCGTCCCCTCAATTGATCGTCCGGGTCACGCCGATCCGCGCCGACCCCGACAGGTTCACCCCGGTCTGCGACGGTACGGCCTGGCCGCCCCGGTCCGAATCCGTCCCGCCTGTCGGCACGGAGCAGGCGGCCAGCGCCAGCAGCGCTGTCCCGACCATGGCCATCCCGATGCCGCGTGTCATCCCAGCCGTTCCTTCCAGCGGGCCACCTGCGCGCGCACCTGCGCGGGCGCGGTCCCGCCATAGGACATGCGCGAGGCGACGGAATTTTCAACACCCAGCACGCCGAAGACATCGGCAGTGATGCCCGCGTGAACCGATTGCATGTCCTCCAGCGCCAGGTCGGGCAGGTCGCAGCCCCGCGCCTCGGCCATGCCCACAAGCGTGCCGGTGACGTGATGCGCCTCGCGGAAGGGCAGGCCCAGCGCCCGCACCAGCCAGTCGGCCAGATCGGTCGCGGTCGAGAAACCGGCCCCCGCCGCCGCCTGCATCGCCGCGCGGTTCGCCGTCATGTCGCCCACCATCCCCGTCATCGCGGCCAGCGCCAGCATCAGGTTGTCGGCGGCGTCAAACACCTGTTCCTTGTCTTCCTGCATGTCCTTGGAATAGGCCAAGGGCAGGCCCTTCATCACCATCATCAAGGCCACATTCGCCCCGAAGATGCGCCCGATCTTGGCGCGGATCAGTTCCGCCGCGTCGGGGTTACGCTTTTGCGGCATGATCGACGATCCGGTCGACCACTTGTCCGACATCTTCACGAAGCGGAACTGCGCCGATGACCAGATCACCAGCTCTTCGGCAAAGCGCGACAGGTGCATCGCGCAGATCGAGGCGCAGGACAGGTATTCCAGCGCGAAATCCCGATCACTGACCGCATCCAGCGAATTGGCGGTGGGCCGGTCGAAACCAAGGCTGTGCGCCGTCATCTCGCGGTCGATGGGAAAGCCCGTACCGGCCAGCGCGGCGGACCCCAGGGGCGACTCGTTCATCCGGCGGCGTGCATCGGCAAAGCGGCCGTGATCGCGGCCCAGCATCTCGACATAGGCCATCATGTGATGGCCCCATGTGACCGGTTGCGCCGTCTGCAGATGGGTGAAACCGGGCATGACCCAATCGGCCCCCGCCTCGGCCTGCGCCAGAAACCCGCGCTGCAACGCCTCGATCCCGGACATGGCCGCATCCATCTGGTCGCGCACCCACAGGCGGAAATCGGTGGCCACCTGATCATTGCGCGACCGCGCGGTGTGCAGACGGCCCGCCGGTTCGCCGATGATCTCTTTCAGCCGCGCCTCGACGTTCATGTGGATGTCTTCCAGCGCGGTGGAGAAACTGAAACGTCCCGTCTCGATCTCTGACAAGACCGTGAGCAGGCCTTCCCGAATGGCGGCAGCGTCGCTATCACTCAGGATACCTGTTGCCGCCAGCATTTCGGCATGGGCCCGCGAACCGGCAATATCCTGCGCCGCCATCCGCTGATCGAACCCGATCGAGGCATTGATCGCCTCCATGATCGCGTCCGGGCCAGCGGCGAAACGGCCGCCCCACATCTGGTTCGAGGTCTTGTCGGTCATATGCTGCACCTTGGAGGGAATATGCGTCTTCTTCGTCAGATCGTCCTTTATACGGCTCTTGCCCTTGGTGCAAACACCGCCCTTGCTGATGTGGCGGCGCTCGAGGCGCTGCGTGACGGCGACATGAAGAAGCTGAATTTCCATTCCGAACCGCAGCCCATATCCGCGCAGCCCTTCGCGACATGGGAAGGCGGCGAAGGCCGGCTGTCGGATTACGCGGGCAAATACGTCGTGCTGAACTTCTGGGCCACATGGTGCGCGCCCTGCCGCAAGGAGATGCCGCAGCTTTCGCAGCTTCAGGCCGACTTGGGCGGCGAGGCCTTCGAGGTCGTGACCATCGCGACCGGGCGCAATCCGCCGCAGGCGATGCAGCGTTTCTTCGAAGAGATCGGTGTCGACAACCTGCCCCTGCACATGGACCCCAAGCAGCAACTGGCCCGCGAGATGGCGATCATGGGTTTGCCGATCACCCTGATCCTGAACCCCGAAGGCCAGGAAATCGCCCGGATGCGCGGCGACGCCGACTGGTCATCGGACAGCGCCAAGGCGATTGTCGCCGCGCTCGTGTCGGGCATGTGATCAGACCATCCGCGCCACTTCGGCATGGCGGGGGCAGCCGGTCAGGTGATCGTTGACCAGCCCCGCCGTCTGCATGAAGGCATAGGCGATGGTGGGGCCGCAGAACTTGAAACCGGCCCGCTTGAGGTTCTTGGACAATTGCACGGAAATTTCCGTCTGCGCCGGAACCTGCGCCATGCTGGCAAAACGGTTCTGCACCGGCTTGCCATCCACGTGATCCCAGACCCATGCGGCAAAGCCGCCGGATGCCTCGATCCGCTGAAAGGCCTGCGCATTCCCGATCATCGCCTCGACCTTGCCGCGATGGCGGATGATGCGCGGATCACCCATCAGCCGGGCAACCTCCACATCCCCCCACCCTGCAATCACATCAGGGTCAAACCCATGAAATGCCCCGCGAAATCCCTCACGCCGCTTGAGGATCGTGATCCAGCTCAGCCCGGCCTGGAACCCCTCGAGGCAGAGCAGTTCCCACAAGGCGCGGCCATCGCGCTGGGGCACGCCCCATTCGGAATCGTGGTAATCCAGATAGATCTGATCGGGCCCCACCCATCCGCATCTGCCATCCATCCGCCTGCCCTCCCCGGCCTTTCCGGCGACTTTAGGAAAATTAGAACAAAAAGGGAATATTATCTCTTTGATAACGTGTTTCGCGCCAATCTCCGGTCGGGATCAGCGCAGAGGGCGGAACATGCGGAAAGGCAAGGGAAGATTCGCGGATTTGGAACCGGGCGACACCTCGCCGCTGGATTACGCGGTGATCACGCGTGACCGCGGCACGATGGCCATGGTGGCAAATGCCCTGCGCCACCGCGACACGATGCTGGCCTTTCAACCGGTCGTGCAATCGCATCGCACCGATCGCGTCGCATTCTACGAAGGTTTGATCCGCGTTCTGGATGATACCGGGCGGGTCATTCCCGCGCGCGATTTCATCGATGCCGTGGAAGCCACCGAAACCGGGCGCATCCTGGATTGCGTCGCGCTGGAAACCGGCCTGCGGGTTCTGCAAAAGACACCGCAGATCCGGCTTGCCATCAACATGTCGGCCCGCTCCATCGGATTTCCGCGATGGATACGCAGCCTCAAACAGGGGTTGATGGGCGATCCGACGATCGGGGAAAGGCTGATCCTTGAAATCACCGAACGCAGCGCGATGACCGTGCCCGAACTGGCGGCGCGCTTCATGTCCGACCTGCAAAAGCGCGGGATCGCCTTTGCGCTGGACGATTTCGGATCGGGCTACACCTCGCTGCGCTACCTGCGCGACTTCCATTTCGACCTGGTCAAGATCGACGGCGAATTCGTGCGCGGCGTCCACGCGAACGCGGACAACCAGGTCCTGACCCGCGCCATGGTGGATATCGCACGGCAGTTCGACATGTTCACCGTGGCGGAATCCGTGGAAAGCCTTGCCGACTCGCGCTGGCTGTCCAGCATCGGCATCGACTGTCAGCAAGGATATTTCTTTGGCGCGCCGACCGTGAACGCCCCCTGGGACACGACCACCCCGCTGCGCGCGCCCCTCTATCGAACGGGATAGAACAGAAGTGCAGTTGCCGCAGCACCCGCCTTCCATTATCACCTTCGCCAAGGCGGGGAGTCCGGTACCCGCACATTCGCGTGCCGGATGTTCCTCGATCTTCAAATTGGTGGAGGATAAACATGACCAATGTCGTAATCGCCTCGGCGGCGCGCACCGCTGTCGGTTCTTTCGGGGGCGCATTCGCAAACACGCCCGCACATGACCTTGGGGCCGCCGTGCTCGAAGCCGTTGTCGCCCGCGCGGGCATCGACAAGTCGGAAGTCTCCGAAACCATCCTGGGCCAGGTGCTGACCGCGGGCCAGGGCCAGAACCCCGCGCGCCAGGCGCATGTCAATGCCGGCCTGCCGATCGAATCCTCGGCCTGGTCGATCAACCAGGTCTGCGGCTCGGGCCTGCGCGCCGTGGCGCTGGCAGCCCAGCACATCCAGTTGGGCGATGCGTCGATCGTCGCTGCCGGCGGCCAGGAAAACATGACCCTCAGCCCCCATGTGGCGCATCTGCGCGCCGGCGTGAAGATGGGCGACGTCTCGTACATCGATTCGATGATCCGCGACGGTCTTTGGGATGCCTTCAACGGCTACCACATGGGCCAGACCGCTGAAAACGTTGCCGAAAAATGGCAGATCAGCCGCGACGCGCAGGACGAATTCGCGCTGGCCAGCCAGAACAAGGCCGAAGCCGCGCAAAAGGCTGGCCGCTTCGACGACGAGGTGATCGATTTCATCGTGAAGTCGCGCAAGGGCGAGATCATCATCAACAAGGATGAATACATCCGCCACGGCGCGACCTTGGACGCGCTGCAGAAACTGCGCCCCGCCTTCACCCGCGACGGATCGGTGACCGCAGCCAACGCATCCGGCCTGAACGACGGCGCCGCCGCCGTGCTGCTGATGACCGCAGATGAGGCGGAAAAGCGCGGGATCACCCCGCTGGCGCGCATCGCATCCTATGCCACGGCAGGTCTTGATCCGTCGATCATGGGCGTGGGTCCGATCCATGCCAGCCGCAAGGCCCTGGCCAAGGCAGGCTGGTCGGTCGACGATCTGGACCTGGTCGAAGCGAACGAGGCTTTTGCCGCACAGGCCTGCGCCGTGAACAAGGACATGGGCTGGGATCCGTCGATCGTGAACGTGAACGGGGGCGCCATCGCCATCGGCCACCCGATCGGTGCCTCGGGTTGCCGCATCCTGAACACGCTGCTGTTCGAAATGCAGCGCCGCGACGCCAAGAAAGGCCTGGCCACCCTGTGCATCGGTGGCGGTATGGGCGTCGCCATGTGCCTTGAACGGGTCTGATCCGTCTTGGTCGGACGAATATCAACAGGGGCGCCCATGTGGCGCCCCTTCTTGTTTGTCGTGCGTAAGAATACATCGGTTTAGACAAAAATCAGTGCGCAATAATCTTGCGCACAAATGCCATTCAAAGTAACCAAGTTACCAAAGCTCAAGCCAGACTGGAGGATATCATGGCAAGAACAGCACTCGTCACGGGCGGATCACGCGGGATCGGCGCAGCCATTTCCATCGCATTGCGCGATGCAGGCTACACCGTCGCGGCCACCTATGCCGGCAATGACGAGGCCGCCGCGGCATTCACCAAGGAAACCGGCATCAAGACTTACAAGTGGAATGTCGGCAATTACGAGGAATGCGCTGCCGGTATCGCAGGCGTCGAGGCCGATATCGGCCCCATCGACGTGCTGGTGAACAACGCGGGCATCACCCGCGACGCGCCTTTCCACAAGATGACGCCGCAGCAGTGGCATGACGTGATCGACACCAACCTGACTGGCGTGTTCAACATGACCCACCCGATCTGGCCCGGCATGCGCGAGCGCAAATTCGGCCGTGTCATCATCATCTCGTCGATCAACGGCCAGAAAGGCCAGTTCGCACAGGTGAACTATGCCGCGTCCAAGGCGGGCGATCTGGGCATCGTCAAGAGCCTGGCACAGGAAGGCGCGCGCTTCGGCATCACCGCCAATGCGATCTGCCCCGGTTACATCGCCACAGACATGGTCATGGCGGTGCCGGAAAAGGTCCGCGAAAGCATCATCGCGCAGATCCCCGCAGGGCGTCTGGGCGAGCCCGAGGAAATCGCGCGCTGCGTCGTTTTCCTGGCTTCCGACGATGCGGGCTTCATCAATGGCTCGACGATTTCCGCCAACGGTGGTCAGTTCTTCGTCTGACCCGAAACAAGCTGGCATTCGGCCCCCCGCCCCCGTGGCCGGGGGGCTTTTTCATGCCCGGCACACGGCCGCGCTGTGCGATCCTGCACAGAATACGCGCCGGGATGCGTATTTTCTGCGCAGCCTTGCAGCGCATATCCTTTCGTAAAGGAGAACCGACATGCTGACCCAGATCAACGGACTGCACCATGTGACCTCGCTGGCGAGCGGGGCACAATCGAACAATGATTTCTTCACCAAGGCCCTCGGCCTGCGCCGCGTCAAGAAAACCGTGAACTTCGACGCGCCAGAGGTCTATCACCTCTACTATGGCGACGAGATGGGCACGCCCGGATCGGTGATGACCTACTTCCCCTTCCCCGGCGCGCGCCGCGGCCGCCCCGGCGCGGGCGAAGTCAGCATCACGACTTTCGCGGTGCCCAAGGGATCGCTGCGCTTCTGGGCGGACCGCCTGGCCACCTTCGATGTCAAGAACATCAAGGCCGAAACCCGCTTTGGCGAAAACCGCCTGCGCTTCGACGGGCCTGACGGCGACGGTTTCGCCCTGGTCGAGGTCGATGATGCGCGCAGCCCCTGGGAAGGCCAGGGCGTCAGCGCCGATCACGCCATCCGCGGCTTTCACTCGGCCGACATGCGCCTGCGCGACGCGGGCGCCAGCGCCGAATTGCTGCGCTTCATGGGCTATGAGCAGATCGAGACCGAGGGCGACATCACCCGCTTCCGCGTGCCCGGCGGCAATGGCGCCGATGTCGTGGATATCGAAACGCTGCCCGGTGCCGCCCCCGCGCAGCAGGGTGCGGGTTCCGTGCATCACCTGGCCTTTTCGGTCACCGATCGCGCCGCCCAGCTTGAGGTGCGCAAGGCGCTGCTGGATACCGGCTGGCAGGTGACGCCCGTGATCGACCGGGATTACTTCTGGGCGATCTATTTCCGCACACCCGGCGGCGTTCTGTTCGAAGTGGCAACCAACGAACCGGGCTTCGACCGGGACGAGGACAGCGCCCACCTGGGGCAGGCGCTGAAACTGCCGCACCAGCACGAGCATCTGCGCCAGACGCTGGAAAGCCGCTACCTGGAGCCGATCCGTGACTGACAGCACCTATATCCATGCCACGACACGGGGGCGCGCGGGTGCGCCCCTGCTGATGACCTTTCACGGCACGGGCGGCAATGAACACCAGTTTCACGGCTTTGCCGAACGGCTGATCCCCGGCGCGCATGTGGTCTCGCCACGCGGCGATGTGCTGGAAGGCGGGATGAACCGCTATTTCCGGCGCACCGGGGAAGGTGTCTACGACATGAAGGATCTTGCCCTGCGCCAAGACCGGATGGCGCGGTTCATTCAGGATCAGAAGGCGCGCACAGGGGCGGCGCATGTGGCGGGACTTGGCTATTCCAACGGGGCCAATATCCTGATGGCCGTGGCCCTTGAACACCCCGACCTGGTGGACAGGATGGCCCTGATGCACCCGCTGATCCCCTGGACCCCCGCACCGCAACAGGGCCTTGCCGGGCGGCGCATCCTGATTACCGCGGGCCAGCGCGATCCGATCTGTCCCGCGCCCTTGACCCAGGCCCTTGCGGATTACCTGGTGCAACAGGGCGCCGAGGTCACGCTGGAATGGCATGCCGGTGGGCACGAGATCACCCAGGGCGAGGTTCAGGCTGTCACGGACTTCATGGCCGCCTGACGCGGTCGCGCCGCAAAAAAGAAGGCCAGCCTGTGTCAAGGCTGGCCTGTCCCCTGCAGCGCAAGGGCCTTTTCATGTCATGGAGGGGAGGGTCAGGCGTTGGCGCTCAAACGCTCGATTTCTTCTTTCAGACGAAGCTTCTGTTTCTTGAGAGTGGCGATTTCGGCGGTGCTGATGCCGGGGGCGCGCTGCGCCTCTTCCACCTTATCCGAGAGCTTGCGGTGTTTCTTCTTCAGTTCCTCGACATGTGAACTCAAGCTCATGGGCAGTCTCCTCTCTTGTGTAACGTCTACATGACAAGTGCAGCACAGAATCGGCTGCAAGTCACGCTGCGGGCGCAGCATCCGGCAAAGAAATTCCGATGCATTTGATACAGCGCATGGTTGCGCCATTCAAAAGGGCAGAGCCGCACCTTCCCTGAGCACCGAGGTCACCAGCGCGGTATAGTCGTCGCGGTCCCCGTCATGGGTTTCGCCCACATGCATCAGAATCGGATCCAGCAACCGGAATGCGGCGCGCCCGCCCTTGCGTCCGCGGATCAGCACCAGTTGCGCGGCACGTCCCCGGCGCGGCGCGAAGGGCAGAACCTCGACCGATCCCAGCCGCACCGACATCAGCCCGATCAGTTCCGGCAAGCGTTCCGTGCGCTGGATGAAAGTCACATGGCCGCCATCGACGACCCGGCGCGACGCCACCTCGACCCAAAGGCCAAGGGCGGTACCTTCACCAAGGGCGGTTTCCCGTCCCGGATCCTGTGCGGGCATGCTCCGGTCGCGCTGGAAATAGGGCGGATTGGCGATCACGTGATCGAACTGCCGCTGGCGCAGGCTATCCGGCATACGGGTCAGGTCGCCGGTTTCCACCTGCAGGGGATGCCCCGTCTCGGCGGCGTTGCGGCGCGCCAGATCGGCATAGCCTGGCTGGATCTCGACACCTGCCAGATGCAGCCCGGACACCCGCGCCGCAAGGCAAAGCGATGCAACCCCCACCCCGCAGCCCAGCTCCAGTACCGATTGGCCCGCCCGCGCGGGTACAGATGCCGCCAGAAGGACCGGATCGACCCCGGCCCGGTATCCTTGCCTTGGCTGCCAGATCATCAACCGCCCGCCAAGAAAGGCGTCGCGGCTCAGGTCGGCGTCATCCATCGGGACCCATGCCATTGTCGGTGATGACCCGCAGGGCCGCGTCATAGTCTTCCTCGCGCACCATGAGACGGCGCGGCAGGATACCGATGCTGCCTTCAAGGACGCTCATGTTTACGTCGATTTCAAAGCAGTCTATACCCTCGCCCTGAAGCAGGGATGTCGCGATGGCCATCGAGACGGGGTTGTTGGTGCGCATCAGCTGTTTCATGAAGGGCAGATAAGGGCATGGCGTGCGATTTGTCGACCCGTGCAGCAGGGAAAACATGAGCCTCGACCGCGCCGCGGCAACCGCCGCCACCAAACCGCATGAACAACTGGCCAGCCACCTTGCCGCAGGCATGGAGGCGGTCAATGCCCTGATCGGGGAACGGATGGCGTCGGAACATGCGCCGCGCATTCCGCAGGTCACGGCGCATCTGGTGGGGGCCGGCGGCAAGCGTCTGCGCCCGATGCTGACCCTCGCCGCGGCGGAGCTCTGCGGCTACGACGGCCCCTTCCATGTGCACCTGGCGGCGACAGTCGAATTCATCCACACCGCCACGCTGCTGCATGACGACGTGGTCGATGAAAGCAGTCAGCGGCGCGGCCGACCCACCGCGAACCTGCTCTGGGACAACAAGTCATCAGTGCTGGTGGGGGATTACCTTTTCGCCCGCGCCTTCCAGTTGATGGTGGAGCCGGGCAATCTGCGGGTGCTGGAAATCCTGTCCAACGCCGCCGCGACGATTGCCGAGGGCGAGGTGCTGCAACTCAGCGCGGCGCAGGACCTCAAGACCGATGAAGGCATCTACCTCAAGGTGGTGCGCGGCAAGACGGCCGCACTTTTTTCCGCAGCCACCGAATCGGGCGGCGTGCTGGCCGGGGCGACGGCGACGCAGGTTCAGGCGCTCTTCGATTATGGCGATGCGCTGGGCATCGCCTTCCAGATCGTCGATGACCTGCTGGACTATGAGGGTGACAGCGGCGCCACCGGCAAGAATGTCGGTGACGATTTCCGCGAACGCAAGCTGACGCTGCCGGTGATCAAGGCCGTGGCCCTCGCCGACGCCGAAGAACGCGCCTTCTGGGCGCGCACGATCGAAAAGGGCGATCAGCGCGAGGGTGACCTGGATCACGCCATCGCCCTGATGCGGCGCCACGGCACGCTTGAGGCGACGCGCCGCGATGCGCTGGACTGGGCCGCGCGCGCCAAGGATGCGATGCAGACCCTGCCCGATCATCCGCTGCGCCAGATGCTGGTCGACCTCGCCGATTACGTGGTTGCCCGCCTGCGCTGAAGCTGCGCTTCTTCTTGCCTGAAATATCCCCGCCGGAGGCATCCGCCCCCGCAGCCTGCGCGCAGGTCTAGGATAGACGCGCCGCACGCACCCACCAACCCGGCCGCGCCAGCGATGCGGCCGCACGGCCCGCCGCCTGCGTATCGGCATAAAGCCCGAAACAGGTCGCACCCGATCCGGACATGCGCGCCAGAAGGCAGCCATCCGTCGCCGCGATCGCCGCGATCACCTGCCCCACCAGGGGTTCTGCGGCAATGGCTGCGGCCTGCATGTCATTGCGCTGCACCGCCAGCCAACCGGCAAGCGCCGTGGCATCGCCCCAGCCCGGCAGGATTTCAGGCATCGGGGGATTGTCCTTGCGCGCAAGGCTGCGAAAGATCGTGGCGGTGGACACGGCAATGCCGGGATTGACCAGAACGGCATGCAGCGGCGGCAGATCATCGACCGGGCTTACCCGCTCGCCGATCCCTTCCATCCGCGCGGCCCGCGCCCTCAGGCAGACCGGCACATCCGCCCCCAGCGAAAGGCCCTGATCCGGCGGCAGGCCAATGTCAGGCCGCAAGGCGGCGATCCCGCGCAGCACGGCGGCGGCATCGGATGATCCGCCTCCGATCCCGGCTGCGGCGGGCAGGTGCTTGTCCAGCCGGATATCAAGCGTAACGCCCATGCGGGCCGCCGCGCGCAGCACCAGGTTCTCGGGCCCCGTGGGCACGACCTGCGCCATGGGCCCCGACACATGCAGCGCGGGCGACGCCGCCGCTGCCAGGCTCAGATGATCACCGAGATCCGCAAAGACCACCAGGCTGTCCAGCAGGTGATAGCCATCGGCGCGCTGACCTGTGACATGCAGCGTCAGGTTGATCTTGGCCGGGGCAAACGCGTCATGGCGGCCCGCAGGCTGGCCATCGTCAGTTGCCATTCGCAACCTGTTTCAGGGGCGCGGCACCTTCTTCTGCCAGCACCGCGTCCAGGCCGACCTCAAGCTTGCGGCGGATGCGGGTCGCGTCCTTCTCCTCGGGGTCGAAGGACAGCGCGCGCGTCCACTGGAAACGCGCCTCGCGGATGCGGCCCACGGACCACAGCACATCGCCAAGGTGATCGTTCACGATCGGATCGACCGGCATCAGCTCGGCTGCCCGTTCCATGTGCACGATCGCTTCCTCGTAGCGGCCGAGCCGGTAGAGGACCCAGCCAAGGCTGTCCACGATATAGCCGCTGTCGGGACGCGCCGCGACCGCACGCTCGATCATGTCCAGCGCCTCGTCCAGCTTCATCTGCTTTTCCACCAGGGAATAGCCAAGATAGTTCAGAACCTGCGGCTGGTCCGGGTTCAGCGCCAGCGCCTTGCGGAAATCCGCCTCGGCCTTGTCCCAGTTGTCCTGCCGTTCATGCGCGATGGCGCGGGCGTAATGGATGAACCATTGCCCCTGCTCTTCCGTCGCATAAAGCGCAAGCGCCTTGTCATAGGCGGTCACCGCATCGGCGAACCTTTCCATCTGGCGCATCAGGTCGCCCAGCGTCACGTGAACGATGGGCAGGTCGCCATGGCTGCGCACCAGTTGCTCCAGCACTTCGACGGCGGCATCGACACGGTCCAGACGACGCAGCGCCTCGGCGCGGCCCAGCTCGGCCGCGTGGAAGGACGGATCGCTGGCGGGCACCTTCTTGTAGGTCTCGACCGCAAGCGCGAAGCGTTCCATCGATTCCAGAAGCGATGCGGTCATCAGCAGCGCATCGGTATGGTCAGGCCGCAGATATGTCGCCACGCGCGCGTAAAGCAGCGTGTATTCATCCCCGGCCTCGCGGCGCAGAAAGGACGAGACCGAGAAATAGACCTCGGCGATCCCGTCCACCGGGTTTCCGATCATGGTGAAGGGCAACACCTCGTTGGCCGACAGCGCCACATGCATCGCGGCCAGCGCCGGGTCAAGATCGCTGCCGAACATCTCGTCCAGCAGGGCCACGGCATCGGCATCGCGGTCAAGCTGGCTGAGGATCTGCACCCGCGCGATGGCGGCCCGGCGGGTCAGCAACAAGGGCCCCGCCGCATCCGAGGCCATCAGCGCCTCGGCCCCTTCGAAATCGCCGACCATCGCCAGCGCCAGCGCCTTGTGATAGCTGGCGAAAGGGCCAAGCCCCGGCTGGTTCGCAAGATCGTCGAACGCTTTCAGGGCTGCGGATACATCGCCCTTGCCCATATGCGCCCATGCGGTGGTCAGACCGTCGACAAGGGGGCCGGTGCCGCGCCCGTCGGCCATGCGCGACAGCAGCACTTCGAAATCACCCGAACGCGCCTCGGCGGCCCCAAGGATCATGCTGGCGATCTGGCTGTTCAGCCCCTCGGCTTCCATCCGCTGGGCAATCGGCAAGGCGCGATCAAGGTCCCCGAGAGACAGATAGGACAGCGCCGCGTTTTCCAGGATCATCGGATTCGACGGATCGCGCGTCAGCGCCAGCGTGAAATATTCCGCCGCAGACCTGTAATCCCCCATCAAGACGGCTTGGCGCGCGGCCAGGTAGGCACCGGTATTCGGCTCCGCCTGCGCCGGTGCGCCCCCAACCAGGAATGCGGCGCATGCCGCCAGGGCCAGTGACCGTACCGCCCGAATTCTGCCCGCCAATACCTTGCCTCCCGGTTGATGCCAGCCTGCTACGGGGCCCGCCTCCACGCAGGCCCACCAGCTTTGAAATGGAATCTAACGGTTCTGCGCACAAACGCAATGAGAGGCGGCAATTCGCCGCCTCTCTGATCGGGTTTCCGCCGCAAAACGCGGCAATCGCATCCGCTGCGGACGGATTTTACATGTTGGGATAGTTGGGTCCGTCACCGCCCTGCGGGGTCGCCCAGTTGATGTTCTGGCTGGGATCCTTGATGTCGCAGGTCTTGCAGTGAACGCAGTTCTGGAAGTTGATCACGAAGCGCGGGTCCTTGCCCTCTTCGGCCACCACCTCGTAGACGCCGGCCGGGCAATACCGCTGCGCCGGTTCCGCGTATTTCGGCAGGTTGACCGCGATCGGGACCGAGGCATCGCGCAGTTGCAGATGGCAGGGCTGGCTTTCCTCGTGGTTGGTCATCGAGAAGCTGACGTTGGTCAGACGGTCGAAGGACAGCTTGCCATCGGGCTTGGGATAGTCGATCGGCTTGTGCTTGCTGGCCTCTTCGGTCGCCGCGGCATCGGTCTTGCCATGGCCCAGCGTGCCGAACAGCGAAAAGCCAAGCGTGTTGGTCCACATGTCGAACCCGCCCAGCGTCAGGCTGGCCGTCAGGCCATATTTCGACCACAGCGGCTTGACGTTGCGCACCTTCTTGAGGTCCTTGCCGATGGCGCCTGTCCGCACTTCGGTCTCATAGGCGGTCAGCTCGTCGCTGGCACGACCCGCGGTGATCGCCGCGAACGCGGCTTCCGCCGCGGCCTTGCCCGACAGCATCGCGTTGTGGTTGCCCTTGATGCGCGGCACGTTGACCATGCCGACCGAACAGCCCAGCAGCGCGACACCCGGCGCGACCATCTTGGGCATCGACTGATAGCCGCCCTCGGAAATCGCGCGCGCGCCATAAGCCACCCGCTTGCCGCCTTTCAGGAGTTCCGCCACCATCGGGTGATGCTTGAAGCGCTGGAATTCCATGTAGGGAAACAGATGCGGGTTCTTGTAGTTCAGGTGCACCACGAAACCCACGTAGACCTGGTTGTTCTCGAGGTGATAGATGAACGACCCGCCGCCCGCATTGCTGCCCAGCGGCCAGCCCATCGTATGGGTCACGGTGCCGATCCGGTGCTTGGCCGGGTCAATTTCCCAGATTTCCTTCATGCCAAGGCCGAATTTCTGCGGCTCCTTGCCCTTGGACAGATCGTATTTCGCGATCACTTCCTTGGCCAGCGACCCGCGCACGCCTTCGGACAGGAAGACATATTTGCCGTGCAGTTCCATCCCCGGCTCATAGGCGTCGCCGATGCTGCCATCGGGATTGCGGCCGAATTCACCCGCGACCACGCCCTTGACCTCGCCTGCATCGCCGTAAACCAGCGCGGAACAGGACATGCCGGGGAAAATCTCGACACCCAGTTCCTCGGCCTGTTCGGCCATCCAGCGGCAGACATTGCCCATCGACACGATGTAATTGCCGTGGTTGTTCATCAAGGGCGGCATCGGGAAATTGGGGATGCGGATCTCGCCCGCCTCGCCCAGCATGTAGAAATTGTCCTCGGTCACCGGCACGTTCAGCGGTGCGCCCTTTTCCTTCCAGTCGGGGATCAGCGCATCCAGACCGCAGGGGTCCAGCACCGCGCCCGACAGGATATGCGCGCCCACTTCCGAGCCTTTTTCCAGAACGACCACGTTCAGATCGGCATCCAGCTGCTTCAGCCGGATCGCAGCCGACAGACCGGCAGGACCGGCGCCCACGATGACGACGTCGTATTCCATGGTTTCACGTGTGATATCCGACATGGCAGGCCCCTTCCGACAGTTCGCGCAACAAAATTGCCGCGATGGTTACCGCGCCGCAGCATTGCGCGTCAATTGCGACACGACGTTACAAGCGCCAAAAGCGCCAGAGGGGGGCAGATTGGCACTGTTGCGCCGCTGCATGGCTTCGACTATTGCAATGCCTGCGCGCCCTGGGGCAGGGTGTAGCGCACCAATGCCCGATTGCAAACCCGACCCTTTCCCGCAGACCAGTTAGACGGAACCCGTTCGATGGAAAAGATACCCATGACCCGCGCAGGTCACGCCGCACTTGAGGCCGAGTTGAAGCAACTCAAATCCGTCGAGCGTCCGGCCATCATCAAGGCGATTGCCGAAGCGCGCGAGCATGGCGACCTGTCCGAGAATGCGGAATACCATTCGGCGCGCGAAAAGCAGTCCTTCATCGAAGGCCGCATCAAGGAACTTGAGGGGATCATTTCCCTGGCCGAGGTGATCGACCCCAAAAGCCTGTCCGGCGCGATCAAGTTCGGCGCGACCGTCACGCTGGTGGATGAGGATACGGACGAGGAAAAGACCTGGCAGATCGTGGGCGAACACGAGGCCAGCATCGAAAAGGGTCTTCTGAACATCCGCTCGCCCATCGCGCGCGCGCTGATCGGCAAGGACGAGGGCGATTCCGTGGAAGTGCGCACGCCCGGCGGCGAAAAGTCTTACGAAATCGTGAAAATCGCCTATATCTGACGCCGTTTCGCAGGGAAGTACTGGTTCAATGGTTGGCAGGAACGACGGCAAATCGACCCCGCTCGGGATCTATGACCGTGCGCGCACGGCGCAGATCACCTCGATCGAGGTGGTCGCGATTGCGTTGTCTTTCGTCTGGCTGCTTCTGTGCGGGCTGTTCTTCATGATGGTCCCCTCTGCGGAGGCACCGGATGAGGGCGGCGCGCTGCGCTTCATGATGACCATGCTGGCGATGTTCATGCCCGTCGCGATGATCTGGGTTGCCGCCACCGCCGCGCGGGCCAGCCGCGTGATGCGCGAGGAAAGCCAGCGCCTGCAAGCCGCGATCGACGCGATCCGCCAGGCCTATGTGGCGCAATCCCAGGGCCGCGTGCTGGGCACCGAACCCTCGGTCGCCCGCAAGCTGGATGAAATCGCGGCCGCAACCCGCAAGACCGAAACCGAACTGGCCAAGTTCACCTCGAGCCGTCCGCAGGGCGTGCCGCTGCGCCCAAGGCCAGAGGCGCAGGCGAAGGCTGCCCCCGAGGATCAGGCCGCGCTGCCGCTTGGCACCCCTGCCGAGGAAATCGGCCCGCCCCTGTCGCGCGAGGATTTCATCCGCGCGCTGAACTTTCCCGAAACCGCCGAGGACGAGGAAGGCTTTGCCGCCCTGCGCAAGGCCCTGCGCGACCGTCAGGCGGCACAGCTTGTGCAGGCCAGCCAGGATGTGCTGACGCTGCTGTCGCAGGATGGCATCTACATGGATGATCTGCGCCCCGACATGGCCCGGCCCGAAATCTGGCGCCGCTTCGCCGGTGGCGAACGCGGGCGCGCCATCGCCGCGCTGGGCGGGATCAGGGATCGTTCCTCGCTGGCGCTGACCGTCGGGCGGATGAAGCAGGATCCGATCTTCCGCGATGCGGCCCATCATTTCCTGCGCCGATTCGACAAGATGTTCACCGAATTCGAACGCGACGCCACGGATGCCGAAATCTCGGACCTGTCCAACACCCGCACCGCCCGCGCCTTCATGCTGCTGGGCCGCGTGGCCGGAATTTTCGACTGACCGCCTGAAGCCCCGCATGCAAACGGCCTTGGCCCCGCGCACCTGCCCTGACCTATCGGGAATTGAATCTCCCTCTGGCACCGCTTAGGGGTGTGTCACGCCCTGATCCGAAGGCACCAGATGACCGTCACCACCCCACATTCCGCCTATTGGGAGGGCGTCCGCGATGGGCTGCCCTTTATCCTTGTCGTGGCGCCCTTTGCCCTGCTGTTCGGCGTTGTCGCCACCGAAGCGGGCCTGACCGTCTGGGAAACGCTGGCCTTTTCCGTGGTCGTGATTGCCGGTGCCGCACAGTTCACCGCCTTGCAACTCATGCAGGAAAACGCGCCAACCGTGATCGTCCTGGCCTCGGCGCTGGCGGTGAACCTGCGCATGGCGATGTATTCGGCCTCGCTGACGCCGCATCTGGGGGCCACACCGATCTGGCAGCGGGCGCTTGCCGCCTACATGATGGTGGACCAGTCCTATGCCTGTTCGATCCTGGCTTACGAGCGTAACCGCGACTGGACGCCCATGCAGAAGATGGCCTTCTACTTTGGCGCGGTCACGCCCGTGATCCCGGTGTGGTACGCGATGACCGTCGCCGGTGCGCTGATCGGATCGTCGATGCCTGCCGGGCTGGCGCTTGATTTCGCCGTGCCCATCACCTTCATCGCGATGATCGCGCCTGCGCTGCGCACCCTGGCGCACAAGGCGGCGGCCACCGCGTCGGTCGTGCTGGCGCTTGGCTTTGCCTTCGTGCCCTTCAACCTTGGCCTGATCATCGCGGGAATCGGCGGGATGATGGTGGGCGCGCAGGTCGAACTCTGGATGGACCGGAGGGCACGGACATGACCGATCCGATCATCGCCAAGGGAACCCTCTGGACCGTGATCATCCTGCTGGGGCTAGGCAGTTTCGCGCTGCGCTTTGCCTTCCTCGGGCTGATCGGCAACCGTCCGATGCCCGACTGGATCATGCGCCACCTGCGCTATACCGCCGTGGCGGTGCTGCCGGGGCTTGTCGCGCCGCTGGTAGTCTGGCCGGGTGCCACGGATGGTGTGCTGGACCTGCCAAGGCTGACCGCCGCGCTGACCACGCTTGTCGTCGGCTATCTGACCAAGAACGTGCTGGCCGCGATCTTTTCAGGCGCGGGGATGCTTTATCTGTTGCTCTACCTGATGGGCTGAGCGGACAGGCCGCACAGATCAGCCTGCCGGGCGGGGATCACTCGGCCTTGGCCGCCTCCTGCGCCTCGCGCGAGGCACGGACACGATCGGGATCGAAGGATTCCAACGCCTTGAACCGATCCGCATCGTCGTATTCGTAAAGGCGTTGTGTCGTGGCCCCCGGCAGATTGCCGAATTGTTCGGCCAGCTGGTTGGGGAACCACGTGGTGCGGATCGCACCGTTCAGCCCCGGCACATCGCGCAACAGGCTGGAGGTGCTGAGCGCGCATTGCGCACGCGGCACGGGCCCCGCGACCAGGATGCGCCGCAGCACATCTTCGGCTACCTCGGGCGGGACTTCGACCTGCTGCACGATCACATGGAAGGTCTCGCGCGCATGAAACCGGGTATAGGTGTCTTCCATCACCGGGGTCACGCCATAGACCACGTCATTCTTCGTGGCGATGCGCGGATGACGGAACGAGCCGGCCGGGTCGAAGATGACCCGCTGGCTGCCATTCACCATCAATGACGTATGTGCCCCAGAACCGTTGGAGTTGTTGACCATCGTGTAAAGGGTCAACGAGGGCGGTCCGTCGTGGCGATAGACCTGCGCCGCGATCTGGTCATCGGGCAGCGATTGGGCAGGTTCGGGCTGTGGCGCACAGGCGCCGATTGCTGCGACCAGCCCAAGGGCCAGAATGATGCGCGACACAGACATCAGTAACCCCTGACAGCCCGACGGCCCGAAAGCCTTCGGATCAGCTGTTGACCAGCGCCATGAACAGCAGGATGCCGATGATCACCATAACGGACCGGATGGTGAAGGTCACAAAGCCCTCAAAGGTCTTTTCCTGCACTTCAATGTTCATCTCGCCATGCTTGTGTTCGGCCATCGGGGTCTTCCTCTGCTTGGGTGTCCTGTGCCGGTCCGGCACCTGTCTGGGCAGCGGATACCGCAATTTTTTCCGCGTGTCATCCAGTCAAAACGGCGCAGCAGGCCGAATTTTGACCCTGTGCGACACCTCAGCCCTTGTCCAGACGCCGTGCCAGGCGGAAACCGATGCGCTTGGGCGGCTCCTCTTCGGTGGCCTTGGGCATGGCCCGCAGAATCACGCTCAACTGGCTGACATGCTGGATCAGCTGGGTCGGCACGCCATCCTCGTCCGTGCCGTAGAAGGTCAGGATATCGGGGTCGAAAAAGCCCATCCCCTCGATCTGCAGGATACCGGCCTCGCTGCCGGCAAAGCCCATGGCAACCTCGTGCTGATTGTCCAGCTGATCCTCGAACTCCTGGATATAGATCACCAGCCGTTCATAGGCCCATTCGGCCTCGCTCTTGTCGGCGATATCGACGGCGTCCAGATCCTCGACCAGCTTGCCGACAGCCGCCTCATCCGCATCGGCGCGCAGGTCGCAGCGGCGCGGCATCAGCGGATCGCGCTCGTTCGCCTCGGCCACGGTGCTGATCTTGGTTTCCATCGCAGCGCCCTTCCCTGAACCGGGGGATCAGCGCACCGCCTGCCAGAGCCAGGCCCCGTCCTCGCGCGCCACCCGCGTCACCTGACCGAGTCTATGCAGATGGTTCAGATGTGCAACCGTCTCGACCAGCGCCAGCCCATAGGTGCCCGCATCGATGCGCCGCTTGAACAGCGGGGCAAAGCAGTCACCCGCCACGCGCGGCTGATCCAGATGCGCCAGCAGGCGACGCAAGCCGCCGTGATGGTTGTCGATCAACTGGCGCATGCGGAACGGCAGGCCCGTGAACGGCAGCTTGTGCCCCCCAAGCACCAGGTGATCCTCGCGCGCCAACTGGCCCAGCCGCTCGCAGGCCTCCAGCCAGTCGGCCAGCGGGTCGGCCTCGGGCTCGGTCGCGTAGACACCGATATTCGGGCTGATCGAGGGCAGGATCTGATCGCCCGAGATGACAAGGTTGCAGTCCCTGCTCCACAGCGTCAGGTGCTCGGGCGCATGGCCCGCGCCGATATGCACGTCCCAGTCGCGCCCCGCCGACCGGATCACGTCGCCCTGCTGCACCCTGTGATAGCCCACCGGCAAGGGATGCGCGATATCGGCAAAGTTGAAGGGCCGCTCGCTGCTGCGTTTCGCATAGATCTCCGCATCCATCCCCGCGCTGCGCCAGAAGGCCAGGGCCTGCGGGCTGGGCCGGTCCTCGGCATCAAGGATCAGCATCCGCGCCATCAGCCAGGCGGTACGCGTTGTCCACAGTGCGGCGCCCTGGTGCTGCATCAGCCAACCGGCCATGCCGACGTGATCGGGATGGTGATGCGTCAGGATCACCCGGCCCACGGGCTTGCCGCCCAGCGCGCCTGTCAGCAACTCTTCCCACAGGGCGACCGATTTGCGCGAATGCACCCCGGTATCGACGATGGTCCAGTGATCGCCCTCGTCCAGCGCATAGACATTGACATGATCCAGCGCCATCGGCAGCGGCAGGCGGATCCACAGGATGCCCTCTGCCACCTGCACCGTCTCTCCGGTCGCCGGGGCGGCCTCCCATGGGTATCGGATGCCCGCGCCCGCGCCGTCCATCACGCGCACAACTCTGCATCGGTCATCGCATAGAGATCCTCGGCCCCCGCCATCGCCTGCGCCAGAAGCGCCTGATGTTCCGGCAAGAGACGGTTCACGTAGAACCGCGCCAGCTTGACCCGCGGGCCTTCCCCCCCTTCGGCCAGCGCCGCCTTGAGGTGGAAATGCGCCCCCAGCACCCGCGCGAAAGCCCGCAGAAAGGGGACCGATCCCGCGAAACGGGTCGTCATGTCGGATTGCGCCACCAGCCATTCCACCGCCTCGCGCAGGGTTTCGGTGGCCTGCCAGACCTTTTCGGCCATGACGGGATGGATGGTGCGGGCGGTTTCGGCATGGGCCTCGATCTCGTCCAGCAGGCGGAACGCAGCCTCGCCCCCGTCCATCATCTTGCGCCCCACAAGGTCCATCGACTGGATGCCGTTGGTCCCCTCGTAGATCGCGGTCACGCGCACATCGCGGCTGAACTGCGCGGCACCCGTTTCCTCGACAAAGCCCATGCCGCCATGCACCTGCACACCCATCTCGGCCACGCTGATGCCCACATCCGTGCCGAACGCCTTGGCAATGGGCGTCAGCAGCGCCGCGCGCGCCTTGCATTCGGCCTCGCCCGTGGCGGTCCCCAGGTCGATCGCAACGGCGCAGGCCAGCGCGATCGACCGCGCGGCAAAGGTCTCGGCCTTCATGGTCAGAAGCATCCGGCGCACATCGGCATGATCCAGGATCGGCCCGCGCCCCTCTCCGACGGGGGTGCGGCCCTGCCGGCGGTCCGCCGCATAGGCCAGCGCATGTTGCGTTGCAGCCTCGGCGATGCCGATACCCTGGCAGCCCACGCCAAGGCGGGCGTTGTTCATCATGGTGAACATGGCGGCCATGCCGTCATGTTCATGTCCGATCAGCCAGCCGGTCGCACCCTCGTACTGCATCACGCAGGTCGGGCTGCCATGCAGGCCCATCTTGTGCTCAAGGCTCACCACCTTCAGGCTGTTGGCCACCCCCGGATTTCCCCTGGCATCCGGGATCAGCTTGGGCACCAGGAAAAGGCTGATCCCCTTGGTGCCGGGCTTGCCGTCAGGCAGCCGCGCCAGCACCAGGTGGCACACATTGCCGCTGAAGTCATTGTCGCCCCAGCTGATGTAGATCTTCTGCCCGGTGATCGCATAGGTCCCGTCACCGTTCGGCACCGCCCTGGTGGTCAGCGCCCCCACGTCGCTGCCCGCCTGCGGTTCGGTCAGGTTCATGGTGCCGCACCATTCGCCCGTGACCAGCCTGGGCAGGTAAAGCGCCTTGATCGCATCACTGGCGTGATGTTCCAGCGCCTCGATCTGGCCCTGCGTCATCAAGGGGTTCAGCTGCAGCGACAGGCAGGCGCCGCTCATCATCTCGTTGACCGCGGTGGTCACGGTCATCGGCAGGCCCATGCCCCCGAATTCGGGGCTGGCCGCGATCGACACCCAGCCGCCCTCGGCGATGGCGGCATAGGCTTCGGCGAAACCGGGCGAGGTCCGAACCTTGCCATTCTCCAGGCGCGCGGGATGCAGATCGCCGGTACGCTGCAGGGGCGCCAGCTTGTCCTCGCACAGCTTGCCCGCTTCGATCAGGATCGCATCGGTCACATCGACCGTCGCATCGGCGAAACGGTCCGTGGACGTGACCCGGCCGATCTCGGCAATGTGGTTGAAGATGAAGCGGAATTCCTCGACAGGGGCGCGGTAGGTCATCGGTCGTCTCCTTCAGGCCGTCGGATCCTCGCCACGGCCCTGCAGCCGGAAGCTTGGCAAAGACGCACGGCACTTGTATGCAACGGTGTTTCCGCAACGTGAACCCAAGCGCGGCGGCCTTCAACAGAAACGCGGCGTCATTGGACAAGACAGCATGACCAGCACCGAACTGCTTGCCCCCGATGAGGCCGGTATCGCCCGCGCCGCCAGTCTCCTGGCGGCGGGTGGTCTGGTCGCCTTTCCCACCGAGACGGTGTACGGGCTGGGTGCCGACGCGCGCAACAGCCTGGCCGTGGCCCGCATCTTCGAGGCCAAGGGAAGGCCCCGTTTCAACCCGCTGATCGTGCATGTGCCCGATGCCGATGCCGCGCGCCGCCATGTCCAGTGGTCCGACACGGCCGAGGCTTTGGCCCGCGCCTTCTGGCCCGGCCCCCTGACCCTTGTGCTGCCGATCCGCGCGGATTCCGCGCTGTCCGATCTTGTCACCGCCGACCTGCCCAGCCTCGCGATCCGCGTGCCGGCACATCCTTTGGCGCGCCGCCTGCTCGCGGCCTTCGGCGGCCCCGTCGCCGCCCCCTCGGCCAATCCCTCGGGCCGGATCAGCCCGACCACGGCCGCCCATGTGATGGCGGGTCTCGATGGCCGGATCGAGGCCGTGCTGGATGGCGGCCCCTGCCCCGTGGGCCTCGAATCCACCATTCTCGGCCTGACGGGCGCGCCCACCCTGCTGCGCCACGGCGGCCTGCCCGCCGAAGAGATCGAGACCTGCCTCGGCCACCCCCTCGCCCAGGACATCACCCCGCGCAAGCTAACGGCGCCGGGTCAGATGGAATCCCATTACGCGCCCGACGCGCTGTTGCGCCTGAACGCAACCTCCGCCGCCCCCGGTGAACTGATGCTGGGCTTCGGCGCGATGGACTGCGACCTGAACCTTTCGCCCACGGGCACCCTGACCGAGGCGGCGGCCAATCTCTTTCCGCATCTGCATGCGCTGGACGGGCGCGGCGCGGCCCGCATCGCCGTGGCCCCGATCCCCGACACCGGGCTGGGCCGCGCGATCAACGACCGCCTGCGCCGCGCCGCCGCCCCGCGTCCCCAGGCGACGCCGCCCGTTTCTTCTTGCTGAAAATATCCCCGCGCGGAGCGCAACCAGCGCGGCAGTCAGGCGCGGCCCGCAGCCGAGGACAGCGCCAGCGCATCCACACCCAACCGGCGCAGCGCTGCATCCCATTTGACCGCATCGGCCGTATCGAACACCAGTTCAGCCGCGGCATCCACGGTCAGCCAGCCATTCTGCGCGATTTCACGCTCCAGCTGCCCCGGCCCCCATCCCGCATAGCCCAGCGCCACGATGGCGCGCGCGGGTCCGTGGCCCGCACCGATATCCTCCAGCACATCCAGCGTGGCGGTCATTCCGAAACCGCCCGCCACCTCCAGCGTGGTCACGCGCGAGCGGTAGTCGCCCGAATGCAGCACGAATCCGCGCGCATGTTCGACGGGCCCGCCGAAATGCACGGGCCTGTCGGCCAGCCCCGGCACGACACTGACCGATACCTGTTCCAGCAACATGCGCAGGCTCAGATCGACGGCGGGCTTGTTCACGATCAGCCCCATCGCCCCATCGGCGGAATGGGCGCAGAGGAACACGACCGACCGGGCAAAGCGGGGATCCTCCATCGCGGGCATGGCGATCAGCAGTTTTCCGGTCAGGTCCAGCCTGCCGGCTCTGCCCGGTTTGCCCTGTTGCCCTGATGTCGGATCCGCCTTGTCCATGCCCCAGATATATGTCCCGTGCTGCCTCTTGCCAGACTGCATCCCAAAACAGCCACAGGCAAGCAGGCATCTGCCAAAGCGGCGGGCAGGCCGCAGCCCGGTGATCACGGTTAGGTCAGAACGCCGCAACATCTCCCGAATGTGAGTTGTCCTTGAGCAGAGATTCGCGCATCACCAGACGCATGACCGCCTTGCATCCTTCCCTTGCCGCCCGCCTTCTTCTGCCGCTGCTTCTGGTGGCGGGACTGTCCATGCCTGCGCAGGCCGGCAGCGACAGCCCGGCCGACATGGTGCGGATCGAGGTGCTGCCGGGCTGGAGCACGGAAGGCGGACAGCATGTCGTGGCACTGCATCTTGCCCTGGCGCCCGGCTGGAAAACCTATTGGCGTGCGCCCGGTGATGCGGGCATCCCCCCGGCGATGGAGTTTCATGGCGCGCATAACCTTGCCTCTGTGGATCCGGTCTGGCCGACGCCCCGGGTCTTCAGCCAGAACGGCCTTCAGACAGTCGGATATGCCGACGAACTGGTCCTGCCCCTGCTGGTGGCGCCCCGGGATCCCGGTCAACCCGCCCGCCTGTCGGCCCGTCTGCAGATCGGGATCTGCAGCACGATCTGCGTGCCGGTCGAATTCGATCTCGCGCTGGACCTGCCCGCAAGGGGCAGCGATGCGCAGCAGGCGATGATCCGGGCCGCCCTGGCCGATCAGCCGGTGACCGCGGCGCAGGCCGATGTGCGCCGCGTGACCTGCAGCCTCAGCCCGATCAGCGATGGCTTGCGCCTCTCGGTCGAGATCGACATGCCCAGCGCCGGCGGGACCGAGACCGTTCTGGTCGAAACCGCCGATCCGCAGGTCTGGGTGGCCGAAACCGAAAGCACCCGAAAGGGTCAGACGCTGCGCGCAGTGACCGAACTGGTCCATGTGTCGGGGCAGGCCTTCGCGCTTGATCGCTCCGGCCTCAGGATGACGGTTCTGGGGGCCGAACGCGCCGTGGACATTCACGGCTGCACGTCGGATTGACCGGGGGATTGACCGGGCCGCGCGCCGCGGCCCTTGGGGTCATGCCTCGCGCGCGGCGCCACGCGCCTTGCGCGACTGCCACAGGATGATCGCGCCGAAGGCCACCACCAGGCCACCTGAGATACCCCCCAGGAACAGCAACAGCGCCGCCATCATGGGCGTGCCCTGCGCAAGCCCCGGCATCAGCCCGGCCAGCACGGCGGGCAAGGCACCCTGCCAGGCCACCATGCCAAGCGTCGCACCCAGCCAGGCAAGGCCCGACGCCGCCACCAGCCTGAGCGGCAGCGCGGTCCGCCGCTGGCGCAGCCCGCGCCGGAACGCTTGCACCTGCCGCGCCACATCCTGCTGGATCGCCATCAGCGCAGGCACCACCAGCAGCACCAGCACCATCCCGAAACCCAGGCCGTAAACCAGCGTGATCACCGTCGGCTTGAGGAATTGCGCCTGCGACGATGTCTCGTACAGCAGCGGCGCAAGGCCCAGCACCGTCGTCAGCGTCGTCAGCATCACGGCCCGCAAACGGTCTGCCGTCCCGTCGATGATCGCGGGAACCAAGCCGCGCTCGCGCGCCTTTTCGTCGATGGTCGTGACCAGCACGATGGAATCGTTGATGATGATCCCCGTCATCCCCAGCAGACCCACGATGGTGAACATCGACATCGGCACATCCCACAGCGCATGGCCCCATATCGTGCCGACCAGTCCGAAGGGGATGACAGCCATCACCACGACCGGGCGGGTCCAGCTGGCAAAGATCCAGGCCAGAACAAGGTAGATCCCCGTCAGGCACAGGATCAGGCCGGTGCGCGCATCCGACAGGAACGCATCCTCCTGTTCCGACAGTCCCGCCAGACGATATTCCAACTGCATCTCGGAGGCGATGCGCGGCAGGATCTCGTCCGTCAGGGCCTGCATCACGGCGGCGGCGCGGGCGGGATCGTCCTCGGATATGTCGCCGGTCACAGTGATCACCCGCAGGCCGTTTTCCCGGCGCACGGTCGAAAAGCCGGCCCGCGCCGCGACGCTGACGATATCGGCCAGCGGCACATAAGCGCCCGATGGCGCGCGCAGCAGCATCCGCTCCATGAAATCGCCGGTCAGCTCATCGCCGGGCAGTTCCACCCGGATCGCGGCGCTGCGCGGCCCCTCGGGATAGGTCGCGGCCTCCAGCCCGTTCAGCCGGTGCCGCAGCACCCGGCCCAGATCGTCGATGGCAAACCCCATGGCCTGCCCCTGCGGCGTCAGTTCGAGGATCAGCTCTTCCTTGTCATAGGCCAGCGTATCCTCGACCGCCGACACCTCGGAAAAGCGCGCCAACTCGGTCTTGAGCGCCTCGCTCGCCGCCTTCAGCCCCTCTGCGGTGGCGCCATAGAACTGCACGTTCAGCGCCTCGCCCGCCGGGCCTGACCGCCAGCCCCGGAAACTGACGGTTTCGGCCAGGGGATGCATCTGCACCGCGTCCTGCAGATCTGCCACGAAGGCGAAGGACGAATAGGGCCGCAGATCCGGGTCGATCATCTCGATCGACAACCCCCCAAGCAGATCGGCCTCGGTATCCTCGGCACCGGGCAGGGACCGGCCCGAGTTGCCGCCGATTTCCGCGATCATGTAGGCGATGGGATTGCGGCCATGCTCGGCCTCGTAGCGCGCGGCAACCTCGATGGCGGCGCGCTGCATCTCGTGCATCATGGCCAGCGTGTCGCTGCGGCTGGCGCCCTGCAGCATCGCGAAATTGCCCGTGATGCTGCCCTGTTCGGGCGAGTTGAAGAACCGCCAGGGCACATCGCCCCGCACCAGCGCGGCCACCTGCACCGCCAGCAGCAGGATCACCCCCGCCAGCACGGGATAACGCGCCCTGACCACCAGCCCCATCAGCGGCCGGAACCCCCGGTCGCGCAACCAGTCGAAGCCCCGGTTCACGGCGCGGCTGGGCAGGTCATACCAGTGATCCCGGACGGCATGCGCCAGCGCATGAGACATGTGATTGGGCAGGATCAGGAAGCATTCCACCAATGACGCCGCAAGGACCACGATCACCGTAAAGGGAATATCGGCGATCAGCGTGCCCATGCGCCCGCCCACGACGACCAGCCCGAAAAAGGCGATCACCGTGGTCAGCATCGCGGCGAAAACCGGCATCGCCATGCGCCGCGCGGCATTCTCGGCGGCCACGACAGGCGGCTCTCCCATGCGGTAGCGCGCATCGGCATGCTCGCCCACCACGATGGCATCATCCACCACCAGCCCCAGCGTGATGATCAACCCGAACAGGCTGATCATGTTCAGCGTCAGCCCGAAGGCATACATCAGCGCGATCGCCGCCAGCATCGCCACCGGGATACCCGCCGCCACCCAGAAGGCGGTGCGCGCGTTCAGGAACAGGAACAGCAGCCCCACCACCAGCGCCAGACCCGTCAACCCGTTCGAGATGAGCAGGTCCAGACGTCCGGTGATCTGTTCGGCGCGGGTACGGATCAGATCGACCGTCACGCCCGCAGGCAGCATGGCCTGCAATGCCGCCGCCGCCTTTTCGACCTGCGCCTGCGCGCGGATCGCATCACCACTGGCCGAGCGATCGACGCGGATCGTCATGGCCGGGTTGTCGCCCACGAAATACCCCCGCTCGCGGTCCACGCCCAGCTTTTCGACTTGCGCCACGTCCGACAGCCGCAGAACCGATCCGTCCGGGTTCGACCGCAGCACGATCTGCGCAATCTGGTCGGGCGCGGTGCGGCCCGACCCCGTGCGCACCCGCGCATTCGCACCGGTCACGTCACCGGCAGGATCGGCCGTCACCTCGGCCGCGATGACGGCCGCGATCTCGGCGATGGAAATGTCATGCGCCATCAACTTGACCGACGCGACCTCGATCAGCGTTTCCGGCGCAGCCACACCGCGCACCGTGGTCCGCGTGATGCCTTCCGCGAAAAGCCGCGTCACCAGTTCATCGGCAAAGCGCGCCAACTGGTCCACCCCGACCGGGCCGGTGATCACCACGTCGGTGACGCGATCACGCCAGATGCCGCGCTGCACCTGTGGCTCCTCCGCCTCGTCGGGCAGGGTCGTGATCTGATCCACGGCGGCCTGCACATCCTCGGCGGCGCGGCCCATGTCCCAACCGGGTTCGAACTCCAGCCGGATCGACGCGCGCCCCTCGCGGCTGGAGGATGACGACGACGCGACCCCTTCCACCGACAAGAGCGCCGGTTCCATCACCTGCACGATGGCATTGTCCACGTCTTCGGCCCCGGCCCCTTGCCAGGCCACGCTGACGGTGACGTCATCGACGACCACATCGGGAAAGAACTGCGCGCGCATGTTGGGCGCGGCGGCCAGCCCGGCCACGACCATCAGCACCAGCAGCAGGTTCGCGGCCGTCCTGTGCCGCGTGAAATAGGACAGGATGCCACCGGCGACGGGGGGGATGCCGCGCACCATCCCGCTCAGCCCCCGATCCGCTGTTCAAGCCGCTGCACGACGGCGGCCGGCACGCGATCTTCCTGCAGCTGCGCCAGCAGCCGGTTGCGCATCTCGGCGGGCATGCGGGTATTGCCCTCGACGAAGGCCACAAGGCGGGCGCGCCGCTCGGCTGTCAGTTCCAGAAGTTCCGGCGCCGTCGGGGCTGCTTGCGCCTGATCGTCCTGCGCATCCGTGGCGCGCAACGGGCGCACGCCGATGCCTGCCCCCAGCAGCGGGGTGCGCCGGGTCACGATCTCGCGCCCCTCAAGCCCTGCGGCGGCCACCAGGATGTCATTGCCCTGCCGACGCAGCAAGGTGACTGGCAGCACCTCAAGCCGGTCGCCATCGCCCAGCGCCAGAACGGTGCCCGCGCTGTCCATCGCAGATCCCGGCAGGCGCACCACGTCGGTCAATGCAGGCTCGTCCACCTCGACCGTCACGAAATCGCCGGGCTTCAAACCGCCCGGATCATCCAGCGCGGCATAGATCAGCCGCCCCGATTGCCCCTCGGCCACCGTCGCATTGTCACGGGTCAGACGGCCCGCGCGTTCCAGTTCCAGGCCAAAGGCATCAAGGCGCACCCGCACCGGCAGATCGGCCAGACGCCCCTGCCCGTCCAGCAACCGGCCATGCTGCGCGGTCGAGACGCGAAAGGCCACATCAAGACTGTCTGGGTCTATCAGCAAACCCAGTTGTTCATTGGCCGACACCAGGCGGCCCTCGACAAGGCTGACACCCCCCAGAACACCGCTGAACCGGGCGCGGATCACCGTATCCTCCAGCCGTCGCTCGGCCTCGGCCAAGGCGATGGCCGCGCGCTCCTGCCGGGTTGCGGATTGGGCCAGCCGCGCCTCGGCCTGCGCGATCGCCTGGCGACGGGTCAGAACCGCCTGACGCGCCGCACTTGCCGCCAGTTCGGCGGTTTCCACCGCCGCATCAGACCCGACCCCGCGCGCCGCGATGTCGCGCTGCCGCAAGGCCGCGCGTTCGCGCAAGGCAACCTGATCCTCGGCCGCGACCAATTCGGCGCGCGCCAGATCCAGCGCCACGGCCGCATCGCGCGCCTCGGCGGTGGCGTCGCGTGCATCGGCCTGCGTCCGCGCCAGCGCATCCTGTGCCGCGGCAGGATCAATCCGCACCAGCACCTGCCCTTCGCGCACGCTGCCGCCTTCGACGAATTCGGGCGCGATCTGCAGCACCGCGCCGCCCGTCGCGGCCCGGATTTCAAGCGTCCGGCGGCTTTGCACCTGTCCATAGGCGGTCAGCACCGGGATCACATCCTGCGCCTCGGCCGCGACCACGTTCACGGAAAAAAGCCGCTCGCGCGCTTCGGGCATCCGGGCTTCGCGCGACAGGCGGTCCTGCACGGCCTCGCGCAGGGTCTGCCCCGCCATGACCAGAAGGGCCAGCGTCAGGAAGATCAGGAAAAGGCCGCTCAGGCCCCGGCGCAGAAACCGCATCGTCATTCGATCCTTGCATTCAGGGGTCAAGCCCCGGCCGCATAGCCTAGCGGGATCGCAACACTTGCCAAGCCACAAGCCCGTGACGCCGCGTCATCAGCCGTTGATACGCAACAGAACCCTATTTCCGTCGCTTGTGTTCCTCGAGGCGCGGAAAGATCTCGACGAAGTTGCAGGGACGGTGCCTGTAATCCAGCTGCAGCGCCAAAATCTCGTCCCAGGCATCACGGCATGCACCGGGGCTGCCGGGCAGCGCAAACAGGTAGGTGCCCCCCGCCACACCCGCCGTCGCGCGGCTTTGCACGGCGCTTGTGCCGATCTTCTTCATCGACACGATGGTGAAGACCGTGCCGAAGGCGTCGATCTCCTTTTCATAGACGTCGCGATGCGCCTCGACCGTCACATCACGCCCGGTCAGGCCGGTGCCACCCGTCGAAATGATCACGTCAATTGCGGGATCGGCAATCCATTCGCGCAATTGTTGCGCAATATCGGCGCGTTCATCGCGGATAATTGCACGTTCAGCCAGAACATGCCCCGCCGCCGTCAAACGTTCGACCAGCGTATCGCCGGACCGGTCATCCGCAGCCGCGCGCGTGTCCGACACGGTCAGAACCGCGATACGCACCGGCACGAATTCCTTGCTCTCATCGATCCGCGACATGGATCATCCTTTCTGCATCAGGGCCAGCCTGAGGGCGAGGCCAGTGAATATCCCGGCGCTGATCCATCCCAGCAGCCGGGCCAACCGCAGATTGCCCGCAAGACGGCCCGCAACCCCTGCGGCAAAGACGCCCACCGCACCGTTGATCACGAAACCGCCCAGGGACAGAACCGCGCCATAGATCAGGAACTGCGCCAGCACCGCACCACGGGCGGGGTCCACGAATTGCGGCACGAAGGCCAGCACGAAGAGGATCACCTTGGGATTGGTCAGGTTCACCGCCAGACCGTGCAAAAAGGCGCGAAAGGCCGCGCGGGGGCGTATCTGGCGCGCCTCGGCCATCTCGATCGGCCCCACGCGCAACGCCTGCACGGCGAGAAAAAGCAGATAGGCGACCCCGATCCAGCGGATCACGTCCAGTGCGCCAGGCATCACCGCGATCAGGGTACTGAGGCCCAGCCCCGCAATCGCGGCATGGCAGAGACCGCCAATCGCGATTCCTCCGCTGGCCGCGATGGCAGGCCGCGCACCGGCCCTCATTCCCTGGCCCAGACAGAACATCATGTCGGCCCCCGGCGTCAGGTTCAGCGCCAGCCCGGCGGGCAGAAAGGCCAGAAGCAGCAGGGGATCGACGATCATGTAGCGCGTGCCAAACGGTTCTGGATCGCCAGCAGGTCAGCCCAAGCCTCGCGCTTGGCGGCAGGGTTGCGCAGAAGATAAGCCGGATGCGTCATCGGCATCGCGGGCAGACCCGCGGCCTCGGCCCATGTGCCGCGCAGGCGCAGGATACCCTTGCGCTGCAACAGGGCATCACAGGCGTGATTGCCCATCAGGATCAGGATCTCGGGGCGCGCCAGCGCGATATGCCTCTCGAGGAAGGGGCGCATCATGGCGATTTCAGCAGCTTCGGGGTCACGGTTTTGCGGCGGACGCCAAGGCAGGACATTGGTGATGTAGACAGACCCGTCCACCTGATCGGAACCGCGCGCCAGCCCGATCGCGGCCAGCATGCGGTCCAGCAACTGACCCGCCGGCCCCACGAAGGGCCGCCCCTCCAGATCCTCTTCGCGCCCCGGCGCCTCGCCCACGATCATGACGCGCGCGCCGGGCATACCGTCGGCAAAGACGAAATTGCGCGCCCCGCGCCTGAGGTCGCAAAGGGAAAACCCCTCCATCGCCTCCCGGAGGGCGGGCAGATCGGCGGCGGCCGCGGCGGCGCGACGCGCCTCGGCCACGGGATCGACCTGCGCCATGGGCACGATGCGGGCAGGCTGCGGCGCGCCCGTTCCGGGTGCGTCCGGGGCGGGGGCTGCCGCCATCTTGCGCACCGAAACAGGGGCTGCATCCGGCAACTCGTAGCGGTTGACCGGCATGTCCTGGATGCATTCATCCGCCCCCAGCGCGATATGCCAGTCCAGAAGCGCCCTTGCGCTGCGGTGATCCAGTACCGATTCCATGGCGTCACTCTATCCCGCCGGCCCGGACAGCGAAAGCATGCCACGCATCCTTGCCGCAGGCGCACGGGCTTTCTATAAGCAGGCCATGAACCCAAGGAGGCCCGCATGAGTTTCGCCCAAAGACATCTGCTGGGGATCGAACCGCTGGCCCCGCAGGAAATCACCACGATTCTGGACCTTGCGGATCAATATGTCGCCCTGAACCGGCGCGATGTGAAACATGGCGATGTGCTGGCGGGCCTGACCCAGATCAACATGTTCTTCGAGGCCTCGACCCGCACACAGGCCAGTTTCGAACTGGCGGGCAAGCGGCTGGGCGCGGATGTGATGAACATGTCGATGCAGGCCTCGTCCATCAAGAAGGGCGAGACGCTGATCGACACGGCAATGACCCTGAACGCGATGCATCCCGACCTGCTGGTGGTGCGCCATCCGCATTCCGGCGCGGTCGACCTGCTGGCGCAAAAGGTCAATTGCGCCGTGCTGAACGCAGGCGACGGGCGGCACGAACACCCCACGCAGGCCCTGCTGGACGCGCTGACGATCCGCCGCGCCAAGGGCCGCCTGCACCGGCTGAACATCGCGATCTGCGGCGACATCGCCCACAGCCGCGTGGCCCGCTCGAATATCCTGCTTCTGGGCAAGATGGAGAACCGCATCCGCCTGATCGGCCCGCCCACCCTGATGCCGGCGGGCATCGGCGATTTCGGGGTCGAGGTCCATGAGGACATGCGCGCAGGCCTGCAGGACGTGGATGTGGTCATGATGCTGCGGCTGCAGAAGGAACGGATGGACGGCGGCTTCATCCCGTCCGAGCGCGAGTATTACCACCGATTCGGGCTGGATGCCGAAAAGCTGGCCCATGCGAAGCCCGACGCGATCGTCATGCACCCCGGCCCGATGAATCGCGGGGTCGAGATCGACGGCACGCTGGCCGATGACATCAACCGTTCGGTCATCCAGGAACAGGTGGAAATGGGCGTGGCCGTCCGCATGGCGGCGATGGACCTTCTGGCGCGCAACCTGCGCGCGGCGCGCAGCACGGCCGGTGTGATGGTATGACCGATCCGCTGCATGTCCGCGACGCCGAATTCGGCACCGTGCGCATCTTCGGCCTGCGCGGCACCGAGGCCGAGATCGCCCGCATGACGGAACGGCGGCCGGATGCCGAAGGCAAGCTGCACTGGCCCTTGCTGGCCGAACTTGGCGTCGATCACCTGGACGAAAGCCATGTCGAGGTTTTCGATGTGGCGCAACTGGGTGACATCGGGCTGACCGGCTACATGGAAGAGGGGCTTGGCATCCCCGCCGCGCAGATCGCCGCACATCGCGCGCTGCTGGAAAACGAAGGTGGCAAGGTCGTGATCCTGCTGGCCGGGGCCTTTGGCGGACAGGCGGCGCAGATTGCGCCATCGGACAAGCTGACCTTTCTGGGCCTCTTCACCGAGGAACGCCCCCCGGTGACCTTCGACCCGCTGCCCACGGGTGGCGCGAAGGGCGCGCCCCTCTCGGGCGGGCGCAAACCCGTCTCGGATGCCGCCATGTCGGGCCGGATCGCGATGGTCGCCTTGCTGGTGCTTTTCGTGCTGACGGGCCTTGTCGTCTGGATGGCCGGGTGATGGACAGCGCCCAATCCCATGCGCTGACCCCGACCGCGCCATTGGCGGATGGCGAAACCGTTCTGCACAGCTTCCGCGCCGACCGGGCCACCTATTGGCGCGATCACGCCTGGATGGCGGCCGGGGCCATGGGCCTTGGCATGGCGATCCTCTGGGTGATCGGAAACCCTCATGTCTGGACAGGTGCCGTGGGCGGCCTTGCCGCGATCGCGATCCGCGCGGGCTATGTCGCCTCGGACGAACTGGGGGTGCGCTGGGATCTGACCGACCGGCGCCTTCTGGGACCCGGCGGCCGCGCGGTGTCCCTGCGCGGGATCAAGGCGGTGAACAAGCTGGGATCAGCCGTGCAGATCGTGACGCACGGGGGCGACAAGCACCTGATCAAGTACCAGTCCGACGGCGCGGCCGCCCGTGCACGACTGGAACGGGCCATGGCAGGGGCCACGGGCTGAGGCAGGCAACACGCCATGCCTTGCCCGGAAAGGCCTGCAAGGGTCGTGCGATCCTTACGATTTGTCCGCAGTCAGCGCGCGCGACTCGATCATCATCAGCCCGAAGCACAGCGCCGACAGCAACTCTCTGAGTTCGGGCACCCGGAAACCGGGGATGACGCCGAACAGGCTGTCGGTGACCTGTTCTTGAAAGAGGGTTATCCCCAACATGGCAAGGCTCAGGCCAGCGCTGGGGATGGGAATCCCGAGGCGGCTCTGCACCCAGCACCAGACCGGCTCGAACCAATAGAGCAAAGGCAGAACACAACCCCAGACGAAGAATCCCAGAATGAACAGGTGATCGAAAAGATAGCCAAAGGAATTATGGAGATTCGTTTCACCCTGGACATTGATCTGCGCCAGTGTATCCGGCGTCGAAAAGCCCAATAACCTCTGCCCCCAGCTGATCTCTTCCCCCAGCATCACGAAAAACAGAACGCCCAGAAACAAATGCATCCCGGCATGCGCCTTGTCGGGCATTCTGCTGGCGACGCGAAATGCGGTCAGACAGGCAGCAAGAAGCAGCAGCGCGGAGGTCCATTCGATGAACCCGTCCTCCTGGCTGACCAAACCCTGCGTTTGGCTGCCAAAGCGACTGCCCAGCCAGATATAAAGGCTTGCAGCAACCAAGCTTGTCAGGGCGACAAGCGCCGTACCATGGAAAACCCTGCGTTGTTGTTGCTCGTAATATTTCGGAAACGTCGATCCTTCGCGGATGCAGCGCTGAAAGAACGCAGATGCTTCGATCCTCGGGGCAGCCAGTGCCAGGGTGGCCAGAAGCATGCCGCAAACCGCAAGGCCGATACGGGCGAAAAGAATGAGCCTCAAGGCTGACTGGCGCGTCAGCGGGTTATCTGACGTCAGCGACGAATCCATGATGCCGAAAGAGGCCAATCGTTCAGGCGTCACGACAAGCGCAAGACCCGCGAGGCAGATTGCGAGAAAAAGAAAGACAGAACGGCGATTGATCAATGACTTCATACCCTTCCAATGGAAGAAAAAATTTCAATACTCAACCAATCAGGTTTTTTTGAGACGTCGAAACACAATATTTTTCGAAATCTTGGACATGTCTGTCCGCACTCTGCCGCATGCTCAGGACAAGATCGCAAGGCGGATCACCCTTGCATAATGATGTGCTTCAGGTTCATTTTTCACGCCCCGCCGCCCTTCGATGCACGATGGCTGTGCGGCGCAGGACGCCGGAACGGGTCACCAGACCTGCCAAACCATCCCCAACCGTTAAAATTTCCCTAAAACGCACCGCCAACCCATTGAAAACGCTTGATCCGTCTTTTGTCCCATCATGGGACATGCCCAAGGGGCGGCCCTGTTATCCCGCTGGACCGGAGGAACGGTGCAGGGTAAGACGGCGCTGACGCCACAGACCGGGGGGCCGCATGACCACCACGCTATTCCACAATGTCCGGCTGATCGATCCCGAAGCGGGCACCGTGACGCCCGGATCGCTGCTGATCCGTGACGGCCAGATCGCGGCCCTTGGTGCCGAGGTGGCGATACCCGAAGGCGCCCATGTGATTGACGGTCGCGGCGCCTGTCTGGCACCCGGCATCGTCGATATCGGCGTGAAGGTCTGCGAACCCGGCGAGCGGCACAAGGAAAGTTTCCGCTCCGCCGGTCTGGCCGCCGCCGCAGGCGGCGTGACCACCATGGTGACCCGCCCCGACACCACCCCCGCCATCGACAGCCCCGAGACGCTGGAATTCGTCACCCGCCGCGCGAACGAAGCCGCCCCCGTGCGCGTCCTGCCCATGGCAGCCCTGACAAAGGGCCGCGAGGGCCGCGAGATGACCGAGATCGGTTTCCTGATGGACGCAGGCGCCGTGGCCTTCACCGATTGCGACCACGTGGTGCGCAATACCAAGGTGCTGTCGCGCGCGCTGACCTATGCCCGCAGCCTTGGCGCGCTGGTGATCGGGCATCCGCAGGACCCCGGCCTGTCGGACGGGGCCTGTGCCACCAGCGGCAAGTTCGCCAGCCTGCGTGGCCTGCCCGCCGTGTCGCCCATGGCCGAACGCATGGGTCTGGACCGCGACATCGCATTGCTGGAGATGACCGGCGCGCGCTATCACGCCGACCAGGTCACCACCGCCCGCGCCCTGCCCGCCCTGATGCGCGCCAAGCGCAACGGGCTGGACATCACCGCCGGCACCTCGATCCACCATCTGACCCTGAACGAGCTGGACCTGGCCGATTACCGCACCTTCTTCAAGGTCAAGCCGCCCCTGCGCGCCGAGGATGACCGCCTGGCCGTCGTCGAGGCCCTGCGCGACGGGCTGATCGACACGATCAGCTCGATGCACACGCCGCAGGACGAGGAAAGCAAGCGCCTGCCCTTCGAAGAGGCCGCATCCGGCGCCGTGGGTTTGGAAACGCTGCTGCCCGCGGCCCTGCGCCTGCACCATGCGGGTGACCTGACCCTGCCGCAGCTGTTCCGCGCCCTGTCGCTGAACCCGGCCAAACGGCTGGGCCTGCCCCAGGGGCGGATGGCTGTCGGCGCACCTGCGGACCTGGTGCTGTTCGATCCCGATGCGCCTTTCGTGCTGGACCGTTTCGCGCTGCGGTCGAAATCCAAGAACACGCCCTTTGACGGTGCGCGCCTGCAAGGCAAGGTGCGCGGCACATTCGTGAACGGCGCCTGCGTCTTCGGAGAGTTGTGATGCCCCTGATCGAGACAACCGCCGCACTGCTGCTGCTTTGGGCCGTGATCGGCTATCTGCTGGGATCGGTCCCTTTCGGGATGGTGCTGACCCGCGTCATGGGCCTTGGCAACCTGCGCGACATCGGATCGGGCAATATCGGCGCGACCAATGTGCTGCGCACCGGCAGCAAGACGGCGGCCGCCCTGACCCTGCTGCTTGACGGCGGCAAGGGGGCTTTCGCGGTGCTGCTGGCCCGTGCCATGGCCGGTGAGGATGCGGCACAGATCGCCGGACTGGCGGCCATGCTGGGCCATTGCTACCCGGTCTGGCTGCGCTTCAAGGGCGGCAAGGGTGTTGCGACCTATATCGGCCTGGTGCTAGCGCTGGCCTGGCCCGTGGGCCTGGCCGTCTGCGCCACATGGCTGGTCGCCGCAGCGGCAAGCCGCACCTCATCGCTGGCGGCGCTTGCCGCAGCCGCGCTGTCGACATTCTGGATGGTGCTGCTGGGCCAAGGTCACGCGCTTGTCCTGGGGGCGCTGCTGACCTTGCTGATCTTCTGGCGGCACCGCGCGAACATCACCCGGCTGCGCGCCGGCACCGAACCAAAGATCGGGCAGAAATAACCGCAGGGCCGGAGGGGGGCTGTCTGCCCCCCGCGTCGAACCTTGTTCGACGCCCCCCCGAGGATATTTCGCGCAAGAAGAAGCAGCGCGGCGCGAGACCCGCGATCAGTAGCTGTAGTCGGAATAGATCCGCGACAGATCCCCGTTCCATTCGCCCTGGTACTTCTCGAGCAGTTCATCGGCCGGTGTCTTGCCGGTTTCGATGCTTTCCTTGAGTGCATTGAGGAAATGGGTTTCGTCGGGCACAAGCCCCCCCGCACCGGCACGCGCGCGCGCCTTGAGGCCTGCCTCGGACAGGGCCAGCACCTCGCGCGCCAGATCGTGCATATTGATGTCGCCGACACGGGCCTGCAGCCCGTCCACGCTGGCGGCAACGCGCAGCGCCTCGCGGGTTTCGGCATCCCAGCCCTTGGCGATGTCCCAGGCCGCGTCCAGCGCCGACTGGTCATACATCAGCCCGACCCAGAAAGCGGGCAGCGCGCAAAGCCTGCGCCAGGGGCCGCCATCGGCGCCGCGCATTTCCATGTATTTCTTGATCCGCGCCTCGGGGAAGGCGGTGGTCAGGTGATCCGCCCAATCGCTGAGGGTCGGGGTTTCGCCCGGCAGGGCAGGCAGCTTGCCCGCCATGAAGTCACGGAAGGACATGCCCAGCGCGTCGATGTACTTGCCATCGCGATAGACGAAATACATCGGCACATCGAGCGCGTATTCCGCATAGCGTTCAAACCCGAACCCCTCCTCGAAGACGAAGGGCAGCATGCCGGTGCGCGAGGCATCCAGATCGCGCCAGATCCGGCTGCGCCAGCTTTTGTGGCCGTTGGGCTTGCCCTCGAAGAAGGGCGAGTTGGCGAAGAGCGCGGTCGCGACGGGCTGCAGCGCGATGGCCACGCGGAGTTTCTTGACCATGTCCGGTTCCGAGGCGAAATCGAGGTTCACCTGCACCGTGCAGGTCCGGTACATCATGGATTTGCCCATGGTCCCGACCCGGTCCATGTAGGAGGTCATCAGCTTGTAGCGCCCCTTGGGCATCTGCGGCATCTGATCATGCGTCCAGATCGGGGCGGCGCCCAGACCGATAAAGCCGACACCGACCTTGTCGGCCACATCCTTGACCTCGCGCAGGTGCTGGTTCACCTCGTCGCAGGTCTCGTGGATGGTGTCGAGTGCGGCACCGGACAGTTCCAGCTGCCCCCCCGGTTCCAGGCTGACATTGGCGCCGTCCTTGACAAGGCCGATCAGCTTGCCCGCCTCTTCGACAGGCGCCCAGCCATGGGCGTCGCGCAGCCCTTCCAGCACAGCCCGCACCGAGCGCGGCCCCTCGTAGGGGATCGGCAGCAGGCTGTCCTTGCAGTAGCCGAACTTTTCATGCTCGGTCCCGATGCGCCAATCCGCCTTGGGCTTGCACCCGGAGGCGAGGTATTCGGCCAGTTGGGAAGGATGTTTGATCGGCCCGCCGCCGGACTGAGGGATGGACATGCTGGGCTCTCCGAATTCTCTTGCGCGTCTGTTCAGTCGGCAGGAGTGCCGCGTCAACGCGGAAGTGTCAATCGCGCAAGCGGCGCATCGCGCTGCCAGATCACGACGATGTGCGCCCCGTGCGGGCGCATCTGCGTCAGCAGCCGTTCCGTGCTGAGACCCGGCAGGGATGCAAAGACATCGAACAGCGCGGCGGCATTCTGTGCGGTCAAAGGAATTTCGAGCAGGGGCTGGCCCTGTTGGTGCAAGCGCCAATGGACCGGTTTCGCCCCATGGTCGATGTCCAGCCGCACCAGTTCCGACAGGGCCACGACGCCCCCGGTCAGCGGTCCGAAATAGGCCACCTGCCCTTCGGTGATGCTGACCACGCCGGGGCCGTCCTGCCCCGTGGCAAAACGGATCCGCTGCAGCCCCGTGAAGGCCAACGCAAGGCCCGCCGCCAGAACCGCCCAGCCGATCCAGGACAGCACGCCGAAACCGGTGACGATCCACCACAGGCCGATGGCCGCGACAGCCGTGCCACCCAGCACGCCGCGCCAGCGGCGCAACAGGGCCAGGGCCTCGGGGCGCAGGAAACTCATGCCGGCAGGTCCCAATCACCCAGCCGCATCTGCCACAGCGTCAGCGCAGCGACTGCCGCCGTGTCCGCGCGCAGGATGCGGGGGCCAAGGCTGACCGGGTGGCTGAAGGACAGCCCATGCAGACGGGTGCGTTCGGCCGGGGAAAAGCCGCCCTCGGGTCCGATCAGGATCGCCCAGGGTTGCGGGGGCTGGCCGGACGTGCGCACCGGCAGGGCCGGGGCGGGCTCGGTGGCGGCACCGCCATCGGCAAACCCCTCGTCGCAGAACATCAGCTGCCGCCCCGCAGGCCAGTCGGCCAGCAGACGGTCCAGCCTCACAAGATCCGCCACTTCGGGGACATGGGTGCCGCCGCATTGTTCCGCCGCCTCGACCGCATGGGCCTGCAGGCGATCCTGCCGGATCCGTTCGGCATTGGTGAAATCGGTCTGCACCGGCACGATCCGGGCCGCCCCCATTTCGGCGGCCTTTTCCACGATGAAATCGGTGCGCGCTTTCTTTATCGGGGCAAACAGGAGCCACAGGTCGGGCGGCATCCGCAAGGGACGCGTCTGCGCCTCGCAGAGCAGCATCCCGCCGCGCTTGCCCGCCTCGGTCACGCGGGCCAGCCATTCGCCGTCGCGCCCGTTGAACAGCAGCACCCCGGCCCCTTCCGACAGCCGCATGACCCCGAACAGGTAATGCGCCTTGTCGCGGTCCAGAGGAACGGTTTGCCCCGCACCCAGCGGTTGGTCTACATAGAGGCGGATTTTCGCATCAGTCATGAGGCAGACAATATGACCGCGCCGGACCAGACGCCAGAGGCCAAAGGACAGGTTTCCGATGCCGTGCGCGGCAATTGGGTGGACCGGCTGGCACCAGCGGCCACCCGCCCCTATCTGCGCCTGAGCCGGGCGGACCGGCCCATCGGCACATGGCTTTTGCTGTTGCCCTGCTGGTGGGGGCTGACGCTGGCGATCCTGCATGACGGGCAGGCGCGGCTGTTCGACCTGTGGATCTTCGCGGGCTGCGCGGCAGGGGCTTTTCTGATGCGTGGCGCGGGCTGCACATGGAACGATATCACCGACCGCGAATTCGACGCGGCGGTGGCGCGCACAAGGTCGCGGCCCATCCCTTCGGGGCAGGTCACGGCGAAACAGGCGGCGGGCTGGATGATCGCCCAGGCGCTGGTGGCCTTCGGCATCCTGCTGACCTTCAACACAGCGGCGATCGTGCTGGGAATCGTCGCGCTGCTGCCGGTGGCGGTCTATCCATTCGCCAAGCGCTTTACCTGGTGGCCCCAGGTCTTTCTGGGGCTGGCCTTCAACTGGGGTGCTTTGCTGGCCTGGACGGCCCATACCGGCAGCCTGGGCTGGCCGGCGGTGATCCTTTATGTGGCGGGGATCGCCTGGACGCTGTTCTACGACACGATCTATGCCCATCAGGACACCGAGGATGACGCGCTGATCGGCGTCAAATCCACCGCGCGGCTGTTCGGCGAAGCCAGCCCGCAATGGCTGACGGGGTTCATGTATGCCACGACGGCCCTGATGGTGATTGCCGTTCTTGCGGCGACCCGCGCCGTCGGGGCGGACATCCTGCCCAGCCTGATCGCCCTGGGCGGGGCGCTGGCGATGCTGTTGCACATGCGCTGGCAGCTGGCGCGCTTTGATGCGGATGACATGGGCGGGCTGCTGCGCCTGTTCCGGTCCAACCGGGATGCGGGCCTTTTGCCTGTGCTGTTTTTCGCCTGTGCCGCGCTGGTGTGATTGCACCCGGCCCGACAGCACCCTAAGACAGGGACATACAGAACCACGCATCGGGGTTTCATGCGCTTCTCCGCCATCGCCATCGTCTCAATGACATTTCTTGCTGCCGCAGGCCTGAGCCTTGTCGCAGCAGGCTTTTCCGTCAGGGCGATCGAGGACAATTCCGAGTATGGCGTGCGCCTTGCCCTGGACGAGAACGAACTGCCATGGGCCGAGGTGCAGGCCAACGGGCTTCAGGTCGTTCTGACCGGCACCGCCCCGTCCGAGGCGTTGCGCTTCAAGGCGCTGTCGACAGCCGGGGGCATCGTCGATGCGGCGCGCGTGATCGACGGGATGGATATCCGCGACAGCGGCGGCATCGAGGCGCCGCGCTTCTCGGTCGAGATCCTGCGCAACGAGGGTGGGATTTCCCTGATCGGCCTTGTGCCTGCCTCGATCGACCGGGACAGCATCATGGCGCAGCTGTCCCCGATGGCCGGTGGTGCGGCTGTGACCGATCTGCTGGAAACGGCGGACTATCCGGTGCCGGACAACTGGGACAGGGCGCTGAGCTTCGGGATCAAGGCGCTTGAGACCATGCCGCGGGCGAAAATCTCGATCGCGGCGGACAGGGTCGCCATCACCGCCATGGCCGACAGCACGGAAGAGCGGCGCAAGCTTGAGGTGGACCTGGCGCGCCGGGTTCCCAGCGGGGTCAGGCTGGCGCTGGACATCTCGGCACCGCGTCCGGTGATCACGCCGTTCAACCTGCGTTTCCTGATCGACAGCGGCAAGGCGCGCTTTGACGCCTGTTCCGCCGACACCGAAGAGGCGCAGACCCGCATTCTTGCCGCCGCGCGTGCGGCGGGGATGGAAGAAAAAGGCATCTGCACGATAGGTCTGGGTGTGCCCTCGCCGAACTGGGCGCGCGCCGCAGAGCAGGCCATTGCGGCCCTGGCCGAGATCGGGGCGGGATCGGTCACATTCACCGATGCCGACATCACCCTCATGGCGGCGCAAGGCACCGAACAGGCCCTGTTCGACCGTGTCGTGGGCGAGCTGGAAAACAGCCTGCCCGAGGTTTTCGCGCTGACGGCCGTGCTGCCCGCGCCCGAGGTTGCCGAAACCAGGGGGCAGGTCGAATTCACCGCGCTGCTGGCCGAAGACGGCAAGGTACAGCTGCGCGGCCGGATCGGCGATGCCACCAGCCGGACCATCATGGAAACCTTCGCCCAGGCGCGCTTCGGCTCTGAGGTGGTGCAGTCCTCGGTGCGCAGTGACGATACCCTCAACCAGGACTGGACCGTCCGGGTTCTTGCCGGGCTCGAGGCCCTGTCGCGCCTGACCTCGGGACAGACGACCGTCACGCCGGACCAGTTGACCGTGACCGGCACCACCGGAAACGACCGCGCCAGTGCCCAGATAGCAGCCCTGCTGGCGCAGAAGCTGGGCGAGGCCGCGGAATACACGATCAACGTCACCTATGACGAAACGCTTGACCCGGTTGCAGCCCTCCCCACACCGCAGGACTGCATCCGCCGGATCAATGCCATCCTGGCGACCCGCAAGATCAATTTCGAACCGGGCTCGGACACGCCGGATGCCGCGGCGGCCGGAATCATCAATGACATTGCGGATATCCTGAAGGAATGCGGCGAACTCAGGCTCGAGATCAGCGGCCATACCGACAGCCAGGGCCGTGCCGTGATGAACCAGCGCCTGTCCGAGGCGCGGGCGCTGGCGGTTCTGAACGAATTGCGCACACGCCGCGTGCTGACTTCGTCCATCACCGCCGTCGGATACGGCATGGATCAGCCCATCGCGGACAATGGCAGCGAAGAGGGCCGCGAGGCCAATCGCCGGATCGAATTCCGCCTGGTCGGGATCGACGCCGAGGGCGAGCAGCCAGCCGCCCCGGCAGATGAAGCCGACGCGCCGGATGCAGCCAGCGCTACGGACGGCAGCGGTGCCGGCGCAGACGACACACCAACGCAAGGAACGCGCGAGTGAACAGAACAGAATTCATCATCGCGACAGCAGTCATCCTGTTCGTGGCTTTCTGCCTGGGCTGGTTCGCCAACTGGCTGATCCATCGCTTCACCCGCGTGTCCAAGGCGGATATCGGCGAATTGGAGCGCATGGCGCAGGAATTGCACGAGGCCGAGGAAACGCGCGACCAGGCGATCACCTACATGCAGCAGCGCGAGGCCGAGCTAAGCAATCAGCTGGCCCAGACCGAAGCCGAGCTGTCGGCCACGATGGAAGGTCTGCGGGAAGCCCGCCACGAGGCCGAGGAAATGCGCGCCTATATCGAGCGGATGAACAGCCGCTGATCCGTTGCGCGGCGCCGCATCCGTCAGTCTGCCGGGACGATCAGGGATTCACCCTCGAACGCGCCCAGAAGGTTCGCCACATCGGCCGCGATCTGCGCGGGCGTGGCGTCCGTGAAAACCTCTGCCAGCAAATCGGCAATGTCCTGACCGCTGATCGGCTCTTCCAGCAGTGACCAGATGGCCCGCGCCACGGGATTGAGGTGGAAGTAGCTGTATTCGGTCGCGTGCCACAGGAACAGATCATCCTGCACCGCGCGCACCGCCACATGCGGGCTGCGCTTGTAGCCCTGCGCCAGATCCGCAGGAGGGCGCACAACGGCAGCGATCTCGGCGGGAAGGGGCGGTGCGACAGGCGCGCCCAGTCGCGCCAGCTGGTCCGTGGCAAAGGCGCGGCGCAGCAGGGCCACCGCCTCTTCAAGATCGGAATAGGCCAGCTTGAGGCAGAGAACCCCCTCGACCATGCCCGTGACCTGGTCGAAATGTTCGGTTCCCTCGCCGGGGGCAGAGATGTTCTGCCGCACAAGATGCTGGACCGCTTCGGTCGGTTCCATGCGGTGAAGTTGCGCCGGAATATCCGTGCCGCGCGCCAGCACGATGAAGGCCCCGACCGCGGCCCGCGTGCCATGCGGCGCGATGTTCGGGCCGCAAAGATAGCCGTAGCGCCGATCGGCTGGCCCCATATGGGCCGCCACATGGGCGCGAAAATCATCCGTGACGCTGTCGGGCAGCGGCAGGCGCAGACGGGGCGCCAGCCCCAGGCCAAAGGCCAGCCCATCCTCCAGAACCGGCAGGATGTCATCGCAGAACACGGTCATGTCCGGCTCGGCGGTCAGCCGCGCGATCAGCGTGCTTTTGCCTGCCCGCGCGGGGCCGGTCAGCACGATCAGATGTCCGTTGATCTGGACCGCCCCGCAATGCAGGCCCAGACAGCCGCGATGCTGGTTGCAGAACGCCTGCGAGATATCGGCCACGACACCACAGGCCGCACTGGCCGCCATCAACCCTTTAAGCGGCGTGCTGAGCCAGGGCGAATGCAGATCGAAACGCGCATTCCTGCCGCGGACCCTGGACACATGGTCGGGCAGGTCGGCGGCATTGTCCGCGAAAGACATCGCGACCGCATCAGGCGCCCAGCCCACCATCAGGCCGTCGAGGGCTTCAAGAACACCTTGCGCATTTTCCAGGACAACGGCGCCGCGCAAGCCGGGATATGTCAGGTGCTGCACGACGGAAGGAGGCGCGCGGTCATCGCGCGCCTCCGCATTGACCTGCGCACTATCGCAGGCCGGCATATCAGCGGCGACCCGCGCCCGAAGGACCGGACGGACCCGAGGAGCTCGAAGAGCTGGACGAGCTGGACGAGCTTGAGGAGCTCGAAGGACCGGACGGACCCGACGGACCCGAAGGGCCGGACGGACCAGAGGCACCGGATGCGCCCGAAGAACCGGATCCGCCGGGGCCGGATCCACCACCGGAGCCACCGCCCGATCCACCGCCAGAACCGCCTGCCCCACCGCCGGAGCCTCCTCCCGAGCCGCCCGATGCATGGGCGGCGCCCAGGTGCATCATCACGGGTGCGACATAGAGCACGCCCGAGGCAAGGCCGAGGCGCGCCAGCAATGCGCGGCGCGAAACGCTTGTCTTGGAATTCTGTTCAGACATGTTTTTATTCCTTTCCACTCATGATGCCGCAACACAAAGCGGGCATGCAGTGAAAACGGCGCAGCGGGATGATCTATTCCCCGCTGACCGAAAAAACTTCGCTGGCCTCGCCCTTGCAATACCCCGGCGCCGAAATCAGGCCGTTTCCATAAACCGGGTCATAGCCGGCCTTGCCCAGATCCGTCGCGCAGTCGATCAGATGCTTGATGCTGCGTTGCAACGGGACTTTCGGCTCTCGCATGCGCTGTACCGCCAGAGCAGCCGTCACGAATGGGGCCGCATAGGATGTTCCGGATTTGAGCCGACCGCCTGAAATCGAGGCGGCTGTCCAGATCCCGACACCTGGCGCCGAAAGCGTGATGTAGGGACCCTGGTTTGCCTGTCGATAGATGCGTTGCCGACTGTCCACCGCGGTGACCGCGATCACATGAGGCCAAGCGGCGGGATAGGCCGGTTTGGCCCCGGCCCCACCATTGCCCGCTGCGGCAACAAGGGCCACCGACCGCGACGCGGCCCGCGCCGTCACCTCGCGCAGGACGGCGTTTTCCGGCCCGGAGAAGCTGAGGTTGATGACGCTGACACCTTCTGCCAGCAGCAGGTCCACTGCGGTGGCAAGAGAAAAGGCATCGGCCTGATCGCCGCCACGCCCGCGATGGAATGCTTCCACCGCGACCAACCGGGCATTGGGCAGAAGTCCCGGCGTGCGGCTGTCCATGCGCCCCAGCAGAAGGGCGGCAATCGCCGTACCATGTTCGCGCCCCGAGGCGTTCCGGTCACCGATGTCAGCTTGAAAGACCTTGAGTTTCTGTCCCCGTAGCGCCTCGTGACCGACATTGATGCCGGTGTCGATCATCCCGATCTTGGGGGCGAAGGCACTGGGCCACCCCGACCAGCTGATCATCTCATGGGCCGCGCATGATCCATCCCGGCACATGAAGTCATCAGTTGTGTAAAGATGGTTCGCATCCGCCGTGGATCCGGGGATGCGGTTCGTCAGCTCGGCCCGGGCCTGCGCCGCGCTGCGGCCTGCCGGCAATTCAAGCCGGACCAGACGCCGGTTGAGCGTGCGGTTGTTGCGCGATCCCAGCACGCGGTATCCCAATGCCTCGATCGCGGCCGTGCCCTGCCCCGCTGGCAACGCCAAAAGCATTTCCTCGCGACCGCCGCCATCGCCCTCTTCGTTGATGGACTGAGAGACCCCGGACGGTCCACTGGTGCCGGATGCACCGCTTGCACCGCCACTGGCGCCACCGCTTGCCCCGCCGCTTCCGCCACCGCTTCCGCCGCCACCGCTGCCGCCGCCGCCACTTCCGCCGCCGCCACCACCGTCGCCGCCGTCACCGCCCGACGCATGCGCCATGCCCAATGCCGTCAGCGCCGGTGTCGTGTAGGCGATGGTCCCTGCCAGACCGATCCGCCGCAGCAAGGCGCGCCGCGACAAGTCTGCACCCTGCTTGGCCCCGGCCACGGTTTTCTTTTCGGGCATCACTCATGCTCCTTTGACAAACGGACTGGCACCTTGCACCACGGATCCGGTTTCCCGCCTACCCTGCCTGACCATGGCCCCCAAAAAACAAGAGCCGCCCTGCAAGCCGTCGGGTATTACGACAATGACACGGAACAACAACGCTGGCGATCAGCCTGCTATTCCCGCTCCCTCGCAATTATTTGTCCCTTTGGGGAATAAAGTCACCACCCTGCCGTTTTCTTTCCGATAGCTTTTTTTAACAGTCGCCGCTGGTACCAAGGGGAAACGCGTTCGTGTCCGAAGCAATCCGCAACGAGATGATACAGATGTTGCCGCGCCTGCGCGCCTTCGGGCGCAGTCTGACGGGGGTGCAGGATCAGGCCGACGACCTGGTTCAGCAGACCGTGGAGAAGGCCTTGCGCAATATCGACAGCTATCAGCCGGGCACACGGCTGGACAGCTGGATGTTCCGGATCATGCGAAACGCGTGGATCGACGGACATCGCGCGCGCCGCAGTACGGTGACGCTGGATGACGTGGACGCCGTCCAGCCGCTGATCGGTGAGGACGGGCGCGACGTGACCGAGAACCGCCTCTATCTCGCGCAGGTCTGCGCGGCGATGGATGCCCTGCCGGAAGATCAGCGCGCCGTGCTGATGCTGGTCTGCGTCGAGGGCCTGCGCTACCGCGAGGTGGCCGAGGCGCTTGGCATTCCCGAGGGCACGGTCATGAGCCGTCTGTCACGGGGCCGCATCGCGCTGGCACAGGCGTTGAACATGACGACCCATCCAGATGGCCAGACGGCCGGACACATCCAGGGGAAAACCCGATGACACAGAAACCAGAATCGAATGTGAGCGATGACATGCTGATGGCCCTTGCAGATGGCGAATTGACCAGCCCCGATGCCAGCAAACTGCTTGCGCAGATCAAGGCCAGCCCGGAGTTGAGCGCACGCTATGCGATGTTCACCGGAACGGCCGCCGCCTTGCGCGACGCTTTGGACCCCGGCCCGGTTCCGGATCACCTGATCTCGACCGTGCTGACGGCACCCATGGGTGGCGCGCCGGAACAGCCGCAGGATGCCACGGTCATACCGCTGCGCGCAAAGGGCAAAGCCACGCCGACATGGTCTGTCTGGCCGATGGCGCTGGCCGCGTCACTTGCCCTGGCCATGGGGATCGGCGGCTTTCTGACCGGGCGCAGCATGACCCCCGTTCCCGCAGGGCTGGAAACCGCGGCCATCGCGCTGACCGGCACAACGACCGGCGGCAGCACGATGCTGGCCGATGGCAGCACGGCCCGCGTGCTTGGCAGCTTCGACACCGATATCGGCCTGTGCCGCCTGATCGCCGTGGATGGGGCGGATGGCCACATGGACCGCGCCGTGCTCTGCCGGTCGGAGCCCGATGTCTGGCGCACGGCGCTTGCTGTCTCGGAAGGGTCGTCGAACATGTTCCTGCCCGCATCAGACATGGCCGTCGGCCTGATCGACGACTTCCTGAACGGGATCGGAGCCAACGCGGCGATGAACCCCGAGGACGAGGCCCGCGCCCTGTCGCGGTGACAGGGCCTGCTCAGGCGGTCAGGATCGCGCTGACCTTGAGGGCGCGTTGCAGGCTGCCGTCGACCTTGAGCTTGCCCATCATGAAGGCGGTCGCCGGGTTCTGATCGCCCGACAGGATATTGCGGAAGACTTGCTCGGCAGCAGCAAGGGTCACGTCCGCCGCCTCGTCACCCTCGGCGCGGCGGGCACCATCCTGATCCAGCATGAGCGCACCTTCGCCCGTGATCTCGAGCCGGGCGGTGCCCTGAAGCTGCCCCGTCACGCGCGGACCAAGGAACGCGATGAATTCTTCGACAATGGCGGACATGATGCGCACTCCGGCGGGCAAGATTTGGCAACGCCCCCGCAGGTCAACCGATTGCGGGACGATTTGCCAAGCACGACCTTGCGTCAGCCGGACCCGCTACCAGCGGGTCAGGGCGTCTTCATCCTCGTCCTTGGCGGCAACCCAGGCGTCCCCCTCGACACCCTGTTCCTTTTTCCAGAACGGCGCGCGGGATTTCAGATAGTCCATCAGGTATTCGGCCGCCTCGAAGGCGTCGCGGCGATGCGGCGCAGCGGTGGCGACCATCATGATCATCTCGCCCGGCTGCATCGGCCCGAAACGGTGGATCACCAAAGCATCGCCCAACGACCAGCGCGCCTGTGCTTCGGCCGCGATCTTTTCCAGCGCCTTTTCCGTCATGCCGGGGTAATGCTCGATCACCATCTGGCGCAACGGATGCGCGGGATCGTCACGCACAACGCCGGAAAACGTGACGATCGCACCCATGTCGGTGCGGCCGGATGCAAAGGCATTTGCCTCTGCGCCCAGATCGAAGGGGTTTTCCTGAACCACGATCCGCATGACAGCCCCCTTTTTCAGCCGCCCGTCATCGGTGGGAAGAACGCAACCTCGCGCGCGCCGGCAAGCGGCGCGTCGAAATCGGTCAGATCCTGATCAACGGCGACGCGCAGCGCCGACAGGTCCGAAAAGGCCAGGGCATAGCGTTCTTCGCGGGCGCGCAGCTCCGCAACCAGATCGGCGACGGTCGCCGCCTGGGTATCGACCTGTTCGCGCGCCAGCCCGATCCGTTCACGGACCCAGGCGAAATAGAGAATGTCGATCATCTGTCTTCCTTCAGGAGCGGCTGCGCCTTGCGGAAATAGTCCACCCCGGTGATCAAGGTCAATGCCGCCGCGATCCACAGCAGGGTCAGGCCGATATTGCCCGACCAGATCATGCCTTCCAGCTTCCAGCGCAGCCCGTGCAGATCCGGTTGCCGGCCCTCGATGACGGCCAGTACCGTCGCCTCGTCCATGCCATAGATGATCATGCCGAAGTAGTGTTCGAACACGCCTTGGGCAAAGAGCACGGCGATGGCGACCATCTGGGCGGTGGTCTTCCACTTGGCCAGTTTCGTGACTTTCAGCGTGCCTGCCACATCGCCCAGGAATTCGCGCAAGCCCGACACGAAGACCTCGCGGAACAGGATCACGGTTGCCGGAAGCACCAGCCAGGGCGACATCGACGAATAGCCCACGATCACCATCAGCGCGATCACCACCATCGCCTTGTCGGCGATCGGGTCCAGCATCGCGCCCATCTTGGTTTCCTGCTTCCACTCACGCGCAAGATAGCCGTCAAACCAATCGGTAACCGCCGCCGTCACGAACAGCATCAGCGCGAACCAGTCAGCATAGGGCCTTGTGAAATAAAGAAACATCACCGCCACGCCGGGGGCAGCCAGCAACCGTCCAGCGGTCAGGATATTCGGCAAGGTCCATGTCATGCCTCATACCTAGCGGGTCTTTTGCGCACTGGGAAGGCGATAAGATAGCCACCAATGCGCACAACTGACAGGGCAGATCAGTATTTCGGGAACGTTGAAGCGGCAGGTCAGGATTGCGGGCGTTCGGCCCAGCCTGCAAAGATCCGCTCGAGCGCGACGACAGCGTAATAGAGCACGATCCCCAGCACGGCGAGCGCGATCAGCACCGCGAACATCAGCGGATAATCGCCGTTCGTCTCACCGGATTTGAACAGCGCCCCCAGACCGCGCCCATGGGGCGAGACGATCTCGACCAGGTTGGTGCCGATGAAAGCGAGCGTGACCGACACCTTCAGCGCCCCGAAGAATTCGGGCAGGGTCTTGGGCAGGGCGATCTTGCGGAAGATCGTGACCCGCGACGCCCCGAGGCTGCGCAGGATATCGCGGTATTCGGGTTCCAGCGTGGACAGACCGATACCCACCGACACGGCGATGGGAAAGAACGAGATCAGGAAGGCCATCAGAACGGTGTTGAAGTCATGCTGCCCGATGAAGATCAGCGCGATGACCGGCACCAGCGTGGCCTTGGGAATGGCGTTGAAGCCCACCAGCAAGGGATAAAGCGCATCGCGCGCGATGCGGGAAAAGCCCATCGCCATGCCCAGAAGCGTGCCGAACAGAACCGCCAGCCCAAGACCCGCCACGGTCCGCCAGAGTGTCTGCCAGCCCATTTCGATGAACAGGTTGGAATAGCGCGCAAAGGCAGGCGGCAGGTCGGATGGCGAGGCCATCTTGTAATTGGGCCAGTCATTGACCCAGACGATGAATTCCCAAAGCCCAAGGAAGGCCAGAATGGCAAGGGTCGGCACCGCGATTTTCTGCAGGGTTTCCATCAGTGCACCTCTCCGTCACGGCCTTGGGCGATCCGGATCTGGTCGCGTAGCAGATGCAGCATCTCGGCCGCCTCGGGCGTATAGAGGCTGTCAATGGTGCGGTCGGCGGGCAGATCCACCCGCAGCACATGCTGCGTGCGCGCCGGGCGGCCAGACAGGACGATCACCTGATCCCCCAGAAACACGGATTCGCGCAGATCATGGGTGATCAGAACGCAGGTGAAGGGTTCGGCCGCGCGCAGATCGCGCATCGTCTGCCACAGATCCTCGCGCGTGAAGGCATCAAGCGCGCCGAAGGGTTCATCCATGATCAGCACATCGGGCTTGTGCACGATGGACCGGCAGAGCGAAGCACGCTGGCGCATCCCGCCTGACAGTTCCGAGGGGCGCTTGCCCTCGAAACCCTTCAGGCCCACCATTTCCAGCAGGTGCATCGCGCGCGCCTCGCGGTCACGCTGCGGCATGCGGGGGGCCACGATTTCCAGCGGCAGGATCACGTTGTCAAGGATCGTGCGCCATTCCAGCAGGACCGGGTTCTGAAACGCCATGCCCACGGTCTTGCGCGGGGATGTCACACGCTCGCCATGCAGCCAGACTTCACCCTGATCAGGTTTCATCAGCCCGGCCACCAGCCGTGTCAGGGTGGATTTGCCGCAACCCGACGGGCCGACCACGGCGCAGAATTCGCCCTCGGGGACCGATACGTTCAGATTGTCCAGCACCGGCAGGGGGCCTGCCTTGGTGCGATAGGCGTGGGTCACGCCCTTGATCTCGATAAGGTTCGACATGTGCTGGAACGATCCTGATAGGCGTCACATGGAAAAAGGCGCCCCCCGACAGGGAAGCGCCATGTCTTGGGTCCTGTGGATCACTCCAGCATCAGGCTGCCATCGGTGGGCAGGTAGTCAGCGGTGAAATAGAGCGAGGCATCGGGCGCATTCACGAAGCTGTAGACCGATTTGGTCTGCTCAATCGCGGTTTCCATCCGGGCCGGGTCGATATTGCCCATGCCGTTGGCCTTGACCCAATCGGTGACCACATTGGCGTCCACGGCCATTTGCAGGCGGCGCTTTTCCAGCGCGGGATCAGCCGCGGGGTTGCGCTTGACCAGCGCCTCGATCGCCATGTCGGGATCGGCGATGGCATCTTTCCAGCCCATCGCAACGGCGCGCAGAAAGCCGGTGACGGCCTGCGGGTTGGCGGCGGCGAAATCCGTGTTCACGATCACCGCGTTGCCATAAAGCGCCACGCCGTTATCGGCCATCAGCAGAACGGTGATGTCATCCTCGGGCACGCCCAGACGGATCAGGTTCAGCGTCGACGAGAAGGAAAAGCCGGTCACCGATGCCACCTTGCCTTCGGCCAGCATCGGTTCGCGCACGGGGAAACCCACCGGTTCAACGGTGATCGACGCCATGTCGAGACCGTTCTCGGCGGCGAAGATCGGGAACTGCGCCCATGCGCCATCGGGCGGCGGCGCGCCCAGAACCTTGCCCGCCAGATCGGCCGGCGCGTTGATGCCCAGCGACTTGCGGCCCACCACGGCGAAGGGCGGCTTGTCATAGACCATCATCGCGGCAATGACCGGCGCACCGGGGTTCTGATCGAGGAATTTCATCAGGCTGTTGATATCGGCAAAGCCCACGGGAAACGCGCCGGTGGCGACTTTCGGGATCGCGTCAAGCGAACCTGCGCCTTCGGAAATCTCGACCGACAGGCCTTCAGCTTCGAAATGGCCCTTGTCCACCGCAACGAAATAGGGCGCGGCCGGTCCCTCGAATTTCCAGTCGAGCGCGAAGGGCATCGCGGTCTGGGCGGCCAGCGACGTGGCAAGTGTAACGGCAGCGGCGGCGGCCGCAAAAGTGGTACGGATCATGGGTCACTCCCGGTTGGACAACAGCGCCAGTTCTGCATCATTGCCTGACGGTTGCACCAGCATGCTGGGCGCCCCACCGTCCGGACAGATGCGCCGGCACCTTCTATGCCTGATTTCTATGCTGATTGGCTTGAACTGTCTACAATTCAGGCAAGACGCAAAGCCGCACACCTGCAAAAGCAATATCAGCCTTTCTCGTGGAAGAAGGCATAGATCGTTTCGGCCATTGCAACGGAAATCCCAGGCGCCGCCTTGAGATCCTCAAGGCCAGCGCGGCTGACCGCCTTGGCGCTGCCAAAATGCGCCAGAAGCGCGCGTTTGCGGCTGGCCCCGACACCGGGCACATCATCCAGCGGCGTGGCGCCCACGGCCTTGCTGCGTTTGGCGCGGTGCGTGCCGATGGCAAAGCGATGCGCCTCGTCCCGCAGACGCTGCACGAAATAGAGCACGGGATCATTCCGGCGCAGCGCGAACGGATGCTTTCCCAGACGGTGAAATTCCTCTTTGCCGGCGTCACGGTCGATACCCTTGGCGACACCGATCATGGGGATGTCCTGCACGCCGTGTTCGTTCATGATCTGCGCCACGGCACTGACCTGCCCCGCGCCGCCGTCGATCAGCAGCAGATCGGGCCACAGGCCCAGGCTGCGGTCTGGATCCTCTTTCTGCAACCGCTTGAAGCGGCGGGTCAGAACCTCTTTCATCATGCCGAAGTCGTCACCCGGCGTCAGGTCGTCGCCCCGGATGTTGAACTTGCGGTACTGGCCCTTCATCAACCCGTCCGGCCCCGCAACGATCATCGCCCCGACCGCATCGGTGCCCTGGATATGGCTGTTGTCATAGACCTCGATCCGCTGCGGCGGCCCCGGCAGGTCGAAGGCTTCGGCCAGACCTGCCAGCAGCTTTGTCTGGGTGGCACTTTCAGACATCTTGCGCGCCAGCGACTCCCGCGCATTGCGCGCGGCCCCTTCGACAAGTTCGGCCTTCTCGCCACGCTGGGGCACAAGGATCTCGACCTTGCGGCCCAGCCGTTCCGACAGCGCGTCCTGCATCAGATCGGGGTTTTCCAGGGGATGCGACAGGATCAGCTGCCGGGGCGGTTCCTTGGTGTCGTAGAATTGGCCGATGAAAGCCTCAAGCACCTCGGGCGCCTCGATATCGGACCCGACACGCGGATAGAAATCGGCATTGCCCCAGTTCTGATGGGCCCGGATGAAGAACACCTGCACGCAGGCCTGCCCCCCCTCCATATGCAGCGCGATCACATCCGCCTCGGCCACGCCGCGCGGGTTGATGCCCTGCACGGTCTGCACCTGCGTCAGCGCGCGAATACGGTCGCGCAGGGCGGCGGCGCGTTCGAACTCCATGTCGTCCGAGGCCTGCTGCATCTGCGCGGCCAGGGTTTCCTGCACCGCGGTGGAGCGACCCGAGAGAAAACGCACGGCATCAGCCACGGTTGCGGCATAGTCGGCCTTCGAGATCAGCCCAGTACAAGGCGCCGAACACCGCTTGATCTGGTGCAGCAGGCAGGGCCTTGTCCGGCTTGAGTACATCGCATCCGAGCAGTTGCGCAGCAGGAACACCTTCTGCAACTGGTTCAGCGTGCGGTTGACGGCACCCGCACTGGCGAAGGGGCCGAAATACTGCCCCTTGTCCTTGCGCGCGCCGCGATGCTTGGTGATCATCGGAAAGTCGTGATCACCGGTGATCAGGATGTTGGGAAAGCTCTTGTCGTCGCGCAGCAGCACGTTGTAGCGCGGCTTGAGCTGCTTGATCAGGTTCTGCTCCAGCAGCAGGGCCTCTGTCTCGGTCCTTGTGGTGAGGAACATCATCCCGGCCGTTTCCGAGATCATCCGCGCGATCCGCCCCGAATGACCCGAGGGGCGCGCATAGTTCGACACCCGCGCGCGCAGGTTGCGCGCCTTGCCCACGTAAAGCACGCGGCTTTGCTCATCCAGCATCCGGTAGACACCCGGAGAGCCGTCGAGCGTCTTCAGATAGTCCTGGATCAGCGCGTGTCCGGTCAGCGGCTGGGCGGGTGTTTCGGTCATGGTGTCAGAGGTATGATTCTTCTTCGGGCTCTGCAATCTTTGTCGGGCAGGGGCAAGGGTAAACCTGTCCACGGTTTCTGTGGATAACTCTGCCGATAAGTTTTCGGCATCGGGAAATTTTCCTTAGTTACAGCCCGCTTCGTTAAGATGCCTAATTTTTAGGCATATTAATAAACCATTGATTTTTAGGGAAATTATTTTCACTCGTTCCAAAATATTGAAAACATTAAAGTTTTTGTAACGATGTCGTAACGACGGCGTGAACGGTGCAAAACTTTGACGCGTCTTTGGTCAAACCTTCACCTAAAGGATAGTGAAAGAGCTATTCCACACCCAGAACATCAGGGGTTTGCCAGCCCAGATGCTGCCCCCCGTCGACGCAGATCAGCTGCCCCGTGACGGCGGGCGCATCCAGGAAATATCCCAGCGCGGCGGTGATATCGGCGGGGTTCGCCCCCCTGCCCAGAACCGTGGCCGCACGCTGGTCGGCAAAATGCCTGTCGGACTGGCGCGCGCCCTGCAAGGTCGGCCCCGGCCCGATCGCATTGACCCTAACCCGCGGCGCCAGCGCCTGGGCCGCGGTTTGCGTCAAGGCCCAAAGACCCATCTTGGCGAGGGTATATGTCATGAACTCGGGCGTCAGTTTGCGCACGCGCTGGTCGATCATGTTGATCACAAGCCCCCGCGCCAAGGGTTCACCCGCCTCGTCCCGCGCCGCTTCGGGGATCGCCGCGGCCATCGCCTGCGTCAGAACGAAGGGCGCCCGCAGGTTGCTTTCGAAATGCCGGTCCCAGCTGGTGCGGGTGGCGCTGGCAATGCTGTCATATTCGAAGATCGAAGCATTGTTGACCAGGCAGGTCACGGGCCCGCCAAGGGTCTGCATCGCCTCGGGGATCAGCCGCTGCGTCGCCGCCTCTTCCAGAAGATCGGCCTGCAGGGTGACAGCACGGCGTCCCTTGGCACGGATCAGCGCGCCCACCTCTTCGGCCTCGGATTTCGAGGCGGAATAATGCAGGGCCACATCAAACCCGCGATCCGCAAGGTACAGCGCCATGGCGCGGCCCAGCCGTTTGCCCGCTCCGGTCACCAGCGCGATCTTCTGCATGATCCCCTACCCCTTTGCCTGCCCCAAAGGGTCAGATGAACATCATCGATACATAGGTCACATAGAACAGGATCAAGACGACACCCCAGACGCGCCCGATGTTCTGGCGCAGGAAGACGAAGGGGATCAGCAGCAACGAGGCCGCCAGCATCACCCACAGGTCATAGGTCAGGAACTGGCTGTCGACCGGGATCGGCGCGACCAGCGCAGCCACCCCGATGATGGCCAGAAGGTTGAACAGGTTCGACCCGATCACGTTGCCAAGCGCCACATCGGCCTGACGGCGGATGGCGGCCATGACCGTGGTTGCAAGTTCCGGCATCGATGTGCCGACCGCCACCAATGTCAGGCCGATCACCGTCTCGCTGATGCCGAAGGTGCGCGCGATCACGGTTGCGCTGTCCACAAGGATATCCGCGCCCAGCGGCAGACCGATCAGGCCCAGCACAAGGAACATCACGATCTTCCACCAAGGCATGTCGGGGTCCGCACCCTCAAGCTCGTCAAGGTCATCGGCCTCGTCCATGCCTTCGGCCACGGCCGCCGCGATCTTGTGGTTGCGGGCATCGCGGAACATGTCGGCCAGCGCCAGCGACAGCGCACCCAGCAGGATCAGCGCCGCGATCCAGTCGAACACGCCGCGAAACGCCAGCAGGATGAACAGCACCGAGGCCGCGATCATCACGACAAAGCTTTTGCGCGTGTCATGTTCGGCCGTGTGCATCACCGCGATCATCGCCGGGACACCCAGCACCAGCAGGATATTCGCCGTATTCGACCCCACCACGTTGCCCAGCGCGATCCCCGGCACACCGGACATCGCCGCCTGGATCGAGATCAGCAATTCGGGGGCCGAGGTGCCAAAAGCAACAATGGTCAGGCTGACGATCAATGCAGGGATCCCGACCCTGAGGGCAAGGTTCACCGCGCCCTTCACCAGCGCATCGCCGGCAAACAACAGGATCACAAGCCCAAGGGCCGCCATCAACCAGACCATGACTTATCCTTTTTTGTGTCCGCAGGAACAGGGGCCGCGCCCGATGCGATAGCGTTTGCAGGACGGGCAGCGGGCATTTTCCAGACGCTTCTGTCCGGGAAACTTGTACTTCCCGAACATGGCCAGAACACCCATGCCCACAAGAAAGAGAACGACGGTTTTCAGGATCACGTCAAAGACCGAAACGGGCAAAGGCCGCCCGCTCCTCTAGTCCGGCAAGGGCGTCCTGCGCCAGCGTCGCGCCAAAGCGCTGAAACAGGCCGCGCCGCCGTCCGTAGCGGGCAAAGCGCGTCTTGTCGCCGTAAAGCTCCTTGAGCTTGGGTTCGAGATGCCCGATCCCGTCGATCAGCCCCAACCCCTCGGCCTGCGCCCCCAGCCAGAAGCGGCCGGTGAAAAGATCGGGGTCATCCGCCAGTTTTGCACCGCGTCGCGACCGGACATAGGCCACGAAACTGTCATGAAGACCGCCAAGCAGTTCCTTCAGGCGCGCCACATCCTCGGGCTTTTCGGGCAGGAAGGGGTCCAGCATGCTCTTGGACTCGGCCGAGGTGTAGACGCGCCGCTCCACGCCCTGCCGCGCCAGCGCCACATGCGCGCCGAAACCGGCCGAGATCACCCCGATCGAGCCCACGATCGAGCCCGTATCGGCCCAGATGTCATCCGCCGCCGCCGCCAGCCAATACCCGCCAGAGGCGGCCACGTCCTCGACGAAGGCATGAACCGGCACTTTGCGCTCTGCCGAAAGCCGCCGGATCCGGGCGGCGATCAGCGCCGATTGCACGGGCGAGCCGCCGGGCGAATTGATCACAAGCGCCACGGCCTTGGGCTTGCCGCGCCGGAACGCGCGCTCCAGCACGGGGCCGATGGCCTCGTCGCTCAAGGGGCTGCGCGGCCCGGCACCGATGCTGCCGGCCAGCCGCACGACCGACACGACGGGGTCGGCCTTCAGGAAGGGGATAAATCGTCTCATGGGCTGCATGTAGAATGTGGCCCCCTGACAAACAAGGCACGCCCGCCAAACAACCGATCGCCGGGGCGTATTATTTCGCCCCGCACCACCAGATCCGCAGGGATGGCCGGTTTCAGCCCTTCAAGCGGCTGAGCCAGCCTTTCTTTTTGGGCGCGGCGTCTTCACCTTCGGCAACCTCGCCCGGGGCCGCGTCCTCGGCCGGACCTTCGACAACGGTCTGGAAATTCTCGAAGAACTGGTCGGCCATCTTCTTGGCGAAACCGTCAATCAGGCGGCTGCCCAGTTGCGCCAGCTTGCCCCCGACCTTGGCCTCGACCTCGTAGATCAGCCGGGTGCCTTCGTCGATGTCTTCAAGCCGGACCTTGGCCTCGCCCTTGGCAAAGCCCGCGGCACCGCCCTTGCCTTCGCCGGACAGGGTCAGGCTTTCGCCCTCGACCATGTCGGACAGAATGACCTGTCCCTTGAACGTCGCCTTGACCGGTCCGACCTTCTGCACCACGGTCGCCTCGAAACCCTCTTCGGGGCTGCCCGTCACCTCTTGTGCGCCAGGCACGCAATCCTTCAGCACTTCCGCGCTGAGCAATGCCGCCCAGACGTCTGAGCGGGGGGCCTTGATGTCGCGTTGGTCGTTCATCTGCATGGGTGTCTTGTCCTTCCTGCGCCGAATGCCGGCATGGTCTTCGCGCCAGACTACCCCAGCGCCACGGCTGCGCCAAGCGGTGAGGCGCGCCTGCAAAAAGAAGCTGGCCCGTTGCCCGTGGCAGGGATAGGCATGTCGTGATTGCAAAGGTATCCTCATGCGCACGCCCCTTGTCACTGTCCCGCAGAACACCGCTGCCGGTATCATCTTCGTGCTTGCGGGCATGGCCGCGATCTCGATCAACGATGTCTTGATCAAGCAGTTGTCGGGCGGCTATCCGCTGCATCAGATGGTCTTCATCCGGTCGGCCATCGGAATCATTTTCAGCCTGATGCTGGTGCAGATGGAAGGGGGCTTCGGCATCCTGCGCACGCGCACGCCGGGGCTGCACCTGATGCGGGGCATGCTGGTCGTCATCTCGAACCTGACGTATTTCGCGGCCCTGGCCGTGATTCCGCTGGCCGAGGCGACGGCGCTTTTCTTCGTGGCGCCGTTGATGATCACCCTGCTGTCGATCCCCCTGCTGGGCGAAAAGGTGGGCCCGCTGCGCATGGCCGCGGTCACGGTCGGCTTCGGCGGAGTGGTCCTGATGATGCGGCCATGGGAAAGCAGCACCGAGGTGTCGCGCTTCATCCTGTTCCTGCCCGTTCTGTCGGCCCTGACCTATGCGCTGAACCAGATCATGACACGGCGGCTGGGCGCGACCACCCGGGCCTCGGCGATGGCGGTCTATATCCAGGGCATCTTCATCGTGGTGTCGCTGCTTTTCTATGCCGTGGCGGGTGACGGACGCTTTGCCGAAGGGGTTGACAACGGTTCGGTGCAGTTTCTGCTGCGCGCCTGGGTCTGGCCGGAAGGGAACGACCGCTGGCTGTTCCTGGGCCTGGGGCTGAATTCGGCGATCATCGGATTCTCGCTCGCCCAGGCCTATCGGCTGGCCGATGCGGCGGTCGTGGCCCCCTTCGAATATGTCGGCCTTCCGCTTGCGATCTTCTGGGGCTGGGTGATCTGGGGCGAAGTCCCGGCCCCCGTCGTCTGGGTGGGCAGCGCGCTGATCCTGGGATCGGGGCTGTTTGTCTTCATTCGCGAAAGGATGCAGAAACGCCGCCCGCTTCCACCCGTGCAGGGACGACAATAGCGCCGGGGCACAAGGTGGCGGACCGGGATGCGCTCCGCGCGGGGATATTTGGGGCAAGAAGAAACTGCGGGCGGGAAAACCCTTTCGCCGGGCGGGCTTTGCCGCAATAGTCGGGCCATGATCGAGAAACTGGAGATGTTCATCGCACTGGCGCGCGAGCAGCATTTCGGCCGCGCGGCCGAAGCCTGCGGAGTGACGCAACCCAGCCTGTCGGCAGCGATCAAGCAACTGGAGGATCAGCTGGGCGTCATGCTGGTCTGGCGCGGCTCGCGCTTCCAGGGGCTGACACCCGAAGGCCAGCGCGTACTGGAATGGGCGCGCCAGATCGTGGGCGACGCGCGCACCATGCGAGAGGAGATGCGTACCGCGAAACAGGGCCTTTCGGGCAACCTGCGCCTGGCGGTGATCCCCACGGCGTTGACTATGGTCTCTGACCTGACAACGCAGTTCAGCCTGCGCCATCCCAACGTGCGCTTCACTGTCCGCTCGAGTACCTCGATCGAGATCCTGGCGCTGCTGGAGAACCTGCAGATCGACGCGGGCATCAGCTACCTCGACAACGAACCGTTGGGGCGCGTGTCCACCGTCCCACTTTATGACGAGCGTTACTGCGTGGTCCTGCGCGCCGATGATCCGCTGGCCGACCGGGCCGGATTGCAATGGGCGGATCTGGGCGATCTGCCGCTCTGCCTTCTGACACCCGACATGCAGAACCGTCGCATCATCAACCTGCACATGGCCGAGGCCGGGGTGAACGCGCAGCCCAGGGTCGAGGCGTCATCCGTCATCGTCCTGATCAGCCATGTGCTTGCAGGGGGCTGGGCCACGGTTCTGCCCCTGAAAGCCGCCGAGATCTTTCTGACCGGGGGCGATCTTGTCGCGCTGCCCCTGACCGCGCCGGACGCGCATCATGCCGTGGGTCTTATTGCCCCCTACCGAGAGCCGCATACCCCCGTGCTGGCGGCACTGATGCAGCAGGCGCAGACGATTGCCGAAAAGCGCCCGGTACCCTGACCTGAGGACATCGCCCGTTCGCACAGGCAAGCGGGGTCGGCTGCTTCTTCTTGCCTCAAATATCCAATCCACCGACCGCGCCGCATCTCAGGCGGTTTGTTTCTCCAGCGCGAAGCAGGCGGCATGGCCCGTCGCGGTCTGCACCGGCACGGGCGCGTCAACCTTGCAGCGCGGCATTGCCAGCGGGCAACGCGGATGAAAGGCGCAGCCGGGCGGCGGGTTGATCGGGTTGGGGATCTCACCCTCGACCGGTTTGCGGCGGCGGCCCGACAGCGCCAGATCCGGCACCGCATCCAGCAACATCCGCGTATAGGGGTGCTGCGGATCGGTGAAGAGGCGCTTGCCATCCGCCACCTCGACCAGACGACCCAGGTAAAGCACACCGATCCGGTTTGCCATGTGGCGCACCACCGACAGGTCATGGCTGATGAAGAGATAGGTCAGGCCCATCTCGTCCTGCAGATCCTTCATCAGGTTCAGGATCTGCGCCTGCACCGACACATCCAGCGCGGATGTCGGCTCGTCACACACGATGAATTCGGGCTTGGAGGACAGCGCCCGCGCAATCGCGATCCGCTGACGCTGCCCGCCCGAAAATTCATGCGGAAACTTCTCGGCATCCTTGGATGACAGGCCCACGGTATCCAGCAGCTCGCCCACGCGTTTGGTCACATCCGCCCCTTTGAGCAGACCGAAAGTGTGGATCGGTTCGGCGATGATGTCGCCCACCCGCCAGCGCGGGTTCAGGCTGGCGAAAGGATCCTGAAAGATCATCTGGAACCGGCGGCGCAGGTCGCGCATCTCGGCCCCGGCGGTGCCGGTCATGCGGTGGCCGTCGAATTCGATCAGACCTTCGGACGCGCCCAGCAATCCCACGACCATCTTGGCGATGGTCGATTTGCCCGAGCCGCTTTCGCCCACCAGCGCGAAAGTCTCGCCGCGCCTGATCTCGAAGCTGACATCGGCCACGGCGGTCAGGAACTGCTTTTCCTCGCGTTCCAGCACCCGGTTCAGCCAGGGTTTGGACACGTCGAAATAGCGCGTCAGGTGCGCGATCTTCAGCAGCGCGTCAGACATCGGCCTTCTCCTTCGCAGCGACGCCCGCCGCATCGTAAAGCCAGCAGGCCACCTTGCGCCCGTCGCCACGGTCGATCGGATCGGGACGATCCCTGAAGCAGCGGTCGAAGGCACGCTCGCAGCGCGGGTTGAAGGCGCAGCCCTGCGGGATCGCGTTCAGGCGCGGCATCGCACCGGGGATCTGCACCAGCCGCGCATTGTCCTGCGTCAGCGTGGGGATCGATCCCATCAGACCGGCGGTATAGGGATGCTCTGCCGCCGTGATCACCTCGCGCACCGGGCCGATCTCGGCCAGACGCCCGGCATAGAGCACTGCCACACGGTCGGCGGTTTCCGCGATCACGCCCATATCGTGGGTGATCAGCATCACCGCGGCCCCGCGTTCGGCGCAGATTTCCTTGATCAGGTCGATGATCTGGCTTTGCACCGACACGTCCAGCGCGGTGGTCGGCTCATCCGCGATGACCAGTTCGGGTTCAGCGCAAAGCGCCAGCGCGATCACCACGCGCTGCCGCATCCCGCCTGAAAAGTGATGCGGGTAATCGTCGATCCGGCGCGCGGCGGCGGGGATGCCCACGCGGTCCAGCAGGGCCACGGCGCGGGTGCGGGCCTCGGCCTCGGATATATCGGCATGGGTGCGGATCGTTTCGATCAGCTGCTGCGCGACGGTGTAGAGCGGATTGAGGCTGGTCAGCGGGTCCTGGAACACCATCCCGATCCGCTTGCCCCGGATGCGGCGCATGGATTCGGCGTCCAGATTGTCGATCCGCTGGCCTTTCAGCAGGATCTCACCGGACGCGATCCGCCCCGGCGGTTCCAGCAGGCCGATGATGGCGGCCCCGGTCAGCGATTTGCCGGCCCCGGATTCGCCAACCACGCCCAGGACCTCGCCGGGCATGATGTCGAAGGACACATCGTCGATCGCGGTCAGGATGCCGCGACGGGTGGGAAATTCGACCCGCAGGTTGCGGACGGACAACAGAGCGTCGGTCATGGTCTTACCTCAGCCTTGGGTTCAGCGCGTCACGCAGCCAGTCGCCCAACAGGTTGACCGACAGCGCCAGCAGCAGCAGCGCAATGGAGGGGAAGAGGATGATCCACCACTCCCCCGAGAACAGGTATTGCTGTCCGATGCGGATCAGTGTGCCAAGGCTGGGCTGCGTCGGCGGGACACCGACGCCCAGAAAGGACAGCGTCGCCTCGGCGATGATGGCCAGCGCAAGGCCGATCGTCGCGATCACCAGCACCGGGCCCATCACGTTGGGCAGAATATGCCGCAGCACGATGCGCGTGGGATGCATGCCGATCACGCGGGCGGCCTGCACATATTCCTTGGACTTCTCGACCATCGCGGCACCGCGCACCACGCGGGCATATTGCACCCAGTCGGACAGGCCGATGGACACGATCAGGACCCAGATCGCAACCTCTTCGCGCATGGTGGGCGGGATGAAGCCGCGCGCCAAGCCGAAGATCAGCAGCGCGATCAGGATCGACGGGAAGGACAGCTGCACATCGGCGATCCGCATCAGCAGGCTGTCCACCCAGCCCCCGCGCCAGCCCGCCAGCAGGCCCAGCCCGATCCCCAGCACCATGGAAAAGACCACGGCGGCAAAGCCCACGAAAAGCGAGATGCGCGCGCCGTAAAGGATGGTGGAAAAGATGTCGCGACCCTGGTTGTCCGTGCCCATCAGATAGGTGTTGCCGGTGAACTGGTTCGGCACACCCGGCGGGGTGAAGCCGTCCATCAGGTTCAGCGAGGCGGAATCGAACGGGTTGAACGGCGCGATCCACGGGGCCAGAACCGCCCCCATGATGATGATCAGTGCGACCACCGTGGCGACGATGGCCACGGGCGAATGACGAAAGGACCATGCGATGTCGCTGTCCCACATGCGTGCAAGGCGGTTCATGGCGGCCTCTCCTTAATGGCGGGTCGCGGCGCGGTCCACGCGCAGGCGCGGGTCCACGACGTAATACAGCAGATCGACGATCAGGTTGATGATCACGAAGACCAGCGCAATCAGCATCAGGTAGGCGGCCATCACCGGCACATCGACAAAGCGCACCGAATTGATGAACAGCGCGCCCACCCCCGGCCACTGGAACACGGTTTCGGTGATGATGGCGAAGGCGATGATCGAGCCAAGCTGAAGACCCGTGATCGTGATCACCGGCACCATCGTGTTCTTGAGGGCATGGCCGAAATGCACGGCGCGATTGCTCAGGCCGCGGGCGCGGGCAAACTTGATATAGTCGGTGCGCAGCACCTCCAGCATCTCGGCGCGGACAAGGCGCATGATCAGCGTCATCTGGTAAAGGCCCAGCGTGATCGCCGGCAGCACCAGCGACGCGCGGCCCGATGGCGTCAGAAGCCCGGTTGTCCAACTGCCGATCTGCACGGTATCGCCGCGCCCGAAACTGGGCAGCCACTGCAATTCGACCGCAAAGACCCAGATCAGGAGCACCCCGATCAGGAAGGTCGGCAGCGACACCCCGATCAGGGACACCGTCATGATCGTGTTGGACAGCCAGCCATTGCGGCGCAGCGCCGTGTAGACGCCAAAGCCCACACCGAAGACGAAGGCCAGCACACCGGACACCAGCGCCAGTTCAAGCGTGGCGGGAAGGCGCGACAGGATCAATTCCATCACCGGCTGTTGCAGCCGGTAGGAAATGCCGAAATCGCCCTGCACCGCGCGCCCGATGAAGGTAGCGAATTGCGTCAGGAACGGATCGTTGAGGCCCAGCTGCTCGCGCAGCGCCTCGCGGTCGGCAATGGTGGCTTCCTGCCCGACCATCGAGTTGATCGGATCGCCCACGAAGCGGAACAGCGCGAATGACACCAGTGCAACCACCAGCATCACGAGCACCGATTGCAGGATACGTCGGATGATATAGGCCAGCATGATGTGTCCACTCTCCGTCTGAAAATTAGGTCAGCCTTGCTGTCTAAAGCAAAACGCCCGCGCAGCGATAGACTGCACGGGCGCAAGGATCAAGACGGATCAGTTTCCGAAGGTGACCGTGGTCATCTTGGGCTGGTTTTCCGGGTGAACGTCCAGGTTGATGTTGTCCTTCATCGCATAGGCCAGCATCTGGTTATGCACGTTCAGGAAGACACGGTCCTCCATGACCTTGTCCCAGATTTCCGCGATCAGCGCATCGCGTGCCTCAAGATCGGTCATCGTCGACAGCTGTTCGATCTTCGCATCCAGTTCCGGGTTGGAATAGCGCGAACCGTTGAAGCTGCCGAAGCTGCCTTCGCGGGTGTGCACCAGGAAGTTGAAGATATAGGCGCTGTCAAAGGTCGGAACGCCCCAGCCCAGCAGGTAGAAATCGGTTTCCCACTTCTCGATCAGTGGGAAATGCAGGCTGCGGGACTGCGACACCAGATTGGCGTTGATCTTGGCGCGGCCCAGCATGCCGACCATCGCCTGGCAGATCGCTTCGTCGTTCAGGTAGCGATCGTTCGGGCAATGCAGATCGACCGAGAAACCGTCGGGATAACCCGCCTCGGCCACCAGTGCTGCGGCGCGCTCGTAATCGGGCTTGCCATAAGCGTTCATCTCGGCGGTCCAGCCGTTCACGAAGGGCGGCAGGGGGGCGGCCGAAGGCTGCGACTGGCCGCGCATCACGACCTGCTGGATCGCGTCACGGTCGATCACCAGCGACAGGGCTTCGCGCACTTCGGGCTTCTTGAACGGGTTGTCGTCCACATTGGCCGAAATCAGCTTGTCCGACGTCATGTCGTAGGAGAAGAAGATGTTCCGGTTCTCGGGGCCGGTTGCGATCTTGATCCCAGCGGTCTGCTGAAGGCGCGCGATATCCTGCACGGGCACATCCTGCACCACGTCCACCTCGCCCGACAGAAGGGCTGCGACACGGGTCGCGGCTTCGGCGATCGGGGTATAGATGATCTCGGTCACTGCGGGGGCCGCATCCCAGTGACCGTCGAACGCCGCCATCACGGTGCGAACCTCGGGGTCACGGGACACCAGCGTGTAGGGGCCGGTGCCGTTGGTGTTGCGGACGGCGAAGTTTTCCTCGCCTGCTGCAAAGTTCTGCGGCAAGACGACGTCATTGGCCTCGGCCCAGCCCTTGTCCATGATGAACGTGTTGGTCAGGTTCTGCACATAGAGCGGCGACGGCCCAGCCATCTTCACATGCACGGTGTAATCGTCGACCATCGACACGCTTTCGACAGCCGAATGCAGCGCCTTGAAACCCGAGCTTTCGGCGCGCGCACGATCCAGCGAGAACACGACATCCTCGGCCGTGAAATCGGCGCCGTCATGGAACTTGACGCCTTCGCGCAGCTTGAACACCCAGACGGTCGGATCTTCGGCGCTGATCATCCACTCGGTCGCCAGGCGCGGCTGGAGCGAGCCATCGGTGGCGCGGCTGACCAGCGTTTCATAGATATGGTGCAGCAGGGTCGAAGTCGGACCTTCGTTCTGCGAATGCGGATCAAGCGTCAGCGCATCGGCCACGCGCGCCCAGCGCAGCGTTTCGGCATTTGCGCCGGTCATGGTCAGGGCCAGGGCGGCACCTGCCATCAGCATGGCGCGCCCGGTGCGCGCGAAGGCGCCGGTGTGAAGTTTGGACATCATGGATCAACTCCCGTTAAAATGCCGGATGGGTCCGATAAACTGGCCCCCCGGTCGTTTGGATGGTTTTCGTGCCCGCAATGCGGGTGGTGCGCGAAAGATAATGGCGTGGCCGCGTCACGTGCAACCGGTTTTGCGGAAACACCAATTCCGGCTGTCGCGACGTCAACCAAAGGGCGAGTTCAGGCCCATTCCCCCTTGCGGAAGACCGGCACGCGGCGACCGTCGGCATGCACGCCGTCGATGTCGATCTGATCGGACCCGATCATCCAGTCGATATGGATCGCGCTGCTATTGCCGCCCTGCGCCGCAACCTGCGCCGATGTCAGGTTTTCGCCGCCCTTGAAGCATTTGGAATAGCACTGGCCCAGCGCGATATGGCAGGCCGCATTCTCGTCGAAAAGGGTGTTGTAGAACAACAGGCCCGACTGCGAGATGGGCGATCCATGCGGGACCAGTGCCACCTCGCCCAGGCGGCGCGCGCCTTCATCGGTGTCCAGCACCTTGCGCAGCACCTCTTGGCCCTTCGTAGCATGCGCCTCGGTGATGCGCCCGCCCTCGAAGGTCACGCGGATACCGTCGATCAGGCTGCCTTGATGCGACAGCGGCTTGGTCGAAGACACATGCCCCTCGACCCGCAGGGCATGGGGGGTCGTGAACACCTCTTCGGTGGGGATGTTGGGATTGCAGACGATCCCGTTGCGCGCAACCGACGCGCCCCCCATCCATTCATGCCCATCCGCAAGCCCCACGGTCAGATCGGTGCCCGGCCCCGTGAAATGCAAGGCGTGGAACGCCTGCCCGTTCAACCAGTCGGACCGTTCGCGCAACCGCGCGTTATGCGCGGCCCAAGCCGCGACCGGGTCGCCCTGATCCACGCGGGAGGCGGCAAAGATCGCCTGCGCCAGCTTGCCGACAGCAGCCTCGGCGGTCAGATCCGGGAACATCAGCTGCGCCCAAGCCCGACCCGGCCACGCCACGATGTTCCAGTTGATCGCGAAATTCGTGATCCTTTCGCGCGCGGGCGTGTAGGCGATGGAATTGGCCTTGTTGGCGCGCCCCACCTTGTCGGGGTCTTCTGCCGCCAGCAGCATCGGATCGTCGCCGACAATCGCCAACCTTGCGGCATTGGCGTCAAAGGCCTGCCCCATCCCGTCATAAAGCCATCCGGCGGCGCGGTCGAAACTGTCGTCCTGAGCGTGGCGATAGCGCGCCAGCGCCACCTCGGGGTCGGAAAACAGCGGCGTCACAAGCCCCGCACCAGCCTTGTAGGCATGTTCGGCGATCCGCCGCACCAACGGCAGCGCCTCGATCGGGGCGGTCATCACAAGATCCTGACCCGGCTGAAGGTTCAACCCGACCTTGACGGCCAACTCCGCCAACCGGTCAAGGCTGGCCGCGTCGATGGGCTCGGCTGCAGGTGTTTCATGGCGCGTCATGGATGTCCCCTCGCTTGTGTTCAGCTGAACCATAGCCGCGCCGCCGGGGCCGTCAACGGCTGGCCGGCACGGTCGCGGCAACCCCGATCACCTGCCCGGGTCCGAATCGTCAGGTCGGCCTGATCCGGTCGCTAATGTTTCCGCAGACACGCCAATCATCCGAGATTCGCATGAATTGCACACGATTTGGCCCATGGAGCGGTGCAAATTGCGGCCAGATTGCGGCTTCGCTTGGTCGATTGAGGCAAAACTGTGTACCAATTAGGTCCGGTCTGGGGGGACCGGCGCCCTTACAATCCCGCGAAGGATGCTGCCATGGACGCCAAGATGATCGTGACCGAAGCGCAAAGAGCGAACGCTTACCAACGGGCGGTGCAGAACTTTCCCATGGACGCCCGGAACAGGCCGCAAGCCGCGTCGCATTACGCCGAGACGGAACAGCACACAGCAGCCAGCCAGCCCGCGCAGGAACCGAAGCGCCCGCAGCACAGCATGAAGCACGAGTTCCTGTCGATGCTTCACGCCTGTTCGAACTCGGGCGCGGTAAAGCTGCGGGACGTGTCACGCGTGTTCGATGAACTGACGGGCGACAGCACGCGGGCCACCCGCTGAACCAGCGGTTCAACTGCCTTACCGGCGCGCCGCATCACTCAAGACAGACCACGTGATCTGCACATCCGATGCCTGCACAGGGGCTGGCCAAAACCGGACAGCCACAGGCGCCGGAATCGCGTTGCGCCCCCCGAAACAGACCCGCATCAACGAGGCGCCATGGCGCGACGCCGGAAGGCGGGACGCATGGATGAACGGTCCATGCCACTTTAGGTGCAAATTTGCACATACTCCATGCAGAAGGGCGCAAAAACTGCTGTTCCGGGCCATAAAAACCGATCACGCATCCCCTGACAGGAAGCACACGCCCCCGCCATCCGCATGAAACATTTCGGCGCGCCCTAGGCCAAGAAAGACAGCAAACTATTGCTTTTACTATATTATTTAAACGGCGAAGATTCGTTACGTCACGAACACCCAAGGATTTTGCACATTCTCTTGAGCAACGGTGTTTTGGATGTGCGCTGATCGAGAGGTAGGTTGAGGACAGATCGGAAAACAGATCGCAACCCAAACCCTCGAAAGGAACCACATCATGAAAACCTCGATCCTCACCGCCCTTGCCGCCGTCGTTCTGGGCACTTCTGCCTATGCCGATGTGAATGACAGCACCCTGTCCAGCCGCGCCACCCCCAGCGACATCGTCGTGTTCGAGCGTGACAAAGGCGTCTACGGCGCATCCAGCACCGCAGTGCAAAGCGGCGCGGCAAGCCTGGTCGATGCAAGCCGTATCCTGCTGCCCCGCGAACAGGCCATCGCAACCAATGGCAAGGTCATCGTCTACAGCTTCAACACCACGTCGTCGGACCGGGATACAGGCAAGTCCTTCCCCCGTCGCTGATCGCCTCTGCGACCAAGGCCCTGCATCAAGCCTGCATGAAACCTGCATGCTTCAGACCCGCCCCGGGCCACCCGGGCGGGTCTTCTGCTGCGTCGGCATCGCGCATGATGACGCGGGCGCGACCGGACCGCGCGGTGTAACATGCCCGGCGCGCCGCCCGAATGGACAGGTACAGACCTGAACCGGGACAGATCACCCCATGCGCCTTTCGATCCTGCTACTGGCCGGTTGCCTTGCGGCCTCGGTCGGCCTGCATTCTGCCCGCGCCGAGGCGCCCGGCGCGCCCGATGTGCTGATCCTTGGCGACTCGCAACTGACATTCGGCGCGGGCAAGGCCTTTGTGGCGCTGCTGTCCGACATGGCAGGCAGTTGCGGGCTGCCCCCCGATGCCACCACCGGCGTGATCGGCGTGAGGTCAAGCGCGATCACCAGCTGGACGGGCCGCACCAAGCGCGCCAAAAGCGCAATCTGTGACGTGGATCCGACATGGAAGGTCAATGCCGGGGCCTATGGCACCCTGTCACAAGGGGAAAACCCCTATGTCCAGATCGGCAGAGGGTCGCAGTTCCAGTTCTGCCGCCCGGACCGATCCCCCCTGAACGCCGTGCTTGCGGATGGATATTACAGCCCCCGGCTTTTGATATTCTTCATGATGGGCAATGCCGCCGACCGTTGGGCCGGCAGCACGATGGCGGCCAGCCAGGATGTTGCAGCCTTGATGGCGGATCTGCCGCCCGATCAGCCCTGTATCTTCATGACCTCGGCCCCGCCCTATGGGGAAAAGGTCGTCCGCCTGCGCCAGCGCGCACAGGACAATATCGAACAGGCCTTTGCCGCATCGGGCAGCCATTGCAGCTTTGTGCGAGGCCTGACACCTGAAACCATCCGCGAGAACATGGGCAACCCCGCGAATTTCCGGCGCAAATCATCAGGACAGGTGAAGGACCCGTTTCATCCGACAGAAACCGCCGCGCGACGGTTCCTTGCCCTGCAACGCAAGGCCCTGTGCCAGGCCATCGCAAGGCAATTGCCCCCCGGCTGACATCACGCATTCCCACAGGCACATCACGTCGCCGCGAGGCAGCGACGCGGCATGAAACAGTCAGCCGCCCTGAACGAACGGACAGGCACACTGCCACACAAACATACAAGGAAACAGTTCTCATGTTCAGGAAGACCGCACTCGCCTTCGCCTTCACGCTTGGAATGATGGGGGCCGCTCAGGCGGGCGAGCAATATGTCGACAAGACCGGGTTTGCCGTTTCCGGCTTTGACGTCGTGTCGTATTTCGATCTGCCGCAATCCGCCGTGGGCACAGCCCAGCCATCGCCGCTGGCGGGCAAGTCCACGATCACCGCGGATTACAACGGGGCGACCTTTGCCTTTGCATCCGAGGCCAATCGCGACCGCTTTCTTGCGGATCCCGCGACCTTCGCACCGCAGTATGACGGCCATTGCGCCTATGGGGTGGCCAAGGGCGGCAAGGTGCCGGGCAATCCCACACTCTGGCGGATCGTTGATGGCAAGCTTTACCTGAACATCACGAAAAACGTGGTCGGGTTCTGGGAAGCGGACATTCCCGGCAATCTCACCACGTCCGAGGCGAACTGGACCACACTTGAAGCCAAGGCCGCCTCGACCGACGTGATCCCGAACTACACCTCCACCGCGCCGGTCACCAATTGAGCGCGGAGCGGACGTGACGGTTCCATCTGATCGGCAAGATACTGGCACGCAGGCCCTGTCGGGTCTGCGTGTCATCGACCTGTCGCGCATTCTTGCGGGGCCCACGGCGACGCAGCTTCTGGCCGACCTCGGGGCCGAGGTGATCAAGATCGAACGCCCCGGCCATGGCGACGACACACGCGGATGGGGCCCCCCCTTCGTGACGGATGAGGCAGGGGGCGATACCCGCGAAAGCGCCTATTTCCTGTCGGCCAATCGCGGCAAGCAGTCGGTCGCGGTGAACATCGCCGACCCCGAGGGGCAGGCCATCGTGCGGTCCCTGGTCGCCGAGGCCGATATCCTTGTCGAGAATTTCAAACCCGGCGACCTGGCGCGCTACGGGCTGGATTATCCGACCTTGCGCGCGCTGAACCCGCGCCTTGTCTATTGCTCGATCACCGGCTTCGGGCAGACCGGCCCGAATGCCCGGCGCGCAGGCTATGATTTCCTGGTGCAGGGCGAAGCCGGGTTGATGAGCCTGACCGGCGCGGCTGATGGCCCGCCGATGAAGGCCGGTGTCGGCATCGCGGACCTGATGTGCGGGATGTACGCGACCGTGGGTATCCTGGCCGCCATCAACGCGCGCCATGCCACGGGGAGAGGCCAGCATATCGACATCGCGCTGATGGATGCGCAGGTGGCCATGCTGGTCAATCAAGGCGTTGCCTATCTGACCGATGGGCAGGTGCCGCCCCGGCGCGGCAACGATCATCCGACAATCGTGCCCTATGGCACCTTCCCGGCCAGCGATGGCAGTTTCATTCTGGCGGTCGGCAATGATGCGCAATTCGCGCGTTTCGTGACGGCCGCAGGCGCACCGGGGCTGGCTACCGATTCGCGCTTTGCCACCAACGCGGAGCGTGTGCGCAACCGCGAGGTGCTGATCGGGTTGCTGGCCGCGGTGACCGCGGGACGCCCGGCCGCCGAATGGCTGGACATCTGCAAGGCAAATACCGTTCCGGCGGGTCCGGTCAACGACCTGCAACAGGTCTTTGACAGCCCCCAGGTCGCGGCGCGGGGCATGCGCCTGCGCCTGGCGCATCCGATTGCGGGGGCGGGACATGTCGATCTGATCGGGAACCCATTGAAGATGTCGGGGACTCCGGTCACTTATGACAGGGCACCCCCGATGCTTGGTGCGGATACCGCCGCCGTGCTGCGCCGGCATCTGGGGCTTGGGGCCGAAGATCTGCAGGCGCTGGCCGAGGCCGGCATCATCGAAGGAAGACTGGATCAATGAACGTGGCAGGCACGAAGACCGGTGCAGATATCGTGGGTCAGGCTCTGGCAACCGCAGGGGCGACCCATGCCTTCGGCATTCCGGGCGGCGAGGTTCTGGCCCTGATCGAGGGGCTGGATGCGGCAGGTCTGCAATTTGTCCTGGTCAAGCACGAGAATGGCGGCGGGTTCATGGCCGAAGGGCTGTGGCACATGACCGGCGCGCTGCCCGTGCTGGTGGCAACCCTTGGACCCGGCGTCGCCAATGCGGTCAATGTCGTGGCCAATGCCATGCAGGACCGCGTACCGCTGATTTTCCTGACCGGCTGCGTCGATGCCGCCGAGGCCGAGACATATACGCACCAGGTCTTCGATCATCAGGCGATGCTGCGCCCGATCGTCAAGGGCAGCTTTCGCCTTGCAACGGGCGCGGTGGGCGTGGGGATCGCCAAGGCCATTGCCCTTGCGACATCGGGTCAACCGGGGCCGGTGCATGTCGATGTGCCGATCGGACTGGCCGAGGCGGTCGCCACCAAGGATCCGGTGCCATTGCATTTGCCGACCTTCCCCGGACGGCCGCCAGCAGCAGCCCTGCAGGCGGCGCTGGACCTGCTGTCGCAGGCCACGCGCCCGATTGCGATTGCCGGCGTCGATGCCGTGAACGAGGGCGCAGGCCCGCTGATCAGCCAGTTCTGCCAGGACCATGGGATCCCGCTGATCACCACTTACAAGGGCAAGGGCCTGATGGATGAGGCCGAGGCGCTATGCCTGGGTGGGGCGGGCCTGTCGCCCGAGGCCGACCGGATCCTGATGCCGCTGATGGCGCAGGCCGATTGCATCCTGCTGCTGGGCTATGACCCGATCGAGATGCGGATCGGATGGCGCAACCCCTGGACCAGCGCACAAAAGGTGATCGAGGTGGCACCCGTACCGCGCACCCACGCGATGCATCACGCGGACCATATGCTGATCGGCACCCTGCACGAAACCCTGCCTGCCCTGCGCCACGCGGCACCGCACCGCTGGCCCGATACCGCCCCCGACGCCGCGCGATCCGCTCTCAAGGCGGCCTTTGCCACGCCGGCGCATTGGGGTCCGCACCAGGTGGTCGACACGCTGCGACAGATCATGCCGCCCGAGACGATCACCACCGCCGACAGTGGCGCACATCGCATCCTTGTCAGCCAGATGTGGGGATGTGCCGCCCCGCGCCAGATGCTGCAATCCTCGGCCCTGTGCACCATGGCCTGCGCCGTGCCTTTGGCTGCGGGGGCAAAGCTGGGCAATCCCGCCGCGCCCGTTCTTGCCTTCGTCGGTGACGCCGGGCTGGAAATGGGGGCGGGCGAATTGGCCACGCTGACCGCTTGCAATCTGCCCATCGTGATTTGCGTTCTGGTCGATGACAGCCTGTCGCTGATCGAACTCAAGCAGCGCAACACCCAGCGCCCCAACCTTGGCGTGGATTTCGGGGGGCCGGGCCGCAGTACGGATTTCGCCGCGCTGGCGCGCGCCTTCGGCGGTCATGGCGTCGAGGTGACGGACCCCGACACCCTGGCCCATGAGGCACGGGCCGCCCTGACCCGCGACCGCTTTACCCTGATCGCCGCGCGCATTCCGCGCCGCGCCTATGATGGGGCACTCTAGGGCCTTCGCTCACGCACAGGTCATCCACAGGTCAGCCCGGGTCACGTCCGCGTGAGGCAGCGGACAAGATGCCCTATGGTCTGTAACGAAGCCGGAAAGCCAGCGAACCGCATAGCATGTGATGCTTGCTGAGAGGTTCTGCCATGGCTCTTTCCGACGATCTGGGTGGAATGCCCACCTCGCTTCCTGCGAACCTGATAGGCGATTGGAACCGGGTGATCCTTGGCATCCTGTCCCATGCGGCCAGCACTGGCCCCGATCTGAACCACTTGCTGACGCAGGCGCCCGACTTTGCGCTGGGGCAGGCGGTCAGGGGCATGTCCTGCCTGTTGCTGGGCCGGTCCGAAATGGTCGCCGTGGCGCGGCAAGCCCATGCCGCGGCCTTGGCGGGTGCGCCCGCGACCCCGCGCGAGACGGCTTTCGTCCATGCCCTTGGCGATTGGCTGGACGGCTTGCCCACAAAAGCGGCGGCCCGGCTGCAGACCTCGCTGAACCTGCATCCGCAGGATGCCCTGACGATGAAGATGATACAGGCCATCCATTTCGTGATGGGCCGCCCCCGCGAGATGCGCGCCTCGGTCGAAGGGGTGATGGAGGCTTGGGACGATCATCCCGCGCGGGGCTATCTGCTGGGCTGCTACGCCTTCACGCTGGAAGAAACCGGGGAATATGCCCGTGCCGAACGCACCGGCCGCGAAGGGGTTGCCCTGTCGCCGGATGATGCATGGGGCCTGCATGCCGTGGCCCATGTCTTTGACATGACGGGCCAGGCGCGGGCGGGCCTTGACTGGCTGAGCGGGCGCGAGGCGTCATGGGCGCATTGCAACAACTTCCGCTTCCACGTCTGGTGGCACCGTGCCCTGATGCATCTGGACCTCGGCGAATACGATATCGCCCTGGCGCTTTATGATGCCGATATCCGGGCCGAAAAGACCGACGATTACCGCGACATCTCGAATGCCGCATCGCTTCTGTCGCGACTGGAACTGGAGGGGGTGGATGTCGGGGACCGCTGGGAAGAACTGGCGGAACTGGCCGAGACCCGCGCCACCGATGGATGCCTGGCCTTTGCCGACCTGCACTACATGCTGGCCCTTTGCGGCGGCGAAAGGGATCAGGCCGCGGCGGGCTTCATCGCGCGAATGCAGAACGCCCGCGGCAACGCCGCCACGAACGAGGCACAGGGCATCATCGCCAATCCCGGCCTGCAGATCGCCAAGGGGCTGCACGCCTTTGCCAGCGGCGAGTATTCATCGGCATGGCTGCATCTGAATGTCGGTCGCGCCGATCTGCAATCCATCGGCGGCAGCCATGCCCAGCGCGACATATTCGAGCGCATCACCATCGAGGCCGCCTTGCGCGGGGGATATCTGCAGGCCGCCGAAAACCTGCTGCGCGACAGGACACGGCGACGCAACGATACGCTGGATGGCTATGCGACCGCCCGCATGTCGCTGATTGAATCGGCACGCGCGCAGGCCGTGTGACATGACCGCAAGACCAAAGCAGCGCGATCCGCGCCTTGATTTCTTTCGCGGCATCGGGATGTTCATCATCCTGATCGCGCACATCACCGAAAACCCATGGACCCTTTGGATCCCGGCGCGCTTCGGCTTTTCCGACGCCACGGAAATGTTCGTCTTCTGCTCTGGCATGGCCTCGGCGCTGGCGTTCGGCGTCGTCTTCCGGCGAGCCGGGTGGCTCATGGGCACCTTGCAGATCGCCCATCGCGTCTGGCAGGTCTACTGGGTGCATCTGGGCGTCTTTTTCGTCACGCTTCTGCTGATGCTGCTGCTGAACGCCTCGGGCGTCTTTCCCAGGGATGAGGTCGGGCGGCTGAACCTTTATCCTTTCGTCAACAACACCGGCGCGAACCTGATCGGCCTGATGACCCTGACCTATGTGCCGAACTATTTCGACATCCTGCCGATGTACATCGTCATCCTTGTCCTCATTCCGGTGATGATGGCACTGGCGCGGGTCGATGTGCGGCTTGCGATCCTGGCCAGCGTGGCGCTGTGGATGGCGGCGGGCGCGGGGCTGAACCTGCCGGCCGAGCTGTGGTTTTCGCGCCCCTCGGACCGGGAATGGTTCTTCAATCCCTTTGCCTGGCAACTGGTGTTCTTTGCGGGTTTTGCCCTGATGTCCGGCTGGCTGCCCGCGCCACCGGTGCGGCGCGATCTGATCTGGCTGGCCTTGGGGATCGTAATCCTTTCAATTCCTTTCGCTTGGTACAAGATCATAGGCATGTCCGAATTCGTCCAAGACTGGCGCAGCACCTGGAGCTTTCTGTTCGACAAGACGGATTTCGGCATCCTGCGGTTCGTCCATTTCCTAGCCCTGGCCTATCTGGCCTGGGCTGCGGCGGGCCCTGCCGGGGCGCATCTGCAGCGCGAAGGCTGGGCCGGTACAGTCATCGGCCTGATTTCGCGCGTGGGCCAGCAATCTCTGGCAGTCTTTGCCACCTCGATGGTGCTGGCACGTGTGTTTGGCGCGGTCCTCAGCCTGACGGACCATGGCCCGTTGGCGGCCATGGCCGTCAACCTTGCCGGTTTCGCGGTGATCATCGCCGTCGCCCACATGACCGCCTTCTTCAAGGCAAAGCCCTGGAAGACAGCCAGCCCCCGCGCCACGACTGTCACCGACACGCCGCCCCCCATGGGCCTGCGCCCATGAGCCACCCGTCACGACGCCAGATGCTTGGCCTGATCGGGGCGCTGACGGCGGCGGGGCTGCTGCCTGCAGGTGTCCGCAGCGGCGAGGCGGCAACGGGGTTGCAGCTTGGCCCGGCCATCCCCTTCAGCGCGGACAGTGTCGCGGATCTGGCCCGGTCGCTTGCCGCGGCGCCCTATGCGCCGCCACCGGCGATCAGCCGGGAATGGCGCGATCTGTCCTATGACATGCTGCGCGAAATCTGGTTCGACGGTCGCCGCGCCCTGTTTCGCGAGACGCAAGGCGCCGTGAGGGCCGAGTTCTTCGTCGCGGGGCTTTTCTTTGCCCACAAGATCAGGATCAACGCCGTCGAACAGGGGCAATCGCAGCAGATAGGCTTTGATCTGGGTGCATTCGCCACAACCGATCGCTTCCCCTCGTTGCCCGGCGACGGGACCGGCTTTGCCGGGTTCCGCCTGCTGGGCGAGTTGCAGGCCAGGGATCGTTTCCAGGAATATGTCGTGTTTCAGGGCGCCAGCTATTTCCGCGCCATCGGCAAGGACAATGGCTACGGGATTTCGGCACGCGGCCTTGCCCTGCACACGGCCGGCCGCACCCTTGAGGAATTCCCCGTCTTTCGCGAATTCTGGATCGAGGCGGCCGAACCGGATGCGCCGACGGTGACCGTCCATGCCCTGCTGGACAGCCCATCGGTGGCGGGGGCCTATACCTTTGCGATCACGAAGGGCGCCACCACGGAAATGACCGTCAGCGCGCGATTGTTCCCCCGTGTCGATCTGACCGATGTCGGTATCGCGCCGGGCACCTCGATGTTCCTGTTCAACGGGATCGACCGGTCCCGTTTCGACGATTTCCGCAGGCGGGTGCATGACAGCGACGGGCTTTTGATGATGAATGGCGCGGGCGAGACGCTCTGGCGACCGCTGAACAATCCCGGAAAGGTCGAAGTCAGCGAATTCTTGGACAACGGGCCGCTTGGCTTCGGCCTGATGCAGCGCGCCCGCGCGCTTGGCGATTTCAACGACCTGCAGGCGCGCTATGATCGTCGCCCCTCGCTTTGGGTGGAACCGCTGGGGGATTGGGGGCCGGGTGCGGTCGTCCTGATCGAAATTCCTACCGACAAGGAGGTCAACGACAATATCGTGACCTTCTGGAAACCGGCCAGCCCCCTTCAGGCAGGGCGCGAACACCGCTTCGATTACCGCCTCTACTGGGGGGACAAGGCACCGGCCGAGGGGGCTGTCGCCCCGGTCATCGCAACCTCTGCCGGGACCCGCGTCTTCGAGGATGGACGGCTGTTTGCCATCGACTATGCGCCACACCCCGCCCTTGGCGATGATCCTGCCCGTATCGAGGTGCGCGTGACCACCAGCGCCGGCAGGGTCGCCTCCCCCATTCTGCAGCGCAATCCGGGCACGGGTGGCCTGCGGCTGGATTTCACCGTGAAGGGCGAACCGCGTCATGCCGAATTGCGCGCCGAACTGTGGCGCAGTGGCCGGCGCGCCGCCGAAGTCTGGATGAACCGGTGGGTGAAGGCATCGTGACTACGCCACAGGGACCGCAGGAAACACCAACCAGCCAAACCACCGTTCTGGCGCTTGTTGCGGCCTTGGGTCTGGTTGCGACGGAAGCCAGCGCCGCCTGCGGCGAAGACCCCCTGCCCTGCGCATTGCCTGACGGCGGCTATCACGTCGCCCTGCCGGACGGGGCATCGCCCTTTCCCGCCGTCGTGTTCCTGCATGGCTTTGGCGGATCAGGCGAAGGCGCGCTGCGCAACACCGCCATGGTCGAGGCGCTGCTGGCCCGTGGCTATGCCGTGATCGCGCCGGATGGTCAGCCAAGACCCGGCCAGACCGGCCGCAGCTGGGATTTCCACCCACAGCGCCCCGCGACCCGAAACGAAGCCGCCTTCATCCAGGCGGTCGCAAGTGACGCCAGCCGCCGCTTCGACCTGACCCGCGACCGGATGGTCCTTGCGGGGTTCTCGATCGGCGGCTCGATGGTCAGCTATCTGGCCTGCGCCGATCCCGCACAGTTTGCAGCCTATGCGCCAGTTGCCGGCAGTTTCTGGCGCCCCCATCCCGACGGCTGTCAGGGGCCGGTCCGCCTGCTGCACACCCATGGCTGGAACGATCAGACCGTGCCCCTCGAAGGCCGCGAGATACGGACCGGCTTTGTCCAGGGTGACGTGTTCGAGGCGCTGCAGAGCTGGCGCAGGGCAAACGGTTGCACCGCTTTGCCGCCAGATGGTTTCGCCGTCAGGGCGGAATTCCAGATCCGCAGCTGGACAGATTGCCTGCCCGGTGCGCGGCTTGATTTTGCCCTGCACCCCGGCGGTCACCTGGTTCCACCCGGCTGGGCCGACATGCTGCTGGACTGGTTCGAAGGGTCGGAATGAAAACGAAAAAGGCCGGGCTTGCGCACCGGCCTTTCCCTTATCAGGGCCACACTCGTCCAACAGCGCACCGTCTACCGCACACACACAAAACAGCTCCGTCAACTCGACGGATCTGCGCCCCAATCTACCAACGCAACAGCCGCGCCCCGATCATGGTGCTGACCAGCGTGACGCCCGCGATCGCCAACCCGTACCAGGGCACGTAGAAAAGCGGACTGTCCTCGGTGCAATGCAGCGCATAGATCGCGGCAGACAGCCCACCACCGCCAAGCCCGGCCACTAAACCGGCCAGCATCGGCGCAGTCGTCGCACCCTGGCGCAGCACCCACATGATCGCTGTGACCGGCAGGATGGACAAAAGCGGAATCGTGATCATGCAAGTCGTCAGCGTCTTGCCGACCAGCTTCATCTGAACACCTTCCGGCGGCGTCGTGACAAAGGCCCACACCAGCACGGCGAAGGCAGCAATCGCCACCGCAACAAGAGGCCAAAGCCGCACCTCGTCCCGACCCTCGGGCCGGGCCAATACCAGGGCGATGCGCGCGCCCAACAACCCCACGGCCCCTGTCAGGACAAACCGCATGATCGAATCCGTGATGAGCAAGGACTTGCCCAGATCCGCGCGAAAACCCAGCACTAGCCAGAGCGCCGCAAGCGAAACCAGCAAAGCCGGCACCAAGGCCGTCAACATCCGGGCCGCCATCGGGCGGGTGTCTTGCGTATCGGCGGCAAGCGCGCGGATCAGATCTTCGGTCTTCATTTCACATGCCTTTCCCTGAGCGCGGCCAGGTTTTTCAAAGCCCGGTGCAAGGCAACCCGCACCGCGCCTTCGGTCATATCAAGGGCCTTGCCTGTTTCGGCAAAACTCGCCCCCTCCATCCCGATCTTCCGGACAATCTCGGCGGATCGTCCTCCAAGCATCCCTATCATCTTGGCCATATCGGCCGCCTCTGTCGGATCCGGGCCGGGATCGGCCGCCAGACTGTCGACAAAATCTTCTATCGGCAGGTCGATCCTGCGTCCCCGCGCCCTGAAGGCGTCGATCACCTTGTAACGGGTGATTGCATAGAGCCATGGCCGCACCGGTGAACCCACCTGCCAGGTGTGCCGCTTGAGGTGGATGGCAAGCAGGACCTCTTGCATCACATCTTCGCAGCTGGCTTCGCCCAATCCACCACTCTTGGCCCTGATAACCCCTCGTAAAACCGGAGAGACAGCATGGAGAAACCGTGTGTAGGCACGGCCGTCACCAGCATTCGCAGCTGCCAGCAACTGCTCCCAATCGTCTGACTGTCTTTCCATTTTCACCTTTCAATTCGCATGCCCGGCCGGTTTATTACGCGGCTTGCGAAAAAAATACGCAACGCCCGGACACCCGAAACACATCACCACTTCGTGAGGCTGTAACGAACCCCTAATCTGTCCGAAAAGGCTTACAACGAAATCATGGGCGCGCAATGTGAATGCGTCGATGGCGCTGCGTTCCCGGCGCCTGTCCCTATGCACGGAAGGGTCTGATCTTGGAGTTTGTCTTCGCCTATCTTGCCGGGATACTGACCCTTATCAATCCTTGCGTGCTGCCGATCCTGCCGATCGTACTGGCCTCGAGTCTGCATCGCGACAAAAGAGCGCCACTTGCCCTGGCTGGCGGGCTGAGCCTGTCCTTCGTGGCCCTTGGGCTGGGCATCACCTCGCTGGGTCCCGCGCTTGGGCTGGATGCCGATACGGTCGCGCGCACCGCTGCCCTGCTGATGGTGTTCTTCGGCCTCGTGATGCTGGTTCCGGCCCTGTCAGGCCAATTCTCGGCCGCGACCGCAGGCCTTGCCGCACGCGCCGACGCCCAGATCGACCAGACCACGGACAGCGGCCTTTGGGGACAGTTCCTGTCCGGCGCACTGCTTGGCGCCGTCTGGAGCCCCTGTATCGGCCCCACGCTTGGCGCCGCCATTGCACTCGCCTCGACTGGCGAAAGCCTTGGATGGGCCGGGGCGATCATGACGGCCTTCGCATTCGGCGTATCCACCCTGATCATCACGCTGGCCTATGGTGCACAATCCACGATCCGCCGCAGGCAGGTCGCCTTGCGGGCGATCGCCGAACGCGCAAAACCGGTCATGGGTGTCACCTTCGTCGTGGTGGGTGCAGCGATCTGGTTCGGCCTCAATCACATCATCGAAAGCTGGCTGATCGATACCCTGCCGGCCTGGCTGATCGATCTGTCCGTCATCATCTGACCCTCAAAATGGAGATCCCCATGAAACGTCGTGACTTTCTTGTCCTGTCCGCAGCCGCATCCCTGACGCCTTACGCGCTGCATGCCGCAGAGCCGCTGCAATACACACCCGGTGCCGCCGAAGCGGCCATGGACGCCGGCAAGATCGTCCTGCTGGACTTCTGGGCCAGCTGGTGTTCGACATGCGCCGCGCAGGAACGGGTCCTGGCCGATCTCAAGGCTGAAAACCCGGCATACCTGGAAAACATCGTCTTCTTCGTCGTCGACTGGGACAAATACGGCAAAGGCGAGTTGTCGAAATCGTTGAAAATCCCGCGCCGCTCGACCCTTGTCGCCCTGAAGGGGCGCGAGGAACTGGGCCGCATCGTGGCCGGCACATCCAAACGCGAGATCAAGGCGCTGCTGGACATGGCCATGGCCGCCGCCTGATCACGGTCGGCCCCAAAAGGCATGGTCCTGCGGCCAGCCTGCGCGGGCAAGTTTCAAGGTCAGGGTGGCACATCAGCCAGCCTGACCTTTCTGTTTCAAGCACACCCCTGCAAGCGCCGCGCGGCATCAATATGCCGACGGGCCATGGCGCATCGGCAAAGGCCCGGATCACAGCAGAAATTCAAGGATTTTGCAGCCTGATCCGGCGCCGTCAGCCCCCGAAGCGAGACGCAAACGACACAAAGAAAATGGCCTGAAGGGGGTAAGTGGCGGACTGGGGAACCGCCATAGGGCTTTTCCAAGATATTCCGAGACTTTCCCATAATGTTAAATTTATCAGACATTTATCAAGCAATTACCCCCTTCCACTGTCTAATACGTTCCGGCATATTCCCTAGCAATCCACGCTCAAGTGGGGGACAAGCTGGGGGATATTCAAATGGCTACCAAGGGCATCAGGAAACCGCAAAAGGCATTGTCACCCCGCTTTGTGGAAACCGTGACCGAACCAGGCAAGTATTTTGACGGGCAAGGCCTGTTCCTGCGCGTGCAATCGAACGGCTCTAAGCAATGGGTGCAGCGCATCACCATTCGCGGCAAGCGGTGCGAACTCGGGCTTGGAAGCCCCCCGGCTGTCTCGCTTGCAACCGCGCGCCAGATGGCATTGGAAAACCGGGGCAAGGCCATGCTGGGCGGTGACCCGTTGCAGGAACGGCGCGAAGCCCGCTCGGGCCTGACCTTTGTAGCTGCCATGGACCTATACCTGGCCGCGAAGCTGGATGAATTCAGGAACGAAAAGCACAAAAAACAATGGCGCGCGACGCTCGACACCTACGCGTGCCCGGTGCTAGGGCCGAAGCTGGTTTCAGAAATCACGGTGCAGCACATCCTTAAAGTGTTGGAACCGATCTGGCAGACGAAAACCGAAACGGCATCACGCCTTCGCGGGCGCATTGAAAACGTGCTGTCATGGGCAACCGTGGCAGGGCACCGGACAGGCGACAACCCGGCGCGCTGGAAAGGCAACCTATCCGAACTCTTGCCGAAGGCCGCCAAGGTGGCGAAGTCTGAAAATCAACCGGCCTTGGCACTGGGCGACGTGCGGCGCTGGTGGACAGAACTTAGCCAGCGGGAGGGAATGGCCGCGCGCGCGCTGGAATTCCTCACCATGACCGCTTCCCGCTCGGGCGAAGTGCGCGGCATGACGTGGGATGAAATCGACTTCGGGCCGGAAGGGGTTGCGACACTTGCGACAACTGCGACATGGACCATTCCCGCTTCCCGCATGAAAGCTGGCCGCACGCATCGCGTGCCGCTCACGCCCGAAGCCGTGACGCTCTTGAAAGCCCTGCCCCGGCGCAAGGATTCGCCCTATGTCTTTCACGCCCTTAAAGGCGGGCAACTGTCCGACATGACCCTTTCCGCTGTCATGCGGCGCATGCAGGAAGCCGAAGTAAAGGCGGGCCGCGCGGGGTTTCTCGACCCCCAGAACAAACGCCCAGCCGTGCCGCACGGGCTGCGCTCGACCTTCCGGCAATGGGCAGCAGAACAGGGCTTTCCGCGCGACATGGCCGAACTTGCGCTGGCGCATTTCATCGGAACTGATGTTGAACGGGCCTATCAGCGCTCGGATCTGATGGAACGGCGGCGGGACATGATGGCAGCTTGGCAAGAGTTTCTCGGAAGAAAAAAAACGAGCGCCTAAGAAAAGCGTTAAACATCCCTCAAACATTTATTAGACTAGAAAAGAACTTGCCGGAATGCGTTACCGGAAGTTGCCCCGCAGCGGCTTTTGCACGGTCGCCACGGGGCTGGTCTTGGAAAGTTTCGAGGCCTTCCAAAGACCCTTTTAACGCTCATGTTGCCGAAAGCAAAGCCCCTTTGCCTCGGTATACCATAGCATACGAGGGCATCTCTTGCTTCAAGAAGTATATCGCAGACCAGAAATCGAACGCCTGACAGGGCTTTCTCGCTCAACCATTTACGCCATGATGGCAGTTGGAGAGTTTCCCCGCCCCGTTAGACTTGGCAAGCGCGCGGTAGGCTGGCGAAAAGCCGACATAGCAGTTTGGCTGGACAGTCGCCAAACTGACCGCAGCGCGGCCTAGGCACTTGAACCGAAAAAATGTGGCGCAGGACCTGCGCCAGGGAAACCGCTCTGCGACGGCGGCGGCTACCCTTTTCATGCCTTTTCCCAAACAGGAAGGCGGCCCGCTATGAACAGGCTACAAATCGATTATATGCAAACACCTCATAGCCTTCCTGACTGGAGGGAACATGCCTCTGGTTTCTTAATCTTGGGGGTGACCAGATGAAGATTAAACTTCTTCGCCCAAGTCAAATCGCGGGCTATCCTATCGACTATCACAAGGCCGATCCGGTAACGGGTGGTATCGACGTTATCATCTGGCGCAACGAGCGCCGCGATGACGGTTTCATGATCCATTGCCGCGACTGGGGCCACGCGCACCGCCTGCTGACCGAGATCGGCAAAGCGATGGAGGGCCGCAAGTGAGAAACCTTCAAATCAAGCTTCTGATGCGCCTTCACGGGCTGACCGAAAGCCAGGCACAGGCAATTGCCGCCCTGATCTCGGGGGCAAGCTGATGACGTATCACAGCAACACCTTCCCGACCACAGCCGCCCAATATTACCAGATGAAGCGTGAAGCCGCTGTTATGGCGCTGACCGATCTGGACCCGCAGGACGCCGCGCAGATCTGCGTTGCCGTTCTGGACGAAGTCGCCGCCGGAATGCCGAGTTTGGATCCTTGGGGTGATATCCGCGCCGATGCTGCTTTCTGGGGGGATATCGCCCACCCGGCAGAACTGGAAGCATATGCTGCGACGGCGATGCAGAAACTGGGCCAGCGGTCCCTTGGCAAACAGATGCGAAAGCGTCTGTTCAAGGACTTGTGGCGCAGCTTCACCGAAACCGAGCGCGCCGCCTTCCTGCGCCATGTGCAAGGGAGGGCTGCGTAATGGATGCAAGCAATGAATGGGGCGATCTTCCGGGCGCACCCGATGTGACCACCGCAGATGCGCAGGCCGAGATTAAGCGTCTGGCAGGTTTGACCACTGCCGAATATGAAACCGAACGCAAGGCCGTTGCGCGGCGTCTGCGCTGGCGCGCATCCACGCTTGATGCCGAGGTGAGCAAGGTCCGCCCCCGCGATACCGGCGATGATGCGGATCAAGACGCAGCAACGGCCATTGAGACGATCGAGATATGGCCCCATCCGGTTGACGGCGCATCGTTGGCCGAGGAAATCCGCGACCGACTTAAAGCGCACGTTGTCTTTGGTGCAGCGGGTGATGCGGACTGCGCCGCCCTTTGGATCATCGGTTCGTATCTCATGGATACCTGGCGCTTGTGGCCGCGCCTTCTGATCATGTCACCGACCAAGGCTTGCGGCAAGTCAACGCTGTTGGAGACAATCGATGCAATGGCGCATCGGGGCTTCATCGTTTCGAATGCCAGTCCGGCGGCAATCTTCCGAGCGATAGAGGCTTGGCAGCCAACGCTGCTGCTGGACGAAGCCGACACATGGATGAAGCAAAACGAGGAACTGGCAGGCGTCCTGAACAGCGGCCACACGCGCCGCACCGCCCGCGTGATCCGAGTTTCCGAAGTGAACGGCGAACACCTGCCAACTGCCTTCTCGACCTGGTGCCCGATGGCGATTTCCGGGATCGGCAGTCAGCGCGACACGCTCATGAGCCGAAGTGTCATTATCAGCCTGCGCCGCAAGCTTCCGAGCGAGACAGTCACGCGCCTGCCTTACGATCTGCACGGTCAGCTTCTGCGTGTCCGCCGTCAGATTGCCCGCTGGGCTGCCGATAACGCCGTCACATTAGGGGCGATGGAGATTGAGCCGCCAGTCTGCGGCAATGACAGGATGCAGGACAACTTCACCCCGCTGTGGCGCATCGCCGCCGCTCTGGGTGAACCCTGGCCAGATCGTCTTGCCGCCGCCTATGCCGCGCAGGCAATGGCCGAGGACGAGGACGCCGAACCGGCAGGCATCATGATGTTGCGCGATATCGCGGAACTCTTCGCCAGCCGCAGGGCAGATCGGATCTCAACCTCCGAAATCGTGGGCGACCTGATGGTGATGGAGGAACGCCCCTGGGCTGACTGGCGTCACGGCAAACCAATCAACTCGCAGTCGGTTGCCAAGCAGATGAAGCCATTTGGCGTCAGGGTGCGGGTCTTGAAAGTGAACGGATCGTCAGCGCGCGTCTACCTGCGCAGCGATGTAGAGGCCGCCGCCGCCCGTTATGTGTCGCAGAAGTGTAACCCCGTAACCTTTCAACAAAATCAACAGTTTAGCGAGTTTTCAAAGTGTAACCTTGAGCCAAAGGTTACACCTGCTAATCCTGATAACCCATTGAAAAAAAAGAAGGTTACGGGGTTACACCTAAACGGCCAGATCAGCCCGACACGGATGATCTGCATGACCCCGATTACTGGCAATGACCAAGGGGTCGCGGGTCCTTCCAAGGCCAAAACACTATGAGGGTCGGCAAGCGCGATCCCTTTCTAGCCACAGAAACTCCGATGGGGCCACCACAACACAGAGGAACGACGACATGAGCATGACACGCAAACTTTGGTCCCTTTCGGCATTGTCCGTTGAATTTGAAATGGACCGCAGGGCCGTTGCGCGCCGGATCGACGGCATCGCGGCGGCGGGCGAGATCAAGGGCAAGCCTGCCTGGCACCTGGCCGATGTTGCGCCGCTGCTGACCGATGGCAGCGGGCTTGATGACGGTCAGTCGATCGAGGAGGCGCGGCGGCGCAAGATGGCCGCAGAAGCCCGGTTGGCAGAAATGGCGGCAGAGAAGGCGGCGGGGCGGTTGCTAGAGCGGACAGTCGTTGATGCCGCCGTGGTCGGCGCATTCGCGCGGGTCCGCGCAAAGCTGCTGGCCGTGCCTCACAAGTGCGCGCCGCTGGTCGTCGGTCTTAACGCCGGGGAAGCGTCCGAGGTCATCCGGCGCGCGGTCTATGAGGCGCTGAACGAGCTTTCCAGCACGAAAGTGTCAGACCTGACCGGCGACTAAGAGATGGGTTGGAGTGCGCCCACGCAAGTGGTCGACGGCCCGCCACAGATAGTACATCTCGCCGTTTTTCTTCAAAGAACCCTCGTCTAAGTGCCATCGCCAGTTCGAATAGGCGGGCATCTGACTGACGCTGTTCCGCCGGATCGCAGCACCGAACATCGGGCCGAACCGCTGCCACCAGAAACGGACGGTCTCGTGACTCACGTCGACTCCACGCTCATGGAGCAAGTCTTCGACGTTCCGAAGCGAAAGCGGGAACCGCACGTACAGCATGACCGCCAGGCGGATGATCTCAGGGCTGGTTTTGAAATACCGAAATGGACTGCGTTTTGTCATCCGGCGAGGCTATGCAAGCGCCCTGCCCGTCTCAAGCTGGTTTTCTTTGACAGTGCCATCATGCCATGAACTGATGCCTGTGTTGCTTGCAATATTTGGTCAGAATCTCGCGAAATGCGGTTAGCTTTGGTAAGGACCACACATCGGGATGACCGATAACCCAAATGTCAGCAAAGGATTGGGGAGGCAGAACCGGAATCTGCATCAGCCCGGTCGCGGCACTGCCAAGGAACATCGGCAATGGGACCACACCCATTCCGGCCTGTGCTGCTCCAACCATAGCCAGCATGTCATCGAAACGAAAACGTACCCGGTTGTTGGGATACTGGGCTGAAATAGCATTGGGAACGCGCGGATAGGCGTCGTGAACAATCCAGTCGATCATTGTCGTGGGATCAGCGGTGATGCGATCAGCAACGTCTTGACTGGCATAGCTAGCCGCCTGAGGTTCCAACAGACGCAAGCCTTTAAACGTGTCGCCCGGATTTCGGCTGATCCGAATGGCGAGGTCCGCTTCTAGCCGCGATAGATCCAGCACATCACAGGTTGCGAGGATGCGTAGATCTATCAAGGGATGCGCTTTGGAGAACTGGTCAAACACCGGCACCAGGAAATTGGACACCAGCATATGCGGGGCTGTAATTGTCAGCACGCCGGACAATTCCCGCTCGGCGCCCAGCATCCTGCGCATCATGTCGTGCTCGGCTTTCTCCATCTGAATGGCTTGGTCCGCAACAAGAAGAGCGGCTTGTGTGGGTCGATAGCCGTCCGCCAACCGTTCGAAGAGCGAGACATTCATCGCCTCTTCTGCGCGCCTGACACGGCGGGCCACGGTTGTATAGTTGACCCCCATAGCCTCAGCGGCCCGCGCCAACGTGCGGTGGCGTACCACCATCAACACCGTTCTTAGATCATCCCATGCAGCATTCATACATGCAATCTTGCATGGCCAGCGTGCAATTGCACGCGTTTTCACATGGTCAAACTTCGCTACACTCTCTTCCTCGAGAATGCTGGGAAATAGAGCAGCATAATTTAAGGGAAAGAAAGAAAAGGAACACGTTGATATGATCGATCTCTACACCTCTCCCACTCCTAATGGCTGGAAGGCGGCGATGGCACTTGAGGAATTAGACCTACCCTACACCGTCAATTACATCGACCTTGCGGCAGGGGATCAACGCAAGCCTTCTTTCGTGGCGATGAACCCCAATGGTCGAATTCCTGTGATCGTTGATCACGAAGCAGACGATCTGGTTGTCTTCGACTCAAATGCCATTCTGTTCTATCTGGCCGAGAAAACCGGCAAGCTGCTGCCAAAGGAAGGCGCTGCGCGGCACAATGTTATGCAGTGGCTGATGTTTCAGGCCAGCGGGATTGGCCCGATGCAGGGCCAAGCCGTCGCCTTTGAACGTTATTTCCCCGAAGATGTGCCCGCCGCGCGAAAACGTTATCACAATGAAACTCGAAGGCTTTTTGCGGTGCTTGATACCCAGCTGGCAGATCGGGAGTGGCTCGCCGGAGAGTTTTCAATTGCCGATATTTCGAACTGGTCATGGATCCGCAGTCATCGCTGGGCGCGGGTGCCGACCAACGGACTGTTACATCTTGAACGCTGGATGGACCAACTCCGCGCCCGGCCTGCCTGCGAACGCGGGCTGAACATTCCGCCAACACCAGGGCGCGCAGATGCAGTGAAATCCCTTGGCAGTGCAATGACAACAATCTGACCGGAAAGAGGGGCAGTCGAGAGTGAAACGGAGAATGAGATGAACAAGACGCAACCAGAAATCGGCATCAACGGTATGGCGCATGTGATCCTGACGGTCAGTCAGTTTGACAAGGCGCGTGCGTTCTATTCCGACCTGCTGCCGCAGTTCGGCATGATCTGTGTCAATGACGGGCCGGACTTTTGCTATCATGTGGGCGCCCGGACGGCGATTGGCGTGCGCAGATGTGATCCAGAGTTCGAGGGCGAGCGTTTCCAGCAATATCGCGTCGGTCTACATCATCTGTGTCTACGCGGGCGGTCGCGCGAGGACGTTGATAAGACGGCCCAATTAGCGGCGAAACTCGGAGCGACGATCATTCGTGGGCCGGAGGAACGCGATTGGGCAGCGGGGTATTATTATGTCCTGTTTGAAGATCCCGATGGCATTCGATTTGAGGTCAATTTCGTTCCGGGCGCGGGATTGCTGAAGGAGGACGAAACATTCGGTTCTGGCGACGATTATGTCCGCGTGGACGGTCAGGACTTGGGCAGTGACAGCAAATAGCCCCGCTTTGACCCGAGAAGGGCAGAAATTGAAAGGTGAGGAAACGCTCATGAACACCCCGGATCATGGTCTTTCTCATGTGATCGGCGACACCTGCGCACAGCTGAGCGAAGAGGTCATTCCACATTTGTTCGCCAGAACGGCCGCGATACATCCTGAGCGGGAGGCGGTGATCTTTCCCGCTCAAGGCATCCGCTTGAGCTGGTCAGAATTTGCATCCGAGGTTGATCGGTTGGCGGCGGGCCTGCTGCGTCTTGAAGTGGAGAAGGGAGACCGGGTGGGCATCTGGTCTCCGAACCGAGTGGAATGGCTGCTAACCCAGTTCGCAACAGCACGCATCGGGGCGATTTTGGTGTGCATCAACCCAGCCTATCGCCCCTATGAGCTTGAGTACGCGTTGAATACGGTCGGCTGCAAGGTCCTTGTGACAGCGCGAAAGTTCAAATCTTCGGACTATGTCAGTATGTTAGAGACACTGGCGCCCGAACTTTCATCTGCCACCTCTGGCACCCTTCAGGCAGCGAAATTGCCTATGCTGCGCACGATCATCACACTTGGTGATGAGGCACCACCACGCGGAATGTTGCCGTTCAAAACCGCGTTGGAAAAGGGGGCCGACGTGCCGCAGGCTGAGCTTGACGCCCGCACCAACACACTGGACCGAAACGACCCAATCAACATCCAGTTCACCTCGGGCACCACCGGCAGTCCGAAAGGCGCGTGCTTGACCCATCGCAACATCGTGAACAATGCAAATTTCGTCACGTCGCGCATGAACTTGAGCGAGGCCGACAGGCTCTGCATTCCGGTGCCGTTCTACCATACATTCGGCATGGTCATGGGGGCCCTTGGTTGCATGACCAAAGGGGCCACAATGGTTATCCCCGGTGAGGGGTTCGATCCAGGCGAAACCTTGCGGGCAGTATCAGATGAGCGATGCACAGCGCTTTATGGCGTGCCAACCATGTTTATTGCTGAGCTTGATCTACCGGATTTTGACACCTTCGACCTCTCCGCGCTGCGCACGGGTATTATGGCCGGGGCACCATGCCCGATCCCTGTAATGAAGGCTGTCATAGAAAAAATGAACATGACCGAAGTGACGATCGGTTATGGCATGACGGAAACCTCTCCGATATCGTTTCAAACCCAGGTGGATGCCCCGTTTGAAAAACGGGTGTCAACCGTTGGTACAATCCACCCGCATGTGGAGTGCAAGGTGGTGAATGCCGCCGGGGAGACGGTTCCCATCGGAGAACAGGGGGAGCTGTTGACCCGCGGCTATTCCGTTATGGCCGGATACTGGGGGGATGCTGAGAAAACGGCCGCAACGATCAAGGATGGCTGGATGTATACGGGCGATCTCGCTGTGATCGACAGGCACGGCTATTGCAACATCACCGGGCGCGTAAAGGATATGATCCTTCGAGGGGGAGAGAATGTCTATCCAAGAGAGATAGAGGAGTTTCTCTATACGCATCCCGGCGTCGCACAGGCGCAGGTATTTGGGATTCCAGACGAAAAGCTGGGTGAAGTGATCTGCGCCTGGATTGTGCCCAAAAGCGGTGCGGTGATTGACCCCGAGGGGCTGCGCGATTTCTGTAAAGGGCAGATCGCACACTACAAGGTACCGCTTCACATTCGGCTGAAGGATGAATTGCCGATGACGATCTCGGGCAAGCCCCAGAAAAACGCTATGAGCGCCGCAATGCTCAAGGAACTGCAATGACTGCCCGGTTTAACAAGACTGCGGTCGCACCCTTTCAACTCAGCCTAGATGTTCAAGCAGCAAGGACCTTAAGATATGACTAGAGCCAAATGGTATTTTGATTTCCTCTCTCCCTTTGCCTATTTTCAACTCGCCCGGTTTTCGAAACTGCCCTCTGAGCTGGTGATAGAGCCGCGCCCGGTGGTTTTCGGCGTGATACTGAAGCATTGGGGGCAATTGGGCCCTGCGGAAATTCCACCCAAACGGCGCTTTGTCTATCGACTCTTTCAGTGGAACGCGGATCAACTGGGGATACCGTTTGCGATGCCACCGCTGCATCCGTTTAACCCACTGCCAGCACTCAGGCTTTGCATTGCGGCAGGAGGGCAAATCGAACATGCTCGTGCGGTGTTTGATGTGATTTACGGCCAAGGGGTTCAACCCGATAGCGCTGAAGGTGTTCAGGCAATCGCTGACGCTTTGGGCATTTTTGACCCCGAAGCTGCAATGTCAGACGTCGCGGTCAAGGATGCCCTGCGCAGCAACACCGAAGCCGCGATTGCTGATGGCGCATTCGGTGTGCCCACCTTCGTTGTGAATGGTGAGATTTTCTGGGGAGATGATGCAACAGAGATGATGCTGGGCTATCTGAACAACCCTTCCCTGTTCGAGACGACCGAGATGAAGCGCATATCCTTTATGCCCATGGGTCTGACTCGCGCCAATTAGCTCTGCTCAAGCTGGGAAAGGTGGATTTCAACTCAGTGGCAGGAAAAGTAAATGTCGATCAAACATGAAATCGTGGAGGCCAATGAGCTGAAACTCGTGGCAAATGAACATGGTGATCCAACTGGTCCGGCCGTCCTGCTGACCCATGGGTTCAATCACTGGGTTATCAAGAAGGCCGGAGGCAAACTTCCGGACTAATACGCTGCATTTGCACTAAATCGCCCGGGTATGGCGGTGCCGTGTTCGACCTAAATTTCAAACAGGAGTCAATTGCAAATGGAACCCATCTACCGCACGCCCGATCACGCCTTTGCGGGACTGACTGATTTTCCGTACCAGCCCCGCTATATGCAGTGGGATGGTCTGCGCACCCACTACGTGGATGAGGGGCCAAAAGACGCACCGGTCGCACTGCTGATTCACGGCGAGCCTACCTGGAGCTATCTCTATCGCAAGATGATCCCGCCCCTGCTGGCCGCAGGATACCGCTGCATCGCTCCAGACCATATCGGCTTCGGCCGCAGCGATAAGGTAACCGATGACAACTGGTATGTCATTGATCGCCATATCGAGCGACTGGCCGAGCTGATCGAGCGACTGGATCTGCGCAACATCACGATGGTCCTGCAGGATTGGGGCGGGCCGATCGGCTTAATCAATGCAGTGACGATGCCCGAGCGGATATCGCGCCTGGCCATTCTCAACACGTGGCTTCACCACGATAGCTATACCTACGGGCCCGGTATAAGGGCTTGGCGAGAGGCGGCAACTAACCGGCACTGGCTCGCGTGGATGCGTCATGATCTGCCCGTCGGGACAATCGTGCGACGCTCCTGTGTGCGGCCTGTCGACGATATTGTGGCGTTGGAGCGCGCATATGAGGCACCTTACGTAGGCAGCGCCAAGGCAAAGGCAGGGGCCCGAAGGTTTCCGTGGTGCATCCCCTTCGCCGAACCCGATGCCGGTGCCGCTGCGCGCCAGGCGCAGGCCTTCGACAGCCTGAAGCGCTGGTCGAAGCCGGTGCATGTGATCTTCGGAGCCGATGACCCGATTTTTCCGCCAGCATGGGGAAAGCAGTGGGCCAACCTAATTCCCGGCGCAACGTTTGATACCGTCGAACGGGCGGGTCATTTCTGCCAGGAGGACGCAGGTGCTGAGATCGTGACGCGACTGCTCGAGCGCGCTGCGGCCTCGAACAAAGAGGTATGAACTGACTTTCGGCCTTGCTCTTTCTGGTGCCCGGCGGCACGTACCACACAGTGCAGGTGGATGTTCAGGAGTAGTCGCCGAGACTGCCAAGTCGTTGACGGTGACGCTGACGCTGACGATCTACTACCCAATCCATCCGTTGAGGCACAAGTCACTCGAAGTGCTGCGTTGTTTGGCCGATCTCACCTGCCCCCCGCCCTTTTTAAGGGTGCAAGCTCACACCAGCCAGCGATTGAGTGTCGAACCCGATCGCTGGCATCGCGTAGACGTGATCAGTTGAACATGCCGAACATCGCGTTCATGGCGGCGGGTGGTGTCAGACCAATGCGAACCAGTCTCTGCAAGGACAGTGAGGCTGTTTCTTATGCCGCAAATAGACCGCGCCACTCAGCCAGAGCAGCGGTTCGGTTCAGCTTGAAATTGGTCCGTGAGTAAAGGTGGCGCTCCTGATTGAAATGGTTGTGTATTGACGAATGAACGGCGACAAATTTTTGCAAACTTCGCATCCGGCGGAACCGTTGCATCGCGCGCTCCCGTCGTCGAAACGGCAGATGAGAGTTCTCAGCCCTGTTGTTCTGCCAGCGGCCTGTTTCCTGCCGAGATGCATTGCCGATGACCTTCATCGCGGCACCATAAGATCGCAGTTTGTCGGTCACGATGAACTCTGGGTTTCCGTATCGCTTCATTGATTTCCTTAGGGTCAGGACTCGTTCTCGTTTCATAGCCAGAACATGACGGTTGCGGCGAGGGCGATGGCGGAGAGGAAGACCTTGGGGCAGCGATCATATCGTGTTGCGACCCGCCGCCAGTCCTTGAGCCGACCGAACATGATCTCGATCCGGTTGCGTCGTTTGTAGCGTCGCTTGTCGTGTTTGATGGGCTTGCCGCGTGACTTCCTGCCTGGAATACAGGGCTTTATCCCCTTGTCTTTCAACGCATCTCTGAACCAGTCAGCATCATAGCCCCGGTCGGCCAGCAGCCATTCTGCCTTTGGTAAGCTGCTTAGCAGCGCCGCAGCGCCGGTGTAATCACTGACTTGGCCCGCGGTCATGAAAAACCGGATCGGGCGACCATCAGCGTCGGTGACGGCATGCAGCTTGGTGTTCATGCCGCCCTTCGTCCGACCGATCAGACGGCCCCGCTGGTCGCCTTGCCCCCCTTTTTTGACCGCAGGCTGGTCGCCGTGCGGTGCGCCTTGAGATAGGTCGCGTCAATCATCACCGTACTCGGCACAGCGGCCTCGGCAGCCAGCCCAGTCATGATCCGGGCAAAGACCCCCTTGTCGCTCCACCTCTTCCACCAGTTGTAGAGGGTCTTCGGCGGGCCATATTCCTTGGGCGCATCGCACCAGCGCAAGCCATTGCGATTGATAAAGATTATCCCGCTCAGCACACGCCGATCATCAACGCGCGGCTTACCATGGCACTTTGGGAAGAAGGGCTGGAGCCGAGCCATCTGCGCATCGGTCAGCCAGAAAAGGTTGCTCATCGTTCAGTCTCCTCGCGGAGGCTGAATCACGCCGCGAACAGATGATCAATGGGTCCTGACCCTAGGAAAGCCTTCGTGGCGTAGGTCGTTGTCAGGACATAGAATCGGATTTAGGCAGCGTCGGATCCATGACATCCCAAGGCTGTGCGCTTTTTACAAAGATGTCACGACTTGGGGTATACCAACTCGGATCGTCCAGACTTCCTGCATAAATCACGATCGCACCCTCGCCAGCGCCATTGATCAGGAACAAAGGCGACCCGCATGTCGCACAGAAGCCCCGGCGCATTGCGTGTCCACGATCGGAAGGGCGTTCGAACCAGGTTGGTTCACCCATCTCGATCTTGAAGTCGCTTTGTTTGACCAGAACTGCAGGGAAATAGGCACCCCCCGTTGCCTGCTGACAATGGCGGCAATGGCAGTTGCCCATGTACCGTGCAGGGCCGGAAGAGCTATAGCGGATCGCGCCGCAGGCACAGCCTCCCGAAAAACTATCTGTCATGGTACCTCCTTATGCGTTTGCCCCCGGGTGGTCTTACTACAGCGCGGCTGCCACTGTGACTGTTACCAGCGACCCTATCGACGAATAGAGAATGGCACGGGCGATGGCGTCAACCCGCACGCCATAGTTCAGCGCCAGCATGAAGGCCATGACCCCGCAGGGCGCCGCAGCCACCATCATTGCCGGATTGCGCACCTCGGGCGCGAGGTGCAGAACGCCAGCAAAGATGGCCCAGGCCAAGACCGGGTGAACCACCAGTTTCACACCGGTGATGGCCACCGGCAACATAGGGCGGGAACCGCTGGCCTTCTGGCTCAGAATTATGCCGAGGGCGAACAACAGCACCGGCGAGGCCGTGCCGCCCAGAAAATCCATGAAGACATCAAAACCTGTGGGCACCGAAAGGCCCAGCAATCCGACCGCCAGCCCAAGCGCCATGGCAACCAACGGGGGGTTTCGCGCGATCTTACCGATTGTATGTCCAAGGGATGCATCCTTGGTCGCCAGGACATCCATAAGGATCAAAGACCCGCTGAAGATCAACATGCCATCCATGGAAATGATAGCGACAATTGGCGTAACGGCGGCTTCACCAAACAGGGTGATCGCAATCGGCAGAACGAACAGGATATGGTTGGTCAGGGCGATGGCCAATCCCAGAAGAGCGGCCTCCATAACATCGGTTTTGAAAACACGCCGGGCAATCAGAAATCCGGTGGCATACATTAGTAATTCGGTGACGAAATAGCCGCCCAGCATGGCCAAGTTGAATTCTGCCAGCGGGGCATTGGCCAGCAATTAGAATCCCAGTGCTGGCATAGCGACGAACATCACAAATTTGTTCAACGCCATTGCCATGTTGAAATCGAAAGTTCCACGCAATCCAAGAAGATATCCGACCGCGCCAATCCCAAAAACCGGCAACACGCCGTTCAGCAATTGGTCGAGCATCGCGATACTTTCTGTTGTCTTGGGTGAATGCTGGCGCGTGCGGGGTCACATGGGCCCACAGCTGTCACCATGTTTCGGCGTAAGGGCGGATATCCAGCTCATGGGTCCAGCCATCACGCCGTTGGTGATGCAGGTTCCAATAGGTTTCGGCAATACTGTCCGGCTTCATAAGGGTATCGGGCGGCAGGCTGTCGGGGTTCTTGCCCGCCTGTCGCACCCGGTCGCGCACAAATTCCGTGTCGACGCCCGCGTCAATGACAAGATGCGCCACGTGGATGTTTTTTGGTCCCAACTCGCGGGCCATCGACTGTGCCAGACCCCGCAGCGCAAATTTGCCTGAGGCAAAGGCGCCATATCCCGAACTGCCGCGAACCGAGGCGGTTGCCCCGGTGAAGAAGATCGAACCTTTCTGCCGCTCCACCATGTATTTCGCGGCTTCGCGCCCGGAAAGAAACGCGCCGTAAGCGCACATTTCCCAGACCTTGCGAAAGACGCGTTCGGTCGTTTCCAGAATTGGAAACCGAACATTGCCGCCGACATTGAAGATGCAGATGTCTATTGGTCCGATGTCCTGTTCGACCATTGCGAACATCTCGGTCGCGGTCTCTTCCTTGCGCGCGTCCCAGGTAAACCCCTGTGCGCTACCGCCTGCCGCTTCGATTTCGGCGATCAAGGGCGCAAGCTTTTCCCCGCGGCGGCGGCCCATCACGACGTGAAACCCTCCGCGCGCAAAACGCTTGGCAATGGCTGCGCCGATATAGTCTCCGGCGCCGATGATCAGACAGATGGGTTTTGAGGTCATATCGTTACCCTACGCCGTTTCAGCCGCCTGGAAGGCCGCTCTCGCCTCAAGCCGATCGGCATAGGCCGAGAGGTTAGGCAGATTGGAAAAATCTGCTCCAAGACGTCGCGCCATAATGACCGCATGCCCGGTGATTGTATCCGCAATTGTAAAGTCGCCAGCCAGGAACTCCCGCCCTTCCATATGGTGCTCGACCGCCGCGAGCGTGCGGTTCAAAAGCTTGAGCGCGCGCATCGCGATTTCGTCATTGCGGCGTTCAGGCGGCAGAAGGACGGTTTCCACCACATAGTTGTTGATCGGCGGCATGATCATGCCCTCGGCATAGTGCAGCCATTGCAGGTATTCGGCAAAGTTTCCGGCCTCGGGACCGGGTGCCAGCTCAGGCGCATGTTTGGCCGCCAGATACTGCGCAATCGCGGTGCTCTCGCTGATCGTGACATCGCCATCAACCAGCGTCGGCACGCGTCCGTTGGGGTTTATCGCTGTGTAATCAGGGGCACGCATTTCTTTCTGCCCCAGTTGGAACTTTTCAAGTTCATAGGGCAGACCGATTTCTTCCAACAGCCAAACAGTTCGTACGGCGCGCGACTGAGGTGCAAAATAGACTTTCATACAATTCCCCTCAAACATGTTCCGAATACGACAGCGCCATGGGCGTCCCGATTGGATTTGATTGACAAGCAGGAGACTTCAACTTTAGAAGTTAGTCAATTCAAAAATTGAAGTGATGCCTCATGAGCCGCTCTGACCTTCCGTCGCAAACCTGTACCATTGCGCGCGCCGTCGCGCAGGTGGGCGACGAATGGACGCTTCTGATTGTGCGGGAAATGTTCCTGCGCACCCGCCGCTTTGACGATTTCCTACGCCTCACGGGCATGTCGTCCCACCTTCTGTCACTGCGTTTGAAAAAACTGGAAGCGCAGGGGTTGATCCGGCGCGAGCCTTATTCCGAGCGCCCGCCACGCCATGAATACCGCCTGACCGAGAAAGGTCGCGATTTGTGGACGGTCATCATCGCGCTGAAACAATGGGGCGATCGCTGGTTGAGCGCCGAGGATACGCCCTTGCAGATCGTCCACAAGACCTGCGGTCAAGTCACCAAACCACAAATGACCTGCCCGGATTGTGGCGAACCGATTGAAGCCCACGACGCCGAGGCCAGGTTATCCCAACCCTTTGAACTGGAACGACAAGCCGCAAGGCGTGCGCCGTGAAAACTGCCAGAGGTCAAATCCATGGACTATGAAACACTTCGCCTCAAAATTGCCGGTGGCATCGCGATAATCACCTTGGATCGCAAGGACAACCCCGCCAACGCGTTGAATGCGCGCATGGCCGAAGAGTTGTTTGACGTAGGTGTGCGATGCGGGGCCCCAGACGTGCGCGCCGTGATCGTCAACGCAACTGGGAAGATGTTTTGCGGCGGCGGCGATCTTGCCGAAATGGACGCCGCCCCCGACAAACCCGCGCATCTGACCCGAATGGCCACGCTGCTGCATGCAGGGTTGATCCGGCTTGCCCGGATCGACGCACCGGTCATCATGGCAGTGAACGGAACCGCGGGCGGCGGCGGGTTCTCGATGGTATTATCTGGCGACTATGTCATCGCGTCGGAAAGGGCCAAGTTCGTCTCGGCCTATACGTCCTCCGGGCTCACGCCGGACGGATCGTCGACCTACTATCTGGCGAAACATGTCGGTTTGCTGCGGGCAAAGGAGCTGATGCTGACAAACCGCGTCCTGACGGCTGCCGAGGCTCAGTCCTGGGGGTTGGTCAACAGGGTGGTGCCCCCAGAGACTGTGATGGACGAGGCCTGTGCGATGGCACAGCAAATAGCATCCGGGCCGACAAAGGCGTTTGGCGGCGTCAAAAGGCTGCTGGACACGGCATTTTCAGATGGCCTGGAAACCCAGCTGGATCGCGAGACGCGATCCATCGCCGACATGATGCGCACCAACGACGGGCCAGCCGGGATCGCGGCTTTTCTGGCTAAGGAAACGCCCCGGTTCGAGGGGACGTGAACCAGTCTGACGGCATCTCAGCGAGATGCGTATCAGACAACGTTTCAAACAAAGACAGGGGCAGAAATGAAGACAGATGAAGAGCAGACACCAGGCCTTCGGGCGGCCATTTTGGCTGGGTGCATGGTGGCCTTTCTGGGCTTTGGATTTGCCGCCACGTTTGGTGTTTTTCTGACGCCCATGTCTCAGGACCTTGGCTGGGGTCGCGAGGTATTCTCTCTTTCCGTCGCAGTCCAGCTTCTCACCTGGGGATTTGCCCAACCCATCGCCGGGGCGATTGCAGACAGGTTTGGAACGGCGCGGGTTCTTGCCTTTGGCGCAATATGCGCAGGTATCGGATTTGCCCTGCGCGGGATGACGACCGATCCGACATTATTTGTTCTGACCGGCATTCTGGTCGGTGCAGGTACCGGAGCGGCCTCGTTTCCGATCGTGATCGGCGCCCTGGGCAAGATCGTGCGCGCAGAACGCAGAAGTTTCATCTTGGGACTTGGGACCGCTGCGGCTTCGCTTGGGATGTTTGTCGCGGCGCCCACGGCGACAACGATGATTGGCACGATCGGATGGCCGACCGCGCTGATCGTGATCGGAGGCAGTTTCGCACTCATCCTGCCTTTCCTGATCTTCATCGCGCGCGTGGCAAAGCCGACCGCGACCGGTTCCAGCGCGGGTGATTTCGGCCACGCAGTGTCGATTGCCTTCACCGACCGGAGTTATTTGTGCTTGTTCTTCGGCTTTTTCGTTTGCGGGTTTCACGTGGCCTTTATCCAGACCCATTTGCCAGCCTATCTCATGGACCTTGGCCTTGCAGCATCTATCGGGGCTTGGTCGCTGGCATTGATTGGCTTGTTCAACATTGCGGGATCTTTCTTCGCGGGTTGGTCGGGCCAGAAGCTTTCCAAAAAAGCGGTTTTGAGCGGCATTTACTTCGCGCGCGCCGTGGTGATTGCGCTGTTTATTCTGGTGCCGGTCACAGAGGCGAGTGTTCTGGTGTTCTCGGCCGTTATGGGGCTGCTCTGGCTTTCAACAGTACCATTGACGATGGGGCTGGTGGCGCAGACACAAGGGTTGAAGTTCCTCTCAACCTTGGCGGGCCTTGTTTTCCTCAGTCACCAAACCGGCAGTTTTGTCGGTGCCTGGCTTGGAGGTCGCATCTATGACGTAGCACAAGACTACACGCCGATGTGGTGGGCCGCAGTGGTGCTGGGCCTGTTGGCGGCGTTGATCCACCTTCCCATTCGCGAAGAGCCGGGACCACTTGCGCGGGTCGAAGCGGGGGCTGATGCGTGAACTGAAAGGTGGAAAGAACCAGAGTCTGCTTCGTCCCGCTTCTGAGACATCGGACGCAGTCAAAACGAGTGGCCGGTGTTGGCAAGGGCGGTCGTTGCAGTGCGAAAGCGGACGTTGCCGCGGCGCGCGCCAGACATGAGTGGCCGTTGACAGCAGCTTTCCGGTCATCTGATGAAAAGGTGGTGTCAGACGAATTCGAACCAGCCTCAACTTGGACAGTAACACTGCCCCTTATGCCGCGCCGAGGCCGCGCCACTCGGCCAAGGCGGCGGCGCGGTTGAGCTTGAAATTGTCGCGCGAGTAGAGGTGGCGTTCCTGGTTGAAGTGGTTGTGAACCGAAGAGTGGACAGCGGCGAATTTCTGCAAACATCGCATCTGTCGAAAGCGGAGCATCGCACGTTCACGTCGTCGAAACGGCAGGTGGGAGTTCTCCGCCCGATTGTTCAACCAGCGACCCGTTTCCTGCTTCAAGATGTTGCCAACGGCCTTCATAGCCGCTCCGTACGACCGGAGCTTATCCGCCACCAGCACGTGCCGCTGACCCTATCGCTTCATTGGTTTCCCGAGGAATTTCAATGCAGCCTTAAGATCCCGGCGCCTGTTAACGTAACTTTCCAGCACTTCGCCTTCGTGGTCCACGGCGCGCCACAGGTAGTACCGCTCACCGTTGATCTCCACGAAGACCTCGTCCAGATTCCAATGCCAGTTCGACCATGCACGCATTCGGTTGATCCGGTTTCGCCGGATCTCGGCAGTGAACATCGGACTAATCTGTTCAACCAGAACCGCACGGTCTCGTGGCTGACCTCGATCCCCCGCTAAAGCCAGATTAATCTGATGGTGTGGACGGCTCCACCCGAACGGCATCGCAATGTGCCATGCTGGTGCTGTTAAGAACCAACAGAGAGAGGGAGCCACCCACAATGGATATTACAACACTCGGAATCGATCTGGCCAAGTCTGTTTTCCAACTGCACGGAGTGGATGCGGATGGCACTGTTGTTTTGCAAAAGAAGCTGCGGCGCAACGCCGTGCTCGATTTTCTCGGCAAGCTCGAACCTTGCCTTATCGGGATGGAAGCCTGCGCAACCTCGCATTTCTGGGCGCGGGAGGTTGCGGCGCTCGGACATGACGTGCGCTTGATCCCGCCTGCCTATGTGAAACCGTATGTGAAGCGGCAGAAGAACGATGCGGCCGATGCCGAAGCAATCTGCGAGGCAGTGACACGGCCCAACATGCGCTTTGTGCCGGTGAAGACTGCGGAACAACAGGCTGTCTTGGTCCTGCACCGGTCGCGGGATTTGCTCATACGACAGAAAACCATGATCCTGAATGCCATCCGCGCCCATCTCGCGGAGTTTGGCATTGTCACGGCTCAAGGGCCCCGCAAAATCGTCGAGATCATCGGGCGTCTGGAGGATCCGGATAACATCGAACTGCCGAGTTTTGCCCGCTCCGCACTGCTGTCGCTTGCGGCCCAGCTCAGGAGCCTCACAGAAGAGATCGTGCGGATCGAACGGCAGCTGATGGCCTGGCACCGGCAGAGCCAAGCGAGCCAGCGTCTCGAGACGATCCCGGGTGTCGGTCTCATCACAGCAACGGCGCTCGCGGCCAGCGTTCCCGATCCGAGTGTCTTCAAGTCCGGTCGCCAGTTTGCGGCCTGGCTCGGGCTGGTGCCACGACAAAACTCATCGGGTGGCAAGGAGCGATTGGGACGCGTGTCCAAGATGGGAAATGGGTACCTTCGCCGATTGTTGGTCGTTGGCGCCACATCCGTCACACGACGTGCGGCGGAGACTGACACCCGGACCGGGGCTTGGGTCAGATCCCTGCTGGAACGCAAACCTACCCGGCTCGTGACCGTGGCCATCGCCAACAAGACCGTCCGTACAGCATGGGCGTTGCTTGCAAAAGGCGAGAGTTACAAGGCCGCACTGACCATCTAACCGAAAGAGCAATACACGCGGCGCCTCAAGGTGCCATAAAGAGATGCAAGGGCAAAGATGAGTGATGATGATCGAAAGGGACCGCTGCCGGAACACCCCGTGGCATTGTCTGGGCGTTACAGCTCGGTAATCTGATTGGGACTCGGCACGCGGACTTCATCAGGGCCAGCGGTCACATGTGCCGCGTCAACAGGTCGGACACATGACCGCACCCCGCAACGATCGCCATCAGATCAAATTAACCCTTGCGAAAACGGAGCCGTCCACACATGACACTGCCACCGAACCGCCTCTTTGGTTGCGTTTATCAGCTGCGCCCTGCCATCGGAAAAGTGCGTTCTGCCACGTAATTGTCAAAGCTTGACAGCCTTTGCGAATTTGCCTCGACTTGCCAGCGCGAGTTCGGCATGACAGCAGTGGCAACCTTATACTTCTCTCGATACCTTGTTGTATTTTCGTTAACTTCCATCGCGATTGTCACCAGACCGGCAACCTTGCCTCCCTGACGCTCGACCAGACGAATTGCGCCATCCATCGTGCCGCCCGTTTCAACCCATTGATCGACAAGCAGAACCCTAGTGCCACTGGCAAAAGCTGGAGTCCGCATTTCCATGTCTTGTGTGCGCCCGGAATAATTGCCGTAACTTACCTTATCAGTATCAACACAAAGCTTTCCGGCTTTGCGGATCGGCAAAAAGCCACGCCCCAAACGGGCCCCCAGGGCAGCGCCAAGAACAAACCCCATGGCATCAAGCCCGGCCACCACGTCAATTTCGGCAGGATCAAGTTCGGCACATAGATCGTCGAGAAGATCTCCGAAAGCCGCTGAGTTGATATAGATTGATGTCGGATCCAACCAGGCAAACTGGGGCCCTTTGGTGTTGGGTGACATAAGTGAAAGATACCAGCGATCGTCGCGGGGCCCTTTGGCAGTGGTCATTTGGATTCTCCCTCTCATGGAATTCTCGAATAAAGTGCAGGACGTTTCAGACGCCAGACCATCAGTGGCGCTGTGTCTTTTCCAGCAATCTGGACAGACGCGCAGGGTCGATATTGTAAAAATCGCCCTCATAATTGATTCCGGTAGCCACAAGGATCAGATCCACAAGCGGGGCGTAGCGATGCACGTTTTCCGGCGTGACACCTGAAGCAAGCGCCAGAGGCTTGTCACCGACCGCCGCACGGAACGTTTCGATCTTGGACACGTCAGCCTCATGTCCGGTGGCAATGCCCGAGGTACAAATGACATCCATGTAAGGCACTGCCAGTCGCGCGCTATCCGCATATCTGTCTTCCGGGACCGGGCGCTGTTTTTTAAAGGCGACACCACCGATATACATCCCCTTCCAACCGCTTTCCGCGCGAACGCGCGCGATATCATCGGCATCCGTCTGAATGGTCGTCCGCTCGTCAATGCACCCGTCATCAGCCCAATAGGCATCGAAGTCAGCACCCTCCCGCGCGAGCTCCCCAAGAATCGGGAAGGCTATGTTGCCGGGCTGCGCCAAAAAATTGATCCCCAGCCACATCTCGGGCCGCACTGCGCGAATTTCGCGCAGGATCGGCAGGAACGTTGCCACGGGGAAATCGTGATTGATCAGGAAAGCTCCGGGGCAACCTTGCCCATCAAGAACATCAAGGTTTCTAAGCGCCTGGGCTGCATCCTGAACATGGATCACAGGCGTTACCACAGGAACGTCCGACTTCAAAAGCTGTTCAATATCCGTGCGTTTCACACAAAATCTCCCTTTGTCAGGGAATTGGTAACCAGTGGACAAACATTTTCGAAATTGATTATCAATATGTTTCCATAAAACTTTATAATAGAAATCATGGTCAAGAACGTTCCCACAGATCTGCTGCGCAGTTTTGTCACCGTCGTGGATCTCGGTGGCTTCACGAAAGCCGCCGAAGCACTCGGCCGCACGCAACCGGCTATCAGCCTCCAGATCAGGCGGCTGGAAGATCTACTGCAGACAAAACTCATCAACACCACCAGTCGCCAGTTCGCACTCACTGACGCAGGCGTGGCCCTTGGACCCTATGCAAGGCAAATGCTGCGCCTGAATGACGATATCATTGGTTATTTCACCGAAGCCGCACTCGAAGGCTGGATCCGGATTGGCGTCCCAACCGATTTTTCCCATGCCTTCCTGCTGAGCGCGATTTCGACCTTCGCCTCTCAACATCCGGACGTACGCATAGAAATCGAAAGTCAGCTTTCCAAAGATCTGAGTGAAAATCTGGCAGCCGACAAGTTGGACATATGTCTGGCCATCGCACCGGATGACCATGCGCCATACCTGGTAGAAGCTGCGACGATTGAACCTTTCTGGGTCGTGAAGGATTCCTTTCGCCTTGATCCCAGAGCGCCCCTGCCAATCTTGCGGCATCCCGATCCTTGCGAATACGCACAACGCATGCGCAGCGCCCTGCGGCTTGCAGGGCGAAATTGGCGCACTGTGCTTGTCTCTCGGGATGTGTCGGGATTACAGAGCGCAATCCAGGCTGGCTTGGGCGCCACCGCCCTAACGCCGGCCACGCTTCTACCGGGAATGCGGATCGGCCGTGCGGATGAAGGCTTTCCGCCACTGGCGCCACTTAGGATCGGCTTGTTCTACAAACACGCCGCCTTGAGCAAGGCAGGCCACGGCCTCGCGCATCACCTGCTTGAAAAAATCCAGAAATCAGGTCAGCAAAATCATTGATAAAAATATTTTATGATTTCATACCAAATCCAAATTTCCCAAATGAAAAAGAGTGACCCTAGTCTGGGCGGCAACCAGGAATTTGAAGGCCCGCTGCAATAAAAGGGCGCAAGAACGCGTCCTCGCCCAACAAGGAGACGACATGTCCAACTCATCTCTTGCCCTGACACGCCGGAAGCTGCTGGCCGGTGCTGCTGGTTTGGCCCTGACAACCCCGATGCTCAATCGGGCATGGGCGGCCGAGCCCACACAGATAAACATGCTGGCATGGTATGGCCATGCCGAGCCCGATATTGTTGCGGAATTCGAGGCTGCCAATAACGTAAAGTTTGTACCGAAATACTATGCCGGCGGCGACAACATGCTGGCACTGATCGCACAATCCCCGCCGGGGACTTACGACCTGATCCTGTCGGACGCCGAATTCGTGCAGCAATTGAACGCTGCAGGCTACATCGAAGAAATGGATGCAAGCCTCTATCCTTTTGATGAATTCTTCCCCGAATACCAGAACTTCCCCGGACATTGGACTGGCGATCAGCTTTGGTCGGTCATGGTCCGTTTCGGACTGCTTGGTGTGAGTTACAACAGCGATGTTCTCAGCCGGGCCGAAGCCATGAGCTACAACGCCTTCTGGAACCCAAAGTTGACTGGCAAGGTGGGCCATTTTGACTGGCATTTGCCAAATCTCGGACAGATGGCGTTGCTGCTGGGCAACCGCAACCCTTCACCTTTCGACATCTCGCAAGATGCCTGGGATGCCGTTCAGGAAAAGACACTCAGCTTGAAGCCCCAAGTCGGAGGATATTTCGATTATGGTGGCACGTTCTCCGGGTTGAAGAACGGTGAGATGCTGGCCATGGCCGGCATTGGCGACTGGATCACCGGAGTGTTGCAAAAGGATGGTGCACCTGTTGCCTCAGTCATTCCAGAGGAAGGCGGCATTCAGTTCACCGAGAGCTATTCCATCGGGAAAGGCACCTCCAAGCATGACATCGTGAACAAGTTCATCCAGTACATGCTGTCCCCCGAGGGGCAGGTGAAGACGATTCAGATGGCTGCCTATCCGGGGCTGTCGCCGACGAAATCTGGATGGAAAGCCATTCAGGCCGCGAACCCTGCCGAGGCCGAGCGTTCAGGCTTGATCGAAGGTCATGATCAGTCGCCAGTCAAGCTTCTGAAGGAAGGTCGCATCTTCTTCCGCGACATTCCCCGGCAACAGAACCTTGAAGATTGGAACGACTTCTGGTCGGAATATAAGACTGCCTAAGACTAAGGGCCCCGGACGAATGTTTGGGGCCTGTTACGCCCCTAACGACGCCCCCGCACCGCCCGGGGGACTCCCGTTTGGAAGATCAATGCGCAAACTGTCCCTTTATCCCTTCGTCTGGCGGATCCCGCTAATGGTCTGGCAGGGTCTGTTTTTTGTGGGTCCGTTGTTGCTGATGGTCGCCATGTCCTTCTGGCTTGTCCAGAATTACCGGATGCAGCCCGATTTCAATTTTACCAACTGGGAGAGGATGCTGACGCGGGGCTATTTCTGGGACGCCTATTGGGTCACTCTGTGGCGGGCCTCGCTTACTGCTGTGCTTGCAAGCCTTATTGCCTTTCCGGCGTCCTATGGTTTGGCCTTTCACCTGAGCGCCACAGCACGCCGTTGGGCCATTTTTTGTCTGATCGTGCCGTTTTTCACCTCGTACTTGGTGCGTATCTACGCATGGCAGGTGCTGCTTGCAGAAAGCGGTCCCTTGAATGCGCTTTTTGGCAACGCCGGTTTCGGCCCCTTCACAATGCTGAACTCGGGCTTCGGTGCGCTGGTGGGCTATCTGACGTTGGTCCTGCCCTTGGTCGTGATCTTGCAGACGTTCTCACTATCCTCGATTGACAGAAATCTGATCGAAGCCGCATGGAACCTTGGTGCATCGCCGCGCGAAACCTTGCTCAGAGTCATTGTTCCAGCTGCAAAGGTGGGCCTGATCATCGGCGCCGTCTTTGCCTTCATCCTGTCTTTCGGAGATTTCGTCGCGCCCTTCTATCTTGGCGGGTCCAAGCCACCGACTTTGTCGATCCTGATCATCGACACCACGAAATCTGGGCAGCAATGGCCAAGGGCAGCAGTGGTGGCCATCATGATGATCGTGACATTGTTCGTAGTAGCATTTGCTGCGGTTGGGGCAGCCTACAGGAAACGGAAATGATGCGGAAAAGCTCCATCCTTTTCCAGATATACCTGGTGGCTATCTTCGCCTTCATCTTTGCACCAATCATCACCTCGATGATTTTCTCGTTTAATTCAGACAGGTTCCCGACCTTCCCTCTTGGGCATTTCACTTTGCATTGGTACGAGACGGCCTTTGCACGGCCAGAGGTCTGGCTCGCCTTTCGCAATTCGGCTGTGGTCGCATTGGCGGCCGCCTTCTTGTCAACGATACTGGGGTTTGCAACGGCCTATACCGACTTTCGCTACGGGTTTCGCTTCAAATCCGCCTATCTTGCCTTGGCCCTTCTGCCTCCGACAATCCCTCTGGTCATCATGGGACTGGCCATGCTGGCATGGCTCGGGCGCATGGGCTTGTCGGGCACCCTTGTAGGCATCATCATCGCGCATACTGTGATGGGGGCGCCATTCGCCATGGCCATCTGCCGACTTCGGCTGCAAAGCATGGATCCTGCGCTGGAGGCCGCCGCATGGAACCTTGGCGCATCGCAATGGAGTGCAATGCGGCATGTGGTTTTGCCTTTTTGCCTTCCGGCCCTCATTTCCGCGTATTGCCTGACCGCAGCCGTAAGCTTTGATGAATTCATCGTGTCTTGGTTCGTGTCGGGCTTGAACAAGACCGTCCCCGTGATGATCCTCGAGATTTTGCAGGGCAATGTTGACCCGCAAATCAACGCAATCGGAACCGTCGTGTTCATGACTTCGATATCGCTCGTCATTGTGGCGCAGGTGATGATCTTCAAAAAGAGCAGCCAATGACAGACCCGCTTGTTCGTTTTCACAATGTCAGCAAGTCTTACGGTACCTATGAAGCCGTCAAAGGGCTGAACCTCGAGATAGCCCGCGGCGAATTCGTCGCGATCATGGGGCCGTCGGGTTGCGGAAAGACAACCACCTTGCGCATGCTTGCGGGCCTTGAAACGCCCTCGGGCGGAGATATCCGCATTGATGGCAAGGTGATGAATGATGTTCCAGCCCACGAACGGGACACACCGCTGGTCTGGCAATCCTTGGCGTTATTCCCCTTTCTGAACGTCCGTGAAAATGTTGAATTCGGCATGAAAATGCGCGGAATAGCTGCGGCCGAACGCAAGGAACGCGCCCTTCTCTGGCTGGACCGGCTTGGCCTCAAAGGCTTCGAGGACCGACGCATCGATCAATTGTCCGGTGGGCAACGCCAGCGGGTTGCACTGGCCCGTTCTCTCGTGACAGAGCCAGAAATGTTGCTTCTCGACGAGCCATTGTCCGCCCTCGACCCCCATTTGGTCATTCGCATGCAAGGCGTGCTGACGCGCCTGCAAAAGGAATTGGGGATCACATTCGTCTATGTGACGCATTCCCAATCCGAGGCCTTTTCGATGGCGGACCGTGTCGTCATCATGGGACATGGCGAAATCGAACAAATTGGCGCGCCACAGGATATTTTTCGCGCGCCGCGCACGCGCTTCGTGGCAGAGTTTGTTGGCCGCAACAACATCCTGCCGGGCGACAAGCCCGGGCAGGAACTGGTGGTCGCGGCGGACCGTATGGTCGTCAGCGAAAACCGTCCCGAAGGCAACGCGATCAAGGTAGAGTTTCTATCCGAGGAATTCGCCGGAACCAGTATCATCTTCTACTTTGAAGGCGAGGGCGGAGAGGAACTGAAAGCGCAAGTTTCGGAAGAAACCCTTGCGCGTTTGGCGCCTGAACCGGGCCAGACATTCTGGCTCAGCTGGTCCCCTGACTCTGTTCATGTGATGGAACCCGTATGATGGATCTTCTGATCAAGGGCGGCATCCTGCCGGATGGAACCCAAGCTGACATTGCCATTGCAGGTGACCGTATCGTGGCCGTCGAGGCCGAGATTACCGCACAGGCCTCTCGCATCATTGACGCCACTGGCAAGCTCGTGACCACGCCATTCGTGGACGCCCATTTTCACATGGACGCAACCCTGTCCTATGGAAGACCGCGTGTGAACGCGTCAGGCACATTGCTGGAAGGCATCGGTCTATGGGCCGAATTGAAATCTCTCCAGACGAAAGACGATATCGTAGCCCGCGCCATGGATTATTGCCGCCAGGCGATCGGCAAGGGTGTCTTGGCGATCCGGACCCATGTGGATGTGACGGATCAGAGTTTCCAGACTGTAAGCGCACTACTGGAGGTGCGTGATCGCCTGCGTGACGTCCTTGATCTGCAACTGGTGGCGTTCCCGCAAGATGGTTGGTACCGTGCTCAGGGTGCGGAGGCGGCCGTGATCAGGGCACTAGATGCAGGCGTTGATGTGGTGGGAGGCATTCCACACTTTGAACGGACGATGGCCGACGGCACGGCCTCGGTGCGCCGCGCCTGCGAACTGGCGGCAGATCGCGGACTGATGGTTGATCTGCATTGTGACGAGTCCGATGACCCCCTGTCGCGGCATATCGAAACACTGGCAGCAGAAACGATCCGCCACGGGCTGGAGGGCAGGACCGCAGGCAGTCATCTCACCTCCATGCATTCGATGGACAATTACTATGTCGCAAAGCTTTTGCCACTGATTGCCGAAGCCCAGGTCGCGGCAATTCCCAATCCGTTGATCAACATCACCCTGCAGGGCAGGATGGACAGCTATCCGAAACGCCGCGGCATGACGCGTGTGCCCGAATTGCTGGCCGCTGGCGTGACCGTGGCCTTCGGTCAGGATTGCGTGCGCGATCCATGGTACCCGCTTGGCTCGGGCGACATGCTTGAGGTGGCCCATATGGGACTGCATGTGGCGCTTATGACCTCGCCTGATCAAATGAAAGAAGCCTTCAGGATGGTTACGGAAACACCAGCAGCCATCATGGGCTTGGACTTTGGCCTGCAAGCAGGAAAACGCGCAAGCGTGGTGATCCTGAACGCCCCTGATCCGATCGAAGCCATACGCCTTCGGGCGGATCGATTGGCCGTAGTGTCGAACGGAAAAGTCGTCGCAGAAACCAAACCCGCCACGACAACCCTCTTGGCTGCGCCACTGCAGTTGCGTTCTTCCGAGGTCCCCGCCCCTACTCACGCTCGGAAGAGCATTGAACCGGACTGAACGGGTAGATTGCGCCGACGGCGGCTATCAGCCATCAATGACA
>LXYH01000002.1 GCA_001650895.1 Rhodobacteraceae bacterium EhC02
GAAGAGGAGCCGGATTATCTGCCGCCCGGACCGCGGGCCGAACCGCGTGAAGCCGAGGTCCTCGACGATTGGCGGAAAGCAGAGGCGGGTCATGCCGCGCGTCTTGCCCGTGTGGCCGGTCGTGTCGGCGCGCTGGACGACCGCCTGAAGCGCAGCCCGGAAGGATGGCGGCACAGGCTTGCCCTGATCGAGGCTGCCGACCTCAGCTGGTTCGCGGGTGACCGCATTGGCCCGGATCGCATTGCTATTTGGATATCCATGCGCCTGTCAGGCGTTCAAGAGGACCCCGCAGCACTGGCGCGTGTCGGTTGGGCGGTACGTCGTCTGACAGGGGGACCAGGCCCAGAGGTGGACCTTTCTGCCTTCCTCGATCGTCGCGATCCCGAGAACATGGTCGATGACGCCGAGCCTTTCGCGGATCGCGCGGGCGGTTGGCTGAACCTGATGGCGCAAGCCGCCGAGCTGCACCCGATAACCCGTGCCTGCACGGGTTATCACCTCTGGAGCCTTGCGGGCCTTGGGCAGCAGGGCGATCGAATGGAAGCGGCAGTCACGGCCGCGCGGATCGCGACCAGCGAGGGCAAGGGAGCAGTCTTTGCACCTCTGGCCATGGGTGGGGCAGGGGGGCTGCGCGCTGGCGGCCCACCCGCTGACCGTTTGGCGCGTTGGCTTGAGGGGATGGAGACGGCATGTCTGACAGCAATGCGGCACCTAGACGATATTGAAGCATGGTCAGCGCGGGCGGAAGCCGAAATGACACCGCTTTCGGGCAAGACCCCGCGCGCCTTGCGCGCTGTGCTTACCGAATGGCCCCTTGTCTCTGCCCCGATGGGCGAGGTCCTGACCAACGCTAGCCGTGCCGCCGTTCAACGCAATCTCGCCTGGATGGAAGCGCGAGGCTTGATCCGCGAGGTGACCGGCCAGGGGCGATTCAAGATATGGGTAGCGGCACGATCTTGAATCTTCCAGTTCGATGCATGGGAGCTTCAAGAGTTCGGGAAGTTCGTGTCATAGTTTTCAGTTTCCAGAAATCGCGTCGAGCACCGGACAGTTGGGGACTTCGGCGCCAGAACACCTGGATGCCGTTGCAGCGAGGACGGATTCGATCCGCCGGAGATCCGAGATCTTCGCCCGCACGTCCGCAAGGTGACGTTCTGTCCGCTCCTTGACCTCGGCGCAGGTCGGCGCGGCACCATCGTCGAGCCCCATCAGCCCGCGAATGTCCTCCATCGAGAACCCGAGCTTGCGGGCGCGCAGGATGAAGCGAAGGCGCGTGGCGTGTGCGGCGGAATATATCCGGTAGCCTGCGGCGCTGCGCGGCGGGTCGGGCAACAGGCCGGTTTTCTCGTAATAGCGGATCGTCTCGATGTTGCATCCGGTCGCCCGGGCCAGGTCGCCGCGTGTTAAGCTGCTCTCGCTTTCGTGATCGATCATGGGGATTTTCCTCTTGAGCCTGTAGCTACTACAGACCCTACACCCATCGTCAACCACAGACGAAAGGTGCGCGACATGGCGCTGACAGACGACAGAACTGACACCTCAGCAGCGGATCGCCCCGCCCGAAAGGGCTGGCTTGCGGCGGGCGGGGTGATGGGCGCCTTTCTCGCCTCGGCCTGCTGTGTCGGACCATTGGTGCTGCTGACCCTCGGCATCTCGGGGGCCTGGATCGGCAACCTGACGGCGCTGGAGCCCTTCAAGCCGATCTTCGCCGTGATTGCGCTCGGCTTCATCGGGGCGGGATTCCGGCAGGTCTATTTCCGCAAACCGACCGTCTGCGAGCCCGGTTCCTACTGCGCGCGCCCATCCTCGGCGCGCATCACCAAGTCCGCTCTCTGGACCTCCCTGATCCTCGTCCTCGCTGCACTCACCATCGACTGGTGGGCTCCGCTTCTCTACTGATCTCGAAAGGACACCCTCATGAAGACGATCCTTGCCCTTGTTCTGTTCGGCCTGACCGCCACAGCACCCATCACGGCCATCCCTGCCGTCGCGCAAACCGTCGCCGCCGAGCAGACCCTCACCTTCGCGGTGGACAATATGACCTGTGCGCTGTGTCCGGTCACCGTGAAGCGCGCGATGGAGGGCGTCGAAGGCGTGCACGCGGTCGAGATCGACTTCGAGGCGCGCACCGCTACTGTCGTCTTCGACACCGCCGCGACCAGCGCAGAGGCGATCGCCACGGCGTCGGCCAATGCAGGCTACCCGGCGCGCGTCTCGGGTTGACGGGATGACCGAGCGGACAGACTGCAAGCTGATTGCAACAGGTGTCGTCGGCACCGTCATCGCAGCGCTCTGCTGCTTCACGCCGATCCTGGTCGTTCTTCTCGGCGCCGTGGGCCTGTCGGCCTGGCTGGGTTGGCTCGACTATGTGCTGCTGCCCGCGCTGGCGTTTTTAATCGGCCTAACCATCTATGCCGTCTGGCGGCGGCAGCGGCGCAGGGCATCTCAAGAAAATGGATGAGTTCATGAAATTCGAAACCAAGGCGCCCACGGGCGATTTCGACCTCGCCGTGATCGGCGCCGGATCGGCTGGCTTCTCCGCCGCGATCACCGCCGCCGAGGGCGGCAAGCGCGTCGCGCTGATCGGGCATGGGACCATCGGCGGCACCTGCGTGAACGTGGGCTGCGTGCCCTCCAAGACGATGATCCGCGCTGCGGAAGCCCTGCACAGTGCGCAGTCGGCGCATCGTTTTCCGGGCCTCAGCGGAGAGGCGCAGGTCGCCGACTGGTCGGCGCTGGTTGCGGCCAAGGACGATCTTGTCGCTACACTGCGCCAGAAGAAGTACGCCGATCTGCTGCCGGGCTACGAGGGTGTGACCTATCTCGACGAGGGTCCAGGCCGTCTCGTCCCCGGCGGGGTCGAGGTCGGCGGGCGCAGGATCACGGCTCCCAAGGTGATCGTCGCCACCGGCGGTCGACCGGCCAGGCCCGACATCCCTGGGATCCGGGACGCACCAACGCTCGACAGCACGTCGCTGCTGGATCTGGACCAGTTGCCCGAAAGCCTGATCTTCCTCGGCGGCGGCTATATCGGCGTGGAGCTGGCGCAGATGATGGCGCGGATGGGCACGCGGGTTACCATCGTCTGCCGTTCGCGCCTGTTGCCGCGCACCGAGCCGGAGGTGGCGCAAGCGCTCACCGAGGTCTTGCGCGCCGGGAGTGTCACGGTTCTTGACGGCGCAACCTATCACGCCGCGCGGCGCGACGGAGACCGTGCGGTGCTGACCGTGACGGTGAATGGCGCGGAGCGCGAACTGACGGCCGACCGCCTCGTCCTGACGACGGGGCGCGCCGCCAACACCGAGGGGCTGGGCCTCGCGGAGATGGGCGTCGAGACCGACGCACGCGGTGCGATCCGGGTTGGCGACGACATGCAGACCACAAAGCCCGGGATCTTTGCCGCGGGTGACGTCACGGACCGCGATCAATTCGTTTATATGGCCGCCTATGGCGCCAAGTTGGCCGCCCGCAACGCCGTCATGGGCGGGGCCGAACAATACGACAATGCGGCGATGCCCTGGGTGGTGTTCACTGATCCGCAGGTCGCCGGGGTCGGGCTGACTGAGGCGCAGGCGCGCGCGGCGGGTCATGACGTCAAGACCAGCGTGCTGACCCTCGACAACGTGCCTCGCGCGCTTGCCGCGCGCGATACGCGCGGGCTGATCAAGCTGGTCGCGGACCGGGCGACAGACCGTCTGCTTGGCGGCGTGATCATGGCGCCGGAGGGGGCAGACAGCGTGCAGACGCTGGTCATGGCGCTTAAGATCGGTATGACGACGAAGGCACTCGGCGAGACGATCTTCCCCTATCTGACAACGGTCGAGGGGCTGAAACTCGCCGCGCAGACTTTCGACAAGGATGTCGCGAAGCTGTCGTGCTGCGCTGGATGAAACGAGCAGATTTATCCAGCTTGGACCCTCAAGCGTGTCTAAGACGAGCAAGGCAGGCGAAATGACCCCACTTTCGGGCAAGACCACGCGCGCCTTGCGCGCCGTGCTTACCGAATGGCCCCTTGTCTCTGCCCCGATGGGCGAGGCCCTGACCAACGCTAGCCGTGCCGCCGTGCAACGCAATCTCGCCTGGACGCAAGCGCGAGGCCTGATCCGGGAGGTGACGGGGCAGGGGCGGTATCGATTGTGGCGCATGTGAGCAACCAAATGGGCACCACCAGGAGCGTTTTTGCACAAGTAGAGACAAATGGCAGTAAAGGTTCGCTGAGCACTATTGCACGGGTTGCGGCAAAGTTAAAAAGCGGTGCTTGGGGTAGGTCAGGGGCGTCCTGATACCGGATGCGAAGGGGTGACAATTAAGCTTATTGTGCAAAACTCGATGGATCTGGGCCTGATGCTGATCACGGACTAGATCCCCAGCTGCAGGAATATTGACAAGATCTTCGCCAGTCATCTGACCGCACAATACAACAAGGGCCAGTATTCCAACGAATAACCGGTGCGCATGTCAAAATCATGAGGACCGTGAACGGGATCGGCTACCCGAATGGGTTTTCCGGTGGCATCGATCGATCGGTTGAGAAATAACAGCGTCGATTTTTGCTATGACATTGGTGTAATAGACCCACCTGAAAGGCTATCCTTCCTTGACATGATTGCTCAATTAAGGGCTACGTGACACCCCGTGGACAGACGGGGTCAGTTTATAGAGTTGGGCGACCGCCCCATGAAGCCGAAACAGCTGGGCCCGGCGATGCGTGCCGACATAATGCTCGATTGCCCTGCCGACCCGGGAACCACGCTTCCAATCGTCGACCGCGCCTATCGCGATAATGAATTCAACCTGCTGGATGTCGTCTTTGACGACACGCCCTTGCGTGCCGCGCCGCCGGAATGGGAAATTGCCCTTCCAGCCAATCCGCTTGCCGAACCTGATCTGAACGCGGCCCGTCGTCACGAAATCTTGTTCACCGGGGGTATGATGGGAGCAATGGTCGAGCGCCAGATGGGCCTAAGCCAGTCCGGCAGTATGATGGGCGGAATGATGGGTGGCGTCGTGGGCGGCGGCATGTGGTTCGTCAATGGCGTTGCGGCCGAAGGGCACATGCTCGATCCTTTCCTGACATTGGAGCGCGACGCGAGTCATGTCCTCCAGATGACGAACGCCACGGCCTTCGACCATCCGATCCATCTGCACGGCCACTCCTTCCGCGTCATCAGCCGCGATGGGGTGCCGACCGATTTCCGCGAATGGCAAGATACCGTGCTGATCGCGCCACGCGAGCAAGTGGAAATCGCCCTGGTCGCCGACAATCCCGGAGACTGGATGTTCCATTGCCACATCCTCGAGCACCAGGCGGCCGGGATGATGGGCGTGATCCGCGTCGCATGAGCAGAGGAGCAAGCAGATTGAAATCGATTGAGATTGGATGTCGGCCAAACCGGCGCAAGGTTCTTGCTGCCGTCCTCGGTAGCGGCTTAGCCACGGTGTTGCCAAGGCTTGTGCAGGCTGCAGTCGATGGTGATCCAGCGGCTCCGGCCTTTGATGGTGATACCATCCTGCTGGCAGATCGAGGGTTGTTCGTCAGTGACGATGCCGGCCAGACTTGGACCGCGGCAGAGACACTGGGGAACGTGCTGTCGCTGGCGACCCATCGCGACCGGCCCGGCCGTGTGGTTGCGGGGTTGGCCGAGGGCGGTGTCAGCATTTCCGAAGACGGGGGCGCTTCGTGGCGTATCTTTGAAGCTAGGCTGCCTGACGGAGAAATCACTGCCGTTGCTATCGCCTCGCGGAACCCGGACATGATCTATGCCTCGCTTCGCGGCGACGGGTTGTGGAAGAGCGAAGACGCCGGTGCAACCTGGTCGCTCGCCATGGACCGCCCCTGGCTCGACCACGCAGAGCGGGAACTTCTTTCTCTGGCTTCGGTCGAGCTTGAGACCGGCATGGGCGGGATCTGGATCTATGCGGGCACCGAGGTTGGCCTAACGCGGGTGCCCGATTGCTTTTGTCGCTGGCAGGACGTGCAGCCAGGCAATGCGATGGACGCATTGGTTGCGGGTGAAGCCCCACCGTCCGAAGCGCCATTGCCAGGAGGTGAACCGATCCTGTCGCTGGCCAGTGCCCCCTCGGCGCCGGAAGTGATGTATGCCGCGCTGCGTTCGGGCCTCTGGGCATCGCAGGACGGCGGAGTCATCTGGCAAAAGCGGGCGAGCAAAGCTGCGACCGCTGTTGCGGTTCATCCAAGAGACGAGACCTACATCGCTGCCCTGTTGGGCGGCATCTTGAAAATCAGCCGTGACGGCGGCGCAACCTGGATCGAAACAGGAGAACGATGATGGAGAAAATGATGCAGAGAAGAAACGCGCTTGGTCTGATTGGCAGCGGCATTGTCGGAATGGTGGGCCTGACCACATCGGCCTGGGCGCAAGCGACAGGCGATGTGGCGCCCGGTCTGGCGGGCAGCGAAAGGCAGATTACCATCTGGCGCGATCCGGGCTGCGGCTGCTGTGATGCCTATGGGGATTATCTCGAAGAACACGGCTTTACCGTAACGCGTGTGGATGACCGCGACTTCGACAAACGCTCGGTCGAAGTCGGTGTGCCCGCCCAGGGCATCGGCTGCCACTTGGCCGAGATCGACGGCTACTATGTCAGCGGTCTCGTCCCCGTCGACATCATCGAGCGGCTGCTGGAAACCCGTCCGGCGATAACGGGTATCACCTTGCCGGGAATGCCCGCGAACGCACCGGGCATGGCTGCGGTCAAGTCAGGCACGCTCAGGACCTACGCCTTTGGCCCGGAAGGAATCTCAATCTATGCCGATGAATAAGGGGCCGAAAGATCGATCGGCGAAGTGTACGGTCAGGCGGTCAGTGCACCTCGCTGCCCTAGTGTCCGCGCTCGCGACCACCGGCGTTGTGGTGCTGGCCCAATCGGAACCGGTTGACCCGCGTGTCGAGGGACTGACGTTTTTGGGAGAGCCCGTGCTTGCATCCCAGGTCATGGCAGGGCAACAGCTTTATGCGAACAACTGCGCCAGTTGCCATGGTGCCAGCCTCGAGGGTCAGCCCGATTGGCGTCGTCGTCTTGACACAGGAAGAATGCCGGCCCCGCCGCATGATGACTCAGGCCACACTTGGCACCATTCAGACCGCATGCTTTTTCAGATCACTAAAGGCGGGGTCGGGGCCGTCGTGCCGGGATACGAGAGCGACATGCCGGCCTTCGGAGAGGATCTGACAGACGCAGAGATCGCGGCTATCCTCGTCTACATCAAGAGCACCTGGCCTGAGCGACAACGTGAGTTCCAAGCCGAAGTTTCGGCCAATGACACGGGCGGGTGAAGATCGACAGGGTGTCAGGATAGTATCTTTCGACCAAAACCGATCCACCGGGGGACCAATTCGGCAAATCTGTCCTACTCCGCCCCCTGACTCCCGCTTTACCACGCTAATTCGGACCTGACCTGGTTGGCCGTTAACCCGCCCGCAAGGCAAGCATGTGCTACCAGGGTCGCGTGCATGCGTTCACGAAAATTTGCCCTTGAACCTCTAGCCACTAGAAGTCCTATCTATTCAAGGAGAACATATACCGTTCTTGCCATCAATCGTCGGCGGGAACCGAAAGGGTACGAAATGCTGACAAGACGACACTTCATTCAAACGACAACAGCGCTCTTTTCGGCGACTGTGGCCAACCCTGTGTTTGCCGATAGCTGGCCCACCGAAGCGCAGAAGGCTGAATGGGACGCGCAAGTCAGCCCGCCCGGCTTCGATCCGGCCACGTCAAACCCTTGGGGACTACACCCACGTTTCTTGCCTCAGCGTGTGGACGCGAAGGACGGCCTCGTGCCAGGAGACATCCATGTCGATGCGGTTGCGCGATATCTCTACCACATTGAGGAGGGTGGAACCGCGATGCGCTACGGCGTGGCGATCGCGCGGGGCAACCTCTACGAGCCAGGTGTTTATAACATCAAGCGCAAGGTCAGGTGGCCGCACTGGACGCCGACACAGAACATGATCGAGCGGGATCCTGAAAACGCAAGATGGGCCGACGGGATGGAACCCGGCCCTCAAAACGCCTTGGGATCGCGGGCGCTCTATCTCTATGTCGGAGATCGCGACACCTATCTTCGGATACACGGCACACCCTATCCGAGAAGCATCGGCGGTCGCGCGAGTTCGGGTTGCGTGCGGATGGTTATGGCACACATCAACGAGCTCTATCCGAACGTCGAGATTGGATCGACAGCACATCTTTATTCGGCTGAGGACAGTGTTACCGCGAGAAGTTGAATGAGGTAATTAGCTTTGAGCGAAATGATGTGACGTGCGGGTCGTCGTCACGCTTCCCGCGCGACGCAGATCGGATTGCCGTTCACCGTGCGCAGCGGCAACAAGGTCGTTTCAACGGGGCCGCTGTGTTCGTACCAGTAGCACCCGTCTTCCGGCACCAAGCGCGCGGTTGCAACATCCTGATCCGGGGCAGCCATTGCAATCACAGCTTCGGGAACGTTGCCCGGCTGGTCTGCCGAGTCGCCCGATCCAGTCGGCTGGATTGCGCACCCGGCCGTAAGCGACAGCGCCACTGCAAACATTATTTTTTGCTTCAGCATCAAAACCCGCATCAAGCTTCCTTTCGTGTCTGTTTTTCTTTGCATCGGCTTTTCATGCCTCAAGGCGTGATGGAGCCGGTCGCCGCATCCTCTAGCAATAAAACAAACTGAAATACCACCGTATTTTGCTCTTGAAGCTCTAGCTACTGTAGGGGCTATGTCATGGTAAAGCACCCGAATCCAGAGGTCCATTCATGCCGTCCGACACCCATCGTCACGACCACGATCACGCCGAAGATGCCCAGAAAAGCGGCGGCAGCTGCTGCGGGAGCGCCGGAACGTGCGGCGACATCGTTCCGGCGATCCCCGCGCCAGCGTGCGGGCGCAGTTTTCAGGTGTCCGGCCTCGATTGCGCCGAGGAGGTAGCAATCCTGAACAAGGTGGTCGGCCCGAAGATCGGCGGGGCCGAGCATCTCGCGTTCGACGTGATCAATGGACGGATGACTATTCTCGACAGCGCCAAGAGTGTATCGGACGGCGAAATTGCAGAACTGGTCGCAAGCACCGGCATGACCGCCAAGCCCTGGGATGCCGAAAACGCGTCGGTCGACCAGGCGGCCCATCTTGCACGCCAGCAGCTGTTTACGGCGCTCAGTGGCGGCTTCTGGGCCGCGGGATTTCTGTGGCACATCATCGAGACCGGCATGGGGGGGGCACTCGGCCTCTTCGCAGGGCACGGCGAAGCGCCGATGCCACTGGTCGAGGCAGGGCTATTCGCGGTTGCGATCCTGTTCGGTGTCTGGCTCGTGGCACCCAAGGCATGGTCGTCTGCACGGAGGCTGTCGCCCGACATGAACCTGCTGATGGTCGTCGCAGTCGCGGGTGCAATTGGCCTCGGCGAATTTTTCGAGGCGGCGACGGTCGCGTTCTTCTTCTCGCTCTCGCTTTATCTCGAAAGCTGGAGCGTCGGGCGTGCGAGGAATGCGGTTTCAGCTCTGCTCGACCTGGCGCCGCCGACGGCAAGAGTTCTTCATGATGACGGCTCGGAAGCGGACGTTCCGGCTTCTGCGGTTGCTATCAACGCACGTTTCATCGTGCGCGGCGGAGACCGCATCCCATTGGATGGTGAGGTTGTCGATGGGGCAGGGGCCGTCGATCAGGCGCCAATCACCGGAGAGAGTGCGCTGGTCCCAAAGGAACGGGGCGACGAAGTCTATGCCGGTACGATCAACGGCGAAGGCACACTGACGGTGCGCGCCACGAAGGCCGCCTCGGACACCGTGTTGGCCAAGATCATCCGCATGGTCGGCGACGCCCATGCCCGCCGCGCGCCGGTGGAACAGTGGGTGGCGAAGTTCGCCCGCATCTACACGCCTATCGTCATGGCTCTCGCCATTGCAATTGCCCTGTTGCCGCCGCTCATTTTCGGGGGGGCTTGGGATTATTGGTTCTACAATGCACTCGTGCTGCTGGTGATCGCTTGCCCATGCGCTCTGGTCATCTCGACACCGGTCTCCATCGTCGCCGCACTCACCGCCTCAGCGCGGGCCGGGGTGCTGATCAAGGGCGGTGCATATATCGAGGCACCGGGCAAGACCACTGCACTGGCCATGGACAAGACCGGCACGATCACCATGGGCGAGCCCGAGGTGGCGGCGGTGCATCCGCTGGGCAAAGCATCGGCGCGAGATCTGATGACCCTCGCCGCTGGGCTGGAGGCACGTTCCTCGCATCCCTTGGCGCGCGCCATTCTCGCGCGGGCAGAAGCCGACGGCATCAAGGTGTCCGCCGCGGAAGATACCCGAACCGTTCCCGGCAGGGGACTTGAAGGACGCACAGACGGCCGGTCGATCTGGCTGGGGTCGGACCGGTTTGCCGAGGAGAAGGGTTTCGGCGACGCCATTCCGAAGGATTTGCGCGACCGCATCGAAGGGGCTGGCAGCACCCTTGTTGCCGTGGGCGACGACACCGGTGTCACCGGCATCTTGGAATTGCGCGACCGTATCCGCCCGGATGCCAAAGGCATCGTGGCGCAGCTTCACGCGGAGGGTGTGAAGACCATCGTCATGCTGACCGGTGATAACGAGCGGACAGCGCGCGCTGTTGCAGCCGAGGTCGGCATCGACGAGGTCCGTGCCGAGCTTCTGCCCGAAGACAAGGTGACTGCCATCGAAGAACTGGTCGAAACGCATGACATGGTGGCCATGATCGGCGACGGGGTCAACGACGCCCCGGCCATGGCGCGCGCGCATTACGCCATCGCAATGGGTGCCGTTGGTTCGGACGCGGCAATCGAGACGGCGGATATAGCCCTGATGACCGACGATCTCGGCAAGGTGCCTTGGCTGATCGGTCATTCGCGCCGGACAATGTCGATTATCCATCAGAACATCGGTATTTCCTTGGCGACCAAGGGCGTTTTCGTCGTCGCTACTGCGTTCGGAGTGGCATCGATGTGGGGCGCTATTGCAGCCGATGTAGGAGTGTCATTGCTGGTGGTGGCCAACGCCCTGCGCCTGCTGAACAGCCAAGAGGCCAAGGCACCGCCGTCCGGCGGTGAGCAGGTTGGCGAAGGCTTGGCCAAAGGGGCGCTGGCACATGGTCATTGAACTGGGAGAACCCGGAAAGGAGCCGAGACGAGACATGAGCGTGAAGGGCAGGATGATGTGTCCGGTTTGCGAGGTGCCCTTGAGCATGACCGACCGCCAGGGGATCGAGATCGACTTCTGTCCCGATTGCCGGGGTGTCTGGCTAGACCGAGGCGAACTGGACAAGATCATCGAGCGTTCGGCACCCGATGTGGCGCCTCAGCGGGTGCCTGAGCCGCGCGGCTACGACGATGATCGCGGCTACCGGCGCGGAAAGCACGGCGGCGGCAAGCACGGCTATCGCCGCAAATCCTGGCTTCACTAGTTGTTCGATTAAGGCTTGCCGTGGCCTCCCTGCCGGTCGCCCTCAAGGCGCTGCGGTAGGCCCGCAAGGCATTCAGCGGTGAGCAGGTTGGTCCAGAGATGGCAAAGGCCGCGCTTGCCCACGGACATTGATCACGCAGCATTTGCAAGGTAACGTAATGTCCATATCAGACCTCACGAAAGAGGCATCGAGCAGTGAAAACCATCCGATTTCCCCGCCGCGCCGTCCTGTTGGGCGGGTTGGCAGCGTTTTTGTCTGGCTGTGCCAGCAAGTTCCGCAGCTATGGCGGACCCGAGGTGACCCGTGTTCGGCTTTACAAGGGGCAGCGTTTGCTTGTTCTGGACGGAGCCGATCGCGTATTGCAAACCTATCCGGTCGGGCTGGGTTTCGCTCCTGAGGGTCACAAGCAATTCGAGGGAGACGGCCGGACCCCTGAGGGCGCTTACGTAGTCGATAAGCGCAACCCCGAAAGTACGTATCATCTTTCGGTTGGCATCTCCTATCCGAATGAGGCCGACATCGCCTTTGCTGAAGCGCAGGGCCTTTCCCCCGGCGGCGACATCTTCATCCATGGTGGTCCACGCCCAGGCATCGACCCAACGGACGTCCGCGACTGGACAGCTGGCTGCATCGCGGTCACAGATCGGCAGATCGAGGACATCTATGCAATGGTGAAAGACGGAACACCGATCGACATCTACGCCTGATGGGAGGAGATGATCTTCCGTCAGATCAGGCAAATCGTCGGCACAGGGCCACGTTGATCGCTTCGATGGCGATCACGGCCAAAGTGACGCTCGCCGCCGTGGGCCAGCGCAAGCACCCGGTACGCGTAAGGACACTACAATATGTGTCCAGCCGTGGCAGTGGCGAAACAGGCGGGCCCTAGCGGGGAAGAATACGTCTGGTATCATGTCGAATTCAATCTATCCGAGGGCATAGACGATGGTCACGACGGTAATCATGACAACCATGAACATGGCGAATGCGCCAAGGGCGAGGGTACGGCCCATGTCCCGGTTCGGCTTCTCTACTTTCAGACGCAGTTCCTCCGCGGTTTCCGGAAACTCGAGCGCCGCCGCATTCGATTGGCGCATCAGGTCGTAGCGGGACGTCCAGCGCCGTTCCTCCGCCGCGTTCCAGCCGTTCAGCACCAGGATGATTGCCACGATGAGAACCATCGACGACGGGACCCAGATTACGTAGCCGCCGATTGTCTCGTCAGCCAGGGCGCGAAGTCGACCACCGCTCGCTGCGATGATTTCTGATCCATAGAGGGGCACCTCCTTGAGCGTTGTCAGGGAGCCCAGAAAGATGTTGGAAACGATCACCACGAACCCTGACATCAGTCGAGCACCGCGCCGCGCTCCTTCAGGCGAATCACGCGGATCGAACAGCATAGCAAAGTACCAAAGCCCCGCCAGCACCATAGACAGATGTGCCAGCGCTTCCATCGCCGCAATACGTTGTGTAAGGGCGTAGATCATCGGGATCTGCCAGACGAAAAGCGCGCCAATCAACAGGGAGGTGGCAGATGCAGGAAGCGCCAAGAATCGCGGGATGCGCGCACGCCCAATCGCGGCAAGGCGTCGGCGCCATTCCCTTTTCAATCCAGCTTGAAGGCCAAGCCAGGGCTGAGAAACCGCGATAAGAAGCGGTCCTACCAGTCGCAGAAGAAGATGCTCGACCTGATGTACCGAAAACAGACTGTGCCCCAATGGCGCGAGCGGCCCATTCGTCGCGACGAGGACGGCCGCGAGGCCGGCAAAGAAGGCGGTTCGACGCCAACCAGAAACCCTTCCGAGACAGCGAGCGTGTATTTTGAGCCCACGCAAAAACAGCCATGCTGTAAGACCGACAACAATGAGCGACACCGGTGACAGCACATAGCCGAAAGGGTCGTATAGGAATAAGAAGTTCGTGATCATTCGCTCTGGCCCTCGCTCATCCGAGGGTTGTCGGAGGTAGCTGGTGTGAGCCGCGAGATCCCGGAAGCGCCGCCACGGGCCAGTGACAGATCGGTCGACATGGCGAGGTATTCGCCTTGTATCCACGAGGGAAAGAGATTGTCGTAGAATCGAGATAGCGGATGTCCCGACTGTCCGGCGGGCGAGATGTAGTATGATCCCGCTGCTTCCGATATCGACATGACCGCCTGAAAATTGCTTCCGGCACTCACAAGGAATGGACGGTCTTCTACGACACCAAATGATGTTAAGAATTGCGTAAACGGATCGCCGGAAATCGGCGCTTGAAGGGACAGCAGGTTGGTCAGCAACCGACGTGAACTGATCGGCGACCACTGCATGTCCAATCTATGCTCTTCCCCCCAGGTCCACGTCGAGGGATCGCGCCCATATCGATCGAACAGCCAGCCAAGGGCATCATCCAGGGCCACGCGAACCTGCTCCTCGCATGTCTCGCGAGGTGAGGATAGGCGGATGTCACACCAGATCGCGCTACCGCGACGATCGCTGAGTACCGCAAAAAGAAAGTTCGAGTTCGGACGGGTCCAGAGTTGCTCCGCTGTCGGAAACTCGTCCTTCAAAATGCGCTGCTGCAAAGCCCGGACCCAGGTCCAGAACAGCAGAGGTTCCGGTGAATAGCGATCCATTTCGCCATTCCACGACGCAAGCCTGTCCAGTAGCTCACGACGAAGGTTGTCCGCATCGGTGCCTTCGGTGCTGTCTCTGGACTGCACGAACCAAAGCTCTTTCGCCATCAGGGGCAGGAGGGTTCGCGCCACGGAACTTACGGTGTCCCTTTGAACACCGATGGCGCCTTCCGTCGAGAAGATCGATTGCCGCGCTTCAAGCTCCGCCAGTCGAATGTCGCGAAAAGACGACGCCCGAACGGCCTCCGCTCTTGGCCATCGGGCAACGGTCTCTCGGTCAATGGCCAATGCCTCCATGCCCTTCGGCAACATGTCTGCGGCAACTCCGATGGCATCGGTCGCGTCGGCCGAACGCGCGAACAGCTCCAGCATCGTCAGGAAACCTGCCGCCTGCACGGGTGACGGCCCCCTTGGTGCCTCCTCGTCTGGCACGGGAAATGACCGGAAGGCCCAGGCGACGCGCGTATTGCGACCGACAATAACGAAAGGTACGCCCGGCATTGTGGCCCCTATGGCCGGCCCTGTCGAAAATTGAAGATCTGCGAGATACCATTCCGAGGGAAGCGACAGGGAACCGCTGGTATCGGCGGCTAGAATTGGCGTTCCGGTCGCTGTTCGGTCGCCGTCCATCGCCCATGCATCAAGGCGCTGCTCCGGATCAGTCGCAAACAGTTCGGGCACTCTCAGGCGATCCGCCGGTATAATGGCACCTGATATACTCGGCATTCCTTCCCGTGCGCTTCCCGGTCGCAGGCCATTCAGGAAAGACCGGGCAATCCTCAGGCTATCGCCGGGTGTCCAGGCCGCGATCGACCGTTCGTCTGCGATCAGCAGCTCCGGAGAGCCTCTGCCACGCCCGCCTTCTGACACAAGCTCGAGCCACGCATTGACGCCCGCGGCATAGGACGCGAGCGCGTCTGAGACCGCTGGCGCAACGGACAATGTCTCATCGGATGGCCACGATGCTTCCGCTTTTCGCCTTGCCCTTAACAGTTGACCGAGCCTGTCTTGGGCGTGAACGAAGCCGATCGCGAAGTAGACATCTGCAGCGGAAGTTGCGGAGATGTGCGGGACTGCCGAAGAATCTCGCAGAATGTCGACCGGTCCGCCTAAGCCTGCGACCGTGAAGTCCTCGTCGTAGTCGGGAACGGATGCGCTCAGCAGAAAATAGACCAACCCGGAACCAACCGATACCGTGATGCAGATTGCCAGAAACCCGTACAGCAATATGTTGAAAAGCCGTCTCATGTCGGTGCTGTTTCGAAACCCTTCTTAAAAAAAGATGCGCAAGAGGACCACCGATATGAAATAGGTGAGAAGACCGAAGGCGATCGCCGAACTCGCCGCATACTGGAGGATATCCAGCCGGTTTCCTTTTCGGCGTCGCGCCAGATATCCACCCCAGATCGCACCCGCGACAATGCCCGCGATTACCAGCATGACTTTTTCTCCGTTCTTGTTCTCTTGTTGCACCGGTGTGTGCCGACCAGATCTGCAGCCAGTCCCACGGCCCAAGTAGTGAAGATGAGAGCCAGCAGCGCCCAGTCGCCGAAGCGCGCATAGAGGGTTGACGGATGAGCAGAGGGCAGAGCCGCATCTATGACACCGGTTTCTCCGTTGCCGAGCCGCGCGACGAGGTCACCGTTTGCGTCGATGATCGCGGAGATCCCTGTGTTTGCGGCCCGGACGATGGGAAGCCCTTCCTCGACAGCGCGCATGCGTGCGGAGGCGAGGTGCTGCTCCGGTCCAATGCTGGTTCCGAACCAAGCATCGTTGGTCGCATTGAAAATCCAGTCCGGCCGGAACAGGTCGTCGACCACATGCCCTGGGAAGATGATCTCATAGCAGATCGCCACGGCGACCAGCGGCACACCCGGAAGCGCAAGCGTTCGCGGGCCCGGTCCGGGCGTAAAATCGCCCAGACCCGCCGTGAGCCGCTCGATGGGCAACCAGCCGCGGAATGGCACATATTCGCCGAAGGGTACGAGATGGTGTTTCGCGTATCCGGTCAGGATCTCGCCGGTCTCGCCAAAAGCCTGGACCGTGTTGAAATATCGCATGCCATCATCGCTCGGTACACGGTCCGGCACTCCGGTGAGCAGCACGCTGCCGTCCGGTAACGCAGCGGCAATGCGGGCCCGCGCCTCCGTATCCTCATCGAGGAAACCCGGAAAGGCGGTTTCCGGCCAGAGAAGCACGTCGAAATCGCCGGGCCGGGTTGAAAGCTCAAGATAGCGCGCGAAGGTCGCCTCGCGGTTCTCGGGAGCCCATTTCTCCTCTTGTGGAATGTTGCCTTGAACAATGCGCAGGTCGACAGTGGGTGGCTGTTGTGCATCCGACTGGAGGCGAAGCGTGCCGACAGCCCACATCGTCGCTATGCCGGCCAGCGCCATGAGCGAGATGGTCAATCGTTGCCGCCCGGACGCCATGGCAGCCGCGCCGGGGAGTACCGCAACGAACACGGTGAGAAAGCTTAACCCATAGCTTCCGACCCAGGCAGCGGGCTGGCGAAAAGCGGCGTAATCGACCAGAGCGTAGCTGGCGAGGTTCCACGGAAACCCTGTCAGAACGTGACCACGCAACCACTCGGCCACGGTCCAGGAGGTCGCGAACAGGAGGCAGGTCAAGAGACTGCCCATGACTCCGCGCCGCGCGATTTCGGCAAAAAGCGCGGCGGCAATGGCTGGGAAAATCGCGAGACCTGCGGACAATCCCGCGACCGCCGGGATCGCCATCGTCCCAAACCGCTCGGCCTCGACGTAGAAACTCTCCGCGATCCATGAAATCCCGAAACCGAACTGGCCAAGACCAAACGCCCAGCCGACGAGGAAAGCGCGCCCGAAGGAGAGATCGCGAAGACCGACAAACAACGCGGAATAGGCAACGGGAACAAGCAAGAGAAGCGAGAAAGGCGGGAAAGTCAGAACGGTCAGCGCCCCGGCGACGAAACCAAGCGTCACCCGCGAAAGAAAACGGTGGCGCAGAGCGATGCGGTTCAGAATTTCCGGCTTCACGACTTGATCGAACGCCGCGCGCTGATCCATGGCGCGGCGAGCAAGAGCCCCACGCCACTGACGACAAATACATCGGCCAAGTTGAAGGCAGGCCAATGTGTTGTGCCAATGTAGAAATCGAGAAAGTCTGTTACAGCCCGATACCGCACACGATCGATGACATTGCCCAGGGCTCCGCCAATGATCGCGCCATAGGCAAGTGTTTCGACCGCATTTTCGGCGCGAAACAGCATAACCCCTAGCCAAACACAGATGGCAAGAGCGAGAGCGATGAGGCTCCACCACGGCGCGCCGCCCAACATCCCGAAAGTCACGCCGTCATTACGATAAAAGACGAGGTTGAATCCCGGAAACACGGGAATCCCGGCGCTTAAAGTGACGGCATTCGCAACGACAATGGCTTTGGTGATCTGATCGATCGCGAACGCAGCAAGTGCTGCGAAGACGCCGATCATCGGAGATACCTTGTTTAGTGACATTGCCTCATCCCAACCAGACATCAAGGAACAGCATTAGAACGAGCCCGACTGCGAGACCGAGCGTCGCCCTGTTCTGATGGCCGCTGCGATGGGTTTCGGGGATGATTTCGTGGCTGATAACGTAGAGCATTGCGCCCGCGGCAAAGGCCAGACCCCATGGAAGCAGCGGTTCCGACAGTGTGATGATCCCGGCCCCGAGCAGGCCGCCAATCGGCTCGACCATGCCCGTCAGCGCCGCGATGCCCCAGGCGCGCAGCTTCGGATATCCCTCGCCCAGCAGAGATACAGCGACGGCCAATCCTTCGGGCGCATTCTGAAGCCCGATTCCGACAGCAAGAGGCAGACCGCCCTCCATACCTCCGGATCCGAAGCCGACCCCAACCGCAAGGCCTTCGGGGAAGTTGTGGATCGTGATTGCGATGATGAACAGCCAGACCCGCCGCAAAGACGCCGCTTCGGGCCCTTCGCGTCCTGTCTTGAAGTGCTCGTGCGGCAGCTTTTCGTTCATCAGGGCGACAGCCCCCATGCCCAGAAGAATCGAAACGCATACGATGGCAGCAGGCATCGCGCCGTTTTCGAACATCGGCTCCGCCGCATCCAATGCCGGGATGATCAGCGAAAAGAAAGAAGCGGCGAGCATCACACCGGCAGCGAAGCCGAGCGACAGATCGCGCGCGGCCCGGGACGGGATGCGCCCGAACAGCACGGGAACTGCTCCGACTGCTGTGAGCGATCCGGCGGCGAGACTTCCGAGAAAGCCGAGCATTATCGGAGACAGATTTTCCATGGGCGGGCCAGATTATCCTTCGGCGTAGCTCGAAAAGACTTCCGTCGACCCGTCCTTGCGGATGAGGAAGACATCATAGGCCTCGCGGTCGTCTTCTGGCCCCATGCCGGGCGAGCCATAGGGCATCCCCGGAACGGCGAGGCCGACGGCGTCCGGGCGCTCCTCGAGAAGGCGGCGGATGTCAGCGGCCGGGACATGGCCCTCGATCACGTAGCCATCAATGAGCGCGGTGTGGCAGGAGACCATGCGCTGCGGCACGCCGTTGTCGAGCTTGAAGCGAACCAGCAACCCGCCGAACATGTCCTGGCCGGTCGGCGCAAAGCCATTCTCTTCGAGATGGTTCATCCACGAGAGGCAGCAGCCGCAACCGTTGGTCTTGCGGACGTCGATCGCCGTTGCCTCTGCGAGGGCCTGTGCCGCCGGGAACAGGGCGAGCGTGATGGCAAGAGCTTGGGTCATGCGTTTCATGGGTCAGAGCCTTTCGGTTGTCGTTTCGGCAATCTCGCTGCCGAGGTTTTCATTCAGAAGCGCGCGCGCCTCGGCCAGACGCGAGAGCGCGGCGGTATCATCCGCTTCGCTCTCGGCTGCTTCGGCGAGCCGGTCGTCAGCGAGGGGGTCAGTCGGGCGCCCATCCACGAGGACTTCGTAGTGCAGGTTCGGACCTGTCGCCGTACCAGTCGCGCCGACGCGGCCGATCACATCTCCCGCCGCAACGCGTTGGCCTTGTGCCAGGTCTTCTGGCACGGCGCTCAGATGCGCGTAGCGCGTCATGGTGTCGGAGCCGTGCGAGATTTCGACCACGCGACCATATCCGCCGCGCCAGCCGATGAAATTGACCCGCCCCGGTGCCGTCGCTTGAACCGGTGTCCCACGTGCCGCTGCGAAATCGACGCCGGTGTGCATCCGGACGTTGCCAAAGACCGGATGCGTACGGCGTCCGAACACCGAGCTGAGGCGCGCACCCTCGACCGGCTGTGCGAAGACGCGCAGCACCTCGCCATCGACGTAGATCGTCGCCTGACCGCTGCCGTCGTTAGGCCATACGATCTCGTAGAGCGAACCGCCGATCTCCAATGCGGCGAAGGCGAGCTCGGGCTGTCCGATCCTATCCTCGCCCACACGCGCCTCACGCCAGAGAAGCCTCAATGTCTCGCCACCAGCCATCTCGCGGCGGAAATCCACGGTCCCACCCAGCATCTGCGCAAGGTCCACGGAAAAACGGGCGGGTATGCCGGCTTCGTCGAGTGCCGCGAAGATCGAGCTGTCGATCACGGCTTCGCCGGCGAGGGTTACGATCTCCGGATCCGGAGCCACGACCTGTGTGGACAACTGCTCGCCGAAAACCACCTCGATCCGAACCCCGTCCTCGACGGCGAGTGAAACGGTGCGGGGGCTGCCGTCCATGGTCGAAGCAACAGTGACCGAGTGCCCCGGCCGCAGCCGTCGCAGATCGTATTCCGCGCCAAGCGCGAGGGCAACTTCGGCTCTGTCAGGTGCCGCAAGTCCAGCTTCGGACAGCAAAAAATCGAGCGTCTCGCCAGGTGCAACGTCGCGCAACCACGTCGACAGCGGTGGCTCGATCGCCCGTACCGGCACGTCGGGAAACGCGACCTGCAGAAGGGGCAGCGGGCCGAGGTCGGGTGCATCTTCTGCCCATGCCGTCACGGGCAGCGTCACGGGAATGTCAACGTTCTGGGGGACTTCAGGACGTTGGGGCATCCAGCTACCTGCCTGGGCAAGTTCCGGCGGCACGGGTTCTTTCGACATGAAATCAGAGATGGCGATAGCCGCTCCCGAAACCGTCCCCGCAATTGCGACACAAGCCGCCAAAGTTCTGAGTCTCATGTGGCCCCCTCCGTTTCTTCTTCCAGCGCGCGGCGAATTTTCGGCACCGCGAATTCTCTGGGTTCGTGATAGTCGATCATGGTGACGAACCGTCCAGAGGCTGCGAACAGGAAGACGCTCGCGCTGTGGTTCATCGTGTAATCGCCGCTCTCCGTCGGCACCCTTTCGTAGGTGGCGTGGAAGCCGTCCGCGACGCGCGCTATCTGCTCCTCCGGCCCCGTCCAGCCGCGAATCGCCGGATGGAAGTAGCCGACATATTCGGCCATCGTTTCGACAGTGTCGCGCTCGGGATCGACCGTGATGAAAACCACGTTCATCTCGTCGGCCTCGTCTCCCAGATCGTCGAGCCATCCCGAAATGTCCGAGAGCGTGGTCGGGCAGACATCGGGACAGTAGGTGAAGCCGAAGAACGCCATCGTCGGTCGCCCGATCAGGGTTTCCGGCCCGACCGCGTTGCCCTCATGATCCGTCAGACGGAAATCCATCGCGGTCAGAGCCACTGGCCGCTGCCCGATAGGCTCAGGTCCACCGGGGCCATCGACCTGCCACCAACCGACGAAGAGCATCAGGGCGACCGCCCCGGCACCAGCCGCGCCGTACCCCAGGATCGCCCGTCGCTGCATCAGTCCTCTGGCCCCCGCGCGGCGATGCTGAGGATCGGAACCTCGACCGTCACTTCGCCCCCGTCGTCGAAAAGCAGTGTCAGCGGAAAGGTGTCCCCTTCCGTCATTGGTTCTTGCAGCCGCATCAGCATTGCGTGAAGGCCCCCCGGTTCGAGCGCGATGCTCTCGCCCGGGGCGATCACGATCTCCCCCGCCGGGCTCATGGAGCTCACACCTTCGGCATTTGTCTTCGTCTCGTGAATTTCGGGCATCATCGCGAGCGGTGTTGTAAGGCCGATCAGCGTCACTGGCTCGTCGCCAGTGTTGCGGATCGTCATGTAAGCTGCCCCGGGACGGTTCATCCCGATGGAGGCGCGGGACCACGCGTTCTCGACGACAACATCCTCGGGTCCGGCCAGCGCGGGCACTGAGAGCCCTCCTAGGGTCAAAAGCGCAGTCAATGTGCCGGTCAAAATATGCTTTTTCATCGTTTTGATCCTGCCCTTTCCATTCATTTTTGCGCGGAAGCGACTTCGGCAGCCACCAATCGCCGCAGTTCTGCCTCCCCGAACGGATCGAGCGGCTTGCCGTTCACGAAGAATGTGGGCGTCTGGCGAATTCCCACGGTCTCTACATCGGCACGATCCTGATTCAGGATCGCCACTACACCCGGTGCCAGCATTTGCGTGCGCGCGGCCTCGGCATCGAGCCCGGCCGTGGCGGCGACCTGTAGGATTAGGCCGGGCGCCGGGGCACCGTGCGACGCCCATCTCGGCTGTTCCCGCAGAACGGCCTCGAGCACCGGCACGTAAACGTCCTGCATGCGCGCCGCCTCGAGCACGCGGATGGCTTCCTCGGATGCCGCGCCGTGGAAGGGCGTGTAGCGGATCACGACGCGGACAGCTTCCCCATGCTCGGCCATGATGTCCTTCACGATGGGATGAAAGGCGCGACAGGCCTCGCAGGCCGGATCGAAGAATTCGACGATCGTGACGGGCGCATCCGCAGGCCCGAGGATGGGCGAGTAGGGGCGGATCATCGCCTCCGCAAGTTCCGGAGCAACGTGCTCCGCTTCGGCCACTGGGCCGGGGCGGTTTGCAAACCAGGTGGCTCCGCCGAAACCGGCGGCGCCGATGGCAAGAACGGACAGGATCAGGCCGCGTCGATTCATGTTCGTGTGTCCTTTAATGAAAGGGCCGACAGCGCCCCGATCAGCGCGAAGGCGGCGAGCGCCATCAGCGGGATAGGGATGCCGAAGACCAGTTGGTTGTCATCGGTGCAAGAGGGGCCGGTGGCCGTGCAGGGCTGGACGCGTTCGGGAACAAGACCGACGTACAGCCCCATGTGCCAGAGGGCGATTGCGCCGCCGCCAAGCGCCAATGCGATGCCGTAGCGCCCCACGCGGCCGTCCCGCCACCAAAGGCCGAGCCCGAGGACAATGGCCAAGGGGAACATGAAGGCGCGCTGGAACCAGCAAAGCACACAGGGCGTCTGCCCCAGCACCTCGCCGATGAAAAGCACGGCAAGCGAGGCGACGAGCGCGATGATCCACGCCAGCCCGAGGGCTGTTTCTCCGGACATACGGTTCATGTCGGTCAGATCCTCTCTTCCAGATCGGCGAGGATCTCTTCGGCGGAGGTGCCGTAGGGCCAGGAGTCGGCGAAGCCCGCGTCGGGATCGAAGAGGAACAGATGCGACGTGTGGCCCATCGTGTAACCATCCGGCGCCGCAGCCTCTTCGACGCGTTCGAAGAAGATCGGAAAGGTCTCGGATGTGGCGGCGATCTGTTCAGGCGTGCCGGTCAGCCCGATGATGCCCGCATCGAACAGCGGGACGTATTCGGCGAGTGCTGCGGGCGTGTCTCGTTCAGGGTCGATTGTTATGAAAATCGGCTGGACCTTGGCGGCATCGTCGCCCAGACCGTCCATCACCGCCGCGACCTCGGATAGGGTCGTCGGGCAGACGTCGGGGCAGTTGGTAAAGCCGAAAAAAACCAGCATCCAGCGCCCCGCAAAGTCCTCCTCGGTTCGAACCATACCCTGGTGGTCCGTCAGTTCGAACTCAGCGAAAAAAGGCGGTTCGGCGTCGGTTCGGGCGCTATCGGCACGATAATCGGACCATAGCAAAAGCCATATGAAGGCAAGCGCTGCCACGCCTGCCAAAACCCAAAGAAACTTCTGTGCCGATGTAAGGGACAATCCTGTTCGCCTGATTTTGATTCTTATTGCCTGTGCGGATACATCCTCTAGCTGCTAGAGGTTCAAGCACGAAATCATGGTATAGCTTGAACTCACGCGTCTGTGAATCCGACACTTGTTTATTCTGACGGCAAAACCTACACAAACTGTATCTTTTTCATGGAGGCGAAAATGCTCACGATCGGTACTCTGTCAAAGAAGACTGGCACAAAAGTGCAGACCATCCGGTACTACGAACAGATCGGACTCATGCCCGAACCTGGCAGGACCGAAGGCGGACAGAGGCGCTACGACAATGCACAGCTTGATCGACTGTCCTTCATCCGCCACTCGCGGCAACTCGGCTTCTCGCTCGATGCGATCCGCGAGCTGCTCGACCTCAGCGACCATCCCAATCGGCCCTGTGATGAAGCTGATGCCATCGCGCGTCGCCAGCTCAAACAGGTGGAGCAGCGCATGGCCCGCCTGAAGGCGCTGCGCACGGAACTGAAACGCATGGTTCACGAATGCAGCGGCGGGCGGACGGGAGATTGCAAGGTGCTTGAGGTGTTGCGGGACCATTCGGAATGCCTGACCGAGCACGAGGAAATCGGGGCCTGAAGGAATTCAGCCAACATTCCGGCTGGAACGCAGATCAGCCGCAGAAGTTAATGTGTCGTACAACACAAGCTGGAACCACAAAATGGCCGCTAGACAAGATTCAATGGAGAGACGGACGCTTTGGATCGTTCTGGCGCTCAATATCGGTTTGGCCGTGGCCTTTTTCGCAACAGGCGCCTTCGGCGACTCAAGTGCCCTGATCGCCAACGGGCTCGATAACCTCTCCGACAGCTTCGTCTACGCGATCAGCCTTTTCGCTTTGTCCCGATCCGCCAAATGGAAACGCGGGGCGGCGAACGTTTCCGGCGGGCTGCTGATCCTGTTCGCTGCAGGCATCCTCTACGATGCGTGGCGGCGCTATGTCGGCGGGTCGGATCCGCTCGGGACGATCATGATCACCATGGCCCTGATCGCCGCGGCGATCAACGCGGTCTGCGTCTGGTTGCTCGCCCGACTCCGCGAACCGGACGTCAACATCCGCGCGGCGAACACCTTCAGCTGGAACGACTTTGCCGCGAACCTCGGGATCGTCGTGGCTGGCGGTCTCGTCGCCTGGCTGGGAACGAACTGGCCGGACCTAGTCGTGGGTGTGGTCGTGGCCGGGATCGCAGCGTGGGGCGGTATCGACATCCTGCGCGACGCACACGGCGCACACCACAAAGCGGTTCACACGGACAAATAGTTGCGGGAGATTCTTTCTGAAAGAAAGGATTGAAGCTATAGTGACTATAGCAATTAGTCTTGCTCCAAGACGATTCGAGGAGCGACCCGTTGCAGATGACCGACCCCCTACTTGTACCCACCAAACTACTAGATTTTGATGCCGCGCCTCTTGCGCGTCTAATTGAGAACCGCAGCTGGCGCGACTTGTCCGAATACGATCGGATCGGAGCAGTCTATGATTTCGTTCGGAATGAAACCGCGTTCGGATACAATCGAGCTGATGACATCCCCGCATCCGAAGTGCTTTCCGACGGCTATGGGCAGTGCAATACCAAAGGCACGCTCTTGATGGCGCTGCTGCGTGGTGTCGGCATTCGTTGCCGGTTGCATGGGTTTACGATCCACAAAGGCTTGCAGCGCGGTGTTGTCCCTGAGCTGGTGTATCCGCTTGCTCCGCAGGAAATTCTCCACTCATGGGTAGAGATCGAATATCAAGGTGCCAGGATTAACCTTGAAGGCTTCATCCTGGATGACGCTTTCCTAAAAGTCCTGCAAACGTCTTTCTCGAACACAGACAGTCTCTGCGGTTATGGCGCGGGCACGGATTGCCTTGGCGCACCTCCCGTCGCCTGGAACGGAGAAGATACCTACATTCAGAAAACCGGTATTGTGCAAGATTTTGGCGTGTACGATACGCCGGACGCCTTCTATTTGTCCCATGAGCAATCCTTTGGATGGCTGCGTGGTGCCCTTTACCGTCATATAATACGCCACTGGATGAATGCGCGCGTACGTGGTTTCCGCAGCGGCCGCCTGAAGACTGACCGACGCGCGACACACGCGCACGCGGAGCCTGCCAATGCCGCATGATCATGGGCACGCGCATATCGAACCGGATTCTGGCGATCGGCGGGTTGCCATCGCGATCTGGGCGAACGGGCTTCTTACCGTTGCGCAGATCGTCGGGGGCATATTCTCGGGTAGTTTGGCACTGATCGCCGATGCGCTGCACAACTTTTCCGATATGGCCTCGCTTGTCATTGCCTTCGCCGCACGCAAGATCGCGCGCCGCCCAGCCGATGAGCGCATGACCTTCGGCTATGGTCGGGTCGAAATCGTCGCAGCCCTGGTTAACTACACCACCCTGATTTTGATCGGCTTCTACCTGATCTACGAAGGTGGCATGCGCATGATTGATCCACCCGAAGTCATGGGTTGGACCGTCGTCATTCTCGGTGGAATTGCGCTTGTGGTCGACACGCTGACCGCAATGCTGACCTATTCGATGCAGAAGGGCAGCGTGAACATCCGCGCGCTTTTCCTGCATAACCTGTCGGACGCGCTTGCTTCGGTCGCGGTTATCGTCGCTGGGTCGCTGATCATCCTTTACGACATGCGTTGGGTCGATCCTGCCATCACCATCGGCATCGCCATCTACATCCTGTATCTGTCTTTCACTGAAATAGGCGGCCCAATCCGAACCCTGATGCTCGGGAGCCCGCCGGACATCGACAACGAGGCCGTCGTCGAAGCGATGCGGAAAGTCGAAGGCGTCGCCGACGTCCACCACGTCCATCTCTGGCAAATGCAAGAGCACGAGGCTGCGCTCGACTGCCATGTCGTCGTGGCAGCCGAGGGGTGGTCGAAGATTGAAGAGATCAAGAGCGCGATCAAGAAGCGGCTGAAGGGAGAATTCGGCATCAGCCATTCCAGCCTCGAATTCGAGCACGAGGATCGCGCTCATCAGAACGCCGATCTCTATGGTCACGGTAATTCGAGAGATGGGGAGGAAACTCATACTCACGAAAAAAGATAACCGAGCATGAGGATATCATTTCCTCATTTGCGACGGCAAGTTGACGTCGACCAACGTCAAGTGGACTGATGAACCTTTGCATGAGCAACTGGCTGCGAAGGGCAGTAGCGAAGGTCTGAGGCGGATACACTACAGGTGTATCACGTCCAAGTTACAGAATGTCACTTGACCTCCCCTTGCTGGAAGGTTGTAGCAGTAACTGTATGACCTGCGTTTTTCGCCTTGTTTTGATTCTCATGCTGACCTTCGGTGCAGTGACTGCGCCGGATATGTCGTCGGCCAGTATGTCAATCACGGCTATGGCGCAGATGGAACCCACCGAAAGCGCCGATGGCCTCTGCAATGGTTGCGATCCCGCTGGATTTGCTGACGGTACTGCCTGTGAACGTGGGTGTCCTGTTCCTTGCGGCTCCAGCGGTACGGCTGGCCTCCTTGCCAAGATGCCGTCAGAGCGGCTCGCGATGCCCTTTGGTACTGCCATCCGGGGTGCCGAACCTTTGATCCTAGTCGGCGCAAATCCGTCGCTTGATCCGTTCCCTCCCAAACTGCCTGTCTGAACCTGATACCGGCCTCGCCTGCTGCGAGGCCTGATTGTTGCCTTGGCCGAAGCTGGCTGAGTGCGACCCTTTCAGATCAAGGCAGTTGCGATGATTCTCCACAGACCGATTTCACGAAGGCACGTGCTTCGCACAGGTGCCGCATTCACAACCCTATCCGCTCTATCACCTGCACGAATGGCAATGGCCGATCCAACTGGGGACCCATTCGTCCTACGCGCGGCATCCGGACAGGCCGCCCTGCGCCCGTCACCATACGGCCCGACTAATGTCTGGAGCTATAACGGGTCCGTCCCCGGCCCTGAAATTAGGGTCCGGCGGGGCGACCGCGTGCGGGTTCTGGCTCAGAATGGGTTGGATGAAGGGACCACAATCCACTGGCATGGCATTCGCACGTCCAATGCGATGGACGGAGTGCCGTTCCTCACGCAGGACCCGATCCCGGTTGATGGCGATTTTCTCTACGAGTTCGATGCGCTGGATGCGGGCACGTTCTGGTACCATCCGCACCAGCGCAGTTCGGAACAGGTCGGACGCGGCCTTTACGGGCCACTGATCGTCGAGGAAGCGGACCCGATCCGCGTGGATCGTGACCTGACCTGGATGCTGGACGACTGGCGCATGACCCGGGACGGGCAAATTGCGGATGACTTCGGCAACCGCCACGACGCGACGCACGGCGGTCGTATTGGTAATTCCGTGACCATCAACGGCCAGATACCCGACCGCATCGCGGTGCGGTCCGGTGAGCGCATCCGCTTGCGGCTAGTCAATGCGGCGAACGCGCGGATATTCGGGCTGGATTTCGGTGGTCTTGCACCGGTTGTGGTCGCTTTGGACGGTCAACCCGTGACTCCCCATGCCCCTGACAGCGATATTGTGGTGATCGGACCAGCCATGCGTGTTGATCTGGTGATCGACATGACTGGCAAGCCCGGAGAAGTCGTCACCGTCACCGATGTGTTCTACGACGGCCTCGAATACCGTCTGGTCGACCTCGTCTATGGGCCTGACAGGCTGCGGGACAGTGTGCCGGATTGGTCGATGGACCTGCGACCCAACCCGTTGGCGGAACCGGACATGGCGTCGGCCGCGCGACATCAGATCGTCTTCAACGGCGGAATGATGGGGCAGATGATGATGGGCGGCGGCATGGGGTCGATGATGGGCCAGATGCGCGAAGGAAACATGTGGTTCATCAACGGCGAAGCCGCGACGGGTCACATGATGGACCCGTTGCTGGTCCTGCCGCAGGGCACGTCGCACGTGTTCGAGATGGATAATCGCACGGCTTGGCACCATCCGATCCATTTTCATGGACATTCGTTCCGTGTGATCGCCCGCAACGGACAACCGACTCGGTATCGCGAATGGCAGGACACCGTCCTGATGGCACCCGAAGAACGGGTCGAGATCGCGTTCGTCGCGGACAACCCAGGCGACTGGATGTTCCACTGTCACATCCTGGAACACCAGGCGGCGGGCATGATGGGCGTCATCAGTGTCGATCCTGACACGACCAAAACCTGAAAACTCACAGATCACTGACGACGGAAGGGAAAGAACCGATGAAAAAGATACTTGGATTTGCCAGCCTCGGCACCGCAGGTGCTGCCGCTGTCCTTGCGATGAGCCTGAATGCCGCACCGGTCGCCGCGCAGGAGGTCACGCTCTACAAGAACCCGCAATGCGGATGCTGCGAAAGCTACGCGGACTATCTGCGGGAGAACGGTTTCACGGTGGAGGTGAAACCGACCCACGATTTGGCGCAGATCAGCCGCGAGGCTGGTATCCCGGACGATTTTCAGGGCTGCCATACCGCCTTTCTGGACGATTACGTTGTCAGCGGTCACGTGCCGATCGATGTCGTCAACAGGCTGCTCGAAGAGCTTCCGGAAATTGCCGGTGTGACCCTTCCCGGTATGCCGATGGGGTCGCCGGGTATGGGCGGCGCAAAACAGGAGCCGTTCAAGATTTACACCGTCGAGGAAGGTGTGAGCCCGACCGTATATGCGGTCGAATGATCAATTACGCGGTCTGGTGCGAACCCGTGCCAGATCGGCTTCAAGGGAAAACAAAGGATGAATTGTATGATGATGAACGGTGAAATGATGGGCGGCGGCATGATGATCGCGATGGGCCTCGTCTGGTTGCTGATCGTGGGGGTGCTGGTGCTCGCGGCGATCGCATTGGTCAAATACATTCGCTCGGACAGCGGAAAATAGAAATGCGCCGAAATGCGGACTAAAGGTGCCAGCAGCGGCGACAGCCTGTTGTCGATGGGGTTGGTCTGGGCGCTTTGCGTCCTGCTTGTCCTGTCGTTGCTCGCGGCACTCATCGTCCTCTGTAGGTGGCTCGCAATAAGAAGGCGGAAACTTAGTGAAAAACACGATTAGGCTCTCGGCTGTCCTGCTCGCCACAACGGTTTTGCCCGTAGCGGCGCAGAGCGACGTGCGCATGGGTGAGCGCCTCTATCAAGAGAATTGCGCCAGTTGCCATGGGGCGAACCTGCAAGGGCAACCTGAATGGCGCACACGATTGCCGAGCGGCAAGTTGCCTGCCCCACCGCACGACGCCTCCGGCCATACCTGGCATCACCCCGACCGCATATTGTTCGACATCGTGAAACACGGACCGGCGGCGATTGTCGGGAACGGCTACGAAAGCGACATGCCCGGATATGAGGGCGTACTGACAGACGGTGAGATCACGGCAATCATCGACTACATCAAGAGCACATGGCCCGACCGGGTTCGCGCGTCGCAGGAAAGCCGCACCCTCGCGGATGAGCAGGCGCAGCCATGACGCAAGAGGTCGTCGGCAAAACCGAACCCGTATCACGGCGCAGAATCTCCGGGTTCTTGCTGGTGCCGCTGATAGCTTTTGCCCTCATGGTCCTGTTCGGTTGGGGGCTTTTCAGGGGTGGCGACGACTTGCCGTCGGCACTTCTCGGCAAACCCGTGCCCGACTTCGCGCTGCCCCCGGTGCTCGGCCGAGAAGAAGGTCTTTCGACGCAGGACCTGATCGGACACGTGTCACTGGTGAACGTCTTCGCCTCGTGGTGTGTGCCCTGCCGTGCCGAACACCCGTTGTTCATGGAGTTGAGTGCAACCGGTGAGGTGCCGCTCTACGGAATCAACTACAAGGACCCGCCCGATCAGGCGCGCGCCTGGCTCGACGAGTTGGGTGATCCCTACGCGCGCATCGGGGCCGACATCAACGGACGCGCCGGTATCGAATGGGGCGTCTATGGCGTGCCCGAAACCTACGTCATCGCGCCCGACGGCACCATCGCCTACCGCCATGTTGGTCCGATCACACGAGCAATCCTGCAGGAAACGCTGCTGCCGATCGTCCGTGACCACAAAACCCAATCCGCCAAGGAGAAAACGCCATGAAAAATCTGAAACCGCCGCTGATCGCCTGGGCACTGTCCGTCGGCGCGGCTTTCGCGACACCGCAAGGGTTTGCACTTCACGACACCCCGCAGCCTGTCGCCAATGTGCGCTACGAGAAAGATGACGGCAGCCGCGGAGACATGGAAGATTTTCGCGGCAAAGTGATCCTCGTGAATGTTTGGGCAACCTGGTGCGTCCCCTGCCGCGAAGAGATGCCGACGCTCGATGCGCTTCAGGCGGAACTTGGCGGCGACGACTTCGAAGTGGTTGCCCTTTCCATCGACCGGGCCGGATCACAAATCGTTCGGCGTTTCTACGACGAGATCGGTGTCACCAATCTCAATATGTATGTCGACCAGACCATGCTTTCGATGACCGCGCTGCGCACCGTTGGCCTGCCGACGACGATCCTGATCGACGCGCAGGGGCGGGAGCTCGGGCGACTGGTCGGCCCGGCCGAATGGGATGATCCCGAGATGGTGTCCTTTTTGCGAAGCTTTATTGAATGAATCCCAGCAAAAGTCCACTGCTCACCCTTGACCTTCCAGTTACTGGAATGACTAGCTTTTAATCATCGAAAGGACTTTCCGGATGACCGAAATATCACCTTCCAACATTGCGGGTGCCGCCAACATCGAAAGCGCAGGAAATTGGCCCCGGTGGTTGACGCGCAGACGATTGCTGTTCGTCGGTGCGGCAACCGTGATGGGGGGCGGCATGGCCCTGAACTGGGGATGGCTCACCGCGATCGGGCTCGCGCCTGTTCTGGTCTCGCTGGCCCCCTGTGCCGCGATGTGCGGCCTGGGTCTGTGCATGAAGGGCGGGTCTGGAAAGGGATGCTCCAACTCGCCGGACGGGGCGTCTCCCGACTGAGTTCTTTCGATAACCACACGATCAACCCAAGGAGAAAACCATGAGAAAAACACTTACAACTTTCGTCGTTGCGACGGCCCTTACCGCAAGTGCATTTGCCGTCAGCGCCCAGGAACAGACCACGCCGGAAACGGGCGAAATGAGGCAGAATGAGGGGGCCATGCAAGGCGGCATGATGGACGGCGACATGATGGGCATGATGAAGATGATGGCCGAAATGAAACCCATGATGGAAGCCTGCACCGAGATGATGGCGTCCATGACCGAGAATATGGACGGCGGCATGATGCCGTCGGAAAAGTCTGACGGCTAGATTTGCCCAAATGCCTGTCGGTAAACGGATCGGCAGGCATTTATTGTAAGGATACAAGAATTGACAGCACTGACACGGCGCGCCGCTTTAGCGATACTCGCGGCCACGATTTCGTCTCCGGCCTTCGCCAATCATCCGGGGGAAAACCTGGATGCGCGCATGTTCGAGATGGAGCCCTACTTCCAGGCCATCGATGCAGCGCAGGCTCCGAGTTTCGAATTGCAGGATCCCGAGGGGAATCCTGTGCGCCTGTCGGATTTCAGCGACAAGGTGGTCATCCTTCATTTCATCTATGCCAACTGCCCGGATATCTGCCCGCTCCATGCGGAAAAGATCGCGGCCATACAGGCCTCGATCAACGACGGGCCGATGAAGGAGCTTGTGCAGTTCATCTCGATCACGACCGATCCTGTGAACGACACGCCAGACGTGTTGCGCGATTACTCGGACCGGCATGGGCTCGATCCAAGCAATTGGGTTATTCTAACCAAACGTCCCGATCAGACTGAAAATGCAACGCGCGTTCTGGCGCGGGACTATGGGCTGGAGTTCACGATGACCGCCGACAGCGACATGATGATGCACGGAGCGGTCACCCATGTTGTGGACATCGGAGGGCGGTTCGCTGCAAAATTCCATGGCATGGACTTCAAGAACGTGAACCTGATCCTCTATGTCAGCGAGTTGATCAACAACGCCCAGCATCGACGCCGGGAGCTCAGCTGGTGGGACCGGCTGACAGGTGTGTTTCAATGAGTGTCGTCGCGACTGGCGTTAGGCTGTCCTCAACAGACGGAATTTCCCTGACAGCTCTGCGTCGGTATTTTTCGGTGGTCATCCCGGCCAACTTGATCTGGGAGTTCGCGCATATGCCGCTCTACACGATCTGGAACGAGGGCACCTGGGGTGAGATTGTCTTCGCAGCCGTCCATTGCACGGGTGGCGATATCCTGATCGCCATGAGCGCGCTGATGCTTGCCCTCATGCTGTCGGGCCGGGGCTGGCCCCTGGTCGCCTCGACGCGGCGGTCTGTGACCGTCCTGACGGTGGTGTTCGGGCTCGGATACACGCTGTTCAGCGAATGGCTCAACATCGTGATCCGCGCCGCCTGGGCCTATTCGGACCTGATGCCAATCATTCCGGTCCTCGATGCGGGCCTGTCACCTGTGTTGCAATGGATCGTGGTCCCGCTGGTCGCGTTCTGGTGGGCCGTGTGGCCCTTCAGCACCGAGCGTGACGCGTGATGGACATCTCCGGCATCGGCATCTTCGCGGCCTTCCTGGCGGGGGCCATTTCGTTCCTGTCGCCTTGCGTCCTGCCGCTTGTGCCGGGCTATGTCTCGTACATCGCAGGGCAGCCGGATTTGCGCATGACGCGGTCGGTCGGCTTGCGGGCGCGCGCCGGGGCGCTCGGGTTGAGTGCCTGCTTTGTCTTGGGCTTTTCGACGGTCTTCGTCGCACTTGGAGCCGGGGCCAGCGCGCTCGGATCGCTGCTGCTGACATGGCGCACCGAGCTGAATTATTTGGGCGGCGCGATCATCATCCTGTTCGGTCTGGTCATGCTGGGTGTCTTTCGACTGGAGGCATTCTCCCGTGACACCCGGTTCAATCTCGATATTCCCGGCGGTCGCCCGCTCGGGGCCTATGTGCTGGGGCTTGCCTTCGCTTTCGGCTGGACGCCCTGCATCGGTCCGATCCTCGGGGCTATCCTGACGCTCAGCTCGACCTCGGGCGGCATGTCGGACGGCATCTGGCTGCTGGCGATTTATTCCGCGGGGCTGGGGGTGCCGTTCCTGTTGGCGGCGCTGTTCACCGACGCCATCGCCGCGCGGGTCAGGCAGATCGGCAAGGCCGGTCGCTGGCTCTACAAGGGCGCGGGTGTTGCCATGATCATCATGGGAGTTGCCATCATGACCGGGCAACTGTCACGGTTTGCCTATTGGCTTCTGGGGACGTTTCCCTTTCTCGCGACGATCGGCTGACGAACCTCGAACCAGCTCTTGGCGTGATGGCTGATAAGTGGGGATCATCTCCCCCACTCAAAAAGGTCGTACACGCCGCGCCCCTATAGAGGTCGCGGGGCCGTCAGCCGATCAGGTAGACCCGGATCGGCATCCAGATACCCATGATCATCATCATCAGGTTCTCGGTGAGCGAGACGAACCCTAGTGGCACGTTGCTGTCCCCCCCGACGCAGGCGCATTTCAACTCGCGCTTGTCGATGTACACGGCCTTGAAGACCGAAACCGCGCCGACGGTGCCGATGAACAAGGCCACGGGTGCCGACAGCCAGGTGAGCGCCCCGGCGACCATGAGGATACCGGCGAAGGCCTCTCCGAAGGGATAAAGATAGCCGTAGCGCACCCAGCGGCGCGCCAGCAGGTCGTAATTCAGGAACATGGTCGAAAAGCTCTCGACATCCTGAAGCTTCTGCACTGCAAGCAAGCACATCGAGATCGAGACGAACCATTCCAGCGCGCGCAGGCTGAGGATGGTTCCAAAGCTGTACCATGACAGGCCGAGCGCCATCAGAAACGCGACGGCAAAGATCGCGATCACCGGCTGATAGGAGGTGTCCGAGCGCTCGCTTTCCGGCGCGTCGAGGCCGAAATGGACCCGCAGATCGTCGTAGCCGCCAATCCGCTTGTCGCCGATCCAGGTCTGCGGCGTGGTCTCGACCCCGTGCTTTTCCATGAAGGCATCGGTTTCCTCACGTGTCGTCAGGTGATGATCCTCGACCTCGTACCCTTCCCGTTCAAGCAGGTCTTTGGACTTGAGACCATAAGGGCAAAGATGATCCTGCATGACCATCCGGTAGAGTTGGGCTGATTTCGATGCGTCTTTCGGCATGGTGTTTCCTCCAGTTTCTGGTTCAGGCACCGCAACCGTAATATCCGCGATACCCTGCACGCAGACCGGACCCAAGTTCGAGAACGAGATCGGCGTCCTGCATTTCGCCACTATTTGCGTCCAATGTGCCGGGTCCGCTCGGCGCGCTCAACGCCACTGTCATGCCTTCCGTGCCCCAAGTGCTTCCGGCGTCGCCAGCCTCCAGCCGCACCAGATCGCCGCTGATCTTGGCGAGAGCTACACTCCCACCGTCGATGCGGCCCACCGCCAGCGCAGGCCTGCTTGTGGTGGTGTAGGTGAACGTGCACGCGGCGCCGCCGGGAAACATCTGCGCAATGTCCTCCGAAGTAAGAAATTCGAGGTCGAGAATGGCGACTTCCGGGGTTGATAGCGCCTCGTCGAGGCTCACGATCTGCGCCGGTCCGCTTTCTGACTGTGCCGGACTGTCACCGTTGGCGTCGATATCGTTCACCAGATAACGCATCTCGGCGATTTCCTTGTCCTGCGCATAGATGATCTCATCCGCCAGCTTGCGCACGCGCGGGTCCGAGATATCGGCGCGGCTGGAGGTCATGATCGCGATCGAGTGGTGCGGGATCATTGCCCGCATGTAGCTGGTGTCGCCCACCGTCACCTGGCTGCGGACCAGCCAAAGCGAGGCGGCAAAGACCACAGCGGCACCGATGAAGATGGCGGCGTTAGCCATCTTGCTGGAATACATCGACAGCATGAAGCCCAGCATGATGATCGCCATGGTGGCACCCATCAGGAGAGCCATGTAGGCCCGCGTTTCCGACCAGAACACATGCGTCCAGAGGTAGGTATTGAGATACATCAGACCGAACATGACGACGGTAGATGTGGCGATCATCGCGAAAAAGCGGCCATATAACATGAAGTTGTCCTCTCTCGAAATCGTGAAGTCTAGAGGTGGAACAACTTTCCCGCGCTGGAATGTTCCGAAATAACTACAGTCGGTCGCACCTTATGGGTGGCGCTGCCCGCTGCGGAACATATCTAAGCCCGCTTAATCCGCTGCCCTGGCGGTCCGGGTCTTATCCTCTTCCATAGCCAGATCTGCGAGAATCGGACAATCAGGCCTGTGATCGCCAGCGCAGGCATCGACAAGGTGCGACAACGTCGCGCGCATCTCGGTCAATTCTGCGATTTTCCGGTCGATCCGGTCGAGGTGTTCCTCAGCAATCTGCTTGACCTCGGCGCTGGCGCGTTCGGTATCGGCATAGAGTTTCAGCAGGCTCCGGCAGTCCTCGATGGTGAAGCCCAAGGCGCGCGCCCGGCCGAGAAATGCCAGCTTGTGGACGTCGCTCTGCCGGAAGCTGCGATAACCGTTGGCACTGCGCAGCGGCTCGACCAGCCCGATGTCCTCGTAGTAGCGGATGGTCTTCGCGGGAAGGCCGGACAGGTCGGCCACGTCTCCGATATTCATGATCGTATTCTCCTTGTTTCATTCAGCCGGGACGGGAGACATGCGGGGGTCGGTCGCGGCCTTCGCCGCCTCGTCCATCGCCGGGCGGACGCGGCGCAGGCGCAGCGCGTTCGTCAGTACGAAGACCGAGCTGAGCGCCATTGCCCCAGCCGCCAGCACCGGCGACAGCAGCAGGCCCGACACCGGGTAGAGCAGCCCCGCCGCCACCGGAATGAGGGCCACGTTGTAGCCGAAGGCCCAGAACAGGTTCTGGCGGATGTTGCGCATCGTACGCCGCGACACTTCCAGCGCGTTTACCACGCCGCGCAAATCGCCCGACATTAGCACCACATCGGCGGATTCGATGGCGACGTCGGTGCCGGTGCCGATGGCGATGCCCACGTCCGCATGGGCAAGCGCGGGTGCATCGTTGATGCCGTCGCCGACAAAGGCGATGTGCTGGCCCGTGCCGCGCAGATCGTCCAATGCCGCGACCTTGCCATCCGGCAGCACACCCGCGATCACATGGTCGATGCCGGTCTCGCGCGCGATCGCTTCTGCCGTCTCGCGCTTGTCGCCGGTGATCATGGCAACCTTCAGGCCCAGATCGTGCAGCGCCCGGATGGCCGCCGCGCTGGACGGCTTCACCGGATCGGCCACGGCGATAACGGCGGCAACGCGTCCGTCGATGGCGGCGTAAAGCGCGGTGCGGCCCCGCTCGGCCAGGCGGCGCTCTTCGTCGACCAACGCGCCGATGTCCAGGCCTTCGCGCGCCATTAGGCGGTCTGCCCCCACCAGCACGTCGTGGCCCGAGACCTCTGCCCGGACACCGTGGCCGGTGACGGACGCGAAGTTTCGGGCGTCGTGCCGGGCAACGCCCTCGGCCTCTGCCGCCCGCAGGATGGCCTCGGCGATGGGATGTTCCGACCGCGCCTCGACCGCCGCGACCAGAGCCAGCACTTCGGCCCGGTCAAAACCTTCCGTTAGCACCAGATCGGTCAGTTCGGGGCGTCCTTCGGTCACCGTGCCGGTCTTGTCCAGCGCGATCACATCGACGGTAGAAAGCTGTTGCAGCGCATCGCCCTTGCGGAACAGCACACCCATTTCGGCGGCACGGCCGGTGCCCACCATGATTGAGGTCGGCGTGGCCAGCCCCATCGCGCAGGGGCAGGCGATGATCAGCACCGAAACGCCGGCGACCAGCGCAAAGGACAGGGCGGGCGATGGTCCGACCAGCAGCCAGATCATCACCGTCAGCAGCGCCAGCGCCATGACCGCGGGCACGAACCACAGGGTGATCCGATCCACCAGACCCTGGATGGGCAACTTGGCAGCCTGCGCCTCTTCGACCATACGGATGATTTGCGCCAGCGTCGTATCCGCTCCCACGCGTGTCGCACGGAACTGGAAGGCACCGGAACCGTTGACGGTCCCGCCGGTGACGGGATCGCCCACCGACTTGGCCACAGGCACCGGCTCGCCGGTGATCATGCTCTCATCGACGCGGGCGCTGCCTTCCGTCACTTCACCGTCCACGGCAATCCGCTCTCCGGGGCGCACGAGCAGGATGTCGCCCGCGGCGATGCGCTCGATGGCCACGTCCTCAGGCTCTCCGTCCACCAGCACGCGGGCGGTCTTGGCCTGAAGGCCCAGCAGCTTCTGGATCGCTGCGCCGGTGCGGCCCTTGGCGCGCGCCTCCAGCCACCGGCCCAGCAGGATCAGCACGACGATGACTGCCGCCGCCTCGAAATAGACGGCACGCGACCCTTCGGGCAGCAGCGCGGGCGCGAAGAGTGCGACGAGAGAATAGAGATAGGCGGCAGAGGTGCCGACCGCAACAAGGCTGTTCATGTCCGGCGCACCCTTGAACAGCGCGGGAAACCCGCGCGTGTAGAAGCTGCGCCCCGGCCAGAGCAGAACCACCGTGGTCAGGACGAACTGGATCAGCCAGCTTGCCCGATGGCCGATCGTGTCGCCGATCAGACCATGCATGCCGGGGATCAGGTGCGCGCCCATTTCCAGCAGAAACACCGGCAGGGCGAGGGCCGCCGCCAGCGCGGTCCTGCGAGCCAGCGTCCGCGCCTCTTCATCCTTGCGGGCACTCGTGTCTTCCGGCGCGCTGTCCGGCGGCAAGGTCGCGGGATAGCCTGCGTCACCCGCCGCCTTCAGCAGGTCCGCAACCGCAACCGAGCCTTCGAGATACTTTACCGTCGCAGTTTCCGATGCCAGATTGACGTTCACGTCCAGCACGCCCGGCACCGCCGCCAGCGCCTTGTCCACCCGCCCAACGCAGGACGCACAAGACATGGAGGCCACGTTCAGGCGAGTGCTCTGCTTACGGGCCGGATAGCCAATCTCTTCCAGCTTCTCGACGATGTCCGAGATGCGCTCCGGCCCGTCGATCTGCGCCTGGGCCGTCTCGCTGGCGAGGTTGACGCGAACGTCGCTGACACCCGGCAGGCCGGAAAGCCCACGCTCCACCCGCCCGACGCAAGAGGCGCAGGACATGTTTTGAAGGGAAATTCGGACGTTGTGCGGACCGGACATGGAAATCTCCTGATTCTGATCCTCCCTCACATAAGGGTTCTATTCACTGGAAGGTCAACAGGTGCATCGAGGAATTTTTTCGGGCATTGACCTTCCCATAGGGCAGCGGCCTAGATGGCAGCAGCAAGAAGGAGATCGTGATGATCAGGTTCAGCGTGCCGGACATGAACTGCGGACATTGCAGCGCGTCGATAGAGAAGGCCATTGTGACGATAGACCCACACGCGACTGTCACCTTTGACCTGACTGCGCGTTCCGTCGAGGTAGATAGCGCATTGGATGAAAGCGCTCTGAAGGCAGCGATTCATGATGCGGGCTACGGATCGGAAAGACTGACTTAGTCCCGGCAATTCCAGTCATTATTGAAATATTCCCTGCCATTTTCGCGTCTTTTGTCTGAATGGTGGACGTTTCTATGTACCTATTGCGCAACAGTTTTGAGCGCTTGTAGCGAGAATTCGCCTGCCTCGCTAGAATGTGCCAAACCTTCCCGCGCTGTAAGCGTTGACTAATTTGTCAAAACGTCCAAATTGCCATCCATGAGAATGCGTGTCGCCATTTCAACATGGGTGAGAGTCCTCACTTGCTTCGCTTTTGCGTTGGCGCTGGTTCTGTCTCCACCTTCTGCGGCACACGCGGCCTCGGGAATGCATGACGGTCAGCATTCTGGATCGATCAGCTCCCTTCTCAGCAAACGGACAGTTGGTCAGGGAACTGATATCCACGCCGTCCACATGAAACACCCGGCGACAGTTGACGTGGATGACATATCCTCCGACATGGGTGAAACAGAGCATCAATCAACTCAGTGTTGTAACGGAATATGCATTTCTGTCGTCATTCCAGACGCATACTTGGTATTCCCGGATCCTATTGCTGCGAAAGAATATATGATCCTGAGCGGTCAGACGCATTCCGTCGAAACATCAGGGTTTCTGCGGCCTCCTCGATTCCTGATCTGAAACGGCGCCCAATCCGGGTGTGAGCCTTGCGCAGACTCTGCGTGAGACATCGTTCATCAATCAGGATACCTTCATGAAAATTCATCTACTCATGGGGGCTTCGGCCCTCGGGCTTGGCGCATGCGCCTATGAGCCTACCCCTTTGCCCTCCGTTGCGACACAACAGGCTGTCGTCAACGCGACCGTTTCGTCTCCGATCAACTATCAAGATCCATTGGCTGGCTACACCTATCGTGGTCCGACCGGCCCCCGTGATTGGCGGTCTGTCAATCAAGAGCAGACGGAGGGCAACTGATGCGGGTATCTCAGATTCCGCTGGTTCTTGGCTTTCCACTTTTCTTGGGTGCCTGCGCTACCGCAGTACCGGTAAGCTACACCGAACCGAAGGCCGGTTTTGCCAATGTGGCCAGCCAGATTACGCCAGCGATCGGCAAACGGACCGTGTTTGCGGAAACGCAGGCCGAAAACGAAGCTCTCAAGAAGCAGGTGCACAGCATGGTGCATCAGAAGACGATTTCGGCCGATACGGCGGTCCAGGTTGCGCTGCTGAACAATAAGGGTCTGCAAGCGTCTTACGCCAATGTTGGCCTCTCGGCCGCTGAGGCCTGGCAGCAATCGACGCCGGAAAACCCGATCGTCTCAATTGGCGTCCTGGGAATCGGTGCGCCTGAACTCGGTGCCTACAGGGCGATCGAAGGGCTGATCCGGTCGAACGTCCTCGATGCCACCACGCGCAAACAGCGCATGGCCATTGCTGATGCAAGCTTCCGGCAGGCTCAGCTCAATGCCGTGAACGACACACTCGCGCTGGCCAATCAGACGCGAAAGGCATGGGTCGATGCAGTCGCCGCTTTCGAGGCCGTGAGCTATCTGCGGCGCGCAAAAGCGACCTCTGACGCCGGCTCGGAACTGGCTATGCGGTTGGGTGAGACCGGCGCACTCAACAAAGCTGGGCAGGCCCGCGAACAGGCATTCAATGCCGAACTGGCGGGGCAACTTGCACAGGCACGATTGAACGCCATTCGGTCCAAGGAGGCTTTGACCAGGTTGATGGGCCTCTGGGGCACCGAAGTCGATTACTATGTGCCAGATGCCCTTCCTGCACTGCCGCGTTCTGTCGGCCGTGTGACCGACATCGAGGCCAAGGCGCTAAGAAACCGGGTGGATCTGCGTGTTGCCAAACTTGGCCTGGAAGCGCAGGCCAAGGCGTTTGGTCTGACCGATCAGACCCGCATCGTCAGCGATCTTGAGTTCATCGCCGGGTTCGAGGCCGAGCGGGAAATTGAGGACGGAGAAACGGAAACCGTGACCACCCCTCAGGTGGAAGTGGAGTTCGCGATCCCGATCTACGACACCGGCAAAGCCCGGATGCGCAAGGCGGAATTGTCTTATCTACAAGCGGCCAACGTGCTCGCAGAGAAGGCCGTGAACGTCCGGTCCGAAGCGCGGGGTGCTGAAGCCTCTTATCATGCCGCATACAAAATCGCGCGCCACTACCGCGACGTTCTGGTGCCGCTACGCACGACCGTCGAAGAAGAGGGTTTGCTGTCCTACAACGGCATGATCACCAACACTTTCGAGCTGCTGACTGATGTGCGCGAGAAACTTGGCGCATCCCTGGAAGCGGCAAATGCAAAACGCGAATTCTACATGGCACAGGCCGATCTGACCGCCGCGATCTACGGCGGCGGCGAAGGCGGTGGTGGTGCTGGTGGAGAAGGCGCATCACTTGCCGCCGGTGGCGGCGCAGGACACTGAAAGGAACTGACATGTTGAACAGACGTCAATTACTCGGAGCCGGCGCGGCAGGTGCAACGCTGGTCTCTTCAAAAGCCTGGGGTCAGACCCTGAACATGGGCCTGCCCGAAGCTGCGCAGATGGACAGTGCGGCAACGGCGATTACGGCGCGTCCCAATTCCGGTCCGGACTATACGCCTGTGGTCACGCTGAACGGGTGGACCCTGCCGCATCGGATGAACAACGGGGTGAAGGAATTTCACCTCGTGGCCGAACCGGTGGTGCGTGAACTTGCAGAAGGAACAGTTGCGCATCTGTGGGGCTACAACGGCCAGTCCACCGGCCCGACAATCGAAGCGGTCGAAGGGGACCGCGTGCGCATCTACGTCACCAACAAGCTGCCGGAGGCGACGACGATCCACTGGCACGGGATGATCCTGCCCTCGGGCATGGACGGTGTCAGCGGGCTGAGCCATCCGCCGATACCTCCGGGCAAGACCTTCATCTACGAGTTCGACCTCGTGAAGTCCGGCACATTCATGTATCACCCGCATGGCGACGAGATGGTGCAGATGGCGATGGGGATGATGGGCATGTTCGTGATCCATCCCAAGGACCCGACCTTCATGCCGGTGGATCGCGATTTCCTGATCATGCTGAACGCCTATGACCTTGATCCGGGTACCTATGTGCCGCGTGTCATGGAAATGACCGACTTCAACCTGTGGTGCTGGAACAGCCGGATATTCCCCGACATCGACCCGCTGGTCGTGAACAAGGGCGACAAGGTACGCGTACGCGTCGGTAACCTGACGATGACGAACCACCCGATCCATATGCACGGCTACGACTTCAAGGTAACCTGCACCGATGGCGGCTGGGTGCCCGAGACCGCGCAATGGCCCGAAGTCAGCATCGACATTCCAGTGGGAGCCATGCGCGCCTACGAATTCGTCGCCGATCATTTGGGTGATTGGGCGATCCATTGCCACAAGTCGCACCATACCATGAACGCGATGGGTCACGACGTGCCCACTTTCATCGGTGTGAACAAGAAGCCACTCACCCAGAAGATCCGTCAGTTCCAGCCGCAATACATGCCGATGGGCACGAACGGCATGGGTGACATGGCGAAAATGGAAATGCCGCTGCCCGACAATACCATCCCGATGATGAACGGCTGGGGCCCCTACGGCCCCATCGAGATGGGCGGCATGTTCTCGGTCGTGAAGGTGCGGGACGGCATCGGCGCGGACGATTACTCCGATCCCGGCTGGTACGAAAATCCTCCGGGCGAGATGGCCTACGAATGGACTGGCGAATTGCCCGAGTTCGCCTCGAACAACAGTCCCAAGACCATTCTCACACCAAAACCAAACTCGAAGGGCTGAACGGCCCTTCGTCGACTCCAACCAAACCAAACCTACAGGAAAACCAAATGAAAAAACTTCTTTTGAGCACCTCTCTCGTCCTTTTCGCTTCAACGGGGGCTTTCGCTGACGTTGGTCATGCCAAAATGGCCGTCGGTATGCCCGGCCATACGGCAAAAGTCGACCGGACGATTGATGTAACCCTGCTTGAAAACGACGAAGGCGAAATGCTGATCGAGAGTGAGGAGATGACCATCAAGCAGGGTGAAACCATCCGCTTCAACATCACGAACAAGGGTGAGCTGGAACACGAGTTTGTTCTCGACACGCTGGAAAATAACGCCGAGCACAAGATCGAAATGGCCAAGATGGACATGGAACACGACGACCCGAACCGTATCCGTCTTGATCCGGGTGCCACGGGCGAGGTCGTCTGGACGTTCGCGAATGCTGGTACGTTCGAAGCCGCGTGCCTGATCCCGGGTCACTACGAATCCGGAATGCACCGTGCGGTCTCAGTGGGGGACCAGATGGCTCAGGCTGACGTGGAATATACGAGCGGGACCATCAAGAAGATCGACGCCAAAGCCGGCAAGGTCACAATCATCCACGGCCCTCTGGTCAACCTCGATATGCCCGCGATGACGATGGTGTTCCGCGCGGACGAAGCGATGATGGCCAAGATGGCGGAAGGTCAGGACATCGAGTTCGTTGCCGACCGGGTCAAGGGCAAGCTTACTGTGACCGCATTGAAATAATAGGCATGCGCCTACGGGCCCACTTCCAACTCGGTGGGGCAACGTTTCGAAATGAAACCTTGCCCCACAACCTGAAGTTAGCCTTGGATTCATCAAGTACGGATAACAACAATTTTTGTGAACATGATGGTGTCTTTCGTGTTCTTCTGCGTGATCTGAGGCGGATCTAGCTGAGACCCTTGCAAGGCGAGTGTTTTGCGCTCCCGAGGCGAGCCGGTCATCAGAGAAAGTGACTGCAAGATGTGGGTGCCGTTTAGCCTGTGGCATGTTTCAGACATGCAGCAACACTGATAAAATACGCGCCAAAAGTCTAAAAAGGAAATCCCGTGTCGAGAAACGACTACGAGAAGAACAGTATTTCTCTTCCAAGTGCTGTAGCCATGGGCACTGGCGTGATGATCGGTGCGGGTATCTTCGCGCTTACAGGTCAAATTGCCGAGCTTGCAGGGTCACTCTTTCCCATCTCGTTCATCGTGGGCGCCATCGTGACCGCATTCAGCGCCTATACCTACATCAAGATGTCGAACGCATTTCCGTCTGCGGGCGGCATCGGGATGATCCTGAAGAAAGCCTACGGTCGGACGACGGTCGCAGCGGGTGCTGCCCTCCTGATGGCGCTGTCGATGGTCATCAACGAAAGTCTCGTCGCGCGCACTTTTGGAACTTATACAGTTAAGGTGATTGGCGGTAATCCGGATAGCGCTTTAGTGCCGACTCTAGGTGTTGGGCTGATAATTTTTGCCTATCTCGTGAATGCCTCTGGGAACCGGTCGGTCGGGCTGTTCTCTCTTGTCATGGCCATTATCAAGGTGGGCGGCATCGCGCTGTTTGGGGCAGCCGGCCTCTGGGCGAGCGGAATCTCGTTCGAGGCGACGGATGGAGACATGGACGCAACCGGTTTCGTGGCGTCGGTTGCGCTGTCGATCCTGGCCTTCAAGGGCTTCACGACCATCACCAACAGCGGCGCAGAGGTCACCGACCCGCACCGCAATGTCGGCCGGGCCATCATCTGGTCGATCGCCATCTGTGTCGTCGTCTATCTGCTGGTGGCTTTCGCGGTCGGGTCCAGCCTGCCGCTCGACCGCATAGTGGCGGCGAAGGATTACGCGCTGGCCGAAGCTGCCCAGCCGTCCCTCGGTCAAACCGGCTTCTACCTGACGGTGGCGCTGGCGCTGGTGGCCACGGCGTCTGGTCTGATCGCCAGCGTGTTCGCGGTGTCGCGGATGCTCGCAATGCTAACCGACATGAAGATGATCCCGCACAGCCATTTCGGGATGCCGGGCACGATCAAGGACCACACACTCGTCTACACCGTCGTGATCGCAGGCTTTCTGACGGTCTTCTTCGACCTCAGCCGCATCGCCTCGCTCGGCGCGTTCTTCTATCTGGTGATGGATATGATCATCCACTTCGGCGTGTTCCGGCATCTGCGCGAGGAAATCAGCGCGAGAGGCTGGGTGTTGCTGACGGCCATCGCACTTGATGCCGTGGTGCTGGCCGCCTTCGCCGCAATGAAATGGCAGTCCGACCCGCTCATCGTTGTGGTCGGCATCGTTGGCATGGCTCTGGTGTTCCTGTTCGTCCGGCTTTTCCTGGCGCGCAATTCGGTCGGGGAAGGCGCTCACGCCAATCACTAGACGGGCTTGAGGTTACGGTCGTTAGAAACCGTAAACTGAAACAACAGATCGAAAGGCTGGTTGAACATGGACAACGAACATAATCACGCGGCCTCCGACATCCCGGCGGGGACCGAGACGGCAAAGGACCCAGTTTGCGGGATGACGGTCGCCGTCAAGCCTGACGGGCGTCACGCGGAGTTCGACGGCGAGACCTTCCATTTCTGCTCGGAAAAATGCCAAGAGAAGTTCAAAGCTGATCCGTGGTTCTATGCCTCGGGCCGTGCCGCCGGACAGAAGAAGACCGCCCCGGCCAACGTCCAGTACACCTGTCCGATGCATCCCGAAATCATCCGCGATGAGCCGGGGGCCTGCCCGATCTGCGGCATGGCGCTGGAGCCGATGGTGCCGTCTGACGAGCCAAGCGAGGAACTGACCGACTTCACGCGTCGGATGTGGATTTCGGCCGCAGCCGCGGTGCCGCTTGTCATCCTGACAATGGGCGAGTTGGTGGCCCTGCCAGTGCGCGGCTGGATCGGGCATCAGACCGCCAGCTATCTTGAGTTCGTGCTGGCGACGCCAATCATCCTCTGGGCCGCCTTGCCGTTCTTTCGGCGCGGCTGGGACTCGGTGGTGAACCGCAGCCCGAACATGTGGACGCTGATCAGCCTCGGCGTGGCGGCGGCCTATCTCTACTCGTTGGTTGCAACGTTCCTGCCCGGGATCTTTCCCGAACAGTACCGAATGGGCGGAGGCGTTGGCACTTATTTTGAAGCGGCCGTGGTTATCGTGGCGCTGGTCTTTGTAGGTCAGGTTCTCGAACTACGCGCACGCGAGCAGACCGGCGACGCGATCCGCGCGCTCCTGGACCTCGCGCCCAAGATGGCGCGGCGCATCCTGCCTGATGGCACCGAATATGACGCCCCTCTCGAAAATATCATGGAGGGCGACCGGCTACGTGTACGGCCAGGCGATGCGGTCCCGGTGGATGGGACGGTGATTGAAGGCCGGTCTTCGCTGGACGAGAGCATGCTGACCGGCGAGTCGATGCCGGTGGAGAAGGGTTTGGGCGATGATGTAACCGGGGCCACAATCAACAAGAACGGCAGCTTGGTGATTGAGGCGGGCAAGGTTGGCGCGGATACGGTGCTCGCACAGATCGTGGCAATGGTGTCGAACGCGCGCCGGTCCCGCGCGCCGATCCAAGGGCTTGCAGACCGGGTCTCGGCAGTGTTCGTGCCGACGGTGGTCGCTATCGCCATCGTCGCATTTGTGGTTTGGCTGATCATCGGCCCGGAACCCGCGCTGGTCTTCGCCATTGCTTCGGCCGTGTCGGTGCTGATCATCGCATGCCCTTGCGCGCTGGGTCTCGCCACACCGATCTCTATCACCACGGCCGCGGGCCGCGGCGCGCAGGCGGGCGTCCTGATCAAGGACGCCGAGGCGCTGGAGCGTATGGCGGGCGTCGATACGCTGATTGTCGATAAGACTGGCACATTGACCATGGGCAAGCCGAAACTAACGGACATCCTTGTGCTCACGGACCTGCCGGAGGCCGACTTGTTATCGCTGGCCGCAGCGCTCGAGCGCGGCTCGGAACACCCGCTGGCCGAGGCGATCGTCGAAGGGGCGGAAGCGCAGGGCGCACCGCGTCAGGAGGCTGTGGACTTCGACGCCGTCACTGGCAAGGGCGTGAGAGGCACAGTCGGCGGACGCGCGGTGGCACTTGGTAACGCCGCGATGATGCGAGAGATGGGACTGGACACGGGGGCGGCTGAAGCCAAGGCTGATACCTTACGCGCCGAAGGCAAGACCGCGATGTTCATCGCGGTCGATGGCGTGCTGGCCGGCATCGTGGCGGTGGCCGACCCGATCAAGGACAGCACCGCGCAGGCGATCAGGGAACTTCACGCTCAAGGTCTGCGGGTGATCATGGCGACTGGCGACAACGAGCGCACGGCGGAGGCCGTGGCGGGCCAGCTCGGCATCGACGAGGTGCGCGCGGGCATCCTGCCCGAGGGCAAGAAGGACCTGATCGACCAGTTGCGCCGCGATGGGCACAAGATCGCGATGGCGGGCGACGGGGTAAACGATGCGCCTGCGCTGGCCGCAGCCGATGTGGGTATTGCCATGGGAACGGGCGCAGACGTGGCTATGGAAAGCGCGGGCATCACCCTGTTGGGCGGCGACCTGATGGGCATCGTGCGGGCCCGCAAACTGGCCCGCGCCACGCTGCGCAACATCAAGCAGAACCTGTTCTTTGCCTTCGCCTACAACGCCCTTGGCGTCCCCATCGCGGCAGGCCTGCTTTACCCTGTCACCGGCCTTCTGCTCTCGCCGATGATTGCCGCAGCGGCCATGAGCTTGTCGTCGGTCTCGGTAATCACGAACGCTCTGCGGCTCAGGCGCGTCGATCTGTGACCTGCCCGCACACCTCACCAATCAGAAAGGAAAACCAAATGACCCAAGACACTTTTTCACGCCGCATGCTTCTCACTGGTGGAGCTGCTATGCTGGCTGCATCGCCCTTGATGGCTTTGACGCAAGGTGCCGAACCGACCATCCACGTGATGAAAGACCCAAACTGCGGCTGCTGCACGGCCTGGATCAATATTCTCGAGAATGAGGGCTTTACCGTTACGACTGAGCCAAGCGCCGGGACACTTCTCATGCGCTACAAGATGGACAACGGCATCCCGCAAGAGATGGTCTCCTGCCACACCGCCCGGATCGAGAATTATATGATCGAAGGGCACGTCCCCGTTGCCGACATCAGACGGCTGCTGGAGGAACGTCCTGACGCAGTCGGTCTTGCAGTTCCCGGTATGCCTTACGGATCGCCAGGCATGGGGCCAGAATCGGAACGTGAGGCCTATGCTGTTCATTTGGTTAATCGAGACGGGACCACGGAGCCGTTCACAAACTACCAGGCAGCCTGAACTCGAGACTGTGACAATGAAGGGCGGTTGAAGTCAGAGGGTTTGGACTTGGTTAAACAATGAATCGCCTCACAAAGGGCAAGAGTTTCTCGGCCATTAGATCATTGTGAGTCAATTATACTTCTAACAGGAACACACTTGTCGCACTAATTTTTAGGCTTCGGATACGGCTGGCTAGCACAGATCGAGATGCAAAGGGAGGGAGACACCGCACCTACTTCTGTCACATTAATTGGACCTGATATTGAGTTCAACTCTACTGCTTTGCCAACCTAGTCTTGGATTGCGATGTCAGAACAACCAACATATTTTGTGCCAAAGAAGTCGTGGCGGGAATGAGTCGAGAATTTCTCAGACGTTATTTACATTGGCTCTTGGCTAGTTTCAGATTTGCAGACGGTTGGAGCCGTTCCAGAACAGATCTTGCATTTAAATGTGACATTAAGAAATTAATATTTCTTGGTCTTCAAAATTTTGCGAAAGGGGCAAACTCAAACTTGCTAGAATTCCGCCCCCTGGGTGATTCATTATTGTTGCATCACCACCATGGGAACGCAGAATGGCGCGAGAAATGGAAAGACCGAGCCCCGTGCCACCTGTTTCGCGCGAGCGAGATGCCTCAACTCGGAAAAAGGGCTCGAACACATCTTCAAGTAGCTCACTGGGAATACCAGTGCCGTAATCGCGTATTTCGATAACCGCTCTTTCGTTCTCTCGTTTGTAGGTCACCTCGGCTTTGCCGCCGTAGCGTATCGCGTTTTCGATAACGTTGCGGAGAGCACGGCGCATACTTTGCGGCCTTAATCTGACATCTAGCGGAGCACCAACTTCAAGTTGAAAGTCTTCAAGCATGTCACTTTTGAGATCTCTGAGAAACTTCCCCAACTCAATCGTCTCCGGAGTTTCGCTGATTGCTATGCCCCGCGCAAATGCTAGCGTGCGCTCAACCATGTTCTGCATTTCCTCAACGGATGCAATCAAACCGCCGCGCGTCTCCTCATCGTCAACCATTTCCGCACGGACACGGAGAGCGGTCAGCGGTGAACGCAAATCATGCCCCAAAGCGGCCATTATGCGTGTTTTTTCCGAGAACGTTCGTACTAAGCGCTCCTGCATGAGGTTGAATGCCTCTGTCAGCCCACGAACCTCAATCGGGCCGACAGCTGGTAGTGGATGACTTTCCTCGCCCCTTCCAAGCTTCTCGGCAGCTTGGGTCAAGCTACGAAGCGGCCACGTCAATTTCGAAAGCAAATACCAACATGCTCCGCCGATCAGCAGCGCAGCAGTCACGACAAAACTCACCGCAGAATAGATCGGCCACTGCAAGGGTGGTCGCTGGAAGCGCGTGTCAACATTAAGCCATTCATCATCAGGAAGAGCTATTGAGAGAGTGAGTTCAAGACCCAATACCCTGTCATGCATTGTCCTTCCCTGAGGGCCAGGCGCTTGTGTGCGCATACTTTCAATCGGGGAAAATGGACGCCCAATCTCGTGAAGCTCGACACGAATCTCTCTCGTGTCTCCATTCCAGAGAAGTGATCTGATCCGCTCCTCCACCGCTCCATTTGCTTGATGATCAAGATGGTCAACGGCTGGTCGTGGATCAATACGAAAGCGCGCGAGCGGTGAGTCTGCTGCGCTCAAGATTGAAGAATGCAGATCTTTAGGAGCTTGTTCGAGAAGTAGGGCTACATTGGCTGCACGTCCTGCCGCCTCAGCTCCGATAGCGGCTCTTACGGCTAAGCTGCGTTCGTCAATAAATAGCCAAATACTTGTCGCCTGAGCGATCACAAGGCATCCAATTATTAGGAGCAAGATCTGACCGCGCAAACCTACTACCAGTCCTCGCATCACAAAAACGTCTCAACATCTACCGCAAGGCTGTAACCGCCACTTCGAACGGTCGTGATGATACTTGGCCGTCCGGGGTTAGCTTCAATCTTTCGCCTTAGACGGCTGATCTGATTGTCGATTGTTCGATCAAAAGCAGAGGTGTCGCTTTGCCTTTAAAGGCGAGATGACGAGTTCAACAAAATCAATGGGTGTGCTTTGCCATTAAATATGAGATTTTGTCTTTAAATGCGATACTCTTACCCTTAAAGCTGAGACAGAGGTTAAGGGGGCGCGTGGCTAAGGGCTATGGAGAGTGACGGAGACGAATTTGGTGCAAATGGAGCGGAAGCCGCGCGCAGGGCGGCGGTGCTCCGTCCACTTGTTCGGGACTATCTCGCAGGCACCGGCAGCTTGGAAAGCGGAGTACGCGATGCGGTCTGGGAGCTCGGTGTCAGCAGGGCGACGGTTTG
>LXYH01000003.1 GCA_001650895.1 Rhodobacteraceae bacterium EhC02
CATGGCGCAGCCCCTTGCGGTGCCGGGACCTGCGCGGATGCTGGACGGGGTTGCAGCGCAGCCCTTGCCCGGCGCGGCGGCGCTGGGCCTTGGGGGGGATGCCCCGCAGCGGCAGGCCGGGGGGCGGGCGGCTGGCCTGGCCCTGCTGGAGAGTTTTCTGAACGAACGGGGGCAGGATTACCGCCGGGCCATGTCCTCGCCACTTGCCGGGGCCACGGCCTGTTCGCGCCTTTCGCCCCATCTGGCCTTCGGCACGCTGTCCCTGCGGGAGGCCGACCAGGCGGCGGCGCGGCGCGCGGCGCAGGTGCGGGGGGGCGGTGACGGATGGTCGGGGGCGGTGCAATCGTTTCGCGCGCGGCTGGCCTGGCGCGATCATTTCGTCCAAAAGCTGGAGGATGAACCCGCGCTGGAATGGCGCTGCCTGCACCCCGCCTACGAGGGTCTGCGCCCCGCCATGCCGGATGCCGCGCGGCTTGAGGCCTGGTGCAGGGGCGAGACAGGCTTGCCCTTCGTCGATGCCTGCATGCGGTCACTGGCGGCGACAGGCTGGCTGAATTTCCGGATGCGCAGCATGGTGATGGCGGTGGCCAGCTATCATCTCTGGCTGGATTGGCGCGCCACTGGGCAGCACCTGGCGCGGATGTTCACCGATTACGAGCCCGGCATCCACTGGTCACAGGTGCAGATGCAATCCGGCACCACGGGCATCAACACGATCCGCATCTACAACCCGGTCAAGCAGGGGCTTGATCAGGACCCGACGGGCGCCTTCACGCGGGTCTGGCTGCCGGAACTGGCGGATGTGCCCGATGCGCTGCTGCAGGAGCCGTGGCGCTGGGACGGGGCCTCGGGCCTGCGCTATCCCGCGCCGGTGGTCGATGTGAAGGCCGCCGCGGCGGCGGCGCGCGACCGGGTCTGGGCGGTGCGGCAGGGCGACGGTTTCCGGGCGCAGGCGGCGCGGGTGGTGCGCAAGCATGCCAGCCGCAAGGATGCCAGGGGCCGGTTTCAGCGCGACCCGGTCCGGCTGAAGAAGGATGACCGGCAGATGGGGTTCGATTTCTGATGGCGATGCGACGCAAATCCGACTTGCCGCAGAAGACCTGCGCGACCTGTGGGCGGCCTTTCACATGGCGCAAGAAATGGGCAAGGGTCTGGGACGAGGTGCGCTACTGCTCGGACCGGTGCCGGGGCGAAAAAGGCAAGGCCGCCAAGGGAGCCAAGCCCCCTGCGGCCTGACCTGCCGCATTGGTAAGGAATACTGACCGCCCGTGTTGCCTATCGGAAACTTTCGTCCTAAAAGCGGGCGCGACGAGGGTATGCGGTGGCATGCCGCAAGGAACAGGGAGCAGAGCCATGACAGATCGCGTGACGCATAACGGGTTGCAGGTGGACCGCCTGCTGTTCGATTTCATCGAACAGCGCGCCCTTCCGGGAACAGGGGTCGATTCGGACAGGTTCTGGCAGGGCTTTGCCGCGATGGTGCAGGATCTGACGCCGAAGAACCGCGCGCTTCTGGCCAAACGCGAGGCCCTTCAGGCCCAGATCGACGCCTGGCATGTGGCGCGGCGCGGTCAGTCGCATGATGCGCGCGCCTACAAGACTTTCCTCGAGGATATCGGCTATCTTCTGCCCGAGGGCGATGATTTCTCGATCGAAACCACCAATGTGGACCCCGAGATCGCCAGCATCCCCGGCCCGCAGCTGGTGGTGCCGATCACCAACGCGCGTTTCGCGCTGAACGCGGCGAATGCGCGCTGGGGCAGCCTTTACGATGCGTTCTACGGCACCGATGCGATGGGCGGCACGCCCCCCAAGGGCGGTTATGACCGTGGCCATGGTGCGCGTGTCGTGGCGCGGGCCCGCGTCTTCCTGGACGAGGCGTTCCCGGTCCAGGGCACTAGCCATGCCGATGCCCGCCGTTACCACGTGCAGGACGGTCAGTTGCTGATCGACGATCACCCGCTGCAGCAGCCGGCGAAATTCGCAGGCTACCGTGGCCATCCCAAGGCGCCCGACGCGGTGCTTCTGGTCAATAACGGCTTGCATGTGGAACTGGTGTTTGATCGCACCCATCCGATCGGCAGCCGTGACCAGGCGGGTCTGGCCGATGTGGTGCTGGAATCGGCGGTGTCGGCCATCATGGATTGCGAGGATTCGGTGGCCTGTGTGGACGCCGAGGACAAGGTGCTGGCCTATTCCAACTGGCTGGGCCTGATGCAGGGCAATCTTGAGGAGACCTTCGAGAAGGCCGGCAAGCAGATGACCCGCCGCCTGTCCGCGGACCGGACCTTCATCGCGCCCGATGGCAGCACGCTGACCCTGAAGGGCCGCGCGCTTCTGTGGGTGCGCAACGTGGGTCACCTGATGACCAACCCCGCGATCCGCGACGCCAATGGCGACGAGATCTTCGAGGGCCTGATGGATGCCATGCTGACCGTGCTGATCGCGATGCATGACCTTGGGCGCGACAAGGGCCAGCGCTTCGGCAATTCCGCGCTGGGGTCTGTCTATGTCGTGAAGCCCAAGATGCACGGCCCCGAGGAAGTGGCCTTCGCGGACGAGATCTTCGCCCGTGTCGAGGATGTGCTGGGCCTGCCGCGCAGCACCGTCAAGATCGGCGTCATGGACGAGGAGCGCCGCACGAGTGTCAACCTCAAGGCCTGCATCCGCGCCGCCAAGACCCGTGTCGCCTTCATCAATACCGGGTTCCTCGACCGCACCGGCGACGAGATCCACACCTCGATGGAAGCAGGCCCCTTCAGCCGCAAGGATTTCATCAAGCGCAAGGGCTGGATCACCGCCTATGAGGATCTGAACGTCGATGTCGGCCTGGAATGCGGTCTGTCCGGCAAGGCGCAGATCGGCAAGGGCATGTGGGCCATGCCCGACATGATGGCCGCGATGCTGGAACAGAAGATCGGCCACCCCAAGGCGGGCGCCAATTGCGCCTGGGTGCCCAGCCCCACGGCGGCGACGCTGCATGCGCTGCACTATCACAAGATCGACGTCTTCGCCGTGCAGGCGCGCCTGGCCAAGGGTGGGCGGCGCGCCCATGTGGAAGGCGTGCTGGATATCCCGCTGGCCAGCTACCAGAAATGGACCGAGGCGCAGAAAATCGCGGAAGTCGAGAACAACGCCCAGGGCATCCTTGGCTATGTGGTGCGCTGGATCGACCAGGGCGTCGGCTGTTCCAAGGTGCCGGACATCAACGATGTGGGCCTGATGGAAGACCGCGCGACCTGCCGCATCTCGGCGCAGCATGTGGCCAACTGGCTGCATCATGGTGTCGTCACCCGCGATCAGGTGATGGAGGCGATGCGCAAGATGGCGGCGGTCGTGGATCGCCAGAATGCCCATGATCCGCTTTATCACCCGATGGCCCCCGGTTTTCAGGGGATCGCCTTCCAGGCGGCTTGCGATCTGGTTTTCCTGGGCCGCGAGCAGCCCTCGGGCTACACAGAGCCGGTGCTGCATCGCCGGCGCCTGGAATTCAAGGCGGCACGGTGAAACGGGGAAGGGGATAGGACGATGATTACTCTGGATCAGGCGAAGGTCATGATTGACGTGGCGCGCAAGACGGGCCGCGAGATGGGGCTGAAGCCCTTGTCGATCGTGGTGCTGGACGCGGGCGGCCATCTTCTGGCCTTCGAGCGCGAGGATGGCGCAAGCCCCGGCCGCTTCGAGATCGCGCGGGGCAAGGCCTACGGCGCGGTGATGCTGGGCATGCCCGGATCGGCGCAGATGGCCCGTGCCGAAGGGCAGGCCTATTTCATGGCGGCTGTGAACGGCGCCTTCGGCGGCAAGGTCGTGCCGGTCCCCGGCGGTGTGCTGGTGATGCAGGGCGATGCGGTTGTTGGCGCGGTCGGCGTGACCGGCGACACCTCGGACAATGACGCGGCGGCGGCCGTGGCGGGGATCGAGGCTGCGGGTTTCGCGGCCAAGGCGTGATCCCGCAACCGGTCCGGCAGGCAGTGCATTAGGCACGAAAACGCCGGAAATACAGGCATTCGCGTCAAAGCGGGGCAGAAATGCCCCGCTTTCGTGTTTCAATACCTGCGGGAAAGCTATATCTTGGGATGTAACAGGCGCGTAACACCACCAGGACAGCAGGCATGGCACGACCCGTCGTCGGCATCATCAGCAATCAGCATCTGATCAACGACCAGTATCTGGCCCATGCGGGCGGTGCCATGAATTCGGAAGCGATATCAGGCGTTTCGGGCTGTCTGCCCCTGCTGATTCCGGCCGATCCGCGCTTTGTCTCGGTGGCCGAACTGATGGATACATGCGACGGTTTCCTGCTGACCGGCGGGCGGCCGAACGTGCACCCCAACGAATATGGCGAGGCCGAGACCGAGGCGCATGGCGCCTTCGACCGGGCCCGCGATGCGATCACCCTGCCGCTGGTACGGGCCTGTGTCGAACGCGGACAGCCCTTTCTCGGCATCTGCCGCGGCTTTCAGGAAGTGAACGTCGCCATGGGTGGCAGTCTCTACCCCGAGATTCGCGACCTGCCGGGCCGGATGAATCACCGCATGCCCCCCGACGGCACGCTGGAGGAAAAATTCGCCCTGCGCCATTCCGTCAAGTTTGCCGAGGGCGGCCTGTTCCATCGTCTGATGGGCGCGCAAGAGGTGATGACCAACACCCTGCATGGGCAGGGGATCTGCCGCGCCGGTGCGCGGATCGTGATCGACGGACATGCCCCCGACGGCACGCCCGAGGCGATATATGTCAAGGATGCGCCCGGTTTTACCCTGTCGGTGCAATGGCATCCCGAATGGGACGCGGCCAATGACCCGGTCTCGCGGCCGCTTTTCACGGCCTTTGGCGATGCGGTGCGCGCCTGGGCGGCGCGCGGTGCGAAAGTCCTGAAATCCGCGTGAAATTCTGCCTGACTTGAGCCAGCGCAAGGTGCGGCTGCCGCATGACCTGCATGATCATGCCGTATCCACACCCAAAGGTGCTGCCATGACAGTCTTGATCGCCTATGCCACGACCGAGGGCCAGACCCGCAAGATCGCCCGTTTCTGCGCCGATCGCCTGATCGCGCGCGGGCACAGCGTCGAATTGCTGCCGCTTGTCGATCTCGAGGATGAGGAACCGCTCGAGATGTCGCGCTTTGACGCGGCGATCCTTGCAGGCTCCGTCCACGGGGGGCAATTGCAGCCGCAACTGATCCGCTTTGCCGCCCGCCATGCCGCCGCGCTGAACGCGCGTCCGGGCCTGTTCCTCATGGTGTCGCTTGCGGCAGCCGGGAACGACAAGGAAGAGCACGCGGATCTTGCGCGGATTGCCCATGAATTCGTGAAAACCTCTGGCTGGACCCCGTCCGAGACGCTGAATGTTGCCGGGGCGTTCCGTTTCACGCAATACGACTTCTTCAAAGGGCTGGCGATGCGCTGGATCGCGCATAACAAGGGCGAGGCGGTCGAGCCCGGCAAGGACAAGGAATATACCGATTGGGCGGTGCTGGGCGCGGTGCTAGACAAATGGCGCGGCTGAGGCGGCAAAGGTTGATAATTCCTGAAACCGCGCGGCCAGGCCCCTGGACTCATTGACGCGGAATGATGTCCCACGATGGGACATCCTGCCCCATGGATCAGGCCGGCATCAGAATGCGGCTTTCGTGCTTGCGCAGGCAGGTGCGCGCGGTGTCGCCATAGCCGCCCGGATCGCTGCGCAGCGCGGGGAAACAGCGGAACAGATCCTCGCGGCTGTCGTCCGACAGGGCCTTCAGGCCGACATGGCCGGGATGGAAGCTTTCTGTGGCGGCCCCTTCGGCAAAGATGATCTCGTGACGGTCGAACAGCAGGTGCAGGTATGTCACGCTGGCGCAATCCGTTTGGGTGATCCCGCGACCATCGACCATGTGCTTGGCCGACAGCAGCACCTCTGGCGTGTTGAAATAGAGCGCGGCCATGGTCGAGCGGTGCAGCATCCTGTGCTGGGGCGAGACCAGAAGCGGCCGGGTATTGCCGAAAACACCCGTTTCAAAGCGGACCGGGGCGAAATCGCCTTGTCCGGCCACGGTCCGTCGCCCGGTCCAGCGCAGGGGTTGCGGGCCGTTGTCGCGGGTGATCACCATGTCGCCAGGGCGCAGATCCTCGACCGGGCGGGGGCCCCGCGGCGTCAGGATGCGGGTGCCTGCGGTGAAGCAGATGATCACGTTCTCCATGTTCGAGAAGGTGACGACCGTCCCGTCGGCCAGCGTGGCCGTGCCGGACAGGGCGTTCGGATCGGTGTTGGTATAGACCACGTCTTCCCAGTCCAGCAGCCCGCCGAAATCCAGCGTGTCGCCACCCGGCTCGTCGGCCTCGCCGCCCTCGATGGTGATCGTGCCGCCGCCAAGCGCGGTCGCGTCCAGCAGGAAGGTATCATTGCCGGCACCGCCGGACACGGTATCGCCGGAACCGACCAAGATCAGGTCATCACCCGCGCCGCCCTCGATCAGGTCGGCGCCCGTGCCGCCGATGATCGTGTCATCGCCATCGCCGCCATAGAGCAGGTCATCGCCGCCGCGCCCGTCGATCAGGTCATCGCCCGCGCCACCGAAGAACGCATTGGTCCAGTCCGCGCCCTGACCGTCATAGCCCGTCAGCGTGTCGTTCCAGTCCGATCCGATGATCCCGTCGATGCCGATGGTCACCGTGTCGTTCGCCGCATCCCCGCCCGCAAGGACGCCGGTGGACAGATCGACCGACACGCTCGCGCCCGAGGCGGAATAGTCGATGAAATCCATGCCCGTGCCGCCGTCAAAGGCATCCGCACCGGCGCCACCGATGAAGGTGTCATTGCCATCGCCGCCGAAAAGCTGGTTGGTTCCGGTGCCGCCCGACAGGATGTCGTTCCCGGCATCGCCGTTCAGCGTGTCATTGCCCGCACCACCGAACAGGCGGTCGCTGTCATTGCCGCCCGACAGCGAGTCGTTGCCGTCCTCGCCCAGGATCGTGTCATTGCCGTCGCCGCCCGACAGCGTGTCGTCGCCTGCAACCTGCGGGATCGTGGTGAAATGCACGTCCGAGACCCAGATCGCCTGTGTCCCGCTCAATCCGTTGGAATAGGAGATCGTGATCTGGCTGACCGGGCCCGTGATCTGGATCAGCGCCGACCCCGAGGCGCTGTTGGGCGCGTCAGGCAGGTTGTTGGCCCGGATCGTGTTGCCCGTCACCGTATCGCCCGCGCCGGGGGTGATCGTGACGGCCACCGGGTTTTCGTTCAGGTCAAAGGCATTGACCGTCACCAGGTCGCGGTGATTGCCGCTGCCCCAGTCGATATCGTTGATCCGAAAGCTGACGTTCTGCACGGCATCGGACATGCCGCTGCCCGCTTCGGCCGCGAAATCGATGGTGGTGGTCGAAGACGCGCCATCGCCATTGCCGAAAAGATAAAGGCTGGAATTGGGATCGAAGGGCTCGCCCGGCGCCACATAGGTGGCGTCCGTGGTCTCGATCTGAAAGAGCGGGTTGTTGTTGCCGGTGTTGGTGAAACCGACCGACACCCGCATCGTCCCGGTATCCTGCGTGAATCCGGCCGCAAGGTTGGCCCCGTCCGGGCCGCCGGCGGTCCAGTCCAGCACCTCGGTCGTGGCGCTGACCGGGCTGGTGGTCATGTCGCCATGGATCACGTCATCGCCGCTGCCGCCGTCGATCACGTCATTGCCGCCGCCGCCCCGGATCGTGTCATTGCCGGCTCCGGCCTGCACGGTGTCATTGCCCGCGCCCGCCCGGATCTGATCCGCGCCCGTGCCGGGGCTGGTGCCGTCGGCATCGCTGAAGCTGCTGATGATCAGGTCGTTGCCACCGGTCCCCGTGACGATCCCGTCAGGGGCCACGAAGTCGGGATTGGTCGTGACCGTCGCCGCGGTGATCGTCGTGACCGGTCCGAAATCCGGGACGAAGTAGACAAAGCCGTCCGTCCCCAGGAAATAGACGCCGGGTTCGAACGTGTTGACGAAAGTCTGCCCGTTCCAGGTGCCCGACCATGTCCAGCTGCCGGCGCCCAGCGTGCTGGCGGTGGTGAAGGTGATCAGCGGGCCGCCGATCCCATCTGCGCTGTCCAACGCACCGTTGCCTAATGTGACCCTGTATCCGTCGGGCATACTCGTTACTCCATCATCCGTCTGTCCGGGCAACGCCCTTCGTGGATGCAACACTCTGTTTCGGAGGGGGATACAGTCGGGAATGGGCGAATTTTCGCGTAATTTGAGGCGTTTTCAGGGCGGCCCGTCCCGAAAAAACGAAACCCCGCGGCTTGCGATGCGGGGTTTCAGCGGGAACAGCAGGACTTGAAAAGCCCGTTTTTCAGGTCAAAAGCGGGAACTGGTCCAGCAAGGGCAGGCTGCGTGCGCGCGTTCCTGTCAGGTCGAACAGCGCATTGGCCAGCGCGGGCATCGACGGGGGTGTTCCGGGTTCACCCACGCCCGACATGTGCCGGTTTGTTTCCAGAATGCGCGTCTCGATCATCGGCGTGTTGTGCAGCCTAAGGGCGTCGTAATCCGGGAAGTTGCCCTGGTCGACGGCGCCATCGGCAAAGGTGATCTGCCCGAAGACCGCAGCCGACAGGCCATAGATCAGGCCGCCTTCCAGTTGCGCGCGGATATTGCCGGGATCCAGTGCAAGGCCCACATCCGCCGCGATCCAGGCGCGGTTGATGCGGATCGTGCCATCCTCGTCGATCACCTCGATCACCTGGGCCACCGGACAGCCGAAGCTGTAGGTAAAGCCCACGCCACGCCCCACGCCATCGGGGGTCTGGCCAGTCCAGCCCGACATGTTGCGCACCGCCTCCAGCGTGCCGGCGGAGGGTGCGTGCGCCTCGCGCATCATCGCCAGGCGAAACGCCAGCGGATCGGCGCCCGCGGCATGGGCCATCTCGTCGATGAAGGTGTCGTGAAAGAACCCGTTGAAGGAGTTGCCGACCGCGCGCCAGAAACCCACGGGGATATCCATCTCGGCCAGATAGCCCCGGATGCGGTAGTTGGGGATGGCATAGGGCTGATCGAAGGCGCCTTCCACATGGCCCTTGTCGGGGCCGGGCGGGGCAAAGCCCGCCAGCCGCTGGCCCGCCTGACGCGTGGTCGATTGCGCGGCGATCTGCCCGTCCAGCAATACCGCGCGCCCGTCCTGCACCGCGCCACGGAAACGCGCGATGGCGCCGGGGCGATAGAAATCATGGCGCATGTCCTCTTCGCGCGACCATGTCAGCTGCACCGGCGTGCCGGGCATGGCGGCGGCCAGCCGCGCGGCATAGACCGCGTAATCGCTTTCGCCGCGCCGTCCGAACCCGCCGCCCAGAAGGGTCGTGTGCACGGTCACCTGTTCCGGCGGCAGGCCCGTGGCCTCGGCGCATTTGCCCTGGATGATCACCGGCGCCTGATTGCCGCACCAGACGGTCAGACCATCCGCCGTCATATGGGCGGTGGCGTTCATCGGCTCCATCGTGGCATGGGCCAGGTAGGGCAGGCGGTATTCGGCGGTGACCTCGGTCGCGCCCTGCGGGATCGCGTCGGGGTCGCCGTCATCGCGCATGGTGGAATTGGGGCTGCCGTCAAAGGCGGCCGCGATCAGGGCAAAGGCGTCTTCGGTCGTTTGCGGATTGTCGGAGGGGGCCCAGTCGATCACGACGGCCTCGGCGGCCTGCATGGCGATCCATGTGTTGTTGGCCACCACGGCGATCCCGTCGCCTAGGTTGACCACACGCTCCACGCCCGCCATTGCCATCGCGGGGGCGGGGTCGAAGCTGCGCATGCCCGCGCCCAGGGCCGGGTTGCGGCGCAGGGCCGCGAAGGCCATCCCCTCCAGCCGGACATCGATGCCGAAGGTGGCGGTGCCGGTGACCTTGGCGGGGATGTCGAGGCGTGGCATGGATTTGCCCAGGTATTTCCAGTCCGCCGCGGGGCGCAGGGTCACATCCTGCACCGGGTCCAGCCGGGCCGCCTCCGCCGCCAGTTCGACATAGGACAGCCGCGTGCCATCGGGGGCGATGACATGGCCCGCCTCGGTCGCAAGCGTATCGCGCGACAGCCCAAGGCGTTGCGCCGCCGCTTCTTTCAGCGTTTCGCGGGCCGTGGCCCCGGCCTGTCGCATCCGGTCGAAAGCGTCCACCGTCGAGGTGGATCCGCCCGTGACCTGCAGCGACATCATCTTGGGCAGCACCGACAGGGCCTGTTTCAGGCTATGCTGCATGTCGGTCAGGGCATAGTCCTTGAAGGGCATGCCCGCGCCCATCAGCGCGCCGTTGTAATAGGCCTGTGCGGGTGGGCCGTGCAGGGTGGTGATGTCTTCCCAGGCGACATCCAGCTCCTCTGCGACCATGGCGGCGAGGGTGGAATGGATGCCCTGTCCCATCTCGGCGCGCGGCGTGATGATCGTGACGCCATCGGCGTTGATCAGCACGAAAGGGTTCAGCGCCGCGCCCTGGTCGGGCGACAGCGGGTTGGGCGGGGTCTGGCGTGCCTTGTAGATGCCGAAGGCCACGCCCCCTGCGATGGCGACGGAGCCGATCAGGAACGTGCGGCGGGCGATCTTGCCGATGCTGGCCATGGCTCAGGCCTCCTTCAATGCGCGGGCGGCGTCATGGATTGCGGCGCGGATGCGGGGATAGGTGCCGCAGCGACACAGGTTGCCCTGCATGGCGGCGTCGATCTCGGCGTCGGTCGGTTCGGGCGTTTCGGCCAGCAGGCTGGCGGCCTGCATGATCTGCCCGGACTGGCAATAGCCGCATTGCGCCACCTGGTGGGCCACCCATGCCTCTTGCAGCGCATGCATTGCATCGGGCGTGCCCAGCCCCTCGATGGTGGTGACAGCCCCCCAGACATCGCCAAGCGCCACCTGACACGAGCGCACGGCCTCGCCCTCGATATGCACGGTGCAGGCGCCACAGGCGGCCACGCCGCAGCCGAACTTGGTGCCGGTCAGCCCGACCGCATCGCGCAGCACCCACAGAAGGGGCACCTCGGGCGGCAGATCGACGCTGTGGGTGGTTCCGTTGATGGTCAGGGTGGTCGCCATGGGCTTGCTCCGCCTTGCAGGAAAGGGTAATGACAAAATGGTCTTTAAATGTCAAATTGTCAATCTGTGAAATTGACGAAATGGATGGATTACGTCACAAGGTCAGCATGGAAGAGCAGACAGGCAGCACCACGGCGCAGGATCCGCGCCAGATGGCGATCCTCAAGGCCGCGTTCGAGGCCTTCTCGAGCTATGGGTTTCGCCGCACCTCGATGGAGGACATCGCCCGCGGCGCGGGCATGTCAAGGGCGGCGCTCTACCTGCATTACCGCAACAAGGAAGACATCTTCCGCTCCCTCACCCAATTCTACTACGACGATGCGGTCGCGCAGGTGCAAGCGGTGCTTGCGCGCGATCTGCCGGCGGGCGCGGCGCTGGAACAGGCCTTCGCGGCACAGGCGGGCCAGAGTTTCGAGGCGCTTTTGTCCTCGCCCCATGGGGATGAGTTGCTGGATACGAAATATGCCCATGGTGCCGATATCGCGCGGGCAGGCGAGGCGCGTCTGGTCGCGGTCTATGCCGACTGGTTGCGCCGGCAGGAGGTGGCGGGCCGCATCAGCCTTGATGTCGGCGCGGGCGATGCCGCGACACTGGCCGCCACGATGATGGCGGCGCTGCACGGGCTCAAGTCGCCCATGCCGACGCCTGACGCCTACCGCGCCGGCGCGGCCATGCTGGCGCGCGTCTTCGCACAGGCCCTGATGCCGCGCTGAGCGGCCCTGTTTCTTCTTGCCTCAAATATCCAATCCGCCGGGATCGGCCGGGCAGGGCGTCACAGATCGGTGCGCAGGTGCCAGAGTTCGGGGAAAAGCTCCACCTCCAGCATCCGCCTGAGATAGCTGACCCCGCCGGTGCCGCCGGTGCCGCGCTTGAAGCCGATCACGCGCTCGACCGTGGTGACATGGTTGAACCGCCAGCGCCGGAAATAATCCTCGAAATCCATCAGTTTCTCGGCAAGCTCGTAAAGCTCCCAATGGGTCTGGGGCGCGCGGTAGACCGTGGTCCATGCCGCCTTGACCGCCTCTGACGGGGCATAGGCCTGGCCCAGGTCGCGCGACAGCACCGCCTCGGGCAAGGGGACCGCCCGGTCCAGCAGCCGCAGCGCCACGTCATAGAGCGAGGGCTGATCCAGCTCTGCTTCAAGCAGCGCCGTGATCCCGGGCCGATGGGCATGGGGGCGCAGCATGGCCCGGTTGCGGTTGCCCAGCATGAATTCGATCTGCCGATACTGGTGCGACTGAAAGCCCGAGGATTGCCCCAGCGCGTTGCGAAAGGCGGTGTAGTCGCTGGGCGTCATGGTGCGCAGCACGTCCCACGCGTTGTTCAGTTGCTCGAAGATCCGCGCCACGCGCGCCAGCATCTTGAAGGCGGGGCGCAGCTGGCCCTCGGACAGGGCGGTGCGGGCGGCGGCGATCTCGTGGATGGCCAGGCGCATCCACAGTTCCGAGGTCTGGTGCTGGATGATGAACAGCATCTCGTCATGGGTGTCGGTGCGCGGCTGCTGCGCGCCAAGGATCAGGTCCAGCGACAGGTAGTCGCCATAGGACATGCGCCCGTCAAAGGACATCTGTGCGCCTTCCGTGGCGGGATCGTAGGGGGGCTTGGTCATGGTGGCCTCTGGTTCTGCTGCGCGGCACCAGGGGTCAGGCGCCGCAATGGATATTTGAAGCAAGAAGAAACGAGAGGGAGGGGGTCAGGCGTTCAGGGCCGCGCAATTGGCCAGCCGCCGCCACAGCGCCGCCCAGCCCGCGGGGCGGCAGAGGGGCAGGGTATCGGTGGCGGGGTGCTGGAACTGCATCAGGTCACGCGGGCGCGGGTCTTGTATTCGGGCTGGTCCCAGAGCCAGTTCGTCATCACATCGGCGATGATGGTGATGGCACTGTCCACATCACCCTGGTCGATGAATAGCGGGGTAAAGCCGAAGCGCATGATGTCGGGGGCGCGGAAATCGCCCACCACGCCGCGCGCGATCAGCGCCTGCATCGCGGCATAGCCGTCGGGGAAGCGGAAGGAGACCTGGCTGCCGCGCAGCGCGGAATCGCGGGGGGTGGCGAGCGTCAGCATCGGGCAGCTGGCCTCGATCCCCGTGATGAACCGTTCGGTCAGCGCGATGGAGGCTGTGCGGATGTCCTGCATCGTGGTCATGTCCCAGATGTCGAGCGCGGCCTCCAGCGCGGCCAGCGCCAGCACAGGGGGCGTGCCCACGCGCATCCGTTCGATGCCTGCGCCGGGGCGGTAGGCGGCGTCGAAGGCAAAGGGGGCCGCATGGCCAAGCCAGCCCGACAGGGCCGGGCGCGCCGCATCGGCATGGCGGGGCGCCACATAGATGAAGGCGGGCGCGCCGGGGCCGCCGTTGAGATACTTGTAGGTGCAGCCCACTGCGAAATCAGCGCCTGCGCCCGCCAGATCGACGGGCAGCGCGCCTGCGCTATGGGCCAGGTCCCAGATCGTCAGCGCGCCCGCCGCATGGGCGCGCGCGGTCAGATCGGCCATGTCATGCTTGCGCCCGGTGCGGTAATCGACCTCGGTGATCAGGGTGACGGCGACATCCTCGGTGATGCTGGCGGCCACATCCTCGGGGGCGACCACGCGCAATTCATGCCCCCGGCCCAGCGAGGCGATCAGCCCCTCGGCCATATATAGATCGGAAGGGAAGTTGCCGCTGTCCGACAGGATCACCCGGCGGTCGGGGCGCATTTCCAAGGCCGAGGCCAGTGCCTGGTAGACCTTGATCGACAGCGTGTCGCCCATGACCACGTGGCCCGCCTCTGCCCCGATCAGCCGCGCGATGCGGTCGCCCACGCGGGTGGGCTGTTCCATCCAGCCGGCCTTGTTCCAGCCGGTGATCAGCATCTGGCCCCATTCGTCGGTGATGACGCGGGTCAGGCGGTCGGCGGCGCCGCGCGGCAGCGGGCCCAGCGAGTTCCCGTCGAGATAGATCATCCCGTCGGGAATGTGGAACATCGCCTTGGTCGCGGAAAAGTCGGTCATCGGGCCCCCGGGATATTTTAAGCCTAAAGCATTTGCTGTCGAAGTAGACCCTGCGCCCCGGTTTGTCCACTGAAAACCCGTCGGACCGCAGGGTCAGCGCACCTGTCCGCCTGCCATTTCGATGCATTGCGCATTGATGGACCCCGACAGCGGATGGCACAGCCACAGGGCCGCCGTCGCCACCTCTTCGACCGAGATCAGGCGCTTGTGGCGGTTGCTGTCTGCCATGGCCTGACGCGCCTGTTCTGCGGTCATGCCGGTGCGTTTCGCGATGGATTCCGATTGCAGCACCACGATATCGGTTTCCACGTAGCCGGGGCAGAGGGCGTTGAAGGTGATGGGACCGGCCATGTGTTCCTCGGAATAGGACCGCACCAGCCCGATCACCCCGTGTTTCGATGCGGAATAGGCGCCCGCGCCTTTCAGCCCGCGCAGGCCCGCCAGCGACGAGACCACGATCACCCGGCCCCAGTCGGTGCCCAGCATGCCGCGCATCGCCTCGCGGATGGTCAGGAAGGCGCCGTCCAGATTGGTGCGCATGATGCGGTGCCAGAAGTCGAGATCGGTTTTCTGCAGGCTCTTGCCCTCGGCGATGCCCGCATTGGCGATCAGGATCTGGATCGGGCCGCGCGCGGTAACGGCGGCGGTGATGCCCTCGACGATCTGCGCCTCGTCCATCACGTCCATGACCAGCGGGTGCAAGCCGGGTGTCGCGCGGGCCGCCGCCTCGAGCACATCGGCGCGGCGGCCGGTGATGGTGACCTGGGCGCCCTCGGCGGCCAGGGCTTGCGCGATGGCAAGGCCAATGCCGGTGCCGCCGCCAGTGACAAGCGCGTGTTTGCCTGCGTGTATCATGGTATCCTCCCTGTTTGCGGGCCAGACTACCGCCCCTGCGCCCGGTGGCAAGTGTGCGCAACGGCCCGCGTCGCAAGGTCACTTTACAATGACATTCGCTTCTGTGAATGTGACGTGCGAACGGGCATGTGCCCCGAGGAGTGGAGGTTCCGATGAAACGCAGTTTCCCCTTGGCCGCCGTCATGGCGTTGCTGGCCGCACAGGCCATGGCAAGCGAGGATATCGCGGACAAATATCCGCAGTCCGAGCTTTATGACAAACCGGTCGAGGTGATCCCGCATGTCTGGTCCGCGATCGGCGCGACGGCCCCGCCCACCTATGAGAACGCGGGCCACAACAACAACCTGTCCTTCGTGGTGACGGGCGATGGCGTCGTGGTGGTCAACGGCAGCGCCTCGGCACGGCTGGCGGCGGCGCTGCATGACGAGATCAAGGCGATCACCGATCAGCCGGTGAAGCTGGTGATCAATGAAAACGGGCAGGGCCATGCCATGCTGGGCAATTCCTACTGGGCCGACCTGGGGGTGGATATCCTGGCCCATGTGGATGCGATCGCCGAGGTCGAGGCGCATGGCGGTGCCATCCTTGCGGGGATGCAGGGCTACAACAAGGACCGGGCCGAGGGGACGCGCGTGGCCGTGCCGAACCTGTCCTTCGAGGACCGGTATGAATTCACCATGGGCGATGTGGCCTTCGAGGTGCTGCATCTTGGCCCCGCGCATGGCCCCGGTGATACGCAGGTCTGGATACCGCAGTGGAACATCATGATCGCGGGTGACATCGCCTTTCACGAGCGCATGCCGCCGATCTTTGCCGATACCTGCACCTCGTGCTGGATCGAGACATGGGAGACGGGGCTGGAACCCCTGAACCCGACCTATATCATCCCCGGCCATGGTCATCCCACGAACCTTGCGCAGGTGCGCCGCTACACCCGCGATTACCTGGTGGACCTGCGCGACAAGATCGGCGCGCATCTTGAGGCAGGCGGCGATCTTGCCAGCGCCTTCTATGTGGACCAGGAACGCTGGCGGCATCTGGACACCTTCGAGGAACTGGCCACCAAGAACGCGGGCCGCGTCTTCGAGGAGATGGAATTCGAATGACACATCTCTTGAGGGCCCTGGCCCTGTCTGCCGCGCTGGGCCTGCCATTGGCCGCGCAGGCCGAGGAAACGCTGGCCGAGGCGATCACCGGCTACATGGATTTCGCCACCTATGATTCCGGCATCATCGTGCCGGAACAGCTGGACCGGACCGTGTTCGAGGCGGCGCTTTTCGTCGATACGCGCGATGCCGCGCAATTTGCGGCGGGACATGTTCCGGGGGCGGTGCATATCGAATGGCGCGAGGTGCCGGGACGGCTGGATGAATTGCCCGACAGCGGGATGGTCATCCTTTATTGCAACACCGGCAGCCTGTCGGCGCAGGCCGCCTTTGCCGCGCGGTTGCTGGGGCGCGAGAAGGTGCTGGTCCTGCAGACGGGGTTCGACGGCTGGCAGGCCACCGCCGCCTACAAGCCGGAATGAGGCGCGGATGATGAAATGGATCGACCTGCCGCCGGTCTGGCTGGCCGTGATGATCGCGCTGGCATGGGCGCAGGCGACATGGCTGCCGCTGGGCCTGAGCTTTGGTGGCGCATGGGCCGATTTCGCGGGCGGCATTCTTGTGGGCGGCGGGCTGATCCTGATGGTTCTGGCCCTCCACGAGATGCGCCGCGCGCGCACAACGGTGATCCCGCACCGCGAGGCCGACAGGCTTGTGCAGTCGGGCATCTTCAGCCGTAGCCGCAACCCGATCTACCTGGGGGACATGCTGGTGCTGGCGGGGCTGATTCTGCGGCTTGATGCGGTGCTTGCGCTACCACTGGTGCCGGTATTCCTTGGCATACTGGAAAAGCGCTTCGTGATCCCCGAAGAAAACCGCCTCAGACGCAAATTCCGGGCCGATTTTGCCCGCTATTGCCAGAAAACCCGTCGATGGATTTGACAGTCCGACGCAATAAGTGCATCGCAGGACCGATCTTCTTGTGAAATATTGTTGCGCCGCACTATAACCAAGTTTCCGGTCCGGCAGGATCGGAGAAAGACCTGCGAAAAGGGGGACGCGAGACGTGAAAATCGGTACGCCAAAGGAAATATTCGAGGGTGAAGCCCGTGTGGCCATGACCCCCGACTCTGCACTTCAGTTGCAGAAACTGGGCTATACCTGTGTGATCGAAGCCGGGGCGGGCGCCGCCGCTGGTTTCTCGGACAAGGCCTATCAGGATGCGGGCGTCGAAGTGGTCAAGACCGCTGCCGCCCTGTGGAAAGCCGCCGATGTGGTCGCCAAGGTGCGCCCGCCGTCAGAGGCTGAAGTCAAGCGGATGAACGAGGGGCAGACCCTCATCTCCTTCTTCTATCCGGTCGCCAACGAGGCGCTGATGAAGCAGGCTGCCGCCAAGGGCGCCAATGTCCTCGCGATGGACATGGTGCCGCGCATCAGCCGCGCGCAGAAGATGGACGCGCTGTCCTCGATGGCGAATATCGCAGGCTACCGCGCGGTGATCGAGGCGGGCAACAATTTCGGACGTTTCTTCACCGGCCAGATCACGGCGGCGGGCAAGGTGCCACCGGCCAAGGTGCTGGTGGTGGGTGCGGGTGTGGCCGGTCTGGCCGCGATCGGCACCGCGACGAGCCTTGGCGCCATCACCTATGCGTTCGACGTGCGTCCCGAAGTGGCCGAACAGGTGGAATCGATGGGCGCGCAGTTCGTCTATCTGGATTTCGCCGAAGCGGTGCAGGACGGTGCGGCGACCGGCGGCTATGCCGCGCCCTCTTCCCCCGAGTTCCGCGAGGCGCAACTGGCAAAGTTCCGCGAACTGGCCCCCGACATGGACATCGTGATCACCACCGCGCTGATCCCCAACCGCGAGGCGCCCGAACTGTGGACGCCCGACATGGTTGCGGCGATGAAGCCGGGTTCCGTGATCGTGGACCTTGCTGCCGAGCGTGGCGGCAACTGCAAGCTGACGAAGATGGACGAGAAGATCGTGACCGACAACGGTGTCACGATCATCGGCTATACCGACTTCCCCAGCCGGATGGCCGCGCAATCCTCTACGCTCTATGCCACGAACATCCGTCACATGATGACCGACCTGACCCCCGAAAAGGACGGCCAGATCGTGCACAACATGGAGGATGACGTGATCCGTGGCGCGACGGTGACCTTCAACAAGGATGTCACCTTCCCGCCGCCGCCCCCCAAAGTGGCCGCCATCGCGGCGCAGAAGCCCAAGGAAAAAGCCAAGGAGCTGACGCCCGAGGAAAAGCGCGCGCAGGAAATCGCAGCCTTCAAGCAGCAGACCCGCAACCAGGTGACGCTGCTGGCGATCGGTGCCGTGCTTCTGCTGGCCGTGGGCCTTGTGGCGCCTGCCAGCTTCATGCAGCACTTCATCGTGTTCGTGCTGTCCGTGTTCATCGGCTTCCAGGTGATCTGGAACGTCGCGCACAGCCTGCACACACCGTTGATGGCCGTGACCAACGCGATCTCTTCGATCATCATCCTGGGTGCGCTGATCCAGATCGGGTCGTCGTCGATCCTGATCACGCTGCTCGCGGCGCTGGGCATCTTCATGGCCGCGATCAACATCGTGGGCGGCTTCCTCGTGACACGGCGCATGCTCGCCATGTTCCAGAAATCCTAAGGAGCGAGCATCATGGAATTCGGATTCACCATCGCGGCCTATGCCGTCGCGGCTGTTCTGTTCATCCTGTCGCTGGGCGGCCTGAGCGGTCAGGAAAGCGCCAAGCGGGCTGTCTGGTACGGGATCGTCGGCATGGCGATTGCCGTCGTGGCGACCCTGATCGGACCGGGGCAGGGCCTTTGGGGCGCGTCGCTGGTGCTGATCGCGCTGGGTGCCGGCGTGGGCTATCAACTGGCCACGCGGGTGCAGATGACGCAGATGCCCGAGCTTGTGGCGATCATGCATTCGCTGGTCGGCCTGGCGGCGGTTTTCGTGGGCTTCAACGCGGACCTGATGATCAATGACGTGGCGGGCCTGTACGAAGGCGCCGGTCAGGTCATGGGCGCGGTCGGGCCGGACGGCTACAGCGCCATCGGTCTGCCGAAAGAGATCTACGAGGGGCTGTCGTCCTTCGGTCAGCTGATCGCCAAGAAAACCTCGGTCGAGATCGCGATCCTGCGGGTCGAACTGGTGCTTGGCATCTGGATCGGTGCCGTGACCTTCACCGGGTCGGTCATCGCCTATGGCAAGCTGGCGGGCAAGGTCGACAGTTCGGCCAAGAAACTGCCGGGCGGTCATGTCCTGAACGCGGGCGCGGCGGCGCTGTCGCTGCTGCTGGCGATCATGTACATGAACGACGCAGGTAGCTGGACGCTGGTGCTGCTGGCCATTCTGGCGCTGTTCATCGGCTACCACCTGATCATGGGCATCGGCGGCGCGGACATGCCCGTCGTCGTGTCGATGCTGAACAGCTATTCCGGCTGGGCGGCGGCGGCCATCGGCTTCAGCCTTGGCAACGACCTGCTGATCGTGGTCGGCGCGCTTGTCGGCTCCTCCGGTGCGATCCTGTCCTATATCATGTGCAAGGCGATGAACCGTTCGTTCATCAGCGTGATCCTGGGCGGCTTCGGCGGCCCGGCAGGCGAGCAGATGAAGGTCGAGGGCGAGCAGATCGCCATCGACGTCGAAGGCGTCGCCACCGCGCTGGACGAGGCCGACAGCATCATCATCATCCCCGGCTACGGGATGGCGGTGGCGCAGGCCCAGCAAAGCGTGTCCGAACTGACCAAGCGCCTGCGCGCCAAGGGCAAGAACGTGCGTTTCGCGATCCATCCGGTGGCGGGCCGTCTGCCGGGGCACATGAACGTGCTTCTGGCCGAGGCCAAGGTGCCCTATGACATCGTTCTGGAAATGGACGAGATCAACGAGGACTTCCCGGATACGGATGTGGCCATCGTGATCGGGTCGAACGACATCGTGAACCCGGCCGCGCAGGACGATCCCAACAGCCCCATCGCCGGCATGCCGGTTCTGGAATGCTGGAAGGCCAAGCAGGTGTTCGTGTCCAAGCGCGGGCAGGGCACCGGCTATTCCGGGATCGAGAACCCGCTGTTCTACAAGGAAAACACGCGGATGTTCTATGGCGATGCCAAGAAATCGCTGGACGAGCTGCTGACCAGGATCACCTGATCATCGGCACCGCCCGAAGACAGGAAAGGCGCCCTCCGGGGCGCCTTTTTTCGTTGTCAGGACATGGGTTTGCCCGATAAAGCGCCTCCGTATACAATCGTGTTCCGTAAATCTTTGATATAAAACAACTTTATCTTTAACTTCATCGGGCAAGGATATAGAGTCGCCGCAACTCAGGAGTTTCCCATGTCGCCCATTCAGGATCATCCGCTGCGCTATGAGCTGGCCAACGAGCTGCATGCGCGGCCGTTTCCCTCGATCGATGCGCCCGGTGCCGCGGTTTATCTTGCCATCAAGAAGCAGGAGGATGCGGCCAGCCGCGACCGCGGGGCCGATCTTGCGCATCTGACGGCCTTGCTGGACCGCTTCGGTGCGGCGCATCCCCAGCCCGGCGCCACGCATTACTTCGGCCAGATCGGGCGGCACATGCTGAAATGGGAAAGCCACACCGAATTCGTGACCTACACGGCATTCACCGAAAGCCTGAGCAGCCGCGCCTTCGATCCCGCCGATTTCGAGGTGTTTCCCGCCGATTGGCTGGCGCATGCGCCCGGTGTGCGCGTGACCTCGGCTCTCATCCGGATGGAGGAGGTGGGCGAGAAGCAGAACGTCATCGAAAAGCTGAACGACTGGTTCGTGCCCGAAAGCCTGGCGGTCAGCCGGGTGCTGGACGACAGCGCCATCGTGGCGGGCGATTTCCGCATCGATCCTGCGGGGCACATGCGCTTTGCCATTTTCGTCTCGCCGCATACCGGGGCGCGCCGTATCGGCCGCGTGGTGCAGCGCCTCTGCGAGATCGAGACCTACAAGGCCATGTCGATGCTGGCCTTCGCGCAGGTGAAATCCATGTCATCGACGCTGGCGGCCATAGACGCGCAGCTGACGCAGCTGATGGATGACATGACGCGCAACGAAAAGCCCGCAGACCAGACCCTTGCGGGCCTACTGGAAGTGTCGGCCATGCTGGAAAACAAGGTGGCGCGCGCGTCTTTCCGGTTCGGCGCCGCCGCCGCCTATGAGGCGATCGTGCACCAGCGGATCGAGGTGCTGCGCGAGGAACGTTTCGACGGGCGGCAGACCTTTTCGGAATTCATGATGCGCCGCTACGATCCCGCGATGCGGACGGTCAAGGCGTCGCAGGCGCGGCTGGCGGCCATGGCCGACCGGGCCATGCGGGCCGGTGAATTGCTGCGCACGCGGGTGGATGTGGAACGCTCGGCCCAGAACCAGAAGCTGCTGGAAAGCATGAACATCCGCGCCGACATGCAGCTGCGCCTGCAAAAGACGGTCGAGGGGCTGTCGGTGGTGGCCATCAGCTACTACGCGGTGTCGCTGATGGCCTATGCGGTCTACCCGATTGCCGAGATGATGCAGATCAGCAAGGGCACATTGACGGCGGTGCTTATTCCGCCGGTAATGCTGTTGGTCTGGGCGCTTGTGCGCCGCGTGCAGAAGCATCTGCATTGATCAGGCGGTTGGCGATCAGACCGCCAGCCGCAATCGACGCAATCGCAAGGATCGCCGCAAGGGACAGGGTCGGGATGCCCGACAGGCCTGCGCCCACGGTGCAGCCTCCCGCCAGCACGCCACCCACACCCATCAGCGCCGCACCTGCCATGTAGCGGCCGGTTTCGCGCGGGCTGGAAAAGCTCTGCCACTGGAACTCGCGCCGGGCCAGGCTGCTGAGCAGGGCGCCCAGGGCCACGGCGCCGATTAGCGCGGCACCGAAGGTGGCCGAGATCGAGGTGGAGGCGACCGTGAAGAACAGCGCATCCGCCGCGGCCGAGGTGAAGGACAGGCTTTCCATCGCGATCGGGTCGAACTCGTCCAGCAGGACATAGCCGGTACCGACCCAGCCCAAAGGCACCAGCGCCCCGATCAGCGCCGCCAGAACCAGCGTGCCGACACGGTTGCCCGAACGCAGGGCAAAGGCCAGGGCCGCGAGGGCGATCAGACCGGCCCACAGCAGCGGATTGCCGGGCAGGGCGGTGCTGTCCAGCGACAGGGTCACCGATCCCAGCGTGGTGCGGACCGGCGCCAGCACGCCCTTCAGCGTGGCATGGGCGACGACGGCAAAGACCACCAGCACAAGGGCGGCGCGCAGGTTGCCCGAACCGGTCAGCACCGTCAGGCGCGAGACGCAGCCGCGTGTCAGGACCATGCCCGCCCCGAAGATCAGACCGCCCGCCACGATGGCCAGCACCGGCAGGTCAGCGGCCATGAAGCGGTGATCGGCAAAGCCGATCCAGTCGGCCGCAACGGCAGCCTGCGTGCCCAGCACGGCCACGGCCAGTGCGGTCAGCCAGACGCCTGCGGCCTGCCGGCGATCATCGCCCAGGATCGAGCGGCGGAAACAGAAACGTGTGATCTGCGCCAGAACACCGAAGACCAGCCCGAGGGCGAGGGCGAAATAGACGGCCGCCTGGGGCGCGGTCAGGGACTCGAAACCGAAGGATTCGAACATGGGTATTCTCCGCAAACAGGAATTTTGTCCCAGATGCAGGCGTTCTGATTTATAATCAATAGGGTCGATATGCGGGAAACTGTTCTACATCAGAACATTTTTCTGATTTCTTGTGCTGTTGCAGCAAGATCGTTCGCCTTGTGCGCGCAGGCGAAACAGAACGGCCCGCACCAATGATGCGGGCCGTATGCATGTTCTTTTTTCGCCCCTGTCAGGCGATCAGCGTCCGCGGATGCGCGGGTCCAGCGCGTCGCGCAGACCATCGCCCAGGTAGTTGACGCTCAGCACCGTCAGCGAGATTGCCAGACCGGGCCAGAGCACCCGCTCGGGGTATTGCTGCATGTAGTCGACCGCGTCGAACAGCAGGCGGCCCCAGGTCGGGAAGTCGGGCGGAAAGCCCAGCCCCAGGAAGGACAGCGCGCTTTCGGTGATGATCGCATTGGCGATGCCCAGCGTGGCCGAGACCATGATGGGCGACATCACGTTGGGCAGCACATGCCGCGTGATCATGCGGAAGTTGGTGGTCCCGATCGAGCGCGCCGCCAGCACGAATTCGCGTTCCTTCAGCGCCAGCACATCACCGCGCACGATCCGCGCGGTGGGCATCCAGCTGGTGATGCCGATGGCGGTCACGATCAGGATGAAGATGCCGGTCTCCGGTCCGAAAGCCGCGTTCAGCGGTTCGCGGAACAGCAGCACCATCACCAGAAGCAGCGGCAGCAGGGGCAGGGCCAGGAACAGGTCGGTGGTGCGCATCAGCAGGTTGTCCAGCCGCTTGAAATATCCTGCCAGCACCCCGATCAGGCTGCCCAGGAACAGCGCCAGCAGCATCGCGGTGATCCCCACCGAGACCGAGGTCTGCCCGCCCGCCATCATCCGCGCCAGCATGTCACGGCCCAGCTGGTCGGTGCCCAGGGGATGCGCCCATGACGGGTTCTGGTTGCGCGACCGGATGTCGATGAAGGTCGGGTCATAGGGCCAGAGCCATGGCCCGATGAAAACCGCCAGCACGATCACGAAAAACACGATGCCGCCGATCAGCGCGCCGCGATGGGTCTTGAACTGGTCCCAGATGTCGCGCCATTGGCTGCGCGGCGGGGCAGAGGGCACCGGCTGGTTGATCAGCTCAGTCATAGCGAATCCTCGGGTCCAGGATGCCGTAAAGGATATCGGCAATCAGGTTGAAGATGACGATCAGCAGCGCGAAGATGAAGGTCAGGGTCTGCACCATCGGCAGGTCATTGGCCTCGATCGCGGTGATCAGAAGCTGGCCGAGGCCGTTCACCTTGAAGACCTGTTCGGTGATGATCGCGCCGCCGAACACCTGGGGCACACCCAGGGCGATCACGGTGACCACCGGGATCATCGAGTTGCGCAGCACATGCACCAGCACGACGGTCTTTTCGCCCAGGCCCTTGGCCCGCGCGGTGCGCACGTAGTCCTGGTTCAGGTTGTCCAGCATCGAGGCGCGCATGAAGCGGCTGATCTGGGCGGCGTTGTAAAGCGCCAGCACCATGACGGGCATGATCATCTGGCGTAGCTGGAAGACGAAGCTGTCCCAATCCGTCACCTTGTGCGTGGTGTCGTAGATCGAGGGGAACCAGCCCAGGTTGACCGAGAAGATCACGATCAGCAGCACGCCGGTAAAGAACGTCGGCACGGAAAAGCCCACCATCGACACGAATGTGCCGATCTGGTCGAAGGCCGAGTACTGCCGGTAGGCCGAATAGATCCCGATGGGCAGCGCGATCAGCACGCCCAGCACATAGGACATGCCCACCACCCAGAGGGTCTGCGGCAGGCGCTGCACCACGATGTCCATCACCGGGCTGCGGGTCTGCCAGGACAGCACGCGCAGCTGACCCTCGGAAAAGGTAGTGCCGAAGATATGGTCGATCAGGACCTGCGGCTCTACCCAGAAGAACTGCACGATCCACTTGAAGAACTGGACGTGAACGGGGGCGCCCAGGCCCAGGGCCTCGCGCATCTTTTCCTTGACCTCTGGCGGCACCGTCAGGGGCACCTGGGCCATCGGATCACCCGGCGCCAGCTGGAGCAGCATGAAGATCACGAGTGAGATGAACAGAAGGGTCGGGACGGCCAGAACCAGTCGCCGGATGGTAAAGGTCAGCATGGGCGGCGCCTTTGCGGGTCGCTGTGAGATCTACCGGAAAATCGACGGCCCCGTTCCGCGCAATGGGAACGGGGCCGCGATGTCAGGTGCTTGCTTACTTGATACGGTGCCAGTCGGCAACGTTCCACAGTTCGCTGTCCCAGACGTTCAGAACGACACCACCCAGCGTGTTGGAGTGGGCCGACACGCGACCGCGATCCACCAGCGGGATGATGACATTGGCGTCCTTGGTGACCATGTCGTTCAGCTTGCGGGCGATTTCACCGCGCTTTTCCAGCTCGCCGGTGCGCGACAGTTCTGCCACCAGGGCATCATAGGCCGGATCGCAGAAGCGGGTGATGTTCTCGCCCTGCCACTGGGTTTCCGGACGGGGTGCCTTGTCGCAGGTCTGTGCCGCAAGGTAGGCTTCGGGATCGGTGCCATCGAAGTTGTTGGCATACATCTCGACGTCGGCATAGAACTTCTGGAAGGTGTCCGGGCTGCCGGGATCACCACCGAAGAAGACCGACGCGCTGAGGTTGCGCAGCTCGGTTTCGATGCCGATTTCTTCCCACCACTGCTTGATCAGCGCCTGGAAGTCCTGACGCACGGCGTTGGTCGAGGTCTGGTAGAGCAGCGACAGACGCACGCCGTCCTTGGCGCGGATGCCATCGGCGCCGCGCACCCAGCCGGCCTCGTCCAGCAGCGCGTTCGCGCCGGCCAGATCCTGCACCAGGCAATCGGTGTTGTCGGACGCGTAAAGCGCCGGCGCCGGCACCAGGTTGCAGGTCGGGCGACCCGCCTGGCCGTAACCGATTTCGACCAGCAGTTCGCGGTCGATCGCCATGGACAGCGCCTTGCGGACAGCCGGATCCGTCAGGAACGGATGCGGATGCTTCGCGGTGGACCGCTCGCCTTCCGGCAGCGACGCCGAGGGGTTGGTCATGTTGACCATGATCCGCTCGACCAGCGAGCCGAAGGCCGCGATGGTGGTGCCCTTGCCGCCCTTCGCCATCTGCTGGATCACTTCCGGGGCCAGCTGCAGGTTCCAGGCGTAGTCGAATTCGCCGGTTTCCAGAACCGCGCGGCCTGCGGCCGTCGCATCGCCGCCGCCCTTGAAGGTCATGGTGGCGAAGGCCGGCTTGGCCGGGTCGCGGTAGTTGGGGTTGGCTTCCAGCGAGATCACGTCATTGGGACGGAACTCGGTCACGCGGAAGGGGCCGGTGCCGATCGGGTTGAAGTTGGCCTCGGTGCACTCGGGCGCCTTGGCGCCAAGGCAGTCGGCGAACTGCGCGGCCTGGATGATCGGGGACTGCGCGCCCATGAAGGGACCGTAGGGGTTGGGCTTCGAGTCCGTGAAGGTCACCTTGACGGTCAGGTCGTCGATCACATCGATCGAGGACACGCCATCGAACTTGGCGGCCTGTGCGCAGCCACCTTCGGGATGCATGCAGTAATCCGCGCTGAACTTGACGTCATTCGCGGTGACCGGCGTGCCATCGGACCACACGAGGCCCGGCTTCAGTTTCCACGTGATCGAGGTGAGGTCGGCGCTGACGCCGCCGTTTTCCAGGGTCGGAATTTCCTGTGCCAGAAAAGGTACCATGGCGCCGTTCTCGTCATAGCGCCCCAGCGGTTCGATGATCATCGACGACGATTCGAGATCCTTTGTGCCGCCCGAAAGATAGGGGTTCAGGATCGACGGCGCCTGCCAGTAGATGATGTTGACATGGCCATCCGCGCCGCGCTCGGCAAAGGCCGCGGGGGCCAGCGCAACGAGGGCAGCCGCGCCCAGCAGCGTTGTTTTAAGGGTCATTTCTCACTCCATGTTGGACACGTGGGTGTCTCTCGTTCTTTGAACCGTCCCCCTTGCCGCATGCTTGTGCATGGACCGTCGGAACGACGTTTTGCGTGGGGATATTCGGAAACCGCGCTGTTTGCGCTAGCGATCTTCCCCTCGTACCCACCATCACAGACTGCCTGCCGGCAAAAATCAAGCGGCTGTTTTCAAGACTGCCCTCGGGTCGCCCCCGATCCTGCGGGAAGGCGAAAGGGGTTTGACAGCCTCTCGGGGGTATCTGTAGCGTCACGGCTCATAGCCCAGAGACAGGAAGAAGCGCATGCTGGACCAGCCGACCGAACGGCCCATCGCACGGATTGAGAACCTGCGCGTGGAATTCCAGACCAAGGACGGTCCCGTGGTCGGGGTCGAGGATGTGTCATTCTCGATCAACCCCGGCGAAACCGTCTGTGTGGTTGGGGAATCCGGCTCGGGCAAGTCCGTGTCCAGCCTGTCGCTGATGCGTCTTGTCGAATTCGGCGGCGGCAAGATTGCCGGTGGCCGGATGCTGTTTGAACGCAAGACCGGCGGGCAGGTGGACCTTGGAAAAACCGACCAGGACCTGATGCGCACGATTCGTGGCAACGAGATCGGGATGATCTTCCAGGAGCCGATGACCGCGCTGAATCCGGTGTTCACGGTGGGGCGGCAGCTGACCGAAGGTTTGCGCCTTCACAAGGGACTGACCAAAAAAGAGGCAGAAGACCGCGCGCTTGATCTGCTCAAGCAGGTGCGCATCCCCGAACCGGAACGCCGCTTGCAGCAATATCCCCATGAACTGAGCGGGGGCATGCGCCAGCGCGTGGTGATCGCAATGGCGCTGGCCTGCGAGCCGCGCCTGCTGATCGCGGATGAACCGACCACCGCGCTGGACGTGACCATCCAGGCCGAGATCCTGGCCCTGATCGACCGGCTCAAGCGCGAGACCGGCACGGCGGTGATGTTCATCACCCATGACATGGCCGTGGTGGCGCAGATGGCCGACCGCGTCGTGGTCATGTTCCGCGGCAATAAGGTCGAGGAAGGCACGGTCGAACAGATTTTCGAGAACCCGCAGCACGACTATACCAAGGCGCTGCTGTCCGCCGTGCCGCGGCTGGGCGAGATGACGGGCAAGGCGCTGCCGGAACCGATGCGCCTGCTGGGCGCCGAAGGCCCTGCCGCCGTGCCGATCCCCGGCACCGAGACACCGCTGCTGACGGTCAAGAACCTGGTCACGCGCTTCGCCGTGCGCGGCGGGCTGCTGCGCCGCACGGTCGCTAATGTGCATGCGGTCGAGGATGTGTCCTTTACCCTGAACAAGGGGCGCACCCTGTCGCTGGTGGGCGAAAGCGGCTGCGGCAAGTCCACGGCGGGCCGGTCCATCCTGCGGCTGGTCGAGCCGATGTCCGGCTCGATCATCCTGGACGGCACCGATATCATGGCGCTGGATCAATCCGCGCTGCGCCGGGCGCGTCAGGACATGCAGATGGTCTTTCAGGACCCGTTCGCCAGCCTCAATCCGCAGATGCAGCTGTCGGACCAGGTGGCCGAACCGCTGCGCAACTTCGGCACCCACAGCGGCAGCGCGCTGACCGACAAGGTGGCGGATCTGTTTGACCGGGTGCATCTGCCGCGCAACTTCATGCGCCGCTTTCCGCATGAATTGTCGGGTGGTCAGCGCCAGCGTGTCGCGATTGCCCGCGCCCTTGCGCTGAACCCCAAGCTGATCATCGCGGATGAGGCGGTGTCGGCGCTGGACGTGTCTGTGCAGGCGCAGGTTCTGAACCTGATGATGGAGTTGCAGGCCGATCTTGGCCTGTCGTTCCTGTTCATCAGCCATGACATGGCCGTGGTCGAACGTGTCAGCCATGATGTGGGCGTGATGTACCTTGGCCGGATCGTGGAACTTGGCCCGCGCCAGGCCGTGTTCGAGGACCCGCAACACCCCTATACGCGCGCCCTGATGAAGGCCGTGCCCGTGGCCGACCCGCGCCAGCGCAAGTCCGAGAAGGACCTGAACTTCAGGCCTATACCGTCACCCATTCACCCGCGCGGCTATCAGCCCGCCCCCTCGGAATACAAGGAAGTGTCAAAGGGCCATTTCGTGCTGACCACGGACAGCGGCTACTGAGACCGGATCAAGGACCGACATGACCACCAGACTTACCCCCTTCCAGCTGATGGAAAAGCTGGTCAGCTTTCCCACGGTCAGCCGTGACAGCAACCTGCCGCTGGTCGATTGGGTTGAAGACTACCTGAACAGCCACGGCATCTCCGCGCATCGCCATTACAACGAAGACAACGAAAAGGCCGCGATCTTTGCCCATGTCGGCCCCGAGGTGGCCGGTGGGCTGGTGCTGTCGGGCCATACCGATGTGGTGCCGGTGGATGGCCAGCCCTGGGCGGATGACCCGTTCACCGTGGTGGAACGTGACGGCAAATACTACGGGCGCGGCACCTGCGACATGAAGGGCTTTGACGCGCTGGCGATCTGGACCCTGGTCGAGGCGCATCACCGTGGCGTCAAGCGGCCGCTGCAACTGGCGCTGAGCTATGACGAAGAGGTGGGCTGCACCGGTGCGCCGCCGATGATCGACCGCATGCTCGAGGTGCTGCCGAAAGCCTCGGCCGTGATCGTGGGCGAGCCCTCGATGATGAAGGCCGTGACCGGCCACAAGGGCGGGCAGGGCTTCATGACCCATGTAGTGGGATTCGAGGTGCATTCCTCGATCATGCATACGGGCGTCAACGCGATCATGTTCGGCGCCAAGCTGATCGACTGGGCCAACCAGGTGAATGCCGAGAACATGGCCGCCACGCCCGGACCGCTGGCCGCGATGTTCGATCCGCCCTGGACCACGGCGCATGTGGGCACCATTCAGGGTGGCACCGCGCATAACATCACCGCCAAGGATTGCCGCTTCGGCATGGATTTCCGGGCCGTACCCGGTGAAAACCTGGCCGACTGGCGCGACCGCTACCTGGCCCGCGTCCGCGAGGTCGAGGCCGAGATGCAGGCGATCCACCCGGCGGCGCGGATCGATATCTCGGAAAAATTCGTGGTGCCGGGGTTGAAGCCCGAGGATGAGGGCGAGGCCGAAACACTGGTGCGCGCCATCACCGGCGACAACGGCGGGCATGTGGTCAGCTATGGCACCGAAGCCGGGCAGTTCCAGGAACGCGGCTATTCCGCCGTGATCTGCGGGCCCGGCGACATCGCCCAGGCGCACCAGCCCGACGAATACATCACCAAGGCCCAGTTCGAAGCGGGGCATGATTTCATGCGTCGCCTGCTGGACCGTCTCTGACGCGACCCCCGGTCGGGGACCGGTCGCGCAGCGGAAGGAAAGGCTCATGCCGATCAAGAACCGTATAGCGGGGATGCAGGACGACATCACGGCCTGGCGTCGTGATCTGCACGCGCATCCCGAGATCCTGTACGAAACGCATCGGACCAGTGCCTTCGTCGCGGACATGCTGCGGGATTTCGGCTGTGACGAGGTGGTCACGGGCATCGGCCGCACCGGCGTCGTCGGCGTGATCCGTGGCACGCGCGACAGCGCGGGCAAGGTGGTCGGACTGCGTGCCGATATGGACGCGCTGCCCATCCACGAGGTGACAGGGCTGGATTATGCGTCCGAAATCCCCGGCGCGATGCATGCCTGCGGCCATGACGGGCATACCGCGATGCTGCTGGGGGCCGCGAAATACCTTGCCGAGACGCGCAATTTCGACGGCACGGTGGTGGTGATCTTCCAGCCCGCCGAAGAGGGGGGCGCGGGCGGGCGCGCCATGTGCGAGGACGGGATGATGGACCGCTGGAACATCCAGGAGGTCTACGGCCTGCACAACATGCCCGGCATCCCTGTGGGCCAGTTCGCCATCCGCCCCGGCGGGCTGCTGGCCTCGGGCGACATCTTTCACATCAAGGTGACGGGCAAGGGTGGCCATGCGGCCATGCCGCATCTGTCGCTGGACACCACGCTGGTCGCGGCGCAGATCGTGGTGTCGCTGCAAAGCATCGTGGCGCGCAATGCCGATCCGCTGGAAAGCATGGTCGTGACGGTGGGCATGTTCAACACCGACAGCAATGCCCCCAACGTGATCGCGCACGAGGTCATGATGAGCGGCACCGTGCGCGCCCTGTCGCCCGCGATGCGCCAGCTGTCCCATGAACGTGTGCGCGAGATCGCGGTGCATACCGCCGCGGCCTACGGCGCACAGGCCGAGGTGACGTTCGATCCCGGCTATCCGGCCACGGTCAACCATCCTGATCAGACCGAATATGCCGCCCTGGCCGCCGAGGCCGTGGCGGGCCATGTGGATCGCAACGTGGCCCCCCTGATGGCCGCCGAAGACTTTGCCTTCATGCTGGAAGAACGCCCCGGCGCCTATATCTTCCTGGGCAATGGCGACAGCGCCGCCTGCCACCACCCGGCCTATGATTTCAACGATGCCGCCATTCCGGCCGGCAGCAGTTTTTTCGCGACACTGGCGGAACAGCGGATGCCGCTGGACTGACCGCGCGGAAAGTCACCTCAAAGCCGGACCAGACCTGAAGGAAAGACCATGCCGATCAAGAACCGCTTTGCAGAAATGCAGGATGAAGTCACCGCCTGGCGTCGTGATTTGCACGAAAACCCTGAAATCCTGTATGATACCCACCGCACCAGCGCCATCGTGGCCGACAAGCTGAAGGAATTCGGCTGTGACGAGGTGGTGACCGGCATCGGGCGCACCGGGGTCGTGGCGGTGATCAAGGGTAAGACCGACACATCGGGCAAGGTGATCGGCTTGCGCGCCGACATGGACGCGCTGCCGATCCTCGAGGCGACAGGACTGCCCTATGCCTCGAAGACACCCGGCGCGATGCATGCCTGCGGCCATGACGGGCATACCGCGATGCTGCTGGGGGCCGCGAAATACCTGGCCGAGACCCGCAATTTCGACGGTACGGTGGTGGTGATCTTCCAGCCCGCCGAAGAAGGCGGTGCTGGCGGGCGCGAGATGTGCGAGGACGGGATGATGGACCGCTGGAACATCCAGGAGGTTTACGGGATGCACAACATGCCGAACCTGCCCGTTGGTCATTTCGCCATCCGCTCGGGTCCCTTCTTTGCCGCGACGGACCAGTTCGAGATCTTCCTCGAGGGCAAGGGCGGCCATGCCGCGCGCCCGCAGGAAACCGTGGACACGACCGTGATGGCCGCGCAACTGGTGCTGTCCCTGCAGACCATCGCCAGCCGCAACGCCGATCCTGTCAGCCAGATCGTGGTCTCGGTCACCTCGTTCGAGACATCGACGACCGCGTTCAACGTGATCCCGCAGAAGGTGCATATCAAGGGCACCGTCCGCACCCAGAGCAACGAGAACCGCGACATGGCCGAGCGCCGGATCAAGGAGATCGCGGCGGCCACCGGCACGATGTACGGCGGCGTGGCCGAGGTGGCCTATCACCGCGGCTACCCGGTGATGGTCAATTCCGAGGAGCAGACCGATTTCGCCCGTGACGTGGCCCAGTCCGTGGGCGGCAACGTGATCGAAGCGCCGCTGGTCATGGGGGGCGAGGATTTCGCCTTCATGCTGGAGGAACGCCCCGGTGCCTATATCCTTGTGGGCAACGGGCCGGGCGCGCAGGTGCATCACCCCGAATACGACTTCAACGACGAGGCGATCCCGGTCGGGTGCAGCTGGTGGGCCGAGATCGTGGAACGCCGGATGCCTGCGGCCTGACACAAGGGCAGGCGGCGTGGGGCAACCCGTGCCGTCAGACCCTGCGCAGAAGCGGCAGCAGGCGCGTCAGCAGATCGTGGCGCGCCTGCGTGCCATCCCGCGACAGGGACCGGGCCGCCGCGCGCATCCGGTCCAGCCTTGCGCTGTTGATCAGATCGGCCACCTGTCGGCCCAGGTCATCGGCATCTGCCACCTTGGCGGCCGCGCCGGCAAGCCCCATGCCCTCATAGGCCTGCGCGAAATTCGCAACCCCCGGACCGTGCAGCACCGCAGCCCCAAGCGCCGCCGGCTCATAGGGGTTGTGCCCGCCCTCGGGGCCGAAGGATCCGCCCAGAAAGGCAAGGGGTGCCAGGCGGTAGAAAAGCCCCATCTCGCCCAGCGTATCGGCCAGGTAGACCTGCGTCTCGGGATCCGGCAGCGCGCCGGTGCCGCGCCGGACGATGCTGAAGCCAGCCGCCGCGATTTGCGCGGCAAGGTCGGCCCCGCGTTGCGGATGGCGCGGCACGAGGATCAGCAGCAGATCGGGATGGGCAAGACTTGCGGAACGGTGCGCCGCGATCACGGCATTTTCGTCGCCCGCATGGGTCGAGGCCGCCAGCCAGACAGGCCGCGTGCCGATGGCCGCCTGCAAAGCCTCCAGCGCGGCGCTGTCGGCGGGCAGCGGATTGGCCGCAGCCTTCAGGTCGCCCGTGTCGAGAATGCGCCCGGGATCCAGACCCAGCGCGCGCATCTGGCCTGCGGTGGTCGCATCCTGCGTGCTGATCAGCGCAGCCCGTCCCAGCAGCGCCGCGACAGCGCGCGGCGCGCGCGCACGGGTGCGCGAGGCACGGGCATTGATCACCGCGATCGGGATCCCGCGCTGCGCGGTGTCGATCATCAGCCGTGGCCACAAGTCGTTTTCCAGGAACAGCGCCAGATCGGGCCGCCAGTGATCAAGAAAGGCGCGTACGGCGGCAGGGCTGTCCACGGGTTGGAACTGATGGATGGCCTGCGGCAGCCGGCGGGCCAACGTTTCGGCGCCGGTCGCGGTCGTGGTCGTGAACAGCAGCCGGGCGCCGGTTGCGGCCTCAAGCTCGCGCGCCAGATCAAGGCTTGACGCGACTTCGCCCACCGAGGCCGCGTTGATCCAGATCAGCCCCCCCGCGGGGCGTGGCGCAGAGGCTTGGCCAAAACGCTCGGACAACCGGGCAGGGTCCGCGCCCTGCCTCGCATGGCCCTTGCGCGCCAGTCGCCGCAGCAGGCCGGGCGCCAAGGCTGTCGCGGCCAGATAGGCGCGCAACAGGCCCGTCAGGCGCGGGCGTGACCGGGGGGCGGCACCGCCCGTCACGGCAGGATCATCCGCCGGTATGGCTCATGTGACGGGACATCTTGCCATCCACCACCTGCCGGGAATAGTCGAAGTCATGGCCCTTGGGTTTCAGGCGGATCGCGGCGCGAATGGCCTGTTTCAGCGCCTCTGTATCGCCTGGATTGGCGCGCAGCGGCGCGCGCAGGTCGGCCATGTCTTCCTGGCCCAGGCACATGTAAAGCTCGCCCGTGCAGGTCAGGCGCACGCGGTTGCAGCTTTCGCAGAAATTATGCGTGAGCGGGGTGATGAAGCCGATTTTCTGGCCGGTCTCCTCGATCCGCACATAGCGCGCGGGCCCGCCGGTCCGTTCGGCCAGATCGGTCAGGGTAAAACGCTCGGCCAGACGCGCGCGCAGGTCGCGCAGGGGCCAGTATTGATCCAGCCGGTCCTCGTTGCCGATATCGCCCATCGGCATGACCTCGATGAAGGTCAGGTCCATGTCACGATCGGCGCACCAGGCGGCAAGGGTGAACAGCTCGTCCTCGTTGAAACCCTTGAGGGCCACGGCGTTGATCTTGACGCGCAGCCCGGCTTTCTGGGCCGCGTCGATCCCGCGCAGGACCTGCGGCAGGCGACCCCAGCGGGTGATCTGGGCAAACTTGGCGTCATCCAGCGTATCGAGCGAGACGTTGATCCGCCGCACACCTGCCGCTGCCAGATCGGGGGCGAATTTCTCCAGCTGGCTGCCATTGGTCGTCAGCGTCAGCTCGCGCAGGGCACCGCTGGCCAGGTGGCGCGACATCGCGTCGAAAAAGGTCATGATTCCCTTGCGCACCAGCGGCTCGCCCCCGGTGATGCGCAGCTTTTCCACGCCAAGACCGATGAAGGTCGAACACATCGTGTCCAGCTCTTCCAGCGTCAGAAGCTGCGCCTTGGGCAGGAAGGTCATGTTTTCCGACATGCAGTAGACACAGCGGAAATCGCAGCGATCCGTGACCGATACGCGCAGATAGCTGATCGCGCGCTGGAACGGGTCTACCAGCGGTGTTTTGGCGGTGGGGGCGGTGCTCTGGTCCATGGGGGGAAAGTAAGGATCGGCGGAAGTCAGAGCAAGGGGGATTGTTGCGATTGCGCGACCCCGTGGCGCGTCCTAGATTGGCGGGCATGAAACAGTTTGCATTGCCCGTCATCGCCCTGTCGGCCCTTGTTGCCGGCTGCGCCGAATTTCCGCTGAACCAGGGGGGTGGTACGCCCCCATCCGCGCCGCAGGCCACGACGCGCCCGCCCTTGACAGGGGCGCCGATCCGTCCCGAGGATCTGGACACCCCGACAGCCGCGGAACGGCGGGCCGCCGCAGCGCCGACGCCGGCCGCTGCAGGATCGCTTGGGGTCACCGTCGCCTCGCTGGGGGATCCGGCCCGGTCGGGGTTCTGGATGGAAACGCCGCTGGTCAGCGCGCCGACCAGAGGCAGCGTGCTTTACCGGGCGAACGGTCGGCGTCTGAATGTGGACCTGATCCCCATTGGTGGCCCCGCCACGGGGGGCAGCCGCCTGTCCTTGTCGGCGATGCGTATGCTGGATGCACCGCTGACGGCACTGCCCCAGGTCGAGGTTTTTGCGAACTGATCGGGCTGCTGCGGGGCCTCAGCCTTCGACAGGGGGGGGCGGTGTTTCGGGCGGCAGCAGTTTAGATGCTTCGCGCCGGGCGAAGGGCTTCATGTGCCTTGCATGGTTCTTGAGGAAATAGCGCACCCGGTCCGGGTCATGCTTTGACAGTTCGCGCAGCCACCATGCCACCGATTTCTGGATGAACCATTCGGGGTCATGCACATAGGCCGCCGCCCATTCCAGCACGCGCTGGCGGATCTCCAGCTCGGCGGGTTTGGGATGGTTCTGCTTGGTCCAGGGCAGGGTAAAGACCATCGCGGCGCGGCGCGTCCAGTGATGGGGGGATTTGGTCCATCCGGCCACCGTTTCGATCCGTGAAGGATCCGCCAGCAGGCGTTTCTGCCCCGCGATGGCGGCAGCATCGGCAATGGCCCAGCTGTCGAAGGTCGGCACCCATGCGGCGATCAGGTCCCATGCCGCGTCATCCGGTTTCATCCGGGCCTGTGTCAGCAGCTTGGCGGCGGCGATCTTCGCCTCGAACACATCCGTTTGCCACAGCGCATCGGCCAGGGCCACGCGGTCCGACATGTCCATGCCCTCGCGCCAGGCAGACGCAAGATCGGTGATCTGCGGCGTGGTCAGGCCCAGATATTCGCGCGGCACCTTGTGGTATTCCGCAAGGCCCTTGGCACGGTCGGGATCGGACAGGGCGCGCAGTTGCGCCAAGGCGTCATCAAGGGTCATTCCACGGTCACCGACTTGGCAAGGTTGCGGGGTTGGTCCACATCTGTGCCCTTGGCGACAGCGGTGTGATAGGCCAGCAATTGTGCGGGCAGGGCGTAAAGGATCGGCGTCAGCACGGGGTCGATCCGCGGCATCACCAGCACCTGCCAGATCTGATCCGAGGCTTCGGCCTCACCCTCGGCATCGGTGATCAGCATGACCTTGCCGCCACGGGCCATGACCTCCTGCATGTTCGACACCGTCTTGTCGAACAATGCGTCACGCGGGGCCATGACGACGACGGGCATGGTCTTGTCGATCAGGGCGATGGGGCCATGCTTCAGTTCGCCTGATGCATAAGCTTCGGCGTGTATATAACTGATTTCCTTCAGCTTCAATGCCCCTTCAAGGGCCAGCGGATACATCAGCCCGCGCCCGAGGAACAGCACATCGGACGATTCCGACAGCTTGCGCGCGGCCTGCTTGATCCTGCCGCTCAGATCCAGTGCCGCGTTCAGCGCCACGGGCAGCGCGCGCAGGGCGCTGAGGTGGTCGGACAGTTCGTCATTGCTGATGCGGCCCCGCTGATGCGCGGCCTCGAGCGCCAGCAGCAACAGGACCGTCAACTGACAGGTAAAGGCCTTGGTCGAGGCGACGCCGATTTCGGCCCCCGCCATGATGGGCAGCGCCAGATCGCTTTCCCGCGCGATCGAGCTTTCAGGCACGTTGATCACCGAGACGATCGCCGCGGCCTTGTCCGCGCAAAAGCGCAGGGCGGCCAGCGTGTCCGCGGTCTCGCCCGACTGGCTGACGAAAAGCGCCACGGTGCGCGCGGGGATCGGCGGTTCGCGATAGCGGAATTCCGAGGCGATATCGACATCCACGGGCAGGCCTGCCAGTTGCTCGAACCAGTATTTCGCGGTCATGCAGGCATAGAAGGCGGTGCCGCAGGCCACCATCGACAGCCGGTCGATGGTCGTGAAATCCATGCCATCCCCCGGCAGGCGGATCGTATCGCCCTCGCCCGAGAGGTAGAAGCGCAGCGCCTCGCCGATCACGCGGGGCTGTTCGGCGATCTCCTTGGCCATGAAATGCTTGTGCCCGGCCTTGTCGACCTGCGCCGCCTCGATCTGGATGGTCTTGATCGGACGGTTGGCCAATTCACTGTTCAGATCACGAATCTCGAGGCTGGTGCGGGTCAAGACGGCGATGTCGCCCTCTTCCAGATAGGTGATGCGGTCGGTCATCGGGGCCAGGGCGATGGCATCCGATCCGACAAACATCTCGCCGTCGCCATGTCCGATGGCCAGCGGGCTGCCCTTGCGGGCGGCGATCAGAAGATCATCCTCACCGTCGAACAGGAACACCAGTGCAAATGCACCGTGCAGGCGTGCAATGGTCTGGCGTGCGGCCTCGACGGGGCTGGCGCCCTGCGCCATGTGATGCTGCGTCAGCAGCGCCACGGTTTCGGTGTCGGTCTGGGTGACGAATTCCAGACCATGCGCGCGCAGTTCGGCGCGCAATTCGCGGAAATTCTCGATGATGCCGTTATGCACCACGGCGACGGGACCGGCCTGATGCGGATGGGCATTGACCACGCTGGGGGCGCCATGGGTCGCCCAGCGGGTGTGCCCGATGCCGGATTTTCCGGCCAGCGGGTCATGCACCAGAAGGTCGCTGAGGTTCACCAGCTTGCCGACGGCGCGGCGGCGGTCAAGCTTGCCGTTATTGACGGTCGCGATGCCCGCGCTGTCATAGCCGCGATATTCCAGACGCTTGAGCGCCTCGACCAGAAGGGGGGCGGCCTCGTGATCACCCAGAACGCCGACAATACCGCACATCAGTTGTTTTCCTTGTTTTTCTTGGCCTTGCGCGCGCGCAGGATCTCCATGAGTTTCAGCGCCATGCCGGGTTTGACCTCTTGCCGGGCGCGGCCCAATGCCAGCGCGCCATCGGGCACATCCGCCGTGATCACCGAGCCGCTGCCGGTCATGGCTTCGTGCCCAACGCGGACCGGGGCGACAAGCATCGTGTTCGATCCGATGAAGGCGCCGCGCCCGATCTCGGTGTGATGCTTCATCACGCCATCGTAGTTGCAGATGATGGTTCCCGCGCCGATATTGCTGCCGGCGCCGATGGTCGCATCGCCGATATAGCTCAGGTGGTTGGCCTTGGCCCCCTCGTGCAGCACGGCATTTTTGATTTCCACGAAGTTGCCGACATGCACATCTTCGGACAGTTCCGCGCCGGGGCGCAGCCGGGCATAGGGGCCCACGATGGCGCGCTGGCTGACATGGCAGCCTTCCAGATGCGAGAATGCCCTGATCCGCGCGCCGCTTTCCACGGTCACGCCGGGGCCGAAGACCACGTTCTGTTCGATCACGGCATCGCGGCCGATCACCGTGTCATGGGCGAAATGGACCGTATCGGGTGCGATCAGGGTCACACCGTCCTCCAGTGCCCGGGTGCGGGCCTGGGCCTGAAAGGCGGCCTCGGCCTGCGCCAGTTCGGCGCGGGTGTTGATGCCCATGGTTTCCGCCTCGGGGCAGGTGACGGCGGTGGCGGTCAGACCGCGCGCGCGGGCGATGGCGATGATGTCGGTCAGGTAGTATTCGCCTGCCGCATTGGCATTGCCGACGGCCGCGACCAGATCGAACAGCGTCTTGGCATCCGCCGCGATAACACCGCTGTTGCAGAGGGTTATGGCGCGTTCCTCATCCGTGGCGTCCTTGAATTCCACGATCCGCTCCAGCCGGTCGCCGCCCATCACCAGACGGCCATAGCGGCCCGGATCGGCGGCATGAAAGCCCAGCACCACGATGTCATGCTGTGCGCGCGCGGCCTGCATCGCTTCCAGCGTCTCGGGGCGGATCAGGGGCGTGTCGCCGTAAAGCACGATCACGTCACCGTCGAAACCCGCCAGCGCGGGGGCCGCCTGCGCGACTGCGTGGGCGGTGCCAAGTTGCGGTTCCTGCACCACGCATTGCGCGGCCTCGTCCCAGTCCTGTGCCGCGGCCTTCACGGCCTCGGCCCCGTGCCCGGTGACAATGACGCAAGCCGCTGCATCCAGTGCAAAGCCTGCCTTCATCGCATGGATCAGAAGCGGTGCACCGGCCAGCGGGTGCAGCACCTTGGGCAGGTCCGAATTCATCCGCGTGCCCATGCCGGCCGCCAGAATGACAAGTGCTGTGTTCATGCTGTTTCTCTTTGCCCTTTTGGTTGGCCCGTTTTATCCGGTTGGCCCAAGGGCGCAAGGCTGCATCGGTTCACGTCTGATTGCGGGATATGACAGGCATCGGCGGCAGACCGCCGGAAAGGGCAGAATGATGAGAACGGTAATTTTCGATCTGGACGGAACCCTGGCCGATACAAGCGGCGATCTGATCGCGGCGGCAAACGCCTGTTTCGACATGATGGGGGCGGGCGCCCTGCTGGATCCGGCGCGCGATGCAGGCACCGCGTTGCGGGGCGGTCGCGCGATGCTGCGGCTGGGGCTGGACCGGATGGGGCATGCCGATCCCGAGGTGCAGATCGACCGTTTCTATCCCGTGCTGCTGGAGGCTTACGGCGCGGCCATCGATGTGCATACGGTGATCTATCCCGGCGCGATGGAGGCCGTGGCGCAGCTGTCGCGCGATGGCTACGCGGTGGGGATCTGCACCAACAAGCCCGAAGGCCTTGCCGAGACGCTGATGACCCGGCTGGGGGTGCGCGGGGCCTTCGCCTCGCTTGTGGGGGCCGATACCTTGACGGTGCGCAAACCCGACGCCGCGCCCTTCGTCGAGGCGGTGCGCCGCGCGGGCGGCGATCCGCGCCGGTCGCTCTTGGTGGGTGATACCGTCACCGACCGCGAAACCGCGCGTGCTGCGGGCGTGCCCTCGGTGCTGGTCACCTTCGGGCCGGGGGGCGATGACGTGGCCGCGCTGCAGCCCGAGGCCCTGATCGGGCATTACGACGAATTGCCCGGCACCGTTCAGCGGCTGATCGGCTGACGGATCAGGTCGGCCAGCGGGGCGAAATCGCCCTGCGGCAGGGCGTCGATGGCGGCTTCGATGGTGCGGGCGCGTTCCTGGCCCAATGCGGGGCCTGCCAGTTCGTGAAACTTGGCGCGCAACGCGGCCTCGGTCGGCGGGGCGGTGTGATCCCAGCGCGGCTCCATCCAGTCGCCCGCCAGAACGCGCCCGTCCTTCAGCACCAGGTCCACGCGGGCATAGCGCCGCAGCGGGAAGGCGGCGTTGGCATGGTCGGATTCGTGCAGCACCATGCCATCGGACAGGCGCAGCACCTCGGGATCGGTCAGCGCGTCATCGGCGATATGGGCGGGGGCCACGGTGCCATGCACCAGCGCCACGGCGCAGGGGAAAGTGGTGGAATACTGCGCGGCATCGCTGCCTTCGGGGCGGCGCGTCGCCAGACGGATCGACTCGTGAAAGGACGTGACCTCGATCCGGTCCACCTGGTCCGCGGTCAGATCATGCGCGCGGCGCAGGGCCAGCACCCCCTCGATCGGGGCCTGGGCCCATCGGCAGACGGGGTAGGGCTTGAAATACTGCTCCATCGTGTACCAGCGGGTGCCGATATCGGCCCAGTATGCAGGGGCCTCCTCGACCGTGATGGCGGGGGCGCCGGTAAAGCCGGCAGCCGCCAGACGCGCCGCCGATACGCCCGCCATCGCGCCCCAGCCGGACCCGTCCTTGACCATGGTGGGATGGTCGATGCAGCGCATCATCTGGCTGCGCGGTCCGTGATATTCCGCGATCCCCAGCGCGTGGCGGGTCTGGTCGTGATCCAGCCGCAGCAGGCGCGCGGCCACGGCGGCGGCGGTCACGGCGCCCCAGCTGCCGGATGTGTGGTAATCGGCCACCGTGCCGTGTTGGGCCATGGCGGCGCGGGCGCCGAATTCATACCCCAGCGCCAGTGCGGTCAGCATGTCCTGTCCGCTGGCGCCAGTCTCGACGGCAAGGGGCAGGATCGCGGCCAGTGTCGGGCAACCGATATGCCCTTTCGAGGGGTTGAACCCGTCGTGCCCGTCAAGGCTGTCGATGGTCATGCCGGCGGCAAGGGCCACGCCGCTGGCGCTGGCGCCGCGCCCGTCGAAAAGCATCGGCAGCGTCCCGCCGAACTCGGCCGCCGCGTGATCGCGGATGATCCGGCTCAGGCGCGTGCCCGCGCCACCCGCCGCGACCCCGATCAGGTCCAGCAGGGCCAGCGGCAGGCGGGCCTGCACGGCGGCGGGAAGGTCCTGCCAGCGCAGGTCATGGATGAGGCGGGGGGCTGTTGTCTGGTCCATCCGGTCAGTCTGTGTCCGGCTTGGGGGTTTTTCCGCGACAAAGCCGACATCGCACAGAGGCGCTTGCGACATTGATGAAACGCCGCAATTGACGAAAGGCCCCTGTCGCACCACAACAGGGGCATGGATCAGAACCGCAGCGACATCTTCACCGGCAGCTTCACCCAGCAGGAGCCGATCCCCGAAGAGGGGATCGAGGCCGCCATCGCCATCATGCGCAGCGGGCGGTTGCACCGTTACAACGTCAAGGGCGACGAGCCGGGCGAGGTTGCGCTGCTGGAGCAGGAATTCGCCGCCGCCATGGGGGTGAAATACAGCCTGGCCGTGGCCTCGGGCGGATATGCGATGACAACGGCGCTGCGGGCGCTGGGGGTCAGACCCGGTGCCAGGGTGCTGAGCAATGCCTTCACCCTGGCACCCGTGCCGGGCGCGATCGCGGCGGTGGGCGCGGTGCCGGTCTTCGTGGGCGTGACCGAGGCGCTGACCATCGACCTTGATGATCTCGAGGCCAAGGCGGATCAGGCATCAGTCCTGCTGCTCAGCCATATGCGCGGGCATATCTGCGACATGGACCGGCTGCTGGAGATTTGCACCCGTCACGGCGTGCGCGTGATCGAGGATTGCGCCCATACGATGGGGGCGCGCTGGCGCGGGCGGCTGTCGGGCACCGACGGGGTGATCGGCTGCTATTCGACGCAGACCTACAAGCACATGAACTCTGGCGAGGGCGGGTTTCTTGTCACCAATGATGACCAGGTCATGGCCCGTGCGGTGATCCTGTCGGGATCCTACATGCTGTATCCGCGCCACCTTGCGGCGCCGGAACCTGCGGTGTTCGAGGCGGTGAAATACGACACGCCCAATATCTCGGGGCGGATGGATCACCTGCGCGCGGCGATCCTGCGCCCGCAGCTGCGCCGCCTTGAGGCGCAATGCGCCGCGTGGACCGACCGCTACCGCGTGGTCGAGGCGGGGTTGCGCGACTGCCCCGGCCTGCGCCTGATCAATCGCCCGGACGAAGAAGCCTTCGTCGGCTCGTCCTTCCAGTTCCTGCTGCTGGACTGGGCCGCACCCAAGGTGCGCGATGTGGTGGCGCGCTGCGCCGCGCGCGGGGTCGAGCTGAAGTGGTTCGGCGCGGCGGAACCAGCCGGTTTCACCAGCCGCTATGACAGCTGGCGCTATGCCCCCAGCGCGCCGATGCCGGCAAGCGACCGGATTCTGGCGGGGATCCTGGACATGCGCCTGCCGCTGACCTTCAGCCTCGAGGATTGCGCGCTGCTGGCCCGCATCATTCGCGCCGAGGTCAGTGCCGTTCACCAGGCGGCGTGACGACCGAACAGGTCTCTTGCGTATTTTCGGATCGGTGAAGCAGGGGCGCGGTCCGTTGGGCGACCGTGCAAGGGTGTTGACGCGACTCGCTTGTCATGCCTATTAATGAACAATCGTTCAATAAATGCCGGGCCGCGCGATCCGGGGGAGGATGAGGGATGTTCACAGCAACGATGAAATTCGATCTGGGCGAGGATGTGAACGCGCTGCGCGACATGGTGCACCGCTGGGCACAGGAACGCATCAGGCCGATGGCGGGGCAGATCGACACCAGCAATGAATTTCCCGCCGAGCTGTGGCGCGAGATGGGCGAGCTGGGCCTGCTGGGCATCACCGTGGACGAGGCTTACGGCGGCGCGGGGATGGGATACCTTGCCCATGTCATTGCGGTCGAGGAAATCGCGCGCGCCAGCGCCAGCGTCAGCCTGTCCTATGGCGCGCATTCGAACCTCTGCGTCAACCAGATCAAGCTGAACGGGACCGAGGCGCAGAAGCAGAAATATCTGCCCGGTCTGGTCAGTGGCGCGCATGTGGGCGCACTGGCCATGTCCGAGCCGGGTGCGGGCAGCGACGTGGTCTCGATGAAGCTGCGCGCCGAAAAGCGCAACGATCACTACCGGCTGAGCGGGAACAAGTACTGGATCACCAATGGTCCCGATGCCGATACGCTGGTGGTCTATGCCAAGACCGACCCGGATGCGGGGTCCAAGGGGATCACCGCCTTCCTGATCGAAAAGACCATGAAGGGGTTTTCCACCAGCAAGCATTTCGACAAGCTGGGCATGCGCGGGTCCAACACCGCCGAATTGATCTTCGACGATGTGGAAGTGCCCTTCGAGAACGTCCTTGGCGAAGAAGGGCGCGGCGTTCGCGTGCTGATGTCGGGTCTGGATTACGAGCGCGTGGTGCTGTCGGGCATCGGCACCGGCATCATGGCCGCCTGCCTGGACGAGATCATGCCCTACATGGCCGAGCGCAAGCAGTTCGGCCAAAGCATCGGGAATTTCCAGCTGATGCAGGGCAAGCTGGCCGACATGTACACGGCCATGAACTCGGCCCGCGCCTATGTCTACGAGGTCGCCAAGGCCTGCGACCGGGGCGAGGTGACGCGCGCCGATGCCGCCGCCTGCGTGCTTTATGCCAGCGAAGAGGCGATGAAGGTCTCGCATCAGGCGGTGCAGGCGATGGGCGGGGCGGGGTTCCTGGCGGATGCGCCGGTGGCGCGGATCTTCCGCGATGCCAAGCTGATGGAAATCGGTGCCGGCACCTCGGAGATCCGGCGCATGCTGGTCGGCCGCGAGATGATGGCCGCGATGTCATGAAACTGCCGCCCGTCGTCCTGGGTGTCATCGCGGTCCTGACCGCGGTGGCGGGTACGCTGGGTTATCTGGCCGGGGCGCGGCAGGCGGAGTTGAGCGAAACGGATGTGATCATGGCCTATGCCAACCGCTATGTCGCTGACCAGGGGCTTGCCCCCGATGCGATCCGGATGTGCCACGCGGTGCCGGGCACGGACGAACGGGTCTGGCTGGTGGTGATCTGCGCCGAAGGGCGTGAGGCGGAGCGCGCTTATTTCGTGGGGCGCGGCGGCGGGTTGCTGCATGTGGGGCGTCCGGGTGATCGTCCCTTCGCGGCCCCCCTTGCGCCGGAGGCCTGAGCCGATGCTGGAACAGGGCCAAAGCTTTGATGCACTGGTTGCGGGGTTTCGCTGGGACCTGCCCGCGCGATTGAACATGGCGGCGCAGGCCTGTGACGACCGGGCCGCGCGGGAGCCCGAGCGCCTTGCGATCCTCGATCTGTCCGATGGTGCGGCGCGCCATATCACCTTTGGCGATCTGCGCCGCATGGCTGATGCGCTGGCCCATGGTCTGGCGGCGCGGGGCGTTTCGCGGGGTGACCGGGTGGGCGTTCTGCGCTCGCAATCGGGCTGGACGGCAGCGGCGCATCTGGCGATCTGGAAACTGGGCGCGGTGTCGATCCCGCTGTTCAAGCTGTTCGGTCAGGATGCCTTGCGCACCCGCCTGACCGATGCGGGCGCGCGTCTGGTGGTCTGCGACGCCGAAGGGGCGGGGCTGCTGGACGGCTTCGATCTGGCGACACTGGTGCCCGAGGATGCCTATCTGCCCGCCGCACATTTCGACACCGCCGATACCGGACACGAGGATCCGGCGGTGCTGATCTATACCTCCGGCACCACGGGCGCGCCCAAGGGCGCGCTGCATGGCCACCGCATCCTGACCGGGCATCTGCCGGGGGTCGAGATCAGCCATGACCTGCTGGGCCAACCCGGCGATTGCCTCTGGACGCCGGCGGACTGGGCCTGGATTGGCGGGCTCTTCGATGTGCTGATGCCGGGGCTGGCGCTGGGCGTGCCGGTGGTGGCGGCGCGGATGGCAAAGTTCAGCGTGGCCGATTGCCTTGACGTGATCGAACGGGGCGGTGTGCGCAACGTGTTCTTTCCGCCCACCGCGCTGCGCATGCTCAAGGCCGCCGATGCCCGCATTCCGGGGCTGCGCTCGGTCGCAAGCGGGGGCGAGCCGCTGGGCGCCGAGATGCTGGACTGGGGGCGGCGGGCCTTTGGCCTGACGATCAACGAATTCTACGGCCAGACCGAATGCAACATGGTGGCCTCAAGCTGTGCCGCGCTTTTTGCGCCGCGCCCCGGCTGCATCGGCAAGGCGGTGCCGGGCTTTGACGTGGCGGTGATCGATGCGCAGGGGCAGGCGACGGCGGGCGAGGGTGATATCGCGGTGCGGCGCGGTGCGGCCTCGATGATGCTGGGCTACTGGAACCGGCCCGAGGCGACGGCCGAAAAGTTTCGCGGCGACTGGATGCTGACCGGCGACCGGGGCGTGATCGAAGACGGGTTCATCCGCTTCGTGGGGCGCGAGGATGACGTGATCACCAGCGCGGGTTACCGGATCGGCCCCTCCGAGATCGAGGATGGCCTGCTGACCCATCCCGCTGTCGCCACCGTGGGCGTTGTCGGCAAGCCCGACCCGCTGCGCACCGAACTGGTCAAGGCCTATGTGGTGCTGAAACCGGGTTTCACCGCCTCGGATGCGCTGGCGGACGAATTGGCCGCGCATGTCCGGGCGCGGGTGGCGAAACATGCCTATCCGCGCGAGATCGGATTTCTGGATGCCCTGCCGATGACCGTGACCGGCAAGGTGATCCGCAAGGAACTCAAGGCCCGCGCCACGCGGGAAAGGGAGAGCGAGACATGAAACTGACATCGCGGGCGATCGCGTCATCCGAGGCGTTTCAGACCAACCGTGCCACGCATCTGGCGGCGCTGGAACAGGTGGCCAAGGCGGCAGAGGCTGCGGCGGCGGGCGGCGGCGACAAGGCGCGCGCGCGCCATCTGGAACGGGGCAAGATGCTGCCGCGCGACCGGGTGGCGAACCTTCTCGATCCCGGCGCGCCCTTTCTCGAGATCGGGGCGACGGCGGCGCATGACATGTATGACGGCGCTGCCCCCGGCGCGGGCGTGATCGCGGGTATCGGCCGGGTCCACGGGCTTGAGGTGATGGTCCTGTGCAACGACGCCACCGTGAAGGGCGGCACCTATTACCCGATGACGGTCAAGAAACACCTGCGCGCGCAGGAAATCGCCGAGGAAAACCATCTGCCCTGCATCTACCTTGTGGACAGCGGCGGTGCCAACCTGCCCAACCAGGACGAGGTTTTCCCCGATCGCGACCATTTCGGGCGCATCTTCTACAACCAGGCCAGGATGAGTGCCAAGGGCATCCCGCAGATCGCCGTGGTCATGGGGTCCTGCACCGCGGGGGGCGCCTATGTGCCCGCCATGTCCGATGTGACGATCATCGTGCGCGATCAGGGCACGATCTTTCTGGCGGGACCGCCGCTGGTCAAGGCCGCGACGGGCGAGGTGGTCACCGCCGAGGATCTGGGCGGCGGCGATGTGCACACGCGCCTGTCCGGCGTGGCTGACTACCTGGCCGAGGATGACGCCCATGCGCTGGCGCTGGCCCGCCGCGCGGTCAGCCATCTGAACCGTGCGAAGCCCGCAACCGTGCAATGGCAGACCCCCGAGGATCCCGCCTACGATCCCGAAGAGATCCTGGGCGTCGTGCCCGGCGATCTGCGCACGCCCTATGACATCCGCGAGGTGATCGCGCGGCTGGTCGACGGCAGCCGCTTCGACGAGTTCAAGCCGCGTTTCGGCGAGACGCTGGTCACGGGCTTTGCCCATGTGAAGGGCTGCCCCGTGGGGATCGTGGCCAATAACGGCGTGCTCTTCTCGGAAGCCGCGCAGAAGGGCGCGCATTTCGTGGAACTGTGCAGCCAGCGCAAGATCCCGCTGGTGTTCCTGCAGAACATAACCGGCTTCATGGTGGGCCGCAAATACGAGAACGAGGGCATCGCGCGGCACGGCGCCAAGATGGTGACGGCCGTGGCCTCGACCAATGTGCCCAAGATCACCATGCTGGTCGGCGGCTCCTTCGGGGCGGGCAACTACGGCATGGCCGGGCGCGCCTATTCGCCCCGTTTCCTGTGGACATGGCCCAATGCCCGCATTTCCGTGATGGGCGGCGAACAGGCGGCGGGCGTGCTGGCCACCGTGCGCCGCGACGGGATCGAACGCGCGGGCGGCACATGGTCTGCCGAGGACGAGGCCGAATTCAAGCGCCCGACCATCGAGATGTTCGAGCGCCAGTCGCATCCGCTCTATGCCTCGGCACGGCTCTGGGATGACGGGATCATCGATCCGCGCCGCACGCGCGAGGTGCTGTCGCTGTCGCTGTCGGCGGCGCTTTGCGCGCCCATCGAGGACACGCGCTTCGGCGTGTTCCGGATGTGACCATGACCGAGGTCGAAGCCATCGCCCGGTATCCCGGCGCCGGAAGCTTCCGCTTCGGCGACAGCCGGGCGCTGAACGCGCAGATCCTTGATCTGGTGCGACAGGGGCGCAAGACCGTCACCTGTGACGCGGTCGCAGGCTTTGCCCGGCGGTCCGAACCCCTGCCGGAACCGGGGCGTACCGATATCGCGCTGGACTGGGACGGCGCGCCGGTTCTTGCGATCCGGACGGTCGATGTGACCCGCATGCCCTTCTCCGCGATGACCGAGGATCTGGTAGCCGATCAAGGCGAGTTTCGCGATCTTGCCGACTGGCGCGCAGGCTACCGCGCCTACCTGACCCGTGCCGGGCTCTTCTCGCCGGATGCCGAAATGCTGGTCGAGCGTTTCACGGTGGTCGAGGTCTTCGCATGACCCGGCCCTGTTTCTTCTTGCCCGAAATATCCCGGGGTGCGCGAGGGGCTGGCCCCTCGCTTGCGCCGCATCACCCCGCACAGGACCCGAAAAGGAGTTCCCATGTTTGACACCATCCTGATTGCCAATCGCGGCGAGATCGCCATCCGTGTCGCGCGCACCGCGCGGGCCATGGGGGTGCGGACGGTCGCGGTCTATTCCGATGCCGATGCGCATGCGGCCCATGTGGCGGCCTGTGACAAGGCGGTGCATATCGGGGGCGCGGCGCCGGCCGACAGCTACCTGCGGGGTGACCGGATCATTCAGGCAGCACTTGATGCGGGCGCGCAGGCGATCCATCCCGGCTACGGCTTTCTGTCCGAAAATCCCGATTTCGTGGATGCGGTGGTGGCGGCGGGGCTTGTGTTCATCGGCCCCTCGGCGGATGCGATCCGGGCCATGGGCCTCAAGGATGCGGCCAAGGCGTTGATGGAAAAGGCGGGCGTGCCCGTCGTGCCGGGCTATCACGGCGCCAACCAGGACCCCGAGCATCTGGCCGGGGCGGCGGATGCCATCGGCTACCCGGTGCTGATCAAGGCCGTGGCAGGCGGCGGCGGCAAGGGGATGCGGCTTGTCACCAAACCCGCCGATTTCGCCGATGCGCTGCAAAGTGCGCGGTCCGAGGCGCAGAACGCCTTCGGCAATGCGGATGTGCTGGTCGAGAAATACGTCGAAAAACCGCGCCATATCGAGGTGCAGGTGTTTGGCGACGGCACAAGCGCCGTGCATCTGTTCGAACGCGACTGCTCGCTGCAACGCCGCCACCAGAAAGTGATCGAGGAGGCGCCCGCACCGGGCATGACCGAAGAGGTGCGCCAGGCCATGGGCCGCGCCGCCGTCCGCGCCGCCGAGGCCATCGGCTATGCCGGGGCGGGCACGATCGAGTTCATCGTCGATGGCAGCCATGGCCTGCGCCCCGACGGGTTCTGGTTCATGGAGATGAACACGCGCCTGCAGGTGGAACATCCCGTGACCGAGGCGATCACCGGGATCGACCTCGTGGAATGGCAGTTGCGCGTCGCGGCGGGCGAGGCCTTGCCCGCCCGGCAGCAGGATCTGTCGATCCGCGGCCATGCCTTCGAGGCGCGGCTTTACGCCGAGGACGTGCCCAAGGGGTTCCTGCCTGCCACCGGCACGCTGGCGCATTTGGGCTTTCCGGCCGGGTGCCGTGCCGACAGCGGCGTGCGCACGGGCGATGCGATCAGCCCCTTCTACGATCCGATGATCGCCAAGATCATCACCCATGGTCCCACGCGCGACGTGGCGCTGTCGCGGATGCGCGCGGCGCTGGGCGGCACGCAGGTGGCGGGCACGGTCACCAACCTCGGCTTTCTGTCGGCGCTTTGCGCGCATCCCGGCTTTGCGGCGGGCGATGTGGATACCGGCCTGATCGGGCGCGATCTTGATGCGCTGGTGGCGGTCCCGGCCGCGCGACCCGCCGACCTGGCGCTGGCGGCGCTTGCGGCCCTTGGTCTGCTGGCGGATGGGCAGGATCACGGCGGCTTTGCGCTCTGGTCGCCGCTGGTCTGGACGGTCACAGTGGAACATGAAGGGGATGTGCTGGAGGCACGGGTCGCCTGCGATGGCCCCGACCGGCGGCGCGTGATGCTGGGGGCCGATACGGTTCAGGCCCTGCGTCAGGGCGGGCGCTGGCATCTGGAGGGGCAAGTGGCGCCCGATGTGCGCGTCACGGGGGATCTGGTGACGGTCTTTGCCGGGGCAGGCCTTGGTTTCCGCATCGTCGATCCGCTGGCGCGGGATGCGGCGGCGGCGGGGGATGGCAACCTGATCGAGGCGCCGATGCCGGGGCTGGTCAAGGCCGTCTTTGCCCAGGCGGGGCAAGCGGTGCAGGCGGGCGACCGGCTTGCCGTGCTTGAGGCGATGAAGATGGAACATGCCCTGCTGGCCGCGCGGGATGGCGTGGTGGCCGAGGTGCTGGTGAGTGCCGGTGCCCAGGTCGAAGCCGGTGCGGCACTGGTACGGCTGGAGGCCGAGACAGTGGCCGCGCAGGAGGCGGGCGCATGATCACGCTGCACCATTGCCCGCAAAGCCGCTCGATGCGGGTGCTCTGGCTGCTCAAGGAACTGGGCGTGCCCCATGTCGTGCAGCTGCGCGCCTTCGACAAAAGCCTGCGCGCGCCGGATTTCCTGAGCCTCTCGCCCGCGGGGCGCGTGCCCGCGCTGGAAATCGATGGCGAGCGCATGTTCGAAAGTGCCGCGATCATGGAATACCTGTGCGAGCGCTTTCCCGATGCGGGGCTGGGCCGTCTGCCCGGTGATCCCGACCGCATGGCCTGGCTTGTCTGGCTGCATTTTGCCGAAACCATCAGCCAGCATGTGGCGGCCCTGACCCAGCAGCATATCCTGCTTTACGATGACGCGATGCGCAGCCCCATCGTCATGAAGCTCGAGGCTGCGCGCGTGCTGAAATGCTACGCCGCCATCGAGGCGCGGCTGAGCACCCCGGTCGAGAACCGGGATCATCTGCTGACCAGCGGCTTTTCGGCCTGCGACATCGCCGTGGGGCAGGCGGTCTACCTGGCGCGGCTTTTCGCCAGGACCGATGGATTTCCCGAGCTTGAGGCCTGGCTGGCCCGGATCACCGACCGCGACGGCTTCCGCGCCGCCCTGCCGCAACCCGGCGAGGCGCTGATCTATACCCAAGACTTCTATCCGGCCTGGGAGCTGGCCGCAGGGGCAGCAGGATGAGCATTCGGGGAACGATGAAAGGGCCATGCTGATGGGCGGATATGTCGAGATTTTCGAGGTGGGCCCCCGCGACGGGTTGCAGAATGAAAAGCGCGCCATTCCGGTGGCCGACAAGATCGCGCTGGTCGATTGCCTGAGTGGTGCCGGGTTCCGCCGGATCGAGGTGGCCAGCTTCGTCAGCCCCAAATGGGTGCCGCAAATGGCCGACAGCGGCGCGGTATTGGCAGGTATCAGGCGCGCGTCCGGTGTGCGCTATGCGGCGTTGACGCCCAACATGAAGGGGCTGGAGGCGGCGCTGGCGGCGGGGGCCGACGAGGTTGCAATCTTCGGTGCCGCGTCCGAAGGGTTTTCCCGCGCCAATATCAACGCCGGCATCGCCGAAAGCCTTGAGCGGTTCGCCCCGGTGGCAGAGGCGGCGCGCGCGGCTGGCCTGCCGGTGCGCGGCTATGTCTCCTGCGTGACCGATTGCCCCTATGACGGGCCTGTGGCGCCTGCGCAGGTGGCGCGGGTCGCGGCCGCCTTGCTGGCGATGGGTTGCTACGAGATCAGCCTGGGCGATACCATCGGGCAGGGACGGCCCGAAAGCATCGACGCGATGCTGGCCACCGTGCTGGACGCGGTGCCGGCCGGGCAGTTGGCCGGGCATTACCATGACACCGCCGGGCGCGCGCTGGACAATATCGAGGTGTCGCTGGCGCGCGGCTTGCGGGTCTTCGATGCGGCGGTGGGTGGTCTGGGCGGTTGTCCCTATGCGCCCGGGGCCGCAGGCAATGTGGCGACGGAAGCGGTGCATGCGCGGCTGACGGCGCTGGGATACCAGACGGGGCTGGATGCTGCGGTGCTGGACAAGGCCGCGGCGATGGCGCGCGCGATGCGGGGGCAGGGATGACATACGAGACGATCGAGATCGAACGCGACGCGCGCGGGGTGGCCACGCTCTGGCTGGCGCGCGAGGACAAGCACAACGCATTGTCGGCGCGCATGATCGCAGAGCTGACCGAGGCAGTGCAGGCGCTGGGCGCGGATGACGCGGTGCGCGTCGTCGTGCTGGCGGCGCGGGGGCGCAGCTTTTGCGCTGGCGGCGATCTGGGCTGGATGCAGGAGCAGATGGCGGCGGATGCGCAGACGCGCGGGCGCGAGGCCGCGAGGCTGGCCTGGATGCTGCAGGCCCTGAACACGCTGCCCAAGCCCCTGATCGGCCGGGTGCAGGGCAATGCCTTTGGCGGCGGGGTGGGCATGGCCTCGGTCTGCGATATCGCGATCGGGGCGGACAGCGTGCTGATGGCCCTGACCGAAACGCGGCTGGGCCTGATCCCGGCCACCATCGGCCCCTATGTCTGCGCCCGCATGGGCGAGGCGCGGGCGCGGCGGGTGTTCATGTCGGGCCGCCGTTTCGATGCGGCCGAGGCCGTGGATCTGGGGCTGCTGGCCCGTGCGGTGCCCGCTGCCGATCTGGATGCAGCCATCGCGGCCGAGGTCGCACCCTACCTGGACTGCGCGCCGCAGGCCGTGGCCCGCGCCAAGGCGCTGTTGCGCCGCCTTGGGCCGGTCATCGACGAGGGCACCATCGCGCATACGATCGCCGAGTTGACCGCCTGCTGGGAAGGCGATGAGGCGCCCGAGGGGATCGGAGCCTTCTTTGGCAAGCGCAAACCACGCTGGCAGGGGTAGGGGCTGGCCGCGAAGCGGGCAAAGAATCGCGTCCCGTCATGCCGCGTTGCGGCATCTTTTCGGCCAATGCCTTGAATATTCAGCCGATCTTTCGCAGCGTGATACTGGCGAATTGACGCATGAGTGGTCGCCATTTTTGGTATCCCATTGTATGCGCAGCTTTTTCCGAACACCTTCAAAACGGCGAATGTGACGGTCGCTTGGTTGACCCTGAGCGGGGGCAGGAGTAAACCTGCGCGCAAACCTGTAGCCAGCAGATTGCGCCTCGATGCGCGGAAGGAGCCACTCTTGGAAGGGATGCTTAGGGAATATCTGCCCATCCTCGTCTTTCTGGCCATTGCCATCGGACTTGGGCTTGTCCTGATCCTGTCGGCCGTCATCATCGCGGTGCGCAATCCCGACCCCGAAAAGGTCAGCGCCTACGAATGCGGTTTCAACGCCTTCGACGATGCGCGGATGAAGTTCGACGTGCGTTTCTACCTGGTGTCGATCCTCTTCATCATCTTCGATCTTGAAATCGCCTTCCTGTTCCCCTGGGCCGTGGCCTTCCAGGATGTGAGCATGGTGGGTTTCTGGTCGATGATGGTGTTTCTGGCCGTGCTGACCGTGGGCTTTGCCTACGAGTGGAAGAAGGGGGCCCTGGAATGGGAGTGATGACTGGCGCCAATACCGCGGGCGGCGACCGCGAACATGCCACGCAGGCCCTGAATGCCGAACTGGCGGACAAGGGTTTCCTGCTGACCTCGACCGAGGACATCATCAACTGGGCGCGCACAGGTTCGCTGCACTGGATGACCTTCGGCCTGGCCTGCTGCGCGGTCGAGATGATGCATACCTCGATGCCGCGCTATGACGCCGAACGCTTCGGGATCGCCCCGCGCGCCAGCCCGCGCCAGTCCGACCTGATGATCGTGGCAGGCACGCTGACCAACAAGATGGCCCCCGCGCTGCGCAAGGTCTATGACCAGATGCCGGAACCGCGCTACGTGCTGTCGATGGGAAGCTGTGCAAATGGCGGCGGCTATTATCACTACAGCTATTCGGTCGTGCGCGGCTGCGACCGGATCGTGCCGGTCGATGTCTATGTGCCGGGCTGCCCCCCCACCGCCGAGGCGCTGCTCTATGGCTTGATGCAGTTGCAGCGCAAGATCCGCCGCACCGGAACGATCGTGCGCTGATGCGCGCGGCCCCGCGACAGGGGCCGCCGCTTCGCACCCAGAAGGAACGACACTATGAGTGACGCGTTGAACGAATTGGGACAGCATATCGCGGCGAAACGTCCGCAATGCGTGCTGTCCTGGGATGTCAGCCATGGCGAGCTGAACGTGGATGTCGCGCCCTCGAATATCGAGGATTTCGTCGAGTTCCTGAAAGCGGATCGCAACTGCCGGTTCTCCAGCCTGGTGGACATCACCGCCGTGGATTACCCCGGCCGCGAAAAGCGGTTCGACGTGGTCTATCATTTCCTGTCGATGTACCGGAACCAGCGCATCCGCCTGCGCGTGGCCGTGCGCGCCGATGAAATGGTGCATTCGATCACCAATGTGCATCCTTCGGCCAACTGGTTCGAGCGCGAGGTGTTCGACATGTTCGGCATCCTGTTCACCGGCCACCCCGACCTGCGCCGCATCCTGACCGACTATGGCTTTCGCGGCCATCCGCTGCGCAAGGATTTCCCGACCACCGGCTATACCGAGGTGCGGTATGACGAGGCGCAGAAGCGTGTCGTCTACGAACCCGTCAAGCTGGTGCAGGAATACCGCCAGTTCGATTTCATGAGCCCCTGGGAAGGGGCGCAATACATTCTTCCGGGTGACGAGAAGAAAGAGGGGGCGAAGTGATGGACGGCTCCAAGGGATTCAACGACGCCCAGACGGGCGAGCAGAAGATCCGCAACTTCAACATCAACTTCGGCCCGCAGCACCCTGCCGCGCACGGCGTGTTGCGCCTTGTGCTGGAGCTGGACGGCGAGATCGTGGAACGCTGCGATCCGCACATCGGCCTGCTGCACCGTGGCACCGAAAAGCTGATGGAAAGCCGGACCTACCTGCAGAACCTGCCCTATTTCGACCGGCTGGACTACGTGGCCCCGATGAACCAGGAACATGCCTGGTGCCTGGCTATCGAAAAGCTGACCGGCGTCGAGGTGCCGCGCCGCGCCAGCCTGATCCGGGTGCTCTATTCGGAAATCGGCCGCGTGCTGAACCATCTGTTGAACGTGACCACGCAGGCGATGGACGTGGGCGCGCTGACCCCGCCGCTCTGGGGCTTCGAAGAGCGCGAGAAGCTGATGATCTTCTACGAGCGGGCCTGCGGCGCGCGCCTGCACGCGGCCTATTTCCGGCCCGGCGGCGTGCATCAGGACCTGCCAGATGACCTGCTGGAAGACATCGACACCTGGGCGGTGGAATTTCCGAAGGTGCTGGCGGATATCGACGGTCTGCTGACCGAGAACCGCATCTTCAAGCAGCGCAACTGCGATATCGGCGTCGTGACCGAGGAAGACATCCAGACCTACGGCTTTTCCGGCGTGATGGTGCGCGGATCGGGCCTGGCCTGGGACCTGCGCCGCGCGCAGCCCTACGAATGCTATGACGAGTTCGAGTTCCAGATCCCCGTGGGCAAGAACGGCGACTGCTATGACCGCTACCTCGTGCGGATGGAAGAGATGCGCCAGTCGGTCAGCATCATCCGGCAGGCGATCGCCAAGCTGCGGGTGGAAAAGGGTGACGTGATGGCGCGCGGCAAGATCACGCCGCCCAAGCGGGGTGACATGAAAACCTCGATGGAGGCGCTGATCCATCACTTCAAGCTTTACACCGAAGGCTTCCACGTGCCCGCAGGCGAGGTTTATGCCTGTGTCGAGGCGCCGAAGGGCGAATTCGGGGTCTACCTTGTGGCCGATGGCACCAACCGTCCTTACCGCGCCAAGCTGCGTGCGCCCGGTTTCCTGCATTTGCAGGCCATGGATTACGTGGCCAAGGGGCATCAGCTGGCCGATGTGGCAGCCATCATCGGCACGATGGATGTGGTGTTCGGGGAGATCGACCGGTGATCACGCAACTCCGTTTCTCCGCCCTGATGGCCGGTGCGGCGCTGTCGCTTGCGGCCTGCGCGACCCCGCCAAGCGGCACCAACGCCCAGGACATCGCCAATTACGAGGCTGCTGTCGCAAGCATCGGGTGTACGCTGATCACCGAACCGGATTACCTGGCCGTCGGGATTCAGACCGGCCTCAGCCGTGAGCAGCTTCTGGGGCTGACCCAGTATCAGCTGGCCGCGCGCCGCGCCGAAAGCCTGCCCGAGGGCGGGATCAAACTTACCACCGGAGTCTGTGCCTGATGCTTCGCCGTCTCTATCACGACCAACCCGCAAGCTTTGCCTTCACGCCCGCCAACCAGGCCTGGGCCGAGGCGCAGATCACCAAATATCCCGAAGGCCGGCAGGCATCCGCGATCATCCCGCTGCTGTGGCGCGCACAGGAGCAGGAGGGCTGGCTGACGCGGCCCGCGATCGAATATGTCGCCGGTATGCTGGGTCTGGCCTATATGCGGGCGCTGGAAGTGGCGTCCTTCTACTTCATGTTCCAGCTGCAACCCGTTGGAACCGTGGCACATATCCAGATCTGCGGCACCACGACCTGCATGATCTGCGGCGCCGAGGACCTGGTGGCCGTCTGCCGCGAAAAGATCGCCGACAAGCCCCATGCGCTGAGCGCCGATGGCAAGTTCAGCTGGGAAGAGGTGGAATGCCTTGGGTCCTGCGCGAATGCGCCGATGGCCCAGATCGGCAAGGACTATTACGAGGATCTGACCGCCAAGCGGCTGGGCGAGATCATCGACGAACTGGCCGCAGGCAAGGTGCCGGTGCCGGGCCCGCAGAACGGGCGCTATGCCTCGGAACCGCTGTCGGGTCTGAGCAGCCTCAAGGACATGGACAGCGGCAAGACGCAGTACAACGCCTCGGTCCAGCTGGCCGTGGATATCGGCGACACGGTCAAGCGGATCGACGGCACCGAAGTGCCGCTGACCGCGCCTTGGCAGGGTAAATCGGGGCAGGGCAAATCGGGGCAGGGCAAAGCCGCGCCGAAAGCCGCCGCGCCCAAGGCCAAGGCCGCGCCCAAGGCGCCCGCGCCGGACGCTGCCGAAAAGATCGCCAAGCCCGCCACCAAGGCCGCGGCCACCCCGGCCGCCGCCGCGGGCGAGGGGACGAAGCCCAAGACCATGAAGGCGCCGCGCAAGGCCGGGGCCGATGATCTGAAGCTGATCAAGGGTGTCGGCCCCAAGCTGGAAGCGCTGCTGCACAGCATGGGCTTTTACCATTTCGACCAGATCGCCAAGTGGTCCTCGGAAGAGGTCACATGGGTCGATCAGAACCTTGAAGGCTTCAAGGGCCGCGTGACCCGTGACGACTGGGTGGCGCAGGCGGCGATCCTGGCCGATGGGGGCGAGACTGAATTCTCCAACCGTGCTAAGAAGGGCGAGGTCTGAGACAGGACCGACCGGATAGCAACAAGGAGTTGGAATGATGGGTGAGCCGATGAAGAAAAGCAGTTGCCAGATCGCGTGCTGGGCGATGGGCGCTGCTGCGGGCTTTGTGGCCTTCGTGATGCTGATGGCGCTTGGCGACTGGGGATTCATCCAGGCCGTATTTGGCGCGGCCGTGGTCTTCGTCGTGTTGGGCGGCCTGTTGTCCTGGATCCTGTGCAAGCCCTTGCCGCCCTTGGGCAGTGTGCAGGCCGGGCTGAAAGAGGCTGAAGAAACCTCGACCCCCGCGCCGGCCGCAGCAGCACCCGCTTCCGCACCTGTCGCCGCGCCCGCCGCAGCCCCGGCAGCAGCCCCCGCCGCACCGGCGTCGCCTGCCGCCGTGGTCAAGTCGGGAACCTTGCTGGAGGGCGAAAGCGAACTTGCCGCGCGCAAGGGCGAATGGACCTATGGCGGCGCCGAGACGGATCAGGCTGCACCGGCCGAAGGCGCAAAACCTGCCACCCTGACGGCCGCGCGCGGTGGCAAGGCTGACAACCTCAAGGAAATCAAGGGTGTGGGGCCGAAGCTGGAGAAGATGCTGAACGGGATGGGCTTTTACCATTTCGATCAGATCGCGGCCTGGACTGCGGCCGAACTGGCCTGGGTCGATGAGAACCTGAGCGGTTTCAAGGGCCGCGCCAGCCGTGACAACTGGGTGGACCAGGCAAAGATCCTGGCCAGCGGCGGCGAGACGGAATTTTCGAAACGGGTCGAGGATGGCGACGTCTACTGACGTCGGCAGATCAGGAACGGATAGGGCATGACACGGGAACGGGACACGGAACTGGCGCGCAAGGGACGCATGGTCGCGATCGTGATCGCGGGCACAGGCGTGTTCTGGATCCTGGCAAACCTGCTGGGTGGTCAGTTCGGACTGACCAACCGCACCCGTGCCCTGTTCGATCTGATGGCCCTGGCGGGGTTCGTCTGGGCCCTGTGGATGATTTACCAAATCTGGCGGCTGCGCCAGGATGACAAGGGATAGGCGTGATGCTGAAGGATCAGGACCGCATTTTCACCAACCTCTACGGCATGCATGACCGCACGCTGAAAGGGGCGATGGCGCGTGGTCATTGGGATGGCACGGCGAACATCCTCAAGAACGGGCGCGACTGGATCATCAACCAGATGAAAGCCTCGGGGCTGCGCGGTCGTGGCGGCGCGGGTTTTCCCACCGGCCTCAAGTGGTCGTTCATGCCCAAGGAAAGCGATGGCCGCCCGGCCTACCTGGTGGTGAACGCGGACGAATCCGAGCCGGGCACCTGCAAGGACCGCGAGATCATGCGCCATGATCCGCATACCCTGATCGAGGGTTGCCTGATCGCATCCTTCGCGATGAACGCGCATGCCTGCTACATCTACATTCGCGGCGAATACATCCGCGAGAAAGAAGCCCTGCAAGCCGCCATTGACGAGGCTTACGAGGCCGGTCTGGTCGGCAAGAACGCCTGCAAGTCGGGCTGGGATTTCGACATCTACCTGCACCATGGTGCCGGCGCCTATATCTGCGGCGAGGAAACCGCCCTTCTGGAAAGCCTTGAGGGCAAGAAGGGCATGCCACGCATGAAGCCGCCGTTCCCGGCGGGTGCGGGGCTTTACGGTTGCCCCACCACGGTGAACAACGTGGAATCCATCGCCGTGGTACCCACCATCCTGCGGCGTGGCCCGGAATGGTTCGCGGGCTTTGGCCGTCCGAACAACGCGGGCACCAAGCTTTTCGCGATCTCGGGCCATGTGAACAACCCCTGCGTGGTGGAAGAGGCGATGTCGATCACCTTCGAGGAGCTGATCGAGACCCATTGCGGCGGCATTCGCGGCGGCTGGGACAACCTCAAGGCGGTGATCCCCGGCGGATCCTCCGTGCCGATGATCCCCGGTGCCGCGATGCGCGAAGCGATCATGGATTTCGACTACCTGCGTGAACAGCGTTCGGGCCTTGGCACGGCGGCGGTGATCGTGATGGACAACTCGACCGACGTGATCAAGGCGATCTGGCGTCTGTCCAAGTTCTACAAGCACGAAAGCTGCGGCCAGTGCACGCCTTGCCGCGAAGGCACCGGCTGGATGATGCGCGTGATGGACCGTCTGGTGAAGGGCGAGGCGGAAGTCGAGGAAATCGACATGCTGCTTGACGTCACCAAGCAGGTCGAAGGTCACACGATCTGTGCGCTTGGCGATGCGGCGGCCTGGCCGATCCAGGGCCTGATCCGGCATTTCCGCGACGAGATCGAGGATCGCATCAAGCACAAGCGTACCGGTCGCGTCAGCGCCGTGGCGGCGGAGTGATGGCGATGCGGTTGTCCCTTCTGGCCCTCGGCGCGGCTGTGGCGCTGACGGGATGTTCGACCGTGTCGGGCATCTCGGACCGGCTGACCGGCCGGAACAAGCAGCTTTTTGACGGGCAGGTGTTCCGCGCCTCGGTGGCCTTTGACAAGGCGGCGCCGGCCGATTTCGTCGTGCGCGTGCAGCAACCCGGCAAATCGCTTGCCGGTGCGCGCGAGGCGGGCCGCTTCGAGGCGACGAAACATTGCATCACCTATTTCGGCAATTCCACGACGATCTGGCAGGTCGGACCCGACAGCCCGGATGCGGCGCTGGTGTTCGATGATGATGCGCTGGTCCTGACGGGGCGTTGCGCGGCATGAAGCCTTCTTGCGTCATATCGGGGCTTTGGGGGGGCTGTTATTGCATAGCAGCGCCGACAGGCCCGATCTCTGCTGGATCGGGTGGGGGCCATGTGCGGCCCGCCACCCTTCCGGCATGGAAGGAGATGTGACATGCAGATGACCCGTTTCGGCATCAAGACACTGACCGCAGGCGCCGTGGCGCTGGTTCTGGCGCTGCCCGCGATGGCGGCGGGCAAGCCCGACCTGCGCGATCTGCCCGAGATCGACGACAGCATGCTCTGGGTGGCGCTGGCCATCGAGATCAGCGACCGCTGCCCCTCGATCGAACCGCGCACCATGCGCGGGCTGAACTACCTCTGGAGCATCCGCAGCCGGGCGCAGGCGCTTGGCTATTCGACCTCCGAGATCAAGACCTACGTGGACAGCGATGTCGAAAAGGCGCGGATGCGCGCGCGCGGCGAAGCCTATGTCCGCGCCCAGGGTCTGAACCCGAGAAAAGACGCCGACCTGTGCAAGCTGGGTCAGGCGGAAATCGCGAAGGGCAGCCAGATCGGCGCCTTCCTGAGACTGAAGTGAGATCCTATGGCTGACCTACGCAAGATCATCATCGACGGGCAAGAAGTCGAAGTGGAGGGCGCGCTGACCCTGATCCAGGCCTGCGAACAGGCCGGGGTCGAAGTGCCGCGCTTCTGCTATCACGAGCGGCTGTCCATTGCGGGCAACTGCCGCATGTGTCTTGTCGAAGTCGTGGGCGGCCCGCCCAAGCCTGCCGCGTCCTGCGCCATGCAGGTGCGCGATCTGCGCCCCGGTCCCGAAGGCCAGCCGCCCGTGGTCAAGACCAACAGCCCGATGGTCAAGAAGGCGCGCGAAGGCGTGATGGAATTCCTGCTGATCAACCATCCGCTGGATTGCCCGATCTGCGATCAGGGTGGCGAATGCGACCTGCAGGATCAGGCGATGGCTTACGGCGTCGATTTCAGCCGTTACCGCGAACCCAAGCGCGCGGCCGAGGATCTGAACCTGGGCCCGCTTGTCGAAACCCACATGACGCGCTGCATTTCCTGCACGCGCTGCGTGCGCTTCACCACCGAGGTGGCGGGGATCACCCAGATGGGCCAGACCGGGCGCGGCGAGGATAGCGAGATCACCTCGTACCTGGGCGAGACGCTGGACAGCAACCTGCAGGGCAACATCATCGACCTGTGCCCGGTCGGCGCGCTGGTGTCCAAGCCCTATGCTTTCACCGCACGCCCCTGGGAGCTGACCAAGACGGAATCCATCGACGTGATGGATGCGCTGGGGTCCAACATCCGCGTGGATACCAAAGGGCGCGAAGTGATGCGTTTCCTGCCGCGCAACCATGACGGCGTGAACGAGGAATGGATTTCCGACAAGACACGCTTTGTCTGGGACGGGCTGCGCCGCCAGCGTCTGGACACGCCCTATATCCGCGAGAACGGCAAACTGCGCAAAGCGGGCTGGGACGAGGCGCTGCGCGCCGCGGCCGCCGCGATGAAGGGCAAGAAGCTGGCCGGTCTGGTCGGTGATCTGGCGCCGGTCGAGGCAGCCTTTGCCCTGAAAGCGCTGATCGAGGGGCAGGGCGGTCATGTGGAATGCCGCACCGACGGGGCGCGCCTGCCGGTGGACAACCGTTCCGCCTATGTGGGCAATGTCGCGATCGAGGATCTGGATACCGCAACCGATATCCTGATCGTGGGGTCGAACCCGCGCGATGAGGCACCTGTGCTGAACGCGCGCATCCGAAAGGCCTGGACACGCGGGGCCAACGTGGCCGTGATCGGTCAGGCGGTCGATCTGACCTATCCCTACACGCATCTGGGCACGGACCGTGCCGCGCTGGCCGGTGCCAAGGTGCCCGAAGGCACGATCGTGATCGTCGGCCAGGGTGCCCTGCGCGAGGCCGATGGCGAGGCGGTTCTGGCTGCCTGCATGGCGCTGTCGGGCCGGATGCTGGTGCTTCACACGGCGGCGGGCCGCGTTGGTGCGATGGATGTGGGGGCCGTGACGACAGGCGGCATGCCCGCCGCCATCGACGGGGCCGAGGTGATTTACAACCTGGGCGCCGACGAGGTGGAAATCGCACCGGGCGCTTTCGTGATCTACCAGGGCAGCCACGGCGACCGTGGTGCGCACCGCGCCGACATCATCCTGCCGGGTGCCGCCTATACGGAAGAAAACGGGCTGTTCGTGAACACCGAAGGCCGGCCACAGCTGGCGCTGCGCGCGGGCTTCGCACCGGGCGAGGCCAAGGAAAACTGGGCGATCCTGCGGGCGCTGTCGGCGCAAATGGGCGCGACGCTGCCTTTCGACAGCCTGGCGCAGCTGCGCGGCGCAATCGTGGCCGCACATCCGCATCTCGGCGAGGTCGATGAACTGGCTGACAACGGCTGGACGCCTCTGGCGGCAGCGCCCCTCGGCAAGGCCGATTTCCGCAACGCGATTGCGGATTTCTACCTGACGAACCCGATCGCGCGGGCCAGCCAGCTGATGGCCGAACTCAGCGCTGGTGCAAAGGCGCGGCAGCAAAAGGCGATGGCGGCCGAGTGATGAAAGCGCCTGCGGTCATATCCCCGCTTGCGCTGATGGGCGCGGGCCTTCTGGCAGGCTGCACGGATGCAGCCCCCGAGGTCACGCATTTCGCGCCCGTCTACGAGGGCGTGGAAACCCGCCTGCTCGAGGGGGATCTGGTGCGGTTCCAGGTGGCGATGCGCGGTGCGCGCGACAATGACGATGTGGGCGCTTATGCCGAATGCGCGGCTGCGCAATATGCGCTGATCCGCGACTACGGATTTGCGCGGCATTTGCGAACGAATGTGACGGAACAGGGTGGCCTTTGGCGCGGGGATGCGGTTTACACCATCTCGGCTCAGCTGCCCCGCGGCATGCAGACCATCGACGCCGAAGTCGTTGTGGCGCATTGCGCGGAAAACGGAATACCGACGGTGTGAGGACCAATGGCTGACTTCTTTACAACCCCGCTTGGGATCGCAGTTCTTCTGGTGGCGCAATCGCTTGCGGTGGTGGCCTTCGTGATGATCAGCCTTCTGTTCCTGGTCTATGGCGACCGCAAGATCTGGGCCGCGGTCCAGATGCGGCGCGGGCCGAACGTTGTGGGGGTTTTCGGCCTGCTGCAGACGGTGGCCGATGCGCTGAAATACGTGGTCAAGGAAGTGGTCGTGCCGGCGGGTGCCGACAAGACCGTCTTCATGCTGGCGCCGCTGACCAGTTTCGTGCTGGCGATGATCGCCTGGGCGGTGATCCCCTTCAACGAAGGCTGGGTGCTGTCGGATATCAACGTGGCCATCCTTTATGTCTTCGCGGTCTCCTCGCTCGAGGTTTACGGCGTGATCATGGGGGGCTGGGCGTCGAACTCGAAATACCCGTTCCTCGGCTCGCTGCGTTCGGCGGCGCAGATGATCTCGTACGAGGTGTCGATCGGCCTGATCATCATCGGGATCATCATCTCGACCGGATCGATGAACTTCAGCGACATCGTGCGCGCGCAGGATGGCGATTACGGCTTCTTCAGCTGGTACTGGCTGCCGCATTTCCCGATGGTGTTCCTGTTCTTCATCTCGGCGCTGGCGGAAACGAACCGTCCGCCCTTCGATCTGCCGGAAGCGGAATCCGAACTGGTGGCGGGCTACCAGGTCGAATATTCCTCGACCCCCTTCCTGCTGTTCATGGCGGGTGAATATATCGCCATCTTCCTGATGTGCGCACTGATGAGCCTGCTGTTCTTCGGTGGCTGGCTGTCGCCGATCCCCGGCCTGCCGGACGGGCCGCTGTGGATGGTCGGCAAGATGGCCTTCTTCTTCTTCATCTTCGCGATGGTGAAGGCGATCACGCCGCGCTACCGCTACGATCAGCTGATGCGGATCGGCTGGAAAGTGTTCCTGCCCATGTCCCTGGCCTGGGTGGTCATCGTGGCATTCCTTGCGAAATTCGAACTTTTCGGCGGGGCCTATGCCCGCTGGGCGATTGGGGGCTGACATGGCACAGATCGATTACGGACGCGCGGCGGGTTACTTCCTGCTGTCGGACTTCGCCAAAGGCTTCAAACTGGGGCTGAAGTATTTCTTCGCGCCCAAGGCGACGCTGAACTACCCGCATGAGAAGGGCCCGCTGTCCCCCCGTTTCCGGGGTGAACATGCGCTGCGCCGCTATCCCAACGGCGAAGAACGCTGCATCGCCTGCAAGCTCTGCGAGGCCGTGTGCCCCGCGCAGGCGATCACCATCGACGCCGAGCCGCGCGCCGACGGCAGCCGCCGCACCACGCGCTATGACATCGACATGACCAAATGCATCTACTGCGGTTTCTGCCAGGAAGCCTGCCCTGTGGATGCCATCGTCGAGGGGCCGAATTTCGAATTCGCCACCGAAACCCGCGAGGAGCTGTTCTACGACAAGGCCAAGCTTCTGGAGAACGGCGACCGCTGGGAGGCCGAGATTGCCCGCAACCTCGAACTGGATGCGCCCTACAGATGACCGATCCCAAAACCCCATTCGAGCTGATGATGGCCCAAGCCCAGGAAATGGTGAAAGCCATGAACCCGGCGCTGAGTTCCTTTGACCCCAAGGGGTTCGAGAAGATGTGGCCGACCATGCCCAAGGAAGCCATGGAAATGTGGTTCGGCAAGGGCATCAGCAAGGACGGGCTGGACGCCAAGACACGGCTGCTGCTCACGCTGGCCGGGCTGACCATGCAGGGCGCGCAAAGCGACACCGCCCTGCGTCAGACCGTGCGCCACGCGCTTGAGGCTGGCGCCACCAAGGATGAAATCGCCGAGACCATCGCCCAGATGTCGATGTTCGCCGGTATCCCCTCCATGACCCGCGCGATGGAATTGGCGCGGCAGGTCATGGACGAGACGGAGGATGACAAGTCATGACCATGATCGCCTTTGCCTTCTATCTTTTCGTGCTCTGCGCGCTGGCGGGGGGGCTGTTCACCGTGATCAGCCGCAACCCGGTGCATTCGGTGCTCTGGCTGATCCTGACCTTCCTGTCGGCGGCGGGTCTGTTCGTGCTGCTGGGTGCGGAATTCGTGGCGATGCTGCTGGTCATCGTCTACGTGGGCGCGGTCGCGGTTCTGTTCCTGTTCGTCGTGATGATGCTGGATGTGGATTTCGCCGAACTCAAGGCCGAGATGGCGCGCTACATGCCGCTGGCGCTGCTGATCGGCGTCGTGCTTCTGATGCAGCTGTCGCTGGCCTTCGGTGTCTGGCAGTCCTCGGACGGGGCGATGGCGGCGCGCGATGCGGTGATCCCGACGGATGTGACCAACACCGCCGCCCTGGGTCTGCTGCTCTATGACAAGTATTTCCTGCTGTTCCAGCTGTCGGGTCTGATCCTGCTGGTCGCCATGATCGGCGCGATCGTCCTGACCCTGCGCCATCGCAAGGACATCAAGCGCCAGGACGTTCTGGCGCAGATGTGGCGCGATCCGGCCAAGGCGATGGAACTGAAGGACGTGAAACCGGGGCAGGGCCTGTAAGAGCCTGACCCCTGCGCCCCCTGCGGGGGCAGGACACCACAACCCGGGCGCAAGGTCCGGGCACATGAAGAACCGAGGGACGACATGATTGGCTTGGAACATTACCTGACGGTGGCGGCGGCGCTGTTCGTCATAGGGATCTTTGGTCTCTTCCTGAACCGGAAGAACGTGATCATCCTGCTCATGTCGATCGAACTGATCCTGCTGTCGGTGAATATCAACCTTGTCGCCTTCTCGAGTTTCATGGGCGATCTGGTCGGGCAGGTCTTCACCCTCTTCGTGCTGACGGTGGCCGCGGCCGAGGCGGCGATCGGACTTGCGATCCTTGTGTGTTTCTTCCGTAACCGCGGCACGATCGCGGTGGAAGATGCCAACGTGATGAAGGGCTGACACCATGGCAACGATCATACTTTTCGCGCCCCTGATCGGGGCCCTGATCGCGGGTTTCGGCTGGCGCATCATCGGCGAGACGGCGGCCATGTGGGTCACCACGGGCCTGCTGTTTCTGGCGGCGATCCTGTCCTGGATCGTGTTCCTGACCTTCGACGGCGTGACCACGCAGATCGAGATCCTGCGCTGGGTCGAAAGCGGCAGCCTGAGCACCGACTGGGCGATCCGTCTGGACCGCCTGACCGCGATCATGCTGATCGTGATCACCACCGTGTCGGCCCTCGTGCACCTTTATTCCTTCGGCTACATGGATCACGATCCGCAGTGGAAGGACACGGAAAGCTACAAGCCGCGCTTCTTTGCCTACCTGTCCTTCTTCACCTTCGCCATGCTGATGCTGGTGACGGCGGACAACCTGCTGCAGATGTTCTTCGGCTGGGAAGGGGTGGGGGTCGCATCCTACCTGCTGATCGGGTTCTACTACCGCAAGCCTTCGGCCAATGCGGCCGCGATCAAGGCTTTCGTGGTCAACCGGGTGGGTGACTTCGGCTTTCTGCTGGGCATCTTCGCGCTGTTCTACCTGACGGATTCGATCCGCTTCGACGATATCTTCACCATGGGGCCGCAGCTGGCCGAGACGCAGCTGACCTTCCTTTGGACCGAATGGAACGCGGCCAACCTGATCGCCTTCCTGCTGTTCATCGGCGCGATGGGCAAATCGGCCCAGCTTTTCCTGCACACATGGCTGCCCGACGCGATGGAAGGCCCGACGCCCGTGTCGGCGCTGATCCACGCGGCAACCATGGTGACCGCAGGCGTCTTCCTGGTCTGCCGCATGTCGCCGATCATGGAATACGCGCCCGAGGCGATGATGTTCGTGACCTTCGTGGGCGCGACCACCGCCTTCTTCGCGGCGACCGTCGGCCTTGTGCAGAACGACATCAAGCGCGTGATCGCCTATTCGACCTGTTCGCAGTTGGGCTACATGTTCGTGGCGGCCGGCGTGGGCGTCTATTCGGTGGCGATGTTCCACCTCTTCACCCATGCCTTCTTCAAGGCGATGCTGTTCCTTGGTGCGGGTTCCGTGATCCATGCGATGCATCACGAGCAGGACATGCGCAACTACGGCGCGCTGCGCAAGAAGATCCCCTATACCTTCTGGGCGATGATGATCGGCACGCTGGCCATCACCGGCGTGGGCATTCCGATGACCTATATCGGCTTTGCGGGCTTCTTCTCGAAGGATGCCGTGGTCGAAAGCGCCTATGCGGCGACGGCGGGCGGCTATGCCTACTGGATGCTGGTCATCGCGGCGCTGTTCACCAGTTTCTACAGCTGGCGCCTGATGTTCCTGACCTTCTACGGCGAGGCGCGCGGCGACAAGCATACCCATGACCATGCCCATGAAAGCCCCAAGGTCATGCTGATCCCGCTGGGTGTTCTGGCGCTGGGTGCGGTGTTCTCGGGCGTGGTGTGGTACAACAGCTTCTTCGGTCACACCGACACGGTGGGCAAGTTCTTCGGCGTGCCCTATGCCGAGGCGGGCGCCCATGGCGCGGACGCGGGCCATGGCGAGGCCAAGGCAGGGGATCACGCAGCCCCCAAGGACGACAGCCATGGCGCGGCCAAGGCCGAGGGCGCGCATCACTATGTCTTCACCGGCGCGCCGGGCGAGGGGGCCATTCACCAGGCCCCCGGCAACACCGTGCTGAACGATGCGCATGAAGTGCCGAAATGGGTCAAGTTCAGCCCCTTCGTGGTCATGATCATCGGCTTCCTGACGGCCTTCTGGTTCTACATCGTGAACCCCGAACTGCCGCGCAAGCTGGCCGAGGTGCAGCGCCCGCTTTACCTGTTCCTGCTGAACAAGTGGTATTTCGATGAAATCTACGACGCGATCTTCGTGCGCCCCGCGCGGGTCATCGGGGCCTTCTTCTGGAAGCGCGGCGATGGCGATGTGATCGACGGCTCGATCAACGGCATGGCGATGGGCGTGATCCCGATGTTGACCCGTTTCGCAGGCCGCGCCCAGTCGGGATACATCTTCACCTATGCCTTTGCGATGGTGGTCGGGATCGTGGTCCTGATCACATGGATGACGCTCACCGGAGGGGCGGAATAATGGATAACCTTCTTTCCATCGTCACCTTCATTCCGGCGCTGGCGGCCCTGATCCTGATCGTGTTCCTGCGCGGCGCGGACGAGGCGGCCAATCGCAATGCCAAATGGCTGGCGCTGATCGCGACATCCGTCACCTTCCTTGTGTCGCTGTTCATCCTGTTCCAGTTCGACCCCGCCAACACCGGCTTTCAGTTCGTGGAAGAGCGGACCTGGATCATGGGGCTGACCTACAAGATGGGCGTCGACGGGATCAGCATCCTGTTCGTGATGCTGACCACCTTCATGATGCCGCTGGTGATCGCCGCCTCCTGGGATGTGAACACCCGCGTCAAGGAATACATGGTCGCCTTCCTGCTGCTGGAAACGCTGATGCTGGGCGTGTTCATGGCGCTGGACCTGGTGCTGTTCTACCTCTTCTTCGAGGCGGGCCTGATCCCGATGTTCCTGATCATCGGCATCTGGGGCGGCAAAGCGCGGATCTATGCCAGCTTCAAGTTCTTCCTCTATACCTTCCTTGGCTCGGTCTTGATGCTGGTGGCGATGGTGGCGATGTATTCGGATGCCGGCACCACCGACATTCCGTCGCTGATGCGCCATACCTTCGGGTCGGAAAGCTTCAACATCCTGGGCATCCATGTGGTGGGTGGCCTGCAGACGCTGCTGTTCCTGGCCTTCTTTGCCAGCTTTGCCGTCAAGATGCCGATGTGGCCCGTCCATACCTGGCTGCCCGACGCACACGTTCAGGCCCCGACGGCGGGTTCGGTGGTTCTGGCGGCGATCCTTCTGAAGATGGGCGGCTACGGCTTTTTGCGCTTCAGCCTGCCGATGTTCCCCGTCGGATCCGAGGTGATGACACCGCTGGTGCTGTGGATGTCGGCCATTGCCATCGTTTACACCAGCCTTGTCGCCCTCGTGCAGGAAGACATGAAAAAGCTGATCGCCTATTCCTCCGTCGCCCACATGGGTTACGTGACCATGGGCATCTTTGCCGCGAACCAGCAGGGGATCGACGGCGCGATCTTCCAGATGATCAGCCACGGCTTCATCTCGGGGGCGCTGTTCCTCTGCGTGGGCGTGATCTATGACCGCATGCACACGCGCGACATCGACGCCTATGGCGGCCTCGTGAACCGGATGCCCGCCTATGCGCTGATCTTCATGTTCTTCACCATGGCCAACGTCGGCCTGCCGGGCACCTCGGGCTTCGTGGGCGAATTCCTGACGCTCATGGGCATCTTCCAGGTCAATACCTGGGTCGCGCTGATCGCCTGCTCGGGCGTGATCCTGTCGGCGGCCTATGCACTCTGGCTCTATCGCCGGGTGGTGCTGGGCGACCTGATCAAGGAAAGCCTGCGCACCATCACCGACATGACCCGCCGCGAAAAGGCGATCTTTGCACCGCTGGTGGTGATGACCCTGCTCTTGGGCGTCTATCCGTCGCTTGTGACCGATATCATCGGCCCCTCGGTCGAGGCGCTGATTGCCGAATATGACCTTGCCCGTGCCGAGGGGACCACCCTTCGCATGCTGGCCCAGAACTGAACGGAGCGCTGAGAGATGATCCAGGCTGATCTGACCATTATCCTGCCGGAAATCCTGCTGTCGCTCTATGCGATGGCGGCGCTTCTCTTCGGGGTTTACACCGGCAAGGACAAGGTGGCCCCGCTGCTGACATGGACGACCGCCGGCGCCTTCGTTCTGGTGGCGGCATGGATCGGGCTGAACGGCGAGGGGACCAACGTGGCCTTTGGCGGCATGTTCCACGATGACGCCTTTGCCCGTTTCGCCAAGGTCACCATCCTGCTGTCGGCTGCCGCCGTGCTGCTGATGAGCCAGGACTACATGGAACGGCGCGGGCTGCTGCGCTTCGAATATCCCATTCTGGTATCGCTCAGCGTTGTCGGCATGATGGTGATGGTCAGCGCAGGCGACCTGATGGCGCTTTACATGGGGTTGGAACTGCAGTCGCTGGCGCTCTATGTGATCGCCTCGCTGCGCCGTGACAGCCTGAAATCGACCGAGGCGGGTCTGAAGTATTTCATCCTTGGCGCGCTGTCCTCGGGTCTGCTGCTTTATGGTGCGTCTCTGGTCTATGGCTATGCGGGCACGACGCTGTTTTCCGGCATCATCGCCGCGGCGGGCGAGGGGCAGATGTCGCTTGGCCTGCTGTTCGGCCTTGTCTTCGTGATGTCGGGCCTTGCCTTCAAGGTCTCGGCCGTGCCCTTCCACATGTGGACGCCGGACGTCTATGAAGGCTCGCCCACGCCGGTCACCGCCTTCTTCGCGACTGCCCCCAAGATGGCCGCGATGGCCCTTTTTGCCCGCGTGCTGCATGATGCCTTCGGCGGGGCCACCGCCGATTGGCAGCAGATCCTGGCGCTTCTGTCGGTGCTGTCGATGTTCCTGGGCGCGATTGCCGCGATCGGGCAGCGCAACATCAAGCGCCTGATGGCATTCTCTTCGATTGCGCATATGGGCTATGCCCTGATGGGCCTTGCGGCAGGCACCGTGTTCGGCGTGCAGGCGATGCTGGTCTACATGGCGATCTACGTGACGATGAACGTGGGCACCTTCGCCTTCATCCTGTCGATGGAAAAGGACGGCCAGCCCGTCACCGATATCGCCGCGCTGAACATGTATGCCAAGCGCGAGCCGGGCCGGGCGCTGGCCATGCTGATCCTGCTGTTCAGCCTTGCGGGTGTGCCGCCGCTGGTGGGTTTCTTCGGCAAGTTCTACGTGCTGCGCGCCGCCTATGACGCGGGTCTGGCCTGGCTGGCGATTGCCGGCGTGATCGCCTCGGTGATTGGGGCCTTCTATTACCTGCGCATCGTCTACTTCATGTATTTCGGTGACGAGGGCGAGGAACTGGATGGCGGCAAGTCCCCGGTGCTCTGGGCTTTCCTGATGGCCTCTGCCGCAGCGATGCTGTTCGGCGTGGTCAACCTGTTCGGGATCGAAGGCGCGGCGGCTGCCGCCGCGGCCACGCTTGTCAACTGACGTCCTGCCTGCGGGCTGGCCGGATGGCACGGCCCGCATCGTGCTGGCTGAGGTTGACAGCACCCTGAACGAGGCCGCGCGGCGCTTTGCCGATCTGCGCGGTCCCACATGGATCCTGGCGCTGCACCAGACCGCCGCGCGCGGGCGCAGGGGGCGCGAATGGCGCCATCCTGCGGGCAATTTCGCAGCAACCCTTGTCCTGCCGGGGCCGATCGCGCCCGCAACCGCGGCGCTGCGGTCCTTCGTGGCGTCGCTCGCGCTTTACGATGCCTTTGCCGCCGCCACGGGCAGGCCGGGCAGTTTCGCGCTGAAATGGCCCAATGACGTGCTTCTGAACGGGGGCAAGGTGGCGGGGATCCTGCTGGAAACCATCGGGCCGCGCGGCGATGCGTTGTCGATCGGGATCGGCGTGAACCTGGCGCAGGCGCCGGGCGCGGATCAGGTGGAAGAGGGGGCGGTGCGCCCCGTCTCGCTGCTGTCGGAAACCGGTGTCTTGGTCAGCCCTGCGGACTTCCTCGACCTGCTGGCCCCGGCCTATGCCCGCCATGAGGCGCAATTCGCCACCTATGGGTTTGCCCCGATCCGTACCGCATGGCTGGACCGCGCCGCACGCCTTGGCGAGGTGATCACGGCGCGCCTTCCCGGCGAAGAGGTGACCGGCCGGTTCGACGCGGTGGACGAGCAGGGGCAACTTGTCCTATCAACGCCCCAAGGCCCGCGCCGCATCGCTGCGGCCGACGTATTCTTCTGAGGATTGCAGACATGCTTCTGGCCATCGACTGTGGCAACACCAATACCGTTTTCTCGATCTGGGATGGTGAGCGGTTCCTCTGCACGCTGCGCACCTCGACCGAGCATCAGCGGACGGCGGATCAGTATTACGTCTGGCTGAGTGCGCTGCTGAACCATCACAAGATCCCGATGGACATCAACGCGGTCATCATCTCGTCCACGGTGCCGCGCGTGGTGTTCAACCTGCGCGTTCTGGCGGATCGTTATTTCAACTGCCGCCCGCTGGTGGTGGGCAAGCCCGAGTGTCTGCTGCCGCGCGCGCCGCGCGTGGATCAGGGCACGACCGTGGGGCCTGACCGTCTGGTCAATTCGGCGGGTGCCTATGACCGGCATGGCGGCAATCTGATCGTGGTCGATTTCGGCACCGCGACGACCTTCGACGTGGTCGATGATGACGGGGCCTATGTGGGGGGCGTGATCGCGCCCGGCGTGAACCTCAGCCTCGAGGCGTTGCACATGGCCGCCGCCGCCCTGCCGCATGTGGACATCACCAAGCCGCAGGGCGTGATCGGCACCAATACCGTGGCCTGCATGCAGGCCGGGATTTTCTGGGGCTATGTCGGCCTGGTCAAGGAAATCTGCACAAGGATCAAGGCGGAACGCGACCGCGACATGCGCGTGATCGGCACAGGGGGGCTGGCCGCGTTGTTCGGCGCCTCGGAAGTGCTTTTTGACAGGATCGAAGACGACCTGACCATTCATGGCCTCACGGTCATTCACAAATATAACAAGGACCAAGGCAACATATGAGCAGCAAGCGATTGATCTATCTCCCCCTCGGCGGCGCCGGGGAAATCGGGATGAACTGCTATGTCTACGGATACGGGGCGCCCGATGACGAACGGCTGATCGTCGTCGACGTCGGGGTGGCCTTTCCCGATATGGACGGCACGCCGGGTGTGGACCTGATCCTGCCCGATATCGCATGGCTGGAAGAGCGCAAGACCCGGATCGAGGCGGTGTTCATCACCCATGCCCACGAGGATCACGTCGGCGCCATCGGCCATCTGTTCGAGCGGCTGGGCGAGCCGAAGGTCTATGCCCGCGCCTTCACCTCGAATATCGCGCGGGGCAAGCTGGCCGAATACGGCTATTCCGACAAGGTGGTCAAAACAGTGTCGAAATGGCCCGAAACCGTGACGGCAGGACCGTTCACCGTGGGTTTCCTGCCGATGTCCCACTCGATCCCCGAAACCTCGGCGCTGGTGATCGACACGCCCGAAGGCCGCGTGATCCATACCGGCGATTTCAAGCTGGACCGCACACCGCTTGTGGGCGAGCCCTTTGACCCCGACCTCTGGGCCGAGGTGTCGGCCGGTGGGGTCAAGGCGTTGATCTGCGACAGCACCAACGTGTTCAACCAGCATGAAGGCCGATCCGAGGCCACGCTGGGCCCGGCCATCACCGATCTGATCGCGGCGCAGAAGGGCATGGTGGTGGCCACGACCTTCGCCAGCAACGTGGCGCGGGTCAAGACACTGGCCGAGGCGGGCGTGGCGGCGGGCCGGTCCATCTGCCTGATGGGGCGCGCCATGCGCCGGATGATCGAAGCCTCGGTGGAAACCGGGGTTCTGTCCTCCTTCCCCAAGGTGGTCAGCCCCGAGGACGCCATGGCGATGCCGCGCGACAATGTCATGCTGATCGTCACCGGCAGCCAGGGCGAACGCCGCGCCGCCAGCGCGCAGCTGGCCAATGGCAAGTACCAGGGTGTCGTGCTGAAGGAAGGGGACATGTTCCTGTTCTCGTCCAAGACGATTCCGGGCAATGAAAAGGGCGTCATCCGCATCATCAACCAGTTCAGCGAAATGGGCGTGGACGTGGTGGATGACAGCAACGGCAAGTATCACGTCTCGGGCCATGCCAACCGGCCGGACATCGAATTCATCCAGAAACTGGTCAAGCCGCAGATCGTGGTCCCGATGCATGGCGAACACCGCCACCTGCGCGAGATGGTCAAGATCGCAAAGGGCAACCGCTTTCAGTCGATCCTGGCCTCGAACGGGATGATCGTGAACCTTGGCGGCAATGAACCCGCGGTGGCCGGTTATGTCGAAACGGGCCGCACCTATCTGGACGGTTCCGCGCAGGTGGGCGCGCTGGATGGTGTGGTGCGCGACCGTATCCGCATGGCGCTGAACGGGCATGTCACCGTGACCCTGATCCTGGATGACGAGAACGAGCCCCTGGGCGAGCCCTGGTGCGAGATCATGGGCCTGGCCCAGACCGGGCGGTCGCGCGCGCCCCTGGTCGAGGTGCTGGAGGCGGATCTGGACCAGTTCGTCAACCGCGCCTCCGAGGCGACGCTGGCCGATGACGACAAGCTGGAACAGCAACTGAAGAAGATCGTCCGCCAGACAGCACTGGACGAGATCGGCAAGAAGCCCGAAGTGACGGTGGTCATCAGCCGCCTGAGCGCATGACAAACCTTTCGCCCGCGTTCATCTTGTGACGCGGGCGAAGACCTGCCTGAAAAACGCCTCGCGCTCGGCCTGCTTCATCGCCTGCACCGGATACAGCCGCCCCGGCAGCAGCAGTGATGCAAGGCCCTGCCGTTCCAGGTTCGGATCTCGGGCGCAGGTTTTGCCATGGCGATCATGGGCTTGCCGGTCTTTCCCCCATTTGGGCCAGATCGCCAAACAAAAACCCGCACCGTTGGATCGGTGCGGGTCTTTTTGTCTCGATCTGGCGGATTGATCAGCCGGTGCGCCGCTCGTCAAAGCTCAGCGCGATGAAGCTGGGCAGGTGATCGCCCATGCCCACAACCTTGGGACCATTGTCGCGACCGGAATCGCGCCCCTGACCACCACGCGACCGGTCGCGCCGCTCGTCCGAGCGTCCTTCAGCGCCACGATCCTCGCGCGGTTTGTTGTCGCGCGCGCGCTCCTCGCGGGGCTTTGCGTCGCGCGGACGGTCTTCGCGCGGTTTGTCTTCACGCGGACGGTCATCACGGGGCCGTTCGTCGCGGGGCCGTTCGTCGCGGGGCCGGTCTTCACGCGGCTTGTCCTCGCGGGGGGCCTCGGCCTTCGCCTCTTCAGGCTTGTCCTTGGGGGCCGGCTTGTCGCCCGAACGACCGCGCCCGCCGCGCGAGCGGCTGCGCGAGGACGATTGACGCGTTTCGCCTTCGGCCTCGTCGTCGCTGTCGGGCAGGATCACGCCTTGCAGCGGATTGTCCAGGCGCGGGATCTCGGTCTGGATCAGGCGTTCGACATCGGCGAAATTCTTGTCGTCGCGCCCGGTGCAGATCATGATCGCGGTGCCGGTGCGCCCGGCGCGCCCGGTGCGCCCGATGCGGTGCACATAGTCTTCGGCATGGCTGGGCACGTCGAAGTTGAACACATGGCTCACGTTCGGAATGTCCAGGCCACGCGCCGCCACGTCCGAGGCGACCAGAAAGCGCAGCGTGCCGTCACGGAAGCCATCCAGCGTACGCATGCGCTGCGACTGTTCCAGATCGCCATGGATCGGGGCCGCGTCATAGCCGTATTTCTTCAGCGATTTCGCGACGATATCCACATCGGTCTTGCGGTTGCAGAAGATGATCGCGTTCTTGCACTTCTCGCCTTCGGCATCGATCAGCGTGCGCAGAAGCTGGCGCTTTTCGCTGGCTTCCTTGTCCTTGCGGCTGGCCTTGAACATGACCACGCCCTGCGTGATCGTGGTCGAGGCGCTGGCCTGGCGCGCCACTTCGATCCGCTCGGGGGCGGACAGGAAGGTATTGGTGATCCGCTCGATCTCGGGCGCCATGGTGGCGCTGAAGAACAGGGTCTGGCGGGTGAAGGGGGTCAGGCTGAAAATCCGCTCGATATCGGGGATGAAGCCCATGTCCAGCATCCGGTCGGCCTCATCGACGACCATGATCTGCACACCCGTCAGCAGCAGCTTGCCACGCTCGAAATGATCCAGCAGGCGGCCCGGCGTCGCGATCAGCACGTCCACACCACGGTCGATCAGCTGTTCCTGTTCCTTGAAGGACACGCCACCGATCAGCAGCGCCTTGGTCAGCTTGTGATACTTGGTGTAGGTATCGAAGTTCTCGGCCACCTGGGCGGCCAGTTCGCGCGTGGGGCACAGCACCAGGCTGCGCGGCATCCGCGCGCGCGCGCGGCCCTTGGCCAGCAGCGTGATCATCGGCAGCGTGAAGCTGGCGGTCTTGCCGGTGCCGGTCTGGGCGATGCCCAGAACGTCGCGGCCTTCCAGGGCGGGCGGAATGGCGCCGGCCTGAATGGGGGTAGGGGTTTCATACCCCGCGTCCTCAATCGCCTTGAGGACCTTGGGGTCGAGTTTGAGATCAGAGAATTTTGTCATGTGTATCCGTTGATAACGGACACGTCACGGCCCGTTGCGTCTGATGGGGTTCGGGCCCCTCTGGCCCCGTGGTTATCCACATATGCGATCCCCGCGCAGGCCATAGCGCAAAGCGCACCTGCGGTCAATGAGAGCAGGGATCGCACCCTTTGGCATGCCCCTGTCAGCCCTGCGGGAAATGACGGCTCATCGCGCCGGGCAGATCCAGAAGGGGGCGGCGCAGCAGGCCCTGTGCCTCAAGCGCCGCCAGATGCGCCGGTGTGGCGCTGCAGACCCTGTCGTAGAAGCGGCGCAGGCCGGCCTCGCCCTCGGTCGCATGCAGGTGGCCGAACAGCTCGTGCAGGGTCAGACCACCCTGATCAGCGGGGCGGTTGGGCTTGAGTTCGGAGCGGTAGCTGCCCTTGTCCAGCCGGTAATGGAAGGCGGCGATGAAATCTTCCCATGTCTTGGCGTGACAATGCAGCAGCGTGGTGTCGGCCAGTTCCCGCTGGCCGGGATTCTGCACCTCGGCCACGGTGATGTTGTGGATGTTCACCTTCAGGTCGGGAATGCCCGTGCGATAGATCATCTTGCCGGCCACATGGCTCAGGAAGCCGCCGTTCAGATGGGCGCCGTAGTCCGGATACAGCGCCTCGGTCTGCCGGTTGCGGGTGGCGCGGTCCAGCGCAAAGGCCTTTGCGAAAAGGGGCTGACCCGGTTCATGCGGGGCCAGCGCCTCGACCGGGCGGATGCGCCCGCACAGGCAATCCTGCGGCAGCTCGGCCAGTTGTGCACCCAGCGGGCGGGTGGGCTGCAGGAATTCATCCACGTCGATATGGGCCAGCCAATCCAGATCAGAGGCGCGGCCATAGGCGTGGCGGGCGTTCTCGAACTGGCGCGACTGGTGCTTGGCCCGCCGCTTCATGCCCAGCGATTGCCAATAGGCGTCATCGGTCAGCAGGGGCCTGATCCTGGGATGGGCCTTGAGGATGCGGAATGCCGCCTGGTTGTCATCGTCGAGATAGAGAAACAGGCGATGGGCCCCCAGATCAAGGTGATGCGCCGCGAAGGCAAGGATCGCCTCTACCGGGGCCTTGATGGTTGACACGATCCCCCATCGGGGCTGCTGATCTGCATGAGGCATGGCAATCAAGCCTTTGGTATTGCGCCGAAAATGCGCATCATCTTGCGGTCAGCTTCAAGCGGCGCGCGCACCAGCATGCCATGCGCCTCCAGCGCGCGGGTCAGCCGGTCATTGCCTTCGCACACCTCTGTGAAGAAGCTGCGCAGCCCTTCTTCGCCGTCTTCCTCGTGCAGCAGGTCCAGGATGTCGCGCAGGCCAAGGACCTCTTCATCGGTCTTGCGATAGGAGCCTTGGGTCATGCGAAAGGCCAGATGGCTCTGGAACGTCTCCCAGTCGGGCGCATGGGCGTGGCCGAGGATCACGTCGGGCAGGGTCATGCGATTGCTGGCGGGATGCCCGTTCAGCAGCAGTGCATGCAGCCCGAAGCGTACACCCGGAATGCCGCAGCGCGCGATCATCTTGCCCTCGCGGTGGCTGATGAAGCCGCCACGCAGATGGCCCCCGAAATTGGGATAGATATCCTCGAGCACCGCCTTTTCCTGCCCGGCATGGCGCGGCGTCAGCTTGAAGCGGTCCGTCGTCCCGGCCAACAATTCCGCGGGCGGCAGATGCACCGCGGCGATATCGGCGGGCAATGCGGCCAGTGCCGGTGACAGGGGGGCGTCGGCCAGGATGAATTCATCCACATCGACATGGGCCAGGAAATCCAGATCGGTGCGGTGATAGGTCTGCGTCGCCACCCAGGCCTGTCGCAGCTGATGCGCCTTCATGCGCGGCTTTTTCTGACCGGCCCACCATGCGGCGTCGCAAATCGTCACCTCGATGGCGGGATGGCGCGACAGAAAGGCCGCCGCCTCGGGGTGGGGATCGTCCAGATGGATGTGCAGACGGTGCGCGCCCATCTCGAGGTGATGCGCGGCGAAAGCGGCGATGCGCGGCAGTGGTGCCTTTATCAGCGACACCGTGCCCCAGCGCAGGGTTGCAGGGTCGCGCGCCACGACCTTCGCGGGCACGGGTATGTGGGCAGATGGGGCGGCATGGCCGCGCTTGGGGCGAATCCCTTCGGCCTTCTGCGCCTTTTCGCGTTGCTGGCGCATCATCCGCAGCCGCCGGAAGATGGTGCGGTCATCCGCGATCAGCAGGTCCAGCAGGCGTCGTGCCAGCGGGGCGATCACCGCATCGCTGCCCGCATCCTGCCAGAGCCGGCCCAGCATGTTCACATCCAGCCCCCCCGCACCAAGCGCATAGGCGTCCATCTGCATGGCCAGCGGCGGAACCTTGCGCCTTGACCATTCGAAAGGTTGCGCGGGATCCGCGCCGGAATGGATACGCTCGGTTTCGTAAAGCTTCATCATCCCGAACATCACGCTCAGGGACTGGCCCAGACGGCGCTGCGTCTCGGTCGCGCCATGATCGCCGAAGGTGGTGGCCGCCGACACCAGCCACCGGGCATCCAGCCGTTGCATCAACCAGTCCGATTCCTCGGCCCAGAGGCGCAGGAACAGGGGGGCGGCATGGTCGGGGGCGGTGCGGCGGCGCAGATGGGCGACCAGCAGCCCATGCAGCAGCAGCAGTGCGGGCATCCCGTCGAATTCATCGCTCAGTTCGCGCAGCTTGCGGGCATAGGTGGATTTCGACCCGTCAACCTCAAGGGCGCGCCCATCGACCCGTGCCTGCTTGAGCGCGGCCAGATCGACATCCAGCGGCGGCAGGCCCTCGCCATCCTCATAGGTGAAAGGATCGCGCCGCCCCTCCATCTGGGTCAGGATGGCGGCGAAACCGCCGGGATAGGTGGGGGCACTGGCATCACTCATGGGGCAGAGAATGGTCAGCCCCCGCGCGCCGCGCAAGCCCGCCAAGGGTCACGCGGCGCAGATTGTCACGCGCTGCGGCTTGGCTGCCATGCCATGCCGCCCCCCTGCGCCATCAGACCATCATTTCCTTGGTCGCGGTCAGTTTCACATCCGGGTAGTCGCGTTCGATCCGGTCAATGTCCCATTGCAGCCGCGTCAGGTAGACGATGTCGCCATCATGGTCATGCGCGATGTGCTGCTTGTTGACATTCACAAATTTTTCAACGGCTTGGCGGCTGCCGCTCACCCAGCGGGCGGATGTGAACTGCGACTGCTCGAAGCGCACGGGCAGCCCGTATTCCAGCTCGATCCGGCTGGCCAGCACCTCGAATTGCAGGGCTCCCACGACGCCCACGATGAAGCCCGACCCGAAGGCGGGCTTGAAGACCTTGGCGGCCCCTTCCTCGGCGAATTGCATCAGCGCCTTCTCCAGGTGCTTGGCCTTCATCGGGTCGCCCGCGCGGCAGGTCTGCAGCAGTTCCGGCGCAAAGGACGGAATGCCGGTGACGCGCAGTGCCTCGCCTTCGGTCAGCGTGTCGCCGATGCGCAGCTGGCCGTGGTTCGGGATGCCGATGATGTCGCCGGCCCAGGCCTCTTCCGCCAGTTCGCGGTCCGAGGCCAGGAACATCACCGGGTTGGTGATCGTCATCGGCTTCTTGCTGCGCACATGGGTCAGTTTCATGCCGCGAATGAAATGCCCCGAGGCCAGCCGCACGAAAGCCACCCGGTCGCGATGCTTGGGATCCATGTTCGCCTGAACCTTGAAGACAAAGCCGGACACCTTTGTTTCCTCGGGCAGGATCATGCGCGGCTCGGCGCGCTGGGGCTGCGGCTCGGGGCCCAGGGTGCCGATGCCTTCCATCAGCTCCTTCACACCGAAGGAATTGATGGCAGAGCCGAACCAGATCGGCGTCATGCTGCCGTCCTGCACCGCCTTGATGTCCAGCGCGGGCAGCAGCTCGCGCGCCATCTCGATCTCTTCGCGCAGGGTCGCCAGCAGCGCGGCGGGCACGTGATCGGCCAGGCGCGGATCGTCCAGCCCGTTGATCTCGATCGATTCCGCCACCACGTTGCGGTCGGCGCGGTCCATCAGTTCCAGCCGGTCGCGCAGCATGTCATAGCAGCCGATGAAATCGCGCCCCGTGCCGATGGGCCAGCTGGCCGGCGTCACGTCGATGGCCAGGTTTTCCTGGATTTCGTCGATGATGTCGAATGTATCGCGGCTTTCGCGGTCCATCTTGTTGCAGAAGGTCAGGATCGGCAGATCGCGCAGGCGGCAGACCTCGAACAGCTTGCGGGTCTGGCTTTCCACACCCTTGGCCCCGTCGATCACCATGACGGCCGCATCCACCGCCGTCAGCGTGCGATAGGTATCCTCGGAAAAGTCGCTGTGGCCGGGCGTGTCCACCAGGTTGAAGCGGAAGGTCTTGAAATCGAAGGACATCGCCGATGCCGAGACCGAGATGCCACGGTCCTTTTCCATCTGCATGAAGTCCGATCGCGTCCGCCGCGCCTCACCCTTGGCGCGGACCTGTCCGGCCATCTGGATCGCGCCGCCGAACAGCAGGAACTTTTCGGTCAGCGTCGTCTTGCCGGCGTCGGGATGCGAGATGATCGCAAAGGTCCGGCGACGGGCGATTTCGGGCGGCAGGGCGGGGCGGTTCGAGGCGGTGTCCAACATGAGCGCAGCTTTAGGCAGGCGCGCGCGCAAAGGCAAGGAAATCGGGTGCGTTTCAGCCCAACGAGGCGCGGCGCAGTGCCTCGGCTGCATCGGGCAGGTCCAGCATCTTCTTGGACACTTCGAAACCCTCGATCCCGCCGGAATGACCGCCCCCCAGCTTTTGCGCCAGCGCCTCGGCCAGGTCGGCGGGCAGGGCGGGCTGCGTGCGCTTGTCCAGCAGCAGGGTCTCGGCAGCGATCCCTTCGGCATAGATGATCTGGTGCCGGTCGAACAGGATCTGGAAATAATCGATGAATCCGCCTTCCTGGGAATAGACGGTGACACCGTTGACCAGGTGGCGCGCGCGCACCAGCACCTCGGCGCGGCCCGCACCCAGGATATCGGCGCGCTGATAGATGAAAAGCCGGTGATCGGGGCTGACCAGAAGGTCATTGGCATTGTGCAGCGTGCCCGCCTTGATCACGATGGGGGCCTGTTCACCGCTGGCGCGCAGCGTTGTCTGACCGATCCAGCGGATCTCCTGGGGGCCATCGTCGCGGGTCAGGACGCGGTCGCCGGGGCGCAGGTCCTCGATCAGGCGCTGTTCGCCCGAAGCCATGGTGATATGGGTGCCGCGCGCGAAAGAAACGCAGGCGATCTCGGCCAGGCGCGTCACGACGTTCCGCGTGTCGATGGTGACCAGCGTATACCGTATCTTGGGGCGCAAGGGGACCAGGGGCAGGGCATGCACCTCGGTCATGTCGCCCGCGGCATCTACTTCGACCAGAACAAGCACCTCTGCCGTCTCGCCATCGGGGGACATGAAGGTCAGGCTGCTGTCCAGATGCACCAGCGCGCCGGGCTGTCCCGCCACCGAATCCGCGGCCACGCGAAAGCGGCCGGGGCCTTCGGGCACCAGCGACAGGCGGCGCGTGGCGGCGTTGCGCCCCAGTTCATAGGTGTCGTCATGGATCAGATCGTCGGCAAAGGACAGCGGATCGCCCAGGTTCGCGCCCGCCACGACCCGAAAGGCCGTCGCGGCCAGCACGGGCAGCGCGAAAGCGGTTTCGGAAAGGGCTGCTGGCTGATGTGTTTCCGTCATGATCCGGGCAATCTGTTGGCTATCTACTGGTCAGTGTCGTCATACGGGTAAACGGGCCGGTGCCCGAAGCCCTCGCAACCGGCGCCTGCGCCAGTCGTTGCGGGGTCTCTGGACCATTAGGATAGGAATGTGTCACCACGCGGTCAACGTTCTGGCCTTTTGCTGGCAATCTCTTGCCGGGCAATGCTAATCAGGGCGCACAGGGTCGGCCGGATGCGGATCCGGACGGTGATCAGAAGGAGAATGACATGGATCTGGGGATCAAGGGAAAAACGGCGCTGGTCTGCGCATCGAGCAAGGGTCTTGGTCTTGGCTGCGCCCGCGCGCTGGCCGAGGCGGGCGTGAACCTGGTGATGAACGCGCGCGGCGTCGAGGCGCTTGAGGCGGCCGCCGCGGCGATCCGCACCGAATTCGGCGTCGAGGTTGCGACCGTCGCCGCCGATGTGACCACCGAGAACGGCCGCACCGCCGTGATCGAGGCCGCATCGGGAGCGGATATCCTGGTGACCAATGCGGGCGGCCCCCCGCCGGGCCTGTGGTCCGACTGGGACCGCGATGACTTCATTCGCGCGCTGGATTCCAACATGCTGACGCCGATCGCGCTGATGAAGGCGCTGATGCCCGGCATGATCGATCGCGGCTGGGGCCGGGTCGTCAACATCACCTCGCAATCGGTCAAGGCGCCGATCCCGCAGCTGGGCCTCAGCAATGCCGCCCGCACCGGGTTGACGGGCTATGTCGCGGGCACCGCGCGCCAGGTCGCGGGCAAGGGCGTCATCATCAACAACCTGCTGCCGGGCATCCATGCCACCGACCGTGCCGATGCGCTGGACGGCGGCGTGGCCAAGGCGCAGGGAATCACCCTGGACGAGGCGCGTACCCGGCGCGCGGCCACGATCCCTGCGGGCCGCTACGGGACGGCCGCGGAATTCGGCGCCGCCTGCGCCTTTCTCTGCTCGGTTCATGCGGGCTTCATCGTGGGGCAGAACATCCTGCTGGATGGTGGTGCGACGAACGCCACGATCTGATCCCGCACGGGGCCGGCCGCTTCTTCTTGCCGCAAATATCCTCGGGGGGCGTTGAACGCAGTTCAACGGTGGGGGGCAGACAGCCCCCCATTTCACGGGGATGGATGCGCTGCAGGCTTGCGGCGTGGCGCGGCCCCTGCTAATGCCCTTTCCCGACTGTATTGATCGGAAATAGCCGCTTGCCCGAGACACCGACACAGACCGCCCCGCGCGCCGCAGCCCCCGTGCCGCGGCTCGAAATCCGGAACCTGCGCCGTCATTTCGACGGGGTGGCGGTGGTGGATGACGTGTCGCTCAGGGTCATGCCGGGGCAGGTGACCTGCCTGCTGGGACCGTCGGGCTGCGGCAAATCCACGACGCTGCGCATGATCGCCGGGGTCGAGATGCAGGATCAGGGCGAAATCTGGGTGGACGGCAAATTGATCTGCGACACCGTGTTCCGGGTACCGCCCGAACGCCGTGCCATCGGTCTGATGTTCCAGGATTTCGCGCTGTTTCCACATCTGAGCGTGGCCGAGAACGTGGCCTTCGGGCTGAGCGGTCCGCATGACGCGCGCCGGGCCAGGGTCGAGGAGCTGCTGGGCCGCGTCGGGCTGCGCCGCTTCATCGACGCCTATCCGCATTCGCTGTCGGGGGGTGAGCAGCAGCGCGTCGCCCTGGCGCGCGCATTGGCGCCGCGTCCGCGGATCATGTTGATGGACGAGCCGTTTTCGGGCCTCGACAACCGCCTGCGCGACGATATCCGCGACCAGACTCTCGAGATCCTGAAACAGGAGGATGCCGCCGTCCTGCTGGTCACCCACGAGCCCGACGAGGCGATGCGCATGGCCGACGAGATCGCGCTGATGCGCGCGGGACGGATCGTGCAGCAAGGCGCGCCCTACAATATCTACAATGCGCCCAAAGATCGGAACGCGGTTGCATTTTTCAGCGATATCAACGTGATACGTGGCACGGTTCGCGGCGCATTGACCGATACGCCCTTCGGCCAGTTCCTGGCCCCCGGCGTGCCGGACGGGGCCGAGGTCGAGATCGTGATCCGCCCGCAGCACATCAAGATCGACCTTGATCGCGGTGGGCGCGGGCCCAATCCCACGGTGCAGGACGGCGTCGCGGCGCGCGGCGAGGTCATGCGCGCGCGGTTCATGGGCAGCGAAAGCCTTGTCGAGATCCGCATGGATCACGACGGCTCGATCCTCAAGGCGACGGTGCCCAATGTCTTTCTGCCCCAGCCGGGCAAACCGCTGTGGCTGATGATCCGGCGGGATCGCTGCTTTGTCTTTCCTGTGCGCTGATCCGGCCTGATTGCGCCTGGAGGCAAGGGCGGATGCCTCCGGCGGGGATATTTGGGGCAAGAAGAATCCGGGCGGCGCGGAATAGGCGGAACATGGCCCGCGTTATGATGGTAGGGGGACAAAAACCCTGCGAGAGCGCCGCTTTGGTCCTTCCAACCGGCGCGGTTCGTCATTAGATGTGTACGGTGATGGTTCCGGCGGCGCAGGCTGGATGGGGCCAAGCTAGGGAGAAATGCTATGCTGAACAATATCGGACTTCCGGGTCTTCTGCTGATCGCGGTGGTCGTGCTGGTGCTTTTCGGGCGCGGCAAGATCAGCTCGCTCATGGGCGAGGTCGGCAAGGGGATCACCGCCTTCAAGAAGGGCGTGAGCGACGGTTCCAAGGAACTGGAGGATGGCACGGGCGAGGCTGCGCGCGACGTCACCCCCGAGAAAGAGAAAGACAAGGTCTGATCCATGTTCGACCTTGGCTGGACCGAGCTTCTGCTCATTGGCATCGTCGCGTTGATCGTGGTGGGGCCGAAAGACCTGCCGGTGCTGTTCCGCAATGTGGGGCGCTTCGTCGGCAAGGCGCGGGGCATGGCGCGGGAATTCAGCCGGGCGATGGAGGATGCGGCCGATGAGACCGGCGTGCGGGATGTCGCCAAGAGCCTCAAGACCGTGGCCGACCCCAAGAAGATGGGGCTGGACAAGATCCGTGAGGCGACCGACGAGCTGAAATCCTGGAAGCCCGGATCGGATACCGCCAAACTGGCGGCCGAGCGCGCCGAGGCCGCGGCGAAGCTGCGCGAGCAGACCAGCGCCCGCACCGCGTCGGCCAAGGCCGAGGCCGCAGGCAAGGCCGCCGAGGCCGCACAGGCGGCATCCGAGGCGTCCAAACCGGCTGCGGCGAAAGCCGCAAGCCCCGCGAAAGCCGCAAGCGCCAAGCCGAAGGCCGCAACTGCGGCGAAACCGGCCGCGAAACCCCGGAGCAAGGCAAAAGCAGCCGATCCGACGTCTCAAGAGTAGATCATGACCAATCAAGACGAGATCGAAGACAGCAGCGCGCCGCTGATCGAGCATCTGGCGGAATTGCGCACGCGCCTGATCCACTCGGCCGTGGCCTTCATGATCGCGATGGTCATCTGCTTCACGGTCTGGAACCCGATCTTCAACTTCCTGACCCATCCCTTGTGTTCGGCCATGGCCGAACGCGGACATGCGGATTGCGGCCTGATCCTGATCCGGCTGCAGGAAGGTTTCTTTGTCGCGGTGTCGATCTCGCTTCTGGGGGGGCTGATGCTGTCCTTCCCCTATATCGCCTACCAGATGTGGCGTTTCGTGGCGCCCGGCCTTTACAAGTCCGAAAAAGGGGCGTTCCTGCCCTTCCTTCTGGCGTCGCCCTTCATGTTCTTCCTTGGTGCGGCCTTTGCCTTCTACGTGGTCACGCCGCTGGCCTTCGATTTCTTCCTGGGTTTCCAGCAGCCCGGCTCCATCCTGGGGGATGAGGCGCCGGCGGGTAACGCGGTGGCGGGGATCGCCTTCCAGGGCTCGGCCCAGGAATACCTGAGCCTGACCATCAAGTTCATCGTGGCCTTCGGGCTTTGCTTCCAGTTGCCGGTGCTGCTGACGCTGATGGGCAAGGCCGGTCTGGTCAGTTCCGAAGGTCTTGGCAATGTGCGCAAATATGCCGTTGTCGCCATCCTGATCCTTGCGGCACTGGTCACGCCGCCCGATGTGATTACCCAGATCATCCTGTTCGTCGTGGTCTACGGTCTTTACGAGATTTCCATTTTCCTGGTCCGCCGTGTCGAAACCCAGCGCGAAGAGAAGCTGCGCGCCGAAGGGTATTATGACGACGAGGAAGAGGCGTTCGACGATCCCCTGATGCGCGAATTCGACGAGGATCTGGCGCGCGACGCAGAGGCCGAGGACAAGAGCAAGTGAGCGGCAAGACCCTGAAACGCATCGCCGCCGCGCTGGAGCGGCTGGCCCCGCCACCGCAAGCGGCCCCCGATTTCGACGCGGCAGATGCCTATGTCTGGCATCTCGAGCCTGACCGGCTGGAGCCCGTGCCCCATGTGTCGCGCGTGCCGCTGGACCTGCTTGTCGGTGTCGATCGCGCCCGCGATACGCTGCTGGAGAACACGCTGCATTTCGCGCGCGGCCTGCCGGCGAACAATGCCCTTCTCTGGGGCGCGCGCGGCATGGGAAAATCCAGCCTGGTCAAGGCGGTGCATGCCGCTGTTCAGGCGCAGGGCCTGCCCCTGAAACTGGTCGAGCTGCAGCGCGAGGACCTGCNNCAGGCCCGAACGTTTCGTGCTGTTCTGCGATGATCTGTCCTTCAGCCATGATGACCAGCATTACAAATCGCTAAAGGCGGTTCTGGATGGCGGGATCGAGGGGCGGCCCGAGAATGTGCTGTTCTATGCCACGTCCAACCGGCGTCACCTGATGCCGCGCGACATGATCGAGAATGAACGCTCCAGCGCGATCAACCCGTCGGAGGCGGTGGAAGAGAAAGTCTCGCTTTCCGACCGGTTCGGTCTGTGGCTGGGTTTCCATGCCTGCGACCAGGATCAGTTCCTGGAGATGATCCGCGGCTATTGCGCGGCCTTCGGGATCACTTTGCCCGAGGAACAGCTGCGCGCCGAAGCCATCGAATGGCAGGCAACGCGCGGATCACGCTCGGGCCGCGTGGCCTGGCAATTCGTGACCGATCTTGCAGGTCGGCACGGCATCAGCCTGACCGGATCGGCCTGAGCGACGCCAAGGCCGCGCCTGCGGCCCAGGCGCGATTGATCAGCGCGGCGCGAGGTAGGGGGTCGGATCGACGCTGTCGAAGCCTTTGCGCACCTCGAAATGCAGATAGTTCGAACTGCCCGCCCGGATCTGGGCGATCTTCTGGCCGCGAGTGACCTTGTCGTCCTTTTTGACCGTGGCGCCTTCGACATTGGCATAGACCGTCAACAGGTTGTCGGGGTGACGGATCACGATGATCGGCACCTGGTCGGCGCTGGCGGTGATCGCGGCCACGGTTCCGGCCTCGGCGGCCACGATGGGCGTGCCTGACGGTGCCTGAATGTCCAGACCTTCGTTCTTGCCCTTCTGGTAGTCCCGGATCACCGTGCCCTGCACGGGTGTCGCCAGCTGCGCCGTGCGCGCGGCGGGTGTCTGGGTGGCGCCCAGGTTGGGGGCCACAGCGGCCGGTGCGGGGGCTGCCACGGGG
>LXYH01000004.1 GCA_001650895.1 Rhodobacteraceae bacterium EhC02
TGCCCCGCCCCCGCCCCTGTCCTAGAACGCCTGCACGGCATGACAAAGGACCGCACCGATGCTTGATCTGACCTATGAGACCCCGAAACCCCGCGTCATTTCCGGCGCGAAGCAGGATTGGGAACTTGTGATCGGGATGGAGGTGCATGCGCAGGTATCCTCGAACGCCAAGCTTTTCTCGGGGGCCTCGACGAAATTCGGCAACGAGCCCAATGCCAACGTGTCCTTCGTGGATGCGGCGATGCCCGGCATGCTGCCTGTCATCAACGAATACTGCGTGGAACAGGCGGTGCGCACCGGGCTGGGCCTGAAGGCGCAGATCAACCTGTGGTCCGCCTTTGACCGCAAGAACTATTTCTATCCCGACCTGCCGCAGGGCTACCAGATCAGCCAGCTTTACCATCCCATCGTCGGTGAGGGCGAGATTCTGGTCGAGATGGGCCCCGGTGTCGCCCGCCTTGTGCGGGTCGAGCGGATTCACCTTGAGCAGGACGCGGGCAAGTCGATCCATGACATGGATCCCAACATGTCCTTTGTCGATCTGAACCGCACCGGCGTCGCCCTGATGGAGATCGTCAGCCGCCCGGACATTCGCGGCCCCGAGGAGGCTGCGGCCTACGTGACCAAGCTGCGCCAGATCCTGCGCTATCTGGGCACCTGCGACGGCAACATGCAGAACGGCAACCTGCGCGCCGATGTGAACGTGTCGATCTGCGCGCCCGGCCAGTACGAGAAATACCAGGCCACCGGCGATTTCAGCCATCTGGGCACGCGCTGCGAGATCAAGAACATGAACTCGATGCGCTTCATCCAGATGGCGATCGAGGTCGAGGCGCGGCGCCAGATCGCCATCGTCGAGGCCGGTGGCGAGGTGGTGCAGGAAACCCGTCTTTACGACGTGGACAAGAACGAGACACGCTCGATGCGGTCCAAGGAAGAGGCGCATGACTATCGCTACTTCCCCGACCCCGACCTGCTGCCGCTGGAAATCGAACAGGGCTGGGTCGATGACATCAAGGCGCGCCTGCCCGAACTGCCCGACGCCAAGAAGGCGCGGTTCATGGGCGATTTCGGCCTGACCGATTATGACGCCAGTGTTCTGACCGCCGAACTGGACGCGGCCAGCTATTTCGAAGCCGTGGCGCAGGGGCGTGACGGCAAGATGGCCGCGAACTGGGTCATCAACGAACTCTTCGGGCGTCTGAAGAAGGACAGCCTCGATATCACCGACAGCCCCGTGCCGCCTGCGCAGTTGGGCGGGATCATCGACCTGATCTCGTCTGGCGACATTTCGGGCAAGATCGCCAAGGACCTTTTCGAGATCGTCTATACCGAAGGCGGCGATCCCGCGCAGATCGTCGCGGCGCGCGGCATGAAGCAGGTCACCGATACGGGCGCCATCGAGGCGGCGGTCGATCAGATCATCGCGGAGAACCCGGCGCAGGTGGAAAAAGCCAAGCAGAACCCGAAACTGGCAGGCTGGTTCGTGGGTCAGGTCATGAAGGCCACCGGCGGCAAGGCCAATCCGGCCACCGTCAACCAGTTGGTGATGGAAAAGCTGGGCCTGTGATGGGGGCCCTGCCCCCTGCCTGCGGAAGGAGAGACCGATGAGCATTCCCGCGCCGTTCACATCCTCGGTGATGGAGGTCGAGCCGCAGTGGATCGACTTCAACGGCCACATGAACATGGCCTTTTACAACGTGCTGTTCGACCGCTGCGCCGACGAGGCCTATAGCCTGATGGGCTTTGGCCCCGATTACATCAAGGCGCGCCAGCACACGACCTTCACGGCCGAGTTCCACATCTGCTATGTGCGCGAACTGCATCTGGGCGCGAAGGTGCGCTGCACCTTCCAGCTGATCGCGCATGACGAAAAGCGGTTCCACACATATCAGGAGCTGTGGCACGAGGATGGCTGGCTGGCCGCCACCGGCGAGGCGCTGGGGCTGCATATCGACATGTCCGGCCCCCGCGTCGCCCCCATGCCCGACGATATCCGCGCGAAACTGGCGGCGTTGCAGGCCGCGCATGATGTGCTGCCACGACCCGAACGCGTGGGCCGGTCCATCGCGCTCAAGCGTCGCTAGGATGATCTGCGCGCCCATGCCCGCGATCTGCCGCCGATGATCGGGCCGCCGTCCGGTTTGACTGGAACAGGGGTCGCTGTCCTGCTAGAACCACGCGACCCAGCAAGCAGGACAGGTGCATGAGTTACGAATACCGTGTCATTCCCGCGCCCGTGAAGGGCACCAAGGCCAAGGGCGTCAAGACGACCCAGGAACGTTTCGCCCTGTCCTTGCAGGAAACCATGAACGCCATGGCCGCCGATGGCTGGGAATTCCAGCGCGCCGAAACCCTGCCCTCGGAGGAACGCTCGGGCCTGACCAGCACCAAGACCGTTTATCACAACGTTCTGGTGTTCCGCCGTGCGCGCGAGGCCGAACTGGCCGCGTTCCGTCCGCGTCTGCTGGAGGCGCCGACTGATGCCGCACCAGAGGCGGCGCAGGTCTTTCGCCCGGTCCTGAGCGCCCATGCAGCACCCTCGGACAATGCGCCCGCCGTCCCCTCGCCGCGCGCGCTGTCCGGCAGCCTTGCGCGCAGCGATGACGAGACGCCCGAACCAAAGGCCTGATCAGCCCGAAACATCCAGCGCAAGCGCGTGAATCCGGCCGATCAGGGCGGGCCCCAGAGCGGCATGGATGGCGCGATGGCGGGCGATCCGGTTCATCGGGGCAAAGGCAGGCGCGCGGATGACGACACGAAAATGGCTCTCGCCGCCTTCGGCATAGCCCGAATGACCGCGATGCGCCTCGCTTTCGTCAATGACTTCAATATGTTGCGGCGAAAACGCCGCATCCAGTGCTGTTTTGATCTCGTCTGCCCTGTTCATAATTTTACCTGCATGCCCCCTTCAATCCTTGTGCAAACAGTCTAAACTCTGTGCTCCGAGTCGAAAAGGTGAACCTATGACCAAGCCAGATCCCTTCGGGTTCGACATGTCCGTATCGTCGGCCAAGAAGAAAAATCCACGCGGTCGGCGGGGCATGTCGGGGGCTGTCGAAACCTCGAGCCGGATCTGCGATCACGACGGCTGCCAGGAGGCGGGCAAGTTCCGCGCGCCCAAGGCGCCGGACGTGCTGGATGACTATCTGTGGTTCTGCAAGGACCATGTGCGCGAATATAACCTCAAGTGGAACTTCTTCGACGGCACCACCGAGGCCGAGATCAACGCGCAGATGTCCAAGGACAAGGTCTGGGAACGGGCCACGAAACCCATGGGCGATCCCGAGGCCCGCGCCTGGGCGCGGCTGGGGATCGAGGATCCGCACCAGGTTCTGGGCAGCAATGCCACGCGCAATCCCGGCAAGTCGATCACCGGCGGCACCCGCAAGCTGCCACCCACGGAACGCCGCGCGATCGAGATCCTCGAGGCCAAGGACCACTGGACCAAGGCCGAGGTGCGCAAGTCCTACAAGGCGCTGATCAAGGTGCTGCACCCTGACATGAATGGCGGCGACCGCAGCCAGGAAGAACAGCTCCAAGAGGTCGTCTGGGCCTGGGACCAGATCAAGGACAGCCGCAACTTCAAATAGACAGGCGCGCGCGGGCGGGATCAGGCGCGGCTGATGCCGGGGCTCAGGTCGCCATCCTGGTCGGCCAGCCTTGCACGCAGATCGCGCATCATCGCGGCGCCCTGCCGCACCTCGCCCATGTCCAGCCCCAGTTCGGCGAGGATCAGCGCGGGAATCTCGGCGCAGCGCGCCGCCACATCACGGCCCGCATCGGTCAGGAACAGGTCCACCCGGCGTTCATCCGCGGCGCTGCGCGCGCGGCTGACCAGCCCCATCGCCTCGATCCGCTTGAGCAGCGGCGACAGCGTGTTCGTTTCAAGGCAGAGATCACGCGCCAGGCTGCCCACATGCTGCCCATCGGCGTCATGCAGGCGCAGCATCACCAGATATTGCGGATAGGTCAGCCCCAAAGGCGTCAGAAGCCGCTTGTAATAGCGGGTGAAGGCGTGGCTGGCCGCATAGAGATTGAAGCACAGCATCGCATCGGGTTGCGGGCTTTTCGCCATTGTCGCCGCTCCGGTCTGGCAGGGCCGAGTTGGGTCTGGGTCATGTCGGTAAGATAACGGTCCGCCGACTATACTGTCAGGGTCTTTTTCCACAAGCCAAAGTCGCGCGGCCCGCAGGTGGTGAAAATCGCGGCATCGGATCACGATGGCGGTCGGCGCGACGGAAAGCGGCGGAACGGAAAACGGCGGCCCCCCTTGCCCTTGCCCGGATTATGTTGCACCAAACCTGAAAGCGACACCAAGCGATGCATGCGGGCCAGCAGCCCGTGACGGGAAGGACAGGTCCATGGCCGACGGTATGATCGACATCAATGCAAAACCCACTGAAGACATCTCGGTCCGCGAGGTCTTCGGGATCGACACCGATATGGTCGTCAAGGGATTCCCCGAACGGACCTCGCGCGTTCCAGAGGAAGACAGCACCTACAAGTTCGACCCGGACACGACGCTGGCGATCCTTGCAGGCTTCAGCCACAACCGCCGCGTGATGATCCAGGGCTATCACGGCACAGGCAAATCCACGCATATCGAACAGGTGGCCAGCCGCCTGAACTGGCCCTGCGTGCGCGTCAACCTTGACAGCCACATCAGCCGGATCGACCTGATCGGCAAGGATGCGATCAAGCTGAAGGACGGCGTGCAGGTCACCGAATTCCAGGAAGGCATCCTGCCCTGGGCGCTGCGCAACCCCACCGCGATCGTGTTCGACGAATATGACGCGGGCCGCGCCGATGTGATGTTCGTGATCCAGCGCGTGCTGGAAGTGGACGGCAAGCTGACGCTGCTGGACCAGAACGAGGTGATCACCCCGCACAAGTATTTCCGCCTGTTCGCCACCGCTAACACCGTGGGCCTGGGCGATACCACCGGGCTTTATCACGGCACCCAGCAGATCAACCAGGGCCAGATGGACCGCTGGAGCCTGGTGGCGACGCTGAACTATCTCAGCATCGAGGCCGAGACGAATATCGTGCTGGCGAAAAACCCGCATTACAACACCGACAAGGGCCGCAAGACCATCAAGCAGATGGTCACCGTCGCGGACCTGACGCGCACCGCCTTCATGAACGGCGATCTGTCCACCGTCATGAGCCCGCGCACCGTCATCGCATGGGCCCAGAACGCCGAGATCTTCCGCAACGTGGGCTATGCCTTCCGGCTGACCTTCCTGAACAAATGCGACGAGCTGGAGCGCCAGACCGTGGCCGAGTTCTACCAGCGCCTGTTCGACGAGGAATTGCCGGAATCGGCGGCCAGCATGGCGATGAAGTGATCGGACGGCGCGCCCGCCCGCCGGGTGGAGGCGCGCCAGTCCAGGCCCAGGCGGCCGCAGTGCGACCGGAGAGGTGAGATGAGCAAACCGACAGACAACCCCGCCGATCCGTTCAAGAAAGCCCTGGCCGAGGCGACCAAGGTCATGGCCCATGACCCGGAGCTGACCATCAGCTATTCGGTCGATCCATCGGGCCTGTCGGGCGATGCGATGCGCCTGCCCCAGGTCAGCCGCCGCATGACCCGCGACGAGGTGCTGCTGGCGCGCGGCACGGCCGACGCACTGGCGCTGCACCGCCGCTATCACAACGATGCCACCCACGCGCGCTATGCCCCGCCGGGGCAGATGGCACGCGAGCTTTACGAGGCGATGGAAACCGCCCGCTGCGAGGCGATGGGCGCGCGCGACATGCCCGGCACCGCCGGCAACATCGACGCCAAGATCGCGCATGAGGCCACGCGCGCGGGCTATGATCAGATCACGCAGGCCTCGGACGCGCCGCTGGCGACTGCCGCGGGCTACATGATCCGGCATCTGGCCACCGGGCGTCCCCTGCCCGCAGGTGCGCAGAACGTCATGGAACTGTGGCGCGGCTTCATCGAGGATCAGGCCGGCGGCACGCTGGACGCCTTGCAGGACAAGCTGTCCAACCAGGCCGAATTCGCCCGTTTCGCCCGCAAGGTGATCGAGGATCTGGGTTACGGCGATCAGCTGGGCGATGACCCGGACCAGCCCGACGACGATCAGGACGATGCCGAGGACAGCGCCGAGCAGCAGGAAGACCCCGACAGCAGCGGTCAGGACGACCAGCAGCAGGAAGAGGCCGAAGCCAGCCCCGAACAGTCCCAGGACGACAGCCAGGACGCAAGCCAGGCACAGGTCTCGATGGACGAGCTGGCCGATCAGGAAATGGGCGAGGATACGGAACTGCCCGATGGCGAGGCCCCGCTGGAGCCGCCCGCGCCGCAGCCCATATCCGATGCGGACCCGAACTATGCCGTCTATGCCACGGATTTCGATGAAGAAATCCTTGCCGAAGAGCTGGCCGATCCGGTCGAGCTGGAACGCCTGCGCGCCTATCTGGACCAGCAGCTGGACCCTCTCAAGGGGGCCGTGGGCCGTCTGGCCAACAAGCTGCAGCGCCGCCTGCAGGCACAGCAGAACCGGTCCTGGCTGTTCGACATGGAAGAAGGCATTTTGGATGCGGGCCGCCTGGCGCGGGTTGTCGCCAACCCCACCACGCCCCTGTCCTTCAAGGTCGAGAAGGACACCGAATTCCGCGATACGGTGGTGACGCTGCTGCTGGACAACTCGGGCTCGATGCGGGGCCGCCCCATCTCGATCGCGGCGATCTGCGCCGATGTTCTTGCGCGCACGCTGGAACGCTGCTCGGTCAAGGTCGAGATCCTGGGCTTTACCACCCGCGCCTGGAAAGGCGGCCAGAGCCGCGAGAAATGGCTGGCCGAAGGCCGTCCGCAGCAACCCGGCCGCCTGAACGACCTGCGCCACATCATTTACAAATCCGCCGACGCGCCATGGCGGCGGACCCGGTCCAACCTGGGCCTGATGATGAAGGAAGGGCTTCTGAAGGAAAACATCGACGGCGAGGCGCTGGAATGGGCGCATCGCCGCATGATCGGCCGCCCCGAGGCGCGCAAGATCATGATGGTGATCTCGGACGGTGCGCCGGTGGATGATTCCACCCTGTCGGTGAACCCGGCCAATTACCTTGAAAAGCACCTGCGCGACGTGATCGCCATGGTCGAAAAGCGCCGCGCCGTGGAACTGATCGCCATCGGCATCGGCCATGACGTGACGCGCTACTACCAGCATGCAGTGACCATCACCGATGTGGATCAGCTGGCCGGCGCCATGACCGAACAGCTGGCGGGCCTCTTCGACCGCGACCCGCGCGCCCGCGCCCGGATGCTTGGCATGAAAAGGGCCATGTAGGATGTTTCAGACGTTCGAGGAAAGCGCCCGCCCCGAGCAGGGCCCACCCCGGCTGGCCGCGCTTCGCGACCATCTTGCACGGGCGGGGCTGACGGGGTTCCTGGTGCCCCGCGCCGATGCCCATCAGGGCGAATATGTCGCCCCGCATGATGCGCGGCTGGCCTGGCTGAGCGGTTTCACCGGATCGGCGGGCTTTGCCTGCGTGCTGCCGCATGTGGCGGGCGTCTTCATCGACGGGCGCTATCGCACCCAGGTGAAAGGCCAGGTGGACCTTGCCCATTTCACCCCCGTGCCCTGGCCCGAGACCGGGCTGGCCGACTGGCTGTGCGCGCAATTGCCCAATGGCGGCGTGATCGGCTTCGATCCCTGGCTGCACACCGCCGAAGAGATCGGCAAGCTGGAAGAGGCGCTGTCGGCCAGCGCGATCACTCTGAAGCCTGTCGCCAATGCGGTGGACAGTATCTGGCCCGATCAACCCGCGCCGCCGACAGGCCCGATCACCCCCTACCCCGAGGATCTGGCCGGCGAGACGAGTGCGTCCAAACGCGCGCGGCTGGCCGAGGTGCTGCGCGCGGCGGGACAAGGCGCGGCGGTGATCACGCTGGCCGATTCCCTGGCCTGGCTGCTGAACGTGCGGGGCAGCGATATCCCGCGCAACCCGGTGCCGCATGGCTTTGCCCTGCTGCATGACAACGGGCACCTGACCCTCTACACCGATCCGGTGAAATGCGACGACGCCTTGCGCGAACATCTGGGGCCGCAAGTGACGCTGCGCCCGGTCACCGCCTTCGGCCCCGGCCTGCGCAGCCTGTCCGGCCCCGTGCGGGTGGACCGCGCCACGGCGCCGCTTTGGGTCTCGATGGAACTGGCCGAAGCGGGCGTCGCCTGCGCCTGGGGTCAGGATCCCTGCATCATGCCCAAGGCCACCAAGACCAGCGCCGAAATCGCCGCCACCACCGAGGCGCATCTGCGCGATGCCGCCGCCATGGTGGAATTCCTGTGCTGGTTCGATGCGCAGGCGCCCGGCAGCCTGACCGAGATCGACGTGGCGACCGCACTTGAAGGCTTCCGCCGGGCCACCAACGCGCTGCGCGACATCAGCTTCGAGACCATCGCGGGCACCGGCCCCAATGGCGCGATCATGCATTACCGCGTCTCTCGCAGCAGCAACGCGCGGCTGGAATCGGGCCATCTGATCGTGGTGGACAGCGGCGGGCAATACCTGGACGGCACCACCGACATCACCCGCACCCTGCCTGTCGGTGAGGTTGGCGATCTGGAAAAAGCCTGCTTTACCCGCGTGTTGCAGGGCATGATCGGCATTTCGCAGCTGCGCTTTCCCAAGGGGCTGGCCGGGCGCGACATCGACGCCATCGCCCGCGCGCCCCTGTGGGCCGCGGGGCTGGATTTCAACCATGGCACCGGGCATGGCGTTGGGGTCTATCTGTGCGTGCATGAAGGCCCGCAGCGGATCAGCCGCGTGTCCGAGGTGCCGCTGCAACCCGGCATGATCCTGTCGAACGAGCCGGGATACTACCGCGAGGGCGCCTTCGGCATCCGTATCGAGAACCTTATCGTGGTGCGCGAGGCCCCTGCCCTTGCCGGCGCCGATGATCGCGCCATGTTCAGCTTCGACACGCTGACATGGGTGCCGATCGATCGTCGCCTGATCCTGCCCGGCCTCATGACCGCGCAGGATCGTGCCTGGCTCAACAGCTACCATGCCGCATGTCTCGACAAGATCGGCCCTCGGATTTCGGATGCGGCACGGGTATGGTTGGCACAGGCAACCGCCCCGCTGTGACACGCGCCTGTCATATCCGAAGGGCAAGACATACCGAAACGGGGGGAAAACGATGGCTGACCATATCAAGATAACCAAGGCCGATGGCACATGGGTGGTCCGCGCCGGCGGGGCCGTGCTGGGCGAATCGAACGATGCGCTGGAACTGACGGAAGGGGAGATGCCCTTCGTGATCTATTTCCCGCGCAAGGATATCGCGATGGCCTTCCTGGACCGGACCGATCACAGCACCCATTGCCCGCACAAGGGCGATGCCAGCTATTTCTCGATCGTGACCAAAAGCACGACGCTGAAGAATGCCGCCTGGTCCTATGAGGATCCCAAACCGGGGATGGAACGGATCAAGGATCACCTCGCCTTCTACGCCTCGGACAGCGTGGCCGTCGAACAGGTCTGATCCTTTGGCCGCCCGCAAGGCCCCGGCCGTTGCGGATGGATATTTGCAGCAAGAAGAAACAGGGCGCGTCGCAGACAGGCTACGCGCCTAGCTGTGTTCCTCTTCGGCGGTGGCGGCCAGGGCGCTGTTGTAGGTCTTGAGGGCGTCGACATGGAACAGCGCGCCCCAGAGCTGTGGCGCCTCGTCCCCCGTGGCCGGGGTTATCACCGGCAGGAACGGAACGCCTGCCCGGTCGAAGAGCGGCAAGGCCGCCTCGAGGGTCGCTGTCGCATCGACGAAGATGCCATCCTCGATCATCTCGTGGCAAGCGGTCTCATCGGCCATGCCGGGATCGCCCACCTTGCGCATCACGGCGGCAACCCGGAACATCGACAGAAGATAGGCCTGCGGCCCCGCCGCCAGATGCACGCCGCGCCGTTCCAGTTGCGTCAGAAAGAACGAACGGTCCACCAGCCGCGAGGCCAGCACCGTGGACAGCGAGACAGCTGTCAGGACCGCGATCCCGATCTGCCAGTCGCCCGTCATCTCGAACACGATCAGCGTGGTCGAGATCGGCGCGCCCAGAACCGCCGCCGACACCGCCCCCATCCCCACCAGCGCATAAAGCGTGCTGGCGCCTGAAACCTCGGGGAAGATCGACGTGGCGATCATGCCGAAGGCCAGACCCGTCAGCGCGCCCACCATCAGCGAGGGCGAGAACACGCCGCCCCCCATGCGCCCCCCCATGGTGATGGCCACCGCCAGCACCTTGAGCGCGCAGAAGACGACCGCCTCATGCAGCAGCAGCTGGCCGGTCAGCGCGTCCGATGTCGTCTCGTAGCCCACGCCTATGATATGCGGGAACCAGATCGCCAGCCCCCCCAGCATCGCCCCCGCGACCGCCGGGCGCAGCCAGCGCGGCAGGCCGGTCATCTCCTGGATGCGGTTTCCCACATCCTCGGCCAGGAAGATCGACCGCATCAGCGCCGTCGCCACCAGGCCGCAGACCAGTCCCAGGATCAGGAAGGCGGGCAATTCGCCGTAGAATTCCAGCGTGCTGAAGCCCGGCAGGCTGAACTCGGTCACGCCGCCGTATTCGATGCGGTTGATCACCGTGCCTGCGACGGCGGCAATGGCGATGGGCGCGAAGGCATGAACCGCGAAATGCCGCAACACCACCTCGAGCGCGAAAAGCGCGCCCGCGATGGGCGCGTTGAAACTGGCCGAGACCGCCGCCGCCACCGCGCAGCCCAAGAGGTCGCGCCCGGTGATTCCATCCGCGCGGATGCGTTCGCTGACCCAGCTGGAAATCACCGCCGCCATATGCACGACCGGGCCTTCGCGCCCGCTTGAGCCGCCCGTCGACAGCGTGATCAGTGACGCCGCCGCCGAGGCGATGCCCGCGCGATGCTCCACCCGTCCATTCTGCAGCGCAGCCCCCTCGATCACATCGGCCACGGCGCGCACGCGCCCATCCGGGGTGAAGCGGTGCAGGATCAGCCCCACGACAAGCCCCCCCGCGATGGGCAGGATCAGGATCCAGTACCAGGGCATGGTTTCGGCGAAGCTGTGCAGCCTGGCCACGTCATCCGTCCCGTAGAGAAGGGCCTGCAGCGTTTCGATGCCCTTGCGGAACAGCAGGGCCGCGAAACCCGCAGCGATCCCGATGACCAGGGCGATCAGCCAGAACTGGAACTGGCTGGGGCCGCGCTTGCGCAGAAGGCGCAGGGCTTCGGCCAGCCAGGTCAATGCCCGGCGCGACAGTTGCAACACATGGGCCGCGATGGCCTGACGCATCACGACAGCCCTCCGGTCACGAGGCGGCCAGCCCTGCGGGGATGCAGCCGCGCTGCTCGTTCCATGCTCTTGCCCCTTCCCCGTCCTGCCCGCTTGGCCTAGGTTTGGTCAATCCGCATTGCTGGGAGAACCGGATGAACCGCCAGACAGTTCTTGACGATCTGACCACCTTGTTAGGACAACGCGCCAGTCGGTCCAAGTCCGAACTCGACCAGCACGGTCGCTCCGAGACGCATTTCCCGTTGATGCCGCCCGAGATCGTCGTCTACCCCGAATCCACCGCCGAGGTGTCCGCCATCCTGCGCCTTTGCGCGGCGCATGGCATTCCCGTGGTGGGCTATGGCGCGGGCACCTCGCTCGAGGGGCAGGCCCAGTCGCCGCATGGCGGTGTCTGCGTGGATTTCCGCCTGATGAACCGGGTGTTGCAGATCAATGCCGCCGATATGGATGTGGTCGTGCAACCCGGCCTGACCCGCGAGGCGCTGAACGAGGCGCTGCGCGCCACGGGCCTGTTCTTTCCGGTCGATCCGGGGGCCAATGCCTCGCTGGGCGGCATGGCCTCGACCCGCGCCAGCGGCACCACGGCGGTGCGCTACGGCACCATGCGCGACAATGTGCTGGGCCTTGAGGTGGTGCTGGCCGATGGCCGCATCATCCGCACGGGCACGCGGGCGCGCAAGACCGCTGCGGGCTATGATCTGACCGGGCTTTTCGTCGGCGCCGAGGGCACCCTTGGCCTGATCACCGAGATGACCCTGCGCCTGCATGGCCAGCCCGAGGCGACAGCCGCCGCGATCTGCGGCTTTTCCGACATGACCGATGCCGTGGCGGCCGTGATCGACACGATCCAGCTGGGCCTGCCGATGGCGCGGATCGAATTCATCGACGAAGCCAGCGTGGCCGCCGTCAATGCCTGGTCGGGCACCGGGATTCCGTTGCAACCGCATCTGATGGTGGAATTCCACGGCTCGGAGGCGGGCGTGCGCGAACAGGTCGACACCTTCGGCGAGATCGTCGCGGACCATGGCGGTACCGGCTTCGACTGGGCTACCCAGCCCGAGGATCGCCGCGCGCTCTGGGCCATGCGCCACAACGCCTATTACGCGATCAAGGCCTCGCGCCCCGGCGCCATGGCCATCGTCACCGATATCTGCGTGCCGATCTCGCGCCTGGCCGAAGCGGTCACGCAGACCCAGGCGGATATCGCGGCCTCGGGGATCGCGGGGCCGATCCTGGGCCATGTGGGGGACGGCAATTTTCATGCCATCCTGCTTTATGACGCGGCCGACCCCGCGCAGGAAAGCACCGCCAAGGCGCTGGCGCATCGCATGGTGACCCGCGCGCTGGACATGGGTGGCACCGCTACCGGCGAACATGGCATCGGGCTGGGCAAGCTGGATTACATGCAGGCCGAACACGGGCAGGCCTGGGACGTGATGCAGACGCTGAAAATGGCGCTGGACCCGGCCAACATCATGAATCCGGGCAAGATGCTGCGCCAGGATAACTGAGCGCCCCGCCCCTTCGTTTCTTCTTGCTTCAAATATCCAGACGCAACCGATGCGACCGGCGTGACCTGCGACAGGCTCAGACCGTCCCGGCCAGCAGCGCCCGCGCGGCGCCACGGGCCTCGTCGGTGATCGTGTCGCCGGCCACCATCCGGGCGATCTCGTCCACCCGCGCGGCGGCATCTAGCGGCACGACGGTGGTTGTCGTCATGTCGGACTGCACGCGTTTCTCCACCCGCCAGTGATGCGCGCCAAGGGCCGCCACCTGGGGCGAATGGGTCACGACCAGAACCTGCCCGCCTGTCGCCAGCGCCGCCAGCCTGCGCCCGACGGCATCGGCGGTCGCCCCGCCCACGCCGCGGTCGATCTCGTCGAAGATCATGGTGATGCCCGCGTCGCGATCACTCAGGCAGACCTTGAGCGCCAGCAGGAACCGGCTGAGTTCGCCGCCCGATGCGATCCGGCCCAGGGGTCCCGCCGGCGCGCCGGGGTTGGTCGCCACGCTGAAGGCCACGCTGTCGCGCCCCTCTGGACCGGGCTCCGATGGCTCGATCACGGTACGAAACACCGCGCGCTCCATCTTCAGCGGCGCCAGTTCCGCGGTGACCGCCTGATCAAGACGCGACGCGGCCTCGGTCCGCTCGGCCGTCAGTGCCGCCGCCGCCACGTCATAGGCCGCATCCGCGCGGCCCAGTTCCGCCTTGAGCAGCTTGAGGTCCGCATCACCGCGATCCAGCGCCGCCAGCCTGTCGCGCAGCCCTTCGGCGAAGCTGCCCAGTTCATCGGCCAGCACATCATGCTTGCGCGCCAGCGCCCGGATCGCGAACAACCGCTCCTCGACCGTCTCCAGCGCGTGGGGATCAAAGCTCAGCACGTCCTGCGCGCTTTCGATCCCCTGCACCGCCTCGGCCAGATCATTGAGCGCGCGCCCCAGCGCCTCAAGCGGCGCATCCAGCATCCCCTCGGCCCGGTCCGCGATGCCGTCCAGCCAGCGCAGACCATCGCCCATGGCACCTTCGGCCCCCTGCGGTCCCAGGATTGCATGGGCGCGGGCCATGTCCTCGCGGATCCGCTCGGCCCCCTGCATCATGCGGCGGCGTGTATCAAGTTCGGCCTCTTCGCCGGGCTGGGGATCCAGCGCATCCAGTTCGGCCACGGCATGACGCAGGAATTCCTCTTCGGCGCGCACGGCGTCCAGCGCCGCCTGAGCCTCGGCCAGCTGGCGCATCAGGCGGGCGCGGTGCCGCCACGCGGCGCGCACTGTCTCAAGCTGCTCGGCCACCCCCGCGAAAGTATCCAGCAGGGTGCGGTGGCCCTTGGGGTCCAGCAGGCCACGATCGTCGTGCTGGCCGTGCAATTCGACCAGCGTGTCGGACAGCGCGCGCAGCACCTCGCCGGAACAGCGCCGGTCGTTGATCCAGGATGTCTTGCGTCCGTCGCGCGTATTGATACGCCGCAGGATCAGCTCGGGTCCTGCAGGCAGCCCGGCCTCTTCCAGCACGGCATGGGCGGCATGGCCCTTGGGCAGTTCGAACACCGCGACCACCTCGCCCTGATCGGCGCCCTGGCGGACCAGTTCGGCGCGTCCGCGCCAGCCCAGCACAAAGCCAAGGCTATCCAGCAGGATCGACTTGCCCGCCCCGGTCTCGCCGGTCAGCACGTTCAGTCCCGGCTGGAAGGCAAGATCCAGCCGGTCGATGATCAGCATGTCGCGAATTTCAAGCGCGCGCAGCATTCCCGGCCTGCCCCCGGCTCATGCCTGTCCGCCAGTGGCACAAGGCATGGGCATCACAGCCACTGTCCGCGGATCGTCTGGCGATAGATCTGCGCAAGCCAGCTGTCGCCCGCGGCTTCCAGTTCCAGGCCGCGGCCGTTCAACAGCTTGAAGCTGTCCTCGTACCAGGTGGTTGAACGGAAGTTGTGACCCAGGATCGCACCAGCGGTCTGCGCCTCGTCCGTCAGGCCAAGCGAGAGATAGGCCTCGACCAGACGATGCAGCGCCTCTGCGGTATGGCTGGTGGTCTGGAAATCCTGCACCACCACGCGGAAGCGGTTGATCGCGGCGGTATAGTGATTGCCCTTCAGGTAATAGCGCCCGATCTCCATTTCCTTGCCGGCCAGATGGTCGAAGGCCAGATCGAATTTCAGGATGGCCGAGCTGGCATATTCGCTGTCGGGATAGACCTCGATCACCGTGCGCAGCGCCTGCAGCGCCTGGAAGGTCAGGCCCTGGTCACGGCCCACGTCGTCGATCTGGTCGTAATAGGACAAGGCCAGCAGGTACTGGGCATAGGCCGCATCCTCGTCAGCCGGGTAGAAATCGATATAGCGTTGCGCCGCGGCGCGGCTGTTTTCGTAATCGCGGGCCGTGTGATAGGAATAGGCCTGCATGATCAGACCGCGCTTGGACCATTCCGAATAGGGATAGAGCCGTTCGATTTCCGAGAAATAGAAGGCCGCGTCCTCGGGCCGGTTACGGTCGATTTCGAACTCGGCGCGTTCGTAGATCTGTTCGGCCGTGAAGCTGTCGAGGGGAATCGATCCGCGCCCCGCACGTTCCGCCGTACTGTCGCATCCCGCCAGCAGAACAGCCAGTAGAACGCCACCGATCACGCTTGTTCGGGACCCGCCTGTCATGCTTGCTCTCACCCTTGTCTGGTCTCGTCCGCAGGGATCGACCCTGCCGTTAAGGATGGTCCTAGCACAGAAAATTCCGGTGCAAAACGTCTTTGGCGCAAATAGGCCGACAGAGATATGCCACCCCCGCCTGCGCGTGACTTATGCTACCGCCGGAATTTCGTCCATGTGAACGCCCACACCCGGAAGCCGAGCGGTCATCGCCGGATCGCAGACCACCATCCGATAGGCCGAAGGACGCGCGAAAAGCGCGCGCAACAGATCGTTGGTCAGGGCGTGGCCTGCCCGGTGCCCGGTGTAGGCCCCCAACAAGGGCGCCCCCGCCAGCGACAGATCACCCAGCGCATCCAGCATCTTGTGGCGCACGGCCTCGTCACGGTGGCGCAGGCCACCGGGGCTGAGGACACGATCACCATCGACGACAACCGCATTTTCCAGCGTCCCGCCCAGGGCCAGACCGCAAGCATGCATCGCCTCGACATCGGATTGCCGGCAGAAGGTGCGGCTGTCGCACAATTCGCGCACGAATGTGCCGTTGGACATCACGAGGCTTTTGGATTGCGCGCCGATGGCCGCATCCTCGAACTCGATGTGGAAATCGATCACAAGACTGTCAGACGGCGCAAGACGCGCCCAGGCATCCCCGCGCCGCACCTCGACCGTTTCCAGAACCTGCAGCGCCCGCACCGGGGCGGCCTGCGCCCGCAGGCCACGCTGCATGATGCTGCGCACGAAGGCTGCGGCGCTGCCGTCAAGGATCGGCACTTCGGGACCGTCAAGTTCGATCAGCGCGTTGTGCACGCCGCAACCAGCCAGCGCGGCCATCACATGCTCGACCGTCGATACGGTCACACCCGCCTGGTTTTCCAGCAGGGTGCACAGCGGCGACTGGCGCACCGCGTCCCAGCGGGCGGGAATCATCGCGTCGCCGAACAGCACGTCGCTGCGGCGGAACCAGATCCCGTGCTCTGCGGCTGCGGGGTGGATCACCATGTGGGCGGGCTTGCCCGAATGCAGCCCTACGCCGTCGAAGCGAACCGCCGATTTCAAAGTATGCTGCACGTCAAGCCTTCGGATTGGGAATGGCGGTCTGGCGCCTTGCCGAAAAAATAGGGTTGTGACGCTTTGGTAACAATTCAATCTTTGTAACCGTTTGAAACATCCCCGAAACCGATGGGCGGATATCTGCCATCTTGGCGGATGCGCCGCCTCAATACCTTGATCAAAAACGAAAAAGACCGCCCGAAGGCGGTCTGTTCCAAAGGATATGATCAGCCGGATACGGCTGGTATCAGTTCGCCTGACGCCGCAGAAAGGCCGGAATTTCGATCCGCTCCTGGTCAGGATCCTGCGCATCGGTCGGCGCGGGCCGAGCCTGCTGCGCATAGCCTTGCGAGGCCTGCGCGCGCACCGGGGGCTGCTGACGGGCGGGCTGGACCGGGGCGCGTTCCTGCGCCTCGGGTGCATGGCCCGTCATGCGGTTGATCAGAGAGTTGATGCCGAAGCGCGGGCGCTGCTCGGGCTCCGGCTGCGGCTGGGGCTGCGGACGCTGCACACCGGGTGCCGCCTTGCTGACGGCCTGCTGCAGACGCGCCAGCGCCTCGGGTGTGGGTGTGCCGGGCGCAGGGGCGCGCGGTGCCACGAAAGCGGCGGCCTGCTCCTCGTCCTCTTCATAGCGGGCCTGCGGCTGCACCTGGCGCGGCTGATAGGCCGGGGGCGGCAGGCTGTCGTCCTGGTCCGCATCCTCCGCGAAGATGTCGTCCATCTGCTCGGAGGCGGCGGTCCGCTGCACGTCCAGATCCTCGAAGAAGGTCGGCTCGGCCTTGCGCTGCACGGGGGCCACCACTTCCGCGGGTGCCTGCACCGGGGCGGGTTCCGCCTGCCTTGCGGCAACGGGTGCCGGGGCGGCGGCCGCAATGGCCGTTTCCTGGCTGACCTGCTGGGTCAGGGGCTGCGCCATGCCGCGGCGGGGGCGCGGGATCTCGGCTGCGGCTTCGACCACGTCGATGCCGGTGGCGACGACGCTGACACGCATCATGCCTTCCATGTCGGTATCGAGGGTCGAGCCCACGATGATATTGGCGTCGGCGTCCACTTCCTCGCGGATGCGGTTGGCGGCCTCGTCCAGTTCGAACAGGGTCAGGTCATGTCCGCCGGTGATGTTGATCAGAACGCCCTTGGCGCCCTTGAGGCTGATTTCGTCCAGCAGCGGGTTGGCGATGGCCTTTTCGGCGGCCTGGATCGCACGATCCTCGCCCGATGCCTCGCCGGTGCCCATCATCGCCTTGCCCATCTCGTCCATGACGGCGCGCACATCGGCGAAGTCAAGGTTGATCAGGCCGGGGCGCACCATCAGGTCGGTCACACCCTTGACGCCCTGATACAGAACATCATCCGCCATCGAGAAGGCTTCGGTGAAGGTGGTCTTTTCATTGGCCAGACGGAACAGGTTCTGGTTGGGGATGATGATCAGCGTATCGACCATCTTCTGCAGCGCCTCGACGCCTTCCTCGGCCTGACGCATGCGCTTGGCGCCCTCGAACTGGAAGGGCTTGGTCACGACGCCGACGGTCAGCACCCCCAGTTCGCGCGCGGCTTGCGCGATGATCGGCGCGGCACCCGTCCCGGTACCGCCGCCCATGCCGGCGGTGATGAAGCACATGTGCGCGCCCGCCAGGTGATCGACGATCTGTTCGATCGATTCCTCTGCGGCGGCGGCCCCCACGGCCGCACGGGCCCCTGCCCCCAGACCTTCGGTAACCTTGACGCCAAGCTGGATCCGGCTGGGCGCGTTGCTTTGCTGCAGCGCCTGCGCGTCGGTATTCGCCACGACGAATTCGACGCCCGTCAGCTTCTTCTCGATCATGTTGTTGACCGCATTGCCGCCCGCACCGCCGACACCGAACACGGTGATACGGGGCTTGAGCTCTTCATGTCCGGGCATCGAAAGGTTCAATGTCATGATCTGTCCGCCTGAGGTTAAAGCCCGCATTTGCGGGCATTTTTCTGCCTGTTCGGTATTATTCTTAACCCGATCCACCGGGATCGTCACCAAAAAAACGCGAATTCACCACAAAATATGGCAATCCACCGCGACTCGCACGCGGGATTTCGCCGAACAGGCCATATCTAGCGGTTACCAGTTGTCCTTGAACCATTTTACGGCTCTTCTGAGGGACCGCGCGGGGTAGCGATCCACCGGAATCTCGAAGTCCCACCATTCGTCCTGCGGATGCGCCGCGAAAAGGCACAGGCCCACCGCGCTGGCAAAACCGGGGCCGGTGGCCGATTGCGGCAAGCCGTGCACCCGCAGCGGGCGTCCAAGACGAACCTGCTGGCCCAGAATGCGGCTGGCCAGACCATCCAGACCGGGGATCTGGCTGCCGCCGCCGGTCAGCACGATCTGCTGGCTGGGCAGGTGTTCGAACCCGGCCGCGTCCAGACGCGCGCGCACCTCTTCCAGGATCTCCTCGACGCGCGGCCGCATGATCCCGATCAGTTCGGCGCGGCTGACGGTGCGGCGGTCATGTTCCCAGTCGCCAGTGTCGCCGCCGGTCTGGATCATCTCGCGATCATCCATGCCCGTGGCCACCACTCCGCCGTAAAAGGTCTTGATCCGCTCGGCCGTGGCCGTCGGCACACCCAGCCCCATCGAGATGTCGCCGGTCACGTGATCGCCGCCCATCTTGACGCTGTCGGCATAAATCATGTGCTTTTTCATGAAGATCGAGATGCCGGTCGTGCCGCCGCCCAGATCGATGCAGGCCCCGCCCAGTTCCTGCTCGTCCTCGACCATGGCCGAGATGCCCGACACATAGGAAGACGAGGCGACACCGGCCAGTTCCAGATCGCAGCGCTTGACGCAATGGGCCAGGTTCTGGATCGCCGCGGCATCCACCGTCAGCATGTGCATGTCCGTGGCCAGGCGCATCCCCATCTGGCCGCGCGGATCGCTCAGGCCCGAACGGTGATCCAGCGCGAAATTGACGGGCTGGGCATGCAGCACCTCGCGCCCCTCGCCGTATTCGGGCACGTCGCACGCGCTGAGAACGCGGCTGACATCCTGTTCGGTGACGACATGCCCTTCCAGGTCGATCGCACCAGCCAGGCCATAGCTGCGCGGCGCCCCGCCCGAGAAACAGGCGATCACGTGATCGACGCGGATATTGGCCATCTTCTGCGCCGCCTGCACCGCGGTGCGGATCGCGCGCTCTGTCTCCTGCATGGCGTGGATCTCGCCGAAGCGGACGCCGCGCGACCGCGTGGTCGCCGCCCCGATCACCCGGAACCCCGCCTGCCCCGCCATCGGCCCGACGCCTTCGACCTCGATCCCGCGATCGGCCCCGTCAAAGCGCAGAACCAGGCATCCGATCTTCGAGCTGCCCACGTCAAGAATGGCCACGACGCCGCGCTGCATGGCGGCGCGGCGCATGTTCCGCATGGCGCGCTGGCTTTCATAAAGCTCGATCATTGTCTTGCAATCCCTGCATGAGTTGTCTGCAATTCGCGCCACTGTTCGACAGCGGCAGGGTTCATCCGGATGGTGGGCCGCTGGCTCAGGCGCATGTCCACGACGGACAGGTCGCGCTCCAGCATCTCGTGGACCTGCCCCATGGCGATCACGCGCTCCAGCGCCTGCACCGGGCCTTCTTCGGGCAAAAGGATGCGCTGCTCGCGGTCAAGGACCACATCCCAGCGCCGGTCGCCCACGCGCACAAGGCCGCGCATCCGCGCGCCAAGCGGGCCTGCGGCGCGCACAAGGTCCAGCGCCTCGGTCACATGGCGATCCGCCCCCTCGCCCGCGATCAGCGGCAAGGCGGCGAACGCCTCGCGCGAGGCGGCGGGCGCGATCACCGCGCCCGTGACATCCAGCACCTCAAGGCCCAGCGCAGTGCGCCAGACCACGGCCGGGCTGCGCTCGACCACATCGACCTGCAGGATCCCGCCCGAGCGGACGCGCAGGCTGGCATCCTGTACCGGCGGCAGGTCGCGGATCTGGGCCAGGATATCTTCCAGCTCCAGATCGAAACTGCTGATCGGGAAATCCAGCTGCAGCACCTCGCGGATATCTTCGGCCACGCTGCTGGATGCGCCGTCGATCGCCATCAGGTTGACCATGAATTCCGGCCGGGTCTGGAACTGCTCGCGCAGATCGACAAATCCCTGCACGACGGTCTCGCGGCGCTGATCGTCGGACATGTAAAGCGTGACCGACCCGAAGGCGATCACGAAGGGCACCCCGATCCGCAACAGGTTGCGATAAAGCGGCGTCAGCATCAGCCGCTGCATCCGGTAGGACCAGCGCGAAGGCGCCGGATCAAGGCGCGGAGTCACCTGTTGCATGATGCATCCTCCACCATCCAGGCACAGAACTGCCCGAAGCTCAGGCCGATCAGCCCGGCATGTTCCGGCGACAGCGACGTGGGCGTCATGCCCGGCTGCGTGTTGGTCTCCAGCAGCACCAGCCCCTCCGGCCCGCGCGCGTCATCCCAGCGGAAATCGGTCCGCGTGACACCCCGGCAGCCCAGGGCATGATGCGCGCGCAACGCGTAATCCATGCAGGCCGCGGTGATGTCATCGGGCAATTCGGCGGGGCAGACATGGCGCGATCCGCCCGGCTTGTACTTGGCATCGTAATCATACCAGCCATCGGTGATGATCTCGGTCACGCCCAGGGCACGGTCGCCCATCACGGTCACGGTCAGCTCGCGGCCCGGCGCATAGGCCTCGACCATCAGCACATCGGGCAGCCCGTCGGGCAGGCGGGGGGCGTTCATGCCCTCGCGCACGATCACGACGCCGACGGATGAGCCTTCGTCGAAGGGTTTCACTACATAGGGCGGCGACATCAGATGCGCGGCCGCGATCTGGTCCTGCGTGGCCAGCACGCTGGGCACCACGGGCAGACCCTCGGCGCGGTAGATATCCTTGGTGCGCTGCTTGTCCATCGCCAGCGCAGAGGCCAGAACACCCGAATGGGTATAGGGCAGACGCAGCCATTCCAGCAGGCCCTGAACGCATCCATCCTCACCCCAGCGACCATGCAGCGCGTTGAAGACAACATCGGGCGCGACCTCGGCCAGCCGCGCGGGCAGATCGGCGCCCGCATCCAGCGTGACCACCTCATAGCCCTCGGCCTGCAGCGCCGCGGCGCATTCACGTCCCGATGACAACGACACCTCGCGCTCGGCCGAGGCGCCGCCCATCAATACTGCAACCTTGGGGGGTGTCCTGCCCGACATACCCAATCCGTGCCTCGAATCCCGGGCCTTGAATGACCCTTTTGTTCAGGGGTCAGTGACCCTTATGTGTGATAGTGCCTGTCAACCGCTCGCAGGGGTCGTTTCGCCGACCCTCATGATTTCCCACTCTAGCGTGATCCCGGTTGAATCGTAAACCTTTTTTCGCACCAATTCGCCAAGGTTTTCCAGATCGGCGGCACTGGCGCCCCCGGCGTTGATCAGGAAATTGGCGTGCATCTCGCTCATCTGTGCGCCGCCCAGCCGCGCGCCGCGCAGGCCCGCGTCCTCGATCAGCTTCCAGGCCTTCAGGTCATGCACGTCATCGGCGCGGCCCGTGCTGGAAAATCCGGCCGGGTTGCGGAAGGTGCTGCCGGCGCTGCGGTCCTTCGTGGGCTGGCTTGCGTCGCGGCGCGCGATCTGGTCGTCCATCCGCGCGGCCAGGGCGGCGGGATCGCCCGACGGCGCCGCGAATGTGGCACGGGTCAGCACCCAGCCCTCGGGCAGGACGCTTTGCCGGTAGGACAGCTGCAAGGCCGCGCGGTCCAGCGTGACGATGCGCCCCTCGCGGGTCACCGCCTCGACCCCGACCAGCACATCGGCCACGTAAGCGCCGTAGCAGCCCGCGTTCATCCGCACCGCACCGCCGATGCTGCCGGGGATGGTGCGCAGAAAGGTCAGGTCAAGCCCGGCCTCGGCCGCACGCCGCGCCACATGGGCATCCAGCGCCGCCGCCCCCGCGATGACGCGACCCTGCGCGATCTCGATCCCGTTGAAGCCGCGCCCCAGGCGGATCACCACCGCGCGCAGCCCGCCATCGCGCACGATCAGGTTGCTGCCGACGCCCATGGGAAAGACCGCGACATCGGTATCGAGCTGCGCGAGGAAATGCGCCAGGTCATCGGTGTCGGCTGGCTGGTAGATCCAGTCGGCCGGACCGCCCACACGCAGCCATGTCAGGTCCGACAGCGGCTTGCCTGCGCTCAGGCTGCCGCGCAGCCCCTCGATCCGGTCGGGTCGGGCCATCTCACTTCTCCATCCGGCGGCGCATCCAGCGGCCAAGATAGATGACCGGCCAGCGCAGCATGCTCATGCCCGCCATCATGACCAAAAGGCCGATGACAGGCCCGTTCTCATAGGTCACATAGCCCAGAAGGGGAATACCCAAGCCGATCAGCACAAAGGCGCGCCGCCAGTGATTGTCGCGCGCGGGGATCATCGCGGCCATGTTGGCCGCAAGGGCCCAGAGACAGGCAAGAACCAACGACAGGCTCATGGCGCCACCTCCACGAAAGAGGCCATGAGGGTCAGCACGCAGGTCAGAACCCCCAGCACCGGCACGGCCATGGGCACCACGAAAGGCCCCTCCGCCACCCGGCGTTTCAACCCGATCAGCGCGGCATTGACGATGGCGAAGACGATCAGCAAGGCCTGGGTGGTGATCTCGGCCAGCACCGCCACCGGCAGGGTCAGCGCCGAGGCCGTAACCGCCACGCCGATCACGACCGTGCCCAGAACGGGCGTGCCGAAACGCGGATGCGCCGCGCGAAAGACCGCGAACCCGGGCGAGCGTTTGCCCAGGCCGAACAGCACCCGCGCCGCCATCACGATCTGCGCCAGCACCCCGTTCAGCGCCGCGGCCACCGCGATGGCCGCAAGGAAGGCCGCCGATGTTCCGGCCCCCGCCTCCCAGACCAGCGCAAGAGGACGTTCCGAGGCGCCCAGCACGTCGCGCGGCACGGCCCTGACGGCGGCCAGCGAGACCAGCATGTACAAAAGCCCCGTGATCGCCAGCGCCCCCAGGATCGCCCGCGGCATGGTGCGTCCGGGCGCGCGGGTCTCCTCGGCGATATTGACCATGTCGTCAAAACCGATGAAGGCGAAAAAGGCGAAGATCGTCGCCGCAGCCACGCCCGACCATTCCGGCGCGGGCGGGGCGGACCATTCCGCGACAGGGGCCGCGGCAAAGCCCGCCCCGATCACCAGCGTGAGGCCGATCACCTCGATCACGGTCATCACGGCGGCAAAGGCCAGGCTTTCCAGCACCCCCACCAGCGCGATCAGCGTCATCGCCGCCCCCAGCCCGAAGACACCCAGCGCGAAGGGCACATCGACGATCGACGTCAGATAGCCCACGCCGCCACGCAAGACCGCCGCCGCCGCCACGACACCCGCGATCACATTGACCGCCCCCACCGCCACGGCCAGCCAGTGCCGGCGCAGCCCCACCTCCACATAGGATGAATCCCCCGCCGCCTCGGGAATGCGCGCCGCCAGTTCGGCAAAGCTCAGCGCGGTCGGCACCGCGACGATGGCCGCCAGCGCGAAGGACAGCGGCGCCCAGACACCGGCCGCCCCGGCGGCGGCGCCGGTCAGCACATAGATGCCCGCGCCCACCATGATGCCGACGCCATAGGCGGTCAGAAGGCCGGGCCCGATCCGTCGCTTGAGGGTGTCAGCCATGGCTTGCCCTCCTGCAGCACGCCCGCTGTTTCTTCTTGCTCCAAATATCCATCACGCAACCCATCCGCGCGAACCAGCCGGCGCGGACCGGGCGCACCCGCTCAGCCCTGCAGCCGCGCGGGCAGGTTGTTCGCCCAGGCGCTGATCGTACCCGCGCCCAGGCAGACCACCATGTCGCCGGGCCGCGCCTGTTCGCGCACAAGGCGCAGCAGGTCATCCTGATCCGTTACCGCCCGCGCGTGGCGATGCCCGTGCCGGATCAGCCCGGCCACCAGGTCATCGCGGCTGGCGCCCGCGATGGGCGCCTCGCCCGCCGCATAGACCTCGGCGATGGCCACGACATCGGCCTCGTTGAAACAGCCGCAGAAATCCTCGAACAGCGCGGACAGGCGCGTGTAGCGATGCGGCTGATGCACCGCGATCACGCGGCCCTGCGTGGCCTGGCGCGCGGCTTTCAGCACGGCCGCGATCTCGACCGGGTGGTGGCCGTAATCGTCGATGATGGTCACGCCGCCCACTTCGCCCACCTTGGTGAAGCGCCGGTTGACGCCGCCGAAGGCCGCCAGCGCACCGCGGATCCCTTCGCCCTTCATGCCAAGGTGCCGCGCCACGGCCACCGCCGCCAAGGCGTTCGACACGTTGTGATCGCCGGGCATCGGCAGGGTGCAGCCCTCGATCACGATATCCTCGGCCTGCAGGGCGATGTCGAAATGCGCAACCCCCGCCTCGTAGCGCAGGTTCAGCGCGCGCACATCGGCCTGGGCGTTGAAGCCATAGGTGATCACGCGCCGGTCGGTGATGCGCCCCACAAGGCTGCGCACTTCGGGATGATCGGTGCAGCATACGGCGACGCCGTAGAACGGGATGTTCGAGACGAAATCAAGGAACCCCTGTTTCAGCCGTTCGAAATCGCCCCAGTGCTCCATGTGTTCAGGGTCGATATTGGTGACGATGGCGATGGTCGCGGGCAGCCGGTTGAAGGTGCCGTCGCTCTCGTCGGCCTCGACCACCATCCACTCGCCCTGCCCCATCCGCGCATTCGAGCCATAGGCGTGGATGATCCCGCCATTGACCACCGTGGGGTCGATGCCGCCGGCAACCAGCACCTCGGCCACCATCGTGGTGGTCGTGGTCTTGCCATGGGTGCCCGCGATGGCAATGTTGGATTTCAGCCGCATCAGCTCGGCCAGCATTTCGGCCCGCCGCACGACCGGCAGGCCCATGCGGCGCGCCTCATCCAGTTCGGGATTGCCCGGCTTGATCGCGCTCGAGATGACGACGACCTGCGCTCCCGCCAGATTTTCCGCCGCCTGCCCCTCGAAGATCGTGGCGCCCAGACCCGCCAGCCGGTCGGTGATCTTGGTGGTCTTCTGGTCCGAGCCCTGCACCTTATAGCCATGGTTCAGCAGCACCTCGGCGATGCCGGACATGCCGATGCCGCCGATGCCCACGAAATGGATGGGACCTACGTCGCCGGGAAGTTTGGTTGCCGCGTTCATCTTGCGCCTTTCGGGGTCTTGTGGGCCTCGGCCAGCGCCTCGACCATGTCGGCCAGGGTCTGCGCCGCATCGGGCCGCGCGCAGGACAGCGCCGCGCGGGCCATATCCTCGGCGCCTTGCGGATTGTCCAGCACCAGCATCATCTGTTCGGCCAGAACCTGGGTATCCAGCCGGCTTTCGGGGATCAGGATCGCGGCACCGGCCGCGACCAGCCCGCGCGCATTGGCGGTCTGGTGATCGGCGGTCGCCGCGGCGAAGGGGATCAGGATCGAGGGGCGCCCGATCACGCTGAGGTCGGCCACGCTGGATGCACCGGCACGGCTGATCACCAGCTGCGCCTCGCTGATCCGGCGGGGCACGTCCTGGAAGAAGGGTTTGACCTCGGCACTGATACCGGCCTCGGCATAGGCCTGTTCGACCCGCGCGACATCCTCGGCGCGGGCCTGGTGGCTGACGCGCAGGTTCCGGCGCACCGCATCCGGCAGGGCCGCCACCGCCGCGGGCACGACATCCGACAGGATGCGCGCGCCCTGGCTGCCGCCGATCACCAGAAGCGACATGGGATAATCGCCGGGCGCGATGTAACCGGCCCCGGCCCGTTCCAGCACGGCGGCGCGCACCGGGTTGCCCACGTCCACGCCTTCGACCCCGGCGGGCAGGTCGGTAGGCCATGTCCCGCAGGCGACCTTGTGGACGCGCGGCGCGAACAGCCGGTTCACCCGGCCCAGCACGCCGTTCTGTTCATGGATCATGCGCGGCAACCGCAGAAGCGTCGCCGCCGCCACGGCCGGAATCGCAGGGTATCCGCCGAAACCCACCACCGCCGCGGGCCGATCGCCCCGCATCCGCCAGACCGCGCCCAGAACGCCGCCCAGCACGCGGAAGGGCACCATGGTCTTGGCCAGGATGCCGCCGCGCGCGAAAGTGGCGCTGGCGATCTGTTCGACCTCGACGGAATGGGGAAAGCCGCCCGTGTAGCGCGCGCCGCGCGCGTCCGTGCTCAGCTTCACGCGCCATCCGCGCCGCAGCATCACCTCGGCCAGGGACTGGGCCGGGAACATGTGCCCGCCGGTGCCGCCCGCCGCGATGACCAGAAGGGGCGCGTCGCGGTTCATCTGATCCGCCCCCTCAGGATGTCTCCGATCTCGCCCTGCGGACGGGTGCGGGTGAAGGCCAGCAGCATGCCCACGGCAATACCCCCCGCGATCAGCGAGGATCCGCCATAGCTGACGAAGGGCAGCGTCATGCCCTTGGCCGGCAGCAGCCGCACCGCCACGCCCATGTTGATCAGCGCCTGCACGCCGAACATGCAGGCAAGGCCGGTGCCTGCCAGGCGGATGAAGGGATCGCGTTCACGCATCAGCCGCAGAAGCGAGCGCACGACCACGCTGGCGTAAAGCGCGATGATGCACAGCACCAGGATCAGGCCGTATTCCTCGGCCGCGACCGCGATGATGAAATCGGTATGCGCATCGGGCAGCGACCATTTCACCTCGCCACCGCCAACGCCGACGCCGAAGAATCCGCCCTCCTGGATCGCGTTCGTGGCATAGCCAAGCTGCGTGCGCGGATCGACCTCGGGGGTCAGGAACCCGTCGATGCGGCGGGCGAAATGCTCGGAATTCTCATAGGCGAAGGTGCCGCCCAGCACGACAAGCCCGGCAATGGCCACCAGCAGCACCATCGGCGCGCCGGCCACGAAATACATCACGCCCCAGCCGAACAGGATCAGCGCGGCCTGCCCGAAATCGGGCTGAAACGCCAGAAGCAGCACGATGGCCGCGGCCAGCATCAGCGACCACAGCCGCCCCGGAGGGCCGTTGATCTCTTGTCCGGCGGCCAGCATCCACGCGGCGACGACGATGAAACCGGGCTTGAGGAATTCGGAAGGCTGCACGCTGGCAAAACCCAGCGAATACCACCGCATCGCGCCCTTGCCGAAATCGGTGCCGAAGAAGGGCAACCCGATCAGCGAGATGAAGGCGACCAGAAAGCCGATGACGGCAAGCCGGCGCACCAGCAGCGGCGACATCATCGAGGTCAGGAACATCGCGGCCAGCGCCAGACCGCCGAACATCGCCTGACGTTCGACATAGTGGAAGGGCGCCAGACCGTTCTTCGAGGCCAGCGGCGGCGAAGCGGCAAAACCCAGCAGCAACCCGATCCCGAACAGCATCAGGATGCAGGACATCGACCAGCGGTCGATGGTGCGCCACCATTTGGGAAGAACAGGCTCCGCGTTCCTGACCGGAACCGAGCCATAGACCATCTCTGTCATGGATTACCGCCGTACACTGCCTCGAACATCGCCCCTTTCCGGGGTCTGACGCTGAGTGTAGCGCGAAAATATCCGCAATGAAAGCCTTATCCCCTTGCCTTGACGGGCAATTCGCGCCACCTGCCCGTCCATGAAGGTTGACACGCTGATCCTTGGTGGCGGGGCCGCGGGGCTGATGGCCGCCGCCCATGCGGGCGGGCGGGTCCTTGTCGTGGATCACGCCAAGGCACCTGGCGAAAAGATCCGTATTTCGGGCGGGGGGCGATGCAACTTCACCAACATGCACGCAAGCCCCGCCAATTTCATCAGCCGCAACCCGCATTTCTGCAAATCCGCCCTGAAACGCTATACGCAGTGGGATTTTCTGGACCTGGTGGCGCGCCACGGCATCGCCTGGCATGAAAAGACGCTGGGGCAGTTGTTCTGCGACCATTCGGCCAAGGATATCGTGGCGATGCTGCTGGCCGAGATGAAGGATGCAGGCGCGGATCTGTGGCTGTCCACGGCGGTGCTGTCGGTTGCCCGCGATGGCGCGGGCTTCGCCGCGACGCTGGAGCGTGACGGGCGGCAGGTCGTGGTGCAAGCCGCCAACCTGATCGTGGCCACGGGCGGCAAGTCGATCCCCAAGATGGGCGCGACGGGCCTGGCCTATGACATCGCGCGCCAGTTCGGCCATGCGGTGACCGACACGCGCCCCGCCCTTGTGCCGCTGACCTTCCAGCCCGAGCGTTTCGCCCCGCTGGCGGGTGTAGCGACACCCGTGACCGCTGCCTGCGGGCAGACCAGCTTTGCCGAGGCTATGCTTTTTACCCATCGCGGCCTGTCCGGTCCCGCGATCCTGCAAATCTCAAGCTACTGGGTCGAGGGCGAGAGCGTCACCGTCAACCTGATGCCCGGCGCCGACCCCTATGAGGCGCTGCGCACCCAGCGGCAGGCCAGAGGCAAACGCCAGATGCAGACCGTGCTGGCACAGATGCTGCCCGCGCGGCTGGCCGATCATCTGGCGGCTGAATGGGCGCTGACAGGCAACCTGGCGGATCAGAACGACGCCAAGCTGCGCACACTGGCGGACCGGCTGAGCGGATGGGCGCTGACCCCCACCGGATCCGAAGGCTACCGCACCGCCGAAGTCACATTGGGCGGGGTCGATACCGACGGCCTGTCCTCGCAGAGCATGATGTCCAAGACCGTACCGGGCCTCTATTTCATCGGCGAGGCCGTGGATGTGACAGGCTGGCTGGGCGGCTACAATTTCCAGTGGGCCTGGTCCAGCGCCGTCGCCGCAGGCCGCGATATCGCGGCGCGGGGGTAAGCCCGCGCGATCGCCGACACGCGGGGTGGCGATGCGAGGCTTGTTCGGGGCGGTTTATGGTTGCCCTGTCTTCGAACGGCAATCCTGCGCAATCTGGCAACCAAATCGCCGCCCCGGGGGGCGGGTCGGCGATCGCGCGGCGGTGCTACGCAGCTTGGCTCCGCGCGGGGGCACGAGCTTACCCCTTCAACGCCGCCTTGACCCGTGCCGCGAAATCCTCGCCGCGTTTCTCGAAGTTGTCGTATTGGTCGAAACTGGCCGCCGCCGGGGCCAGCAGCACCACCTCGCCCGGCTCGGCCTCGGCCATGGCGCGGGCGACGGCCGCCTCCATCGTGGTGCAGACTTCCGTCGCGATCTCGGGAAGTTGCAGCGCGAAACCCGCCGCCTCGCGCCCGATCACATAGGCCTTGACCACGGACCCGAGCGAGGCGCGCAAGCCGTCCAGCCCGCCCTCTTTCTCCAGCCCGCCACAGATCCAGCGCACCTTGTCAAAGGCCGCCAGCGCCTTGGCGGCGCTGTCCACATTGGTGGCCTTGCTGTCGTTGACATAACGCACGCCACCCGCCTCGGCGATGGTCTGGCTGCGATGCGGCAGGCCGGGATAACTGGCCAGCCCCGCCTCGATCACCCGCGGCGCAAGGCCCAGCGTGCGGCAGGCGGCATAGGCCGCGCAGGCGTTCTGGTGATTATGCGCGCCGGGCAAGCCCTGCATGGGGCGCAGGTCGATGGCCGCCACCTGCTTGCCCTTGCGCCATTCGGCCAGAAACCCCTTGCGCGCAAAGACGACCCAGCCCGGCCCCGACAGCTTGCGCGCGGCAGAGACACGGATCACGCGGTCGTCGGCGGGCCCTTCGGACAGCTGATCGGCCAGATAAAGACCTTCGACCTCATCCACGCCGATCACCGCCCGGTCCGGCCCGCCTTCCGCGAAAAGTCGGCGCTTGGCCGCGAAATAGCCGCCCATCCCGGCATGCCGGTCCAGGTGATCAGGGCTGAGGTTGGTAAAGACCGCCACATCCGGCGTCAGCGCGCGGGCCAGATCGGTCTGGTAACTGGACAGTTCCAGAACCACCACGCCCCCGTCACCCGGCGGGTCGATATCCAGCACCCCGCGCCCGATATTGCCCGCAAGTTGCGCCTCGCGGCCCGCCTGTTCCAGAATGTGGTGGATCAGCGCCGAGGTCGTGGATTTCCCGTTCGACCCGGTGATCGCCACGACACGCGGCGCGGTGTCGAAATCATCCCATTCCGCTACGGCCAGCGAGCGGAAGAAGAGCCCGATATCGTTGTCCACCGGCACGCCCGCCTCGTAGGCGGCGCGGATCACCCGGTTGGGTTCGGGATAAAGATGCGGAATGCCGGGGCTGACGATCAGGCTGGCGATGTCGTCGAAGGCGCCCGCTCGGGACAGGTCGCGGATCGTGAAACCCTCGGCCTCGGCCTTGTCGCGGGCGCTGGCGTTGTCATCCCAGCAGATCGGTTCCGCCCCACCCGCCGCAAGGCTGCGCGCCGTGGCCAGCCCCGACCGGCCAAGGCCCAGCACGGCCAGTTTCTGCCCCTCATGTCCGCGCACCGGAATCATGACCTGCGTTCCTTCTCTTGCGCCGCAGCGCCCCGTTTTTCCAATGTCGACCGCAGCACTGATACCGTGATCGGTCCGATGCCCACCGCCAAGGCGCCCCCGTCACCGACAGGGCCACCGGCTGCGCCCATCAGCGCACTTTCAGCGTGGCCAGACCGATCATCGCCAGGATCAGCGAGATGATCCAGAAGCGGATCACGATGGTCGATTCCGCCCAGCCCTTTTTCTCGTAGTGGTGATGGATCGGGGCCATCAGGAACACGCGCTTGCCGGTGCGCTTGAAGTAGAGCACCTGAATGATCACGCTCAAGGCCTCGACCACGAAAAGGCCGCCGACGATGGCCAGCACGATCTCGTGCTTGGTGGATACCGCGATCGCGCCCAGCGCGCCGCCCAGCGCAAGCGAGCCCGTGTCGCCCATGAACACCGCCGCGGGCGGTGCGTTATACCACAAAAAGCCGAGGCCCCCGCCAATCAGACCGGCCACGAAGACAAGGATTTCGCCGGTGCCGGGGACATAATGCACATCCAGGTATTCGGTGAAATCGACGCGCCCCACCGCATAGGCAATCACGCCCAGCGTGCCGGATGCGATCATCACCGGCATGATGGCAAGCCCGTCCAGACCGTCGGTCAGATTCACCGCATTGGCCGCGCCCACGATCACGATCATCGCGAAAGGCACGAAGAGGAACCCCAGGTTCAGCAGCGTTTCCTTGAAGACCGGAAAGGCCAGCTTGTTGGTCAGCGCCTCGGGATGGTACTGCGCCGCCCAATATCCCGCGATGGCCGCGACCAGCAGGCCCAGCGCCATGCGCACCTTGCCCGGCACGCCGCGCGTGTTCTGCTTGGACACCTTGGCGTAATCATCCGCAAAGCCGATGGCGGCAAAGGACATGGTGACGAAGAGCACGATCCAGACGAACGGGTTGTCCAGCCGCGCCCAGAGAAGTGTCGAGGTCAAGAGCGCGCCCACGATCAGCAAGCCACCCATGGTGGGTGTACCCGCCTTGACGAAATGACCCTGCGGTCCGTCCTCGCGGATCGGCTGACCCTTGCCCTGCCGGCGCCTGAGCACATTGATCAGCGGCCGCCCGAACAGGAAGCCGAAGATCAGCGCGGTCATGAAGGCCCCGCCGGCCCGGAAGGTGATATACCGAAAGAGGTTGAAGAAATCCCCCCCGTCCGACAGCGCGGTCAACCAATACAACATTACTCTGTCCCCTTGTCTGCTTGCGGCGCGGGATGGCCCAGTTTGCGCAGCGCGTCAACCACCAGGCTGACCTTGCTGCCCTTGGACCCTTTCACCAGCAGGATATCCCCCGCATCGACCAGACGGTGGGCGCGCGCGGCCAGCGTGTCGGCGGTTTCGGCCCATTCGCCACGCTTGGCCTGCGGCAGTGCCTCCCACAGGTGGCGCATGCGCGGGCCGACGCAATGGATCAGCGACAGCTTGGCCATGGAGGGCAGATCGGCCAGCCCTTTGTGCATCACGGCCTCGTCCTCGCCCAGTTCCAGCATGTCGCCCAGCACGGCGATGCGCCGGCCCTGCCGCACACGGCCCAGACCGTCGCGGGGTGCCGCGGCGGCCAGCACCTCGAGCGAGGCCGCCATCGAGGTGGGATTGGCGTTGAAGGCATCGTCGATCAGGTCGAAGTAAAGATCATCGCTCAGCGGATCCAGCATGTAGCGTTCGCGCGTGCCGCGCCCTGCGGGCGGCTCCCACTGGCCAAGGTCATTGGCTGCCATCACCGGATCAAGACCCAGCGCATGGGCCACGGCCAGAACGCCCATGCCATTCACCGCGAAATGCCGCCCCGGCGCCTGCACCTTGAACAGGACCTGGCGACGCCAGGCGCGGCCATGCACCACGCTGGTCTGGTCGCGCAGCGTGATGTCGGTCACGCGGTGATGCACGCGCGGCGCCTCGCCAAAGGTGATGGTGCGCGCGGCGTGGCGTCTGGCCCAGTCCAGCAGGATCCCCGAGGTGTCCAGATCCCCGTTCAGAACCGCGACGCCCCCCGGCTCCAGCCCGGTCAGGATCGAGGCTTTCTCATGGGCGATACCCTCAATATTCTCGAAAGCCTCGAGATGGGCGGCGGCCACGATGGTCACCATTGCCACATGGGGCCGGGCCATCTGCGCCAGCGGCGCGATCTCGCCGGGATGGTTCATCCCGATCTCGATCACCGCGAATTCGGTATCGACGGGCATCCGCGCCAGTGTCAGCGGCACACCCCAATGGTTGTTGTAGCTGGCCTCGGCCGCATGGGTGCGCCCCTGCCCTGACAGCACGCAGCGCAGCATCTCCTTGGTCGAGGTCTTGCCGACCGATCCGGTCACGGCGATCACCCGCGCCCTGGTGCGCGCCCGCGCCGCGCGGCCCAGATCCTCCAGCGCGCGCAGCACGTCCGGCACGATCAGCAGCGGCGCATCTTCAGCCACATCATCGGGCCGGTGCGTGACCAGTGCCGCCGCTGCCCCCTTGGCTAGCGCCTGCGCCACGAAATCATGCCCGTCCCGCGCCGCCTTGAGCGCCACGAACAGATCGCCGGGCCGGATCGTGCGCGTGTCGATGGATACGCCACCTGCCTGCCAGTCGCCCGTGGTCTTGCCACCTGTGGCGGCCACCGCCTCGGCTGCGGTCCACAGGGTCATGCCAGCCTCCCGTCCAGGGCGGCCACCGCCATGCTGGCCTGTTCCACATCGTCGAAGGGCAGCACCATGTCGCCCACGGTCTGCCCGGTCTCATGCCCCTTGCCCGCGATCAGCAGCGCATCGCCCGGACCAAGGGCCGCGACCCCGCGCAGGATCGCCTCGGCCCGGTCGCCGACCTCCTGCACATGGGCGCGCGCATCCTCGGGGATGCCGGACAGAACCGCCGCGCGAATGGCCGCCGGATCCTCGGAGCGCGGATTGTCATCGGTCACGATCACCGCATCGGCATGCGCCGCCGCCGCCGCCCCCATCAGGGGCCGCTTGGTGGTGTCGCGATCGCCGCCCGCGCCGACGATGGCGATCAGCCGGCCCATCACATGCGGGCGCATCGCCCTGAGGGCCGTGGCCACCGCATCTGGCGTATGCGCGTAATCGACAAAGACCGCTGCCCCATTGGTGCGCGTGGCCGCAAGCTGCATCCGCCCGCGCACCGTGCCCATATGCGGCAGCGTCTCGAACACCCGGTCGGGATCGGCCCCGCAGGCGATGACCAGCCCCACCGCGACAAGCACATTCTCGGCCTGAAATCCGCCCAGAAGCGCAAGGTCGGCGCTGTAGGTTTTTCCGCGAAACCGGCACAGGATCGTCTGCCCCGTGGCATCGAAGCGTTGCGAGACCAGTTGTAGATCGGCCCCGTCGCGGCGGCCCACGGTGATGACCTCCTGCCCGCGGGTGCGCGCCACATTGGCCATATCCATGCCGCGACTGTCATCGACATTGATCACCGCCGTGCCATCCACCCCGAGGACACGGGCGAAAAGCCCCGCCTTTGCATTGAAATAGTCTGCAAAATCAGCGTGATAATCCAGATGATCCTGGGTCAGGTTGGTAAAGCCCGCAGCCCGCAGATGCACCCCGTCAAGACGCCGCTGGGCCAGACCATGGCTTGAGGCCTCCATCGCCGCATGGGTCACGCCCGCGGCGGCGGCCTGCGCCAGAACGCGGTGCAGGGTGATCGGCTCGGGCGTGGTATGGCGCAGCGGGGCTTCATACGCGCCCTCGACCCCGGTGGTGCCGAGGTTCACGGCGGCAAGGTCCATCTCCTCCCAGATCTGGCGGGTGAAGGTCGCCACGGATGTCTTGCCGTTGGTGCCGGTCACGGCCACCATCGTGGCGGGCTGCGCCCCGAACCACAGGGCCGCGGCGCAGGCCAGCGCCTGGCGCGGGTCCTCGACCACGACCAGCGCCGCATCGGAAGCCGCCAGCTTATCGGCGGCCAGACGCGCGCCTTCCGCATCGGTCAGGATGGCGGTCGCGCCCTGCGCCAGCGCCGTCGGAATGAAGGACGCGCCATGCACGCGTGTGCCCGGAAGGGCCGCGAAAAGGGTGCCCGCGCGCACCTCGCGGCTATCCACGGCCAGGCCCGTGATCTGCGCATCGCGCCCGGATTTGGCGGTCAGGCCAAGCTGCGCCAATGATTTTGCCTGCCCCACCCGATACCCCTGCGCGTCGCGTCTCAGTTTGATGTCAGCGTTATACCAGTCAATTCGGCCGGTTCAATCTCGGGGCGCAGGCCCAGCAAGGGGGCCACGCGGCGGATCACCTCGGCGGCGACGGGCACGGCGGTCCAGCCAGCGGTGCGGCGCGGCTCGGAGCCCGATGTCTCGACCGCCTCGTCCAGTGTCACGATCAGCACATACTTGGGATCATGCGCGGGAAAGGTCGCGGCAAAGGTCGCCAGAACCTTGTCCGTCTCGTAACCGCGCCCGTCGATGCGCGGCTTGTCGGCGCTGCCGGTCTTGCCGCCCACCGCATAGCCCGGCACCTCGCCAAAGCTGGCGGTGCCCTGGCTGACCGTCAGGCGCAGCATGCGGCGCAGCTGTTCGGATGTCTTTTCCGAGATGACGCGCGCCCCGAATTGCGGCCCGTCCTGTTTAAGCAGCGTGGGTTCCACCCGAGTGCCGCCATTTACCATCGTGGCATAAGCCGCAGCCAGGTGCAGCGGCGTGGCCGAGATGCCGTGACCGTAGGAAATGGTCATCGTCGACAGTTCCGACCAGCGCGGCGGCAGCAGCGGACGGCCGCCGCGGGCCTCGACCATCTCGAACTTTGTGGTCTCCAGCAGGCCAAGCTGGCCCAGGAAATCGCGCTGACGCTCTGCGCCGATCTCGATCGCGATGCGCGCAGTGCCCACGTTCGAGGATTTCTCGATCACCTTGGACACGGTCAGTTCCGGGCCATAGTTGCGGAAATCGCTGATCCGGTGGCGGCCCCATGTCATCGGGGACTTGGTGTTGATGATCGTGTCGGGCGTGACCATCCCCAGTTCCAGCGCCTGGGCGACGGTGAAGATCTTGAAGGTCGATCCCAGCTCGTAGACCCCCTGCACCACACGGTTGAAGAGCGGGCTGTCATCGGGGCGGCCCTGCGTGGGCGGTGCGGGGCGGTCGTTGGGGTCGAAATCGGGCAATGAGGCGATCGAGATCACCTCGCCCGTGTGCACATCCATCAGCACGGCGGCCGCACCCTTGGCGTTCAGCAGGCGCATGCCGCCCAACAGCACCTCTTCGGTGGCCGCCTGGATCGTCAGGTCCAGCGACAATTCCAGCGGCTTGCTGGCCCGCGCGGGATCGCGCAGCTGCTCGTCGAACTGCCGCTCGACGCCCGCCACGCCGATCACCTCGGCGGCATGCACACCCTCGCGGCCGAAACCGGCCCCGCCCAGCACATGCGCGGCAAGCCGGCCATTGGGATAAAGCCGCATGTCGCGCGGCCCGAACAAAAGACCCGGATCGCCGATATCATGCACGGCCTGGCGCTGTTCGGGGCTGAGGCGGCGCTTGATCCACAGGAACTTGCGCGTGCCGGTGAAATCCTGGATCAGCCTGTCGCGGTCCAGATCGGGGAAGATGCGCGCAAGCTCGGTCGCGGCATGTTCGGGGTCGATCATCTGCGGCGGCTGGGCATAAAGCGAATAGGTTTCAAGGTTCGTGGCCAGCACCCGGCCCTGCCGGTCGACGATATCGGCGCGCAGCGCCTCGATCTCGGCGCCGGCGGCACTGGCGCGCGGCTCTGACGGCTCGGAGGCAGCCAGAAGGCCCATGCGCGCCCCCACCATCGTGAAGGCGCAGACGAACAGCACACCCAGCACCAGCAAGCGCCCTTCGGCGCGGCTGCGGGCACGGTCGCGCATTTCCTCGTGGCGCAGGCGCAGGTTCTCGCGCTCGATCGCGTCGGGGTTTTCCCCCTTGGCGCGGGCTTCAAGAACGCGGGCCAGAGGGCGCAGCGGTGTGCGGATCATGGCCGGGCCTCCATGCTGGACACTTCGATCGGATCGGTGATCGGCAGGAAACCTTCCTCGGCGATGGGAAAGGCCACCTGGTCGATCCGCCCGAACTGTTCGGGGGCCATCGGCATCAGGCCGAGGCTGTCAAAGTTCAGATCCGCAAGGTCGCGCAGCCGTTCAGGCCGGTTCAGATAGGCCCATTCGGCGCGCAGCACCGACAGGCGCGCCCGCGAGTCGCGGATTTCGCGCTGCAATTGTTCGGTCACGTCCAGGGCCTGCTGGGTGCGGTAATTCTCGCGGTAGGCCCAGAAGGCCAACCCGATCACGGCACAGGCCGTCAGCACGAACAGGACGGAACGCATCTCAGAACTCTCCCTTGATCATCGGCATGCCCAGCGCGGCGGGGTCGGTGGCCCCTGCGGGGGCATCGGTACGGATCGCCACGCGCAGCTTGGCGCTGCGCGAACGCGGGTTTTCGGCCAGTTCCTGATCATCGGGGCCGATGGCCTTGCGCGTGGTCTGGGTAAATTGCGCGTCGGTTTCAGCCTCTTGCGGGGCATAGCGGTTGGCGCGCCCGGCAGTGCCGCTGCGGGCCTGCAAGAAGCGCTTGACCATCCGGTCCTCGATCGAATGAAAGGTCACGACAGCCAGCTTGCCACCGGGCTTGAGCGCGCGTTCGGCGGCGGCCAGACCATTCGCCAATTCGCGGTATTCATCGTTCACGGCAATGCGCAGCGCCTGAAAACTGCGGGTCGCGGGGTGCGATTGCCCCGGCTTGGCGCGCGGCAGGCATTTCTCAATCAGGCCCGCCAGTTGCAGCGTGGTGGTGATCGGTGCCTCGGCCCGCGCCTTGAGGATCGCACGCGCGATGCGGCGGCTGGCGCGTTCCTCGCCATAGTGAAACAGGATATCGGCGATCACACCCTCATCGGCGGTATTGACGATATCGGCGGCCGAGGGGCCGGACTGGCTCATGCGCATGTCCAAGGGGCCGTCCTTCATGAAGGAAAAGCCCCGCTCGGCCATGTCCAGCTGCATCGACGAGACCCCAAGATCCAGCACCACACCGTCCAGATCCTGCGCATAGTCGTCCATGCGCGAAAACACACCCTCGACCATCTCGATCCGGTCGCCGTAAGCCCCGGCCCAATCGGCGGCCATCCGGAAGGCCAGCGGATCGCGATCCACCGCGATCACCTTGTCCGCCCCCGCATCAAGCAGGCCGCGCGTATAGCCGCCCGCACCAAAGGTGCCATCCAGCCAGACCCCCGTGACAGGGGCCACCGCCTTCAGCAGCGGACGCAACAGAACGGGGATATGGGGGGCATCGGACGGGGTTGGCGCGGCAGCGGCCATGGCTCAATCCCCTTTCGCATTATCCAGATAGATGAGCGGATCGAAATCCTCGGGCAACTCGTCAAGCCAGGCCTCGGCGCGGGCCAGTTCTTCGGTCTCGTAGGTTTCGGGCTTCCATATCTGGAAAGTATCGCCTGCGGCGATGAAGAACGCCTCGTCCTCGATCCCGATCTTGGCGCGCAGCTTGGCGGGCAGCACGATGCGACCGGTCTCGTCGACCGAGGTAGGGTAGGATTGCCCGTGGAACATCCGCTCCAGCATCTTGCGCTGCATGCCGCCACGCGGCAGCGCGGCGATCTTGGCGTCGACCTCGGCAATCGCCTCCATCGTGTAGCATTCCAGGAACTTGCGGCGGTGATCGCCATAGACGATGACCAACTCGGGGTTCAGCCCTTCGGTCCAGTTCGGATCGCCAGCCTCCAGCACACGACGAAACAGGGCCGGGATAGACACCCGCCCCTTTCCATCAACCTTGTGCTGGCTCTCGCCTCTGAACCTGCGAACCACTGTCCCGTGATCCCTCTGACCTGTCCCCCCGGAAAAAATCTGCCCTTTGAACGGAAAACGGCGGATTGAGCTGCTGCCACTGCCCAATCCGCCGCCCTCGTCCCGCCTAGCGGGGTGTCCGACTGCGCGCGCCACCTGGGGGGATGTCTGCTCGCTCGCGCGCCGGATCTCTTGGTTCGATGAAAGCGGGGCCTGTATGAAACCTGACTTGGGATTTGGTTCGGGGTCTTGGGTGCCCCTTATTTATCCCGTCCTCATCGTGTTTCCATGGATAGTATGGGAAATCATGGTACGCAACTAAAATCTTGCGCCGAAACCCACATGATCTTGTTCTCAAAGCCCTTGAAAAACAACATCTAGCCCAGTTTTGCCGGGCAAGACCACATCAAGTTGCGACCTTTCGACACCAAGGCACAATATCTAGATGTTCCGGCAATTCCGCACACCAGCCCATGAATTCCCAAAGTTTTCTGGTCCGATCCGCAGAACGGTCAAAAATCCCGGCCTGCAGGGGCGTTTGCCGGGGCAAGAACACCCGAGAACACGGATGATTCAACGGGAAATCCGTAAATTCCCGATGAAGTGATTCGTTTTGATGGCGGTGTCACCCCACCCATCGGGCCTTGCGCCGAGATGCCGTCCCATCAATTCCCATGACGCGCCGTACCTCTTTGAGCCGACGGCATGACACAGTGTCCCGGCGCCGTGGGGGCACAGCGCCCTTTGTCCTGTCGCCCGCGCCACGATTGCGCTATACATTCCTGATCGAAGGCAGTAAGGCCCAGCGCTTGACCAACCCTTCCCCCACCAATGACACGGGCGCCCCCGGTCGCGGAACCTCCCGTCCCGCTGCCCGCGCCCAATGACCCGAGTGATTGCATGACCCTGCCCTACCCGACCACGAAACCTCTGGCCGACGCGCTGGAGCGGCGCGGCTATGCAGAGCTGACCCCCGTCCAGATCGAAATGATGCGCCCCGACCTGGTCGAGGCCGATCTGCTGGTGTCGGCGCAGACCGGATCGGGCAAGACCGTGGGCTTTGGCCTGGCCATCGCACCGACCCTGCTGGGCGAAAGCCATGTCCTGCCCCCCGCCGCAGCCCCCCTGGCGCTGATCATCGCGCCGACGCGCGAACTGGCATTGCAGGTGAAACGCGAATTCCAGTGGCTCTATCAGGATGCGGGCGTCGTCATGGCCTCTTGCGTGGGCGGCATGGACATGCGGGACGAGCGTCGCGCGCTGGACCGTGGCGCGCATATCGTGGTGGCGACACCCGGCCGCTTGCGCGACCATATCATGCGCGGCTCCATCGACCTTGGCCAGATCCGCGCCGTCGTTCTGGACGAGGCCGACGAGATGCTGGACCTGGGCTTCAAGGACGATCTGGAATTCATCCTGTCGGAAGCGCCCGAGACGCGGCGCACGCTGATGTTTTCGGCCACCGTGCCGCGCGGCATCGCGGAACTGTCCAAGACATACCTCAAGGACAATGCCGTGCGCGTCGCCACCACCACGGGCGCGACACAGCACGCCGATATCGAATACCGCGCGCTGACCGCAGCCTATGACGGCACCGAGGGCGCGATCATCAACCTGCTGCGCTACTACGAGGCGCAGAATGCGATCGTCTTCTGCAACACCCGCGCCACCGTATCGCGGCTGGTCGCGCGTTTCGCCAATCGCGGCTTTTCGGTCGTGGCCCTGTCGGGCGAGCTCAGCCAGGCCGAACGCACCCATGCGCTGCAGGCGATGCGCGACGGGCGCGCCCGCGTCTGCGTGGCCACCGACGTGGCGGCGCGCGGCATCGACCTGCCGAACCTCGAACTGGTGATCCATGCCGACCTGCCCAGCAATTCGGAAACGCTGATGCACCGCTCGGGCCGGACGGGCCGCGCCGGGCGCAAGGGCGTCTCGGCGCTGGTGGTCACGCCCAAGACCCGCGCCAAGGCGGACCGGCTGCTGAAATTCGCCAAGATCACCGCCGAATGGGCGCTGCCGCCATCGGCAGACGAGGTGCGCGCCAAGGATGAGGAACGCCTGATCAACGATCCGGTCTGGCTGGAACCGCTGAACGAGGGCGAAGAGGATTTCGTCGCGCGCATCACGACCACCTATACGCCTGAGCAGATCGCGGGCGCTTACCTGCGCCTCTACTACAGTAAACATTCCGCACCCGAGGAACTGCCGGATCCCGATGTCCGCCCGGAACGCAAGCGCGACGCCGCCCCGCGCAAGACGTTCGGGCCGTCGAAATGGCTGCGCCTGTCGGTCGGCGCCAATGAACGCGCCGAGGCGCGCTGGCTGCTGCCGACGCTCTGCAAGGCGGGCGACATCACCCGCGACGATATCGGCGCGATCCGCGTGCAGGCCGATGAAACCTATGTCGAACTGCTGGCCGAGGCGCTGCCCGGTTTCCTCAAGGCGCTTGGCCCCGATGCGGCGCTGGATGGCGGCGCAAAGGTCGTGGTGATGGACACCGCCCCTGACCTCGCCTCGATGCCGCGCGTTGCCCCGCCTCCGCGTGAAGACCGTGGCGAGCGCAAACCCCATCGCGGCGCAGACCGCGCCGAACGTCCCGAGCGTCCCGCGCCCGCACGCCGCGCGCCGCCCCCGGCCGAGGCAGCAGCCTGGGCCGATGTGCCGGACCGTCTGCCCCCCGCAGAGGCTGCGCCGAAGTCCGCGGCCGTCAAATCGCACCAGCCGAAACCCGCCCGCGCGGACGAGGATCGCCCCCGCCCCGCGAAACCCGCCGGCTTCAAGCCCGGCCCCAAGCCGGAAGGCTTCAAGTCGTCCGGTTTCAAATCCCATGGCGGCGCGCCCCGCGACGGCGCGAAACCCGCCCGTTCGGAAGGCATGAAATCCCACGGGGCGAAACCGCGCAGCGACAAGCCGCGCGAGATGGACCCCGAGGTGCATCGCGGCTTCGACAGCCCCAAGCCTCGCAGCGACAAACCACGCAGCGACAAGCCCGCAGGCAAGCCCGGCGCAAAGCCCTATGGCAAACCCTCGGGCAAACCGGGTGACAAGCCCTACGGAAAACCCGCAGGCAAGGCTGGCGACAAGCCCTATGGCAAACCGGGCGGAAAGCCGGGTGACAAGCCCTATGGCAAGCCGGGCGCCAAGCCATTCGGCAAGCCCGGCGGCAAGCCCTGGGAAAAATCGGGCGACAAGCCCGCGGGCGACGGCCCGGCCAAGCCTGCCCGCAACGCCGCGGCCAATACATCGGCGCGCCTGGGACCGGGCGGCAAACCCCTGCCCGCGGGCAAGGGCGGTAAACCCCGCACCGGGGCCGCGCGCGGCCCCAACGCCGTGCCGCGCCGCAAGCCCTGACCAGTCAAAAGGCGCGCGACATCCGCCGCGCGCCTTTCTTCTTGCCTCAAATATGTAGGATCCGACGGATCAGGCCATCCCGCCGTCGATCAGGCGACGCGCCAGCGCGGCATAGGTCTGCGCCGCCGCCGTCTCGCCTGCGGCGATCGGCGTGCCGCCATCCCCCGCCAGACGCGTCTCGAGGTCGATCGGCAGCTCCGCCAGCAGCGGCACGCCCATCTTGTCCGCTTCGGCCTTCACACCGCCATGGCCGAAGATCGCCGTCTCATGCCCGCAGTTGGGGCAGCAGAAGACCGACATGTTCTCGATCAGGCCCAGCACGGGCGTCTTGAGCGTATTGAACATGTCGATGGCCTTGCGCGCATCCAGCAATGCCACATCCTGCGGGGTCGACACGACAATGGCGCCGGTCAGTTGGGTCCGCTGGCACAGGGTCAGCTGCACATCGCCCGTACCCGGCGGCAGATCGACCAGCAGCACGTCAAGTTCACCCCAGGCGACCTGCCCCAGCATCTGCTGCAGCGCCCCCATCAGCATCGGACCGCGCCAGACCACCGCCTTGTCGGCCTCCAGCATCAACCCGATCGACATCATCGTGACGCCATGCGCATGCAGCGGCGTGATCGTCTTGCCATCCGGGCTGGCGGGCCGCTTGTTGACGCCCATCATGCGCGGCTGGCTGGGCCCATAGATATCGGCATCCAGCAGCCCCACGCGCCGCCCCTGCCGGGCCAGCGCCACGGCAAGGTTCGATGACACGGTGGATTTGCCCACCCCGCCCTTGCCCGACCCGATGGCCAGGATCCTGTCCACGCCCGAGGGTTTCGTGGGCCCCGCCTGCGGCGTCGGATGCCCCCCGATCTTGAGGCTGGGCGCAGGCGGCTTTTCCGCCGGACCATGGGCGGTCAGCGCGACACTGACGCTGTCGACACCCGGAATGCGGGCCACAATCTGTTCGGCGGCGGCGCGCAGCGGCTCCATCTGGCGCGCGATCTCGGGGCTGGGGGCCTCGATCACGAATCGCACGGCGCCCTCCGAAAGGGTCAGGGCGCGCACCATGTCGCGGCTGATCAGGTCGCCACCATCCGGCAGGGCCAGCTGGCGCAGGGCCTGTTCGATCATCTCTCGGGTGACTGCCATGCCATATTCTCCATTTTCACTCCGCCATAGGTGGCAGCTTTCTCGGTCGAAGCAAGGCCCGCACGAAATTCGCGCATTTCGCAAGCACCTTGCCCAAATAATAGGTCAGTCTTTCATATGCATTTGCTGCATGGCAGCATTGCACCAATATCTATTGTGCAATCGCAGCATCGACGTATCTTGAACTCAACAGAGCGACACATATATCGCCTCCGAGCATGAACGAAAGTGACCGAAAATGGCTTATACATCGGATCTTCGCCTTGCACAGCCCCGCGCCGCTGAAACCGGGCTGGTTGGCAAACTGCAGGCGATCAAGGCCGACCTGTCCCAGCGCTATGCCCGCTACCGGGTGTTCCGCGACACCGTGAATGACCTGGCGATCCTGCCGAACAGCGTGCTGGCCGATATGGGCCTGAACCGTTCGCAGATCCGTTCGGTCGCCTATGAATATGCCTACGGGACGAAAAAGTAACATCGGGATCAGATGACCCTCTCCTCCTCCCTGGGTCATCTGTGAACTGGCGGCGGCATCCTCTCCTCCTCCCTGGATGCCGCCGCGCCCTAAAAGAATACGAAAGACCTCCTCCTCCTCCCTGAGGTCTTTCGTTACCAAGAGCGGCGACACCCTCTCCTCCTCCCTGGGTGTCGCCGCGCCTTGACAAGATTGCGAAGGCCTCTCTCCTCCTCCCTGAGGTCCTTCGTATGCAAGAGCGGCGGTATCTTCTCCTCCTCCCTGGATACCGCCGCACCTTGCCGAATACGCTGGCTCTCCTCCTCCTCCCTGAGGGCCACGTTGCAAGAGCGGCGGCACCCCCTCCTCCTCCCTGGGTGCCGCCGTTTTCCTTTTCGGGTGGGGGGATTCAGATCAGGACAGAACCGGCGCAAAGCACCGTGACCCCGACGCCTGCCGCGCGGGGTTCAAACTCGCTGATCCATGAAAAGCCCGGCGGAACGGCCCGTCAGAACGGGATGTCATCCGCCGCAGTGACAAAGCGCGCGACCACCTTCTTGGCGCCCGCCTTTTCGAACTCGATATCCAGCTTGTCGCCTTCGATCGCAGCGATGACGCCATAGCCGAATTTCTGGTGGAACACCCGCTCGCCGACCGCATGGGCGCTGACGGCCTGCAGGTCGATCACCGTATCGCGCGACTCGCGCGGCTGGCTGACCGGGCGCTGTGCGCTGCGGCTTTGCAGCCGCTTCCAGCCGGGCGAGTTATAGACATTGGCCTCGGCCACCCGCGACTCGATGCCGGATGAGGCCGAACCGCCACCGAAACCACCCATGCCCGCAGCACCAAAACCGCCGCCATAAAGGCCCGGCGGCGTCAGCACCTCGACATGATCCTCGGGCAATTCGTCGATGAACCGCGAGGGCAGCGCCGATTGCCATTGTCCGAACACCCGCCGGTTGCCGGCGAAGGAGATCGTGCAGACCTCTTCGGCGCGGGTGATGCCGACGTAAGCCAGCCGACGCTCTTCCTCCAGCCCCTTGGTCCCGCTTTCATCCATCGAGCGTTGGGACGGGAACAGCCCATCCTCCCAGCCCGGCAGGAAAACGGCCGGAAATTCCAGCCCCTTGGCGGCATGCAGCGTCATGATGCTGACCTTCGCCCCCTCTTCCGAGGATTCGTTGTCCATGATCAGGCTGACATGTTCCAGAAACCCTTGCAGATTCTCGAACTGCTCCAGCGCCTTGACCAGTTCCTTCAGGTTCTCCAGCCGCCCCGGCCCCTCGGGCGTCTTGTCGGCCTGCCACATGGCGGTATAGCCGCTTTCGTCCAGGATCATCTCGGCCAGTTCGACATGGCTGATGTCGGGATCGCCCGCCATCCGGCCCCAGCGCGCGATATCGCTGACAAGCTGGCCCAGCGCCACGGCGGCCTTGCCGGTGATGGCCTTCTCGCCCACGGCGATCTGCGCCCCCTGCACCAGCGGCACGCCATTGTCGCGCGCGATGCGCTGGATCGTCTGCTGCGCCTTGTCGCCAAGGCCCCGCTTGGGCGTGTTCACGATCCGCTCGAAGGCCAGATCGTCGGCAGGGCTGGTCACTACCCGGAAATAGGCCATGGCATCCCGGATCTCGAGCCGTTCATAGAAACGCGGCCCGCCGATCACGCGATAGGGCAGACCGATGGTCAGGAACCGGTCCTCGAAGGCACGCATCTGGTGGCTGGCACGCACCAGGATCGCCATCTCGTCCAGCGAGAACTGGCGCATCCCGCGCGTGCCGCGTTGCAATGCCTCGATCTCCTCGCCGATCCAGCGGGCCTCTTCCTCGCCATCCCAGTGGCCGATCAGGCGCACCTTCTCGCCCTCCTGCTCTTGCGTCCAGAGCGTCTTGCCCAGCCGCCCCCGGTTGCCCGCGATCACGCCCGAGGCGGCGGCAAGGATATGCGGGGTCGAGCGGTAATTCTGTTCCAGCCGCACCACTGTGGCACCCGGAAAATCGGTCTCGAACCGCAGGATGTTGCCCACTTCGGCCCCGCGCCAGCCGTAAATTGACTGATCATCGTCACCGACACAGCAGATGTTGCGATGCCCCCCCGCCAGCAGCCGCAGCCACAGGTATTGGGCCACGTTCGTATCCTGGTATTCGTCCACCAGGATATAGCGGAACCGCGTCCGATACTGTTCCAGCACATCGTCATGGGTCTGGAAGATATGGACCATATGCAGCAGCAGATCACCGAAATCGACGGCGTTCAGTTCCCGCAGCCGTGTCTGGTAGGCGGCATAAAGCTCCATCCCGCGATTGTTGTAGGCCCCGGCATCGGCGGCAGGCACCTTTTCGGGTGTCCAGGCGCGGTTCTTCCAGCCGTCGATGATCCCGGCCAGCATCCGCGCGGGCCACCGCTTGTCGTCGATCCCCGTCGCCGCGATCAACTGTTTCAGCAGGCGGATCTGGTCATCGGTATCAAGAATCGTGAAATTCGACTTGAGCCCGACCAGTTCGGCATGGCGGCGCAGCAGCTTGACGCAGACCGAATGGAAAGTGCCCAGCCATGGCATCCCCTCGACCTGCTGGCCCAGCATGGTGCCCACGCGGTTCTTCATCTCGCGCGCGGCCTTGTTGGTGAAGGTCACAGCAAGGATCTGGTCGGGCCGCGCCTTGCCCATCGCCATCAGATGCACGATCCGCGCCGTCAGCGCCTTGGTCTTGCCGGTGCCCGCCCCCGCCAGCATCAGAACGGGGCCGTCCAATGCCTCGACCGCGGCGCGCTGCGCCGGATTCAGCCCCTCGAGGTAGGGGGCAGCGGGCCGGGCAGCCATGGCGCGGGCCGAAAGGGGGACAGCGGGTGTGGCGGGCATGTCGTCGAAATGGCTCATGCGCGCGATCCTAGCGCGCCACAGCGCCAAGGGGAAGTGAAGTTCTTGTTCTGTTCTGCGGATATTTTCCCGACAACCGGGTTTGCGGAAACTGGGATATGGACAAATCACATGACGCCAAGACAAATGCGCGCCATGGATCTGTTTCAACGCTACCCCGCCCTTTCCGACCTCAAGGCACAGGCCCGGCGCCGCATGCCTTGGTTCGTCTTCGAATATCTCGACAGCGCCACGGGCAGCGAATCCGTGCTGCGCCGCAACCGCGCGGACCTGGACAGCGTCCTGCTGATGCCCTCGATCCTGCACGGCGAGTTTCAGCCGGACATGTCGGTCACCCTGTTCGGCAAGACCCATGCCCTGCCCTTCGGCGTCAGCCCCGTGGGCATGTCGGGCCTGTTCTGGCCGGATGCGGAACGGATCCTTGCGCGCAACGCCACCAGGGCGGGCCTGCCCTATGGCCTGTCCACCGTGGCCAGCCGCACCCCCGAAGAGGTGGGCCCCCATCTGGACGGCAACGGCTGGTTCCAGATCTACCCGCCGCGTGATCCCGACATTCGCGCCGACATGCTGAAACGCGCCCGCGACGCGGGCTTTTCGGCGCTGGTGCTGACCGTGGATGTGCCCGTGGCCAGCAGGCGCGAACGCCAGACCAGATCCGGCCTGACCTCGCCGCCGCGCCTGACCCCGCGCCTTCTGACGCAGGTCGCGCGCTGCCCGGCCTGGGCGCTTGGCACGGCGCGGCTGGGGATGCCGCGGATGCGGCTGATCGACGGCTATGCCGGGCAGTTGACGGGCCTCAGCTCGACCGAACACGCGGGCTACATGCTGCGCACCTCGCCGGACATGGACTATCTCAAGGCGCTGCGCGACGCCTGGGACGGTCCCCTGATCGTCAAGGGCGTGCTGGATGCGCGCGATGTGCCGATGCTGGAACAGGCGGGCGCGGATGCGATCTGGGTCAGCAACCACGCCGGGCGGCAATTCGACGGCGCGCCCTCGACCATCTCGATGCTGCCGGGGATCCGGGCCGCGACGAAACTGCCGCTGATCTTCGACAGCGGGATCGAGGGTGGTCTGGATATCCTGCGGGCGATCGCCCTTGGCGCCGACTTCGTGATGATGGGCCGCCCCTGGCACTATGCGCTGGGTGCCCTGGGCGAGGCAGGCCCCGCCCATCTGATCGAGATGCTGAAGAAGGATATCGCGTCCAACATGGGCCAGCTTGGCACCCATACGCTGCGCGACCTGCCGGGGCGGCTGATGCCCGCCTAGTTTCCGATAGGTCACCTTCGCGCTGTCACCTGCGGCGGAAATCTTGCAGATTGTTACAATGTCGCCATGCCCGCACTTGCGCTGCAACGCAGCATGCGGCTACGCATATGCGCATTCAAGGTGACCGGGGTACCGGATCGTCACGTCAGCAAGGAGCAGGCCATGGCCGAGTTCAAGAAAATCCTCATCGCCAACCGGGGTGAAATCGCCATTCGCGTCATGCGCGCCGCCAACGAACTGGGCAAACGCACCGTGGCCGTCTTCGCCGAAGAGGACAAACTCAGCCTGCATCGTTTCAAGGCCGACGAGGCCTACCGCATCGGCGAGGGCCTTGGCCCGGTTGCCGCCTACCTCAGCATCGACGAGATCATCCGCGTGGCCAAGCAATCGGGCGCGGATGCGATCCATCCCGGCTACGGCCTGCTGTCGGAAAACCCCGATTTCGTGGATGCCTGCACCGCCAATGGCATCACCTTCATCGGCCCCAAGGCCGAAACCATGCGCGCCCTGGGTGACAAGGCCAGCGCGCGCAAGGTGGCGATTGCCGCAGGCGTGCCCGTCATCCCCGCCACCGAGGTGCTGGGCAGCGACATGGACAAGATCCGCGCCGAAGCCGCCGGGATCGGCTATCCGCTGATGCTCAAGGCCAGCTGGGGCGGCGGCGGGCGCGGGATGCGCCCGATCTACGGCGAAAAGGAACTGGCCGAAAAGGTCATGGAGGGCCGCCGCGAGGCCGAGGCCGCCTTTGGCAATGGCGAAGGCTACCTGGAAAAGATGATCCTCAAGGCGCGCCATGTCGAGGTGCAGATCCTGGGCGACAGCCACGGGCAGATCTATCACCTGTGGGAACGGGATTGTTCCGTGCAGCGGCGCAACCAGAAGGTCGTGGAACGCGCCCCCGCCCCCTACCTGAACCAGGCCCAGCGCGACGAGCTGTGCGAACTGGGGCGCCGCATCTGCGCCCATGTGAATTACGAATGCGCCGGCACCGTCGAATTCCTCATGGATATGGACGATGACAAGTTCTACTTCATCGAGGTGAACCCCCGCGTGCAGGTCGAACATACCGTGACCGAGGCGGTCACGGGCATCGACATCGTGCAGGCCCAGATCAGGATCGCCGAAGGCAAGACCCTGGCCGAGGCGACCGGCAAGGCCGCGCAATCGGACATCCACCTGAACGGCCATGCCCTGCAGACCCGGATCACGACCGAGGACCCGCAGAACAACTTCATCCCCGATTACGGCCGCATCACCGCCTATCGCGGGGCCACGGGCATGGGCATCCGTCTGGATGGCGGCACCGCCTATTCCGGCGCGGTGATCACGCGCTTTTACGACAGCCTGCTGGAAAAGGTCACCGCCTGGGCGCAGACGCCCGAGGCCGCGATCGCCCGGATGGACCGCGCGCTGCGCGAATTCCGCATCCGCGGCGTCAGCACCAACATCGCCTTCGTCGAGAACCTGCTCAAGCACCCGACCTTCCTGAACAACGAATACCACACCAAGTTCATCGACGAGACACCGGCGCTGTTCCAGTTCCACAAGCGCCGCGACCGGGCCACCAAGATCCTGACCTATATCGCGGATATCACCGTGAACGGGCATCCCGAAACCGCGGGCCGGCCCAAACCGCCCGCCGAGGCGCGCCAGCCCCGCCCGCCCAGATCCGCCCCCGGCGCGCTGCGCGAGGGCACCAAGACGCTTCTGGAACGCGAAGGGCCCAAGGCCGTGGCCGACTGGATGCTGGCGCAGCAGCGCCTTTTGCTGACCGACACGACCATGCGCGACGGGCATCAATCCTTGCTGGCCACCCGGATGCGGTCCATCGACATGATCCGCGTCGCCCCTGCCTATGCCGCGAACCTGCCCGAGTTGTTCAGCGTCGAATGCTGGGGCGGTGCCACCTTCGACGTGGCCTACCGCTTCCTGCAGGAATGCCCCTGGCAGCGCCTGCGCGACCTGCGCCGCGCCATGCCGAACCTGCTGACCCAGATGCTGCTGCGCGCCTCGAACGGGGTGGGATACACGAACTACCCCGACAACGTGGTGCGCGAATTCGTGCGGCAGGCCGCCGAAACCGGCGTCGATGTCTTCCGCGTCTTCGACAGCCTCAACTGGACCGAGAACATGCGCGTCGCCATGGATGCGGTCCTTGAGAACGAGCGGATCTGCGAGGCCGCGATCTGCTATACCGGCGATATCCTTGACCCGGACCGCGCCAAGTATGACCTGAAATACTATGTCGCCATGGCCAAGGAACTTGAGGCCGCAGGCGCGCATGTCCTTGGCCTCAAGGATATGGCGGGCCTTCTGAAACCCGCCGCCGCGCGCGTGCTGGTCAAGGCGCTCAAGGACGAGTTGACGATCCCGGTGCATTTCCACACCCATGACACCAGCGGCATCGCGGGTGCCTCGATCCTGGCGGCCGCCGATGCGGGCGTCGATGCGGTGGATGCGGCGATGGACGCGTTCTCGGGCGGCACATCGCAGGCATGCCTCGGCTCGGTCGTCGAGGGGCTGCGCCACACCCCGCGCGATACCGGGATCAGCATCGACCGCGTGCGCGAAATCTCGGATTACTGGGAACAGGTGCGCGGCCAGTACGTGGCCTTTGAATCGGGGCTTCAGGCCCCCGCCTCCGAGGTCTATCTGCACGAGATGCCAGGCGGACAGTTCACCAACCTCAAGGCGCAGGCCAGATCCCTCGGGCTCGAGGAAAAATGGCCCGAGGTCGCCCGCACCTATGCCGATGTGAACAAGATGTTCGGCGATATCGTCAAGGTCACACCCTCGTCCAAGGTGGTGGGCGACATGGCGCTGATGATGGTCAGCCAGGGATTGACCCGCGCGCAGGTCGAAGACCCCGCCACCGATGTGGCCTTCCCGGATTCGGTGATCGACATGCTGCGCGGCAATCTGGGCCAGCCGCCGGGCGGCTTTCCCGAGGCGCTGGTCGCCAAGGTGCTGAAGGGCGAGGCCCCCAATACCGAACGCCCCGGCAAGCACCTGCCCCCCGTCGATCTGGAAGCGGCCCGCGCCGATCTGGAAGCGCAGCTTGAGGGCAAGAAGGTCGATGACGAGGATCTGAACGGATACCTGATGTATCCCAAGGTCTTTCTGGACTACATGGGCCGCCACCGCATCTATGGCCCCGTGCGCACCCTGCCCACCCGCACCTATCTCTACGGGATGGAGCCGGGCGAGGAGATTACCGCCGAAATCGACCCGGGAAAGACGCTGGAAATCCGCCTGCAGGCCGTGGGCGAAACCTCGGACGATGGCGAGGTCAAGGTCTTCTTCGAACTGAACGGTCAGCCCCGTGTGATCCGCGTGCCCAACCGCCTTGTGAAATCGCAGACCGCCGCGCGCCCCAAGGCCGAGACGGGCAATACCGCCCATATCGGCGCGCCGATGCCCGGTGTCGTGGCCAGCGTCGCGGCCACGCCCGGCGCGAAGGTCAAGGCGGGCGATCTGCTGCTGACCATCGAGGCGATGAAAATGGAAACCGGCATCCATGCCGACCATGACGCCACGGTCAAGGCGGTGCATGTGACGCCCGGCGCCTCGATCGACGCCAAGGACCTGCTGATCGAGTTCGAAGCATGATCCCGCAGGTCACGGCGCTTTACGCGGGCCTTCTTGCGCTGGTCTACTTGATCCTCAGCGGCTGGGTGATCCGCGTGCGCATCCGTCAGAAGGTGCATGCCGGCGACAAGGGCGATCCGGTCATGGCCAATGCGATGCGGGTCCATGCCAATTTCGCGGAATACGTGCCGATGGCGCTGATTCTGCTGTTGCTGGCCGAGATGCAGGGCGCCCCTGCCCTTGCCCTGCATGTGCTGGGGGCTGTCCTGCTGCTGGCGCGGATCATGCATGCGCTAGGAATGGCGGCGCTGCCGCACAAACCGCCCCTGCGCGGCGGCGGTGCGGTGCTGACATTCCTGGTCCTGTTCGTGGGCGGCGCGGCCAACATCGCCCACGCCTTGTTCTGATTGCCCTTGTTTTACTGGCCTTTCCAGGCGCAGTGAAAAGTTTTTGCGCAAAGCCGCAATTTTCCTCTTGCGGGCGCCGCGCAGAATTTATAGATCACGCCTCACCCAAGGAAGCGGGCGTAGCTCAGGGGTAGAGCATAACCTTGCCAAGGTTAGGGTCGGGCGTTCGAATCGCCTCGCCCGCTCCAAAAAACAAAAAAGCCGGTCCTCGTGGCCGGCTTTTTTGTGTTCTGCGGGTTACGGCGCCCAGGCCCATGGTCAACCGTCACCCTGCCGCCGATACACCAACGGCCGAGGCAGCCCGGCCACCTGCCGCCACGGCGGCGCTGACCCTGAAAACAGAAATCTCGGCCGCCAGTTCCGATGTTGCCTGCGACAGGACCTGCGTCTCGCGATTGGTCTGCACCACCATCTCGGCGTTCTGCCCTGTCACCTGATCCAGTTGCCGCACGGCCTCGGTGATCTGCGACAGCGTCTCGGTCTGGGCCATCATCCCTTGCACCATCGCGCCCACATTGCCGGCCAGCGACTCGACGCCATCAAAGATCGCGCCAACCTCCCGGCCCACCCGTTCCACCAGTTCCACCCCATCGCCGACATGCCGCCGGGCTTCGGCCATCAAGGCACTGATCTCCTGCGACGAGTCGGCGCTGCGCTGTGCCAGTTGGCGCACCTCGGCCGCAACCACGGCAAAGCCGCGCCCCGCAGGACCGGCCCGCGCCGCCTCGATCGAGGCATTCAGCGCAAGCAAATTGGTTTGCATCGAAATTCCGTCGATCACCGAAAGGAAATGCGCGATCCGTTCGGAAGATGTCTGGATCAGAACCATCGCCGCCATCACATTTTCCAGCAGCTTGCCGCTGACCTTGATCATCTCGCCGGTGCGCATGGCCACCGCATCAGTGCTGCGCGCATCCGCCACGGCCGTGCGCAGCATCGCGCTCATCCCATCCACCGATGTCCCCGTATCCCGCAGGGCTGTCGCCTGGATGACGGTCCGCGCCGATAGATTGTCCGACGCCTTGCCCAGCCGCGCACTGCTGTCCTGCACATGGCGCGCCACCGCGTCGACACGCCCGACCAACCTGTTCCAGTCCTCCATCGTGCGGTTGAAGACCTCGCCGAGCATCGCAAGGTCAGGCTGCCGGCTGATGGTGATCCTGTGGGTCAAATCCCCCTCGCTCAGCTTTTCAAGACCACGGGCCAGATCGGCAATCGCATGTCGGCGTTCGGTAACATCCGTTGCGATCTTGACCACGCGCACCACCTGGCCCTTCGCATCGAAACATGGCCCATAGGTCGCCTGGATCCAGATCATGTTGCCTTGGCGCGTGATCCGGGGCAATTGGTCGGTAAAGCTTTCGCCCAGAGCCAGCCGTTCCCAGAAGCGCCTATAGTCCGGGCTTCGCCCATAGGTGGGATCAACGAAAATCCTGTGATGCTGGCCGATCACATCCGCCTCACTGTAACCCAGCGCGTTCAGGAAATTGGCGTTGGCCTTGAGGATCACCCCCTCAGGCGTGAAATGGATCACCGCCTGGGTCCGGTCGATCATGGCCAACAGGACGCCGTCGGCATCGCTTGTCAACTCGGAAGCGGGTTGATGGCGGGTCAAGGTGACACCTCGCTGGGTTTTTGCACCCGCAATCAGTCACCACAGGTTCTTAGATTCGGTTAAGATCACCCAAGCCCGGCGAAAAAGGTTTCTGCGCAGGCCGCAAAACCACCGGGATCAGGCGGATCACCTGCCCTCAGAACGCCTTGAAGGTCAGCGTGGTCAGCGACCGCTCGATCCCCGGAATATCCAGCAGGTGGTCGTTGATGTATTTACCCACATCCTGCCCCTCGGGGATGTAAAGCTTCATCAGCAGATCATATTCGCCGCTGGTCGAATGCAGCTCGGAATGAATCTCGCGCAGGGCGATGTCCTCGGCGACCTGGTAGGTCTTGCCGGGTTTGCAGCGCAACTGGATGAAGACGCAGGTGCTCATGGGATGCCTCGCTCTGATCGTGTCGCCCGAAGCTGGCACAGGCGCGCAACAGGGGCAATGGTCATCGTGCCCTCGCCTCTTCCCCCGCGCGCCCCATGCGCCTATAAGCGGCCCGACGACAGCAGGAGCCAGACCCATGCGGACCGCCACAATCACGCGCAAGACGGCCGAGACCGACATCACCGTCCAGATCGATCTGGACGGCACCGGACGCTATGACAACCAGACCGGCGTGGGGTTCTTCGACCACATGCTGGACCAGCTGTCGCGCCACGCGCTGATCGACATGACCATCCGCGCCACGGGCGATCTGCATATCGACGATCACCACACGGTCGAGGATGTGGGCATCGCCCTGGGCCAGGCCCTGACGCAGGCGCTGGGTGACAAGCGCGGCATCCGCCGCTACGGCAGCTGCCTGCTGCCCATGGATGACGCGCAGCTGCGCGCGGCCCTCGATCTGTCGGGGCGGCCTTTTCTTGTCTGGAACGTGGATATGCCCACCGCCAAGATCGGCAGTTTCGACACCGAACTGGTGCGCGAGTTCTTCCAGGCCTTCGCCACCCATGGCGGCATCACCCTGCATGTGGATCGCCTGCACGGCTTCAACAGCCACCACATCGCCGAGGCGGCGTTCAAGGCCGTGGCCCGCGCCCTGCGCGAGGCGGTCGAACCTGATCCGCGCCGCGCCGATGCCATCCCCTCGACCAAGGGGACGCTGTAGGCCGGCATGAGCACTGTCATCATCGATTACGAAAGCGGAAACCTGCATTCCGCCGAAAAGGCCTTTCAGCGCATGGCCGATGAGGTGGGCGCGGGCCAGGTCACCGTGACCTCGGACCCCGACATCGTGCGCCGCGCCGACCGGATCGTGCTGCCCGGCGACGGGGCCTATCCCGCCTGCCGTCAGGCCCTGTTCGATCATCGCGGCCTGTTCGAGGCGATGGAAGAGGCCGTGATCACCCAGGCCCGCCCCTTCCTGGGGATCTGCATCGGGATGCAGATGCTGGCGACGCGCGGGCTGGAATACACGCCCACCCCCGGCTTTGACTGGATACCCGGCCAGGTCGAACGCATCACCCCCGCCGATCCCGCGCTGAAAGTGCCCCATATGGGCTGGAACGATCTGGTGATCGACCACCCCCACCCGGTCTTTGACGGGATCAAGACGGGCGATCACGCCTATTTCGTGCACAGCTACCACATGCATGTGGCTAACCCCGCGCATCTGCTGGCGCATGTGGATTATGCCGGGCCGATCACCGCCATCGTGGGGCGTGACAATATCCTAGGGATGCAGTTCCACCCCGAGAAAAGCCAGCGGGTCGGCCTGCGGATGATCGGCAATTTCCTGGCATGGCGGCCCTGATCCGGGCCGCCATCCGGTCGTCCTACTTCACCCGCGACCAGCTGCCGCCATCGCGGCAGATGCCAAAGACGCAACCGCTGACCTTCAGCGTATCGCCCGACAGTTCCAGCCGCGAGTTGTAGGTCTTGTCGCGGTCCGGCGACCAGACCTTGCCCTTGTAGGACCCGCCGCCCGCGCTCACCGTCTCGGAAATGATCTGTCGGCCGGTGTTGGGGCTGGCCATCTCCTTGCCGGCGCTGTCGAAGCTTTTCACCAGCGTCCCGCAGATCTGCTGCCCGCAGGGCGCGACCTCGATCAGGCCGGTATTTCCATTGTCATCGGGCGCCGTGCGCCATGTGCCCAGAAGCGGCTCTGCCAGCGCGCCCCCTGCCCCAAGAACCAGTGCCGCCGCGAAAAGTGCCGTCTTGCGCATGCCATCATCCTCCCTGATGCCTGCGCTGATCCTGCCGTGCCGCCCTTTACCGATCAAGCCTGACCTTGGATCAGTTGACGCAAAGGGATCATTTCACGCGGGTCCAGCTGCCCCCGTCGCGGCAGATCCCCAGGACGCAGCCGCTGACCTTCAGGGTGTCTCCGCTCAACTGCAAGCGCGAGTTATAGGTCTGGTCGCGATCGGGTGCATAGATCTTGCCCCGATATTCACCACCACCAAAGGCAACGGTCTCGGACAGGATCGTCATCCCGTTTTCGGGATTGGGAACCTCCTTGCCCGCCGAATCCAGCGAGGCGATCAACGTCCCGCACAGCGCCACACCACAAGGGGCCACCTGAACGACGCCCATCGTGCCGTCATCCTGCGGGGCCGTGCGCCACGCGCCCAGCAAAGGCTCGGCCAGACCAGCCCCCGCTGTCGCCATCAGGATCAGGGCCGTCATCATCATCCTTGTCATCACGCCACCTCCTACCATACCGGCCACGACTGTGACCTGAACCGCCCCACCGATCAAGCGACACTGATCAAGCGACACCGTCGCGCGTTGCATTTCCGCGCCGCCCATGGTCAAAGGCCGCCAATCCCGCCCGCGACACATGACAAGACAGGTGCACCCATGATCCTTTATCCCGCCATCGATCTGAAAGACGGCAAGGCCGTGCGGCTCTACAAGGGCGAGATGGACCAGGCCACGGTCTTCAACGACGATCCGGCCGCACAGGCGATGGAATTCGTCGATGCGGGCTGCGAATGGCTGCACCTTGTCGACCTGAACGGCGCCTTCGCGGGCGAGCCGGTGAACGCCGCCCCCGTCGAGGCGATCCTGGAACGCACGAAGGTGCCCGCGCAACTGGGCGGCGGCATCCGCGACATGGTCACCATCGACCGCTGGCTGTCGAAGGGGCTGGCCCGCGTGATCCTGGGCACCGTGGCCGTGGAAAACCCCGCCCTCGTGCGCGAGGCCGCCCGCGCCTTTCCCGGTCAGGTCGCCGTGGGCATCGATGCGCGCGACGGGCGCGTGGCCACCAAGGGCTGGGCGACCGAGACGGATGTGATGGTCACTGACCTCGCCCGCAGCTTTGAAGACGCGGGCGTCGCCGCCATCATCTATACCGACATCAACCGCGACGGCGCGATGCAGGGCCCCAATATCGACACCACCGCCGCCCTCGCCCGCACGGTCAGCATCCCGGTCATCGCCTCGGGCGGCGTCTCGTCCCTGGCCGACCTCATCGCCCTGCGCGATTGCGGTGCGCAGCTGAACGGCGCGATCTCGGGGCGCGCGCTCTATGATGGCGCGCTTGATCTGCGCGCGGCGCTGGCCGCGCTCAAGGCCTGACGGACAGGCCCGCGCGTGACCATTCTTCTGGTCTTGGTATTCCTCCTGGTTCCCTTTCTGGTCTGGCGCTATTTTCGCGCGCGCCGCATCGCATTGACCGTGATCGCCCTGTGGCTTGGCCCGGTGCTGTTCCTCATCGGCTTCGACCTTGCCATGTCGGGTTGCGCGAATGTGCCCTACACATCCGTCGCCGGATACCTCGACTGCCCCACAAGGGCGCATGAGCTGGCCTATGCGGTCTTCGGCCTGCCCGCGTCGCTGCTGGTGGTGCTTTTGCTCTCGCATGGCCTTGCAAGCCTCGCCCTCTTCCTCACGCCGTTGATCATCGGCCTCGCGCTGGAACTGATCCTGCGCCGCACCCGGCGATAGCCGCGCCGTTGCATCGCCTGCCCGCGCAGAGTAAACGCAAGGGCGCTTCCGTCGAAAAGGCCCGCCCCATGCTAAAGGTCCGTATCATCCCCTGCCTCGATGTCGCCGATGGCCGCGTGGTCAAGGGTGTGAACTTCGTCGATCTGCGCGATGCGGGCGATCCCGTGGATGCCGCCCGCGCCTATGACGCGGCCGGCGCGGATGAGTTGTGCTTTCTCGACATCCACGCCACCCATGAAAATCGCGGCACCATGTTCGACGTGGTCCGCCGCACGGCGGAACAATGCTATATCCCGCTGACCGTGGGCGGCGGCGTGCGCACCCCCGCCGATGTGCGCGCCCTGCTGCTGGCGGGCGCCGACAAGGTCAGCTTCAACTCGGCCGCCGTCGCCAACCCCGATGTGGTGGCCGAAGCCGCTGACCAGTTCGGCAGCCAATGCATCGTGGTCGCCATCGATGCCAAGACCGTATCCCCCGGCAAATGGGAGATTTTCACCCATGGGGGCCGCAAGCCTACTGGCATCGACGCCGTGGAATTTGCCCGTCTCGTTGCGTCCAGGGGCGCGGGCGAGATCCTGCTGACCTCGATGGACCGTGACGGCACGCGCGCCGGCTTCAACCTGCCCCTGACCCGAGCCATCTCGGATGCGGTCGATATCCCCGTGATCGCCTCGGGCGGCGTGGGCAATCTCGATCACCTTGTCGAGGGCGTCACGCAAGGCGGCGCCTCGGCCGTGCTGGCCGCCTCGATCTTCCATTTCGGCGATTACACCATCGGCCAGGCCAAGCAGCACATGGCCGCCGCCGGGATCCCCATGCGACTTGATAGCTGAGGCTGAAACATGACCCTTGATGAGCTCGCCACAATGATCGCCGCCCGCGCGGAGGCAGATCCCGACACCAGCTGGACCGCAAAGCTGCTCTCCAAAGGCCCCGAGAAATGCGCCGAGAAATTCGGCGAAGAAGCGGTCGAGGCGATCATCGAGGCCGTCAAGGGCAACCGAGCCGCCCTGACGTCCGAGGCCGCCGATGTCCTGTTTCACCTGCTGGTGATGCTGCAATCGCGCAATGTGGCGCTCTCCGACGTGATGGCCGAACTCGCGCGCCGCCAGGGCACCTCCGGCCTTGCCGAGAAAGCCGCCCGCAAGGGCTGACCCGCCCCCGGTTTCTTCTTGCCATAAATATCCGGAAAGCCACGCAGGCCCCGGGATCACAGCTTCGACGAGATCACACCCGTCGCAAAGCCGCCCATCCGCAATTCGCCGAACAGGCGCTGGTATTCGATCTTGGGGCAGCGGTTCATCACCACATCGACGCCCCGCGCCCGCGCCATCTCTGCCGCCTCGACATTCTCGACCCCGATCTGCATCCACACGGTCTGCAGCTTCGGAAACAGCCGCAACGCCTCCTCCACGATGGGGGTCACGTGCTCGGACCGGCGGAAGATGTCGATCATGTCGACGCCGCCCGTGATATCCGAAAGATGCCCCATCACGGTCTGGCCGAACAGCCGCTCGCCGGCATGGCCGGGATTTACGGGGATCACGGTAAAGCCCTTCAGCGACAGGTAGCGCGCCACGTAATAGCTGGGCCGCACCGGGTTCATCGACACGCCCACCACGGCCACGCGGCGGGTGCGTTTCAGGACATCCTTCAGAAAGGCATCGGAATAAATCTCGCTCATCCGGGCAGCATATCCCGACGCCCCTGCCCCGAGAAGGCCCGCAGCGGCGCTTTGCAGAAAAAAGCGCCCAAGGAAACCTTGGGCGCCAGTCACGGAACGAGGGACAGTGAAGAAAGCGCGTATGTTCCGATAGCGCGCCTTCCACTATCAGATAGGAAGCATGAACGGATTATGAAGATGCGGTAATATACCTGTGATCCGCGCGCGATCCGCCCGGTGATCATAAGGGATCAGTCGAACACATCCTCGATCAGGTCGAATATCTCGCCCGCCAGCCAGCGCGCAGCGCTTTTGCGCTTCTTCGGCTTTGCCTTGATCTTGCCCTTGCCCTGCGTGGCGCGGGACCAGTCGATCTGCGGCGTGACCGGCCGGTTGCGCGGCCCGCCCCGTTCGGGCTGCGGGGTGACCACGGGATGGTCCTGCACCGCATCGGCGCGCAGGGATTTCATGTTGTGCAGCGGCGCCCCGCAGGACGCACAGGACAGCTCGTGCCGCTCCTTGCCACGCAGCACCAGCGCCGCGCGCGTGCCGCAATAGCAGCAGGTCGCCACTTTCGTCCCATAGGTCATGCGCCCGTCCTTCGATACCGGTTTTTCAATGCTCCATGGAAGCATATAGGGCGACCGCCGCCGCATTTGAGACGTTGAGCGATCCGAATTCCCCGGCAAACGCAATCTTGACCAGGTGATCACAGGTTTCGCGGGTGCGTTCGCGCAATCCCGGCCCCTCGGCCCCCAGAACCAGCGCGACGGGCCGGTCGCGCCGCCCCTCCAGCGCCTGCTCGATGGTCTGCGGGGCCTCACCGTCCAGCCCCAGCAGGATATAGCCCATCGCGCGCAGCTCCTCCATCGTGTCGGCCAGGTTCTTGACCCGCAGATAGGGTTGCCGCTCCAGCGCGCCGCTGGCTGTCTTGGCCAGTGCGCCGGTTTCGGGCGCGGAATGATGCCGCGGCCCGATCACGGCACAGGCGCCGAACACCTCGGCCGAGCGCAGGATCGCGCCCACGTTATGCGGATCGGTCACCCGGTCCAGCAGGATCACGCGCGGCACCCGCCCCGGCACACCCGCGCAGATGTCGGCCACACGCCCCCAGTCCAGCGGCCGCACCTCGAGTGCTGCCCCCTGATGTACCGATTGCGGATCGATGGGCACCGAGAACTTGCGCGGATCGACCACTTCGGCCTCGATTCCGCTGGCGGCGATCGCCTCGGCCAGCTTGTCGCGCGCGTTCAGCGTGACCACCAGCCGCAACTTGGTCCGCGCCGGGTTCATCAGCGCATCGCGCACCGCGTGCAGACCGAAAAGCCAAAGCGTTTCATTCGCATCGGCCTTGCGCGCCTGTTCCTTTTCAACGACCCACTTGGGTTTTTTCATCGGCTTCGCCCCCATTCGGTTCGCGTCTGTGACCTTGCGCCCGTTCATGCGCCGCGGGTCGCGCATCTGCAAGGTTTTTCACGCCGGTCGACAGGACGGTTTTTCCTGTTGACGTCCCCCAAGCGGGGCATTAATCAGCCCCTCACGCGACGGGCAACCGGCGCTAGTGGGCGACAGGCCGCAAGGTGTGGCAGGGGACTGTAACTCCCTCGCGGAGACGCACGCCTGGTTCGATTCCAGGGTCGCCCACCATTTTTCTCAATCTATAAATCGGTATATGCAGGTCGTCAGGCCTACTGGCGTAGCCTTCAGTTTTTGCGTTCAGTCATGCACAAGGAAAGGCAGCCAAAGTCAACTTTGCTGCCTTTCCATTTCAATCTTGCGACCTCCTGTAGTTAATCAGGATTCATGGCGTCGCTCCCGACGTCTCCGACGTGCGTTAAGGCGAACACGATTGAGTTCACTCAATATAATTTGAAATTCACTGCGTCCTTTTGTCTTTTTTGGGTGTTCTTTCGCAGCGCTCTCGCCAGCCGGTACGGTCAAACGACCCGCTCTTGGGGTCGACATATGTTGAACCGCTTTGTCAATCGAACAGCCAGACTTCTCGAACACAAATCGCCACTGCAAGATATTGGACTTGATTGGGTTGTCTCTCAGAAGTTCAACTTTAACAAAAGGAAAACCTCGACCAACCAGATAGTCCCAGTAGGTATGGGTTATGTTAAGGTTACCGTACTCTTCCTGACGAGCTCCGGGAAATAATTCTTCCATCGGATACATGATCTTATGGGACAGGCCGAAATCGAAGCGAACCCTCGACAGTAAAGTCAGTTCGAAGGCCTGAATAACCTCTTCCTTGCTACTCAGAACCGGAAGGTTGCTCAAATAACTCTGCAGACCAGGCTCGCGCAGAGCGTTCTCCTGAAACATGACGAAATAGCTCTGGGCATGGTGCGCCTGCTGAAACGACTCAGTTACTCCAACGAAGTCTGCATCTTGGGAGCGCATTTGCTCCAAGAAATCAGGCAGCAAATTTGGCAACAAAAACATACTGTCATTTGCCAGAAAGACCCGTCGCGCCCCCCAGATCTCTGGAAGCAGTCGAAGCCCCGAACTCCAGGTAGGGAAATCAAATCCACCGTTTTTTCGAATAACAACACCAGACGCCGAAGAAAGGTTGCTCAGGTCAAACGGCTTTGTGGGATCGTCAACTGCAATGCTGAGAACAACCTCAACCCCATTGGCTTTCAAATTATCAATGTAGTCGACAACTGCGCCCGTTAGCCTTAGATGCGATGAATAAGCTGCGAAAACGCAAACATCCTTATTCTTCAAATCATCTGGATGACGCAGAATGAACGCTTGGTTCGTGTCGGCACCAAGCATGCCCGCCTTCGCGGCTTTATCAGAAATTTCGGCATGGGTCTTGATTGCCATATTGATAAAATACGCGGGCTCACCGGCAAACTGAGCCGCAAGTTCAATCTCTTTCTGCATCGTTTCAATGGAGGCAGAAATCAATCTCAGTTGTTTATCCAATGAAGAATCGTTCAACCCTTCGATCAGCCCGGCGTAAAGCAGCGAGCATCCGATCCAGGAAGGAAAGTTTTCATTGTCCAGGTCTTTACGCGCTCTCAGCCTCGGAAGAGGCTTCTCAACAGCGTCGAAATCAATGTCAAACTTCTCGCGCACAAGCGGTTTAAATTTCTGATAGAACCCATTCGCCCTTTCAAAATACCCCAGATTGTAACAGTCCTTCATCGCACGATAAAGGGCGCCGCTGGCAACGTGCTGATCTGCATTCTCGGAAAGCTTTTCGAGGTAATCAAGATAGATCGGCCAGTCGGAGAACCCCTCATTAATGGTCGGAAGTTCAACCCGAGAAGCCCAAACAAACAGGCGATGACCAGCGTCATGGACGACGACGTGTTCAAAACCGCAACGCAACAGCAGGTCTCGCATAGCATCCGCGGATGAAACGAAAAAGTGGAAACCCGGCGAAAGAGTCGCAAGCAGAAGCAGATAATCGCTTGAAGGCAACAGCACCGAAGCACTTGGAGTCGTCAAAACCAAAATGCCGTCATCGGCAAGAGCCTGCGAGATCTCCTTGATGAAGGCCTCCGGGTTCTCGACATGCTCGATCACTTCGCTGCTGTACACGTAATCAAACTTTTTACCGTGCAACTCGGCGGCCTCGGAGTAGTATTTCGGCACAATGTTGACGCCTAGTTTCTCAGCACCAACCCGACCATAGCTGCTCATTTCAAGACCAACAGCTTCGCCGCCGATCATTTCCTTCCAGAAATGTGGAACAAACCCAAAACCGCAACCAATATCGAGAAGCGAGCCACTTTTCTCTTTCTCCAATGAAAACAATGGTTCCAGCATTGCGCTTATTCCGGCACCATTCTGAACATAATTAAACCAATAGTTTTGCTCGAAACCTTCATAATTGTAACCAAGCACAGGTTGCTCGTTTACAAAGTATGCTGTCCCGCATTTACGGCATGAATTCATACACAATTCTTGTGGATCAAAAGAGCTGGCGCCAACTCTCAAAAGTGGAGAACTCTCGACGGCTCCACACATCGGGCAATGCTTTCGCAAGGCGCTAAAGTTGTGCTCACCGAATTCAATTTTAATCATTTTAGTAACTCCAACCTAGAGGTTTGACGCTTAGTAGCAGTCCAGTGTGCTTTTCGTTCACTGTACTGCAAGTCATTTAATCGTTTTAACTGCATCAGAGGTTATAGTCAGTAAATTAGCGCACCATTACGCCTATTTACGAACCGCATCGATCATAAACTTGATTGACTATAGACCTTTTTCTTTTTCCTCAAATCTGAACAACTCATTCAGCCATAGCTCTCTTCCGCGACCGATCGCGCCCCACCGAACTGCACGTCATGCAGCGCCTTGAACTTGCCGTCCTTGGCCAACAGTTCATCGACGGTTCCCTGTTCCAGGATCTGTCCCGCCTCGACATAGCAGATGCAATCGGCGTTCATCACGGTGGACAGGCGGTGCGCGATCACGATGGTCGTCACCCCTTCGGTGATCCGGGCCAGCGCATCGCGCACCAGGACCTCGGAATGGCTGTCCAGCGCGCTTGTCGCCTCGTCCAAAAGCAGGATCGGCGCGCGGCGCAACACGGCGCGGGCGATCGACAGGCGCTGACGCTGTCCACCCGACAGGAAGGACCCGTTCTCGCCAATCTGGGTCTGATAGCCCTGCGGCAGCTTCTCGATGAACTCATGGGCATGGGCGATCTTCGCCGCCTCGACAACCTCGTCATCCGAGGCATCGGGCCGCGCCAGCCGCAGGTTGTCCATCACGGTGGCGGAAAACAGGAACGTGTCCTGCCCCACGAAGGCAATCTTGCTGCGCAATGACATGAACGTCGCCTTGGCGATATCCTGCCCGTCGATCAGCACGCGCCCCGCGACGGGATCGTAAAGCCGCAGGATCAGGTTCAGCAGCGTAGACTTGCCCCCGCCAGAGGGGCCGACAAGCGCCGTTGTCTTGCCGGCGGCAAAGGCTGTCGACACGCCATTCACCACGGCGGCCTTTTCATTATAGGCGAAATGCACATCCTCAAGCTGGACAGCGCCGGGCCCATCCTCGAGCGGCACCGCATCGGGATCCTCGGCCATGGTCATCGGCTGATCCAGCAGGTCATACATCATCTTGATGCCGACCATGCTGCTTTCGATGATCACCCGCATCCGCGACAGCCGCTTGGCGGGTTCATAGGCCATCAGGAAGGCCGTCACGAAGGACATCAGCTGCCCCGGCGTGCCCGGGGCCTGTCCAAAGATGTTCACGGCACTCAGGATCACGATCGAGGCGATGGCAAGCCCGGTGATGATATCCAGCAGCGGCATCGTCGCCGCCTCCAGCTGCACCATCCGGTTGGCGCGCTTTTCGACCTCGCGGACGGCCGTGTTCATCCGCGTGGACATCCGTGGTTCCAATCCGAAGGCCTTGACCACCCGCGCCCCGGTCGAGGTTTCCTGCACGACCTTGATGATCTCGCCAAGGCCGGCCATTTCCATCGCCATGATCGCGCGCACGTTCTTCAGGATTTTCTGCAGGCCGTAAAGCGCGGCCGGCCCCACGACCAGGCTGATCAGGGACAGGAAGGGCTGCTGATAGAACATCACCGCCACCAGTCCGATCAGCGTGAGCAGGTCCCGGATGAAGCCGGTCACGATGGTGTCGATCGCACGCCGTGCCGCCTGCGCGCTTTGGGTGACCTTCAGCAGCAGGTCCGAGGACTCGTTCATGTTGAAGAAGGCCACACCCTGCTTCAGCATACGGTCATAAAGCTGCATCTGCTTCTGTGCGACAATCCGGTTGCCGGCCCGCGCCATCAGTACCGCCTGCGCATAGAAGGCGACGCCCTTGAAGGCAAAGATCAACGCCACACCGACGCCCACCATCATCACGCGGCGTCGATCCTCGGGGGTGGAGAGCGTGTCGATGATCTCGCCCATCATCCAGGCAGACAGAGCGGTCGAGGCCGCAACCATGATCATGGCGGCCACGGCCGCCAGGTATTTCCAGCGATGTTCCGTGAAACTTTCCAGCAACAAGCGCATGAGCAGCCGATCAGCAGGCATGCGTGCCAGCAGGCGTTCGTTCCAGGGCATTTTCTGTGTCATGGGTCTGCTACCGATCTGTCTCGGTCCTGTTTTCTGGCCTCCCCTAGCAGCTTGGGCCAAGAGGGTCGATATGTAACTTGGCATCAGGCCTGCCATCCCGGACCCAGCCGGGCCCTTCATCGGGTCAAAAGTGCCCATCCTGCGCGCCCATTACAAGGGGCTGCACCAACACCTGCCGATACGCACCCGATCCCCCCTTCTGTACCGGCTTGAACCCGCCTATAGTCCGTCCTGACGACAGGCAGTGACGGGTGCGAGAGTATGGCGAAGCGGGCAGGCAAAACCCAACCTTTCAACATTCTCATCGTGGCCCAGCGCGGACGGCTTCAATACGAGGCGCTGCTTTTCGCGGCCAGCCTGCGCCACAGCAGCCCCGATCACGCCGCGCGGCTTTTCGTGGCGGTGCCGCAACCCGGCCCGCTCTGGCCCAATGATCCCTCTGTGATCGATGCCGATGTTCTGGCCCTGCTGGACGAGCTGGGGGCACAGGTGATCCCCTTTGAAAGCCGCCATTTCGGCGCGGCCTACCCTTATGGCAACAAGATCGAGGCGCTGTTCGCCCTGCCCAAGGACGAGCCCTTTGTTTTCTTCGACACCGATACGCTGATCACCGGCGATCTGGGCACGGTGCCCTTCGATTTCGACCGCCCCACCGCATCCTTGCGCCGCGAGGGGACATGGCCGCAGATCGAACTTTACGGCCCCGGCTACAGCGCGATCTGGAAATCGCTCTACGACCGCTTCGACCTTGATTTCGAAAGCTCGCTCGACCCCGCGCAGCCTGATGAATACTGGCAGAAATACCTCTATTTCAACGCGGGCTTCTTCTTCTACCGCTGCCCCCATGTCTTCGGGCAAAGGTTCCTCGACACAGCACTTGCGATCCGCGACACCCCGCCGCCCGAACTGGTCTGCCAGTCCCTTGATCCCTGGCTGGACCAGGTGGCGCTGCCGCTGGTGATCCACGGCTTCGGCGGCGGGCGCAACACCCTGCCCGGCGGCCTGCTCGACGGCGACGTCAGTTGTCACTACAGGCTCTTGCCGCTGCTCTATGCGCGCGAAAGCGACAGGGCGGTCGAAGTGCTTGAGGCGGTGAGCACGCCCAACCGCGTCAAGCGCGTCCTCAAGGAATACGAACCCGCCAAGCGGATGATCTACCAGGGACGCGGCCAGAAGGTGCGCGAGATGTTCGACCGCGACGCCCTGCCGCGACGCGAACAGATGATCCGCAACCAGATCAAGAAGGCAGGCTTCTGGATGCGCTGAAACGCGCGCGGCGCGCATCGCCCGGATGCGCGCCGCCGTGTATCATCGACATTGAAATCGCCCTGCAATCCGTTGTCAGGACGCGAAAATCCCGGTGGTGTCCGCAAAGCCCTTCACTTCGATCGGGTTGCCCGACAGGTCGCGGAAGAACATGGTCCACTGCTCGCCCGGCTGGCCTTGGAACCGCACCGAGGGCGGGATCACGAAATCGACTCCCGCATCTTCCAGCCGCTTGGCCAGAACCTTCCAGTCCGCCAGCCCCAGCACGATCCCGAAATGCGGCATCGGTACCATGTGTTCACCGACCTTGCCGGTATTGGCCGTGGCAAAGGGCGTGCCCTTGTGCAGGCTCAGCTGATGGCCGAAGAAATCGAAATCCACCCAGGTGTCGGTGCTGCGCCCCTCTTCGGCACCCATGATGCCGGAATAGAATTCCCGTGCCGCATCCAGATCGTGAACATGAATCGCAAGATGGAAGACCGAACGCATGCTTTTTCCTTTCCGGGCCGCTGCCCGCCTGTTGCCGCGCGCAGCACCGTTGTGATGTGGCGCGCGATGTCCTACTGATTTGCGCAATCCAATACAAAAGGGAGGAGAGTTCAATGACAGATGCACCCGGCTACGGTTTCGACACCCTGCAGATCCACGCAGGTAGCCGCCCCGACCCCGCCACAGGCGCGCGCCAGACGCCGATCTACCAGACCACGGCCTATGTGTTCCGCGACGCGGACCATGCTGCGGCCCTCTTCAACCTGCAGGAAGTGGGCTATATCTACTCGCGCCTGACCAACCCCACCGTCGCCGTGCTTCAGGAACGCATCGCCACGCTCGAGGGTGGCGTGGGCGCGGTCTGCTGCTCTTCGGGTCATGCCGCGCAGATCATGGCGCTTTTCCCGCTGATGGCGCCGGGGCGCAACATCGTGGCCTCGACCCGGCTCTATGGCGGCACCGTCACCCAGTTCAGCCAGACCATCAAGCGCTTCGGCTGGTCCGCGAAATTCGTCGATTTCGACGATCTGGACGCGGTCAAGGCCGCCATCGACGATGACACCCGCGCCGTCTTCTGCGAGGCGATCGCCAACCCCGGCGGCTATATCACCGATCTGGACGCGATCAGCGCGATTTCCGACGCGGCCGGCGTGCCGCTCATCGTCGACAACACCTCGGCCACGCCCTATCTCTGCCGCCCGATCGACCATGGCGCGACGCTGGTCGTGCATTCGACCACCAAATACCTGACCGGCAACGGCACCGTCACCGGCGGCGCCGTGGTGGACAGCGGCCGCTTCGACTGGTCGGCCTCGAACAAGTTCCCCTCGCTCTCGGCGCCCGAACCCGCCTATCACGGCCTCAAGTTCCACGAGACCTTCGGCCCGCTGGCTTTCACCTTCCACGGCATCGCCATCGGCCTGCGCGATCTGGGCATGACGATGAACCCGCAGGCGGCGCATTATACGCTGATGGGGATCGAAACCCTCAGCCTGCGGATGCAGCGCCACGTGGAGAACGCGGTGACCGTCGCTGGCTGGCTCGAGACACACCCGGCAGTGGATTACGTCACCTATGCGGGCCTGCCCTCCTCGCCCTATAACGATCGCGTGGCGCGGATCTGCCCGCGCGGTGCGGGTGGCCTCTTCACCGTGGCCCTCAAGGGCGGCTACGAGGCCTGCGTCAAGTTCGTCGACAGCCTCGAGCTTTTCAGCCATGTCGCCAACCTCGGTGACACGCGCAGCCTCGTGATCCACTCGGCCTCCACCACCCACCGCCAACTGTCCGAGGCCCAGCAGGTCGCGGCCGGCGCAGGCCCCAACGTGGTGCGCATCTCGATCGGGATCGAGGATGCGAACGACCTGATCGCAGATCTGGACCAGGCGCTGAAGAAAGCCTCGGCCTGAACGAAAACGGGGACGCCGACATGAGCGGCGCCCCCCTTCTTCTTGCCGAAAACATCCCGGGGGGGGGCGTTCAACGCAGTTGAACGTGGGGGGCAGCGCCCCCCGCCAGCCCTGACTATTCCAGTGCAAAGACCATCTGCACCGATGCGGACACACCCACCTCGCCCGCCGCGATCGGCACCGCATCGGACCGCATCGCGGCCATTTCCATCATCTGCGGTCGTGGCATGCCTCCGCCGGTTTCCGACAGGCTGATCACCGGCCCAAGGCGCACGCCCGCAGCCTCGGCAAACAGCGCGGCCTTGCGCCTTGCATCGGCCACGGCAAGGCGCCGCGCCTCGTCCATGGCGCTGTCGGGGTCCTGAAGTCCGAAGCTGACCCCGTCCAGCCGGTTGGCCCCATCGGTGACCAGCGCATCCAGCACCGGGCCCAGCGCATCAAGGTCGCGCAGGCGAAGGTTGACGATATTGCTGGCCTCGAACCCCCAGGGGGCGGGCTGGCCCTGCGGCCCGGACCGGTCGCGCCACACGGGGGTCAGCGACAGGCCCGCGGTCTGCATGTCCCGCGCCGCGACGCCCAGAGCCTCCAGCCGCGCCAGCATGGCCGCCACGGCGTCCGACGTCATGCGCAGCGCCGTGGCGGCGACACGGTCCTGATGCGTGACACCGATCCGGACCATCGCCATGTCGGGCGCAAGATCCACGCGCCCGGTCCCGCCAACGCTCAGGGTGCGGGACGCCTCGGCAAGGCCAGCCCCTTGCGCCATGGCGGCCCCGGTCCAGGCCGGGCGCATCTCTCCGACAGAGCCGCCATGCAGCGGCGCAAGCAGCAGTGCGGCCAGTGCACCACCAGTCAGGATCATCGGTTTCGCTATCCGTCGCATCGGTTGTCCTTTCACGTCACGAACCCGGGCCACGGGTCCCGTGATCCAGCTTGCACCAGCCATGCCATGCGACCAAGAGGGCGCCGCTCTCCTCAGGGGTGTTTTTCTTCCCCTCGGCAAGAAGCTGCTGTAAAACTCGGTCCAGAGCGGCAAGGACTCCCTGTCGCTCTTTCCGAATGATAGTCAGGCGTGAATGAAACCGAATTTTGCACTTGTCCTGTCCTTTGACGGCATCGGGCTGCTTAACCGCTCCCCGGTTGGCTGGCATATGGTGGGCGAGGTGGCGCTGGACACGTCCGATCTGGCCCCGGCGCTGGCCGTTCTGCGGCGCACCGCGACCCAGCTGGACAGCGAAGGCCTGCGCAGCAAGCTGGTCATTCCGAACGAACAGATTCGCTACCTGACGTTGCCCGCCCCTGGGCGCGGCACGGATATGGCGGCCCATGTCGCGGCCAGCCTCGATGGGGCCACGCCCTATGACGTGGCCGACCTGCGGTTCGACTGGGTCAGCGTCGGGGATCAGCTGCATGTGGCGGCCGTGGCCCTGGAAACGCTGGACGAGGCGTCAAGCTTTGCCACCGAACACGGGTTTGCCCCCGTCAGCTATGTCGCCATCCCCCCGGCCGACACCTTCCCCGGAGAGCCGTTCTTCGGCCTGACACCCGAGGCCGCGACGCTGATCCGCCCCGGTGACCGGCTGCTGCGGGACACCCATGCCATCCGGATCATCGGGCCTGCGGAACGCCCAACCCCCGCCGATATGCCAGTCGAGACACCAGTCGATCTGCCGACCGATGTGCCAGACGAAACGCGCGTGGCCCCCGCAACAGCCGAAATCAACGAACCGGCACCTGTCGCCGACACCGCGCCCGCAGAAGCGGTCGCGCCTGACCCGCAGCTCACCCGTGACGCCCCCGTCGCACCAGGGGCGCCCGAGGCGCAGCCCAGCCGCTTCTCCCTGATCGAACCTCCCGCGCCCGAGGTGGCAGAAGCCCTCGCGGCGGACACGGACGCGCCAGACGACGACGCGCTCACCACGGCGCAAGCGCCGGATCAGCCCGCCACCGTTGGTCCGGTCGCCACGGTCAGCGACCAGGGTGCGGCGCCCGAAGACGCGGCCCCCCTGCCCCGGTTCTCCACCCGGCGCGACCGTACCGAGCCCCCCCTGACCGCCAGGAAACCCATCGTGGCGGAACTGCCCCCGCTGCCCGAACTGAACGCAGAGGGATGGACGGGCCTGCCCGGCGATCTGTGGGGCGCAACGGACACCGAAACCGAAGAGGACGCGCCGCCACCGCGCCCGACCCCGCGCCTTGTGGCCAGGAAAGACGGCGGCGCACAGGACGCGGACAATGCCGCCGCCCTGACACCTGCCCCCTTCATCTCGCCCCCCGCGCCTGAGCCTGCGACGCAAGACGATACGGCCGCCGGTCTGACAGGCGCGCTGCTGGCGCGATTGGCCCGCAAGGGCGCACCCGATCCCGAGGCCGAAGCGGAAACCACGCCCGCCAGCCCCCGCAAGGCCGCCCGCACCAAGGTCAAACCCACCCATAGCGAACGCCAAAGGCTCACCGTCTTCGGCGCGCGCAAACCCGAAGTCGAGGCCGCGGCCATCGGCGGCAAGCCGCGCTATCTCGGCGTCGTGCTGACGGGCATCCTCGTGCTCTTCCTCGCGGCAGTCGGCGCATGGTCCGCGATGTTCAGCGACAGCGGCCTGCGTGGCTTCTTCGGACAGACCACGCCAGACATCGCCGAGGCGACAGCTACCCCGGACAGGGCAGCGCCAACGCCCGCCGAACCCGTGGCAATGGCAGAGGACATCCGGCAGCCCCCGCCCGCAGCCCTGCCGGAGGCCGAAACCGCCACCGCGCCGCCGCCAGAGACCGCGACCACGAACGCGCCCGCCGCCAGCGACACGCCCACCCCGCTGCCCACCGGCGATCTGCCGTCGGACCTAGCACAGCTGCCGCCTCCTTCCCCGCAGGAGGCGCGCCAGGCCGCGCTCTCCTCCTATGCCGCGACAGGGATCTGGCAGATCGCGCCCGACCAGCCCGAGGCGCCGGTGTCGCAATCGCTCGACACGCTCTACCTCGCCTCGATCGACAGCAGCCTGCAGAACCTCGATGCGGTCGCCCTGCCCGATATCCGCCGCGCCCTCAGCGATGTCCGCCCCGAGGCGCAATCGAACCCCGCCGCACCGGGCAAGCAATTCGATCTGGACGCACGCGGCCTCGTGATCGCCACACCCGAAGGCGCCGAAACTCCTGAAGGCGTGATCGTCTATACCGGGCGCCCCCCGCTGACGCCGCCGGGCATTCCCACCCGGTTCGCGCAGACACCCCAGGCGAATGCCCAGCCCGAACCCGATCTGGCCGGGGTGCGCCCCCGCCTGCGTCCCGACACGCTGATCGAAAGCAATGAACGCGCCACGCTGGGGGGGCTCAGCCGCAGCGAACTGGCCGGCCTGCGCCCGCGCGCGCGCCCCGAAACGCTGGCGGCGGTGGCCCTTGCCCTGCGCGAGGCCGATCAGGCCGAGGTCGAGGCGGACGAGGCCGATGCCCAGGACAGCGGCACCGATCAGGCCATCGCGACCTCGCTCAAACCGCTCGCCCGCCCGCGTGACCTCGACACCAGCCGCGACAGCGCGCCCTCCTCGCAGCGCGTCGCCTCCGCCGCGGCCATCGCCCCGCAACGCAACGCGGCCCCGCAAATCCCCTCATCCGCATCGGTCGCGCAACAGGCGACAGTGCGCGGCGCCATCAACCTGCGACAGGTCAACCTGATCGGGGTCTACGGCCAGCCCTCCAACCGCCGCGCCCTGGTGCGCCTCGCCAATGGCCGCTACCAGAAAGTCCAGGTCGGAGACCGCCTCGACGGAGGCCAGGTCCGCGCCATCGGCGAAAACGAGCTGAGCTACGTCAAGAACAACCGCGCGATCGTCCTGACCATGCCGAACGGGTGATGGTGGGTAGGAATGAGAGTGACTCTTACCGGACGTTCATAACTGCCGCCGCCAATGTCAGGGCAACCGCCGATCGATGGGGCGATGAGCATTACGTGTCGAGTAGGTTCAAATGGCTTGCCAGCGATCCTTCGTCTAAGCACTCCGTGTAGGGCCTTGTCTTCCTCTTGAGACAAAAATACGGTCCCAATAGTTCTTACAGGAGGGGAAACCATTGAGCGTTCGCATCAAGAGAGGCTTCATTTCAGATGCTATTGCAGCGAGCTCTGACGAGCTTGGCATCGGAGAAGACGACGCCTTTATGTATTGGTTTTACTCAATCCTTTTTGATGTGGAACTAGAGGACGTACCTGTCGATGAAGTTGTGGACGGCGCTGGCGAACGCCAAATTGACATGTTTCGCTTGGAAATTGATGACAGCAAGCAGTCAGTAGACATCCATCTAATACAAGTAAAGAACACCAGCGGATTTTCAGCTAATACAGTATCACTAATGAAGGCGGGGTTAGAATTCATTTTCTTCTCCCCAAGGGATGCTTATCGCGCAACTCCCAATGAAAAACTTTTAGAAAAAATTGAGAATGCACGCCAAGCCATACGTCAATATGGGAACAATAGCGTAAACGTAAATTGCTATTTTGTCACATTGGGTGATGAAGATGATATATCTGCTGAAGCCATTGAAAACAGGGACAGCATACTTCGAGAGTTCAAAGATAGTGCTATTTTTGGGAGCTTCGATTTTCATTTTGTGGGTGTGAACGAGATAGATCGTATCAATAATTTGAGGAGAAACAAAGGTCGGGAAATAAATGCCCGTATCCCAATAGTATATGACGCAAATCGAGCTTCGATTGTAGAATTTGACACGGCCGGTGTTAGAAGTGTGCTTTGCACGGTAACCGGAGTAGAGTTGGCTAGGCTCGCTCAGACCGAGCCACGGGATGCGATATTTGACACCAATGTTCGAGGGAACTTGGGGCTTGGAGGTCAGGTGAACAAAAGCATATACGCTTCTGCCACGGACGGTCCAACGTCTGAGCACTTCTGGTTTATGAACAATGGCATAACCATGGTTTGCGATCGTCTATCCTTGGTTCGCGACCCTGATGAGCCAAGCGTTAAAGTCGAGAATGTTCAAATTATTAACGGATGCCAAACCACATCGTCGCTTCGATCTGCTTTTGAGGACGGCAAGCTAAGTGAAAAAGTAAAGGTTCAAGTGAAGCTTTATGAGTCGAAAAATCAGCAGTTCATCGAAAATGTTGTGATAGCAACGAATAATCAAAATTCGATTGGCTCGAGAGATCTGCATGCCAACGATGAAGTTCAACAGCTAATTCAAAGGAAAATTGAAGAGGAGTTCGGCCTATTTTATGAACGCAAGCGTGGCGAAGCAAAAAGCGCGAGTGTAGCGAAATCCGATGTTGTGAACCTTGAAAAGGCTGGACAAGCATATTTAGCTATTTTCAAGAATCAGCCGACGGTCAGCAGAGCTCAAAAGTACAAGATTTATTCCCAAGACCTATACGAGGAGGTCTTCGCAAAATCGCAGCCATGGCAGCTTGCTGTTGCTCATGAAATTCACCGATACGCCGAGTATCATGGCCGGAAGGCCTACAGGGAGCTTGAGGCGAGTAATCCGTCTCGAAATATCTTAAACTACGGGGTTTTTCACATATGTCGAATTGTGTGGTGGGTCCTTATAAATGAACTCGGTGCGGATTCTCGAGATGGTAGGGCTCTAATGAACATTGTGAGAGGGGGGAGTGGCCTATTGGATACGGCCTATAGAAGAGCCAACGAAATAATGTCAGAGATCGTCAAGGAGAACAACGAGAGCTTGGTGAATCTCAATAACTACTTTAAGAAATCGCAGTCTCAGCAGAACATAAACCAATACCTGAAGAAACTACAGGACGCCACTTCCTGACGGGAATGAGGATAAATGCTTGCAGGGCGAGAACAGCATTCTTCGGAGCATCGCAAAATACCGAGATTTTACAGCGTTCGTTTTTTTGTTCTTTAAGCATTTGCAACATCCGGCAGTCTTCTAAACCGCTGAATGCGGACCTTCAACTGACGCGAAGCAAATGACCGGCATCCGCACTTTGCCTCTCGCACTGTCCTCTTCCAATAAACTGCCAAATTCTTAAATTTTGGTAAACGCGTCCGCCCAACCCATTGATATCATTGGCCTCGGAAAATGTCCCATCGTGGGACGTCCCCCCAGGACAGCAAAACGCCCCCGGCGATGCGGGGGCGTGGGCGTCCGTCCGGGTGCGGCTTACTCTGCCGCGATCTCTCCGCTGTCGATCTGCTCCTGTTCGATCGACTCGAACAGCGCCTTGAAGTTCCCCTCGCCGAACCCGTCATCCCCCTTGCGCTGGATGAACTCGAAGAAGATCGGCCCGATCACGGTCTTGGAAAAGATCTGGAGCAGGATCTTCGTCTCGCCGCCATCCACCACGCCTTCCCCGTCGATCAGGATGCCGTGCTTGGCCATCCGCTCCAGCGGCTCTTCGTGCCCCTGCACCCGCGTCTTGCTGAGGTCGTAATAGGCCGCAGGCGGTGCCGGCATGAAGCGGATGCCCCGGTCAAAGATCTCGTCGGTCGCGTCATACAGCCGCTCGGTCCCCACCGCGATGTGCTGGATCCCCTCGCCCTTGTATTTCTTGAGGTAGGCCACGATCTGCCCCGTCTCGCCCCGATCCTCGTTGATCGGAATGCGGATCCGCCCGCAAGGCGAGGTCAGCGCGCGGCTGAACAGGCCCGTATACTTGCCCTCGATATCGAAGAACCGGATCTCGCGGAAATTGAAGATGGAACTGTAGAAGCCGAACCACTTGTCCATGTTGCCCTTGTAGACATTGTGGGTCAGGTGATCGAGGTAATAGAACCCCACGCCTTCCGGCTTGGACTGCGTCAGCCAGTCGAATTCGCGGTTATAGGGGCTGGTGTCTTGATACTGGTCGATGAAATAGATCAGCGATCCGCCGATCCCCACGATGGCCGGCACGTCCAGCGTCTTGTCGGCGCCGGTATATTCCACCGCCCCCTTCGACACCGCATGCGCCAGGGCCTTTTGCGCATCCACCACGCGCCACCCCATCGAGGGCGCGCAGGGGCCGTGCTCTTCCACGAAACGCGTGGCCATCGACCCCGGTTCGGCGTTCAGGATGTAGGTGATATCGCCCTGCTGCCACAGCTCGATATCCTTGGTCTTGTGGCGGCCGGTCAGCGTGTAGCCCATCCTGGCGAAGAGATCGCGCAGCTCTTCGGGCTGGGGATGCGCGAATTCGACGAATTCGAACCCGTCGGTGCCGGCCGGGTTCTGCGCCGAGATGATGGCTTGCGGGGCGTCATGCGGGAAGGGACCCATGGCGATGTCTCCTGTTGGCTGTCCTGTTGCGTTGACACCATCATACGCGCATGCAAACCGGATATTTGCGCATTTGGAGGCTTATGTTTTTCGATTTTCGCGATAGACTGACGGTATTTCACAATATCATGCGGGAAATGCGCATATGCTGGACGAGACCGACAAACGCCTGCTGGCCGCATTACAGAAGAACGCGCATCTGACCGCGCAGGAACTGGGCGAGGTGCTGAACCTGTCGCCCAGCCAGGCCGGGCGGCGGCGCCAAAGGCTTGAGGGCGAGGGTTACATCACCGCCTATGCCGCGAAGCTGGACCCGCTGAAGCTGGGCCTGCATGTGCAGGCCTTCGTGCAGGTGCAACTGGCCACCCATGGCCCCGAACAGTCGCGCAGCTTTGCCCGGCTGGTCGCCACCCAGCCTGCGATCATTTCGGCATGGACCCTGACCGGCGATGCGGATTACCTGTTGCGTGTCTATTGCGATGACCTGCCCGCACTGAACCGGCTGATCCACGAGGTGCTTTTGCCCCATGCCGCCGTGGCGCGTGTCCAAAGCCAGATCGTGATGGACCAGTTCAAGCAGGACGCCCCCCTGCCCACCTGACGCCAACCCCAAGGAGCCGCGATGGAAACCTTCCTCTACCAGGCCTCGATCTACCTTGCCGCCGCCGTGATCGCCGTACCGATTGCCGCGCGCCTTGGGCTTGGGTCGGTGCTGGGCTATCTGGCCGCAGGGATCATGATCGGTCCCGTTCTGGGCCTTGTGGGCACGGAAACCCAGGATTTGCAGCATTTTGCCGAATTCGGCGTGGTGATGATGCTGTTCCTGATCGGGTTGGAGCTGGAGCCGCGCGCGCTGTGGGACATGCGCCACAAGCTGCTGGGGCTGGGGGGCGCGCAGGTCGTGCTGACAACGGCCGCGGTGATGGCGGCGGCCATGGGCTTTGGCCTAGACTGGAGCATGGGCCTTGCCGTGGGCCTGGTGCTGGCGCTGTCCTCGACCGCGATCGTGTTGCAGACCCTGTCGGAAAAGGGGCTGATGCAGACCGGCGGCGGGCGATCCGCCTTCTCGGTCCTGCTGACACAGGATATCGCGGTGATCCCGATGCTGGCGCTGATGCCGCTGCTGGCGATGCCGCTGGTGGCGCGTGTCGGCCCAAATGGCGAGGTGCTGCGCCCCTCGGACATGGCTGATCACGGCCATTCCATGTCGCTGGTCGACGGCCTGCCCGGCTGGGGTGTCACGCTGGTCACGCTGGGGGCGGTGGCGCTGGTCATCCTGGCGGGCATCTATCTGATCCGGCCGCTTTTCCGGTTCATCCATCACGCCCACCTGCGCGAGATGTATACCGCGCTGGCGCTGCTGATCGTGCTGGGGATCGGTTTTCTGATGATGCTGGTGGGCCTGTCGCCCGCGCTTGGCACCTTCCTTGCGGGCGTGGTTCTGGCCAACAGCGAATTCCGGCACGAGCTGGAAAGCGATATCGAACCCTTCAAGGGCCTGCTGCTGGGCCTGTTCTTCATCACGGTGGGCGCCGGCATCAATTTCGGGATGCTTTTTGCCGAACCGCTGCTGCTGATCGGGATGACACTGGGGCTGATCCTGCTGAAAGGCGTGATCCTTTACGGGCTGGGCCGGGCGTTCAAGCTGAAGGGTCGCGATCAGTGGCTGTTCACCCTGTCGCTGGCGCAGGCGGGGGAATTCGGCTTCGTGCTGCTGTCCTTTTCGGTGCAGCAGAACGTGCTGCCGCCCCATCTGGCCGATCAGCTGTTGCTGGTCGTGGCCCTGTCGATGCTGATCACGCCGCTGCTGTTCATCCTGTACGACCTTCTGTCACGCCGCCTGACCGAGGCGGGGGACGCCACCCCCGAGGACGAGATCACCGAACAGGGCGCGGTGATCATCGCGGGCATCGGGCGGTTCGGGCAGATCGTCAACCGTCTGGTGCAGGCCAGCGGCTTCAAGACGGTGGTGCTGGACCACGACATCGCCACGATCCAGCTGATGCGCCGTTTCGGGTTTCGCGGCTTCTTCGGCGATCCGACCCGGCCCGAGCTGCTGCATGCCGCGGGTCTGGACAAGGCGCGCGTGCTGGTCGTGGCGCTGGACGATCCGGCCGCGGCCATCCGGCTGGTGACCTATGCCCGCCAGCAGCGCCCCGATCTGCACATCATCGCGCGGGCGCGCGACCGCACCCATGTGTTCCAGCTGTTCCAGGCAGGGGCCAATGACATCGTGCGCGAGCTTTTCGACAGCTCGCTGCGCGCGGGCCGCTACGTGCTGGAGAACCTGGGCCTGACCGAATACGAGGCCGCGCAGGCCGAAACGGTGTTCTACCACCATGACCGCGACGCCTTGCGCCAGCTTGCCGAACTCTGGGACCCAAGCCTGCCCGCCGAACAGAACACCGCCTATATCAAGCGCGCACGCGAGCTGAACAAGGAACTCGAGGTGCAGCTTCTGGCCCGGATGGAACAGGACCGGCCCGCCGAGGCGGGCTGATCGCCGCATCTAGCCTTCGGATACGCCTGCTTCGGCAAAGGTGGCCATGCCCGAATGGCAGGCAACCGCGCCCTTGATCACGCCGATCGCCAGCGCCGCACCCGACCCCTCGCCCAGCCGCAGGCCAAGCGACAGGATCGGCGCCTTTCCCAGATGCGCCAGCAGGGGCGCATGGCCGGATTCGGCACTGACATGCGCGGCCAGGCAATGATCCAGCGCGCCGGGTTTCGCCGCATCGAGACAGGCGGCGGCGGCGGTGCAGATAAACCCGTCCAGCAGCACCGGGATACGCAGATGCCGCGCGCGCAGGATCGCCCCCGCCATCGCGGCCAGTTCGCGCCCGCCAAGACAGCGCAATGCCTCGATCCCGTCGGCGCGTGCCTGGGCATGCAGGGCGACCCCTTCAGCCACGACCTGCGCCTTGAGGGCAAGCCCCGCATCATCCACGCCAGTGCCGCGCCCGACCCAATCGGCAGGCACACCGCCACAGATCGCATGGGCCAGCGCCGCCGCAGAGGTAGTGTTGCCGATCCCCATCTCGCCCGTCACCAGCAGATCGGCGTCTGGATCGACGGCATCCCAGCCGGTGCGCATCGCCTCCAGCAGCTCTGCCTCTGTCATCGCGGGCTCTGCCGTGAAATCCGCCGTGGGCCGGTCCAGCGACAGCGCATGCACATCCATGCGCGCGCCAAAGGTGCGCGCCAACTGGTTGATCGCGGCACCGCCTGCGCGGAAATTCAGCACCATCTGTTCGGTCACGGCCGCCGGAAAGGCCGACACACCCCGCGCCGTCACCCCGTGGTTGCCAGCAAAGACAATGACTTGCGGCGCATCGACATGGGGGCGGTCGGTGCCCTGCCAGCCCGCCATCCAGATCGCCAGATCCTCCAGCCGGCCCAGGGCGCCGGGGGGTTTGGTCAACTGCCCGTTGCGCGCCATGGCGGCTTGGACCGCGGCGGCATCAGCGGCGGGCAGATCGCGCAGCGCGGCGCGCAGGCTGTCGAGGGTCGGAAGGCTCTGGGTCATGCGCTCACTCATTGAACAGGGGTGCGATCCCGTGTTTAACCGAAGCACCCCCAAGAGCAAGACAGCGAGAGACGCATTGATGCCGCAGAACGACAGCAACCTTGCCCGGCCCGGCGACATCGTGGCAGGTTTCGTGCTGCTGACACGCCTGCCGGTGCGCGCATCCGAGGCCGCCCTGGCGCGCGGCGCAGCGGCGGCCTGGGCCTGGCCGGTGGTGGGCGCGCTGCTTGGCGGCATCGCAGGTCTGGCGGCGCTGCTGGCCATGTCCCTGGGCTTGCCCGCGCCGCTGGCGGCGGGGCTGTGCCTTGGGCTGATGGCGATGATGACCGGCGCGATGCACGAGGACGGTCTGGCCGACACGGTTGACGGGTTCTGGGGGGGCTGGACCCGCGAGCGGCGGCTTGAAATCATGAAGGACAGCCATATCGGCAGCTATGGCGTGATCGCGCTGATCCTGTCGCTGGGCCTGCGCTGGCTGGCGCTGAGCACGCTGTTCGAGGCCGGGCTGGCCTTGCCCGCCCTGATCGCGGCAGGGGCCCTGTCACGCGCCGTGATGCCCGCGCTGATGCATGCCCTGCCCCCGGCCCGCGACGGCGGTCTTTCCCGTTCGGTCGGGCGCGCTTCCTTCGACACGGCGGTTCTGGCGGCCGCCGTGGCGATGGTTCTGGCCTTGCTGGCGCTGGGTCTTGCGGCCCTTCCGCTGGTGCTGGCGGTCACGGTTGCCGGGTGGGGCATCGGGGCGCTGGCCCGCGCCAAGATCGGCGGACAGACCGGCGACATCCTTGGCGCGGCCCAGCAAATGGCCGAGATTTCACTGCTGCTTCTGCTCACAAGCCTCTGAGACAAAAGAAAAACCGCGCCCCGAAGGACGCGGCTTCATTCCTGCCGAAGCTCTGCGATCACGCGGCGCGCGACACCAGCACCTCGTCAACCTGCTTGGCGGCCATCACCTCGTCGCCACCGCTGACGGCGGCAACTTCGCGGGTCAGACGCTCAAGCGCAGCCTCGTAAAGCTGACGCTCGGAATAGCTTTGTTCGCGCTGATCGTCGTTGCGGTGCAGGTCGCGCACCACTTCGGCAATGGCGATCAGGTCGCCCGAATTGATCTTCTGCTCGTACTCCTGCGCACGGCGCGACCACATGGCCCGCTTGACCTTGGCCTTGCCTTTCAGCGTCGACATCGCCTTGGACACGACATCCGGGCTGGACAGCGACCGCATCCCGATCTCGGTGGCCTTGTTGGTCGGCACCCGCAGGGTCATCTTGTCCTTCTCGAACGAGATCACGAACAGTTCCAGCGCGATCCCCGCGATTTCCTGCTCTTCGATCGAGATGATCTGACCCACGCCATGGGCCGGATAGACCACGTAATCATTGGGACGAAACTCGGACTTCTTCGTTTTGCTCATGCAATCTTTCCTCGCAACGATCCTGGGCCCTGCGCGACAGAATCACGGCCGAGATTATCGCTAATCTCGATTACCGGGTCATGTCTCACAGAAAATCCGTCCTCAGGCTGCGCTTGGCGGGACGGGGGCCATGGATCTACATCATGTACGCAGATCATATCACAAAAATTACACATACGGAAGCAGGACGCGATGCACGGGCCGCTACAGGGCATCGAATCCCTTGAATTTCAGGGGCTTGCGAGGCTCGAGACGGGGCCGGACAGCCCGCGTGGATGACATCACGGCGTCACCCCTGCCGAATCGGGTCGCGCGCGCCGGGTTCAGCCGCCTTCGCCGGGTGCTTCGGAGAAGTATTTCTCGAGCTTGCCGGTCTCGCCGTCGCGTTCCTCGGAGTCGGGCAGCGGATCCTTTTTCGAGATGATCACCGGCCACTTTTCCGAGTATTTGCGGTTGAACTCGACCCATTTCTCCATGTCCGGTTCGGTATCCGGGCGGATCGCATCCGCAGGGCATTCCGGTTCGCAGACGCCGCAATCGATGCATTCGTCAGGGTGGATCACCAGCATGTTCTCCCCCTCGTAGAAGCAGTCCACGGGGCAGACCTCGACACAGTCGGTGTATTTGCAGGCGATGCAATTGTCGATGACGACGTAAGTCATGGCAGTCTCTCAAATCTGCGGCCCGTGTCGGGCCCTTTCAGGCCTAGCTAGAACAGGCGTCGCCGTCATTCAAGCATCCGACGACGATCAAGGTCAAATATCCGACGATCCCGCTTGGTCGGGCGTCCGCCGTCCTGCGGTTGCGGCACGGATGGAACATCCTCCCGCGCGGGGGTCATGTCTTCGTAAAGTGTCTGTGCTTCGGTTGCCGGTCCGCGCCGCACGCCATGGGCCAGAACCCGCACGACACGCACATGATCACCCTGCATGAAGGTCAGGACATCCCCCGGCGCAATGCCCTGGGCGGGTTTCGAAGCCTTCACGCTGTTGATGCGCACATGGCCCGCGCTGACGATGGCTGCGGCAAGCGTGCGGGTCTTGAAGAACCGCGCATGCCACAGCCATTTGTCGATCCGCATCCGTGCCGCAGGCGCGTCCAAGGGGCGCCCGCGTCAGGTCTTGTCGCGCAGCCCCATCAGGGCAGCCGCAAAGGGATTATCCGGGTCGATCCGGTCCTTGGCGCGCGGCGGGCGCGCCTCGTAGGTCTTGGCGCCCTGCTGCGGCTTGTCGCCGTCGCGCCCCCTGCCCTTGCCACGGTCCTGGCCGCGGGCATCGCGGCCGGGCTGATCCCCGCGGGGTTTGCCCTTGCCACGCGGCTTGGCGCTGCGCTCGCCACGTTCGCCACGATCCGCGCGCGGCTCGCCGTCGGCCTGCGGTTGCGCAGTCGCGGCACCCTGCGGGGCCGGACGACCGCGCCCACCGGGGCGGCCCTGCTGCGAGGGGGGCTTGCGGCCCCATGTGAAGCTGTAGAACACTTCCATTTCAACGGGTTCGGCAGTTGCCTCCGCCTGCGGTTCGGCTGCAGCCTCGGCCGTGGGCTCGGTCGGGACCGGGGCATTGTCCTCGGTCGCAACGGCTGCGGCATCTTCGGGCGCGGCGGCAACCGGAGCATCGGCCTTGGGCGCCTCGACCGCCTTGACCTTGGCCCGTTCGCCGCGTTCGGCCTTGTAGCCCAGCCCCTGCATCAGGTCCGCGAACTGATCCAGCGTCATGCCGGTGATCGACAGCATGTCGGCCTTCGCCTCGAAGCCGGTGCGGCTGTCCTCGGCGCGCAGCATGTCCGCCAGACGCTCCAGCATGTCGATGCGAATCGCCCGCTCGCCTGCCGCGCGATAGCCCGACATGATGTGAAACTCGGGGTGCGCATCCTTTATCGCGGGCACCGTCACCAGACCCGGCGGCGGCGCTTCGGGGAATTCATCCAGGCCCCGCGCCAGCGACCACAGCACCAGGCGCAGGCGCGTGGGGGCGGGTTTCAGCAGCAGCGGCATGAAAACGGTGAACTGGCCAAAGCGGATGCCGTGCTTGCGCAGCGCGCCACGGGCGTCCTGATCCAGGGCCTTGACCTCATCGGCCACGCTGGCGCGCGGCAGGATGCCCAGGTTTTCGACCATGCGGAAGGCAAAGCCGCGCGCAAGGCCGTTCAGCGCCTCGTCCCGGCTGAGCGCCAGCAGGGGCTCGAACAAAGCCGCGATCTTGCGATCGATGAAATGCTGCAGGCGGCGTTGCACCTTTTGCGCAACGTCGGGCCCGGCTTCGTCATCGACGAAGGCCGCGACCTGCGGTTTCAGGGGATCAGCCCCCGCCACCAGCTTGCCCACCGCCTGATCGCCCCACATGAGGCCACCCTGTTCGGTGAAATCGATCTCGGTATCGGGCGCGTTGTAGAAACGGTCCGCCCTGAGATTGAAATGCGGCACAAGCGCGGAAATGCTGGCCTGACGGATCGTCTTGGCCTCCTGCGCGGTGGCGTCACGGTCCTGACGGAACCGGAACCCTTCGAGGCGGCCGACGAATTCACCTTCGACGGTCACTTCACCCTTGTCGTTCACTTCGGCCAAAAGGGCCTCCTTCTGCTTGAGCCGCCGCAGCAACACGGATGTGCGCCGGTCCACAAATCTCTGGGTCAGCCGCGCATGAAGCGCATCCGACAAACGATCTTCTACAGCGCGCGTGGCCTCGCGCCAATGACTTTCATCACGTACCCAGCCGCTGCGCTGCGCGACATAGGTCCATGTGCGGATAAAGGCCAGACGTTTCGATAATGTGTCAATCTCGCCCTCGGTGCGATCGATCCGCTTGATCTGTGTCGCCAGCCAGTCATCGGGCACGCGACCGGACTGGTGCAGAAAGTTGAAGATCGCCTCAAGCAGGGTCGCGTGTTCGGCGTGGCTGATGCCCCGGAAATCGGGAATGCGGCACACATCCCACAGCAGCCGGACCGAGGCCGCATCGGACGCGCGGGCGCGCACCTCGGCGACCTGTGACAGGGATTTGAGCGCCATCAGGTCATCCGCCTCGCGCACACGCACCAGCAAGTCATCCTGTGGCACATCCTCGAGCGAGGCGATCAGCGCATCCAGCTTGCCGAATTGCAGCGCGTGATTGCGCCACTGCAGCTTGCGGATCGGGGTAAAGCGATGCTCCATGATCGCCTCGGCCACCTCGTCATCCAGCGGCTCCGCCTCGCCGGTCACACCGAATGTGCCGTCGGACATCCCGCGTCCGGCGCGGCCCGCGATCTGGGCCAACTCGTTCGGCGCAAGATGCCGCATCCGCCGCCCGTCGAACTTGGTCAGCGACGAAAAGGCGACATGGTTGATATCGAGGTTCAGACCCATGCCGATGGCATCGGTGGCGACAAGGTAATCCACGTCACCGTTCTGATAAAGTTCGACCTGCGCGTTGCGTGTTCGGGGGGAAAGCGCCCCCATGACAACCGCCGCACCACCTTTCTGGCGACGGATCAGCTCGGCAATGGCATACACATTATCAACTGAAAAGCCAACTATCGCGCTTCTTGCAGGCATGCGGCTTATCTTTTTCGAACCTGCATAGGTCAGGCGCGACATCCGCTCGCGGCGCATGAACTGCGCCTGCGGGACCAGCGCGGCGATGGTGCCGCGCATGGTGTCGGACCCCAGAAACAGCGTCTCGTGCAGGCCGCGCGCGCGCAGCAGACGGTCGGTGAATACATGGCCGCGTTCGGGATCGGCGCACAGCTGGATCTCGTCCACAGCCAGGAAATCCACGCCCATGCCTTCGGGCATCGCTTCCACCGTACAGACCCAATACTGGGTGCGTGGCGGCACGATCCGTTCCTCGCCGGTGACCAGCGCCACCACGGAAGGCCCGCGCGCCGCGACGATCTTGTCATAGACCTCGCGCGCCAGCAGGCGCAGCGGCAGGCCGATGATGCCCGTCCGGTGCCCCAGCATGCGTTCGATGGCATAATGCGTCTTGCCGGTATTCGTCGGCCCGAGGACCGCCGTGATCCGTGAAGGCTGCCCCATGGGCCTGTTCCCCGATCAGAGTTTGAGACCCTCGACTTGCGGCTTGAGCCGCGTCACCGCCTCGGCGGCGGGGTCGTAATGGGGATGGATGGAAAGCACAAGCTGATAGGCGGCATAGGCCTGCTGCGGGCGGCCCAGTTCCTCAAGCACGACGGCAAGGCCGTGCGCAGCCTCGTAATGGCGCGGATCAAGGGCAAGGGCCTGTTCAAGGTCGGCAACGGCCGGTCCGATCTGATCCATTCGGAAATAGGCACGCGCACGGGCATGGTAGCCTTCGGCCACGTCGGGCGCATGATCCGTCAGCGCGGTCAGATGTGCCACAGCGGCTTCGAAATCGCCCCGCTCCAGCGCGTCACGCCCGCGTTTCAGCAGCAGATCCATCGCCGCAGAGCCGGTCTTGCGCCACTCCAGACGGATTTCACGCTCGATCCCGGTCGCTTCGGCCTCGGTCGCGCTGATAAGCCGGTCATAGAGCGCATCCAGACCGGCACGGGGCGCGGCCACGCCCTGCCCCAGCACGGGTATGGAAAACGTGACTATCGCGACGAATGCCGCGACGACACGTTTGAGATTATGAAGGAACACGCTCATAACATATGAGTGTAACGCGCAACGCGGGAATTGTTAGCCCCCGCGCATGAAAAAAGGACCACGCGAATGAGCGATGTGATTACAGCGGCCGTGGCCGCGTTGAACGAAAAGATGGGCAGCGGCGGCTTTGCCGGATCGGCGAAATTCGTGATCGAAGGCGAAGGCGCCGTGATGGTCGATGCCAGCGGCGCACGCGCGGCCGATGAAGAGGCTGACGTGACCCTGACCGCCAGCGCCGAAACCTTCGAGGCGATGATGACCGGCGACATGAACCCCACCGCCGCCTTCATGAGCGGCAAGCTGGCCGTGGATGGCGACATGGGCATGGCCATGCAGCTTGGTTCCGTCCTGAGCTGATCCTTGGACGCCGCCCCGCTTTTCCATGATGCGGCCGAAGGGCCGGACGGCGGGCGCGCCTGGTGGTTGCGCGCCGCCGACGGGCTACGGATTCGCGTGGGTCACTGGCCCCGCGACATGCAGCAGGCGGGGCGCGGCACGGTCTTTCTGTTCCCCGGACGCACCGAATACATCGAGAAATATGGCCGCGCCGCCGCCGATCTTGCGCGGCGCGGATTCGACACGCTGACCATCGACTGGCGCGGCCAGGGCCTGGCCGATCGCATGGTGGCGGACCGGCGCACCGGGCATGTGGGGCGATTCACCGATTATCAGCATGACGTGGCCGCGATGGTCGAAGCGGCACAGGCGCTGGACCTGCCGCGCCCCTGGTACCTGCTGGCCCATTCGATGGGCGGATGCATAGGCCTGCGCGCCCTGATCGACGGCATGCCCGTGGCCGCCTGCGCCTTTACCGGCCCCATGTGGGGCATCCAGATGGCCACGGCCACGCGCCCTGCGGCCTGGGTCATGTCCTGGGCCGGCTCACGCCTGGGCTTCGGCCATCAGCTGGCACCGGGCACCAAGGCGGAAACCTATGTGCTGGCCGAGCCTTTCGATGACAACGCGCTGACCCGTGACCGGGACATGTATGCCTACATGCAGCGCCAGATGACCAATTACCCGGATCTGGCCCTTGGCGGGCCAAGCCTGCGCTGGCTGAACGAGGCCCTTGTCGAGATGGAGCATCTGGCGCGCCAGCCTGCCCCACCGCCGCCCTGCCAGACCTGGCTTGGCACGCGAGAGCGGATCGTCTGCCCCGACAGGATCACCGCCCGCATGAGCGGCTGGCCCGGCGGCAGGCTGGTCATGATCCAGGGCGGCGAGCATGAGGTGCTGATGGACACGCCCCAGACCCGCGCCGAGGTTTTCGACGGGGTGGCCGCGCATTTCACGGCCCACCCCGGAGTTATCGCAGATCGGCCAAAGGCCTGATTTAAAGCGAAAAAACGCGGCGCCCTCAGGCGTCGCGCCGCACCTCCTGCCGCTGCGCGCCCAGTCCCGCGATGCGCAGCTCCATCACATCGCCTTCGGTCAGGAAACGCGGCGGCTTCATGCCCATCCCCACGCCCGGAGGTGTGCCTGTGGCGATCACGTCGCCCGGTTGCAGGCTCATCAACCCGCTCAGATGCGCGATGATCTGCGCCACCGTGAAGATCATCGTGTCGGTGTTTCCGGTCTGCACACGCGCCCCGTTCAGATCCAGCGACAGATCAAGGTTCTGCGGATCGCCCGCCTCGTCCGGCGTCACCAGCCAGGGGCCGATGGGGCCGAAGGTATCGGCGCTCTTGCCCTTGGTCCACTGGCCCACAAGCTCCATCTGGAAGGCGCGCTCGGACACGTCATTCACCACGCAATAGCCCGCCACGTGATCCAGCGCCTCGGCCTCGGATACGTATTTGGCGGTCTTGCCGATCACGACGCCCAGCTCCACCTCCCAATCGCCTTTCTGCGCGTTGCGCGGAAGGTAGACCGGATCGTTCGGCCCGCAGATCGAGGATGTGGCCTTCATGAAGACGATCGGCATGGCCGGCGGCTCCATCCCCGCCTCGGCGGCGTGATCGGCGTAGTTCAGCCCGATCCCGATGAATTTGCCCACATGGCCCACGGGCGCGCCAAGGCGGGGGTTGCCCGGCACCAGCGGCAGCGTCTCGGGATCAAGGCGCGGCAGATCGGCCAGAACGGCGCCCGCCAGATCGGGCACCACGCCCGACAGATCGCGGACACGCCCCGCGCTATCCAGCACACCGGGCTTTTCGGCCCCCTTCTCTCCGTATCTGACAAAACGCATGCCCGTGTCCTCCTCGTGAATGGCGCGCGAACCTTAGCCCGCACCGCGCGATGTGCAAGACCGCTTGGGGCTGGTCGTGGCCACCCCCGCGCCCTACCCTTGGCCTGACGTGGAACAGGGACAGGTGCATGGCGACCCCGGTGCTGACATTGACGGATCGCGGGCTTTACTGCGCGGCGGGGGATTTCTTCATCGACCCCTGGCGGCCGGTGGATCGCGCGCTGATCACCCATGCCCATGCCGATCATGCGCGCCCCGGCCATCGGCGCTACCTTTGCACGGATGCCTGCATGCCGGTTATGCGGCACCGCCTGGGCGACATCACGGGCGATACGATCCGCTACGGCGAAACCCGCCGGATCGGCGATGCATCCGTCAGCTTTCACCCTGCGGGCCATGTGCCGGGCTCCGCGCAGATCCGGGTCGAGGTGGCGGGACAGGTCTGGGTCGTGTCGGGCGACTACAAGACCGAACCCGACGGCCTGTGCGAGGCCTTCGCGCCTGTGCGCTGCCATACCTTCATCTCGGAATGCACCTTCGGCCTGCCTGTCTTTCGCTGGCAGCCGCAGGCCGAGGTGGCGGCGCAGATCAACGGCTGGTGGGCCGAGAACGCCGCGCAGGGTCGCGCCAGCCTGCTGGCGGCCTATAGTCTGGGCAAGGCGCAGCGCCTGCTGCATCTGCTGGATCCTGCCATCGGCCCGATCCTGACCCATGCGGCGGTGGAAAACACCAATGCCGTTCTGCGCGCGCAGGGTCTGGCCCTGCCGGACACGATCCGCATCACGCCCGACCTGGACCGCAAGGCCCATCCCGGCGCGCTGATCGTGGCGCCGCCCGCCGTTCTGGGCAGCCCCTGGGCACGCCGGTTCGGGCCTCTGTCCACCGGGTTCGCCAGCGGCTGGATGCAGATGCGTGGCGTGCGGCGCAGACGGGCCGCCGACCGTGGCTTCGTGATCTCGGACCATGCCGACTGGACCGGCCTGCTGGATGCGATCAAGGCGACAGGCGCGGAAACCCTTTACCTGACTCATGGTTACACCGAGATCTTCACGCGCTACCTGCGCGAGTCCGGCCATGACGCCCATGTCCTGGCCACCGAATATGGCGGCGAAGACGGGGACGACACCCCGGACACAGGCGATGCCGCATGAAACGCTTTGCCGCCCTTTTCACCGCCATCGACCAGACTACGCGCACCAGCGCCAAGGTGGCCGCCCTGGCCGATTACTTCGCGACCGCCCCGGATGACGACAAGCTCTGGACCATCGCGATCTTTTCGGGCCGCCGCCCGAAGCGCGCCGTCACCACCAAGCGCCTGCGCGACTGGGCGGCCGAGGCGGCGGGCATCCCGCTGTGGCTGTTCGAGGATACCTATGCCGTGGTGGGCGATCTGGCGGAAAACATCGCCCTGGTGCTGCCCCCCGCGACAGGCAGCGCGGATGACAGCTTGTCCCATTGGATCAAGCACTTGCGCGACCTTGGCGATTCTGATGATGAGCTACGCAAATCGGCTGTCCTTGCGGCTTGGGACAGGCTTGACACCACCGAGCGGCTGGTCTTCAACAAGCTCCTGACCGGCGGGTTTCGCATGGGTGTCAGCCAGAAGCTGATGACCCGCGCGCTGGCCCAGGCAACAGCCCGCCCCGAGGCGGAACTGGCCCATCGCCTGATGGGCAACTGGTCGCCCGACACCACCAGCTTTGCCGATCTGATCGAGGCCGACGATCCCACCGCCGATCTTTCGCGCCCCTATCCCTTTTGCCTCGCCCACGGGATCGAAGACCTCGCTGCCCTTGGCCCCGTCACCGACTGGCAGGCGGAATGGAAATGGGACGGCATCCGCGCGCAGGTCATCGCGCGCGGCGGCTCCCTGCATGTCTGGTCGCGCGGCGAGGAACTGATGACCGACCGCTTCCCGGAACTGGCGCGTCTGGCCGGTGATCTGCCCGGCGGCACGGTGCTGGACGGCGAGTTGGTGGCCTGGGACGGCACGGCGCCCCTGCCCTTCGCCGCTTTGCAAAAACGCATAACGCGCAAGACCGTGCCGAAAAAGCTGCTGGCCGAAACCCCGGTGATCCTGCTGGCCTATGACCTGCTTGAGGCGGGGGGCGAAGACCTGCGCGCATCCCCCTTGCAGGACCGCCGCGCCGCCATGGACCGGATACTGTCCGGCCTGCCGACCGATGCGCCTCTGCGCCCCTCGCCCCTGATCGCGGCCCCCGACTGGGACAGCCTTGCCGCGACCCGTGCGCAGGCGCGCCAGATGAAGGCCGAAGGGCTGATGATCAAGCGCCGCGCCAGCCCCTATCACGTGGGGCGCAAGCGGGGGGACTGGTGGAAATGGAAGCTTGATCCGCTGACCGTGGACGCGGTGATGATCTATGCACAGGCCGGACACGGGCGACGCGCGAATCTGTTCACCGATTTCACCTTCGCGGTCTGGCAGGGCAACGAACTGGTGCCCTTCACAAAGGCCTATTCCGGGCTGACCGATGCCGAATTCGCCCAGATCACCCGCTGGGTCCGGCGCAACACGCTGCAACGCTTTGGCCCGGTGCGGCAGGTGACGCCGCATCATGTCTTCGAAATCGCCTTCGAGGGCATACAGGAAAGCCCGCGCCACAAGTCCGGCATCGCCCTGCGCTTTCCCCGCATGCTGCGCTGGCGGCAGGACAAGACGGTGGATCAGGCCGATACACTGGATCACCTGCGCGCGATGCTGGCGCAATATGGCTGATCCGGCTTGAGGGACCCGCCCCAAGCCCCTATGTCTGATGCAACGCAACAAGACAGGTGATCCCATGTTCCAGCTTTCCTTTCCCGTCTCTGGCCCGATCTGGGACGCCAATGCCCGCCGTGGCAGCAAGGATCTGGGCGATCTGCCGGAATGGGACCTGTCGGATCTCTACACCTCCGAGGACGCGCCCGAGCTGAAACGCGATCTGGACTGGCTGGAACAGGCCTGCGCCAGTTTCGCCGCCGATTACGAGGGCAAGCTGGCCACGCTGGACGCCAAGGGGATGCTGGACTGCGTGCTGCGCAACGAACGCATCACCGCCGTGGCCGGACGGATCATGTCCTTTGCGGGCCTGCGCTATTACCAGATGACCATCGACGCGACCCGCGCCAAGTTCATGTCGGATTGCCAGGAAAAGATCACCAATTTCACCACGCCGCTGGTGTTTTTCTCACTGGAACTGAACCGGCTTGAGGATGATCACGTCGCGGCCCTGTTCGCTGCAAATGCCGAACTGGCGCGTTACAAACCCGTGTTCGACCGCGTCCGCGCGATGAAACCCTACCAGCTGTCGGACGAGCTGGAAAAATTCCTGCACGATCTGGGCGTCGTGGGCGATGCCTGGGAACGGCTGTTCGATGAAACCATCGCGGGGCTGGGCTTCGAGGTGGATGGCGAGCCCTTGAACATCGAAGGCACGCTGAACCTGCTGACCGATCACGACCGCGCGAAACGCGAAGCGGCCGCGCAGGAACTGGCGCGCGTTTTCGGCATGAACATCAAGACCTTCGCCCGCGTGCACAACACCCAGGCCAAGGAAAAGGAAATCGTCGATCGCTGGCGCGGCATGCCCACGCCCCAGACCGGGCGGCACCTGTCCAACGACGTCGAACCCGAGGTGGTCGAGGCGTTGCGCAATGCCGTGGTCGCGGCCTATCCGCGCCTCAGCCATCGCTACTACGAGCTCAAGCGCAAATGGCTGGGTCTGGACCGGATGCAGGTCTGGGACCGCAACGCCCCCCTTCCCGTGGAAGAGATCAAGACGGTGGACTGGCCGACCGCGCGCGGCATGGTGATGGACGCCTATGCAGGCTTTGATCAGCGCATGGCCGATATCGCCGCGCCCTTCTTCGACAAGGGCTGGATCGACGCGGGCGTGAAGCCCGGCAAGGCCCCCGGCGCCTTCGCCCATCCCACCGTGACCGAGGTGCATCCCTACGTCATGCTCAACTACCTGGGCAAACCGCGCGATGTGATGACGCTGGCCCATGAATTGGGCCACGGCGTGCACCAGGTGCTGGCGGCGGGTCAGGGCGAGATGCTGTCATCGACCCCGCTGACCCTGGCCGAAACCGCATCCGTTTTTGGCGAGATGCTGACCTTCCGCAAGATGCTGGAAGGGGCCAGGACGCAGGCCGAACGCAAGACCCTTCTGGCCGGCAAGGTCGAGGACATGATCAACACGGTCGTGCGCCAGATCGCCTTTTACGATTTCGAATGCAAGCTGCACGCGGCGCGCCGTGGGGGCGAGCTGACCCCCGATGACATCAACGACCTGTGGATGAGCGTGCAGGCCGAAAGCCTCGGGCCCGCGTTCGATTTCATGGAGGGCTACGAGACCTTCTGGGCCTATATCCCCCATTTCGTCCACTCGCCTTTCTATGTCTATGCCTATGCCTTCGGCGACGGCCTCGTGAACGCGCTCTACGCCGTCTATGAGGAAAACCCCGAAGGTTTTCAGGACAAGTATTTCGACATGCTCAAGGCGGGCGGGTCCAAGCACCACTCGGCCTTGCTGGCCCCCTTCGGGCTGGATGCAACCGATCCCGCCTTCTGGGACAAGGGCCTGTCGATGATTTCAGGCATGATCGACGAGCTGGAGGCGATGGAGGATTGAGCGTCACGCTCATCCCCCTCGCCCTTTCAGACCGTGACCGTGTGGCGCATCTGGCGGTGCATCCCGACCAGCAGCGCTTCGCGGGCACCGTGGCCGAAGCCTTCGACAGCCCGCAAGTGGGCGTCGATTTCCATGCCATGCTAATGGATGACACCCCGGTCGGTTTCTTCAAGATCGACCGGACCTATCCGGTGACCCATGGCTTTGCCGAACCGGGCGATCTGGGTCTGCGCGCGGTGATCGTGGATGCCGCACGGCAGGGTCAGGGGGTCGGCACCGCCGCGGTGCGCGCCCTGCCCCGCTACCTGCGCGCGCATTACCCGACGGCGCGCCGTCTTTGGCTGACGGTGAACCTGCAAAACCCCGCCGCCATCGCCAGCTACCGCAAGGGCGGTTTCCAGGATACCGGCGCGATCTGGCCGCATGGCACTGCAGGGCCGCAGCATATCATGCGGCTGTCACTTCAGGACTGACCGCGCTTCTTCTTGCTGCAAATATCCTGGGGGGAGTCCGCAGGACGGGGGGCAAAGCCCCCCCTACTTCAACTGGCTGTCCTTGGACCCGCGCCGATTGATGCCGCCCCGTTGGGCTTGTGCGGTTTGACGCTCGGTCTGGCAATCGATGCACAGCTTCACGCCGGGGATCGCCTGCCGCCGCGCCTCGGGGATCGGCTCCTCGCAATCGGCGCAATGGGTCAGGCTGTCCCCCACCGGCCCACGCCGGGCCTTCAACCGCGCGAGTTCGTCCTGGATCGAGGCTTCGATCTGTTCGTTTACCGCGCCGTCGCGCGCCCATCCACCGGCCATGGCCAACCCTTCCCGCAAATGCAGAACGGCACCAGCCTAGCGGGCCGGTGCCGTTCAGTTCAAGCCACAGATGCGATCAGGCGCTTTCCAGCATGCCCTTGGCGGCGGCCAGTTCGCGCATCCGCTTCTGCAGTTTCTCGAAGGCCCGAACCTCGATCTGGCGGATCCGCTCGCGGCTGACGTCATATTGCGCGCTCAGGTCTTCCAGTGTCACGGTTTCATCGGTCAGGCGCCGTTGGGTCAGGATATCGCGCTCGCGTTCGTTGAGCACGTCCATCGCCTGGGCCAGCAGGGCGCGCCGCGCTTCCATCTCGTCACGCTCGGCGTAATCGGTGGCCTGATCGGCATCCTCGTCCTCAAGCCAGTCCTGCCATTGCATGGACCCTTCGCCTTCGGATCCGACCGTGGCGTTCAGCGAGGCATCGCCACCCGACAGGCGGCGGTTCATGCTGATCACCTCGTCCTCGGTCACGCCCAGGTCGGTCGCGATCTGCTTGACGTTCTCGGGGCGCAGGTCCCCCTCTTCCAGCGCGCCGATCTTGGCCTTGGCCTTGCGCAGGTTGAAGAACAGCTTCTTCTGCGCCGATGTCGTGCCCAGTTTCACAAGTGACCACGAGCGCAGGATATATTCCTGGATCGAAGCGCGGATCCACCACATCGCATAGGTCGCAAGGCGGAAGCCCTTTTCAGGGTCGAACCGCTTGACCGCCTGCATAAGGCCCACGTTCGCCTCGGAAATCACCTCGGCCTGGGGCAGGCCATAGCCGCGATAGCCCATGGCGATCTTGGCGGCCAGACGCAGGTGGCTCGTGACCATCTTGTGCGCCGCCTCGGTGTCCTGTTCCTCGACCCAGCGCTTGGCCAGCATGTATTCTTCTTCCGGTTCCAGCAGCGGGAACTTGCGGATCTCCTGCATATAGCGGTTCAGACCGCCTTCGGGCGTCGGTGCCGGAAGATTTGCATAGTTGCTCATTGACTCCGTCCCTTTTCACTTGGGGTCCCCTCTAAGTTAAGGGGCTTAACATCGCATTTAAGAAGCAGCCTTTCGCGTTTCAAGGCTTGTGATGCGAAATGTTTAACGAAGCATAACCGATCCGCCGTCGTTTCGGACAGGCATTGACATGGTTTGTCACGCCGATGTGCGCGGCCGTGTAGCCCCGCGAGGGGGATGGACGCGGCGCACCGGGTCCGAAATCACCGGATCAACCCTGCAAGGCTGCGATCAGATCAACCATATCTTGCGGCATTTCCGATTCAAAGCGCAACATTTCACCACTCACGGGATGAATGAACCCAAGAAGTTGCGCATGCAGGGCCTGGCGTGGAAAGTCGCGCACGGCCTCTTCCGCTGCAACGGACACCGCGCCGCGCGCCAGTTTGCGCCGTCCGCCATAGGTCGGATCGCCCACAAGCGCGTGACCGGCATGGGCCATATGCACCCTGATCTGGTGAGTGCGCCCGGTTTCCAGCCAGCAATCGACCAGGCATGCGACCGCAGGCGCGCCGAAACCCTCGACGACTCGGGCCCGCGTGACCGCATGTCGCCCGCCCTGGAACAGCACCGCCTGGCGCTGCCGGTCGGTCTTGTGCCGCGCCAGCTGCGTGGTGATCTTGAGGATATTGCCCGGCTCGAAGCTGACGCCCCGGACCCCGCGCAGGCGCGGATCACTGGCATCGGGCAAGCCGTAAACCACGGCCTTGTACTGCCGCTCGACGGTGTGTTTTTCGAATTGCACGGCAAGACCATGATGGGCCCGGTCGGATTTCGCCACGACCAGCAGACCCGAGGTATCCTTGTCGATCCGGTGCACGATGCCGGGGCGCTTCATGCCGCCGACACCGGACAGCGCATCGCCGCAATGCGCCAGCAGCGCATTGACCAGCGTGCCCGAGGGCGAACCGGGGGCGGGATGCACCACCATGCCTGCGGGCTTGTCGATCACGATCAGGTCGTCATCCTCGAACACCACCGTCAGGGCGATGTCCTCGGGGCCGATATGGCTGTCCTCGGCCTCGGGGACCGTGATGGCGATGCTGTCGCCTGCCGCGACGCGGGTCTTGGGATCGGTGACAACGGCCCCGTTCAGCGTCACCTGGCCATCCGCGATCAACCGCGCCAACCGGGTGCGCGACAGGTTCGCATCGTCTGGCACATCGCGCGAAAGCGCCTTATCAAGGCGGGGCGGCGGATCGTCCTGGATCCGGACAGAAAGGTGGCCTTGGCCCATGAGCGATCAATCCCCTCTGCCCGAACCGGGCAATCTGCGGTTTCTGCGCCTGCTGGTCACGATCCTGACCGGCACGATGATTGCGGGGCTTCTAGCCATCATCACCCTGCTTGTCATCCGTTTCCCGACAGCAACCCCGGCTTTGCCCGAGGCGATCACCCTGCCCGATGGCACCCGCGCCCAGGCGTTCACGGCAACTGCCCGCTGGTATGCGGTGGTCACCACCGATGACCGCATCCTGATCTACGACCGCGACACGGGCGACCTGCGGCAGGAAATTACCGTTCAAAACCAGTGATATGGTGAAGGATGGTACCACCTCCCCGGCTCGAACGGGGGACCTCTTGATCCACAATCAAGCGCTCTAACCAACTGAGCTAAGGCGGCACTGGGGCGGATTTAACGCCATGGCCCGGTGAATGCAAGCCCGTCAGAGATCAATTTTCCAGCTTTGCTCGACCAGATCGACGCCAAAGGAATGCACGGGTTTCGACGCGGCAAGGCGCCAGCCATTCGCCGCATAGAGCGCGCAGGCCGCCTTGTGGCTTTCATGGGTCCACAACTCCATCCGCGCATAGCCCACCGCCCGCGCGAAGCCCATGCAATGCGCCAGCATCCGCTGGCCCAGGCCCTGCCCCCGCATGGCAGGCTCCAGCAGGAACAGCCGCAGCTTTGCGGTGTCGTCATCCAGCCGCACGCAGAAGATGCTGCCGACGGGCTGGCCATCGGCCTCGACGATCCATCCCGCCTCCCGCGCCGGGTCATGATCCGCGATGAAATCGGCAAGGATGCCTGCCACCAGGGGCGCAAAGGTCGCATCGAAACCTTCGGACTGGGCATAGAGCGTGCCGTGCCGCTCGGCCAGCCAGGCCGCATCCGCAGGGGTGAAGGGGCGAAACACGGGATCGGTCATGCCCTGATATGACCCCGCGCGCGCTTGCCAAGCAAGATCTAAACCGATAGCACCACTTCCCATACACCCGGAGAGACCGCCATGGGCATCAACAGCGAACGCGACATCGAGGCAAACCTGCAGATCGGCCCGACCGATCAGGGCATGGTGCGGATCTTCGTGGAATCGCAGGGCATCGAAGTCCCGATGGATTTCGATCCCGAAGAAGCCGAGGAAATCGCCGAGGAAATCCTGGCCGCCGTCGCCGCGGCCCGCCAGCTCAAACGCTGACAGCTCAAAGGCTGACGGAAAATACGGCCCGCGCATCGGGGTCGCGCAACTGGTGCAACCGCTGCGCCGCATGGCGGGCGAACATCTGCGTGACCTTGCGCCGCCGCGCGGGCGCCAGCGGCACCTCGGGCGCCATGCGGACAATCTCGGCATCATAGGGATCGGACAGGATCAACCCGCTGTCATCGGGAAGCAGATCAACGGGAAAATCCGCATCCACCGCCCAGAAGAAACGGTCGCACCACTCAAGATAGCCCTGCCATTTGCTGTCCTGCATGAAATCGGCCCGGCATGACTTGCATTCGATCACCCAGATTTCCCCCTTTGGGGTCAGGCCGATCAGGTCCACGCGCAAGCCGCGCGCGGGCACGAATTCCTCCAGGGTCACGATGTCATGACCCAGCAGATGCCGTGCCACCCCGCGCGCCAGAAGCCGTCCATGCTGTATCATCTCGCCCATGCGGCCAGTATCGAACGGAACAAGAACATCTGCAACCCCTTGCCGTAGGCCCACAGAGCGCCTAACTGTTGCTGTGGCGGGTGCTGCTCTTCACGTGAACGGTTGCATTCCGGTGGCCTTAAGCAATTCCGAGGGAGTTGGCTCTGTCCGGGCTCTGGTCCGGTTACCTGACGCCCACCTGTATATACAGGTCCTCGGGAATGAGATAACCACACGGTCGCTGCGGGCCCGCCACTTTCACCCAATCTTTTCGCGCAAGAAAAAGGGGCCACACGGGCCCCTTCGATCATCTGGATCGTGTCAGGATCAGCGGCGCGGGCCGCGTCCGCCCTTGGCCGCCACGCGCACCGGGATCATGCGCGAGGTATCGACCCGGATCGGCCGGCGATGTCCGCCGCGCGGCTCATCGTCGTCGTCATCCTTCATGCGCATCACGGAAATGGCGAACTGCACACCGCCGAAAACGACGCCATTCGACACCCAGAGCACCAGAACGGCCAACAGGCCCATGTCTGAATGGGTCACGAGATGCCACAGGTTTGCGATATTGAACCACAGAAGCATCGCCACGAAAACGCCGGCAAGGCCAAAGCCGATTGCGGCCTGGGTGATGTAAAGGCGTATGAGCTTGGGCATGATGTCCTCTCTGATCCGCTACCTTCCAATGTAACCTGAATTCTGCCTCTCACAAGGGGGCATGCGCTGAACGATGCGCGACAGGCCGTTCCCCGCCGGAAAAAAACCGCAAAAGGCCGACCGATGCCCCCCGAAAAGGCAAGCTTGCCTTTGGTTCGGCCCGAAATAAATCCGCGCTGGTGGGGGATTGCCTTGCCATCCCTCGCGTGCGCGATAGAATCGCACACGATACATATGGCGGGAAAGCGGTCAGGATGGCGACGACGGACGAGATCGAAGATCTGATCGCGCGCAGCGCATTGGGCGACCGCGCCGCCTTTTCGCGGCTCTATGACCGCACCAGCGCGAAACTTTTCGGAATAATCCTGCGTGTCTTGAAAGACAGGGCCAGTGCAGAGGACGCATTGCAGGACGCCTTCATGAAAATCTGGCGACATGCCAGCCGCTACAGCGCGAATGGGGCAAGCCCGATGACATGGATGATCACGATCGCGCGGAATACGGCCATCGACCACCTGCGCCGCAAAAGGGAAACCGTCGATGCCGACGATGCGGCGGACCGGCTGGTGTCCTCGGCCCCGAACCCCGAACAGAGCGCCGTCGCCGCGGGCGAGGCGCGGCGGATCACCGCCTGCCTTGACGAGCTGGAACAGGATCGCGGCGCCGCCGTGCGCGGTGCCTATCTTGAAGGCCGCAGCTATGCCGATCTGGCCGAAAGCTTTGGCGTGCCGCTCAACACCATGCGAACATGGTTGCGGCGCAGCCTGCAGCGGCTGCAGGAGTGCATGGCAAGATGACCACCGGACCGGACGATATCCCCCAGGACGACAGCCTGCTGGCCGCCGAATATGTGCTGCGCCTGCTGGACCCGGTCGAGGATGCGGCCTTTCGCGCCCGCCTGGCGACAGAGCCTGCCCTGGCCGCCGAGATGACCGCCTGGACCACGCGCCTGTCAGGTCTTGATGCGGATGTGGCCGAGGTTGCCCCCCGCCCCGCCGTCAAGACCGGGCTGGAGCGGCGGCTGTTCGGTCAGCCGCAACGCCTGCCCTTCTGGCGGAGGGTGGGGCTGTGGCAGGCGGTCAGCCTGGCCTCGGTCGCCCTGGCGGCCTTTCTTGCGCTGCAATCGCTGCAACCGCCGCAGCCCGTCGCGCCGACACCTCTGTTCGTCAGCGAGATCGCGGCAGAGGATCAAAGCCTGCGCCTTCTGGCCGTCTACGACGCCCAAGCGGCTGAATTGCGCCTGACAAGGACCGCCGGCAGCGCCGCCGAAGGCCGCGTGCTGCAACTTTGGGCGATTGCCGGCGATGCCGCGCCCGTCTCTCTGGGGGTGCTTCCCGAAACCGGGACAACCGCCGTGATTCTGCCGGAAGCGCTGCGCGCAGGTCTGGCGGACCTCGTGCTGGCCATCAGTGACGAACCGGCAGGCGGATCGCCCACGGGCGCACCCACCGGGGCGGTGCTTGCGGTTGGGCAGGTCAGCGCGCTCTGATCGTCCGGTGCATCACCGCGCAAGAACGGCCTTGGCATCGGCTGCCAGTCTGCGGGTCAGATCAGCCGCCGTTGCGGCGCGGCACAGCCCCGCCGATTGCCCGGACCACAGCGGCATGAAATCGCCCGACCCCTGCGGCTCGGTTGCCGCGCGCAAGGGCGCGACCGCACCGCCCGCCAATGGAAAGGCGGGGGCCGCGTCCGACATGAACCCCTGGTCGCGCATCAGGCGATTGACCATGCCGCGCGCCGGGCGACCCGTGAAGACATTGGTCAGCGCCGTCTCGCGCGCGTGCCCCTCTGCCAGCGCCTGCCGGTGCGGCGTGCTGATCGTCGCCTCGGGGCAGAAAAGATAGGCCGTGCCGATCTGCACCGCCGCCGCCCCGAGCATGAAGGCAGCAGCGATCCCGCGCCCATCGGCGATTCCGCCTGCGGCGATCACCGGGCAACGCACTGCATCCACGATCTGCGGCACCAGCGACAGGGTGCCGATCTGGGTTGCGACATCCCCGGTCAGGAACATCCCCCGATGCCCGCCTGCCTCGGCACCCTGTGCGATGATCGCGTCGCAGCCCCGGCTGTCCAGCCACACCGCCTCGGCCACGGTGGTGGCAGATGACAGCACGCGCGCGCCTGTCGCCTTCACACGATCCAGAAGATCGGGCGCGGGCAAGCCGAAATGAAAGCTGACCACCTCGGGGCGCAGATCCTCGACCAGGGCGCAGAGGGTGGCGTCGAATGGCGCACGGTTCGACAGGGGCGCGGGCGTCGCGGGATCAAGCTCCAGCTCGCCGTAATAGGGCGCAAGCCGTGCCTGCCATGCGGCCAGACCGGCCGTGGCCGGATCGGGCGCGGCATGGCAGAAGAAATTGAGATTGAGCGGCTTGTCGGATTGCGCGCGAAAGGCTGCGACCTCGGCCGCGATGCGATCGGGCGTCAGCATGGCGCAAGGCAGCGCCCCAAGGCCTCCGGCTTCGGCCACGGCGACGGCCAGCCGGTGATCCCCTGCCCCGGCCATCGGGGCCTGCAGGATCGGCAGGGACATGCCCAGAAGTGTCAGTAGCCTGTCATCCGCCCACATCCGCGCGCCCTTTCCTGGTGTTGACCGCCCCCATCATGACCGATGGGACGCGCCGGGAACAGGGCGGATCGCGTGGCGGCTCAGAACGCCTGCGGCTGCGCCTCGCGCGCCATGTGGTCCAGCACCGCGTTGACGAATTGCGGCTCCTTGCCTTCCGGAAAGAAGGCGCGCGCCACATCGACATATTCGGTGATCACGACCTTGGGCGGCGTGTCGTCCTGCACCAGTTCGGATCCGGCCGCACGGAACAGCGCCCGCAGGACCGGGTCGATCCGGGCGATCGGCCATTTCGCCACCAGCGCGCGATCGGTCATCTGGTCGATCTTGGCCTGGCGGTTCACGGCCTCGTCCAGGATGTGGCGGAACAGGTCCACATCGCCGTCGCGCATCTCGTCGCCCTCATAGGTCGCGCCGAAGCGGTGTTCCAGGAATTCGCGGCGGACCAGTTCCACGGTCTGGCCCGAATGCTCCATCTGGAACAGCGCCTGCACGGCATAAAGCCGCGAAGCCGCGCGCATCTTGCGCTTTTCATTGCCGGACAGGGTTTGCGGCTTGGCGGTATCGTCAATCATGCAGAGGGTGTGCCTTTGGTGCTTCCGGCCAGGCGGTATTCTTCCGAGGCGGGCTTGAATCCCACCCCCTTGCTGGCCGTGCCCCACTTACGGGCCAGCGCCACCAGATGCAAGGCCGCAGCAGCAGCCCCGCCGCCCTTGTTCTGCCCCGCCGGATCGGCACGCACCTCGGCTTGCGGGCGGTTCTCGACCGTCAGGATGCCGTTGCCGATGCACTGACCCTGCAGGCCCAGCAGGCTGATCGCGCGGCTGCTGTCATTGCAGACCGTATCGTAATGCGTGGTCTCGCCCCGGATCACGCAGCCCAGCGCCACGTAACCGTCGAAATTGCTCATCCGTCCGGCGATGCCGATGGCGGTGGGGATCTCCAGCGCGCCGGGCACCTCGACCAGATCCCATGTGCCGCCTGCGGCCTCAATCTCGGCCTTGGCGCCGGCCACCAGATTGTCGGCGATATCCTTGTAGTAAGGGGCCACGACGATCAGGATCTTGACCGGCTTGTCGAATTCCGCGCGCGGCAAGGTGTAATGCGTTTCGTGTCCAGCCATGTCAGTGCCCTTCCGTGATCTTGCGCGTGCCCATGATTTCCAGCCCGTAAGCCTCGAGCCCCACGATCTTGGGCGTGGGCGAGTTGGTCAGAAGCACCAGTTTCGACAGGCCAAGCGAGGACAGGATCTGCGCACCCAGCCCGTATTGGCGCAGGGTCTGCGGGCTGACCTCTGCCCCGGTGGCCAGCTTCATATGCGTGTCGCGCAGCAGCACCAGCACGCCGCGCCCCTCGGCGGCGATGGTCTGCATCGAATTGGTGAACTCGAAGGCGCGCCCCTTGGGCCCCGCGCCAACCATGTCCTTGAGAGGGTCCAGCGCATGCATCCGCACCAGGACAGGGTCGGGCGTGGTGATGTCGCCCTTGATCAGCACGATATGCTCGGCGCCCTGCGTCTCGTCCGTGTAGATCCGCATGGACCATTCGCCGCCAAACTCGGACTGGATCACCTCTTCGGACCGGACCTTGACCAGGTTGTCATGGCGGCGGCGATAGGCGATCAGGTCGGAAATTGTGCCGATCTTCAGCCCGTGTTTCTGCGCAAACCCCACCAGGTCGGGCAGGCGCGCCATCGAGCCGTCCTCGTTCATGATCTCGCAGATCACGCCCGACGGGTTGAGCCCTGCCAGACGGGCCACATCGACGGCCGCCTCGGTATGGCCCGCGCGCACCAGAACGCCGCCATCGCGCGCGCGCAACGGAAAGACATGGCCCGGCGTGGCGATATCGGCCGCCGTCTTGCCTGCATCGATCGCCACGGCGATCGTGCGGGCGCGGTCATGGGCGGAAATGCCGGTGCTGACGCCCTCACGCGCCTCGATCGACACGGTGAAGGCGGTCTCGTGCCGCGACGAGTTGTAGGAGGCCATCAGCGGCAGGCCCAGCGCATCCACGCGCGCGCCCGTCAGCGTCAGGCAGATCAGCCCGCGCCCATGGGTGGCCATGAAGTTGACCGCCTCGGGCGTGGCCATCTGCGCGGGGATCACAAGATCGCCCTCGTTCTCGCGATCCTCATGGTCGACCAGGATGAACATGCGCCCGTTGCGCGCATCCTCGATGATATCCTCGATGGAACTGATCGCATCGCGCCAGTTTTCCTCGACCGGGCCGGGTGTCTCGAAAGGGGCGCTGTCAGCCATGGGATATCCTTTTCCTGTTGCCCCGCCAGATAGCGCAGCCCGCCCGCATTGGCCAGAGGCAACGCGGCGGCACAGGGTCCGTTTGCGACAGCGCGCCCTGCCCGATTACCCCTCGAACTGCCAGAGCGCGGGCAGGAACCGCCAGCTCTCGCCCTCGCGCAGCACATGGCCCACGCCCGGAAAGGGGAAATGATAGCCAAGCACCGCGATCCGGTCGGCCGCCGCCATGTCCAGCAGGCGCAACCGCGTCGCCACGGTCTGCGCGCCATCCGCATCAAAGCCGTTGAACCATTCGGGACGGGCAAAGTTCGTATAGGCATGGCTCATCGCATCGCCCAGCGCAATCAGCTGCTTGCCGCCACTGTCCAGAACCACGCTCATGTGGCCCGGCGTATGCCCCGGCGTGGCGATCATGCGCACACCCGGCACGACCTCTTCGCCATCCTCCAGCAGCCGCCATTCGACACCGTCCAGCGTCAGCGAATTCACCGCGCCCAGCACGAATTGCTGATCCTCCGGCGCCACCTTGTTGACCAGATCGTCTTGCAGCCAGTGGGCATGTTCGGCCGCACCGATCACGTATTCCGCATCGGGGAACAAGGGTTCGTCGAAATCGTCGCGGATGCCCCAGATGTGATCGGGATGGGCATGGGTGATCACCACATGGGTGATGCTCGCCGGATCGACGCCCGCCGCCTCGAGGTTGGCCATCAGCCGCCCCGTGGTGGGCATGAAACGGCTGCCCGAGCCGACATCGACCAGCACCACCGCATCGCCCGCCTCGATCAGCAGGTGATTGGTGTGGGAATATCCCTCGTCGGGGGACAGGTAATGCTGTTCCAGAAAGGCGCGCACCTCGGCCGGGTCGGCATTCACGCCCAGCCCCGAGGTCGGCAGGGAAAAATACCCGTCCGACAGGATCGTCAGCTTCGCCTCGCCCAGGGTAAAGCGGAAATGCGCGGGATTGTCCGTGGCCGGGGTGCCCAGTTGCGCAAGCGCCGCCCCGGGGCGTCCCAGTGCGGGCAGCGCAAAGGCGGGGGCCATGGCGGCCAGTTTCAGAATGTCGCGGCGGCTTGGTGTGAAATCACGCATTTCGGTCCTCCCTTGTCGAGGCGCAGGATAATCCCGCCCCCGGCCAACGCAACCGATTTCGTGAATATGAAAGCCTTGCTTCTTCTTGCCGCAAATATCCCCGCCGGAGGCATCCGCCCCTCTCAGCCCGGCGAACCGCGCGGTCGGGGTCAGGACATTTCGGCCAGGCGCGCGACATAGCGCGCCAGCGTGTCGATCTCGAGGTTGACCTGATCGCCCAGGCCCACATCGCCCCATGTGGTCATCTGCTTGGTATGGGGGATGAAATTGATCCCGAAATCGCAGCCATCGACCTCGTTCACGGTCAGCGATGTACCGTTCAGCGCAACCGATCCCTTGGGCGCGATGAAGCGGGCCAGCGCCTTGGGCGCGCGCAGGGTGACGCGGGTGCTGTCGCCATCCTCGCGGATCGCCACCACCTCGGCCAGCCCGTCCACGTGGCCCGACACGATATGCCCGCCCAATTCGTCCCCCACCTTCAGCGCGCGTTCCAGGTTGACGCGCTTGCCCGTCACCCAGCCCGACAGGTTGGTCTTGGACACGGTTTCGCCCGAGATATCGACGTCGAACCAGCCGCCGGTGGCGTCACTGCCCTTGGCGACCACCGTCAGGCAGACCCCGTCACAGGCGATCGAGGCGCCCAGGTCGATGCCCTCCACCCGGTAGCCGGTGCCGATGCGCGCGCGCAGGTCGCCACGCTGTTCCACTGCGCGCAGGGTGCCGATATCGGTGATGATGCCTGTGAACATGTCGTCCCCCTCATGCGTCCGCTGATGCGCCCGCATCGCGCGGCGCACTTGACCTCAAGCCGCCAGCGGTGTTCCGTCAGCGTGATCCGAGACCTAGCCCTTGCCCGCCACAGAGACAAGATGCACCGCACCAGAGCCATATTTTTGCCGTGGAACCCGTCTATGCAGGACGGCGTGAAATGGTGAAACTGGTTCTGACGGATATGAGTGCACACCCCTCCCCCCCGCCGGGTGACCGGGTCTTCCTGTTCCTGCAAGGGCCGCATGGCCCGTTCTTCCACAGCCTCGCCCAGATGTTGCGGCAGGCCGGCGCCCAGGTCTGGCGCGTGGGCTTCAATGCGGGCGACCGGGCCTTCTGGTTTCATCCCGCCAGCTACATCCCCTTTCGCGCCCCCCCCGAGGAATGGCCCGACCGGATCCGCGTGCTGATCTCCGAGAAGGGCGCAACCGACCTCGTGCTCTATGGCGATACCCGCCAGATCCATGCCCAGGCGATCGCGGCGGCCAAGGCCGCGGGCGTGACCGTGCATGTCTTCGAGGAAGGGTATATCCGCCCCTATTGGGTCACCTATGAGAGGGGCGGGTCGAACGGCCATTCGCGGCTGATGCAGACCAGCGTGGCCGAGATGCGCGCGGCCCTGTCCACATCCGACATGGACGCGCCCGAGCCCCCCGCACGCTGGGGCGACATGCGCCAGCATATCTTCTACGGCGCGCTCTATCATTGGTTCGTCATGTTCCGGAACGGGCAGTATCGCCATTTCCGCCCCCATCGCGAGCTGGGCGTCACCCAGGAATTCCAGCTTTACCTGCGCCGCCTGATCGGGATGCCGTGGCGCGCGCTGGAACGGCGCGTGGCGCAATGGCGCATCCGCCATGGCGGCTTTCCCTATCATCTGGCCCTGCTGCAGCTGGAACATGACGCCAGTTTCCGCATGCATTCGCCCTTCACCTCGATGGCCGAATTCCTCGAGATCGTGATCCGCGGCTTTGCACAGGGCGCGCCCTCGCATCACCGGCTGGTGATCAAGGCCCATCCGCTGGAGAATGGCCGCACCCCGCTGGCCCGCGAAATCGCCCGGATCGCCCGCGCGTCCGGCGTGCGGGACCGGGTCCATTTCGTCAGCGGCGGCAAGCTTGCGCAACTTCTGCAAGGCGCGCGCAGCGCCGTGACGGTCAATTCCACCGCCGCCCAACAGGTGCTGTGGCGCGGAATTCCGCTCAAGGTGTTCGGGGACGCGGTCTATGCCAAGCCGGAATTCGTCTCGTCCCAGCCGCTGGCCGAATTCTTCGCGGGCGCGACCCGCCCCGACCGGCGCGCCTATCGCGATTATCGGCGTTATCTGCTGGAAACAAGCCAGGTTCCGGGCGGATTCTACTCGACACGCGGGCGTCGGCAGCTGTTGCGCCAGGTGATCGACATGATGCTGTCGACCGAAGATCCCTATGATGCGCTGCGTTCGGGCACCGCGGCACCACGGCAACAGTTGCGCGTGGTGACGTGAACAAGGCCGCTCAAGGTGCTGGATTTACGTGTCTCTTCGGGATAGGGTTGCCCGATAAACATAAATGTGCCGCCGCATGAACGGCTGGCACGACAAAAAAGTGTGTTGAGGCAGTATATCAGGTCGAGGAGACCGTGCAGTGAAACCCCTGGCAAATCCCTGGGCGAAGTCCGTCGCCCTTCTTGTAGTTGTGTCGCTTGTGGCGTCCTGCGGTCTACCCCGTGTCGGCCCCAACAAACGCGAGATTTTTGCAGGCTCCGTGCAGAAAGAGGGCGATGCCTTCGTGGTCACCGTCAATGACCGCGTGACGCGCGCAACCTCTGTCGTGCCCGCGCTCGGCTTTTCGGAAAGCTTCGTCAACGCAGGCCTTGTGGGATCGGACACGATCTCGGCCGGTGATACGCTGGGGCTGACCATCTGGGAAAACGTCGATGACGGGCTTCTGGCCAGCACCGGGGCCAATTCCACCATCCTCGAAGAGGTGCAGGTGGATGGCGCAGGCTTCATCTTCGTGCCCTATGCGGGCCGCCTGAAAGCCGCGGGCAACACGCCCGAGGCGCTGCGGCGCATCATCACCGAGCGCCTCAAGGATCAGACACCGGACCCGCAGGTCCAGGTGCGCCGCCTAGCGGGTGACGGTGCCACCGTCTCGCTGGTGGGCGCCGTGGGCGGCCAGGGCGTCTATCCCATCGAGCGTCCGACACGCACCCTTGCCGCCATGCTGGCGCAGGCCGGCGGCGTGTCGATCGAACCCGAGATCGCACAGGTCACCGTAATCCGTGGCAAGCACACCGAAAAGGTCTGGTTCCAGGACCTGTTCCGCGACCCGCGCTTTGACATCGCCCTGCGTGGCGGTGACCGCATCCTGGTCGAGGGCGACACGCGGTCCTTCACGGCGCTTGGGGCCACCGGCAGCCAGTCGCGGGTGAATTTCGAAAGCCAGACCCTGTCGGGGATCGAGGCGATCGCACAGGTCGGCGGCCTGCTGACATCGAGTTCCGACCCGACCGGCGTCTTCATCCTGCGCAACGAACCTGCCGATATCGCGAACACCGTGCTGGGCCGCGACGACCTGCAGGGCGCGCAGCGCATGATCTACGTGCTGGATCTGACGCAGCCCAACGGGCTGTTCATGGCCCGCGACTTTTCGGTGCGCGATGGCGATACGCTCTACGTGACCGAAGCGCCGTTCACCCAGTGGAGCAAGGCGATTGCCGCGCTGACTGGTTCGCTGACGGCGGTCGACACGCTGACGACCGTGCCCTCGGGCCTGTGATCCGCGGTGCAGAACGGCACAAGTGACAATGCCGCCGGGGGACAACCCTCCCGGCGGCTTTTCTATTTCAACGCGGGCTTCCTGACCCAGCCGCGTATCCGGCGGATCGTGGAACTGGCCGGGTACGACCTGCGGCTTGGCGTGCCCGCGCCCGATGACCGGATCGCGGTCTGGGGCCATTCCCCCTATGCCGCGCGGGGTGAGGCGATGGCAAACCAGACTGGCGCGGGCCTTGTGCGGATCGAGGATGCCTTTCTGCGTTCGGTCCATCCCGGCCGCGACGGGGACCTGCCGCTTGGCCTGATCATCGACAGCCGGGGCATGCATTTCGACCCCGCGCAGCCCTCGGACCTCGAGGTGCTGCTGGCGACCCATCCGCTGGATGACAGCGCGCTGCTGGACCGTGCCCGCGCGGCGATGGCCCGCCTGCAGGAGGCCGATCTGAGCAAGTACAATGCCCATGACCCAGGCGCCGCCTTGCCCGCGCCCGGCTATGTGCTGCTGATCGACCAGACGCGCGGCGATGCCTCGGTCCGGCAGGGGCGTGCGGATTCCAACACCTTCCGCGAGATGCTGTTTCATGCCTGTCAGGACAATCCCGGCGCGCGGATCGTCATCAAGACCCATCCCGAAACCAATGCAGGCCATCGCCCCGGCTATTTCGACGAGGGCACCCTGGCCCTGGCCCCTGGCGCCGACATCACCATGCTTGATACGCCGGTCAGCCCCCGTGCCCTGCTGGACGGCGCGATCGCCGTCTATACCGTATCCTCGCAAATGGGGTTCGAGGCGATCCTTGCGGGTCACAAACCGCATGTCTTCGGTCAGCCCTTCTATGCCGGCTGGGGGCTGAGCCATGATTTCACCCCCCTCGCCCGGCGCCAGCGCAACCTGACGCGGGCGCAGCTTTTTGCCGCCGCGATGATCCTCTATCCCGTCTGGTACGATCCCTTCCGAGACAGGCTGTGCCCGCTGGAGACGGCCATTTCGACCCTTGATGCGCAGGTCCGTGCCTGGCGCGAGGATCGGCGCGGCTGGCAGGCCAGTGGCATGCGCCTGTGGAAACGCGGGGCGATCAACGGCTTTTTCGGCGGCATCCGCCCGGTCAGGTTTCGCGAGGGCCTGCCACGGGACGGGCGCCGCGCCATGGTCTGGGCCAGCAAGGCCGATAGCGCCACCGACGGCGCCGTCAGGGTCGAGGACGGTTTCCTGCGTTCGCGCGGCCTGGGGGCCGATCTGGTGCCGCCACTGTCACTGGTCTGCGACGATCTGGGCATCTACTACGATCCGCACCACGACAGCCGCCTGGAGCGGATGATCGCCAGCCGCGCCAGCCTGCGCCCCGATCAGGCCATGCGCGCCCGCGCCCTGATGGAGGCGCTGATCGCGCAGGGACTGAGCAAGTACAACCTTGGCCAGGACGCGCCCGACATCCGCAGCCTGGCTGCAGACCGGCAGGTGATCCTTGTGCCGGGCCAGGTCGAGGATGACGCCTCGATCCGGTTGGGCGCGGGCGAGATCCGCACCAATGGCGCACTGCTGGAGGCTGCGCGGGCCGCGCATCCGCAAGCCTTCGTTATCTACAAGCCCCATCCCGATGTAGAGGCAGGCCTGCGCCCCGGCGCGCTGACCGATGCGGGCGATCAGGCGGATCTGGTGTTGTCCGGCACCGATCCCGCCGCCCTGCTGACGCAGGTGGATGCAGTCTGGACCATGACCTCGCTTCTGGGGTTCGAGGCGCTGATCCGGGGGCGGCGCGTGGTCACGCTGGGCGCGCCATTCTACGCGGGTTGGGGCCTGACCGATCATCGTGGCCCCGCCCTGCCGCGCCGACAGGCGCATGTGAGCCTTGAAGGCCTCGTGCATGCGGCGCTGATCGACTATCCGCGCTACCGCGATCCGGTCACCGGCCTGCCCTGCCCGGTCGAGGTGGCGGTGGAGCGGCTGTCCAGCGCAGCCGTGGCGCGCGGCGGGCTGGCGAACCGGCTGCTGGCCAAGCTGCAGGGGTTTTTCGCCGGCCAGGCCCATCTGTGGCGGCGCGGCTGAGGCGGGCGGCAGGATCTGGATATTTGGAGCAAGAAGAACCGGGGGCGTCAGCCCTGCGCCTGCCAGCGGTGCAGGATGTCGGCACCGATCGCCCGCGCCTCGATCAAGCGGAAGCGGGGCGCATCGGCCAGCCGCGCAAGCCCCATGGCACCCAGGGCGGGCTGCCCCTCGGCGCCGATCATCACCCCGGCGGTGAAGCCGATCACCTCGTCTACCAGATCGGCCCCAAGCAGTGACGCGGCCAGCGCCCCGCCCCCTTCGCAGAAGACCGAGGTCAGCCCCGCCTGCCCCAGCGCCTGCAACAGCGCGGCAGGATCGATGCGCCCCGCCTGAAGCGCGCAGGGCAGAAGCCGCGCGCCCAGATCGCTCCAGGCTGACAGAAGGCCGGGATCGGCATCCGCGCCATGGCAGATCCAGACCGGCGTTTCACCCGCGGTACGTGCCAGTTGCCCGGTCAGGGGCAGATCCAGCCTGCGCGAGACCACGATCCTGACGGGCTGTGGGGTGATGCCAAGGCCGCGCACCGTGAGCGCCGGATCATCGGCACGCGCCGTGCCCGCCCCGACCATCACCGCGTCATGGCGCGCGCGCATCGCATGGACAAGGCGGCGCGCCTCGGGTCCGGTGATCCACTGGCTTTCGCCCGTGGCCGTGGCGATGCGCCCGTCGAAGCTGGAGGCCAGCTTGAGCGTCACGCGGGGACGACCGGCGCGGATGCGCAGGAAGAACCCCGCGAGGTCGCGCTCTGCCTGATCCGCAAGCACGCCCGTCGTCACCGCGACCCCGGCCGCGCGCAGCATGGCAAAGCCGCGCCCCGAAACGCGCGGATCATCGTCCTGCAGCGGCGCCACGACACGGGCAATGCCCGCCGCGATCAGCGCGCCCGCGCAGGGCGGTGTCTTGCCGTGATGGGCGCAGGGTTCCAGGCTGACATAAGCCGTGGCGCCGCGCGCCGCAGCCCCGGCCCGTTCAAGCGCCTGCGGTTCGGCATGAGGGCGTCCGCCCGCCGCGGTCCAGCCGCGCCCGACGATGCGGCCATCCTTGACGATCAGGCAGCCAACTGCCGGATTGGGCCAAGTCCGCCCATGGCCACGCCGGCCCAGGGACAGGGCCAGAGCCATGAAGTCTGTGTCCGTGGCGCGTGCCAAAGCCGCGTCACGTCTCTGGGGCGGTGTCGGGACGCAGTTCCGAGACGAATTTGTCGAAATCGTCCGCGGCCTGGAAGTTCTTGTAGACGCTGGCAAAACGCACATAGGCAACCGTGTCGATACGGGCCAGCGCCTCCATCACGATCTCGCCGATCACCTTGGAGGGGATGTCCGTCTCGCCCATGCTTTCAAGCCGCCGCACGATCCCCGAGACCATCTGGTCCATCCGCTCGGGCTCAACGGGGCGCTTTTGCAGCGAGATGCGGATCGAGCGCTCCAGCTTGTCGCGGTCGAATTCCTCGCGGCGGCCGTTGGACTTGATCACCACGAGGTCGCGCAGCTGCACGCGCTCGTAGGTCGTGAAACGCCCGCCACATGCCGGACAGAACCGCCGCCGCCGGATCGATACATGATCCTCGGCCGGACGGGAATCCTTCACCTGTGTGTCAATATTTCCGCAAAACGGACAGCGCATGCCCGGCCCCCTTCATCATCTCTGCCTCTGGCTGTGGGGTTCGCCCCCCACTTATCCACAGGCACTATAGGCCCTGCGCCAAGTCTTGGGTAGACGGAAATTCCTGTCGCAAGATAGGGCGTTGCCTTTTGGCCATGCCGCTGTTGCACAAGCCGCACAGGCCGTCAGAAGCGGTCGAACAGATCCTCGATCCGGTCATCGCAATAGCTGAGCGCATGACCGATCGACAGCGAGGCGCCGACATCGCGCAGCGTGATCGTATAGGGCCCATCCTGGCGCGGCCCCTCGGCCGCGACCGGGCCGGGGCTGAAACGGACCGTCTTGCGCCCCCCGGCCAGATCGCTGACGCCCAGCCCGCGCGCGATGTAAAGCCGCTGCGCGGTGGGCAGGCGGGCGACGTCGCGCGCATGTTCGGCAGCGGCGCACCAGATCTGGCGGGGCCCCGCCCCATGTTCTTCGACCACTTCGAAATCGGGGCTGCCGGGCACCTTGATCACGGTCAATTCGATCTGCCCCGGAAAGGCCTGGACCTGCCCCGTCAGGGCAAGGCCCGATCCGGCGCAGAGCAGCAACAGGGCAAATGCGGATCCTTTGAGTTGTCTCATGTCATCCCCCCCCCTTGATCGCCGCCCGGCGGTCAATCCGTCTCGATATGGTCGGTGCAATATTGCAGCGCCTGGGCAACCCCAAGGCTGGAGCCGGCCTGCATCTGCGCCAGAAGCAGCCCACCCAGAAAGGGTTTTGCCGCCGCCGGCACAGCATTCGCCTGCGCAGGCGACATGGCGAAGCCCACGGCCCTGCGGTCCGGCATGCTCTGGCTGGGGCCGCGCGGTGCCACAAGATAGATGCGGTCTGTACCCGCAGCCCCCAGCACGCGATACGCATGATCCGCCGCGACGCACCAGATATGCGAGGGTCCCGCGCCACGGGATTCAATCACCTCGAAGGAGCCGGGATCGCCAAGGGGCACCACGTCAAGCGGGATATTGGGGCGGTACGCGGCCGCGGGCCCCGCCAGCGCCAGCATGAGGACGACGGCAAGGGTCGAGGTGGGGCGATGCGAAAATCGAAGCATGGGCGCTGTCCTGAGCTGGGAAGTATCACCGTCAGGGTAGAGCACGGGACAGCGCGAGTAAAACGATCCGCGCACACAGATGCGTGAAATCCGCATGAAAAAGGCGGCCCCCGATACGGGGCCGCCCTGAAGACGCCTTGGCGCGGTTTACTGGTCCAGGAAGCTGCGCAGCTTGCGCGAGCGCGACGGATGCTTGAGCTTGCGCAGGGCTTTCGCTTCGATCTGGCGGATGCGTTCGCGGGTCACGCTGAACTGCTGGCCAACCTCTTCCAGCGTGTGATCGGTGTTCATGCCGATGCCGAAACGCATGCGCAGCACACGTTCCTCACGCGGCGTCAGCGAGGCCAGAACGCGGGTTGTGGTTTCCTTGAGGTTTTCCTGAATGGCGCTGTCGAGCGGCAGCACGGCATTCTTGTCCTCGATGAAATCGCCAAGCTGGCTGTCTTCCTCGTCCCCGATGGGCGTTTCCAGCGAAATCGGTTCCTTGGCGATCTTCATCACCTTGCGGACCTTTTCCAGCGGCATCTGCAGCTTTTCGGCCAGTTCTTCCGGCGTGGGTTCGCGCCCGATCTCGTGCAGCATCTGCCGGCCCGTGCGGACCAGCTTGTTGATCGTCTCGATCATGTGCACGGGGATGCGGATGGTGCGCGCCTGATCCGCGATCGATCGCGTGATCGCCTGCCGGATCCACCAGGTCGCATAGGTCGAGAACTTGTAGCCCCGGCGGTATTCGAACTTGTCCACCGCCTTCATCAGGCCGATGTTACCTTCCTGAATGAGATCAAGGAATTGCAGGCCGCGGTTGGTGTATTTCTTGGCGATCGAGATCACCAGGCGCAGGTTCGCCTCGACCATTTCCTTCTTGGCCTGACGGGCTTCCTTCTCGCCCTTCTGGACCTGCGCGACGATGCGGCGGAATTCGCTGATATCAAGGCCCACGTACTGGCCCACCTGCGCCATGTCGGCGCGCAGTTCCTCGACCTTGTCGGCCGAGCGTTCGATCAGCGCCTGCCAGCCGCGGCCCGGCTTTTCGGCCATCCGGTCCAGCCAGTTCGGATCCAGCTCGTAGCCGCGATATTCGTCGATGAATTCACGACGGTTGATGCGCGCCTGATCCGCCAGCTTCACCAGCGCGGAGTCGATCTGCATGACACGGCGGTTGATGCCGTAAAGCTGGTCGATCAGCGCCTCGATCCGGTTGTTGTGCAGGTGCAACTCGTTCACCAGCAGCACGATTTCGGACCGCAGGGTCTGATAGGTGCCTTCATCATCCGAACTGAAGCTTGAATCCTCGTTCAGCGTGGCCGAGATGCGGCTGTCCTGCATTTCGGACAGGCGGGCGTAATCCTCGGCGATGCGATCCAGCGTTTCCAGCACGCGCGGCTTCAGCGCGGCTTCCATCGCGGCAAGGCTCATGTTGGCCTGCTCGTCCTCGTCCTCGTCATCATCGCGGCTGATCGGGTTGCCGTCGGCGTCCAGCTCCTGCTCGTCCTCGCCTGCGGCACGCGGGGCGCGGGCGACATTGGCGGCGGCCACCACGGGGCCATCGCCCACATCGCCATCCTCGCCCAACTGGGTGCCGAATGTGGCTTCAAGGTCGATCACGTCGCGCAGCAGGATGTCTTCGGACAGAAGTTCGTCGCGCCAGATGGTGATGGCCTGAAAGGTCAGCGGGCTTTCGCAAAGCCCGGCGATCATGGTATTGCGCCCGGCCTCGATCCGCTTGGCGATCGCGATCTCGCCTTCGCGCGACAGCAGCTCCACGCTGCCCATTTCGCGCAGGTACATGCGCACCGGATCATCGGTACGGTCCAGCTTTTCGGATGTGCCCGAGGCCAGCGCAAGATCACGGTTGGACGAGATATCGACGACGGCGGTCGATTTCGCCTCTTCGTCATCCACTTCTTCGTCTTCGATGATGTTGATGCCCATTTCGGACAGCATCGACATCACATCCTCGATCTGCTCGGACGAGACCTGATCCGGCGGCAGGACCTGGTTCAGCTGATCATAGGTGATGTAACCCCGTTCGCGCGCCTCTGCGATCATCTTCTTGACCGCGGCCTGGCTCATGTCGAGGGAGACTTCGGTGTCCTGATCGTCCTGCGGCGTGTCGTCGGTGTCTTTTGCGGCCATGAAATGCTCCTGCATTGGCGGTCGGTCTGTCGCGGTCGATCTGCGGCACACGAGGCTGTGCTTGGGCTGCCGATTGATTCGTTTCCGAATCAACCTTGATTCGCGGTGATTCGCAAACCGTTTACCGTGATTTCTTTATCAATTCCTTCATAAAACCTTCATCTGCCCCGTTTGGTGAAAGTAATCTTGCCGACGAGCGCATCAAGCGCACTGCGTTCGTCGCGATTGATTCGCGCCCCGTTCGGGCCCGTCTCGTATTCCGTGCGGTCCTGCTGCTGGCTGCGAAGGGCGCGGTTGCGCGCCTCTGCCGCCTGTCCCAGCCGCCATGTCACAGCCTCATCGGCAATCCCTTCAAGATCCTCCTCGGCCTCGGCGATTTCCGAGGCAAGCCCCCTTTGGCATGTCAGCTTGGCCAGTTCTTCGGCCATGGTCATGCGCGCCATTTCGGTATTTCCGGGCTGACGCACCGGGGGCACGATACGGACATGGGGAAGCGCGAACAGGCTTTCAAGGACATCGGCGCCAACTTCGTCCGACACGGCCTGCCGAAACGCATCCGCATCCTGCGCAAAGGACAGCGCCATGCGCAGGATCGCGTCACGCAGCGCGGCATGCCCCGGATCAAGGCACTCCATCATGTCGATCTGCGCTTCGAATTCCTCGATCACGGCGGGGGTGGTGATCAGCGTGGCCATGATCACCGCCTCGCGCAGGTGATCGCCCACATCCTCGCCCGATTGCGCCAGAAGGGATGACTTGGTGCTGGGCTGCGGCACCGGGGCCGCCTGCCAGCGCGCGTTGCCCGGTGTCCATGCGGCGCGCGGGGCGCGCGGCGCGCCCTCGGCCTTGCGCCTTGTGCCAAAGAGGTCCCACCGCATCTCTTTCAGCGCCTCGCCGTAATGGGCGCGGATCGAGGGGTCCTTGATCAGCTTGATCTTGGCGCGCAGCGCCTTGTCCAGCATGGCGCGGCGTTCGGGACTGTCAAAGACCTGTCCTTCGGTCTCGCGCCGCCACAGCAGATCGACCATCGGGATCGCCTGATCCAGCAGCGCCTGCATCGCCCCTGCCCCGCTGGCGCGGATCAGGTCGTCAGGGTCCTTGCCCTCGGGCATGACCGCAAAGCGCAGCGATTGCCCCGCCTCCAGCAACGGCAGGGCAAGGTCGATCACCCGCATCGCGGCGCGCAGACCAGCGGTATCACCATCCAGCGCGATGATCGGCTCGGGCGCGATGCGCCACAACAGCTGCAGATGCGTGTCGGTGACAGCCGTGCCCAGCGCCGCGACGGACGCGGTGAACCCCGCCTCGGACAGGGCGATCACATCCATGTAGCCTTCGGCCACGATCAGCGGCTTGCCCTTGCCGGCGGCCTCGCGCGCGGGGCCGTGGTTATACAGCGTGCGCCCCTTGTCGAACAATTCGGTATCGGGCGAGTTCAGGTATTTGGCATTGTCATTGGGGTCCATCGCCCGCCCGCCGAAGGCAATGCAGCGCCCGCGCGGATCGCGGATCGGGAACATGATCCGGTTGCGGAACACGTCATAGGGCCGCTTGCCGGTGCTGGACGGTTTGGCAAGGCCAGCGGCAAGGATCAGATCCTCGGGCACGCCCTTGGCGGTCAGATGATCCCAGAGCCCTTGCCACCCATCGGGCGCAAAGCCGATCCCGAACCGCTCGAGCGCATCGGGCTTGAGCCCGCGTTTCGCCAGGTAATCGCGCGCCGCACCCGCCGCGCCCGTCCGCAATTGCAGCACGAAGAATTGCGCCGCCTGTTCCATCACCTCGGCCAGCTGGCTGCGCCGGTCGGCCTTCTGCTGGGCCTGCGGATCGCGCGCGGGCATCGTCATGCCCGCCTCGCGCGCCAGGATCTCGACCGCCTCCATGAACCCCACGTTCTCGGTCTCACGCACGAAGGACAGCGCGTCGCCCTTGGCGTGGCACCCGAAGCAGTAGTAATAGCCCTTGCGGTCATCCACATGAAATGACGCGCTTTTTTCCTGGTGGAAGGGGCATGGCGCCCACATGTCGCCCTTGCCCTGGTTGGACTTGCGCATGTCCCACATGACCTTGCGCCCCACCACCTGGCTCAGGCTGATGCGGTTGCGCAATTCGTCAAGGAAACCAGGTGGCAGACTCATGCAGGGGACTATAGGCGCAGACCAGGGCCAAGGCCATGCCCGGCACACCGATCAGCTGTGGATATCGCCGGCCTTCCGCCGGAACCGGTCAGGGCTTGTAGCCGAGGCACTGGGTCTGGAAGGCGATCGAGGTTTCCGGCGTCAACTGATCCACCGGCAGCGTGTAGATCCAGCCCACCAGCACCGAGATCGACGGCGCGTATTTCGGATCGATCCCGCTGTCGCTGGCTTCAAGCCGCGCGGTGGCCGTCCCCTGATCCGCGCCATCGGCCCGCAACTCGACCGCCCGTGTCACGATATTGGCCTGACCGGTGCAACGCGCAGCCCGCTCGGCATCCGATTCAGCCAGAGCCGGAGATCCGGCACCGGACAGAAACGCGAGACTCGCGGAAAACAGGGCTACGGACAAACGGGACATGGCTTCAACCTTTGCATGAAATGCTTTGGGCGCAAGATGTCAGCCTGCACGGCGGGCTTCAACCCCTTCCATCGCGATCTTCAGATCATGCACCATCGTGCGCGCCATGGACCGGAACCCCATGATCAGAAATGCATCATCAGACAGCCGGATGATCGCGGACTGCATGTGCAGCAGTTCTGTCCGGGCGGTGTGACCGGGCTGAAACATGCCGGGTCGCAGGTCGATCGGGGTGATCCGTGCAAGCACATCCGCCGCCCCCGCGCCTTGCAGCAGCACTGTTGCCCAGCCATCGCTGACATCCGTCAGGCTGGCCTGCGCGGCCAGCGAGGGATCGGGGGCCGGCCCCATCAGCAGCACATGGGCATGGCCGAACCAGACCGCGCGCGCATCATCCCCACCGGTGGCCCGGTTGGGCGCGGGCCAGTCCAGCCCATGCGCCGCCTTGAACGCGGCAGCCAGCGCAGCACCCTTGCCCCTGAGCGGGGCGATCGCGGTCAGATGGCCGGGCTCCACCTCGGACAGGGACAGCGCGCCGACCGTCAGCGGCAACAGCCCGGCGCAGGGGGTCAGGGGCACAAGGGACAGGGATGCATCAGCCACGGGCGCGCCCTCCTTCAGGATCGAAAAACACCGGATCGCAGACCTCGCACAGGGTTTCCACGCCGCGCAGGTGATCGACCATGCGGATCACCTCGCCATGCCGGGTGCGCCCCTGCTTGAGGAAGGCAAGGCCAAGGAACGTCTCCAGCGTGGGCGAAAACCCGACCGACGTGACATAACCCTGATCGTTTTCCCGCGTGGCGGGCGCGTCGCGGTCAAACAGATGCGCCCCTGCCGTCAGTTGCTTGACCGCGCCCACGGGTTTCAGACCGACCAGCTGTTCACGATCGGGATCGACAAGGCCCGGACGCGCGGCGGCGGCCTTGCCGATGAAGTCCTTTTTCGCCGACAGCATCTTCTGCATGCCGATGTCGAAGGCCGTGGTACGGCCGTGGATCTCGGCATGGGTGATGAACCCTTTCTCGATCCTCAGCACGTTCAGCGCCTCAAGCCCGTAGGCCCCGCCGCCCAGCGCTTCGGCGCAGCTGACCAGCAGGCGGAACAGGCTGTCGCCATAGCGCGCCGGCACCGCGACCTCATAGGCATGTTCCCCCGAAAAGGAGATGCGGAACAGCCGCCCCGCAACCCCCTGCAGCGCCACGGGCCCGCAGGCCATGAAGGGCCATGCCGCATCGTCGATGGGGCTGTCGAGCAGGCCATTCAGCAGATCGCGCGCCTTTGGTCCTGCCACGGCGAACTGCGCCCAGTGTTCGGTCACGGAACAAATGCTGACATCCAGATCGGGCCGCAGCGCCTGTTGTGCGAATTCCAGATGCTTCATCACCTGCCCCGCGGCGGCGGTGGTGGTGGTCATCACGAAATGATCCGGCCCCAGACGCGCCGTGGTGCCGTCATCCATGACATGCCCATCCTCGCGCAGCATCAAGCCATAGCGCACGCGCCCCTCGGGCAGGGTCGAGAACATGTTGGTATAGACGAAATCCAGCAGGGCTGCGGCGCCCGGTCCCTTGATGTCGATCTTGCCCAGCGTCGAGACATCGCAGACGCCGACCGCGTTGCGCACCATGCCGACCTCGCGGTCGCAGGATTGCCGCCATGTGGTTTCGCCGTCTTTCGGGAAATAGCCGGGACGATACCAGAGCCCCGCCTCGATCATCGGCGCACCTGCCGCCACGCTGGCGCGGTGGCTGGTGGTAAAGCGCTGCGGGGCAAAGCCCGCGCCTTGCGCCCCTGCCCCCATCGCCGCAATCGACACGGGCACATAGGGCGGGCGGAAGGTGGTGGTGCCTGTCTCGGGAATGCCGCGCCCGGTGGCATCGGCCAGCACCGCCAGGGCGGCCACATTCGAATTCTTGCCCTGGTCCGTCGCCATGCCCTGCGTGGTGTAGCGCTTCATGTGTTCGACCGAGCGGAAATTCTCGACCGCGGCCTGTTTCACATCCTTGACCGTCACGTCGTTCTGGAAATCCAGCCAGGCGCGGCCCTTGCCCGGCACGGTCCAGAGCGGGGTGATCCGGTAGGGCGCATCCTCGGCCTGCGGCAGGGCGACATCGGGCGCCTTCATCCCCAGATCGCCCAGCACCTCGGCGGCGACGCGCGCGCCCTCGGCCAGACAGCCATGGGTGGACATGGTGCCATTGCAGGCCCCGGCCGTGACCAGCCCCGGAATGGCACCGGGCGTGGGCACGAAACTGGCCAGACCCGCATTCCAGGTGGGGCGGCCATTCATGTGACAGGTCAGGTGCACCGTCGGGTTCCAGCCGCCGGACATGGCCAGGCAATCGGTGCGGATCTTCTCGATCCCCGAGGTTGTGGCGATGCTGATCGCCTCAAGCCCCTTGCGCCCATGCGCGTCGCAGACCTGCCCGCCCTTGAAGAACGGAATGTCCAGATCCGTCACCGCATCCGCGCGGCTGTCGATCAGGGCCGCCACATGCACGCCTGCGGCCAGCAGGTCCGCCGCCGTGCGATGGGCGTCGTCATTGTTGCCAAAGACGGTCACGGCCCGACCCGGGCTGACGGCCCAGCGGTTGACATAGGCGCGCAATGCGCCCGCCATCATCACGCCGGGGCGGTCGTTGTTGCGAAAGGCCACGGGCCGTTCCAGCGCACCCGCGGCCAGCACCGCACGGCGCGCAACGATGCGCCAGAACGCCTCACGCGGGGCACCCTTGCGAGCGGCAACGCCCAGCGCAAGCCGTTCCAGCGCGCCATAGGTGCCCTGGTCGTAGGCGCCGGTGACGGTGGTGCGGGTCAGTACGCGGACATTGGGCATCGCCTCAAGTTCCGCCGTGACCGACGCCGCCCAATCGGCACCGGGCTGGCCTGCAACCTCATGCGTTTCGGCATTGAGCCGCCCGCCGGTGCGCGTATCCTCGTCGCACAGGATCACATCGGCCCCGGCGCGCGCCGCCGTCAGCGCCGCCATCAGCCCTGCAGGCCCTGCCCCGATCACCAGCAGATCGCAATGGGCAAAGACACGTTCATAGCGATCTTCGTTGTTCTGCACCGACAGCGCCCCAAGGCCCGCGGCGCGGCGGATCAGCGGCTCGTAAAGCTTTTCCCAGAAGGCGCGCGGCCACATGAAGGTCTTGTAATAGAACCCCGCCGCCAGGAAGGGCGCGGCAAGATCGTTCACCGCCAGCAGGTCCAGCTCCAGCGAGGGCCAGGCATTCTGGCTGCGCGCCTCCAGCCCCTCGTGCAATTCCTGCACCGTGGCGCGGACGTTCGGCTCCTGCGCGCCCCCCTGACCGATGGTCACCAGCGCGTTGGGCTCTTCGGACCCTGCCGTCAGCACGCCGCGCGGGCGGTGATACTTGAAGGAGCGCGCCAGCAGGCGCTGCCCGTTGGCCAGCAGCGCCGAGGCCAGCGTATCCCCGGCAAAGCCTTCGTAGCGGTGACCGTCGAAGCGGAATGCGATGCGTTGGTTGCGGTCGATCTGCCCGCCCTTGCCCAGCCTCATGCCGCACCCCCTGCCGCATCGCGCGCCAGCACCGACCCCAGCACCTCATGCGTCACGGTATTGCGCGTCACCACCAGCCAGGCCCCGCAGCCGGTCTCGTGATACCACAGGTCGCGCGTCACGCCGGCGGGATTGTCGCGCAGATGCAGGTAGGCGTCCCATTCCTCGGGGGTGTCATCGACCTCGGGGCGGCGCAGGGCCACGGCATCGCCCTGGTAGTAGAATTCGCGGCGGTCCCTTTCGCCGCAGATCGGGCAGGTGATCCTCATGTCGTCTCCGTGTCGACCGGCGCTGGCCCCGGCCCAGTGTTGCAAGTGAACAGCGTCATCATGGTCAGTGCAGGTTGTGCTGCGATCCCGTGCCTTCTTCGTCCATCAGGCCGCGCCCGGTGCGGAACCGGTCCAGCCGGAACCGCGATGCCGGTTCATGGTGGCGATCCGTGGCGATCAGATGGGCAAAGGAAAAGCCCGAGCCCGGAACCGCCTTGAACCCGCCATAGCACCAGCCGCAATCGATATAGAGACCGTCCACATGGGTCTTGTCGATGATCGGGCTGCCATCGGGCGTCATGTCCATGATCCCGCCCCAGGAGCGCAGAACCTTGGCCTTGCCGATCATCGGCATCAGGGTCATGCCCGCCTCCATCACATGTTCGGTCATCGGCAGGTTGCCCCGGCTGGCGTAGGAGGCGTAGAAATCCAGATCCCCCCCGAACACCAGCCCGCCCTTGTCGGACTGGCTGATGTAGAAATGCCCCATGCCGAAGCTGATCACATGGTCGATCACCGGCTTGATCCCTTCGGTGACGAAGGCCTGCAGCACGTGGCTTTCGATGGGCAGGCGCATGCCTGCCATCGCCGCCACCTGCCCGGACCGGCCCGCCACGACGATGCCGACCTTCTTGGCGCGGATCGCGCCGCGCGTGGTCTGCACGCCCTTGACCACGCCATTCTCGATGTCGATGCCCGTCACCTCGCAGTTCTGGATCAGGTCGACGCCGCGCTGATCGGCGCCGCGCGCATAGCCCCAGGCCACCGCGTCATGCCGCGCGGTGCCGCCGCGCGGATGCAGCAGCCCGCCGTAGATCGGAAATCGGGTATTGTCGAAATCCAGATAGGGCAGATGCTTGCGCACGCCCTCGCGGTCCAGCAGGATCGCATCGTCACCCTGGTTGATCATCGCATTGCCCCGCCGGGCGAAGGCGTCGCGCTGCCCGTCGGAATGGAACAGGTTGATCAGCCCGCGCTGCGAATGCATCACGTTGTAATTCAGATCATTTTCCAGGTTTTCCCACAGCTTCAGCGAATGGGAATAGAATTCCGAATTGCCCGGCAGGAAATAGTTGGCCCGCACGATGGTGGTGTTGCGCCCAACGTTGCCGCCGCCGATATAGCCTTTTTCCAGCACCGCCACATTGGTCAGACCATGTTCGCGCGCCAGGTAATAGGCCGTGGACAGGCCATGCCCGCCACCGCCGATGATGACGATGTCATACTCCGGTTTCGGCGCGGGATCCCGCCAGTGCGGGGTCCAGCCCTTGTTGCCGGTCAGCCCCTCTTTCAGCACGCGAAGCCCTGAAAAGCGCATCATCCTGTCCCTTCTCTTTCCGGTCAGTGAACCGGTTCGGGACCGAGTCTTCAACAGTGGATGCGAAATTCCTTGCCCGTTCGCGACACGGATCGTCGTATCCCGTCCCTGCGACAAAGATGGCAGCCCCCCGCACGCGCCCCGCATGTCCCGTTGCCACGGGGCGGCATGCGGGGCGCGCGCGGGCCTGCCTCAGATCCCCTTGGCGCGGTAGCTGGCCGCGACCTTGCCGATCGAGACGATATAGGCGGCCGTACGCAGGTCCTTGACCTCGGGGCGGGCATGCCAGACCTCGCGCATCGACTGGTAGGCGATCCGCATCGTGTCATCCAGGCCCGAGCGCACCAGCTCCAGCTCGTCCGAGCCGCGCAGATACTTCTCCTTGAACGCGGGCCTGAGCGCCCAGGCATCGCCCAGGTAGCGATCAAGCCGCTCCAGCTCGTCGATCAGCAGCCGCGTCCGCGCCTCTTCCGCGCGGCGCTGCATCCGGCCGAACCGGATATGGCTGAGGTTCTTGACCCATTCGAAATAGGACACGGTGACACCGCCCGCATTCGCATACATGTCGGGGATGATCACGGTGCCCTTGTCGCGCAGGATGTCATCGGCCGCAGCCGTGACCGGGCCGTTCGCCGCCTCGATGATCAGGGGCGCCCTGATGCGCGGGGCATTGCTGCGGTTGATCACCCCTTCCAGCGCGGCAGGGATCAGGATGTCGCAGTCCTGTTCCAGCACAAGCGCGCCGTTCTCGACATATTCGGCGCCGGGAAAGCCCTTGACGCCCGCATGTTTCGCGATCCAGTCGCGGACGGCATCGACGTCAAGGCCGCGCGGATCGACAAGCGCGCCGTCGCGTTCGATGATGCCGGTGATCAGGCATCCGTCCTCGTCGCGCAGGAAACTGGCCGCGTGATAGCCGACGTTGCCCAAGCCCTGCACGATGACCCGCTTGCCATCCAGCGATCCGGTCAGGCCCGCCGCCGCCATGTCTTCGGGATGGCGGAAGAACTCGCGCAGGGCATATTGCACACCCCGCCCCGTCGCCTCGACCCGGCCCGCGATGCCGCCCGCGTTCAGCGGCTTGCCCGTCACGCAGGCCCGCGCGTTGATGTCGGTGGTATTCATCCGCGCATATTGATCAGCGATCCATGCCATCTCGCGCTCGCCCGTGCCCATGTCGGGCGCGGGCACGTTCTGCGCGGGGTCGATCAGGTCGCGCTTGATCAGCTCATAGGCGAAGCGGCGGGTGATCAGCTCCAGCTCGTGTTCGTCATATTGGCGCGGATCGATCCTGAGGCCGCCCTTCGAGCCGCCGAACGGCGCCTCGACCAGCGCGCATTTGTAGGTCATCAGCGCCGCCAGCGCCTCGACCTCGTCCTGGTTCACGCCCATCGCGTAGCGGATGCCGCCCTTGACCGGCTCCATGTGTTCGGAATGGACCGAGCGATAGCCGGTGAAGGTCTGGATCTGGCCACGCAGGCGCACCCCGAAGCGCACCGTATAGGTCGAGTTGCAGACACGGATCTTTTCCTCCAGCCCCGGCGGCAGGTCCATCAGCGCCACCGCGCGATTGAACATCAGATCCACGCTTTCGCGAAAACTCGTCTCCCTGGCTTCGGTCATCGTCCATCCTTTCTGATGCGGTGTCCGGCGGGGGGCCGGCACCCGCAAGATGCAATGCTGTCGATGATGGAAGAGTTAACAGCCAACCGTGCCAAATGCATCTTTTTCCGGTCGGGCCTCGCCCCGGTCATGACAGGACGAATCTGTCACCCCGGGCGGCGGATCGCGCAGCATGAAAGACCCTTCGACAGGAAAGAGTCGGAAAAAAGGCGGCACCTGCCTATCGAAGGAGAGGTAAATCTTTGTTTCACCTCAGCGGACAATCCTGCGAAATTCCCGGCAATGTGCATCAACTGACTGAAAATACAGATAAATTTCTTCATTCACGCCCAAAATCAGCCATATTCGGCCCGCAAACACGGCTTTGGTCAAGTCCCCAAAGGGTTTGCCTTTCTGTCCGAATGGACGGTCCAAGTTCTCGAGGTTCACATGCTGACTGACGCAAACAAGGACAACTGCAAAGACGACATCGTCAAGAACGGTGGCGGATCAACGACGGCGCGCGATCGCATGCGGCGCCGCGGTTTCAGCCTGGCCGTATTCCGACGCGACGAAGACGGCGCGCTGGTGATCTTTTCGGTGTTCATGCTGCTGATGATCCTTTTCGTCGGCTCGCTTGGCGTTGACATGATGCGTTTCGAGATGGAGCGCGCGAAACTTCAAAGTACGCTGGACCGCGCCGTCCTGGCCGCGGCAGACATCGACCAGACCATGGACCCCACGGATGTGGTCAACGAATACTTCACCAAATCCGGCCTTGGCGGATCGGTCACGGGCGTGACGGTCACCGAAGGTCTTGGCTATCGCTCGGTCAGCGCGACCGCGCGCAAGACGATCAACACGCAGCTGATCCACATGCTGGGCGTCGACACCATGAGCGCACCCGCGGCCGGCACCGCGGAAGAGCGCGTGGACTCGGTCGAGATTTCGCTGGTGCTGGACGTTTCGGGTTCGATGGCCTCGAACAACAAGATCGGCAACCTGCGCACCGCGGGTGGCCAGTTCATCGACGCGATCTTCGCCAATACGGAACAGGACAAGGTGTCGATCTCGATCGTGCCCTACAACGGCCAGGTCAACGTCGGCCCCGACCTGATCGACAAGTACAACATCACCAACCGGCACAACAACACGTTCTGCGTGGACCTGCCGGCATCGGTTTATACCTCGGCCGCCCTGTCGCGCAACCTGCCGATGCCGCAGCATGTGTTCGCGGACACCTACAACAGTTCGAACACCAGCTCCAGCTACAGCACAAGCAGCATGACCCCCTCGAGCGTGAACCGCTGGTGCGATGCCAACCCGGTGAACCGCATCCGGGTGCACAGCAACAACATCACCCAGCTGAAGGGCCATATCAACAACCTGCAGCCTGTCGGGGCGACCTCGATCGACGCGGGCATGCGGTGGGGCAGTGCCCTGCTGGATCCCAGCGCGCGCAGCGTCGTGTCGGAACTGGTCAGCGAGAACGTGGTGATCGCCCCCTTTGCGGGCCGGCCGCTGGAATACAACAACCCCGAGGTTCTGAAGGTGATCGTTCTGATGACCGACGGGGAGCATTGGCCGAATGAATACGTAAATGACGGCTTCCGCTCGGGTCCCTCGACCGTGTTCCGCAACACGTCTGACAACCGCTATTCGATCTACCACGCGGGCGTGAGCGGCGACGACAAGTACTGGATTCCTCACACCGGCAACTGGGGTCCTGTCCCCTGGGGCGGCACTGTCACCCAGTCCTGCACGGGCAACTGGCGGAACCGGGTCTGTACGGATGTCTATTCCAACGGCTCGGCGATCCGTCTTGACTGGCAGAACGTGTGGTCTGAGCTGCGCGTCCAGTGGGCCGCACAGCATCTGTACCGCCGCGCCCTGGGCGGCAGCCTGAACGGCTGGATCGACATGCTGCGCACCCGCGAAGGCACGCTGCAAAGCCCCGGCCCGCATGAGGTGACGACGATGAACAACCGCCTCCTGAACCTGTGCACACAGGTCAAGAACCAGGGTGTCGTCATCTATACCGTCGCCTTCGAGGCCCCGTCCATTGGCCAGTCGCTGCTGCGCAACTGCGCAAGTTCGCCGAACCACGCCTTTGACGTGGACGGTCTGGAGATCGCCAGCGCCTTCTCCTCGATCGCCACCTCCATCCGCAAACTGAGGCTGACACAATGAGCCGTACTTTGCCCCGCCCCTTCCGTCCCGGCCGTCTGGTCAACACCCTGCGCCGTCTTGCAAGGCGCGAGGATGGCACCGCCACGCTGGAATTCGCCATCCTGTTTCCGGCCTTCATCATCATCCTCGTCTCGGCTGTCGAGGTCGGTTTCATCACGATGCGCCACACGCTGCTGGACCGTGCGGTCGACCTGACCGTGCGCGACATCCGCCTGGGAACCGGAACCGCCCCGCAATATGCCCAGATCCGCGATACGATCTGCGCACGCGCCGGCGCGATCCCGGATTGCGAGGACAATGTGAAGATCGAGATGATCCGCATGGACCTGCGCAACTGGACCCCGCCGCCCGCGGATTACGACTGCGTCAACCATGCCGAAGAGGTGCAGCCCGTCCGCACCTTCACCAACGGCATGCAGAACGAGATGATGCTGCTGCGAATCTGCGCCATGTTCGAGCCGATCTTTCCGCTGTCGGGCCTTGGCCGCGATCTGAAGAACAACAACGAGTCCGGCTATACCGCCATGATCTCGTCCACAGCCTTCGTACAGGAGCCGCTATGACACCGCCCCGGTTTCTTCGCTGGACGCTGGCGCGCTTTGCACGCGATAACGATGGTACGCTGACCCTTGAGGCGGTGATCATGTTCCCGATGCTGTTCTGGGCCATGCTGTCGATGCTGGTCTTCTTCGACGGCTACCGGCAGAACGGGTTGAACGTGAAGGCGGCCTTCACCATCGGCGACATGATCTCGCGCGAGGTGGTTCCGATCACGCCGGCGTATCTTGACGGTGCAATCAACCTGTTCGACGAATTGTCCCGCTCGGCTTCCGCGCCCCGGATGCGCGTCTCGGTCGTCTATTTCCGGGCAAGCGAGAACAAGTTCTACCGCGATTGGTCGCAGCAGCGCGGCGGCGTGCCGGTGCTGACCAATGCCGACCTGGTGAACATGCGCAACCGTCTTCCCGCGGTGCCCGACAACGAGCGGCTGATCCTGGTCGAGACATGGTCGAACTACCAGCCGCCCTTCAATGTCGGCATCAACCAGCAGGATCTGTACAATCTGGTCTTCACCCGTCCGCGCTTTGCGCCGCAGGTCAAATTCGAAAGCTGAGACAGGGCCGCGCTGACAGCGCGGCCTGCCTCGCTCAGACCTGGCTGTCGGCGCCTTCGGTCAGAACCGCCTGCATCACGTCGGCCATGTACTTGGCCTGAACCGCTGGCGCGACCCCGCCCACGCCGATCCGCCGACCGACCCGCCACCACAGCCCCGGATTCCAGTGCAGCGGCTGCGGCGCATGGGTGATGATGACAAAGCCGTTCGAGGGCTTGAAGGCAAAGACCCCCCGGTTGACCGATGCGATCTGATCCATGCGGACCAGCATCTGCCCCCCCTTTTCGCGCAGGCCGTCGCGCGTCAGTTCCAGAACCGTGACCTCGGCGCGGCGCATGCGTTCGGCCAGCAGCAGCACGACGACGCCAAGGCCCAGCATGATCACCTGCCAGCCCAGCGCCTGGGGCGGTTGCGCCAGGGCGAAATACACCAGCACCCCGCCCAGCACGACAAGAACGGTGATCGCCATGACACGCCTTGCGCCAGTGGCCGATACGGTCGCCAAAACCTCGTGCTGCATCTGATCCCGATCCTCTGTGTACCTGCCCGGCCCAGCGCCATGCAGAGCCTGCCGTTCGCGCGTAACTAGCCCGCCTGCCCTTGCGATGCGAGAGGGATTTGTCGCAATCGCCCAGCAGGCCCGCATGGCGGCGATGGCGCGCGATGTCAGGATCGCGCCGCGCCCCGCTCAGCCGGCGACGGCCTTGCGCACCATGTCCCAATAGATGGTTTCCACCTGCGCCACGTTCAGGCGTCCACCGGTCCGGTACCACGTGGTCACCCCCGTCAGCATGGCGATCACCGCAAGTGTCGTGATCTTTGTATCCGCCACGGCAAAGACCCCCGCTGCCACGCCGGCGCGCAGGATCCCCTCCAGCTCATCCTCATAGGCGCGGCGCAACCCTTCGATCGTGGCGAAATTATCGGGCGTCAGGTTGCGCAACTCCATGTACGAGACAAAGACGGCATCGGGCCGTTCCAGGTGAAACCGGATATGAAACCGGGTGAACCCTTCCAGACTGGCCACGGGATCGCCCGGCGCGGGGGCCGTGGCGCGGGCCGCGAGCAATTCGTCCATATGCCCGCGCATCAGATCGAACAGCAGGCTCTGCTTGTCCGGCGTGTAATTGTACAGAGCACCTGCCTGAACGCCCACCTCGGCCGCGATCTGACGCATGGATACGGCCGCATAGCCGTGGCGCGCGAACAGTCGCAGCGCCGCCTGTGCGACCCTGGGCCCGGTGATATCCGAATGAGATCCTGCAGTGCGTGCCATGGTGTCGTCTTATCTGAACATGCGTTCATATCAAAGCGGCATTCCTGCAGCCCAGCCGACAAGGACGACCCCGCCGCCTGCATGCTTGCAACGCAGGCAAGGCTGTTGCATGACGGGGCCAACATCGAAAGTGCGCCTCATGTCCGCATCCGCCCATCCGCACCCATCGCGACGCAGCCTGCCCCGGCGGTTCCACCTGCTTCTTTGCGCGGGTCTTGCGGGGCTTGGCGCCTGCACCACGTTTCCGGATCTCGATGCCCGCATGACCGAGGCCGATGCGCGCGGCGACTTTCCCAGGCTGCAACCCGCCGAAGACGTGCTGCGGACAGCGACCAACAACGCGATCCAGCCGGACACGCCCGAAACCCTGGAAGACCGCATGGCGGCCCTGAACAGCCGCGCAGAGGCCCTGCGGCGCGCGGGCTTTGATGCCGATGCGCGCAAACGGCTTGAGACCGAGATAGACACATCCGCCGGGACCGAAACGCCGACCGACATCCCCAAGGCGCAACCCTGATCGCAACAGGCGCAGGCCGCCCGGTGTGGCCGCGCGGCGCAAAAGCCGCCGCACGGCGTTGCAAGGATGATCCGAACCCGATACATCGCGGCTGATCACGGATTTAATCGCATAGCGTTTCACGGAGGCCCCGATGACCCAACCCCTGCGCCTTGGCATTGCCGGATTGGGCACTGTCGGCATCGGTGTCGTCAAGATCGTCAAACAGCAGGCTGCCCTTCTGGCCGCCCGTACCGGGCGCGAGATCACGATCTCGGCCATTTCGGCGCGCACCCGCGACAAGGATCGCGGCGTATCGCTGTCGCGCTTCGCCTGGGAAGACGATCCCGTGGCGCTGGCGACCCGCGATGACGTGGACGTCTTCGTGGAACTGATGGGTGGCTCGGACGGACCGGCCAAGGCCGCCACCGAGGCGGCACTTGCCGCAGGCAAGGACGTGGTGACCGCCAACAAGGCGATGCTGGCGATCCATGGCCATGCCCTGGCCGAAACCGCCGAGGCGGCAGGCCGCGTCATCCGCTACGAGGCCGCTGTCGCCGGTGGCATTCCGGTCATCAAGGCGTTGACCGAAGGGCTGGCCGCGAATCGCATCACCCGCGTGATGGGGGTGATGAACGGCACCTGCAATTACATCCTGACCCGGATGGAAGCGACCGGACAGGGCTACAACGTTCTGTTCGAAGAGGCGCACAAGCTGGGCTATCTGGAGGCCGATCCCAATCTGGACGTGGGCGGGATCGATGCCGGTCACAAGCTGGCGCTGCTGTCCTCGATCGCGTTCGGCACCCGCGTGGATTTCGACGGGATCGAACTGGAGGGGATCCAGCGCGTCAGCCTTGACGATATCCGCCACGCGGCCGACATGGGCTACAAGATCAAGCTGCTGGGCGTGGCGCAGATGACCGGACGCGGCCTGGAACAGCGCATGTCGCCCTGCCTTGTGCCCGCGGGCAGTCCGCTGGGCCAGCTGGACGGCGGCACCAACATGGTGGTGATCGAAGGCGATTCCGTGGGCCAGATCGTGCTGCGCGGACCGGGCGCGGGCGAAGGCCCCACCGCCAGCGCGGTGATGGCCGATGTCTGCGACATCGCGCGCGGCTTCCGCCTGCCGGTCTTCGGCCAGCCCGCCAGCACCCTGACCACCGCGCAGCGCGCCCAGTCGGTGCTGCCGGCGCCCTATTACCTGCGGATGATCCTGCGCGACAAACCCGGCGCGCTGGCCAAGGTGGCGGCCATCCTGGGCAATGCGGGCGTGTCGATCCACCGGATGCGCCAGTATGACCATGTCGACGACAAGGCCCCCGTGCTGATCGTGACGCACAAGACCACCCGCGCGGCGCTGGACGAGGCACTGAGCGCGATCTCGGCGACCGATGTGGTGACCGATGCGCCCGTGGCCCTCAGGATCGAGACGGTGTGAGGGATGAGACCCCGATAGCGGGGGGCTGTCCGCCCCCCGGTGCGCCTCTGGCGCCCTCCCCCCGAGGATATTTCGGGCAAGAAGAAACGGGAGCGCGAGCATGAGTTTCCTGGGGGTTGCGGAATCGCTGGGCGGGCGGCGCTGGGTGGGACCGGGCACCGAGATCACCCGTCAGGCCGAAGCCATCGTGCAGGCGACGGGCCTGCCCGATGCACTGGCGCTGGTACTGGCACGCCGCGGTGTGGACGCATCGGAAGCCGCCGCCTTTCTCGAGCCGCAGTTGCGCGACCTGTTGCCCGATCCGCGATCCCTGCGCGACATGGAACGGGCGGCGGCGCGTTTCGTGGCCGCCGTGGGCAAAGGCGAACGGATCGCGATCTTCGCCGATTACGATGTGGATGGCGGCAGTTCGGCGGCGCTGCTGATCCTCTGGCTGCGCCAGATGGGGCTGGCCGCCACGCTTTACGTGCCCGACCGCATCGACGAGGGCTACGGCCCCAATGAGCCCGCGATGGCGGCGCTGGCGCAGGATCACGACCTGATCATCTGCGTCGATTGCGGCACGCTGTCCCATGGCCCCATCGCAGCGGCCAAGGGTGCGGATGTGGTGGTGCTGGACCATCACCTTGGGGCCGAAACCCTGCCCCCCGCGCTGGCCGTGGTCAACCCGAACCGGCAGGACGAAAGTGGCGATCTGGCCCATCTCTGCGCGGCGGCAGTCGTCTTCCTCATGCTGGTCGAGGCCAACAGGCAGTTGCGCGAAAACGCGCGCCAGGGTCCCGACCTGATGGCGTTGCTGGACCTTGTCGCCCTCGCGACCGTGGCCGATGTGGCGCCCCTTATCGGCGTGAACCGCGCGCTGGTCCGGCAGGGCCTGCGCGTGATGGCGCGGCGCGAGCGGCCCGGCCTTGTGGCGCTGGCGGATGTGGCGCGCATGGATGGCCCGCCCTCGACCTATCACCTGGGCTTTCTGCTTGGGCCCCGCGTCAATGCCGGGGGCCGGATCGGCAAGGCAGACCTGGGCGCGCGTCTTCTGGCCTGCGAAAGCCCCCATGATGCCCAGCGGATGGCCGCGCAACTGGACCAGCTCAACACCGAACGCCGCGAGATCGAAGCCGCCGTGCGCGCCGAAGCCATGGCCCAGGCCGAGGCCCGCGGGCTGGAGGCGCCGCTGGTCTGGGCCGCGGGCGAAGGCTGGCACCCCGGTGTCGTGGGCATCGTCGCCGCCCGCCTGAAAGAGGCCACGGGCCGCCCCGCCGTGGTGATCGGGCTGGACGGGCACGAGGGCAAGGGTTCCGGACGCTCGGTCGCCGGTGTGGACCTTGGCGCCGCCATCCAGCGTGTCGCCGCCGAAGGGCTTCTGATCAAGGGTGGCGGGCACAAGATGGCGGCGGGCCTGACCGTGGCGCGCGACCGGCTGGAGCCGGCCATGGCGCGTCTGGCCGAACTGCTGGCCAAACAGGGGGCCGGGATCGGGGGACCGACCGACCTGAAGCTGGACGGCCTGCTGATGCCCGGTGCCGCGACCGTCGAACTGATCGACAGGATCGAGGCCGCGGGCCCCTTCGGCGCGGGCGCCCCTGCCCCGCGTTTTGCCCTTGCCGATGTGGCGATTCACTTTGCCAAGCGGATCGGGGACAGCCACCTGAAACTGACATTCGGTGATGGCCTGGGCGCGCGCCTGGAAGGGATCATGTTCGGCGCCTATGACACACCGCTTGGTGCCGCGCTGGAGGCCCATGGCGGCGCGCGCTTCCATCTGGCCGGGCGGCTGGAGATCAACCGCTGGGGTGGCCGCCAGAGTGTCCAGCTGCGCCTGGAAGACGCCGCACACGCGGGTCGCTGACCACTTGCCCGGTCGCGCGACACAGCCGGATGCAGCCATATCCGGGGCTGCGAAAAGAATCTCGGCCAGAGCGTAAAATTCCGCTTGCGCCCGCCATTTGCATTGCCTAAAAGCCGCTTCACGCCAAGGTTTGGCCCGTTCGTCTATCGGTTAGGACGCCAGGTTTTCAACCTGGAAAGAGGGGTTCGATTCCCCTACGGGCTGCCACTTCTTCCGAAAATCCAGAGCCATGCAGCCCGTTTTGCGCGGATGTAAGACAGCTATTGACGCATGCGCGGAGCGGCAGGCCCTGCTGTTGGGACGGCTGACATCCGGCCATGCGCCGAACCGGCAAGGCAGGACCAGCGCCGCGCCACCGGGCCTGCAGCCTTGTCGGATGCGCAAGCGGCACGGCCGGGATCACGCGTTCCAGATGACGGTTCCGAGGTTCCTGGTGTCATAGCCGCCATATGCTGCGGCACGGCTGGCGAAGGGTTTTCCCGCGCAGAAGTCCATCAGCTTCTGCATCGGTTCGTCGAACCAGGCCTTGCGGTCCACGACCAGCGCGAATTGCTCTTCGACGATGGGGCAGAATTCAAGGCCGTAGCTGCGCGCCACCGATTCCAACCCGAACGTGACATCGGCATCCCCCCGGCGAACCGCTTCGACCGCGTCGTCTTCGGTGCGCGCCACCTCGGCGAAGGACAGGTCCGACAGGTCCAGACCTTCCCTTGCGGCCAGTTCCCGAAACAACCTGTCCGTGCCGGATTCCGCCTGACGAGGCACCATGCGCCTGCCCGCCAGATCCGACAGCCTGGTCGGCTTGACCGCCCCCGGCAGAAACACGAGCCCGCGGCGCCGGGTCGCGAAGGAAATGAGGACGGCGTTCTGATGCCCGACCGCATCGGATACCGCGGGCACATTCCACTGTTCTGATTTGGCGTCGTGAATATGCAAGCCAGCTGCCACGCCCTCGCCAGCGGCAAAGCGGCCCAACCCGTCAAGCGAGCCGTCGAAGAACGTGGCCAGCCCGCAGCGTGACTGACGGATGGCCCAGTCCAGCAGCGGGTCATGGCTGCCCAGCACGATCGGAGGACGCTCTACCGCCCCCGGCGCGGACAGGCCGCCTGACTTGGCCTGTTCGATCCACTGCCTGATTTCCGTTGCGGGGAACAGAAGCTTTCCGGTCGCCTTCGAGCATGGCACCGCGCCGGATGCGGCAAGATCATAGACCTTGCGTTCCTTGAGACGCAGCAGCGCCGCCAGTTCCTTGACCGTCAGATATTCGTGATCGGGAAGGGAGAGGTCTGTCATCGGGCACCGGTCCAAGTGTCGGGGCGGCGGCCAAGGCCGCCCCGGCAAGCTTATCAATTCCGCGGTGCGTTTGGAAAGAACAACTGCTGATCGGCGATCTTGAAACCCGCGATGACCGCCTGGCCTTCGTCCGACACAAGCCAGTCGGCGAAGGTCTGCGCGGCATCTGCCTTGACCGAGGGGCATTTGGCCGGGTTGACCGGGATCACGCCATACTGGTTGAACAGGTCCTCGTCGCCCTGAACCTGGATCACGTAATCCTGCTTGTTTTCGAAGCTGATCCAGGTTGCGCGATCCGTCAGCACATAGGCGCCCATGCCGATGCCGGTGTTCAGCGTGGCCCCCATGCCCGAGCCCGTCTCGCGGTACCATGTGCCGCTGGCGCCAAGGGGATCGACGCCGGTATCGGCCCAAAGCGCCATTTCCTTTTTATGCGTGCCGCTGTCATCACCGCGCGAGGCAAACATGGCCCCCTTCTCGGCGATCTGCACAAGGGCGCCTTGCACATCCTGCATGCCACCAACGCCGGCCGGATCGGTCGCGGGTCCGACGATCACGAAATCATTGTACATGAGATCCGTGCGTATTGTGCCGAAACCCGCTGCGACGAATTTTTCCTCCGAGGCCTTGGCATGCACCAGAAGAACATCGCCATCGCAGTTCTCGGCGTTCTTGATGGCCTGGCCGGTACCGACGGCCACCACATTGACCTGAATGCCGGTTTCCTTCTGAAAGATCGGCAGCATGTAGTCGAAAAGACCAGAGTTCGCCGTCGACGTGGTCGATTGCACGATGATCGACTGGTCCTGCGCCCAGGCGGCCCCGCCCAGAAGTACTGCGACCGCAGATGCCATGATGGATGTTTTCAGCACGTTGAAGTTCTCCCTGTTCAAGTGTTGTGGTGTCAGACGACGATTGTCCCGCTGAGGTAATTCCGCGCGGCATCGCTGTGCGGTTCGGGAAAAAAGCTTGCGGCCGCGGTGTGTTCGGCGACCCGGCCGCGATGCAGGAACACGACATCATCGGCCATGCGCCGTGCCTGACCGATGTCATGTGTGACGAAGATGATGCGAACGCCGCGGCCACGCGCCTCGCTGACGATGCGCTCGATGGCCAGCACGGATGCCGGATCAAGGCTGGCGGTCGGCTCGTCCAGGAACAGCACCTCGGGGTCGGTGGCCAGGGCACGGGCCAGCGCCAGGCGCTGCGCCTCGCCACCCGACAGCAGACGCGCGGGCTGATCGGCCTTGTGGGACAGGCCGACATGATCCAGCAAGGCCTCCCGCCGCGCCATGTCCTTGCCGCGTGCCTTCAGCGCGAAGTCGATATTCGCAGCCACCGAACGGCGCAGCAGCACCGGCTTCTGAAAGACCAGCGCCTGTCGCGCGGTCACGGCAGAGGGCGCGTGGTCGCCCCAGCGGATCTGCCCCGAGGTCGGCGGCATCAGGCCATGCAGCAGTTTCAGCAACAGGCTTTTTCCGGCACCGTTGGCCCCCATGATCATGGTGCAGCCGCTGGCCCCCAGATCAAGGTTCACCCCGTCCAGCACCGTGGCCCGGTCAACGCGCAACACCAGATCGCGCACCGTCAGCGGCAGCAACGCCGCGGCGCGCCCTTCCAGGGCAAGGTTCATCGATGTCATGGCGGGCGCGTCAGACATAGGCCTGCCTCGCGGCGGTCATGCGCACGGCCTGCACGGCCGCATTCACGCCAAGGGCAATGACCAGAAGGATGATGCCAAGCGCCAAGGCCAGGGCCAGATCGCCCCTGGACGTCTCCAGCGCGATGGCCGTGGTCATCACCCGCGTCAGATGGTCGATGTTTCCGCCCACGATGATCACCGCGCCCACCTCGGCCACGGCACGGCCGAACCCCGCAAGCCCGACCGTCAGCAGCGAATAGCGCGCATCCCACAGCAGCGCCTGAACCGTCTGCCACCGGGTCAGGCAAAGCGAGCGGAACTGCTCGGCATATTCGGCGTGCAGATCCTCGAGCACCTGACGCGACAGCGCGGCGATGATGGGCGTGATCAGGATCGCCTGGGCGATGATCATCGCCGTCGGGGTGTAAAGCAGCCCCAGAAAACCCAAGGGACCCGAACGGGACAGATGCAGATAGACCAGCAGCCCGACCACGACCGGCGGCAGCCCCATCAGCGCATTCATCAGGATCAGCACGGCGTTCCGGCCCCGAAACCGGCCGATGGCCACAAGGGCGCCGATCAGCAGGCCGACAAGGCAGGCTATGGCCGTCGCGGTCAGACTCACGCGCAGCGACAGCAGCACGATCTGCAGCAGGTCCGCGTCGCCTGACAGCACCAGCCCGACGGCAAGCCCCAATGCCTCACCCATGCTTTGCATAATTTCCCGAACTGCGCATAATTTACATCCTGAATGCAGGTATGCAGCTTGGTTGCGAAATTTCAAGGCCGGATCTGGCCCTTTTCCGCGCATTCAAAGAAGAAAATTGCCAAGCCAAGCCTGGCAGCCTAAGAAACCTCAACTGCATAATTTTCGGAACACCCCATGACCGACACGGAAGGTTTGCGCCCCAACGAACGCAAGGTCGCGCTGGAGCCCGCTGCGGACGCCACGCTGCGCTTCATCGGCACCATTGAGACGCCTTGGCGCGATCGCGCGGATTGCCCGCGCCAGGGGCGTCTGGACGGGCCGGAATGCCGGCTGGTGCTGGATCCGGTATGGCATGATGCACTGACGGGTCTGGAAGACTACGAGATGATCGAGGTGCTTTACTGGCTGGACCGAAGCCGCCGCGACCTGATCCGGCAAAGCCCCAAGCACGATGGCCGGACCTTCGGCACCTTTGCGCTGCGCTCACCCGTGCGGCCCAACCCGATCGGCACCTCCATGGTCAAGCTGCTGCGGATCGAGAACGGAACCCTTCATGTGCGCGGCCTCGACTGCCTTGATGGCACACCGCTGATCGACATCAAGCCCGAGCGTTGCGCCTTCAGCCCGAAGGCCGCGGCGAAACCGGGCGACAGTCGCGACTGACAAGGCAGACGGGTCTTGGACCCTGCTGACAAAAAACGCCCGCAGATAAGACTGCGGGCGCTTGTTGACCTGTCAGATCATGCCACTGGCTCAGGCACCGTTGCCGCCACCATGTCCTCCGCCGCCACCGTTGCCAGCACCGCCACCGTTGCCAGCACCGCCACCGTGGCCTCCGCCGCCACCGTTGCCAGCACCGCCGCCACCATGGCCTCCGCCGCCACCGTTGCCCGCACCGCCGCCGTGGCCCGCACCGCCGCCGTGGCCGGTTCCGTCAGCGGGTCCGACTCCGCCAAAACCGCCGCCCACAGTGCCGCTGCCTTTCTGGGCCATTGTGCCCTGCATCTGGTCATGACCAGGCTTTCCGACACTCTTTTCCTGGTTCTCGTCGTGCTTCTTGCCCAGGATGGTGTCCTGCGTCGTCGCCCACGGGTTGTTATGTGCCGCGACAGCGGGCGATGCCACCACCGATACAAGTGCAAAGGCCAGTGCGATCTTTTTCATTTTGATCCTTCCTCGAGTTATCTGCGCGCTCAGGGAGATCAAATATATTCCAATTATGGCATGTTTTTGGCCGGATCGGAACATCCCGACACCTCCGGCGGATTACCCCGGGCCACGCGGAAGGATCGCCGCAAGAAGCAGGCCAGTCGCTGCCGGATTCGCCACCGCCCCGTCAGGCAGAACGCCCGGCACGGCCCTGCCCCTCGAGGAGGGACAGAGCCCGCGGCGACCTTGGCATGACATGGTCAGCCGTGCTTGATCATCACGTGGCGCACGAAGGTGTAATCCTCCAGCGCATAGGCGGACATGTCCTTGCCATAGCCGGATTGCTTTATCCCGCCATGGGGCATCTCGTTCACCAGCATGAAATGCGTGTTGATCCAGGTGCAGCCATAGCGCAGCCGCGCCGCTGTCGCCATTGCGCGGCCCACATCCTTGGTCCAGACCGATGAGGCCAGGCCATAGTCGCTGTCATTGGCCCAGGCCACGGCCTCGTCCACATCTGTGAAGGGTGTGATCGACACGACGGGGCCGAACACCTCGCGCCGCACGATTTCATCGGCCTGGGTGGCACCTGCCACGACCGTGGGACGATAGTAGAAGCCCTGGTCCATCGCCTCGCCGCCCGTGGTGACCTGGATGTGGTTCATCTCGCGCGCGCGGTTGACGAAACTGGCCACCCGGTCGCGCTGGCGCAGGCTGATCAGGGGGCCGATCTCGTTCGTGGTGTCGTCGGCATTGCCCAGCTGGATCGAGGCGACGGCATCGGTCAGATCGGCCACCAGCCGGTCATAGACCTTGCGGCCCGCATAGATGCGGCAGGCGGCGGTGCAATCCTGCCCGGCATTGTAGAAGCCGAAGGCGCGCAGCCCTTCGACCACCTCGGACACATCGGCATCATCGAACACCACCACGGGGGCCTTGCCGCCCAGTTCCAGATGGGTGCGCTTGACCGTCTTGGCGGCGGCATCCAGCATCTTCTTGCCGGTCGCCACATCCCCCGTCAGGCTGATCATGTCCACCTGCGGATGGTTGATCAGGTAGTTGCCTACCGTATGCCCGCGCCCCGGCAGGATGTTCACGACCCCTTCGGGCAGTTCCTCGGACAGGATCCTTGCCATCTTCAGCGCGGTCAGCGGCGTCTGTTCGGATGGTTTGAACACCACCGTGTTGCCGCCCGCGATGGCCGGGGCCAGTTTCCAGGCCATCATCATCAGCGGATAGTTCCATGGCGCGATGCTTGCCACGACCCCGATGGGATCGCGCCGGATCATGCTGGTATGCCCTTCCATGTATTCGCCCGCGATCGCGCCGGTCTGACAGCGCACCGCACCCGCGAAAAAGCGGTAGCAATCCACGATGGCGGGGATTTCATCGTTGCGCGCGGCGTTGATCGGCTTGCCGCAGTTCAGCGCCTCGAGGGCGGCGAAACCTTCGGCCTCGGCCTCGACCCGGTCGGCGATGCGCAAGAGCACGGACGCGCGTTCGGCGGGCGTGGTGCGCGACCATGTCGCGAAGGCCCGGCGCGCGGCGGCCACGGCGCGATCCACCTGCGCGGTGCTGGCCTCGGCCACTTCAAGGATCAGCGCGCCGGTGCGCGGATCAAGGATGGGTTCCGCTGCATCCTGTCCCGGTTCGAACCGGTCACCGATCAGCAGGTCCGTATCAATATTGCCCATGTGGTAACCTCCCTTGGGTCATATGCGGGTCATTTCCCGCCGCCGGCGGTCTCGGATCCGCCGCGCGTCAGGTAATAGGCGATGAGGATCGGCACGAAGGTGGTCACGAAGACCACGATCGCCACCACGTTCGTCACGGGGCGCTGGCGCGGGCGCACCAGCTCGTTCAGCATCCAGATCGGCAGGGTGCTTTGCTGGCCTGCGGTGAAGGTGGTCACGATCACCTCGTCGAAGGACAGCGCGAAGGCCAGCATCCCGCCCGCCAGCAGCGCCGAGCCGAGGTTGGGCAGGATCACATGCCGAAAGGTCTGAAAGCCGTTCGCGCCCAGATCCATCGAGGCCTCGACGATGGAGCCCGACAGCCGCCGGAACCGCGCGACCGCGTTGTTGAACACGATCACGATGCAGAAGGTCGCGTGCCCCATCAGGATCGTCCAGGTCGAAAACGGGATATCCATGATCGAAAAGGCCGACCGCAGCGACATGCCTGTGATGATGCCGGGCAGCGCGATGGGCAGGATGATCAGCAGGCTGATCTGGTCGCGCCCGAAGAACCGCGTCCTTGCCATGGCGGCCGCGCAGAGCGTGCCCAGGATCAGCGCCATCACCGTCGACAGCGCCGCCACCTTCAGCGACAGGTACAGCGGCGGCCAGATGTCGGCGCGGTTCCACGCCACGGCGAACCATTGCGTGGTCAGTCCCGGTGGCGGGAACTGATAGGTGCGTTCATCCGTCGTGAAGGCATAAAGAAAGATCAGCAGGATCGGCAGGTGCAGGAACAAGAGCCCCGCAATGGCACCAACGGTCAGGATCAGGGGCGGGCGGCTGTCAGAGCGCATCGAATGCCCCCTTGCGCCGCGCGATGGTCAGATAGATCAGCATGATCACGATGGGCACCACCGCAAAGGCCGCCGCCAGCGGAATGTTCCCCGCCGTGCCCTGCAACTGATAGACCGCCTGCCCGATGAAACGGCGCGACGATCCGACGATCTGCGGGATGATGTAATCCCCCATCGTCAGCGAGAAGGTAAAGATCGACCCCGCGATGATCCCCGGCAGCGCCAGCGGAAAGATCACCGTGCGCATCGTCTGCCAGCGGCTGGCCCCCAGATCGGCCGAGGCTTCCAGCATGGATTGCGGCACCCGTTCCAGCGAGGCCTGCATCGGCAGGATCATGTAGGGCAGCCAGACGTAGAGAAATACAAGCCAAGTCCCGATATAGCTGGTCGATAGCGACGTGCCCCCGATCACCGGCAAGGCCAGAATACCGTTCAGCACCGCCGAGGCCCCGATCCCGTCCGTGGCCCATGTGATGATCCCCTCGCGCGCCAGGATCAGCTTCCAGGCATAGACCTTGACCAGGTAGGACGACCACAGGGGCAGCATCACGCCAAGATAGAACAGCGCCTTCCAGTGCCCGCGCGCATAGCGGGCCGCGAAATAGGCGATGGGAAAGGCGATGACCACCGCCCCCAGCGTCACGGCGGCGGACATTGCAACCGTGCGGATGATGATGTCCAGGTTGGCCGGGCGGAACAGCTCGGCATAGGTGGACAGCGTGAATTCCCGCCGGATCTGCCCCGAGAATTCGTCGATCGAATAAAAGCTTTGCAGCAGCAGGGCCGATAGCGAGCCAAGGTAGACCACGACCAGCCAGCCCAGCGGCAGGATCAGAAGTGCGGCCAGCAACAGGTTTGGATGCCGCCACAGCAGCGCAGACACCCTGTCGCCTGCCCCACGTTCGGGCAGGATCGCCGAAGGGGTGGCCGGGGTCCGATCCGATGGTTGCGCGGCCAGCGTCATCAGCCCTGCTCCATCACGTGCATGGCTTGATCATCCCAGGCCAGGCCAACCTCGCGCCCCTGTTCGGGTACCGAGCTGCCCTTGGGCAGAAAGACCGAAATCTCGCCGCCCGGCGCCGCCACGACGACGCGGGTACCGGCCCCAAGATAGCGCAGGGCGATCACCTGCCCGCGTATCCGCGCGCCGTCATCGACGATGCGCACCGATTCCGGGCGCAGGCTGACGGGACGGGGGGGCGCGCCGAAACTGGCGGCCATCTCGGCGCTCAGCACATTCGACGACCCGACGAAATCGGCAACAAATCGCGTCCGTGGTTTTTCATAGATTTCGGCAGGCGTCCCGATCTGCGCGATCCTGCCTTCGGAAAAGACCGCGACCTGATCGGCCATCGACAGCGCCTCGCCCTGGTCATGGGTGACGAAGACAAAGGTGATGCCCAGACGCTGTTGCAGGGCTTTCAACTCGTCCTGCATCGCCTCGCGCAGCTTGAGGTCCAGCGCGCCCAGGGGTTCGTCCAGCAGCAGGACGCGCGGCTCGTTGATCAGCGCGCGCGCCAGCGCCACGCGCTGCCGCTGCCCGCCCGACAACTCGCCCGGTTTGCGGCCGCCGTAGCCTTCCAGCTTGACCAGCGCCAGCAATTCCTCGGCCCGGTCATGGCGCGTGCGCTTGTCCACACCCTTGACCATCAGCCCGTAGGCCACGTTGTCGCGCACGTTCATGTGCGGAAACAGCGCGTAGTCCTGAAAGACGGTATTCACGTTGCGCCGGTTGGGCGGCACATCGCTGCAATCCTGCCCGAAGATGCGGATCATGCCGCCCGTAGGCTGCTCGAACCCGGAAATCAGCCGCAGGCAGGTGGTCTTGCCCGATCCCGACGGCCCCAGCATCGCAAAGAACGTGCCTTCCGCGATGCTCAGATCGACACCATCGACCGCCCGGACCGATCCGAAATGGCGCGACACGTTCTGGAATTCGACAGCTGCGGGCATGGGATCTTCCGGGTCAGACAGGGGGCGCCCCCCGCTTGCGCGGGGGTGCCGTTTCGCAAGTGGTGATAAGTCTGGCGTCAGCGGCCGCCGATCACGCCGATGTAGTCGGACACCCAGCGATAATAGGGCACGCATTCGCCCTGGCTTTCGCATTTGGTGACAGGCGTGGTCCAGAAGCGGATCCGTTCGAAATCGTCGAAACCGTTCTTGGTGCAGCCCTCGGCGGTCTGCATGCCGCGCCCGTCGGTGCAGGCGGCCGGCACAACCGGGTTGGCCCCGAACCAGACCGACAGATCGGCCTGCAGGTTGGATGCCAGCGTATGCTCCATCCACAGATAGGCGCAGGTCGTGTTCTCGGCGTTCACATGCAGCATGGATGTATCGGCCCAGCCGGTCGCCCCTTCCTGCGGGATCACGCTGGCCACCGGCACGCCGTCGGCCTGCAGCAGGTTCACCTGGAAGGGCCATGTACCCGATGCCGCCATGCCTTCGTTGCGGAAGTCGTCCATCTGGATGAAGGCGTCATGCCAATAGCGCGCCGTCAGGGTGCGCTGCACGCGCAGAACATCCAGCGCCGCATCATACTGTTCCTGGTTCAGTTCGTAGGGCGAGGTGATGCCAAGCTCGGGCTTGTGGAACATCAGGTATTGCGCCGCATCCGCGATATGGATCGGGCCGTCATAGGCCTGCACGCGGCCCTTGTTGGTCTTGCCATCGGGCAGGTCCATTTCCTCGAACACCACGTTCCATGATGTGGGCGGGCTGTCACCGAAGACTTCGGTGTTGTACATCAGCACGTTCGGCCCCCACTGGTAGGGCACGCCGTAATGCACCCCGTCGACCACGTACCACGGTGCGTCCTTCAGCCGGTCATCGACCGTGCCCCAGGACGGGATCAGCGACAGGTTGATCGGCTGCACGCGCTGCCCGGCCACCAGCCGCAAGGACGCGTCGCCCGAGGCGGTGACAAGGTCGAACCCGCCTTCGTTCATCAGCGCCACCATCTCGTCCGAGGTGTTGGCGGTCTTGACCTGCACCATGCAGCCCGTTGCCTCTTCGAACTTGGTGACCCAGTCGAATTCGGCCATCGTCTCGCCGCGCTCGATATAGCCGGGCCAGGCGACGATGTTCAGCTTGCCCTCGGGTGTGCCCAGTTCGGCGATCTGCGCCACCGCTGGCATCACGCCCAGCATGGCCGCCAATGCCGTGGTTCCCATCAGTCTGAGATGTTTCATTCCAGTGCTCTCCATGTCGGTGCTTCACGTTACGCCGCCCCTTGCGCGGGCCGGTCCTTCATTGCGGTCAGGGTATGGAGAGGGGGTTGCTTCGCAATATCAAAATCCAGAAGCGATCCATCGGTTTTTCCGATACCTCGCCCCCGCGATGGCCCGGACCGACGTTTTCAAGTGAATATCGGATGATAGCAAAGGGGCGCGGTCTAGCGGCCCGGCAAGGTGGATTGCGCCACTCTGATGAAATTCCGGGCTTGCGGACTGAGTGGGGCACCCCGCCGCCAGGCAAGGCCAACCTGTACGGTGGGCAGGTCGCCCGACACGTCCCTAATCTCGATTCGGTCGCCTTCCAGCGACCATGGGCGATAGACCAGCCCCGGCAGGATCGCGAGGCCCGCCCCCGTGGCGACAAGGCTGCGCACGGCCTCGACCGACCGGGTGCGAAAGGCGATGGTCGGCTTGACCGCCAGCGCCGCCATCAGCTGCCGCATGCTTTCCTCGATCTCGTCGACCATCAGCTGGATCAGCGGCACCTCGGTCAGCTGCTCCAGCGAAATTGCATCCGCCTGCCCCAGCGGATGGCCCAGCGGCAGCCACAGCCGGTAGGGCGACACCAGAAGCGTCTCGACGTTCAGGGCCATGCGGTCATGCACCGAAGATGTCAGCAGAACCGCCACATCCAGCTCGCCGCCGATCAGCAGGTGTTGCAGGTATTCGCCGCTATCCTCGATCACGTTCAGCTCGACCCGGGGATGCGCGCGGCGAAAGCGCGACAGGATATCGGACAGCACATAGCCCGCCACAAGCGAGGTGACGCCCAGCGCCAGCCGCCCGCCTTCCTGGTCAGCCTGCCCCCGGAAGGCATGCCGCGCATTCGACACATCGGCAAGGATCTGCTGGGCGTGGCGCAGGAACTGGCTGCCCAGATGCGTGATCTCAAGCCCGCGCGCCTGCCGTTCGAACAGGGTCACGCCCAGATCGTCCTCCAGCGCGCGAATCGCCTCGGTCACCGAGGATTGCGAGATCGACAGCACGCGCGCCGCCCCCGTCACCGACCCCTGTTCGGCGGCGGCGATGAAGAATTGCAGCTGTCGCAACGTGAATGCCATGTCATGGGCCCGCCCTCTGCCCCGACCGCAGCATCGCGGCCAGGGCGGGCCTTGGTCAAGTGCAAGCGCGCGCCCACCCCCGGCTAGAGGTAGCGCCCCCCCTCGATCACTGTCCCCGCGACGGTGCCGGGAATGTACGAAGGCCCTGCCCCCACCGTGTTGATCACGCCATTGCCCGTTGCGACGTAGCGCGTACCCTGGATCGCACCGGCCGCCTCGTTCCACGCGACCTGAGAGCCCACGATCTGCGCGATCCCGTTCAATCCGGCATAGACAGTGGCGTTGAATGTCACGGGGGCCGTCGTCACCACGCTGACGCCGCTGCCCAGGTAGATATGCCCGCCCGCCGTGCTGAAGAGAAAATGCGCGCTGCCCGTCACGCCAAGCCGCAGGGTGCAGGACAGCACCTCGACATAGGCGGCATTGTCGGCGCCGATCAGGCGGGCCGTGCCGGTGCCAAGCTCGACCGTGCCGCGCAGGTTCACCCGCGCGCCGTAGCGCGCCCATAGCGTGACACTTGCCCCGGCGATCCGCAGTTCGCGCAGGGTCAGGTCGCAGGGGCCCGACACCTGTACGCCATAGGTCGTCCCCGAAATCGTGGTGGCGCCCGCCCCCGCCCCTTCAAGCGTCAGGCGCAGGTTGCCATTGCCCGGCACGAAAAGCCGCGCACCTTCGGCAAAACTGCCCGCACCGATGCGCACCGTCACCGCGAAGGGCCCGCAATAAAGCCCTGCCGCCATGTCGACCGCCCGCTGTACCGTCCGAAAGGCCCCGGCTGCGGAATCCGTCAACCCGTCATTGGCATCGCTGCCGTCCAGCCGCACGAAATATGTCCGGTTGGCGCTTAGCTGCTCGGGGACACCGCTGATCCCGGCCGGAAAGCTGGCCTGCCCGCTGCTGGCGTCGATGACCATCGCCTCGGTCCAGCTGGCCCCATCGGCGCTGACCTTGACATGCAGGTCATCATCCCCCGCCAGCCCAAGCTCGGCCCGGCCCGACCAGCCGCTCTGCCACAGAAGCGAGGCCGTATCACCCGCCGCCGCCTTGTTGACCACCAGCCGGTGGTCATCCCCGTCATGGGTCAACAATGTGGCGGGCGCGGCCACGGCAAGACGGTTGGTCGCGTCCGAGGTGGTGTTGATCCCGAGCCCTGCAAGGTTCTCGAGGCCAGCCAGACCCGGCACGACCCAATCCGCGCCATCCCAGACCCGCAACTCGGCCGAACCGGCCAGCGTGGCGATCCAGCCGGGGCGCGGGTTGCGGAAGATCCAGCCATTGCCGGAAAAGACCGCCAGAGCACCATCTTGCCCCCCCCAGGCGCCACCGGCCCCGGCACCGATGGCCCAGACCTCGCCCTGGGCGGGCTGCGCGGGCGGCGTGACGGCGCCGAACCCTTCGACCGCCAGCTGCACCAGGGCATCCAGCAGCCGCAGCGCCTCGTTATGGGTGACATGCTTCTGCGCTTGCGACGGCAGGATGAACGGCAGATCGAGCCGGGGCGAATTGTCCGACATGGGGCCTCCTTGGGGCTGGATGCGGGGGCCGATGGATAGGGCCGAAAGGGTCAAGACCGCCTGAATCGGGCGTGCGGGGGGTTAACACTCGGGAAAGGACCGGGGCATGCCGCAAGACACGCTTGGACAGGCCCCATGGCGCGGGCTAGGCTGCGGCAACGCTGCTTTGGAAAGACCCCCGCCATGCCCACCCGCGCCACGACGATCATCACCAATGCCCGCATCCTGACCATGGACCCGGACCACCCGAGGGCCGAGGCGGTAGCCCTGCGCCATGACCGCATCCTTGCGTTGGGATCGACCGCGGACATCGCGGCGCTTGCAGGTGCCGACTGCACGGTGATCGACGCGGGCGGCGCAAGCCTGCTGCCGGGTTTCATCGAAAGCCACCTGCACCTGTTCATGGGCGGGTCCGAACTGTCGCATCTTCAGCTTCTGGGCGTGGAAGGCCCGGACCAACTGGGCCATGCCATCTGGGACTATGCCCACACCACCCCCCAGCGGCGGGTGATCGTGGGACAGGGCTGCGATTATGCCATCTATGGCCGCGCGCTGACCCGCCATGACCTTGACGCGATCCTGCCGGACCGGCCGATCATCCTTGTGGCCGCGGATCATCACACCGGCTGGGCCAATACGGCTGCCCTGACCGAGGCGGGCATCCTGCAGGGCGCCACCGTCGGCCCCGGCAACGAGGTGGTGATGGGCGCGGACGGCCTGGCCACAGGCGAGCTGCGCGAATTCGAGGCGATGGCCCCCGTCCTGCGCGTGGCGGGCGAGCACCGGATCATGGCGGGCATCGCCACCGGCTTTGATCCCTTGCCCGCGCCCACGCAGGACGACATGATGGCCGACCTGCCCGCGATGCTGGCGGGCCTTGCCCATTGCGCGCGGCACGGGTTCACCAGCCTGGTGAACATGGACGGCAACCGCTACACGCTGCAGGTTCTGGACACCCTGCGCCAGCAGGGCCGGCTGACCGCACGGGTGCGCGTACCCTTCCACTATCGCAATACCCGCAGCCCCGCCGATCTGGCCGAGGCCAGCGCGATGACCCGCGATTACAACGATGACTGGCTGTCATCGGGCTTCGTCAAGATGTTCATGGACGGGGTGATCGACAGCGGCACGGCCGTGATGCTGAACGACTATCCCGACCAACCCGGCTGGCGCGGCGATCCGCTGCACGAGGCTGACCGCTTTGCCGAGATCTGCATCGAGGCCGACCGTCGCGGCCTGCAGATCGCGGTCCATGCCATCGGGGACGGCGCGGTGCGCCGGGTGCTGGACGGCTATGCCGCGGCCCGCAGCGCCAATGGCCCGCGCGACGCCCGCCACAGGATCGAACATATCGAACTGATCGACCGGGCCGATGTGCCGCGCCTTGCGGAATTGGGTGTGATCGCATCGGTCCAGCCCTCGCATGTGCCGGGCGCGATGGATTTTCCACCCTTTCCGTCGCTCGACAAGATCGGTCGCACCCGCTGGAAAGACGCCTTCCTGACACGCACCCTGGCCGAGGCGGGCGCGCGGATCGTCTTTGCCTCGGACTGGCCGGTGGCCGACATCAACCCGCTGCGCAGCATCCAGGCCGCCCTGACCCGCCAACCCTATGAGGGCGCGCAGGACGAACGGCTGACCCTGCACCAGGTGCTGGCCGCCTATACGATCGGTGGCGCCTATGCCGAACATACCGAGGACCGCAAGGGCATGCTGCGCCCCGGCTACCTTGCCGATCTTGTGCTGCTGGATGGCGATATCGAGGCCGCGGCGCCGGACCGCATCGCCACCATTGGCGTGGCCCGCACCATCTGCGGCGGGCGCACGGTCTGGAACGCCGCCACATAAGCGCGGACCTGCACTGGTCACGCGCAGCCTTTGCCCCATCTTGCCCCTGACAGCAGGATGACGGAGCACGAGCCATGTCCCAGCACGATCAGGATCGCGACGCTGTCGCCCTGCCCGGCGGCCGCATCGGGCGATTGCTGCGCATGGGCGGGATGACCACGGGGCTGGTCGGCGACATGGCGGCGGCGGGCCTGCGCCAGCTGGCGCAGGGTCAGCGCCCACGCATGCAGCAGATGATCCTGACACCGCAAACCGCCACCCGCGTGACGCGCGATCTGCGGGTGATGCGGGGCGCTGCCATGAAACTGGGCCAGATGCTGTCGATGGACCCCGGCCTTGTGCTGCCGCCCGAGATGACGACGATCCTGGCCGCCCTGCGCGACGAGGCGCATCACATGCCACCCGCGCAGCTGCGCGATGTGCTGGATGCGCAATGGGGCCGCGACTGGCGCCGCCGCTTCAGCCGGTTCGACGTGCGCCCCTTCGCCGCCGCCTCGATCGGGCAGGTGCATCGCGCCCGCACGCATGACGGGCAGGAGCTGGCGATCAAGGTGCAATACCCCAGCGTTGCGGACAGTATCGACAGCGACATCGCCAACCTTGGCACCCTGCTGCGCCTGCCCGGTCTGCTGCCGCGCGGGCTGGATATCGCACCCATGCTGGAAGAGTTGCGCAGCCAGCTGCATGCCGAGGTCGATTACACCGCCGAGGCGCGCAACCTGACGGATTTCAATCGCTTGCTGGCCGGGTCACAGGTCTTTCGCCTGCCGGAACTGCACCCCGATCTGAGCACGCCGCATGTGCTGGCGATGACATGGCTGGACAGTCAACCGCTTGAGGCGCTGCTGTCCGAACCCCAAGCGCTGCGCGACAGGGTCGCCGCGCATCTGATCGGCCTGCTGCTGCAGGAACTGTTTGACTTCAAGACCATGCAGACCGATCCGAACCTTGCGAACTTCCGCTACGACCCGGGCACGGGGCGGATCGTCCTGCTGGATTTCGGCGCGGTCACCCGCTTTGCCCCGCAACAGGTCGAAGGGTTCCGCACCCTGCTGCGGGCGGGTCTGGCGCAGGATCGCGCCGCGGCGGACACGGCGCTGACCGCACTGGGCTATATCGACAGGGCCACGCCTGCATCCCTGCGGGCGCGCATCCTCGACATGTTCGACACGGCGATGACACCGCTGCGCGACAACGCGCCTTTCGACTTTGCCGGATCTGACCTCGCCCTGCGGTTGAACGCCATGGGCCTTGCGCTGGGACAAGACCCCGACATGGCGCAGACCCCGCCCGAGGGCACCTTGTTCCTGCATCGCAAGATCGCGGGCATCTATCTGCTGGCCGCAAGGCTGCAAGCCCGGGTCGCGATCCGGCCGCTTGTCGCCGCGCATGACGACACCATGGCCAACCGCGCCACTGCCTGAACGGTCAGGCCGTTTCAGGCAGGGTAGCCATAGCGCGAGATATGCGCCCAGATATCGCGGTTCACCAGCGTGAGATCGGCAATGGACCTGGCGATACTGTCCACGGCGGCCGCATCCAGATCCAGCGCCTGCCCCATGCGGATACCGTCCTTGCGATCGGCGATCCGCATGAGGATGGAACGGGGTGGCCCGCCTTCAGGGTCAAAGGCATAGATGCAATGGTTGAAGCGGTTTCGGGCACCTGACAGTTTCATCAGGCCACGGGTCAGCCGCAGCACCGCATCGCGTTCCTCGGGCTTCTGGTGATCCATCTTGGCCAGTCTTTCGACCAGATCCACCCTGGCGCGGGTCGTGTTCAGCGTCAGGAAGATCACGACCGCCACATCCTTGGTGGTACCGGACAGCCCGGCAATCAGGTGCAAAAGCAGGCTTTCGGTGTTGGTCCAGGTATAGTTCAACCGCCCGATCAGCAGCAGGAATTCATCAAAATCAGCGCGTTGTGCATCTGAGCTTATCGGCTTTTGCGCGCTCATCGCCCCTCTCCCCGCCCCTCTCCCCAATGGCGCGAGAGGTACCAGTTGGCGGCCTCCGTGCGGTTGCGCGCGCCGATCTTGGTGATCGCATTGTGCAGATGCAGCTTCACGGTATGTTCCGACAGGGACATCTTGTGCGCGATGGTCTTGTTGCGCCCCCCCTGCGAGACAAGGGCAAGCACCTCCTCCTCGCGCGGTGTCAGGCGCGGATCAGAGGCATCGTCGGCGCCTTCAGCTTGGGAAGGGACCTTTGCGGACATGGGCGACGCATCCATCGCGCCATCCTGTGCTGCCTCTGCGGTGTCTGCCGCATCGGTCATGAACGGCATGTCACCGGCGGGTGCCGGTGAAATCAGGTCGCCCGCGGCAAGAAGCTGCCCCGCCAGCACCAGCCGCAGCATCGCGGACCAGGGACAGATCGGCAGCGTCATCGGCAAGAGCAGCACATCGGCCAATGCCGGTTTCTGCCCGCGCTGGCCCAGAAGATGCCGCGCCACAGCCGGATCCCGATAGGCCAGGATCCAGCCCGCATCCGGCAGATCGGCCTTGAAGGACGTGATCTTGCGAAAGACCTCCGGTGCCAGACGGTCATCGAAAAACACCTTCTTCACCGGCAGCGCCGATGTCCGGCTGAACGACAGAAGATCGCGCAGCGTTTCGACCCGCAGAGCATGTGCTCCGCCCGCCTCCTGCTCGGTCATGCGCAGGATCGAGTTTGGAAACGCCAGCGCACTACCGACAAATACGAAGATATCGGTAGAACCGCTCAGGTTGTTCTTGGGCCTCGCGTAAATGGCATCGCGTTCAAACATATCACCCCCCCAGGCTGTCAAACGCTGAAATATGTCAGAAAAAAGGTCTGCTATTGGTACTCCGCATCGGAAATATGCCTTAGGACTCATACGACATTTTTCTAGCTATCGAAACTAGCCGAATGATTAAGGAAAAATTGTGGCAACCCTAACCTGGTCTTGCGCGGGGTATCCTGATCGGGTGGCTTTGCGAATTGGATGGGTCAAAACGGTGGGTGCCGATCCTATCCCTTGGAATAGTCACTAAAGAACATGCCGTTAGTCTTAAGTGATTTCAGCCCCCTGGTCGATTTCCGCCTCAACCGGGGCGACCGTTATGGATGAACAGCCATTCATCTAAAAGTAGAATACTATCTTTTCCCAAATCGTGAACAATCCAATAAAACGAATAAAATCAAGGCACTGACCATGCCTTAACCCTTTGTCCAACTTACGAATCCGGGGTTGCAGTGAAAATCTGTCAGCGTCGGCCCGGAATCGGGCGGACATTTGACAAAGCCTATTTTCAACGGCCGGACCGGCCCGCTCATCACATGCGACCACCGGCCCGCAGCGGCCAGCGCCCGGATCAACCGATTCGGACGACGGGTTCCTGCACCCGGACGAAGGAGGAGCACCGACACGATTTCACAGGACGGGCCGATCCGCAGGTGTGGCAGCACCTCTCTGACGCCCGGCTGACTTGAGACGACAAACCCAACCATGCCCGGCAGTTGTCACTTTTTAGATGATTGGTGGCCAGACGGGCAAACCGGAGGACCAATACCATGGTCAAGAGAAACTCAGCCACGAACAACAACTTCATGATCGACGACATCGAAGTCGATACGATCGACGCGGATTTCGACACCGATATCACCGTCGAAAGCGCCGACGTGGAACTTGACGCGCAAGCGCAGGATCAGGAGCAGACCACGACGACCGATGTCGATCAGGGTCAGGGACAGGACCAGGATCAAGGCCAGGGCCAGGATCAGGGACAAGGCCAGGATCAAGGCCAGGGTCAGGATCAGGGCCAGAGCGCCGAACAGGACCAGGGCCAGATCCAGGGCCAGAGCGTGGACAACACCAACGGCAATAACGACAATTCCAACGCCAACGAGGTGAATATCGACTTCGGCGGTGGCGAGTGGATCCCGCGGGACGATGATTTCATCGATCTCGACCTGTCGGGCAATTCGTCCGTGGATGATGTCTTCGGCGTCAAGGGCGATCTGGAATACGACCCCGGCAACGATCTGGACATGACCGATGTCCTGAACGACGTGTCCTTCGGCGCGGGCAATTCCAATGCCTTCGCCATCGGCCAGACCAACAACCTGACCGACAATGACACGCTGAACAACCCGACCGTCGCCAACAACGCCGACTTCAATCAGAATGGCGACGCAACCGGCGGCACCGCCTCGGCCGAGGAAGGGATCAAGGTCTCGTCCGATGGGGCGGAAGGCGGCGGCGACGCCGATGCCGATGGCGGTGACGCCAGCGGAGGCACCGCACTTGGCGGTTTTGCCGCAACCGGAACCGACGGTGACAGCGACGGCGGCGATGCCGATGCCGACAGCGGCGATGGCGGCGATGCCGGTGCGCTTGGCGGTTCGGTTCTGGGCATGGCCTCGGGCATGGCCGGCACCAACAGCGACAGCAGCGGTGGCGCTGGTGGCAGTTCCATCGCGGCCTCGGGTGCCGACAATGATGGCGACAGCGATCAGGACGGGGATGCCGATGGTGGCGACAGCGGCGATGCCGGTGCGCTTGGTCTGGGGCTGGGCGTGGCCTTGTCCGGGGCCGAGTCGGATGCATCCGATGCAGATGCCGGTGACGCCGGCGCCGATGGCGGCGGTCTTGGCCTTGGCCTGTCCGGTGCAGGCGCCATGGCAGGCGGCGGCACGGGCGGTGGTTCGGGCGCGGATGCCGATGCCGATGCTGACGCCGATGCCGACACGGACGCGGATGCCGATGGCGGCAGCGGCGGCGGGTCCGGTGCATTGGGCCTGGGCGCGGGCCTCGGTGCGGCGGAATCCGACGCGGACAGCCAGGCGGCTGGAGGCCCGGCCGGTGCGCTGGCCGGAACGCTGGGCGGCGGCCTTCTGTCTGCGGCACTGGCGAATGCCGAAGGCGGTGACGCCGGCAGCGGTGCCACCGCAGGCGATGCGGGCGGAACCGGGACCGGCACCGGCAGCGGCGCCTCGAACGGCGGCGACGTCGGTGCAACCGATGCCGCGGCGGGCGATGCAACCGGCACGGCCGATGGCATGGCCGATGCGGCCAGCACCGGTGGTGCGGGCGGCGGCGGAGCATCCGACGCGGCCTCGAACGGGACCGGCACCGGGACCGGCACGGGCGGCGATGCGGCAGGCGGGGCAGCGGCAAACGCATCCGATGCGGCATCGGATGCAGGCGCAGGCGGAACCGCGGACGCGGCGGCCGACAGCGGCAATGGCGGCCTTGCGCAGGTCTTCGCGACCAGCGACATCGACGGCAGCGCCGACAGCATGGCCGAGGCGATCGCCGGCTATGGCGGCGCAGGCTGGTCCGATGACGATGCCGCCAATACCACCGGCGTGACCGGATCCGCCAGCACCAATGGCGGCTATGGCGGCGGCTCGGGCATGGCCGAAGGCGTCGGCGGCGCGGGCGGCACCATCATGGGCGGCGACGCCACGGGTGGGGCCGGAACGGTCGGCGATGCGCTTGGCGGCTGGGGCGGCGACGCCTCCACCGGTGCAGGCGGCGCAGGCGGCAGCGGCGGTGCATGGGGCTCCAACAATGGCGATGATGGCTTCGTGACCGGGGAATCCTATGCCTCGGCGGCGGCGGCCGTGAACGTGACGGCGTTCAACCAGAGCATCGTCATGGGCGCCAACGTGCTGGGCAACTCGGTCGACATGACCGTGGTGGGCGGCGGCCTGACATCCACGGCCATCGGCGACGACGACCTCGGCTGAGGCCAGGACACCAGGGATCGGGGCCGGTTTGACCGGCCCCGATCCAACCGCTGCACCGCAGGACCGGTAAGGCGTTGAAAAAAAAGGGGATCAGAGCATGGCACTTGACCAGATCAGCGAGGAAATCGCCCATTTCGTCGGCATGTTTCATCTTGAAATCGAAGCAGCCAAGATGCGGCTGGATTACCTGGCCTTTCGCACCGAAATGGATGGGCCGGAGCTGGACCCGCTGAAGGAAGACAGGTTTGCCACCCGCGACGAGATGGCGTTGCGCGACCTCAGGACCAAGACAGACAATCCCGACAGCACCCCGCCCAGCGCGACACCTGCCGCGCCCAAGATGGCCTTTGTGCCATGGCAGGGCGCCGAAAGCGCGGCCGCCCCGGCGCAACAACCCGACCTCGCGACTGACAGCCCTGCCCCCATGGCGGCGGGCAGCCTGTCGCTGGGCGGCCAGATGGTCGAGATCCTGCCGAATTCCATCGTGCTGGCAATCGCACAGACCGCCTTTCTGACCGACGACGACCTTCTGATCTTCGACGGCAGCGCCGGTTTCACCGATCCGGCGCTTTACCTGACCCTACTGCAGGACCTGGCCGAACTGGCCCAGTCCCTCAGCCTGATCGCCCCCTGGGCCTGGAGCCCGGCAAATGGTGCGCTCATGGACGCGGCCCAGCAGATGGCCGAGGCGATGACCGCAGCCGAAACCCCCGAGGCCGAGGGCCTGTCAGCCGTGATCCTGCGCGGCGACGACGCCGAAGGAAGCTTTGTCAACGGTGTGCGCGTGGACGACGTGCCCGCAATCAAGGACCTGCTGCCCGCCTTTCTGAAACTCAAGTCCGAAGAGGCAGAGGCAGAGGCAGAGGCGACACTGGTGAAATCGGATGGCGTGACGGATCATGATCCCGGCCCCTTCGCGGTTGATCCCGGCCATCATGTCGTCACCGGCGGCAACCGGGTCATCAATGAAACCGTGCTGAAATCCGTATGGGTCGATGCCCCCGTCATCGCCGTGGCGCAGGATGTGCTGCGGCTTGATGTGATCTCGCAGGTGAACATGCGCATCGCGTCGTCGGACCTGCCCGGCCCCGCGCAGGCGGCCCCCTCACATGCGCTCAATATCGCGCAACTTGAACAGACCTCGGCCCTGGTGGCGCAATCCGATGCAGGCAAATCCGGCGACGGATCGGCAGAGGGCCTGCCCTCGATCTGGAACGTGACCCGTCTGGACGGCGATCTGATGCTGATGAACTGGGTCCAGCAGCATATCTTCGCCACCGACTATGACCGGGTCGAGGTGCAGTTCACCGGCGCCGCCACCTATATCGGCACGGGCGAAAACCTTGTCTTCAACGAAACGCTGATCCTGAACCTCGGCTTTCACTATGACCTGATCCTGATCGGCGGCAACATGCTGACGCTGAACCAGATCACGCAGGTCAATGTGCTGCTGGATCAGGACAGGATCACCGGCGATGTCCCCGACGGCGCAACCCTGCACGCGGGCGACAACCTGCAGGTCAACACCGCCGCCATCATGACGACCGGCACGGACAGCATGGCCGAAAAGACCGACGCTTTCACGCAGGCCCTGTCCGAACTGGCGGGCGGTGCCAAGACCATCCCCGCCGCGCTGGCGCAGGACGCGCTTTTCGCCGGGAACGATGCGCTGAATGTGCTCTACATCAGTGGTGATCTGATCCAGACCAATGTGATCGAACAGACGAACTACCTTGGCGATTCCGATCAGATCCACTTTATCAAGGACATGTTCGCCACCGCCGAAGGGGCCGATGTCACCGTAACCAGCGGATCGAACGCCCAGATCAACGCGGCCAGCATCGTGGCGCAGGGGCTGGATTCCACCGTGATGGCGGGCGGCGAGGCCTATAGCGACGCGCTGATCTACCAGGCCGAACTGATCGACGACTGCGCCCCCCCGGCGGGTGTGCAGATGGACAAGCTGGCACCCGAGGCCGTGGCCTTCCTGGCCGATGACATGATCGGCCCTGCCCCCGCCGATCACTGCGGACCGGCGGTGCAGGTCGATGACTGCCCGGGCACGGTGGACGTGATGCAGACCATGCTGGCATGACCCCGGACCTGCAAGCGGACCCAGCCACAGCCGATCAGGACGCGACCGGAGACAAACCTTGAACAAGATGATCGACAGACCGCTGGAATTCAGGACGGTGCGGGGCGATGGCCGCGCGGCAAGCAGCAGTCCCCTGCCGCTGCTCCGCCTGACGGCGGATCTGCGGATCAATACGATTGCGACAGGACTGGACGCGGCGCATCGGCCCGAAGTGGCCGACGCCCCCGCACCTGCCGAAGCTGCGGACAAGGCAACCATGCAGGCCACCGCAACCCCGGAATCCCCGCCCGAAGACACACCGGCGCCAGACACCGCATCACGGGACACCGCAGCAGAGGATCCCGCACCCGATCGCAACGCAACTGTGGCCGAGGCCGATCCCGCGCGCATGAAGGCGTTTCGCGACGACAATGCCGCCTCGCTATCGGCGGTGACCATCGAGGGCAGGACCGGCGGTCCGGTCATGGCTGGCCCCGCACGCCCCGGCGCGGGACAGGGCGGCGGCGGCAATGGCGGCGCCAGGTTTCACAAGCGGATGGGCCCCGAGGATTTCCAGCAAAGCCTGAAACTGGGCATCCGCACCGTCTGGCGCAACCTGAGCATGGTCATGCTGATGACCTGCGCCACCAACGTCCTGATCCTGGCGATCCCGATCTACCTGTTCCAGATCTCGGACCGGGTGCTGACCAGCAGATCGACCGACACGCTGATCATGCTGACCCTGGTGATCGTCGGCGCGGTGGTGCTGCAATCGATGTTCGACGCGGTGCGCCGCTTCATGCTGATGCGCACGGCGGTCGAGGTGGCGGCGCGGCTGGGGGCGCCTGTGCTCAGCGCGGCGGCGGCGGCCTCGCTCAACGGCTCGGGGCGCGAATACCAGACGCTTGGCGATCTGCAGCAATTGCGCGGCTTCCTTGTCTCGGGCACGCTGATTTCCTTTCTCGACGTGCCTTTCGCCCCCCTGTTCATCCTTGTGATCTTCATGATCCACCCGCATCTGGGGATGATCGTGGTCGTCACGGCGCTGCTGCTGCTGGTGGTGGCGCTGGTCAATCAGCGCATCACCGCCAAACCCTTTGCCGAGGCGAACCTGGCCCAGGCCAAGGCGAACATGCATCTCGATTCCATGTCACGCAACAGCCAGATCATCAATGCGATGGCCATGATCCCCGAGGCCGTCACGATCTGGGGCCGCGACACGGCTGCCTCGCTGATCGCGCAGGTCCGCGCGCAGGATCGCAACATCATCAGCGCCTCGGTCAGCCGCGCGGTCCGGATGCTGACGCAGGTGGGCATGCTGGGCTGGGGCGCCTACCTGGCCATCGACGGGCAGATCACCGGCGGCATGGTCATCGCCGCCTCGATCGTGGCGGGGCGGGCACTGGCCCCGATCGAAGGCTCGATCGAAGGCTGGAACGCCTTCATCCTGTCGCGCGCCGCCTATGGCCGGGTCGCGGCATTGCTGCGGGGATCGCGCCTGCAGTTCGAACGCCTCTGGCTGCCGCGCCCCGAGGGCCGGCTGAACGTGGAACGCCTGCTCTATGTACCGGGCGGCACCAAGCAGGTGATCCTGAACGGCATCAGCTTTGCCCTGGAACCGGGCGACAGCCTGGCGGTGATCGGCAATTCCGGCGCGGGCAAGACCACGCTGGGCAAGATGCTGGTCGGATCCATCCTGCCCACATCGGGCAACGTGCGGCTGGACCTGATGGACCTGCGCAACTGGGACCCCCGGCAGCTGGGCGAGAATATCGGCTACCTGCCGCAGGACGTGCAACTGTTCCCCGGCACGATCAAGGACAATATCGGCCGGATGCGCGCCGATGCGACCGACGAACAGATCCACCACGCCGCCGTTCTGGCCGATGTGCACGAGATGATCGCAAGCCTGCCGCAAGGCTACGAGACGATGGTCGCCGCCGATGGATCGCCCCTGTCCGGCGGGCAGAAACAGCGGATCGCCCTGGCGCGCGCCTTCTTCGGCAACCCCCGCCTTGTCGTGCTGGACGAGCCGAACTCGAACCTCGACACGGCGGGCGACAAGGCGCTGGCCCGCGCCATCGAACATGCCCGCAAGGAAAAGATCACCGTGGTCGTGATCACGCAAAAGCCCTCGCTGCTGAATGTCGTGGACAAGATCATGCTTCTGGCCAATGGCGGCGTGGCCCTGTTCGGCCAGCGCGACAAGGTCATGGCCCAATTGAATCCCGCCGCCGCAAGGGCGCCACAGGTCCCCGAAGGCGGCACCGCCGCCATCGCACAGCCACACCAGCCAGGAACACCACGACATGTCTGACCTGACCGTCATTCCCCGCACCGACATCTGGTATCAGGACGTACCGCGCTCGATCGGCAAGCAGGCCGCGGTCGGCCTTCTGCTGATGCTGGTCACGTTCGGCGGCTTCGGCGCATGGGCGATGATGGCGCCACTGGCGGCCGCCGTCATCGCACAGGGCAGTTTCGTGGCCACCGGACAGAACAAGATCGTGCAGCACCTCGAAGGGGGCATCATCTCGGACATCCTGGTCAAGGAAGGCGACCGCGTCCGCGAAGGGCAGATCATGCTGACGCTGGACCAGACGCTTGCCTTGGCCAGCACGCGCGAACTGTCGCTGCGCCGCATCCGGCTTGAGGCGACGCAAGCGCGGCTGATGGCCGAACAGCAGCATCTTGAGGCGCTGACCTTCGCGCCCCACCTCGAAGCCGAACGCGCCGACCCCGAGGCCGCGATGATCCTTGATGGTCAAAGCCTGGCCTTCCAGGCCTCCAGCGCAAGCCTTGCCAACGATATCAGCGTCATCACCCGCAATCTTGAAGCCCTCGAAATCCGCACGACGGGCTATGGCATCCAGTTGGCCTCGACGCGCAGCCAGCTTGGCCTGCTGGCCGAGGAACTGGCCGCCAAGACCCAGCTTGTGGAAAGCGGCCTGTCACGCCGCAGCGAGGCTTTGGCCCTGCAACGCGCCATGCTCGAGGCCGATGGCCAGGTCGGGCGGCTCGAGGCCGAGATCGCCGAACTTTCCGAGATGCGCGCCAAGTTCGAAGCGCAGATCGCCAAGACGCGCGACGACTACAGCCGCAACGCGCTGACCCAGCTTCAGACCGTCGAAAGCGAACTTGAAAGCGTGCGCGAACAGTTGCGAAAGTCCGAAAACATCCTGGACCGGACCCATGTGATCGCCCCCGTCGATGGCACCGTCGTCCGCCTCTATTATCACACGACGGGCGGTGTCGTCGAAACCGGCCGCCCCATTGTCGAGATCCTGCCGGCCGACGCCCCGCTGATCATCGAGGTCCTGGTGCCGCGCAACAGCATCGACAGCGTGCATGTGGGTCAGCACGCCACGGTCCGGCTGACAGGCATGAACCAGCGCACCACCCCGGTGCTCAACGGTCTTGTGGACTACGTATCGGCCGATGCGATCGCGGACGGCTCGAACGGGACGCGCCGCGAGGTCTACCTGTCGCGCGTCACCGTGCCCGTCAGCGAGATGCAGCGCATCCGGGGGTTTTCACTCACGCCGGGCATGCCGGCGGAAATCATGATCCAGACCGAGGAACGAACCTTTGCGCAGTATCTGGTCAAACCGGTGCTAGACAGCATGTCGCGCGCCTTCCGCGAACAATAGCCCTTGGGCAGCGCGCAAAACTCAACCTTGTATCTTATTGCGTTAGCGCAACACTCTACTTGTGGAATATTATTTTCCTTGTTTCAAAGGCCCGCTACGCGCATTCTGTCCGCCGAGCATACCCCTTTCCAACAGTCCGGCGATAAAGACCGGCATGGGGGACCAGAAGGCAGGATATACCATGAGCAGCTTTTCCTGGCGCAAAGCGGGACAGGGCATCGCCGTGATTACAGGGGTATCCCTTGTGGCCGCTTGCACCGATGCGCCCTACACGGCGCCGACTTTCCCATTCCTGGGGAACTACAAGGCGCATGCCGACAGCGTGCCCCGGGTGCTGGACAATCATGACTGGTGGCGGCAGTTCAAGGATCCGGTCCTTGACGGACTGGTGGAGCGCGCCCTGTCGGAAAGCCTCAGCCTTGAGCTGGCCAAGGAGCGCGTGATCGAGGCCCAGGCTGCGCGCGACGGCTTGCCCATGGCCGCGAACCTGTCACCCAATGCGCGTGTGCAGCGTGAACGGCAGGACGGTGGCCCCAGCCTGACCCGGTCCGAAGCCAGCCTGGGCTTTGACTGGCTGCTGGACATCTACGGCGCCCGGCGCGCCCAGATCGAAGCCGCCGGCGCCCGGATCGAGATCGCGGATGCCGAACTGGACGCGGCGCGGCTGTTGCTGCTGCTCAATCTGTCAAATGCCTATGTCGACTTGCGCTACCAGCAGGCCAGCCTTGATCTGCGCCGGTCCGAACTGCGTTCGCGGCGCCAGACGCTGGACCTGGTGGACACCCTGTTCAAGGGGGACGCGGCCACCAGCATCGACGTTGTGCGGGCCAAGGCGCTTGTCTCTGAAACCCAGGCGGAAATTCCGGCACTCGAGGCGGCGATTGCAAACCTCAAGTCCGAAATCGCGGTCCTGTCGGGCCGGATGCCGGGCCAGCCCCTGCCCGACCTTGACAGCCGGGCGGCCCAGCCGCGCGTCAGCCTGTCGCCCAAGGTCGGCATCCCCTCGGACCTGCTGCGCAATCGCCCCGATATCCGCGTGGCCGAACGGGGTTACTATGCGGCCCTGCGGGACCTGAAGGTGGCGAATGCGGCCCTTTATCCGCAGCTCTCGCTGGGCGGCACCATCAGCCTGTCCTCGGTCTCGGGCAACCGCAACACCGATTATGTCTTTGGCCCGGCGCTGCGATTGCCCATGCTGCCGACGCAAGGCGCGCGCGCCACGGTGCTGCAGCGCGATTCCCGCGTGCGACAGGCCCATACCGCATGGCGGATCGCCGTGATCGAGGCGATCGGCGATGTCGAAGGGGCCCTGGCCGATTACGAAGCCAGCATGCGCGGACGCAACGCGGCCACCGAAACTGTCCGGCTTTATACCGAAGCCGTGCGCCTGACCCGCGAGAGCGTGGACAAGGACGGCGGAACCATCCGCGATCTGATCGATGCCGAACAGAACCTTGCCGTCGCCCACGCCGGGTTGGCCAATGCCTTGCGGCAATCCGGGCGCAGCTTCATCGCGCTGAACATCAACCTGGGCGCGGGGCATCGTTACGGCGCGCTTGCGGAAAAGGCGCGCTGAACAGGCCCCGCACCGGCCGGCGTGATGCCGGATCGGAAGGGGCGCGTGGCGGGGGCCGTGCCGGCGATCAATCGTCATCCGTGACCTGGTGAAAGAACTGGTGGCATCCCCGCCCGGCCTTTTTGGATCTGTAGAGCGCCGCATCCGCATCGGCCATCATCCGCCCCATGTCGAGCCTGTCGTAATCGCCGGACAGCACCGTGCCGATACTGCCAGAGATGTGGCAATGCGTGTCGCAATAGGGGATCGGCTGACACAGACGGGCGATGATGCGCTGCGCGATGGTATCCAGCAGGGCACGATCCTGAAGCTTGGGAAACACCAGGACGAATTCATCCCCCCCGATGCGCGCCACCGTATCGCCGCTGCGCGTCTCTTCGGTCAGGATGATGGCGACATGGCGCAGCACGTGATCACCCGCAGCATGGCCAAGCGTATCGTTCACCGCCTTGAAGTGATCAAGGTCAAGATGCATGGCGGCGAAAGGCTCGCGCCCGTGGCAAAGCCGCTCCAGCAGATGATCAAGCGCCCGGCGATTGGACAGACCCGTCAGCGTATCGGTCAGCGCCTGCGCCTCTGCCGCGACCATCGCGCCGCGCAGGCGCAGGTTAAGCTTGCGACTTTCCTCCATCGCGGCCGATTTCGCCTCGAATAGATAAAGAAGCTCCACCGTCATGTCCGTCGCGGCGAAATCCGCCGCCGTCAGCGCGTAGTCCCGCAAGGCATCCATGATGGAGATCCCGAAAGACAGGTTCAGGACCATGCCCTGACCGGTCGCGGCCAGACACCCCTTGAAAGCGGTCATCGGATGGTCGCGAAACACAAGGTGCAGGATCTTGCCCTGCAGCGGGCGCAGATCTTCCCAGGCAGCGATCTGCCGCGGGCGCGTCACCTCGAATATGTCCAGCACCGATGCGCCTTTCAGACGGGTTTGTGGGCGCAGCCGGGCAAGTGTCGGCCCCGTATGCAGCACCTCGCCCACCGGGCCAAGCAACAGGTGCATCGGGCAAAGCACATCCAGAACAGGCGCCAGATCCGCCGGATCAGGGCCGTGTGACGCCCCCCCGCCGGACACCGCCTGCTGCCCAGCCTGTCCACCTGCACCGGTATCGCCGGACAGGGCGTCCGGCCCGACATGCATCCCCGCCTGCTGCCCGCCCATGCCTCACCCCGCCTTCCGGCCCAGTTCGAACCGGCGCCCTTCGCTGTAGTCGCAGGCCACAAGCGCGATCTCGATCACCTCGCATCCCGGCGCGGGCGGGCCGTGATCCAGCACGACCAGCGCGCCATAATCATCGGCCATGGCGCGCAGCACGCCCATCATCACCGAACCGAAACCAAGAAAACCGGCATCCTGCCGATAGGGCGCCCCCGTCAGGCAGCGCAACTGGTAGCGGTCCGGCGCAATCTCCTGCAGTTCCAGCGGGGGCAGGTCCAGATCGGAAACCGCCAGCCGGGCGCGATCGGGCAGATCGTCCAATGAGCACAGGAAATCGGTGAAACCCTCGCCGCCGAAACGCAGCAAGCGGCGCAGCGCCTCGATATTCGGGTGCGAGACCAGGTAGGTGCCCAGATCCTCCAGCACCTCGGCCATGGGCCGTCCAAGCCGTCGGCAGGTCGCATCCAGCACCCTGCCCGTCAGCGCCGGATCATGATCCAGCATCGCTTCGAACCCGGCGCCATCCAGGTGGGCCGCACGGGCCACATCGCGCCATGTTGCGGGACCATGCATATCGGTCACGAAACACTGTATCGCCCGGTTGATCAGCCCATGCATCCCAGATCCCTTCGCTGCGTCGCGCACAGAATCCGGGATAACCGTAAATATTTGACCAATATCTTCAATTTGCAGGATTTTGGCCTGTCCGGCCCGAGGGACCCGGCCCACGGC
>LXYH01000005.1 GCA_001650895.1 Rhodobacteraceae bacterium EhC02
ATTAGGACGCTAACCGGGTCAGTTCTCGGTGGAAATCAACACTGATCGTAGCTATCTACCTTCAAAGGTAAGAAGCTTTCTGGACTTTTTGGCTGGGCCAGATGGGTTCTCCGCTGCTTTGCAGTAATGTACCAATAACCAGGTGTATGACTTGGTGGCACAAGACCAATGGCTCAAAAAGATACTACCGCGCAAGACGGGGCTGGGTGCAGATCACAGCGTTAGTTCTATTCTCGTCATTACTGTTTTTGCGTCAATTGCAAGGCGCAGAAAGCGGCCACAATATCCAGAAGTGTCGACGGCAGCAAAATCCCGCGTCGTGACCCTTGAGACGAGGTGCAGCGAATGTCCTAAGGCGACATCCGCTCTTGTTGAAGTCTCGCCTTCAACAACTGGGTTTCTTGCTGGCTTTGGAAATCGAAGACTGGTCTTAATCGATTATATATCAGGTGGTTATAGATGGAGAAGGTTCGACGTCAGGCCCATCCCCTCCGCCACTACCCCGATCTCTGCCCCAAGTTTACGGCTTTCGCGAATAAATCTGCGCGATTTCCGTGCTTTGCGCGCGGTACTCTTGTGGTGAGACGGCGCAAGACGTCCTTTCCTTTGTCATGCCCCGGCCAGCATCGGTCGCTTCTGGGGCGTGGTTTGGTTCCACCTGCGCCAGCAAGGTACAGAGTTCTGCCAGACCAAAATCACCTGAGGCGGGCAGGGCGCTTTCGTAGCTTGTCGGGAAGACAAAACGCGCATCATTCAGCAACTTCAAAACCAGTCCGGAGATCATCCGTCTTGCCGTGTTGCTGTATGCCCGGTTTCCGCGGTCACTTCGCTGCGTGGAAGATTTGCTGCACGAACGCAGCATCGATGTCAGCCATCAAGCTGTCAGATTCCGGTGGCATCGGTCCTGACCATGATGCAAGAAACCCGCATCATTCAAATTCGCTCAGTCGGTTTCTTCGCCACTTCAACGGCGATTGGCCGAAGGCTGATTTGAAAGTTGTTGATAGATGGGCTTGATTGGCAAAACCGGTGAGTTCGGCCAATTCACTGATCGGCAAGTGTGTGGTCGCCAGAAGCGATTTTGCAGTTTCGAGGCGGATCATGCGATACTCCTCCATGACTGTTCGGCCGATGTGCTCTCGAAAAAGCCTGTGAAGTTGACGAACCGACAAGCCGGATAGCTCGGCCAATTGTGCTTGGTCCAATGGGTCCGCGATGTGCGTGTCCATATAGCCGAGCGCGGCTTCGACGGCTTGGGGCAGGGCTCCGTAACGTGCCGTGATGGAAGCTGTTTGAGGTGCATCAGCGCTTCGGATTTCGGTTTGAATAAACCAATTGGAGATCCTCTGCGCGAAAGCCATCCCATGGTCGCGTGAAATGATTGCGTGCATCATGTCGAGTGGTGCGGAGCCGCCAGCGCAGGTGTATCGCGTTCGGTCAATGACAAACAATCGTCGTTCGAGCAGCCATGTTCCCGGCATGGCATCAAAGTCGGCATAATGGTGCCAGTGAACAGTGAACCGATGTCGATCCAGTAATCCCGCGCGTGCGAGGATCACTGACCCACCCGAAATCCCGCCAACCGCAATGCCTGAAGCGTCCAGTCGCCTTAACCACGCAAGGAAAGCCTGGTTCTGAACGGATCGCGGATTGCCCCCCGCAACGACGAAAACCAGATCGAAATCATGATCCACGCTATCGTAGGGTCGGGTGGAAAACTGTGAGCCCAGAGAAGAGACGGCCGTCTGCCCAGATAGGGAAAGCAGGGTGATTTCATAGGGCGGATGTTCAGAGAACTGGTTGGCAGCACGCAATGGTTCAAGCGCTGATGCCGTGGACATCAATGCAAATCCATCCAGCAAGACAAAGGCGATTTTCCTGAACTGCATGCTTGGTGTGTCTATTTTCAATAAATAAATGTCAAACTTATAAAAAAAATTTTCGCCTGCCTCGGGTAGAAGAAGACAGAGTTCGAAGGGGCATAGAATGCGGTTTTCCGGTTTCCGGGTCATCAAAGAGGCCTTTACAGGCCATAAGGGCTGGGGGCCTCTATGGAGAGATCCTGCGCCCAAGCCCGAGTATGATTTTGTGATCATCGGGGGCGGTGGTCATGGACTGGCGACAGCTTATTACCTCGCAAAGACCTTTGGCAGATCGCGGGTTGCCGTGCTCGAGAAAGGGTGGCTGGGGTCCGGAAACATAGGACGAAATACAACGATCATTCGGTCCAACTATCTCTTGCCAGGCAATGAACCTTTCTATGAATTCTCCATGAAACTATGGGAAAATCTGGAGCAAGAAACGAACTTTAACTCGATGGTTTCTCAGCGGGGGATCATAAACCTGATCCACACTGATGCGCAACGCGATGCGTATCGTCGTCGCGGGAATGCCATGATTCTGGCGGGTGCCGACGCAGAGCTGTTGTCCCCGGATGAGCTGCGCAAAAAGGTTCCGTTCTTGAACTATGATAACGCGCGTTTCCCGATCAAAGGGGGGCTTTTGCAGAAACGTGCAGGCACTGCGCGCCATGATGGCGTGGCTTGGGGGTACGCGCGTGGCGCGGATACCCATGGTGTCGACATCATCCAGAACTGCGAAGTCACGGGGATGCGGATCAAGAGCGGGAAAATCCTCGGCGTTGAAACAACGAGAGGATATATCGCAGCAGGCAAAGTTGGTGTTGCGGTCGCAGGAAACTCCAGCCGCGTCATGCACATGGCTGGAATGAGACTTCCTATCGAAAGCCACGTTCTACAGGCCTTTGTGTCGGAAGGGTTAAAGCCGGTCATTCCGGGTGTCATCACATTTGGAGCCGGACATTTCTATGTCAGCCAATCTGACAAGGGTGGGTTGGTGTTTGGTGGCGATATCGATGGCTATAATTCTTATGCGCAGCGCGGCAACCTGCCGGTCGTCGAGGACGTGCTGGAGGGTGGAATGGCGCTTATGCCGATGATCGGGCGTGCTCGGCTCTTGCGGAGTTGGGGGGGGATCATGGACATGTCGATGGACGGTTCGCCAATCATTGATCGGACTTCCATAGACGGTCTCTATTTCAATGGGGGGTGGTGCTACGGCGGCTTCAAGGCGACGCCCGCATCTGGCTATGCCTTCGCACATCTTCTCGCGACAGATCGTTCCCATGAGACAGCGCGAGCTTATCGGTTCGATCGGTTCGCACGTGGCTATCCTATTGATGAAAAGGGCGTTGGTGCCCAACCTAACCTGCACTAAGGACCAAAGATGTTGATCCCTCACCCGCTCCTTGGTCTTCGTGATGCTCAAGAATTCACCTACCTTGGTGATGCTTCCCTTTTGAACCGCCCGGATGCAGCGTCTGGGGACGCGAGTAACGCGTTCAATGACTATGTTTTTCTGCGTGATAATCCGGCAGGTCTGCATCGTGAACTTTGGTATCATGAACAAGGGGACCGCTCTTGGCTGATCGTCACCCGCAATACTGTGACACATGAGGTCCTGGGGGCTGAACTTGCCCGCGACTATATTCTCAAGGCGGAGTTGCCGGCATGACCCGATTGAGTGGTGGCCTCATCGATCATTCTGCGCCGGTTCAATTTTCGTTTAATGGAAGACCCTACACTGGATGCAAAGGTGATACGCTTGCCTCTGCATTACTCGCAAACGGTGTTCAGCTGGTGGGGCGCAGTTTCAAGTACCACCGCCCGCGTGGAGTTCTGAGCGCGGGGTCTGAAGAGCCGAATGCGCTTGTCACCCTTCACGATGGCGCACGCAAAGAACCAAATACACGCGCCACAGTTACCGAACTCTATGACGGGTTGGTCGCCCGTAGCCAAAACCATGTTGGTCCATTGAACCGTGACTTCATGGCGGTGAATGATCTGCTGGCACCATTTTTTGCAGCCGGTTTCTACTACAAGACCTTTATGTGGCCTCGCGCCTTTTGGGAAAAATTGTATGAACCATTGATCCGTCAAGCCGCTGGGCTTGGCCGTCTATCGCTGGAACCCGATCCGGATGCCTACGACAAAGGGTTCCTGCACTGCGATCTTCTGGTTGTCGGTGGCGGGGCTGCGGGGCTGGTTGCTGCGTTAGTGGCTGGTCGCGCGGGGGCGCAGGTCATTCTGGCCGATGAAGATTTCCAGTGGGGTGGGCGCCTGCTGGCGGAAAGTCACCATTTGGACGAGGCGCCCGCGGCCGAATGGGTCGGCAAGGTCATCGCGGAACTCAGCGGGCTTGGCAATGTGCGGATCATGCCGCGAACCACTGTATTCGGGGCCTATGATCACGGCATCCATGGTGCCGTTGAGCGGGTATCCGATCACCTGCCCAACGCCAAAGGGATGGTTCGTCAAACCCTTTGGCGGATTACTGCGAAACGGACGGTTTTGGCCGCTGGCGCAACCGAACGGCATATTCCATTTGAAAACAACGACCGGCCAGGGATCATGCTGGCTGGCGCAATGCGCGCCTATGCAAATCGTTGGGCAGCTGCGCCGACACGGTCACAAAGCGACCCGGTCGCGGTTTTCGCAAACAATGATGACGGCCACCGCACGGCGTTGGATCTTTTGGCCAAAGGCATACCGGTTTCGGCTGTCATTGATCCACGGACGGATGCGAAACGACTGGGTGACTATGAGCTGATCACCGGTGTGGTTGATGGGACCAAAGGTCGATTGGGCGTGACCGCGATCCGTGTGACGCAAAATGGCAGCTCCCATTGGATGCCGTGTGGAGCGCTAGGTGTCGCGGGCGGGTGGAACCCGAATGTGCATCTTAGCTCCCATCACAAGAGCAGACCAATTTGGGATGCGAACCTTTTGGCCTTTGTTCCAGGAAAAGATTTGCCTGCAGGAATGGTAGTTGCCGGCGCGGCGGTTGGTCAAATGACCACGGCCAAGGCGCTGCGAAGTGGCATGGATGCCGCCCTCGACAGCTTGGCCGGTCTAGGAATAACCGCAAAGCCGATCGATCTGCCAAGGGCCGAGGATACAGCAGTCACACAATCGGCGTTTTGGCATGTGGCGGGGAAAGGGCGCGCCTGGGTCGATTTCCAGAACGATGTCACGGTCAAGGATATCGCTCTTGCTCATAAGGAAAACATGCGACCTGTTGAACATCTCAAGCGTTGGACCACGCTGGGAATGGCTACGGATCAGGGTAAGACCTCGAATATTTCGGCCTTGGCCGTGATGGCTGAACTCACGGGTAAAACACTGCCTGAAACTGGCACGACGGTGTTCAGGCCGCCCTATACTGGTGTGTCCCTCTCGGTGCTGGGGGGCGGCGACACCGGTTCACATTTTCGTCCTACGCGGTTCACACCGGCGCACAGCTGGAGTGCCCAGAATGGCGCCACCTTTATCGAGGTTGGGGCATGGCTGCGTGCTCAGTATTTTGTGCGACCAGGTGAAAGCCACTGGCGCCAATCCGTCGACAGAGAAGTATTGGCGGTTCGCGGAAATGTCGGGCTGTGCGATGTCACCACTCTGGGAAAAATTGATGTTCAGGGTGTTGATGCTGCCGAGTTCCTGAACCGTGTTTACTGTAACATGATGGGAAGCCTGGCGGTTGGTCGTGTGCGGTATGGGCTGATGCTCAGAGAGGACGGGCATGCCTATGATGACGGTACTTGCGCGCGGCTTGCCGAAACGCATTTCGTCGTGACAACCACCACGGCGAATGCGGCTCTTGTCTATCGCAACATGGAATTCGCTCGGCAGTGCCTCTGGCCCGAGTTGGATGTGCATCTGATATCGACAACGGATGCCTGGGCACAGATTGCTGTCGCTGGTCCCAAGTCGCGAGAACTGTTGTCACGCATTGTCGATGATTTTGATTTATCGAACGAGGCATTCCCCTTTATGGCCTGCGCAGAATTGACCGTTTGCAAGGGTCTAAGGGCGCGCTTGTTCCGCATATCGTTCTCAGGGGAGCTGGCCTATGAAATTGCGGTTCCTGCGCGCTTTGGGAACGCATTGATGGAGCGCTTGATGCAACGTGGTGTCGATCTGGGCGTGACGGCCTATGGTACTGAAGCGCTGGGTGTCATGCGGATCGAAAAAGGTCACGCCGCTGGCGCAGAGTTGAACGGCCAAACCACGGCTCAAATGTTGTCTCTTGGGCGGATGGTGTCGCAAAAGAAAGACAGCATTGGTGCCGTCATGTCGCGCCGGGAAGGGCTTGAACTGGATAAAAGGCGCTTGGTCGGGTTCAGACCATCGAACCCAGCAGAGGTAATCGCACCGGGGTCGCATTTGTTTGCCGCAGGTACAGAACGCACCATGCAATCAGACCAGGGCTGGATCACATCCGCCGCCTATTCACCACATGTCGGTTCGTCAATCGGCCTTGGCTTTCTGGAGGAGGGCGATGTTCGATTGGGCGAAGTCGTGATAGCGGCCAATCCATTGGAGGGACGTGAGGTTCGTGTAGAAGTCGTTTCGCCACATTTCGTTGACCCCGATGGAGACCGTCTCCGTGACTGATCTGGCTGCCATCACCGCGCTTGGAGAGTCCGCCCCGTTTCGTGCCGAAATCGGAGCGCTCACACTCATCGAAAACAGTAATCTCGCGCTGGCCTCGTTGAGTGTGCCACGCGGTCAGAATGTTCCGATGATCTTTGAAATGACCCTGCCCGAAGTTGGGCAGTGGCAAGCTGGTGCAGATATTTCTGCCTTTTGGACTGCCCCGAACCAATGGATTATCGAAGGCCACAACCGCGCAAATGAAGATTTTGCAGAATTGGTAAAGCGCGCTGCCCCCGACTGTTGTGTCACAGAGCAAACTGACGGTTGGGTCGCCTTCGATATTTTTTCGAATGACGGGTCAAAACCCATCGCGGATTTATTGGAAAAATTGGTGAACATCGATGTCAACGCCCTGAAAACTGGGACAGCAGTGAGGACGGGTCTCCATCATATGAGTGTTTACCTGATCCGACGTCGTGACGAACAAATCACGATTGTCGGAATGAGGTCCCTGGCTGGAGCCTTGTGCCACGCTCTCGAAACGGCGGCGATGCGGCTAAGATAGGGTTATGACGTCATGATCAGACAGGCGGTGCGTGGTGTCGTGAATAATGGTGACAGCCTCGTCTATGAACCGCGAGGATGAGGTCTGTTCGCGCACGTAGAGGTACACATTGCGCATATCAGGCAGGTCAGAGATGGTTCTGAACGCCAACCCCTCTGGCGCGATTTCCGTGACGAGTTGAGGTAGCACCGTTACCCAATCGCTCTGTCGAACCATGGCCAAAAGCGACTGCGTGTTGTGAACGGTGATGTCCGCTTTACCCAAGCTCTCGGCAAACGCGGGTGTCTCGATCTGTTCACACAATGCGTTGCGCAAAAATGGGGCGGTAAAGACGTCTTCAATCCTCAGCGGTCCAGGTTTGTGAACCAAAGGGTGATTTGCTGACATGACGAGGCCGAATTGATCACTGAACAACAGTGTTGTCTTTATCCCGTTTAATGTTTTTCGCGCCGAAGCTATGCCAATGTCGGCCCAGCTTTGTCCGATCGATTCAAGGACTTGCTGCGTATCAGTGTCGCGCAATTCGATCTTTAACGAAGGGTGGCGTTCTGAAAGTGTGCGGACAAGTTCGGGAAAAACCGAAATGGCCACTGACGGAACGGCAGTTATTCGAAGGATGCCCTGGGGCGAGCGCGCGGATTTTTCAATAGCCGCAATCGTGTTGTCGAACTGGCTGATTTGGCTCAGGCCAAGTCGCAAAACCTGTTCGCCCAGCGGCGTGAGACGGTTTTTGCGTTCGCTCTCAAACAGTGGATTGGCCAAGTGAGCCTCGAGTTGTTTCAGTGTCATGGAGACTGCTGATTGTGTCCGCCCCAATTGATCCGCCGCGTCAGATAGGTTGCCGGCCTGCGCCACTGCGCAGAAGCTGCGCAGCATTTCGATCTTTATGCTCATGGCTTCAGAAATCCTGAAATTTATTTCAACAATTCGAGTTTGACTGATGTGGGTGAAATTGTCCACCATGGCGCACACAACAGAAAAGATTGAGATGGACCGTGCTGCATAGGAACCTGATTGCTGGCGAATGGCTGGCTGGCGAAAGTGAAATCGAAAACCGCAGCCCTTCGGATTTGAGTGACTTGATTGGCCTTTACGCGCAAGCGAGTTGCGACCAGCTTGATGCGACGCTGGATCAGGCACAGCAGGCACAGCGCGAGTGGGCAGCCTATGGAATCGAACGCAAGCAAGCGGTCTTGATGAGCATTGGCAACGAGATGATGGCGCGTGCCGAAGAGTTGGGAACGCTGTTGAGCCGTGAAGAGGGCAAGCCGATTGCTGAGGGCAAAGGCGAGGTCTACCGCGCGGGACAGTTTTTCACCTACTACGCAGCTGAATGTCTGCGCCAAATCGGGGAAAATGCCGACTCTGTGCGCCCCAATATCGAAGTGGATGTTCGGCGCGAACCGATCGGTGTGGTTGCCGTTATCAGTCCGTGGAATTTCCCAACCGCAACGGCATCTTGGAAAATTGCACCTGCGCTTTGCTATGGCAACGCGGTCGTGTGGAAGCCTGCCAATATGACGCCGGCCTCAGCCTATGCGTTGACCGAAATTATTTCACGCCAGGATATCCCTAAGGGCCTCTTTAGTCTGGTGATGGGATCGGGCAGCAGCATTGGCCAGCGCCTTGTGGAAAGCGCCAAGGTGAACGCCGTGACGTTCACCGGCTCTGTCCCTGTCGGCAAAGGGATCGCCGCCGCGGCCATCCAGAACCTCACAAAAGTTCAAATGGAGATGGGGTCAAAAAACGCTCTGGCGGTCATGGATGATGCGGATCTCGATCTTGCGGTCACTCTGGCTCTGGGTGGTGCTTTTGGCGGCACGGGACAGAAATGCACAGCGTCGTCACGACTGGTTGTTCATGATGCGATCCACGGTGCCTTTGTCGAAAAGCTTGTTGCGGGAGCCAAAGCGATGAAGGTCGGTCATGCGCTTGAGGCCGGCACACAAATGGGACCGGTGGTCAGCGCGACACAGTTGGCCGAAAACTTGGCCTATGTTGATCTTGGCAAATCTGAAGGGGCGGAGCTGGCCTGTGGTGGTGAGCGTCTTGAGATGCCGCATGACGGGTTTTACATGTCTCCGGGCGTTTTCCTTAGCACGCGCAACGATTTTCGCATCAACCGAGAAGAAATGTTTGCGCCTCTGACATCTGTCATCAAGGTTGGCTGCTATGATGAAGCCTTGTCGGTTGTAAATGATACCCACTTTGGCCTGACATCGGGGATCGTCACCAGGAGCCTCGCTCGCGCAACGCATTTCCGCCGCAACGCGCGTACTGGTGTCGTAACCATCAACTTGCCTACCGCGGGTACCGATTACCATGTGCCCTTTGGCGGTCGGGGAGATAGTTCTTATGGATCGCGCGAACAGGGCAAGGCAGCTGCTGAGTTCTATACGACCGTAAAAACAGCGTATATCAGCGCAGGTCCGGTGTGATGCGTATCGATGCCCTTCAATATGCGAACTGGTCAGAAGAGATTTTCCAACAGCTGCGCGAGGGGGGCGTGGACGCGATCCACGTCACTATCGCCTATCATGAGAACTTTCGTGAAACGGTTCTGAATTTCGAACGGTGGAACCGCTGGTTCGAGCAATATGAACATTTGATCATGAAAGGTCTTTGGGCGCGCGATATTGATCGTGCGCGCGAAACAGGCCGGACGGCCGTGTTTTTCGGATTTCAGAATCCGTCGCCGATGGAAGACGATATCGGGTTGGTTGAAATACTGCACACGCTCGGCGCGCGTTTCATGCAGTTGACCTATAACAACCAATCATTGCTGGCGACCGGATGCTACGAGGCTGAGGACTCCGGCATAACCAGGATGGGGCGTCAGGTCATCAAGGAAATGAACCGCGTCGGCCTTGTCATCGACATGAGCCATTCGGGGGATCGCTCAACCATCGAGGCCGCGGATATATCGGAACGGCCCATCGTGATCACCCATGCCAATCCGTTTGAATGGTCCCCCGCTTTGAGGAATAAAAAGGACAATGTCATCCGTGCAGTCACTGAAAACGGCGGGATGATTGGATTTTCGCTTTATCCACACCATCTCAAGGACAAATCAAACTGTTCTATAGAGGAGTTCTGCGGGATGGTGGCACGTGCGGCGGATCGCTTTGGGGTCAAGAACATCGGAATTGGCTCTGACTTGTGTCAGAACCAGCCCGACAGCGTTGTCGAGTGGATGCGCGTCGGTCGGTGGAGCAAAGACATCGACTATGGAGAAGGCTCCGCCACGGCAGCGGGGTTCCCTCCGATGCCACACTGGTTCAAGGACAACCGCGACTTTGGCAACCTCGAGCGGGGTCTGCGCGACGTCGGAATGAATGCCGAAGAGATTGCAGCGGTCATGGGGAAAAATTGGTATCGCTTTTTTGAAGAGAACTTTGTCCCGCAAGGCACCCTGAAATGATCGCGCGCCGTTCTCCAGATGTGGTGATGACACTCGCCCGTCTTGGATCTCTGCATCAATCACGGTTGAGTTTTATGCGGCAGTTGACGCGGCGGATGGCGCGTGAGGCATGGACGTTCCGGACACATACCTTCGACATTGACGATCAGGGGGTTGGCCATGCGGTGTATACCGCACAGGGCCCGGAACGTGTCTATTCCCTGGTTGCCTTTGCCCATGATTTGCCGCCCGAGATGCGGTCTGACCGCGTCATTGCAACGGCTTGGGATGCGACGTTCACGCTATTTGACGGTGTTCCCTCCGCCGAAGACATTGATCGCCTTTCGCAGAATATACCTGTCCAGGAAGCTGGCCGTGTGAGTGAGCGGGAGTTGACGGTAAGCCGTGCCAATCGATCTGTAAGGCTGTGGGAGCACTTTGTTGATGCTTTGGCAGCGGGGCAACAACCTGATCCTGATCAACTCGAAGCAGTTGGGTACTTGATGCGCACAACGGCTGTTTACGGGTCCGGCAAGCTTGGTGCTGCTGATCGCGAAGTGATCGAAAATCGTCCTGAAATGCAGGCGCCATTTCAGGCTGAAATGCTGACTGTGTACCTTATCCGTTGGTTCGTTCGGGATCTCGTCGAACATATGGCCCGTGCAAAAGGCGGCGCTAACGCCGTGCGGCTGGATCCCGGTATGGCGCGGCGGCTTGGGATCGGGAACTCGACCGGGTTGGGCATGGCGCCGTTCATCGTCAATCACCCAGTGCTGTTCAATAATTGGATCATGGCGCGAGAAGAAGCCATTGCCCGTGTGCGTAGCATTGATCAGGCCGCTGAGGATGATGTCACATGTTTCACCGACTTGCTCGGGCGCGCCGAGATATCCGTTGCGGCCTGGCGCACTGAGCATCCGGTTCAGATCGCAAAGCTGAATGATCTCAAGGCCGATATCGGAATTCTCAAATCTCATCTGATGTCTGTCAATTGGAACGCCCACCTGCCTTGGGATGATCTTTTGAATTGGTCCGAAGGTCATCTTTCCTCAGAAGGTCAGGAGTGGTTGGCTTCGCTTGTGCTGGAGCCTTATGGCGATATCGTTGACGGGCTATGCAGTTGCATGGCCGACAGCTATTCGCAGGCCAACATCATCAATGGTGCAATGCCTCTTAAGGATGTGCGTGAATTGATCGAACAAAGCTTTGGATGGGCTTTGGCGGTTGATTGGGCCGATCCGGCGCAGACGGCGCTGGCTTGGTATGTGTCGGAAGAAAAGCTCGAACCGCGTTTGGGCAATCGGTTCGAGGAGCCGATCGCATCCTACGAACAACCGCTCGCTCCTGCACGGGACGCTGCTGAAGCCTATCGAAAGGCCGGAAAATTTCCGGGCGATGCGACGACAGCTGCATTTCTGGAAAAACACCCCGAATGCAGACACACTGTTCGACGTGCTCAGATGGCCCGTTTCGCACCCTATGCGGAAATTCGGTCCAACACGATTGCATCAGATGTTTTGCCGATCGACATGTTGCGGGCAAAACTTTCATTTTTCGGGGTAACACATTTTGACCCTCGTTCTGATCGGTGGGTGCGGGTGTGTATGTATGCAGGCGCGCCATATCCTTTGGACTTGAGTAGTCACAACTTTGACCACTGGATCTATCCCGAGGCCATCCAATGACCATGTCGCTCAATGAAGTGGATGCGATGGTCCGCAAGGCTGCGCGTGGCGCTGGCCTTGATTGGGGTTTGGCAGAAGAGGCGGGTCGTGCCGCACGGTGGCTGTGTGCCCAGGGACAGGACGGTGTCGGTGCCGCGGCCAAGGCCTTGGCGGGCCCCAAAACGGATCGCTGTACTGTTTCGTCGGGTGCGCGTTTGGCAGACTGTGCTGCCGACTTGCGCAATGGTCCAGCCCGGTTCAAGGATGTGTTGACCCCCCAGCTGTTTTTACCGTTTGCCGCCCTGGCCGCAAAAATGTTGCAGGTGACGATTGAAGTCGACTGTGATGGGCATCGCGCCATGACTGATGGGCAGTCCTTGACCCTGTCAGATGACTTTCCCGATCACGCATCGATTGTAACCGTTCGCGTGATTGATGTCCCGGTTGGCATCGAGTGCCCGATGTCTCGCGCAATGCCGGATCCGGAAGACTGGGCTCAACTGGAAGCCCTCGCAAAGCTTACCTATGCCCCGGCAACCGATGAAAGCCGCCTGAATGGCGCTGGTGCCGGATTGTCCGACAATGATTGATCAGAGGCTCCCATGATTGAAACCCGCACAATGTCGCTACAAGCGATTGAAGAACTTGCAATGCGCGCACTTGTGGCAGCAGGAACCTCGGAAAAAAACGCACGTTCTCTTGCTATCGCGACTGCAGCGACCGAAGCTGACGGCGTGTCGAGCCACGGGCTTGCCTATATCCCGATCTACTGTGAGCATGTGCAATGTGGCAAGGTCGATGGACAGGCCGTTCCGCTGCTCACGCGCCCTCGGCCTGGAGTGGTGAAAGTGGATGCGGCAACCGGATTTCCTCATGCTGCAATTGATCAAGGTTTCGCTCAGCTCATCCCGCTTGCCAAGGAATTGGGAGTTGCCGCTCTGGCAATCGACAACAGCTATAACTGTGGTGTGCTGGGGTATCACACCTACCGCCTTGCAAAGGCGGGTTTGGTAGGAATTGGGTTTACCAATGCCCCTGCCTCGATTGCGCCATCTGGAGGGGCAAAGCCGGTCGTCGGAACGAACCCATTTTCTGTCGCTGTACCAAGCGAGAATGGCGAACCCGTCATTCTGATTGATCAATCGGCAAGTACGATCGCAAAGTCCGAAGTGATGAAACATGCACGTGAGGGGCGGCCCATTCCGGTTGGATGGGCTCTCGACCCAGAAGGCAATCCGACGACAGACCCTCAGGTTGGCTTGAAAGGGTCAATGTCACCGTCGGGTGGTTACAAGGGTGTCGGTATCGCCTTGCTGACCGAATTGATGGCGGCAGCGCTGACGGGCGCAACCTTGGGTGTTGATGCTTCACCGTTTTCCGGAACCGCGGGCGGACCCCCGAAGACCGGACAGTTCTTTCTAGCTATCGATCCGGCGGCCACTTCGGGTGGGCATTTTGCTGATCGTGTGTCACGCCTCGTATCGGTGTTCCACGATCAAGACGGTGCTCATCTTCCCGGTGATGGGCGTCGCGCAAAAAGAGCCAAGGCACAGCTCGCTGGTGTCGCAGTAAATGTCGCGATCCTCGATAAAATCGACGCAATCATCAACTGAGTTGGCGTGAGCTTGTGAGAGAATTCTGGAAGGCGGACACCACAGAAATGGTGTGGTCTCCGCCTATCCATGCGCTTGGGTTCTGTTGCTTTCCCACTTCAATAAATGTGTAACTGAGTTTAGAAATATTTGTTTGCCTGAAGGCCCTTCTTCCTGAATATTTGACAGGCCTGTTGCTCGGTTTTGGCGTGGTCCTTGCTGAATTTAAGAGTGCAAATGAAATGGCCGTCGTCGCATCGCGCAAACGCAATGCGAAATGAAAATTTGCAGTTTGCGGCGGGAACAAGCCGTTCTGCACTGGAACTCAGAAATACTCAGGGAGAGTAAATATGAAAAAACTACTGCTTGCCGGCGCTTTTGGCGCACTTGCTGCTCCGACTGCGGCCCTGGCCGAATGCGGTGAGGTTTCGGTTGCCGAAATGAACTGGTCATCTGCCTCTATCATCAGCAAGATCACTGAATTCTTGATGGTTCAAGGCTATGGCTGCGACGTCACTTTGGTGCCCTCTGCAACGACCACTGCGGTAACGTCGTTGGCAGAAAACAATGAACCGGATGTTGTGCCGGAACTCTGGGTCAATTCGGCACCGCTTTACAACCAGCTTGAAGCTGAAGGTAAGGCAATCACCGCAGCGAACGTTTTCTCTGATGGTGGTACCGAAGCCTGGTTTGTTCCAGATTACGTCGTCGCGGAACACCCTGAATTGGCGACCATCGATGGTATTCTTGCCAATCCCGAATTGGTTGGTGGCCGTTTCCATAACTGTCCCGATGGTTGGGGCTGCCGTATCGCCAACGACAATCTGGTAAAAGCGTTCGACTTTGCCGGGCATGGTATGGAAGTGTTCAACCACGGTTCGGGTGAAACGCTGGCGGCTGCAATGGCATCGGCTTATGAAAACAAAGAGCCGTTCTTTGGCTACATGTATGGCCCGACTGCCGTTCTGGGACGTTACGCGATGGTTGCCGTAGACATGGGGCCATATGATGCCGATATCCACGCATGCAACCAGACGGTTGATTGTGCGACACCGGCCAAATCGTCCTATCCTGCTGCACCGGTCTTGACGGTTGTGACTGCAGATTTTGCCGAGCGTAACCCCGAGGCCTTTGATCTCGTCAGCAAGATCACTTTCACATCGCTCGAACTGAGCCAGCTTTTGGCATGGCAGGCCGACAACGGTGCATCCTCCGAAGAAGCCGCAGTCCATTTTCTCATGCAAAACAAGGACACTGTCATGGGGTGGGTCAGCGAAGAAGCCGCTGCCAAATTGAGCGCGATCCTCAAGTAAACCAAATGCTGGGGCGGATATGAATCCGCCCCAGTTTTTTTTAATTGCATGAGTATGCAAAGAGGTCGGTCTGATGGCGACATATGATTTTATCTTTGATGGCGCGGGTCTTAGGGACTGGTGCGGCGTCAAGGTGTCAACTGGACCGGTAACCATGGCCGAGCTTCTTGCGGGCGCAGGAAAGACTGAAAGCGGAAGCTTCTGGGATAAAGCGCTGGCCTTACCATTCCCGTCCTTGGACGCATTGAACGAAGCCTGTCCGTCGCTTGCGCGGACCCGTGATTTGACCAAGGCCGTCGAAAACGGATTCCTGGGTGCGAAAGACAGCCTGAAAGTTGTTCTTGACCCGTTGACCCAGCCACTGAGTTGGTTGCTCGAGGGCGCTCTCTGGCTCTTTGATGCGACGCCATGGTGGTTGATGATACCGCTGATCCTTCTGCTTGTGCATTTTGCGTCCAAATCTATCCAGCTGGTTGGTTTCGTGGCCTCTGCACTCTTGTTCCTGTCGTTTATCGACCACTACTCATTCGCGATGGAGACGCTGTCGATCATCTTTGTCTGCGCGACACTCTGTGTGATATTCGGCGTGCCTATTGGCATTGCGATGTCTCGAAGTGATCGCATGCAGCGGATCATGATCCCGATATTGGATATGCTCCAAACCTTGCCAACGTTCGTTTATCTGATCCCGCTGATTTTCCTGTTCTCGGTGACTGAACCGAAACTCTACGGTATTGCGATAATCCTGTATGCCATTGTTCCTGTTGTCAGATTGACGGATCTGGGCATCCGGCTTGTCAATAAGGAAGTGATCGAGGCCGCAGACGCCTTTGGCATGACCAAACGTCAGAAGCTCTACAGCGTTCAAATCCCTTTGGCGCTGCCCAACATTATGGCTGGCGTGAACCAGACGATCATGATGAGCCTTGCCATGGTGGTGATTGCGTCGCTTGTTTCGGCCCCTGGTTTGGGCGTGTTGGTATTGCGCGGCATCCGCAACTTGGAGCTTGGTGTCGGGCTGGTTGCAGGCCTTGGAATCGTATTGCTCGCCGTCATTCTTGACCGCGTGACCAAGGCAGCGCTGGCGCGTGTAAATGCGTCGAATAGCGTCCCGCGCCACTAAGGATCGAAAAATGACAGACCAGGTAAGCATCTCGATCCGCAATCTCTACAAAATATTCGGGTCCAACCCGCAAGACGCGCTCGAGAAAGTATACAATGGCGCGAGTAAAAAAGAACTGATGGACCAGTACCGCCATGTCTTGGGACTGAGCGATATCAATGTTGATATGCACGCAGGCAAGATAACAGTGATCATGGGCCTATCGGGCTCGGGTAAATCTACTTTGATCCGCCACGTGAACCGATTGATTGAACCGACCGCCGGTGAAATTTGGGTCGACGGTGAGAACGTACTTGATTTTTCGGAGGAACGCCTCCGCGAAATGCGCCGCTCAAGCATGTCGATGGTGTTTCAACACTTTGCTCTGTTGCCGCATCGCACTGTCTTGGACAACACGGGATTGGCCCAGTCCGTACGCGGCGAGAACAAGCAGGGCTATGAAAAGGATGCGTTGAAATGGCTCGAGCGTGTTGGGCTGGGCGGGCAGGGAGGTCAGTACCCGCATCAACTTTCCGGAGGCATGCAGCAGCGCGTCGGTATCGCGCGCGCTTTGACATCTAACGCGCCAATCATGCTCATGGACGAAGCTTTTTCTGCGCTCGATCCGCTGATCCGCACCGATATGCAAGATCTTCTGTTGGAGCTGCAAGACGAGTTGCATAAAACCATCGTTTTTATCAGTCACGATCTCGACGAGGCACTAAAGCTGGCCGATCATTTGGTTATTCTGAAAGATGGTCGAGTGGTTCAACAGGGTGAGCCGCAGGAGATTTTGTTGCATCCGAATGATCCCTACATCGTCGATTTCATTTCGGACATTAACCGCGCCCGTGTACTGCGGGTCAGATCGATCATGATGGCCTTAGGGTCAGATTTGGAAAGACCGATCGTTGGAGAGGTCGACGCCGAAGATACTCTTGAATCAGTGATTGCGCGATCGGGTGGTGATGCCGACCAGAACTTCCGTGTCATGACCGATGGTGTACCAGTTGGCTTTGTCAGTATGCGGTCTCTGGTGCGGGCTTTGGTTCCGTCGAGTGCCAGCGCCGGTGGAATGCGCAGCAAAGCAAGCTGAATGGGGTTTTGGCTGTGTGGCCTGAAACCCATCTTGCTGCCATTCCGAGGTCAAGAACGGGCCATGTTCCGTTTCCGGCGCATCCGAAGTCCGCAGAAATTCGCTGCTGGTCACGCCTGCGTCTACATTCACTTCAATCATGAAAGCAGCCCCTCAAGTCGATTCAATTTCAAACTCAACCACGCCGTTGCTCTTGCCGCGTAGCGCGGTGTCTGCGCGGCACAATGGGCAGCATTGCTGTCCTGGCAGAAACTGGTTCGAATTCGTCTGGCAGCACCACTTTCGCATCGCGCGGCTCACCAAGATCATGACCTTGAATCCAGCCAGCGCGCCACTGTCTGCCACCCGCCGACAGTCCGGCATCGGTTTGACTCCGTCTTCCATAGAGCTGGTTCCGGTTCCAGCATTGATGCTCTGCCCTTATTCGGACAATCCCATGTTTGGTTGAACCGAGACTGGGTTGACATGATCCGACACCTGGTTGCCTTGGGAAATTCAGTCTTTTCCAAAGACGCGCCGCAGTGGCGAAAGGGTGCGGGGCAAGGCCGCCGGCTCGGAAGGTAACCACTTTTTCCGATCTATTCGGTGGTCGAAGTCGTGCCTCACATGAAACCGGCGGTGATCCCGCCCCTCGGCAACCCAGGTGAATGCAGCAGGGCATCAAAACTCTGCCCAGGTTCCGCTCAAACGCAACTTGTCGGTCCGGGCGCTGCGCGCTGCATTTGCAGCGGCGGGTGCCCAGTCCACGATCTTTGCCTCGACGGCCACCTCCGGGCCGGCGGTTCGCGGCGCCACGCCGAGTGATTTTCCGTCCTGCGATGCGCGAATGATCCGAAAGTGCGAAAGCGCAATCATCAGGTCTTCGGATCGGGACTGCAACGTTACCGCCGCGGCCGAGGTTTCTTCGGCGGCAGCACTATTCTGCTGAGTGACATGATCGAGTTGATTGACACCCGAATTCACCTCGGCCAGACCTCGCGCCTGTTCCGTCGCGGCCAGCGCAATGTCGGCCACGAGATTGGCAGCCTCACTGGCGCGTCCGAGAATCTCGGCAAGACTCTCCCCCGTTCGACGCACAAGCGCCGAGCCTTCAGCGACCTGTTGCGTACTCTCGGAGATGAGGCCCTTTATCTCTCGTGCGGAATCAGAGGCGCGCTGCGCCAGCAAACGCACTTCGGAAGCGACCACGGCAAAGCCGCGCCCGGCTTCGCCTGCCCGGGCGGCCTCTACGCCCGCATTGAGCGCCAGCAGGTTTGTCTGGAAGGCGATGTCCTCGATGACCCCGATGATACGGGTGATCTGTTCGGAACCACGTTCTATCCCCTGCATGGCCGTCACGGCCTCGCGCACGATCTCGCTGCCGCGTTCGGCGCCGGTCCGGTTGCCGAAGCTTGCTTCCTGTGCACGGGTCGCGCGTTCCGCGGTCGAGCGCACCGATTCTGTCAGTTCTGTCAGCGCCGCGGCCGATTCCTCGAGCGTTGCGGCCTGGGTTTCGGCGCGACCTGACAAATCGCGGCTGGCCGATGCAATTTCAGAAGAGCTGTCGCGGACCGCGCGGGCGATATCGGTGACCTGGCCCATCATGTCGTTCACGCGGTCGACCGCGGCATTGTAGCTTTGCCGCAACGGCTCGTGCTCATGGGGGAACGGGTTTTCGGCCGGGGACGGGATCGGCATCGTCAGATCGCCATCGGCCAGGCGGCTGAGGCCGCTGCGCAGGTCGTCCACGACGCGGGTCAATTGCGTGCTTTTTTCCTCGCGCTCTGCATCCTGCAAGGCGGCCTTGCGGGCAACCTCCGCCCCTTTGATCAGATCGTCCCGCAGTTCGATGCAGGCACGCGTCAGCGCGCCGATATCGTCGACGGCAGTGGCCTCGGCGATTGCGATCTCGTAATCGCGTGCAGCAAGGCGCTCGACCACATGACCGAGATCGCGGAGCGGACGCATCTGGCGGATCACGAAAAGATAACCGCCCGCTACTGTCAGTATCAGGATACCGAGGACTGGAAGCAACAAGGCCATGACGAAGTCGCGTATGGTTGCAGCGAATTGAGCCTGAGGCACGCCTGCGAATACGGATCCTACCACACGCCCGTTGGAGTCAAAAACGGGTTCATAGAGTGTATCATAAGGTGTGCCGATGATGTCGACCCGCCCGGCAAAGATATTGCCGGACACCAGCGCGGCATGGGCCGGACCATTCGGATCCAGCACGGTTCCCACGGCACGGCTGCCATCGGGCCGCTGAACGCTGGTCATGATCCGCTGAAATTCACCGGAAGCAGGATTGCGATCGAAATAGGTTACATGCGTCCCCGTGACCTCGCTGATGCGGTCGAAAAGCTCGGCCCGGATGAAAACAGTGCCTTCACCACGAACCAGGCCACTCAGGGCGCCGGCCCGTGGCGCGGCACCGTTCAAGGCCGATGTTTCCTCGGGGAGCACTTCCGCAAGGTAGATCATCGCGCCATGGAGGCGCTCCGACATATGCGCGAGCTCCTCATTGTAGCGCTTGAAGATGTAGATCGACGTCAGTGTGACCGTCAGCATCAGTAGTGCCATCGAAAAGACCGTCACGATCTTGGTGGACAGCGACATGCGGGCGAGGATTTTCATCCGTGGTTCTCCTTGGTTCAGGCGGCGCGCTGCGCCGAGATCAGAATAGTTCGATGGAGCCTGTCGGCGGTGTGGGTGCGATCGGCGAGGTCCGTGGATCGTTCAGATCCCTCAGCAACATCTGTTGCGCCTTTCCCATGGCCGGCCAGAACCGGACCCGGCGCGCGGCCGATCCACCCAGGCTGTGCGCGCGAAGGATGATGCCTTCGCTGCGTAGAAAGGCGACCGCGGCCTCTCCGTTGCGCCGCCCAATGTCGGGCAGGCCTGCCATCATGCGCGCCCCGCCGAAAAGCTTTGCTTCCAGCCGGTCCCGCAGGGCACCACGCTTGAGCAGACTGTTGACCAGCTGCTCCATCGCGGCGGAGGCGTGGCGGATGTCGCCCCGCGCCTCGCCATCGGGCAGAAGAAAGTGGTTCATGCCGCCGATGCCGCGCACCGGGTCATAGAGGCAGGCCGCGACACAGGAGCCAAGAACGGTCGTCATCAGCACATCGCGTCGGTCGTCGACATGGTGTTCGCCTTGAATGACGTGGATGGTCTGCGACGTTATTGTGTTCATCTTGTTGCCCCCGTCACAGTGCCTGTCGCGGGTGCCGCATGACCGTCGAGAAGGGCTGGTCCGATCCGGTCTAGTGTGAGGATGCGTAACGCTGCTCCGGCTTCTGCCGCGGCCCGTGGCATGCCCCAGACGATGCTGCTTTCGCGATCCTGCGCGATCGTCAGCGCCCCCGCTCGCCGCAACGCGCCAAGACCTGCCGCCCCGTCGTTGCCCATGCCGGTCAGAAGTGCAGCCGCAACGCCTGCCCCTCGCTGTACGGCCGATTCGAACAGCGGATCAACTGCTGGACGATGACCATTCCGGGGAGGCGCCTCGACCAGGCGGCAGCGTAGGGTGCCGTGGCCTGCGACCGTCAGGTGCCGGTTGGCATCCGCCGCGATGTAGACGGTGCCGCGTGACAGCGTTTCGCCATCAGCGGCGGAGACGACGCGTGGCCCATAACGGTTGTGGAGGCGCTGTACGAAACCCGGGACGAACCCGTCTCGGATGTGCTGCACGACAACTGTCGGCGGGCAGTCGGCCGGAAAGCTGGAGAGTACGGTCTCGATCGCTTTGACCCCGCCGGTAGAGGCGCCGATCAGGATCAGATCGGGCAAGCCGATGTCACCTGAGGCGGGCGTCAGGTGGCTGCGTGTATCTGCGAGGCGCGCGAGCAGATCGGACAGGCTGTCGTTGGGATGGAGCGGCACGCAAGGCAGGCCGCGGCGCAGCGGGCTGTCCACGATTGGTTCGCCCACTGCGCTGTAAAGCAGCAGGGTCGCACCGATCAGCCTGGCAAGCCGCACAACTCCCTCGAATTCTGGCTCGCGCAGGAAATCGACCGACAACACCATGACGCAGGGCGTTGTTTCCTCTGCCACTGGATAGACCTGTGCCAGTGAGCTCGCCACGATCACCTGGTGTCGACTGTTGTGACGAAGAAGCTGCATCCGCCGGCCTGCATGCGCGTCGGCCACCAGCACGGGGCGTGAGAATTGGGGTCGTTCTGCCTTGTCCTGCATCATCAAGCTCGCTCTCGATCCGACCACGACATTAGGATCTGCGAGTGAACAAATGCTTTACCGGCAAAGAGATACCTCAAATTGGAAGCATCTGCCGAAAAAGCCTGAGGCGGAAACTCCCTGTTAAGCTCTGGCTGTCAGATTGGGCATTGGATCGGTGGTCGGAAAGGACCGACGGCGCGATGGATGCGCGCCCCGCAGATACGGAACAGGAAAGGGCAGAGATGATCGAACGCTTCACACTTCCCGCGCGGCTGGATACCTCGGCTGCAGCGTCGCTCGTTCAGGAACTTCTGCCTTTCAGGGGGCAAGCGCTGGAGATTGATGCTTCGGCGGTCGAGGTGCTGGGCGCCCGGGCTGCCGAGGTCATCATTGCCGCTGGTCGCCAGTGGGCAGAGGACGGGATCCCCTTCGCCATCGTTGCCATGTCCGAGCGTTACAGCATGACCTGCGATGCACTGGGACTGTCCCCTGAGGCGCCCTGGGTTGGCAACGCAACACTGGTGACGGGTTCGACCACATGAAATTCCGCATCCTTGTCATCGATGACAGCCCGACGATGCGCGGCCTCGTGACCGCGGCGCTTGAACCCGCCGGGTTCGAGATTCATCAGGCGCAGGACGGGGTGAACGGTCTTGATCGCCTGGCCGCTGCGGACCCGCATCTGGTTATCACCGACATAAATATGCCGCGTCTCGACGGGTTTGGGGTGATCCAAGGTATCCGGACGGGGGCTACGAATGCCAGCGTGCCGATCCTTGTCCTTACAACCGAGGCGGGGGGCGACCTGAAAGACCGGGCGCGTCGCTCGGGTGCGACGGGCTGGATCGTCAAACCCTTCGACGAAGCGCGCCTGATCTCGACCATCAACCTTGTTCTGGGTGTCTGACCATGCCGCAAAGGGATGACCTGCGTGCTGCATTCTTTGAAGAATGCGAAGATCTGCTGGCCCAGATGGGTGACGGGCTGGCGCTGATGTCCGATGCGGCCGATACGCCGGAACTCGAGACCCTGCATTCCGTATTCCGCGCAGTGCATTCAATCAAGGGAGGGGCAGGGGCCTTCGGGTTGAACGGTCTCGTGGATTTCGCCCATGCTTTCGAGACGGTGCTCGACCTGATGCGAAGTGGCCGCTTGAGCATCGGCAGCACGGGTATGCCCACTCTGTTGCGGGCTTATGACGTGCTGTCAGATCTTGTTGCCGCCGCGCGTGATGGCGTGACCGAACCTTCGTCCATGGCTGCGATTCTTGTCGAACTCGACATCCTGGCTGACGGGGGCGGTGCCGATGAAGAGGACATCGAATTCGTGCCTGTTCCTCTTGATCTTTCCCTGCCCTTCGCGTCCCCTGTCGAACCCGAGCCTGCGCCGCTGGGCTACATGATCGCCTTCGCGCCCAGTGCAGCCCTCTACTTGGCCGGGCACGAGCCTGCGGCGCTTCTGCGCGCACTTGTCCGGTTGGGCTCTGCTCGGGTCATTCCCGATACCGATGAGGTCTCGCCGCTCGCAGCCTTCGACCCGGGATCAACAGCGCTCCGATGGCAGTTGGAACTGTCCACATGCGCATCGCGCGATGAGGTCGATGCGATCCTCGACACCGTTTCCCATCTCGCCGATGTCATGATCGCGCCCCTCGTGACCCATGCCGCCGGGATGGAGGAGGAGGCGAGCACGCAGTCTCGGCCTTCCCTGCCGGATCAGGTTCCAAGCGAGCCGGGCCCCATTGCATCGCTAGCGATGTCGAATAGTGACCCGGTCCCGGTCATGGAGGCCCGAGTAAAGGGCATGGACGCGGCACCTGCCTCCCCCATCCGCGGCCAGCCCGAGGCCACACCGGTGCAAATGCCAGTCGCTTCGACAATTCGGGTCAACCTCGATCGGGTCGATCGACTCATCAACCAGATAGGCGAGCTTGTGATCATGGAAGCGATGCTGTCCCAAGCGATTACCAACGCCCAGATCGAGGATGGCGGCGACATCGCCAATGGCCTCGAAGGGATAAAGAACCTGGCTGCCAGTATCCAGGAAAGCGTGATGTCGATCCGCGCGCAGCCGCTGAAGCCGGTTTTCCAGAGGATGCAGCGGATCACCCGCGAGGCGGCGGATGCCACGGGTAAATCCGTTCGCCTGCAGACCATAGGCGAGGGCAACGAGGTTGACAAAACGGTGATCGAACGCCTTGTCGACCCGCTTACCCACATGATCCGCAATTCCGTCGACCACGGGATCGAGACAGCCGAGCGTCGCCGCTCCGTCGGAAAGCCAGCGGAAGGGCTGATCACGCTGTCGGCAGCGCACCGTTCCGGCCGGGTAATCATCGATATCACTGACGATGGCGCAGGTATTGACCGCGCCCGCGTGCGGCAGATCGCCGAAGAGCGGGGACTGGTAGCGCCGGGTGCGCATCTTGCGCCCTCTGACATCGACAACCTTCTGTTCATGCCAGGCTTTTCCTCGAAGGAAGAGGTTTCAGCCTTGTCCGGGCGAGGCGTCGGGCTTGACGTCGTGCGGCGCGAGATCCAGGCCCTCGGCGGTCGGGTCACGATCCAGTCCGTTCCTGGCCAGGGTACGACATTCACCATCGCGCTGCCACTGACGCTGGCCGTACTGGAAGGAATGCTGATCGATGTCGGAGGCGAAACCATGGTGCTGCCCCTGTCCTCGATCGTCGAGACGATGCGCCCCGCGTCTGTACAGGTCCAATACCTTGGTCGGGCAGCGCGCATGGTTGCAAGCAGGGGCGCGCTGATCCCGATCATCGATCTTGCGGAAAGCTTTGGCTTCGATCCGGTCGGGCCGCTCGAACAGGCGATCCTGATCATCGTGGAATATGATGCGGATCGTTGCGTCGCTCTGGCCGTGAACCAGATCCACGATCAGCGTCAGGTCGTGATCAAGAGCCTCGAAGACAATTACGGAGATGTGCCGGGCATTTCGGCGGCAACCATCCTCGGTGATGGTCGCATTGCTCTCATCATCGATCCTGAAGAAATCGTGCAGTCCGCTGCTGCCGAAAGTCTTGCCCTCCCTCATGTTGCGAACGGATAAGCCATGCGCCAAATGCTGATTGAGCACACGCCTGACCAGAGCGATGTCGTCTCGTTCCGGATCGGTGACCAGGACTATTGCATCGATATCGACGTCGTCCGCGAGATCCGCGGCTGGTCGCCGACGACGGTGTTGCCTCACTCGCCCCCCCATATAACCGGCGTGATCAACTTGCGCGGAACCGTTGTTGCAGTGGTCGATCTTGCGGCACGCCTCGGCTTGCCCCAGACGGTGCCCACGCCACGGCATGTTGTGATCATCGTATCCGTGAACAGTCAGACGGTCGGCCTGCTCGCCGATGTCGTCTCGGATATCCTCGGTATAGATGAAGGCTCGGTGAAGCCTGTGCCTGACGTTGGACCGGATCCCACCCGCGCCTTCATCACCAACCTCATAACGCATGATGATGGCCGGATCTTGCGCAAGCTGGACATGGACAAGATCCTGCCGCGATCTGCCGGAGGGCAGCCATCGTGAACTTTGGCACTGTGGTGAAGCATGAGGTTCTGGCGTGAACTCCCCCATGCAGGACGCCAGAATGCGCTGGTCGGGCGAAGCGACCATGTCGCTGTCGGATACCGATTTCGCGACACTCGCGGCACTTATCCATCGAGAGACCGGGATCGTGATCGGCGAGACCAAACGCAGCATGCTGATTTCGCGCCTTACGCGCAGGTTGAGGCAGCTGATGTTGCCCGGCTTTACGGCCTATATCCGGCTCGTCACCTCTCCGGAGGGTGAGGAAGAGCGTTCGGCGCTGATCTCGGCGATTACCACGAACGTGACAGGCTTCTACAGGGAACCGCACCATTTCGAGTCACTGGTGCGCATGGCGCCAGACCTTCTGGCCCGCGCCAAGTCCGGCAACCGGGTGCGGCTTTGGTCGGCAGGCTGTTCGACCGGGCAGGAGGCCTGCAGCATTGCTGCGGCGCTGCTTGACGCCATTCCCGACTTCTCGCGCCAGGATGTGTTGATCCTTGCCACGGATATCGATCCGAAGGTGATCGAGCAGGCCCGCAGCGGGGAGTATGACCGCGGGCTGCTTGGTGATGCGCCACCGCTCGCACTGCGAAACTGTATCGAGGACGGTTCGGTGCCGGGGCGGTTCGCCACCGTCCCCGCGCTGCGTGACCTGATCCGGTTCGAAGTCTTGAACCTGTTGGGGCCTTGGCCCTTCCAGGGATCCTTCGACGTGATCTTCTGCCGGAACGTCTTCATCTATTTCGACGATGAAACACGCCGCAGGCTCCTCATGCGTTTCGCGGCGCGCCTGCGGGCTGGTGGTACGCTCTTTCTGGGCCATTCCGAACGCCTCGACGTGGCGCTGGAGCCCTACTTCGACTCGGTGGGTTGGACCGAATACCGGCGATCGGGCCGAACGATCACAGACACCGACCTTTTGTCGGGACTGCAGCACGATGGAAGGAACTGAAAACCATGTCGCTCAAGAACTCGCTCCAACTGATGGTGGTAGATGACATGACGATCAGTCGTGGACTGGTCGAGCAATCACTTCTCGAGATCGGGATTCGCAATGTCCAGTACGAGAAGGACGGAGCGATGGCGCTGAAACGTCTGACGGCGGCCCCGGTGCATCTGGTGCTCTCGGACTACAACATGCCCGGAATGGATGGGATTGCTTTGCTCGAGGCGCTACGCTTGAACCGCTCGACGCAGAGGATCGGCTTCATCCTGATGACCGGGCGCGCGGACCGCGCGCTGATCGAACGAGGCCATTTCCTCGGGATGAACAATTTCATCGCCAAGCCGTTTTCCACTCTCAGCCTCAAGGTCTGCATCGAAAAGGTGGTAGGTCCACTGTGATCGTGATCGATGAAAGCCAGCAAGAGGCAACCGCGACACACGAGGTCGCTGATGTTGTCCCGGTCCACGACCTGCTTGCAGCCTGCGCACGGGAGGCTGCGCGGATTGCGCTTGCGGCTGAAAAGCTCGATACGTCGATGGGGGCGCTGCTGTCCCACTTTGCGGGCAAGCCTGATGGCGTCCGGACGGATGACACGCATGTCCGCACCTTGGCCCAGGACTTGCAGGACGCCGACCGGATCCGTCAGGAGTTGTCCGGGCTCGCCCGTGCGCTTAATCTTGCTGTCGCGGCGCAATCGATGACAGCGCTACTGTCCGCCGAACAGGTGCGGACGTGCACGCCACTTGGCACATTGCAAACCCGGCTTTTGTCACAGCGCAGCGCAGATAACCTGTCGGGGAGCGACAGGGCATGACGGCCAACCTTACTGTCACACGGACCATTCTGCATCGCGAAGTCGGATCAGACACTTTGAACGCGCAGCAAAGCTGATGATCTGTCCGATATCTGGATGCCAGGCTACACCAGTGGGCACCATGGCGACGGGGACTGTCGGTTTCCAGACACGAAAGGATCAGGACATGCAGGTCCACAAGAGCAGCGATGGCACTGATGATCGCGTAGAGGGCCGCTTTCGATGGTATCGCGACCTGCAGATGTCATGATTGCTGCGGCCACTGCGGAAAGAGAGCACATGCATCGCGCCGGCAGCCGTCATCAAAATGCATATGGCAACGCTTGGTGAAAATCGTCGACTGATACAATGATTTATCTGAAGCACGGGGCGGCGAGGCATCGTGAATGTCATTTTCCAATCCTGTCGCAGTGGGCAATTCAGCGATCGAATAAGCCCCCTGATCTAGTGTCCCAAACCGTCCAGCCCGCATGCGGCAGAGCCTGGCCGTTCTGCCGGAGGGGGACGGCCTTCGCTTGGGCAACAAGAACGAAGTGACCGCCACCACCGACGCCGGGCGGCACGGTTCTGACCGCAAAAGGGGCAGGTCTGCTGCAAAGATGATCGGAACGGAGGGCCAGTGCACACCATGGTCCGGGCGCAGGGCCAAAGAGGTCGGCAGAGATTTGTCAGCGGGGCAGGGATGTGCTTGGTTGGCCTGATGGATACACAGGCCCCGAAGAAGTCCGACACGCATTCATTCGACCGCGCGCTGGCGGCATTGGTGGCGCGCATCTACCCGGATCATGATCCTGCCGATCTGGCGCGACAGTGCATGGCCGCCTTCTGGCCCGATGGCCTGCATCGCCGCAAAAGGGCCCGGACCAGGGACAACCGACTGTGGTCGCAGGGCGACGTGCTGCTGATCACCTATGGCAATTCGCTGCTGGACGGATCCCACAAGCCGCTGGACCTGCTGAACGATTTCCTGCACCGCTACCTTCGCGACATGGTCAACGGCGTGCATGTGCTGCCGTTCTTTCCCTATACTTCGGATGACGGGTTCGCGGTGACCGATTTCCGCGCGGTCAACACGCAGTTGGGCGACTGGTCCGACATCAACCGCATCGCCGGGACGTTCAACCTGATGTCGGACCTGGTGCTGAACCACGTGTCCAGCCAGGGCCCCTGGTTCAACGCCTATCGGCAGGGCAAGCCACCGCATGACCGGTTCTTCTTCGAGGCCTCGCCCGAGGATGACCTGGGCATGGTGGTGCGCCCGCGCACCACGCCGCTGCTGCAGCCTGTCGAGACCGCGAACGGCCTGCGCCATGTCTGGTGCACTTTCAGCCATGACCAGATCGACCTGGATTTTCGCAACCCCGAAGTCTTGCTGGAATTCCTGTGGATCATCCGCCTGCATCTGGACAATGGCGTGCGGATCATCCGGCTGGATGCGGTGGCTTTCCTCTGGAAAGAAGTCGGATCGCCCTCGGTCCATCTGCCGCAGACCCATGCCATCGTGAAACTGATCCGGCTGCTGTGTGATTATGCCGTCGAACCCGTGATCCTGGTGACCGAGACCAATGTCCCCAAGGCCGAGAACCTGAGCTATTTTGGCAAGGGCGACGAGGCGCATGTGATCTACAACTTCCCCCTGCCGCCGCTGATCCTGCATGCGATGATGTCGGGATCGGCAAGGCATCTGGTGGAATGGCAACGCAGGATGCCGCCCGCGCCGCTGGGCTGCGCCTATCTGAATTTCACCGCCAGCCATGACGGGATCGGGATGCGCCCGGCCGAGGGGTTGCTGTCGGCCGCCGATCAGGCCGCGGTGATCCAGACCGTGCAGCGGATCGGCGGGCTGGTGTCCATGCGCGCCCTGCCCGGCGGGGGCGAGGCGCCTTATGAACTGAACACCACCTTCTTCGACGCGATGCGCCAGACGCTGGAAGGGCCGGATGATCACCATATCGCCCGTTTCCTGTGTTCGCAGACCATCGTGATGTCGCTTGAAGGGATCCCCGCTTTCTATATCCATTCGATGCTGGCGACCCCGAATGATCACGAGAGTGTCGAGAAGCGGGGCATGAACCGGGCGATCAATCGGCATCGTTGGGACTATCCCGCGCTGCAGGACAGGCTGGCGGACCCCGCCACTGATCAGGCGCAGGTCATGCAGGGGCTGCGCGTGCGCCTGCGTATCCGGCGGCGGCAGGCCGCGTTCCATCCCAATGCCACGCAATTCACCATCCATACCGGCGATGACCGCCTGTTCGGCCTGTGGCGGCAAAGCCTGGACCGGCAGCAGTCGATCTTTGCGCTGCACAATGTCAGCGCCGATACGGTGACGCTGCCGATCATGCGCCTGAACCTGATCGAGGACGAAGACTGGACCGATCTTCTGACGGGGGCGGCGATCGATGACCAGGACATCGTCCTGGCCCCCTATCAATGCCTCTGGATCAGCAATCTGCGCTACTGATGCTCTTCCGCGTCCCGGGCCACGGCGGTCTGAAGGTCACGCAGGAAGTCAGGGTCCGCCGCGTGGATCCGGTTCCATGTCGGGATGAACGGCGTCTCGTGCGGGTTCTCGAGGAATGTCTGACCTGCGCGCATGATGTTTTCGGCGAACAGTTCGATCGAGGCTTCCTCGCCGTGCCGGTCCAGCGTCAGGCCGTTCATCTTCGCGTCCGAATGATAGGCCTCAAGCAGGTCCAGCGCGCTGCGGTAATAGGTGGCCTTGAGGGTGCGGAAGACATTGTTGGTGAAGACGGTGCCATCCGCCGCCAGCTTGCGAAAGATCGCCTTGCAGATATCGGTGGACATGCGGTTCAGCCCGGTTGTCGCGTCCTCGGGGCTGAGGGTCTGGTGCTTGTGATCATAGGCATCCGCGATCTCGACCTGGCAGACGGCGGAGGGTGCCAGGTTGCGCCAGGCCTCGGACAGCACGCCGATTTCCAGCCCCCAGTCCGAAGGAATGCGCAGGTCGGGCAGGATATTGGTGCGCATGGCGAATTCGCCCGACAGCGGATAGCGGAAGCTGCGCAGGTAATCGAGATAGTCGCGATCCCCCACCACGCGCTTGAGCGCGATCAGCAGCGGGCTGACCAGCAGCCGCGTGACCCGCCCGTTCAGCTTGTCCTGGCCGATGCGCGCATAATACCCCTTGGCGACCTGGAACGGAAAGGTCGGGTTGGCGACCGGATAGATCAGCCGCGCCAGCAGTTCGTTGGTATAGGTCAGGATATCGCAATCATGGATCGCCATGACCGCACTGTCCTGGCAGCCGATCAGATAGCCGATCGAGGTCCAGACATTCTTTCCCTTGCCGGGTTCGGCGGGGCCAAGACCCATGCTGGCCAGCCGCGCCTCCATTTCTTGCATCCGGGGGCTGTCGTTCCAGATCACCACGTGGTTCTGGCCAAGGGCTGCAAAGAAATCGCGGGCATGGCGGAACTGCGCGGCATCGGCCCGGTCCAGGCCGATGATGATCCGGTGCAGATAGGTGACGCGCGACAGCTCGGACAGGATCTGCGGCATCGCTTCCGTCTCAAGCTCGGAATAAAGGCAGGGCAGGATCAGCGACATCTTGCGGGTCTGCGCGAAGGTCTCCAGCTCGTAGGTCATGTCCGGCAGGGCGCGCGTCCGCAGATTGTGCAGCGTGGCGATGTGCCCGTTCTGATGAAAATCAACCATGACCTTGCCTATCCTTCTGCAGGCCAAGCCTGTCGAGTAGCGCCAGAACGGCCCTGTTCCAGCCCACCGGGCCGGGCCGATCCGTGCGGATGATCCGCCCTGTATCCTCGCCCCGAAGGCGGGGCAGGGGGCTGTGATGCGGATTGCCGACGATCACGCCGATATCGGCCGCCTCCAGCATCTCGATGTCATTGGGGGCGTCGCCCAGGGCGATTGTCCGCGCCGGTCGGTAATGGGCGATCACTTCGGCCATGCGGTCTGCCTTGCTGCCGCCGACGGACAGGGTCAGAAAACGCCCGCCTTGCCGGGCGGTCACGCCGCGCGCGCCCAGGGCCGCGACAAAGGCCGCCCGCCCGGCATCGTCCCCCAGCCAGAGCCCCGGCTCGGAAAAATCACGCGCCTTCGCCCTTGCCGCATCGTCACGTGACAAGCCCGTCAGATCCATCACCTCGGACAGATGCATGTCGGTGAAGCCACGAAAGCCCTGCCTCAGGGCCGGGGGCAGGCGGTCCAGCTCCCGGCGCAGCGCGGCATGATCGCCTGGTCCTGCCCCTTGCCGCGCACCGATCAGCCCGCAGCCGTTCTCGCAAATGGCCAGATGACCCGTCAGGCCCAAGCGATCCTGCAACTGCGCGATTTCCGCTGCGGTCTTGCTGCTGGACAGCACGACGGGCGCACCGATCCGGGCCAGTTCCGCAAGCGCCGGTCTTGCCGGTTCCCAATCATAGGTGACATGGTCCAGCAAGGTCCCGTCAAGATCGGTGAAGACAACGAGAGGTATTGATGTCGTCATGCCCTCAAGTTTCACGGTCCCGTGCCGAAGTCGCAAGAATTAAGTGGCTATCTGGCCGGGATTTGACCGCCTGACGCCCGGTTGGCCCGTTTTTCGCCCATTGCCGCCGGAACGGCCGCAGGCCGCGCAGTTCCGCTTTCCAATTCCGCGCCGCCTCACGTAGAACCGCTGCAACGGGGGAAGACCCGGAACAGCAAGGACATTTCCGATGATCGTGAACGCCGGACCAAAGACCTGCCATTGGGGTTTCTTCAATGCCGATCTGCCGCCTGTTGCCACCGTGGCAAGCGGTGACGAGGTGACCATCAACACCGTCTCGGGCGGGCCGAACGTTCTGCCGGGGCCGGGCTTTGATGTGCCGCCCGAATTGCTGGAAATCCATGCCGCCGGCGTGCCAACCGTGCCGGGCCATATCCTGACCGGGCCCGTTGCCGTGGAAGGCGCCATGCCGGGCGACGTGCTGCAGGTGGATATCCTTGATGTGCGGCTGCGCCAGAACTGGGGCTATACCTTCATCCGGCCCCTGTCAGGCACCCTGCCGCAGGATTTTCCGCAGTATCACCACATGACCGTCCCGCTGGACGTCGCGCGGTCCGAGGCGACACTGCCCTGGGGGCTGAAGCTGCCGCTTGCGCCCTTCTTTGGCGTAATGGCCGTGGCACCGCCTGCCGCATGGGGTCGGATCTCGACGATCGAGCCGCGCGCCCATGGCGGCAACCTGGACAACAAGGAACTGGTGGCGGGCACCACGCTTTACCTGCCTGTCCACGCCGAAGGGGCGCTGTTTTCCTGCGGTGACGGGCATGGCGCGCAAGGCGACGGCGAGGTCTGCGTGACCGCGATCGAAACCGCCTTGCAGGGGCGCTTTCGCCTGACGATCCGCCGCGACATGGACGTGACATACCCCGAGGCGGAAACCCCGACCCATCTGATCACCATGGGCATGCATGCCGATCTGGACCGCTGCGTCGAGATCGCATTGCGCCGGATGATCACGCTGGTGGCGGCGCGGTCCGGCATCTCGCGCGAAGAGGCTTACATGCTGTGCTCGCTGGCGGGCGATCTGCGGATCACGCAGACCGTCAACCGCGAGAAGGGCGTGCACATGATGATGGCCAAGGCACTGCTTTAGGGCGTCAGGTGCCGCTGGCCTTGTGATAGAGCGCGCCGTAGGCGCTGGGCCGGAAACTGTCCAGCGCGGCTTCGGTATAGGTCGCGCGCTCCAGCCAGGCGGGGTTGATCTCCAGCCCCCAGCCGGGTGTGTCGGTGACGGTCACATGCCCGTCCGACACGGCAAAGGGCTGTCCAAGGAACAGGTCGCGCTGCCACGGGTAATAGTCGTCCCCCTCGATCGACAGTTCGAGGTATTTGCCCGCATTCGGGATCGCCGCCAGAAGATGCATGGTGCACATGGTGACAAGTGACAGGTTGGCCGCATGCGGTGTGCAGGGCAGTCCGGCCGCTTCGGCCATGCGCGCCACCTGCAAGGTCCGCGCCATGCCGCCCAGGTACATCACGTCGGGCTGCACCACATCCAAGGCGCGCATGTCGATCATCCGGCCCCATGTCGACAGGTCCCAGTCCTGTTCGCCGCCGGTCACATCGACCTCAAGCGCCTGGGTCACGGCGCGCGTCGCCTCGAGGTCCCAGTAGGGGACGGGTTCCTCATAGTGGCCGATCCCGTGATCCTGCAGCATCCGGCCCACCGCGATGGCGCGCGGTACCGAAAAGCCGGAATTCGCATCGACCAGCTTGTCGATCCCGTCGCCCAGGGCGCGGGCCATCACCGGAATGATCTCTTCGGTGCGACCGGGCCATTCATCAACATCCTCGCCGCATTCCGCGCCGATGCGCCACTTGGCGGCGGTAAAACCCTGTTCGGCGCAAAGCCGGGTCAGGCGTTCGGCCTCATCGGCGGGGGTGATGTCGCGCTTCATCGAACTGGCATAGGCGCGGATGCGGCCGGGCGCGCCGCCCAGCAGGCTGGCCACGGATTTGCCCGCCCGCCGCCCCGCCATGTCCCACAGGGCCGTGTCCAGCCCGGCCAGCGCACGGCAGCGATAGGTGCCGGGATATTTGTGCTCGCGCCGCTCGATCAGATGCACTAGCCCCGCGATGTCCTCGCAATCCGCGCCAAGCGCCCAGGGCACGATCTGGCGATGCAGGACCAGCGCCGTGATGTCGGCGTTATAGGTCGAGGTCTGCCCCCAGCCGAATGCGCCATCATCGGCGGTGATGCGCACGAAACAGACGAATTCGGTATGAAAGGTCTCGATACGGGCGATCTTGGGCAATCCGGCCTCCTTGGGTCTACGGCCAAAGCCTAGGGCGAGCCGCGGCCACTGGCAATGCCGCTTGGGCCCACCACGCTTGACAGGGGCCGGGCGGGGCGTTTCTCTGGCCCGCGTCCTGTAAGCATCAAAGGCGGATCATGAACCAGGCGTTTTCCAGGCTGCGCATGCGCCACCTGCGTTGCTTTCAGGCTGTGGCCCTGCACGGGTCGGTGACAGCCGCCGCCGAGCGTCTGGGCAGTTCGCAGCCTGCCCTTTCGCGCACCCTGTCCGAGCTTGAGGCGCTGATCGGCCAGCCTCTGTTTCACCGCACCGGGCGTGGCCTGTCCCTGACCGAGGCCGGCACGGCCCTGCGCCGGCATGTCGATACCGCGCTGTCGCAGCTTGAGGCAGGCACGCGGCTTGCGGCGGGCGGCTCGCCCGTGCCGGTTGTGGCGATCGGGATGCTGCCCAATGTCTCGCGGACCCTGGCGGTCGAGGCTGCGGCCAGTTTCAAGGTAGAGGCGCCCGAGGTCGATCTGCGCCTTTACTGGGCGTCGATCCCCGAACTTGTCGCACGTCTGCACCGGGCCGAGATCGACTTTATCATCGGGCGGCTGCTGGCGCTGGACTACATGCCCGGCATCCGGTTCGAGCATCTTTACTTCGAACCGCTGATCTTCGTGGTGGATCGCGATCATCCTTTCGCGGCAGCACCCGAAGCCGTGACACTTGAAGACATCCGGGCCGGTCTGGTCGTAGTGCCGATGCCCGGCACGATCATCCGCATGGAGCTGGACAAGTTCGTGACCGCGCGCGGCCATGGCCCCTTTCCCAACAAGATCGAGACCGTGTCCTTCGAGTTCACACGCACTTTCCTGTCCTCCAGTCACGCGGTGGCCTGCGTCCCCCTTGGCGCCGTGCGGGGCGAACTGGCAGAGGGCCGGCTGGTGCGGCTGGGCCTGCAGAGCGAAGAACTGATGGGTTCGGTCGGCATGACCTATGCCAGTGACCGCAGTCCGACGCCCGAAGCCGCGCTGCTGCGCGACCACATGCGCCGCGCTGCCCAAGTCTATGCCTGATATGCCGAAAATGATATGACGTGATTGCGTAATCTATTTCCGCAACGCTGTCTTGGCTGCTAGCCTGACCCCAAGGGACCGCGCGAAACAAGCATCGGACCTTGCAGGGAGGGGATCAGCGCCGATGGCAAAGCCACGGAACATTCTGTTCATCATGTTTGACCAGCTGCGGTGGGATTACCTGTCCTGTTATGGTCATCCGCATCTGAAAACCCCGCAAATCGACCGGCTGGCGGCGATGGGGGTCCGGTTCGACCGCGCCTATATCCAGTCGCCGCTCTGCGGGCCCTCGCGGATGTCGACCTATACCGGGCGCTATGTGCATTCGCACGGGGCCAGTTGGAACAATGTGCCGCTGAAGGTTGGCGAGCTGACCATGGGCGACCATTTGCGCGACCTCGGCATGGGCTGCTGGCTGGTCGGCAAGACCCATATGAAGGCCGACGCCGAAGGCATGCGCCGCCTTGGGCTGGAACCCGACAGCGTGATCGGTGCGCGCGTGTCGGAATGTGGTTTCGACATCTTCGAGCGCGACGACGGCATGCGCCCCGAGGGCCCTGACGGCTACTACGATCCCGGCGGTGCGCTGAAATACAACGCGTACCTGCGCGAAAAGGGTTATGAGGGCGACAACCCCTGGCATGACCATGCCAATTCCGGCATCGATGACGATGGCAATGTGCTGTCGGGCTGGTTCCTCAACAACTCGGATAAGCCCGCCAATATCCGCGAAGAAGACAGCGAAACCCCCTATCTGACGCGGCGCGGGATGGAGTTCATCGCGGGGGCCAGCCAGCCCTGGTGCTGCCACCTCAGCTATATCAAGCCGCACTGGCCCTATATCGTGCCCGAACCCTATGCCTCGATGTTCGGGCCGCAGGATTTCCTGCCCCGCGTGGCCACGCAAGCCGAACGCGAGACGGATCACCCTGTCTTCAAGGGATTTCAGAACGCGCCAGTGGGTCGCGCCTTTGCGCGTGACGATACGCGCGACAAGGTCTTGCGTGCCTACATGGGCCTGATCAAGCAATGCGACGACCAGATGGGCGTGCTGTTCGACTGGCTGGAAAACACCGGGCGCATGGACGACACGCTGATCGTCGTCACCTCGGATCACGGCGACTTCATGGGTGATCACTGGATGGGCGAAAAGACCTTTTTCCAGGATGCCAGCGTGCGGGTGCCACTGATCATCTATGACCCCTCGGAAGAGGCCGATGCCGCGCGCGGCACGGTCTGCGATGCGCTGGTCGAATGCATCGACCTGTTGCCCACTTTCGTCGATGTGGCAGGCGGCGACGCCGCCCGGCTGGATCATGTCCTCGAGGGGCGCTCTCTCTTGCCGCTGCTGCGTGGTGGCGATGCGCCCGCCCGCGATGCGGTTTTCTGCGAATACGACTATTCCGCCACGCCGCTGGCCGGCAAGCTGGGTCTGCATCCCAAGGACGCGCGGATGTTCATGGTCTTCGACGGGCATTGGAAGATGGTCCATTTCGAAGGCGGGTTCCGCCCGATGCTGTTCGATCTGGACAACGACCCCGGCGAGGTCTCGGATCTTGGTGCATCCGAGGCGCATGCCGATATCCGGCAGACACTTTATGACAAGCTGTTCGCCTGGGCGCGTCGTCCGGGCGCGCGCACCACGATCACCAATGCCACGCTGATGGCGGCGCGGGGCAAGACCGCGCGCAAGGGCGTTCTGATCGGTATCGTCGAGGAGGGCGATCTGGAGCCGGAACTGGTGGCCAAATACGTGGGCCGCAGGGTCCGTGACATGCGAGGAACAGGATCAAGGGACTGAACAGAGCGGGGCAGGAGGAGGCCCCGCCATAAATCAAAGGGAGAGGACACATGTTTTCAAGATCGACACGGACGACCGCCATGATTGCCGGCCTGATGCTGAGTGGCCAGATGGCCATGGCGCAGGCCAACCTGACAGTCGAGACATCCAGCGCGGGGAATTCGCCGCATCTGTCCACGCTGCATCTGGCCGATGTCGTGGGCCGCATGGGGATTGCGAACCTGCAGGTGCAGGAAGGGCAGACCGCCACCAATTCCATGCTCAACGTGGCCGAGGGAAAGTCGGATATCGCGACCGCCCCGACGCTGCTGCATTTCCTGCTGGAAAAGGGCCGTGGCCCCTTCAGCAGCGTGGGTGAACGTGGCCAGGAAATCGCGCCGAACGTCAAGGTTCTCTATACCTATAATGCAGGGGCATATGGCCTCTTTGCGCCGGTCGTGTCGGGGATCAACAGCTATACCGATATCAAGGGGCGCACGGTCTGGAACGGCCCGCCCTCGGGTGCGGCGCTGACCGTTGGACGCCAGACCCTGCAGCTGGGATCCGGCGGTTTCAAGGATGGCGAAGACTACAAGGGTCTGCAGACCAACTGGGGACAGCTGCCCACCACTCTGGTCGATGGGTCCGCCGAAGCCTTCATGGTGCCGATCACTTTTCCGTCCGATCGCGTCGTGACCGCGCTGGCGGCGGGCAATGTCAACATCATCTCGTTTCCCAAGGAGATCTGGGAAAGCGAAGGGATGCAGAAATTCCTCAAGGCCCCCGGCAATGCGCCGGTCGTCATCAAGGGCGAGGAAATGGGATATGCCGAGGGAAGCGGCGTCACGCTGATTTCCGAGGACGGGATGTTCCGGTCGCCGGGCGTGCCTTTCGCAACCGTGGCGCGCGCCGACCTGCCCGATGACGTGGTCAAGGCCATCGTCGCGGCATATATCGCAACCCTGCCCGAGTTGAAGACGCGCTCGCCCTATGCGGGGAACGTGAACTATGACGTGGTCGATGCCGATGTGACCGGCCTGTGCAATGGCCTGTCGCTGAAATACCACCCCGGCGCGGTCGCGGCCTGGGAAGAGGCGGGATATGCCATCCCGGACTGCGCGAAGTGATCCGGCGGGGGCGGCCCGGCCGCCCCCTTGCCCCCCGTTCCCCAGACCACCGAGGCCGTCATGACCACGACCGACACCGGGCGTCGCCCTGACGTTACGCTGAAACGCATCGCGCGGGTCCTTGGGCTGGTGCTGGTGGGGATCGGCCTTCTGAACACCATCCCGTCGATACCGGGTCTGGACAGCTTCTTTCAGGACCTGAGCGACAACCCCGCCTTCGCCATCCGCAAGTTTCCCTATCAGTGGCTCTACCCGCTGGCCTTCGTGCTGATGATGACGATTGTCGCCCTGCACCATTCCTTCTGGGCCGATTTTCGCGCCCGCGAGGTTGGCCCGCTCAAGCTGCGCCTGGGCGCGATCATGGATGTCCTGCTGGTTGTCACGGCTCTTGTCGTGTCCCTGTCCTACATGATCGAGATCGACTCGATCTGCCTGATCGACCGGGCCACTGGGCTGCGCGCCGACCTGCTGGCGCGCGCCCTGGAAGAGGAAAAGGAATTCGCCGCGCTCTATGGCCTGCCCGAGCCGAATTCGGTCGAGGATCCCGCCTGCGTGCAGACGCTGGGCGGCTGGATCTTCGTCGTGGTCGGCGGGGCGCTGGCGGTTTTCCTGGGCTATAACGTGCGCGTCTGGGGGTTTCCCCTGGTCGCGGTGGCGATCCTGATCGCGGCCTATACCCTGGCCACGGTGCTGGTGTGGTATGCCTTCGGGGCCGACGACATGAACAAGTACCTGATCACCAAGCTGGGCGGCGAACCGCGCAGCCTGATGGACGGGCGCCCCAATGTGGAAGACATCCTGGTCAACAACGCGCAGGGCCTGATGGGCCGCTTCATGGGCATCCTGCTGAATTCGGTCTTTCCCTATATCGTGCTTGGCTCGCTCTTCGGCATTTCGGCCGGGGGCAAGTCGCTGATCAAGCTGGCGTTCCTGTGGACGCGGCGCCTGCGCGGCGGCCCCGCCCATGCCGCCATCGTGTCATCGGCGCTGTTCGGCACCATTTCGGGCGGTCCGGTCGTCAACGTGCTGTCAACGGGCGTCCTGACGATCCCCATGATGCTGAAGCGCGGCTTTGGCCGGGTCTTTTCCGGCGGGGTCGAGGCCGCGGCCTCGTCCGGGGGGCAGATCATGCCGCCGGTGATGGGTGTGGCGGCCTTCGTGCTGGCTGCGATGACCGTGACCCCCTACCGCGAGGTGGTCTTTGCCGCGATCATCCCGGCGCTGGCCTATTTCGGCTGTCTGTTCCTGACCGTGGTCTTCGAGGCCCGCAAGCAGGGGATCGAGGCGGTCGGCGACAAGACCCCCGACATGCTGCTGACCGGACAGGACAAGCTGAACCTGGTGATGATCTTCGCCCCGATCCTGTTGATCCTGGTGCTGCTGGTCACGCCCAAGGATGCGGTCGGATGCGGGCCGCTGGGCGCATTTCTGGGGGTCGAGCAGATCTGGCTGAACGGCATATGCCGGGCCGAGAACCTGCCCTGGATCTATCAGCTGATCCAGAATTCGGCCGGCGACGCGGGATCGGCGGGCTGGTGGGCGCTGGTGCTGCTGTCTTGCCTGTTTTTCCTTGATCCCGAATTCCGCAAGCGGCCCGGCCAGTTGATCGATGCGCTGGCTGACGCGGGCGTCACCATTTCGACGCTCTACCTGATGTTCCTGTCTGTTTCGATCATCGACTTCTGCCTGAATTTCACCGGACTGTCCGGCTTCATCGCGCGCGATGTCCTTGGCATGTTGCGCGCCTTCGGGCCGGATTTGCAGACGGATGGCGTCTTCCTTTTCGCGGCCCTTTTCGTGACCATGCTGATGGCGATCCTGCTGGGCATGGGCATGCCCACGGTGCCGGCCTATGTGAATGTGGCGCTGCTTATGGGGCCGCTGGTCGTGGGGCTGGGCATCGCCACGTTCACCGCGCATATGTTCATCTTCTTCTTTGCCGTGGCCTCGGCCATCACACCACCCGTGGCCATTGCCGCCTTTGCCGCGGCTTCGATCACGCGGGCCGATCCGATGGCGACGGGGTTTTCGGCCGTGCGATCGGGTGTGGTGATGTTCGTGCTGCCCTTCGTCTTTGCCTTTTATCCCGAACTTCTGCTGATCGATGCGGCCAAGTTGGATCCCGCCGCGCCGCCGGGATCAGCGGTGTTCCTGCAGGGCTATGGCCCGGGTGTGGATTGGGCCGCGCTGGCGCTGTTGCTGCCACGGCTGGGGATCGGGCTTTACCTGATCGCCAGCGCTCTGACCCGGTATGACCGCCACGCGCTGGCCAGTTGGGAAACCGCCTTGCGGCTTGCCTTGGCGGTGATCGTGCTGATGCGCGATCCGCTCTGGTTCGGGCCGGGGTTGGCGGTCACGCTGCTTTATCTGCTGTGGCATGCCTATCTGGCACGTGACCCCAAACCGGCCTGAGGTTGTTGGGCACGGGACGCGATACCTTGCATGACAACTTGGGCGCAGAGCGCGGTGAACCTGACCAGGCTGGCTGAGGCAGGCACCTCTTCCAGCCGGCCGACCGAGGCCGCGATGGCTGCCGGTGACAGACCCAGAAGGCGGGCTGCCTGCGCGATCCCGCCTGCATTGGTGACCGCCACGAAATGCTCCAGTTGGCGCAATGTGTACTTAAGCAAGAAAAAACGTCCTTGTAGCGTTGAATAATCGTCTTTGCCAACCTTTGCACGCTGGATAGCCTTGTGTCATGCGCGAAAGGACATCCCATGCACATCAGAAAGTTGACGGGCCTGTTCGGGGCCGAGATTTCCGGCGCGGATCTGCGTGATCCGGCCTGCTTTGACGCCATCAAAGAGGCGTTCATCCAGTATTCGGTGATCGTGATCAGGGGGCAAAGACTGACGCCGGACGACCATCTGGCCTTTGCCCGGCGGTTTGGTCCGATCAACGTCAACCGTTTCTTCACCAAGCTTGAAAGCCATCCCGAGGTTGCCCTGGTCCTCAAGGAAAAGGATCAGAAAGGTGCAATCGGCGAGGAGTGGCATACCGATCATTCCTACGATGTTGCGCCTGCGACGGGGTCGATCCTGCATGCGCTCGAGGTGCCTCCACATGGTGGCGACACGGTCTTTGTCTCGATGGCGGATGTCTTCGAAAGCCTGTCGGAACCGGTGCGCCGGATGCTGCGTGGCTTGTCTGCATGGCATTCCTCGCGGCATGTCTTCGGGGAAACGCAAGGCAACTCGGAAGCGGCGCAGTCCGGTCGCATCGGCAATGCAGCACTTGCCACACAGGATGTCCTGCATCCGGTCGTGATCCGGCACCCGCTTTCGGGACGTGAGGGGCTGTTCGTGAATCCGCAGTTCACCACGAGGATCGAGGGGCTTTTGCCGGGGGAATCCGCCGCCATCCTCGAGATGATCTATGCGCAATGCCGCAAACCGGAATACCAGGCGCGCGTCTCATGGAATGTCGGTGATGTCACGATGTGGGACAATCGGGCGACCTGGCACAAGGCGATCAACGACTATCACGGGTATCGCCGCTACATGCACCGCGTCACTGTCGAAGGTTGCGCCCTGCAACCTGCGCAGGCCTGATCAACAGGCAGGTCGGGCGCGTCCGTCACCCGCATCTGCGCAATCAGGCGATATTCCCTGCGAAAAATAACGCTTGCAACCTGCAGGGGGCTTTGGCGATATGTTCCGGAAAACATATCTGAGAGAGTCTTCCCCCCATGTTTGGGCCTGCCATTCGTCGCCTTGCCCTTGCCCTGGCCCTTCTGCCAGCAGCACCGCTTTGCGCGACGGCGGCAGAGGTGACGGTTTTCGCGGCCTCCAGCCTGACCGATGCGCTGGGCCGCGTGGCCGATGCCTGGACTGCTGCAACAGGTCACCGGGTGGTCTTGTCCTTTGCCGGGTCATCGGCCCTTGCGCGCCAGATCCAGCAGGGGGCGCCCGCGGATCTGTACATCTCGGCCAGCCAGGACTGGATGGATGCGGTCGCAGCCACGGGCGATCTGCGCGCGGGCACGCGGCGCGACATCCTGGCCAACAGTCTGGTGCTGATCGCCCATGGCGGCGATGCGGCCCCCGTGACACTGGACAGCGCGCTGGACCTTGCAGGTCTGCTGGGGGACGGGCGGCTGTCGATGGCGCTGGTCGATGCGGTGCCGGCGGGTATCTACGGCAAGGCCGCGCTGCAGCACCTGGGCCTGTGGGACAGCGTGGCCGCGAAGGTCGCGCAATCCGACAACGTGCGCGCGGCGCTGGCTTTCGTCGCCCGGAACGAGGCGCCCCTCGGCATCGTCTATGCCACCGATGCGGCGGTCGCGGAGGCTGTCGGCATCGTCGCCACCTTTCCCGCCGACAGCCATGCGCCGATCACCTATCCCGCCGCGATCACCGCGCAATCGCAAAGCCCCGTGGCGCAGGACTTCCTTGATTACCTGTCATCGGACGCGGCACGGGTGATCTGGCGTGATTTCGGCTTCGGGTTTCCCGGCTGATGTGGGCCGACTGGACAAGCTGGCTTGGCCCCGAGGAATGGCAGGCTGTGCGCCTGTCCCTGCGCGTGTCGTTCTGGGCCACGCTCATCAGCCTGCCGCCCGGCATCTTCATTGCCTATGCGCTGGCGCGCTGGTCCTTTCCGGGCAAGCAGGTGCTGAACGGGATCGTCCATCTGCCGCTGATCCTGCCTCCCGTCGTCACGGGCTACCTGCTGCTTCTGGCCTTCGGGCGGCGCGGCCCCGTGGGTGAATGGCTGGAGCAATGGTTCGGCATCGTGCTGTCCTTCCGCTGGACAGGTGCGGCGCTGGCAGCGGGCATCATGGCCTTTCCGCTGATGGTCCGCGCCATACGCCTGGCGATCGAAGCAGTCGATCCCAAGCTTGAGGCGGCGGCCAGCACGCTTGGCGCCTCGCCCGCATGGGTCTTTGTCACCATCACCCTGCCGCTGATCCTGCCGGGGATCATCGCGGGCTGGATCCTGGCCTTTGCCAAGGCGATGGGCGAATTCGGCGCGACCATCACCTTCGTGTCGAACATTCCGGGTCAGACGCAGACCATCCCCTCGGCCATCTATGCCCTGCTGCAGGTCCCGGGCGCCGAGGATCGCGCCGGACGCATGGTGATCGTCGCGGTCGTGATTGCCATGGCGGCATTGCTTCTGTCCGAAGTCGCCGCGCGGCGGGTGGCCAGACGGGTGGCGGGCCGATGACGTTGCAGGTTTCGCTCAGGCATCAATTCGCGGGTTTCGACCTGGACGTGGCCTTCGAGGCGCCGCCGGGCGTCACCGTGCTTTTTGGTCCGTCGGGGTCGGGAAAGAGCACGGTGATCAATGCGGTCGCCGGACTTTTGCGCCCGGACAGGGGGCGGATCGTCACCGATGACCTGGTGCTGTTGGACACCGATGCGCGCAGGGTCCTGCCCCCGCACAAGCGTCGCCTGGGCTATGTCTTTCAGGAGGGGCGGCTTTTCCCGCATCTGAGCGTCAGGCAGAACCTGTTGTTCGGGCGCTGGTTCGCCCCCCGCGACGCGCGGGGCGAAAGCCTTGACCGGGTGGTGGAACTCCTCGGGTTGGAACATCTGCTGGACCGCCGCCCCGGCGCCTTGTCGGGTGGCGAAAAGCAACGCGTCGCGATCGGGCGCGCCCTGCTGGCAGCCCCCAGGCTGATCCTCGCGGATGAGCCCCTGGCCGCATTGGATGAGACCCGCAAGGCCGAGATCCTGCCCTATTTCGAAAGGCTGCGCGACGAGGTGGCGGTGCCCATCCTCTACGTCAGCCATGCCTCTGCCGAAGTGGCCCGACTGGCCACCACCGTGGTGGCGTTGCGCGCGGGCAGGGTCGCGGCGGTCGGCCCACCCGCGCAGGTGCTGGGCGATGTGGCGGCCGTCGGCGCGCGCGGGGCCTCGTCGATCCTGACGGCGCGGGTTGTCGCCCACCATGCCGATGGCCTGTCCCAGCTTGCCGCCGGAGAGGTGCCGCTCTGGTTGCCCCGGATCGAGGCCGCGCCGGGCCGGGTGGTGCGGGTGCGCATTGCGGCGCAGGACGTGATCCTGGCCACCGAGGTGCCACGGGGAATATCGGCGTTGAACATCCTGTCCGGCACGATCACCGAGATCCGCCGCGGCCAGGGCCCCGGCGTCATGGTCACCCTGGACATCGGCGGCCAAAGGCTGAGCGCGCGGATCACCCGCCGGTCGGCCGAAGCGATGGGGCTGTCCGAGGGGCAGACCTGTCATGCGGTTCTGAAATCCGTGGCCGTCGCGCCCGAGGATGTGGGCACCGGCACAAGGGGGTGAGCGCGACCTGCCTGGCGCGGTCCCTGCCGTTCATTGATGCCGCAGCGCGTCGATCGGGTTCAGCCGCGCGGCGCGGCGCGCGGGCAGATAGCCGAAGACCACCCCCACCATGGCGGAAAAGGCGAAGGCCCCCAGCACGACCAGAGGATCCGGCGTATAGGGGATGACCATGAAACGCGCGGCCGCCGCCGCCAGCGCAAGGCCCAGCATGATCCCGAGGATGCCGCCCATCAGCGACAGCACGATCGCCTCGACCAGGAATTGCGCAAGCACCTGTCGCGCCTGCGCGCCCACGGCAAGGCGGATGCCGATCTCATGGGTGCGTTCGGTCACGCTGACCAGCATGATGTTCATGATCCCGATCCCGCCCACCAGCAGGCTGACGGCGGCCACCGCCGCCAGCAGGCCGGTCAGCACATTGGTGATCCCGGTCAGCATCGTGGCCAGTTGCTTCATGTCGATGACGTTGAAATCATCCTCCTCGCCTGGATCGATGCGCCGCATGTCGCGCAGCAATGTCTCGATCGCGCTGCGGGCCATGTCGGTCGGCACGTCCTCGCGCACCGCGACGTAGATCATGTTCACAGTGGAACTGCCCGCGATGCGCCGCTGGAACGTGCGGACCGGGATCATCACCGTGTCATCCTGGTCGGTGCCGAAACTGGAGGCCCCCTTGCTGTCCAGAACGCCGATGACCTCGCAGGACATGGTCTTGAGGCGGATCTTCTCGCCCACGGGGTTGGCCGCGCCGAAGAACTCCGCGCGCACGGTCTGGCCCAGGATGCAGACGGCGCGCCCGGCCTGTTCCTCTCCGGCAAGGAAAGAGCGGCCCAGCACCACGGGCCAGTCCGTCGCGGCAAGATAGGCATTGCCGACACCCTGCACCATGGTGCGGTGATTGATGTTGCCGAAGACCGCCACCATCTGTCGGCTTTCCGCGGCACTGGCCGTTTCGACCTGGGGCAGATCGCGGATGATCTGCGCGACATCGCCCAGATCGAAGGACCGTTCAGAGGTGACGGAACTGCGCGGTCCCATCGTGTTCTGTCCGGGACGGATCATCAGCACATTGGTGCCCAGTTTCGCCACATCGCGCGTGACCTGTTCGGACGATCCCTGGCCGACGGTCACCATGGCGATCACGGCCGCCACACCGATCACGACGCCCAGAACCGTCAGGATCGACCGCATCGCATTGCGCGCGATGGCCCGCAGCGCAAGGCGGATGGTTTCAAACAGCATGGCTTTTCCCCCGCGCGGTGGGCGTGTCCCGCGCGATCCGCCCGTCCACCATCCAGATGATCCGGTCGGCATAGGCGGCCATGTCGTCTTCATGGGTGACCATCACGATGGTCAGCCCGCCCCTGGCCCGCAACTGGCCCAGCAGCTCCATGATCTCGACCGAGCGGTGGGTGTCCAGGTTGCCCGTGGGTTCATCGGCCAGGATCAGGTCCGGTGCGCCCGCCAGCGCGCGCGCGATGGCGACCCGCTGCTGCTGACCGCCCGACAGTTCCGAAGGGTCGTGATGCGACCGGCCGGACAGACCGACCTGGTCCAGTGCCCGCATGGCGCGCGCATGCCGTTCCGCACGCGGCAAGCCCTTGTAGATCAATGGTAATTCGACATTTTCCAGCGCGGTGGCGCGCGGCAGCAGGTTGAAGCCCTGGAACACGAAGCCAAGGTAATGCCGCCTGAGCAAGGCACGTTGATCGCGGTCAAGTCCCGCGACATCCACACCGTTGAACAGGTACCGCCCGGATGTCGGCGGATCAAGGCAGCCGATCACGTTCAGGGCCGTCGACTTGCCCGACCCGCTGGGCCCCATGATGGCGACGAACTCGCCCGCCCGAATGGTCAGGTCGACACCGTCCAGCGCGCGGACTTCCGTCTCGTCCTGCCCGTAGACGCGGGTGATGCCCTGCAACGCGATCAGTGGGGGGCTGTCCTGCATGTTCCTATCCGGCCTGTCCGGTGATCACGGCCTCGCCCTCGGCCAGGTCCCCGCCGGTGATTTCCGTCATGCGGCCATCGCTGCTGCCGATCGTGACCGGCACCTCAACCGCGGCGCCTGCACGTAGCACCCAGACCGCGGGGCCGCTCCCATCGTCCTGTCGAGGGGCGGGCCTTTCGGGCATGATCAACCCCAGGAGCCCGCCACCCGCGCGTTCCTCGCTTGTCGCGGGCGGAGCATAGCGCAGGGCGGCATTGGGAACGCTCAGCACGCCCGCGCGTTGTTCCACGATGATGTCGGCCGTTGCAGTCATGCCGGGGCGCAAGGACAGGTCCTTGTTGTCGACACTGAGGACCGCGACATAGCTGACGACCCCATCCAGCGGTTCCGACGCATAACGGATCATTCGGATGGTTGCGGGAAAGCTGCGCCGGTCGAAGGCATCGACCGTGAAAACCGCCGCATCACCTTCCGAGACAAGGCCGATATCGGCCTCGTCTATGGCGACCTGCGCCTCCATCTGGGTCAGGTCCTCGGCGATGGTGAACAGAACCGGCGCGGACAGGGACGAGGCGACGATCTGCCCGACGGATGCCGTGCGATCCAGCACGATGCCGTTGATGGGGGCGCAGATGCAGCCCTTGTCCAGATCGGCCTTGACCAGTTTCAGATTGGCGCGCGCCACGTTCAACTCTGCGTCGGCCACGCTCAGATCGGCCTGCGCGCGGTAGAAGGCGGCGCGTCGTGTCAGCAGGGCCTGCGGGCTTGTCACGCCGCGCTGTTCCAGCGCCACGGCGCTGTCATAGCTGTCGCGCTGTTCGGCCAGCGACGTTTCGGCCCGGCGCAACCGTGCGATGGCGGCCGTGACATTGGCTTCGGCCACGGCTTTCTGCGCCTCCAGCTTCGTAGTGTCCAGGCTGGCCAGCGCCTGGCCCACGGCGACCCTGTCATTGAAATCGACATGAACGGCGCGGATCGTCCCCGACAGTTCGGAAGAAATGTCCACCGTGTTGGTCGGCTCCAGCGTGCCGGTGGCCGACACCCTGACCACCAGATCGCCGCGGCTGACCGTTTCGGTGCGATACTGCGGTTCGGCCTTGCGGTCCGTCCAGCGCACCAGTCCCCACAGCGCCAGAACGCAAGCCACCACGGACAGGCTTGCCCAGAACCATGCCGAAAGCCCGCGCCGCCTGCGCCCCAGTTGCAGGGTGCGGCTGATCGCGGCCTGCTTGTCGTCCGAATGATCTGCCATGCGCCAACCCCGTCGTGCCATGTGGATCTGCCTATCCCATGCCGGCGGATCATGGATTGATGCAGGTCAACCTTGGGGCTTGTGGCGAATGGGTCTTTTCGCGCATGCATTGTCGCCTGTCCGTGCGTCCTCGGCAAAACCGCCTCGAAGATCGCCTTTCGCGGTGTCAGAATGGCGGGGTCCGGCCCGGCATTGCGGTTGCCGATTGAAAAGCCAACTGGCTTTGGGTTTATGGGGCAAAAGCGTTCGTGCCGCAGAAAGAGTGATTGATGACCCTTGAACAGATATTCATGCTTGTCCTTCTGGCGGCTGTCTTCATCAGTTTCTTCAAGGAGTTCTATCCGCCCGAAGTGACGGCGCTTGGCGCCTCTGCGGCCCTGCTGGCCACGGGGATCATCCAGACCGGCGATTTCCTGACCGTGTTCAGTTCGCCCGCGCCGATCACCATTGCCATGATGTTCATCATTTCGGCCGCATTGGAACGGACCGGGGTGCTGATGGTGCTGGGCGGCATTCTCAAGCGCAAGGCGCGCGGCTCGTTCCTGCGCGCCATGGTGCTGATGATGGTGGGCGCGATGGGCGCATCGGCCTTCATGAACAACACGCCCGTGGTGATCCTGCTGACACCGATCATGATCTCGATGTCGGCCTCGGTCGGGGTTGCGCCTTCACGGTTCCTGATCCCGCTGTCCTATGCCGCGATCTTCGGTGGCACGCTGACACTGGTGGGCACCTCGACCAACATCCTGATGAGCGGTGTGGCGCGCGACGCGGGCCAGCCCGCGATCTCGATGTTCGAGATGACCCTGCCGGGGCTGATCTTCGCGGGCGTGGGCATGGTCTACATGATCTTTGCCGGCCGCTACCTGCTGCCGGATCGGGCGTCCCTGTCCAGCATGATGGGCAAGGAAAGCAAGCGCAAGTTCATGGCGCGCCTGCTGATCCCGCATGAATCGAAATATATCGGCAAGCGCCTGTCCGAACTGCCTTTCAACAAGCTGGAAACGCGCATCCTCGACGTGGTGCGCGGTGAGGTGTCGATGCGGCGCACCCTCAAGGACATGACGCTGGAAGCCGGCGACCGGATCGTTCTGAAGACCGGCACGGGCGAGATCCTGGGCCTCAAGGAAAACGGGCAGGTGGCGTTCCGCGACATCGACGATCACGCCTTCGAACCCGTGACCGCCGACCAGACCATCACGATGGAGGCAAGCGTCGGCCCGAATTCGCACCTGCGCGGGCGGCCCATCAAGGACCTCAAGCTGCGCCGCAAATACGGCGTCTACCTGATGGCGGTGCACCGCGCCGAGCAGAACATCTCGCAGGATCTGCCGGAACTGCGGCTGCAGTTCGCCGATACGCTGCTGCTGGAAGGCCCTCCCGAAGGGCTTCAGCGCCTGATGGAAGACGGCGGGATCATCAACCTGTCGGCCCCGTCCGAACGGGCGACCCGCTGGTCCAAGGCACCCATCGCCATCGCCACGATCATGGCCGTGATGGTGCTTGCCGCGTTCGAGGTGATGCCGATTGCCGGGCTGGCCGTGATCGGTGCGGTCGTGGTGATGCTGACCCGCTGCGTCGATCCGGAAGAGGCTTTTGATGCGATCGACTGGCGTATCCTGTTCCTGATTTTCGGCATGCTGGGTCTGTCCATGGGGCTGGATGCAACGGGCACGGCGCAGTTGATCGTCTCGGGGGTGGTCAGTTCGCTTGGCGATGCCGGGCCGCTTCTGATCCTGGCGGCGGTGTATTTCGTCACCAGTCTGCTGACGGAGATGGTGTCCAACAATGCGGTCGCGGTCCTTGTCGGCCCCATCGCGATCGCCCTTGCGGTCCAGCTGGGGTTCGATCCGCGCCCCTTCATCATGGCTGTCATGTTCGCCGCCTCGGCCAGTTTCGCGACGCCGATCGGCTATCAGACGAACACCTTCGTCTACAGCGCCGGGGGCTATCGCTTTGCCGATTTCATCAAGGTCGGATTGCCGCTGAACATCATCTTCGGGATCGTGGCGATTGCGATCATTCCGCTGTTCTTTCCGTTCTGAGGGCAGGACCGGCATGTTTGGCACCGTCACGCAACTGTCGTTTTTCGCCGCGTCGGTCCGGGGTGGCGGCGCTATGGTGCGCGGCAAGGGTCCGGGTTCGCGAATGGATGCGGCCGGGATGACAAGCGCAGGGGTATGACGTGCACGAAGTCGACTATGTGATCGTGGGGGCCGGGTCGGCCGGATCGGTTCTGGCCAACAGGCTGAGCGGGGATGCCCGCAACCGGGTGTTGCTGCTGGAAGCCGGCGGTTCGGACCTGACCTTCTGGGTGCAGGTTCCCATCGGATACGGCAAGGTCTATTACGACGAGCGGGTGAACTGGAAATACACCACCGAGCCTGACCCCAACCGCAACGGCAACCGGTCCTACTGGCCGCGCGGCAAGGTGCTGGGCGGATCAAGCTCGATCAACGCGATGGTCTATGTGCGTGGCCATCCCTCTGACTATGCCGAATGGAACGCGGTCGCACCCGGCTGGGGATGGGATGATGTTGCCCCGGTCTTCAAGCGGATGGAAGATTGGGACGGACCCGCGAACCCGCTGCGTGGAACTGGTGGCCCGCTGCATGTGCATGACGTGACGCAGGACGTGCACCCGCTGACGCGCATGTACCTTCAGGCGGCCGAGCAGGCGGGATATCCCACCAACCCCGATTACAACGCATCCGACATGGAGGGGGCGGCCCTCTACCAGATCACCACCAAGGGCGGGCTGCGCGCCTCGGCGGCGCGCGCCTATCTGCGCCCGGCGATGAAGCGTGCGAACCTCAGGGTCGAAACCCGCGCCCATGTGACAAGGGTCATCTTCGAGGGGCGTCGCGCCGTCGGAGTCGAATATGTGCAGAATGGCCGCACGCTGACGGCGCGGGCGCGCGCCGAGGTGATCCTGTCGGGCGGGGCGATCAATTCCCCGCAACTGCTGCAATTGTCGGGTATCGGTCCCGGCGCGGTGTTGCAGCGCCACGGTGTTGCGGTGCTGCATGATGCGCCCCATGTGGGGCGCAACCTGTCCGATCACCTTGGCGCGGATGCGCTGTATCGCGCGCGGGTGCCCAGCCTGAACCAGGAACTCAACCCGCTGATGGGCAAGCTCTGGGCGGGGCTGCGCTATGTATTGACGCGCAAGGGGCCGCTGTCGCTCAGCCTCAATCAGGGGGGCGGGTTCATCCGGCTGATGGAAGGTGCCACGCGGCCTGACCTGCAACTCTACTTCTCGCCCGTCAGCTATACCCGCGCACCGGTGGGCACGCGCCCTCTGATGAACCCCGATCCCTTTCCGGGCTTCCTGCTGGGCTTCAACCCCTGCAAGCCGACCAGCACGGGCTACCTGCAGATCTGTTCGCCCGATCCTTTCGCGGCGCCCGAGATGCACACCAACTACCTTGATACCGACTATGACCGTGCGGTCATGCTGGCGGGCTACCGGCTGATGCGCAAGATCGCACGGACGCCCGCGATGGCCGCCGTGATCGAGGACGAGATCACGCCGGGCTGGGACGTGGACAGCGACGAGGCGCTGGCCGACGTGATACGCGAAAAGTCATGGACCGTGTTCCACCAATGCGGCACCTGCCGGATGGGGGCCGACCCTGCGCAATCCGTGGTCGATGCGCGGTTGCGCGTGCATGGCGTGGACGGGCTGCGTGTGGCCGATGCCGCGATTTTCCCGACGATCCCTTCAGGCAACACGAATGCCCCCGCGATCATGGTCGGCGAAAAGGCATCCGATCTGATCCTGGAAGATGCCCGGCGCTGACATACGCCCCGGGCTTTGCCCTCAGTACCTGTAGTCGAAGGTTACCAGCGTGCCGTCAGCGCGCGTCATGGTGCGGGCATAGATCTCGCGCGGGCCGGGATCGTCATCGACGAAACCATGGACCGTGACCGTCTCGCCGACTTCGGCGGGAACAAGGTTAGGCCCCACGTAGACGCGGATGTTGCCGCTGCTGTCGCTCAGGCGGAAGGTGTCTTCGTCCAGGATGCGCGCGACCTGGCCCTGAACCGTCACCATCGTTCCGCGTTCGGCCTTGGACACAGGTGTCATGTCCTTTTGCGCATAGGCTGGAAGGGCCACAAGTGTAATGGCTGCGGTCAGAAACAGATGGCGCACGGGATATCCTTTCAATGTTGACGCACCGGAATGCATGTCAGATGGGGGCAGGATTTCCCCGCGCAATCGCCAGCCGATAACATCGGCGTCAGTGTCGCGTTATCCGGGTGTCACACCCTCGGCGGGCGGCTCTTGTAGACCGGCAGGCGCCAGCCGAAAGCCAGTGATCCCGCGCGCAGGATCCATGTCAGCAGGGCGCAGGCGGCCAGCATCACAAGGGTGTCCGCACCAAGCGCGCGCACGATCAGCGCGGCCCCGGCACCCGCAAACGCAGCCGAGGCATAAAGCTCTCCCTGTTTCAGGACCAGCGGCACCTCGTTGCAGACCACGTCGCGCATCAACCCGCCAAGGCAACCCGTGACCATGCCCATGATCAGCACGATCGCGGCGGGCTGATCCATGCCGATGGCCACACCCACGCCCGCAGGCACCGCCACGGCCAGCGCAAGGCTATCCAGCCAGATCAGCGCGCGGTAGCGGCTTTCCAGAAGATGCGCGGTGAAGAACACCACCAGCGCCGCCGTGCAGGCGATGGCGATATAGGTAGGTTCTGCCACCCAGAAGACCGTGTCGCGGTTCAGAAGCACGTCGCGCAGCGTGCCGCCGCCCACCGCCGTCAGGCAGGCGATGAAGAAGAACCCCACGATATCCAGCTGCGCCCGCGACGCGACCAGGGCACCCGTCAGCGCAAAGACCAGCACCGAGGCATAGTCCAGCAGGACCAGCAGGCTCATCGGCCCGCTTTCCCGTTCACCTTGAACGGCGCCATGCCCGCGCGTGCCAGTTCATCGGCGCGCTCGTTCTCGGGGTGGCCGGCATGACCCTTGACCCATTCCCAGGTCACCTTGTGCCGCGCCTGCGCCGCGTCCAGCCGCTGCCACAGCTCGACATTCTTGACGGGCTTGCGGTCCGCCGTGCGCCAGCCGTTCTTTTTCCAGCCGTGAATCCACGCGGTCACACCGTTCTTCACATAGGCGCTGTCAGTGACGATGGTGATCTGGCTGGGCCGTTCCAGCGCCTCGAGCGCGTTGATCGCGGCCAGCAGTTCCATGCGGTTGTTGGTCGTATCGGCCTCGCCGCCGTTCAACTCGCGTTCCTTGATGATCTTGCCGTCGCGCACCGCGCGCATCAGCGCACCCCAGCCGCCGGGGCCGGGATTGCCCGAACAGGCCCCATCCGTATAGGCGAAAAGCTGTGTCATGGCGCATGGTCCAGGGTGACGTGGCCGGGCAGGGCAGCCATGCGCCCGCACCATTCGGTGATGCGGGGAAAGCGCGCCATGTCATAGCCGCCGCGCGTGTCCGCCGTGCAGGTATAGCCGTAAAGCGCAATATCGGCGAGGGTCGGGCCTGCCCCGCAGAACCAGTCCTGCCCCGCCAGCGCATCCTCCATCAGGGCAAGGATCGCATGGCCCTCGTCCAGCAGTGTGGCCATGCGTTCGGGCGTGGCTTGCGCCGCCCTGTGCGGATAGCAGCGCAGTGCCGCGCGCACCGCGATCACCGACTCGTGGCGGTTTTGTTCGAAGAACATCCATGACAGCATATGTGCCTGCGCCAACGGATCCGTGGGCACCCAAGTCGTGCCGGTTCCCAGATACCACAGGATTGCGTTGGATTCGTTCAGCACCTGCCCATCTGCCAGATGCAGCACCGGAACCTTGCCCAGCGGTGCCTTGCCCTCGGCCTTGGCCTGCGCCAGCGCGTCCGAACCGGCTTCGCAAGGCACATGGCGGTACGCGCGCCCCTGAAGCGCCAGCAGCAGCCGCACCTTGTAGCTGTTGCCGGATGAGGGCATCGAGTAGAGGGTCATCTGGGTCATGGCAGCATCCTTGATGTGTCGATCTCTATGTCAGGCGAAGGCCACGACCGCCAGACAGATCACGACAATCGCGGTCAGAAGCATCCGCAGGCTCATCCACCATTCCGGGGCAAGTCCCTGCTTCCAGAACATCCAGTCCAGCGCCAGCAGACCAATGAAGCCCGCGATCAGGTTGATCGCCGCACTGACCGGCCCGCCGCCTGTCATGAAGAACGCCCAAAGCGCCGGGATCACCGACAGCACATAACCCGAGGCCGCGACCGCCCCGCTTGCCTTGGTGGCGAACCCCCAGAGCACGCCGGACATGAAGGACAGGATCACCGCGCCGTAGAACAGCCCGATATAAGGACCGGTGAATCGTCCGCCCAGTGTCTGCGCGCTCCATTGGCTCAGTGGCTCGGACAGAACGGTCACCGCCCCCCAGACAAAGGGGATCAGCCCCGCAAGGCCAAGGATCAGCGCGGAACGGGGAATACCTTGCATGATCCGCCTCAGGCCGGTTGCCGCAGGACGCGCGGCACCTTGAACTCAACGTTTTCCTCGGCGGTCACGACCTGCTCTACCGTCACGTCGAACCGGTCGCGGAAGGCATCCACCACCTCGGTGATCAGAACATCCGGGGCCGATGCGCCCGCCGTGATCCCGATGCTGGAAATCCCGTCCAGCGCGCGCCAGTCGATGTCGCTGGCCCGCTGCACCAGCTGCGCATAGCCGCAACCGGCCCGCGCGCCCACTTCGACGAGACGCCGGGAGTTCGACGAGTTCGGCGCCCCCACGACCAGCATCGCCTCGCATTTGGGCGCCATCGCCTTGACGGCTTCCTGCCGGTTCGTGGTGGCATAGCAGATGTCTTCCTTGTGCGGCCCCACGATGCCCGGAAATCGCGCCTTGAGCGCCGCGACCACTTCGGCAGTGTCATCCACGGACAAGGTGGTTTGCGTCACGAACGCCAGCTTTGCCGGATCGCGCACCGCAAGGGCCGCCACATCCTGAGGGGTTTCGACCAGCAGCACCTCGCCATCCGGCAATTGTCCCATGGTGCCGATGGTTTCGGGATGCCCGGCATGGCCGATCATGACGATCTGCAGCCCGTTGTCATGGTGGCGTTCCGCCTCGATATGCACCTTGCTGACCAGCGGGCATGTGGCGTCGACATAGATCATCTGGCGCGCTTGTGCCGTCGCGGGCACGGATTTCGGCACGCCATGGGCCGAGAAGATCACGGGGCGGTCGCCGGGCACCTCGTCCAGTTCCTCGACGAATACCGCGCCCTTGGCACGCAGCCCGTCGACGACGAATTTGTTGTGCACGATTTCATGGCGGACAAAGACGGGCGCGCCCCATTTGTCCAGCGCCATCTCGACGATCTTGATGGCGCGGTCCACGCCGGCGCAGAACCCGCGGGGTGCAGCCAGATAAAGGGTAAGGGGCGGTTTGGTCATCGCGTTCTCCTGTTACCCGCAGAGGTAAAGCCTGATCCGCCTCGGGTCCAGTCCCCAAGACGGCAGGGCCGCGATCTCACGGCGCTGTGACTTGCCCGCCAAGGCCCTGTGGCAGATGGTGCGGGCGACAACAGGAAAGGATCGTGACGATGCGGATGCGGATGCTGGCCATACTTGCCCTTGCACCCGTGGCGCAGCCGCTGAGCGCTGCGGAGCAGGCCGGTTTCCTGCCGTGGCGCGATGCGGCGGCGGTGGCGCGGGGGCAGCAGATCTATGGTGAATATTGCGCGGCCTGTCATGGCGCGAACCTTGAAGGACAGCCGGACTGGCAGGTCCGGGGCGATGACGGCTATTTGCCCGCACCGCCGCATGATCCCGGCGGTCATACCTGGCATCACCCGGACCAGCAGCTGTTCGACATCACGAAATACGGGATCGAGGCGATGGTGGGTGGGGGCTATCGCAGCCGCATGTCCGGCTATGGAGACATCCTGACCGATGCCGAGATCGCGGCAACGCTGGCCTATATCAAAAGCACCTGGCCCGACCGCGTGATCGAGATCCATGACCAGATCAACGAAAGGGCCGCCGCGAACTGATCTGCCGGCAGGCCCGGGGCTGAGCCTCGCCCCGGCTCAAATGGGAAAGGGCGGATTGCCGGTGCAACCCGCCCTTTTTCCGTGTTCCCGAGGCAGGGGCCGAAAATACGGTCCAGTCCTCAGGCTTCGGCCGAGACGCCGTTTTCCCGCGGCGCCATCATGTCGCGCGGAGGGCGACCGATCACATCCTTGAGCTCGTCCAGTTCGATGAAATTATCGGCCTGGCGGCGCAGTTCGTCCGCGATCATGGGGGGCTGGCTGCGGATCGTCGACACGACCGACACCCGCACGCCCTGCCGCTGGAGGCTTTCCACGAGGGGGCGGAAATCGCCGTCGCCGGAGAACAGAACGATATGATCCACACGCGGGGCCAGCTCCATGGCGTCGACCGTCAGCTCGATGTCCATGTTGCCCTTGACCTTCCGGCGTCCCTGGCCGTCGGTGTATTCCTTGGCGGGTTTCGTCACCATCGTGTAGCCATTGTAGTGCAGCCAGTCGACAAGGGGGCGGATCGGCGAATATTCGTCGTTTTCCAGCAGCGCCGTGTAGTAGAATGCACGCACCAGCTTGCCGCGACGCATGAATTCCTGGCGGAGCAGTTTGTAGTCTATGTCGAACCCAAGCGAGCGAGCGGCCGCGTATAGATTCGATCCATCGATGAACAGCGCAAGCCGTTCGTCCTTGTAAAACATTTTAGGGTCCTTCCGGGTTCCGTCCCGTCGCGGCAATGGGTAGGGTGAGTGGTGGGTCAGAACAAAAAAATGGGTAATCGCGAGTGGTGCGAGGTGTAAAATACGCGACAGGTGGCGGTGAAATTAGGCTGAGCCTGTTCTGATCGCAAGCCATTAAGGACTTATCGAAAGATAGATGCAAATTCATGTCGGTTCACGAATATCTCATCGCCCTCGGCGGCAATCTTCCCGGACAGGACGGCGGCGCGGACCGGACATTGCGCGCCGCGCTCGACGATATCGCGGCCTCGGGTCTGCAGGTGCTGGCCGTCAGCCGTTTTTTCGACACCCCCTGCTTTCCCGCGGGTGCGGGTCCCGATTACGTGAATGCCGCGGCACGTGTGGCAGCTGACAAGACCCCGCAGGAGGTGCTTGAGATCCTGCACCGGATCGAGGACCGACATGGCCGCAAACGCTTGCAGCGCTGGGGGATGCGCACTCTTGATCTGGATCTTCTTGCCGCCGGTGACACGGTTCTGCCGAATGCGGCGACCCAGACCGCATGGCGCGACCTTCCGGCCGAGCGTCAGGCGCAGGACATGCCCGACCGGCTGATCCTGCCTCATCCCAGGCTTCAGGATCGCGCTTTCGTGCTGGTCCCGCTCTGCGACGTGGCACCCGACTGGGTGCATCCGCTGACCGGCCAGACCGTGTCGCAGATGTGCGCGGCGCTTGCCCCCGCAGACCGGGCGGCGGTGCGACCCGCGCAATCGGGACCCTGCCAATAGCGGCTTGTAAATGGCATCGATCCAGCCTAGATAGCGGGTTTCTACAAGGTACACCGTGGCGTGTATCTACACGACATCCGCTGATTGGAGTGATCTCATGGCCCGCGTAACCGTTGAAGACTGCGTAGACAAGGTTCCGAACCGGTTCGAACTGGTGATGCTTGCCGCACACCGGGCGCGTGAAATCGCTTCTGGCGCAGCCCTTACCGTGGATCGCGACAAGGACAAGAACCCCGTCGTCGCCCTGCGCGAAATCGCAGAGGAAACCCAGTCCGCCGGCGAACTGCGCGAGCGCCTGATCGAATCGAACCAGAACCAGATCGAGGTCGACGAGCCCGAGGATGATTCGATGGCCCTGCTGATGGGTGGCGGCGAAGCGGCCGACAAGCCGATGGACGATGACATGTCCGAGGAAAAACTGCTGCGCGCCCTGATGGAAGCACAGGGCCAGGGCTGAGGCCCGCGCGCAGGAAGGAAGCGGACGGAATGATCGCGGTTGAAGACCTGATCGCACTGGTCCGCAACTACAACCCCAAGACCAACGAGGCGCTGATCCGCGCGGCCTATGACTATGGCCGCGCCTTGCACGAGGGTCAGTTCCGCCAGTCGGGTGAGCCGTATTTCACCCATCCCGTCGCCGTGGCGGCGATCCTGACCGAGCAGCGGCTGGACGATGCCACCATCGTGACGGCGCTCTTGCATGACACGATCGAGGATACCAAGGCATCCTATGCCGAGGTGGCCGAACGCTTCGGTACCGAGATCGCCGATCTGGTCGATGGCGTGACCAAGCTGACGAACCTGCAACTGTCATCAAGCGAGACCCAGCAGGCCGAGAACTTCCGCAAGCTGTTCATGGCCATGTCCAAGGATCTGCGCGTGATCCTGGTCAAGCTGGCCGACCGTCTGCACAACATGCGCACCATCAAGGCCATGCGCCCCGAGAAGCAGGCCAAGAAAGCGCGCGAGACGATGGATATCTTCGCGCCGCTGGCTGGCCGCATGGGCATGCAATGGATGCGCGAGGAGCTCGAGGATCTGGCCTTCAAGGTCCTCAACCCCGAAGGTCGCGCCTCGATCATGCGCCGCTTCATCACCCTGCAGAAGGAAACCGGCGATGTGATCCACCGCATCACCGGCGACATGCGTTCGGAACTCGAAAAGGCCGGCGTCGAGGCGCAGGTTTTCGGGCGGGCCAAGAAGCCCTATTCGATCTGGCGCAAGATGGAAGAAAAGGAGATGGGGTTCTCGCGCCTCTCCGACATCTACGGGTTCCGCGTGATCACCCTGTCCGAGGAAGATTGCTACCGTGCACTGGGCGTGATCCATCAGCGCTGGCGCGCCGTTCCGGGACGGTTCAAGGATTACATCAGCCAGCCGAAATCCAACGGCTACCGGTCCATTCACACCACCGTTTCGGGGCGCGACGGCAAGCGGGTCGAGGTGCAGATCCGCACCCGGCAGATGCACGATGTGGCCGAAACCGGCGTTGCCGCGCATTGGTCCTATCGCGATGGCGTGCGAACGCAGAACCCCTTTGCCGTTGATCCCGCCAAATGGATCGCGGGCCTGTCCGAACAGTTCGACGCCGAAGAGGATCACCACGAATTCCTCGAGGCGGTAAAGCTCGAGATGTATTCGGATCAGGTCTTCTGCTTCACGCCCAAGGGCGATGTGGTGAAACTGCCGCGCGGCGCGACACCCATCGATTTCGCCTATGCGATCCACACCCGGATCGGGAACGCCTGCGTGGGTGCCAAGATCGACGGGATGCGCGTGCCGCTCTGGACCCGGATCAAGAACGGCCAGTCGGTCGAGATCATCACAGCGCAGGGCCAGATCCCGCAGGCCACATGGCTTGAAATCGCCACCACCGGCAAGGCCAAGGCCGCCATCCGCCGCGCCCTGCGCGAGGTCGACCGCGGCCGTTTCATCAAGCTGGGGCAAGAGCTGGCGCGATCCGCATTCGAGCATCTGGGCAAGAAGGCCACCGACAAGGTGCTGGATACCGCCGCGCGCCATCTGCGTCTGGACGGGCGCGACGAGGTGCTGGCGCGCCTTGGCAGCGCCGAACTGAGTGCGCGCGAGGTGGTGCGCTCGGTCTATCCCGACCTGACGCCGGATCAGACGGACGAGATCGACACCAAGCGCGCCGTGATCGGTCTTTCGCCCGAGCAGAATTTCGACCGCGCCCGCTGCTGCCAGCCCCTTCCGGGCGAGCGTATCGTGGGCATCACCTTCCGCGGCAAGGGCGTGGTGGTGCATGCCATCGATTGCGAGGCCCTGACCGCCTACGAGGATCAGCCCGACCGCTGGCTGGACCTGCATTGGCATTCGGGCAAGCACCCGCCGATCCACACCGCCACCCTTAACCTGACCATCGGCAATGACGCGGGCGTGCTGGGGCGCATCTGCACGCTGATCGGTGAACAGAAGGCCAACATCTCGGACTTGCAATTCGTGGATCGCAAGCCAGATTTCTATCGACTCCTGATCGAAGTCGATTTGCGGGATGCCGAACACCTGCACTCCGTCATTTCCGCTCTTGAGGCGGAAAGCGACGTGGCCGCAGTCGAAAGGTTTCGGGATCCATCCCGTGCCGGCGCGTCGAACGGGTAGAGGAGGAGCAGGTCCTTGGTATTCAAGCGCAGGGAAAAGCGTCCGCTCTGGCAGGTCGCGTTCGAATTCTTCTGGCCGCGCGGCGGCTGGTCGCGTGCGGCGCAATATGTCCGCCACCGCCTTCATCGCCTGCCCGATACGCCGGAAAAGATCGCCCGCGGCATTTTTGCGGGTGTGTTCACCACCTTCACACCCTTTTACGGCCTGCATTTCCTGACTGCGGCCATCATCGCATTCGTGATGCGCGGCAATATCCTGGCGGCCCTGCTGGCGACCTTCTTCGGCAATCCGCTGACCTATGTCCCGATCGGCGTCATCTCGATGCGGATGGGATATTTTCTGCTGGGCACGCCGGCGCATTCCGATGATCACATCGCGCGCTCGCTGGGCGGCAAGTTCATGGATGCGGGCGAGGCGCTGCAACACAATTTCATGGCCATGTTCACCGATGCCACCGTCGACTGGCACAGCCTCAAGATCTTCTACGACGAGGTTTTCTTTCCCTATCTGATCGGGGGGATCATTCCGGGCCTTGTCGCGGCGACGATCTGCTACATCATCAGTGTCCCGCTGATCCGCGCCTATCAGAAACGCCGCAGCGGGGCGATCAAGGCAAAGCTTGCGGCACTCAAGGCCAAGGCCAAGCGCTCGGCCGAGGTGCGCCAGAAAACCGATTGACCCGAAAGGAAGATTGCGATGAAGCCGCTTGGAAAGCTGCGCCTTGGTGTGAATATCGACCATGTGGCCACTGTGCGGAACGCACGTGGCGGGGACACGCCTGATCCGCTGCGGGCCGCGAAACTGGCCGAAGAGGCGGGGGCCGACGGCATCACCGCCCACCTGCGCGAAGACAGGCGCCACATCTCGGACGCCGATATCGAAGGGCTGATGCAGATGCTGCGCGTGCCGCTGAACTTCGAGATGGCCGCGACCGAGGAAATGCAGCGCATCGCGCTGCGCCACCGCCCGCATGCCGTCTGCATCGTGCCCGAAAAGCGCGAGGAACGCACGACCGAGGGCGGGCTTGAAGTCGCGCGCGAGGAAAACCGGCTGGCCCATTTCATCGCGCCCCTGCGCGAGGCGGGCTGCCGCGTGTCGATCTTCATCGCCGCCGATGCCCGCCAGATCGAGGCCGCGCACCGGATCGGTGCGCAGGTGATCGAACTGCACTCGGGCGCTTATTGCGATGCCCATCACGAGGGGCGCTTCGATGACCGGGACCGCGAACTCGAAGCCCTGCGCGAGATGTCCAGCTTTGCGCATTCGCTTGGCCTTGAGGTGCATGTGGGCCATGGCCTGACCTATGATACCGTGAAACCCGTCGCCGCCTTTCCCGAGGTGATGGAGCTGAACATCGGTCATTTCATCATCGGCGAGGCGATCTTTCGCGGGCTGGCCCCGGCCATTCACGAAATGCGCCGCCTGATGGACGAGGCCCGCGCCCCCGAACAGGCCTGATCCCATGGCCGCCCGGCGCATGACCCTGTGGCGGCAGGCGGTCCTGCTGCTGGGCATGGGGCTTGCGCTGCTGGCCTTGTGGCAGCTTGAGCGCGCGCGCGCCGGTTTGCAGATCGACAGGATCAGCGTGGCCGGGACACCCGTCACCCATGCCGCCTTGCCCGGCGCCGAAGGCCCGCTGGTGATCGTCGCACATGGATTTGCAGGGTCGCGCCAGATGATGCAGGGCTATGCCCTGCCGCTGGCGCGGGCAGGCTATCGTGTCTGGTCCTTCGATTTTCAGGGCCATGGGCGCAACCCGGTGCCGATGTCCGGTGATGTCACCGTGATCGAAGGCACGACCATGCGCCTTGTCGATCAGACCCTGGCGGTTGTCGCCGCCGCCCGCATGGCCGAAGACTGGGACGGGCCGGTGGCCTTGCTGGGGCATTCGATGGCGACCGACATCATCATCCGCACCGCTGCCGCCGATCCCGGCATCGGCCCAATCGTGGCGATTTCCGCCTTCTCGCAGGCCGTCACCCCGGCTTTCCCCGCCGACATGCTGCTGATCAGCGGGCAGGGCGAGCCGCCCCTGCGCCGCTTTGCCCTTGACGCCTTGCGGATGCTGGACCCGCAGGCTGCGGAAGGGCAGACGGTGACGGACGGCGCCATCCGGCGCGCGGCTATCGTCGCGCCGGGTGTCGAGCATGTGGGTGTTCTGTTCAGCCGGGCCGGGCAAGCGGCGGCGCTGGACTGGCTGGACGGGTTCTTTGGCCGCTCCAGCGATGTCAGGCCGCCTGCGACGGGTGGCTGGCTGGCGTTGCTGCTGGCCGCAATCGTGGCGCTGGCCTGGCCGCTGTCGCGCCGCCTGCCGAAGCGCGCCATGGCGCAACCGTCCGTCAGCCGCAGGCAGCTTGCGCTTGCCGTCCTGATACCGGCCGCCGTGGCCCCGGTGCTGGCGGTGATGCTGGGCCTGCAGACCCTGCCGGTGCTGGTGGCCGATCATCTGGCGGTGCACCTGTTTGTCTATGGTGTGCTGCAACTGGCGATCCTGTGGCGCTGCGGCCTGCGGCCCGGCCCGCTGTCATGGCCTGCGGCAGGTTTCCTGTTGCTCTGGGGGCTGGGCGTCTTCGGTCTTGCGCTGGATCGCTATGGTGCGAATTTCCTGCCCACGGTCGAACGCGGCTGGATCATCGCGGCGCTGATCCTGGGCGCGGTGCCCTTCATGCTGGCCGACGCGCTGGTCAGCGGGGCAGGGCATGGCACCTGGGCGCGACGCATCCTGGTGCGGCTGGGATTTATTGCCTCGCTGGGCATCGCTGTGGCGCTGGATCCCGAAAGGCTGTTCTTCCTGGTGATGATCGCCCCTGTCATCCTGCTGTTCTATGTGATTCATGGTCTCATGGGGCGCTGGGTTGCCCGGCGCAGCGGTGCTGCGGCAGCGGGACTGGGTCTTGGGCTGGTGCTGGCCTGGGCGCTGGGTGTCAGTTTTCCGCTGTTCAGCGCGGCTGGTTAGAAAGGAAAAGGCAATGATCCTGGGCATCGGCACGGACCTTGCGAATATCGACCGCATCAGCGCCACGCTGGAACGTTTCGGCGACCGTTTCCGCAACCGCGTCTTCACCCCCGTCGAACAGGCCAAGGCCGAAAGGCGCAAGGATGTGGCCGGCACCTACGCCAAGCGCTGGGCTGCCAAGGAAGCCTGTTCCAAGGCGCTGGGCACCGGCCTGCGCATGGGCATCAGCTGGCGCGACATGGCCGTCACGAACCTGCGCAGCGGCCAGCCGCAGATGCAGGTTACCGGCTGGGCGGCCGAACGCCTGCGCGAGATGACACCGCCGGGGCACGAGGCGATCATCCACGTCACCCTGACCGACGATTACCCCTGGGCACAGGCCTTCGTGGTGATCGAGGCGCGCCCCATCGCCGAAAAAGGCCCCTAAGCGGTAAAACCGGCGGGAAGTGGCGCGGCATTGGGCGCAGCTTGGCTTGACTCGCGCCCCCCCGCCCCTCATGTAGCGCAGACCGCCCGAGCAGGAGCACGACCCAATGGCCACCGAAGCCAAAAAAGGCAATTCCGTCATCGAGACGATCAAGACCGTCGTTTATGCCCTCCTGATCGCGGGCCTCTTTCGCACGCTGTTCTTTCAGCCTTTCTGGATCCCGTCAGGGTCGATGAAAGAGACATTGCTGATCGGGGATTTCCTGTTCGTCAACAAGATGACCTATGGCTATTCCTTTGCATCCTGCCCCACGATCCGCATTCCCGTGGTCGGGCTGAACATCGACGCGGAAGACATCTGCGGCTTTGTCGGTGGCGACAACACGCGCCTGTTCGGGGGCGAGCCGCAGCGCGGCGATGTCGTGGTCTTCCGCCATCCGGTGAACGGGCAGGATTACATCAAGCGCCTTGTGGGGCTGCCCGGTGAAACCGTGCAGGTGATCGGTGGGGTGCTGCATATCAATGGCCAGCCCGTGCAGCTTGAGGATGACGGCATCTTCGAAGAGGTTATGACCGCCCAGGGCCCCCAGCGCCTGCGTCCGCGCTGCGAGAATGGCCCGGTCGGAGAAGGCGGCGCCTGCCTGAAGTCGCGCCAGATCGAAACCCTGCCGGGCGGGCGCAGCCATATCGTGCTGAACATCGCGCGGCAAAGCTCGGATGACACCCCGCTTTATACCGTGCCTGCGGGGCATTTCTTCTTCATGGGCGACAACCGCGACAATTCCACCGACAGCCGTGTCCCGCAGCAGGCGGGTGGCGTGGGTTTCGTGCCCTACGAAAACCTGATCGGCCGCGCCGACCGGATCATGTTCTCCTCTGCGGGCAGCTCGATGCTGGCGTTCTGGACATGGCGCAGCGACCGTTACTTCAAGGGGATCGAGTGAAGCTTTCCGCGGAACTGAAGGCGCTTGAGGGCCGGATCGGGTATCACTTCGACAGGCCCGAACTGCTGCTGCGCGCGGTGACGCATTCCTCGATGTCCTCGGCCACGCGGGACGACAACCAGCGGCTTGAATTCCTGGGCGATCGCGTGCTTGGCCTTGTGATGGCCGAAGCCCTGCTGGCCCGTGACGCCAAGGCGACCGAAGGCCAGCTGGCCCCGCGCTACAACGCATTGGTGCGCAAGGAAGCCTGCGCCGATGTCGCCCGAGAGATCGCGCTGGGCGACGTGCTGAAACTGGGCCGGTCCGAGATGATCTCGGGCGGGCGGCGCAAGCTGGCGCTCTTGGGCGATGCGATGGAGGCCCTGATCGCGGCCGTCTATCTGGATGCGGGGTTCGATCCCGCGCGCGCCCTGATCCTGCGGCTTTGGGGCGAGCGGATCGGTGCCGTCGAGGACGATGCCCGCGACGCCAAGACCGCGTTGCAGGAATGGGCGCAGGCCCGTGGCCTGCCGCCGCCGAAATATGTTGAACTCAAACGGTCCGGGCCAGATCATGCCCCGGTCTTCACAATGGCCGCCCAGCTTGAGACGGGCGACAGCGAAAGCGCCACCGCGGGATCCAAGCGGCAGGCGGAACAGGCGGCGGCAAAGGCCCTGCTGGACAGATTGGAGAGCGCATGACACGCGCAGGATTCGTGGCCCTGATCGGCGAGCCGAACGCAGGCAAATCAACGCTTCTGAACCGGATGGTGGGGGCCAAGGTCTCGATCGTCACCCACAAGGTGCAGACCACCCGCGCCCGTATCCGCGGGGTCGCCATGGAAGGCGATGCGCAGATCGTCTTCGTCGATACACCCGGCCTTTTCGCCCCCAAGCGGCGGCTGGACCGGGCCATGGTGGCGGCTGCGTGGGGCGGGGCGGCCGATGCCGATATCGTGGTGCTTATGGTCGAGGCGCATCGCGGCGTGACCGAAGGCGTGCAGCGCATCCTTGAAGGTCTGGAGGGGATCGGCAAAAGCCGCCCCGTGGCGCTGGCGATCAACAAGATCGACCGCGTGAAATCCGAGGCGCTGCTGGCGCTGACCAAGGATCTGAACGACCGTTTTCCCTTCGTGGAAACCTTCATGATCTCGGCCGAAAAGGGTCATGGCGTGAAGGCGTTGCGCGAATGGCTGGCCAGGGAATTGCCCGAAGGCCCCTGGCTCTACCCCGAGGATCAGATCGCCGATCTGCCGATGCGCATGATCGCGGCCGAGATGACGCGCGAAAAGCTGACCCTGCGCCTGCATCAGGAATTGCCCTATCAGCTGACGGTCGAGACCGAGAACTGGGAAGAGCGCAAGGACGGCTCGGCCCGTATCGATCAGGTGGTCTATGTGATCCGCGACGGCCACAAGGGCATCGTGCTGGGCAACAAGGGCGAGACGATCAAGGCTGTTGGCCAGGCCGCCCGCGCCGAGATGGAGGAATTCCTGGGCCGCAAGGTGCACCTGTTCCTGCAGGTCAAGGTGCGCTCCGGCTGGCTGGACGAGGCCGAGCGCTATTCCGAGATGGGGCTGGATTTCAAGGACGGGAACGCCTGAGCCCGGACACTGCCGCGCATTGAGTGTTTTGGGAACAAGGAAGCAGGGGGCGTGCCATGTCGGATCGCTTGACCGCAAGTTTCTGGGTGTCGGCCTATTTGGCGCGGCTGCGCCTGGCCGACATTCCGGGTTTCGTGGTGGCGCATGGCGATGACAGTGCGGGCGCGGTTCTGGTCAAGCTGAACACGCTGGACGGACGCGCCGTCGCGTTTCAGCGATCCTTCGATCTGATGTTGGGCGCGCGCGCATGGGTCGTTCTGGCCGAGGGGGACGAGGCCGCGGTGGACGCCGCCCTGCGCCGCCAGCGCGACCGCGACCGCGATGTCTGGGTGATCGAGGTCGAGGATCGGCAGGGCAGGCATCTGCTGGACGAACCGGGATTGTCGGACTGACGGCAGGGCCTATAGTCAGGCGATGGACTGGCGCGATCAGGGGATATTGCTGAGCAGCAGACGGCACGGGGAATCCGCGGCCATCATCGAGGTATTCACCCGTGAACACGGCCGCCATGCAGGCGTGGTGCGGGGCGGAGCAAGCCGCAAGATCGCACCGATCCTGCAGCCGGGCGCGCAGCTTGACGTGACATGGCGCGCGCGGCTTGAGGATCACATCGGCAGTTACACCGTCGAACCCCTGCGCAGCCGCGCGGCGGCGGCCCTCTCCGACAGGCAGGCCCTTGCAGGGCTGAACGCGGTTACAGCCTTGCTCTTGTTCGCGCTGCCCGAACGCGAAGGCCATCCGGTGCTTTATGCGCGCAGCGAGGCGCTTCTGGATCTGCTGGGGGATCAGGACCTTTGGCCGCTGGCCTATCTGCAATGGGAACTGGCGCTGCTGGAAGAGGCCGGGTTTGGCCTGGACCTGAGCACCTGCGCCGTGCTGGGACATGGGGCCAATGACCTGAGTTATGTCTCGCCGCGCTCGGGGCGCGCGGTGTCGCGGGCGGGGGCGGGCGACTGGGCGGACCGTCTGTTGCCCCTGCCGCCCTGCTTGATGGGGCACGGTCCCGCCCCTGATCACGAGATCGCGGAAGGCCTGCGCACCACCGGCCATTTCCTGCGCGAACATCTGGCACCCGCCATGGGCAACAAGCCCCTGCCCGAGGCGCGTCAGCGTTTTGTGGATGCTTTCGCCCGGCGCAGCGCGCAGGGCTGAGACCGGATCATCGCAGCGCCAGCACCAGGTCGACCAATGATCCCATCGGGCCCGCATTGTCGCGCCCGTCACGCGCGGCCAGATCCTGCATACCCACATGGGCCGCGTAGATGATCCGCGCCATCTCGGGGTTGGTGATCTCGACCTCTGTCAGAAGCTGCTGCACATGCGCCATGCGGGCGGTGTCGACGCGGGCCAGAACCTCGGCCACGGTGGCGTCCTCGCGGGCCCAGGCACGTATCGCGGGTTCTACCGTCAGATCGCCCAGAACAGGATGACCGCCCCCCGCCACGACCTGTCCCAGTCGTCGCAGCCGTGCCACGGGGGTCGGCTGATCCGCCAGAAGCGAAGGGATATGATCCAGCGCCCCTTCGGCCCACAGCGACAGCATCTGGCGGTGAAAATCCGGCACATCCGCGAAATGCCAGTAGAACGAACCCTTGGTGGTGCCCAGCCGCCGGGCCATCGGTTCGGCCTTCAACGCCACTGGTCCAGCCTCTGCCAGGGCCTTGAAGCCGGCCAGCAGCCAATCGGGTCGGGTCAGGCGGGCGCGTGTGCTCATGTCTTGCGGCCTACGCTGCACCCGTGATTCCCGCAATGACAGACAGGTGATCAACGGCGAAATGTCGCGCTGCGCTGCAGCGAAGACAGGCAGATGCCTGCAAACGTGGCAGTTGGCCTGCCATACACCCCGGTGTCACGCCGGCCAGTCCGCCCCGGCGGCCCGCCCCAGCACCACCGCGCTCAGCAGCCCGTTGCCGGACAGATAGCCGCTGTCGGCCGTGCCCGACACGCCGCAGGCGGCACCGCCCGCCGCATGCAGGTTGGGAAATACCGTGCCGTCCTGATGGCGCACGCGGCCTGTGCCAGTCACATCAAGCCCGCCCTGCGTGTGAAACAGCGCCCCCGTCACGCGCACGGCGGCATAGGGGGGTGTCAGGGGCGGGGTGGCAAAGGTCCGGCCAAAGGCATCGGTGCCCCCCTGCGGGATATTGGCCAATGTGTCGGCCAGCGCATCGGCGGGCAGGCCCGTGACCGCGGCCAGCTCCGTGACGGTGTCGGCCGTCTTGATCGCGCCTTGTGCTTCGGCGGCCTGGAAATCGGCGAATTGCCGGGCAATCCCCGCGATGCGGCTGTCGAAGACAGCCCAGGCCTGACCCTGCGGCTGGCCCATCACGGCGCGGGCGGCCTCGGAATAGCCCTGCGCCTCGTTCCAGAAGCGGTGGCCGTCAAGGTTCACCTGCACGCCGCCTTCGGTGATCACCGCCCAGGTGATCAGGATGCCATGCGGATGGGCGACATTTCCATGTCCCTGGTAGGCGCCCAGATGCCGGGTCCCTGCGCCAAGGGCCTGCCCCCACAGCACCGCCTCGCCCCGGTTGCCGTCATGCCCGAACCACAGCGCCTCGCTGATCGCGGGCATGTGTTCGGCCACCATTGTCCGGTTGCCGCCATAGCCGTTGCAGGCAAGGATCAACCGCGCACATCCGATGGTTTCGGCGCTGCCATCGGGCAGGGTGACCGTCACGCCGGTGACCGTCCGGCCTGCGTGGTGCAGAACCGTCGCGCGGCGTTCGCAGATGATGTCGATCCCTTCCGCCTCGCAGGTCTGGCGCAGCCGGTCCACCAGTTCCGCGCCCGATCGCGTGGGCAGCCCGTGCATCCGGCGCCGCGAATGGCCGGGATAGTCGAAATCCGTCACCACCGAGAACGGCAGGCCGAACCGCCCCGCCAGCCAGTCGATCGCCGGACCCGACCCGTTGGCCAAAGCCGCGACCAGATCGGGGTCATTCTCGTCATGCGCCTTGCGCTGGATGTCGGCGGCAAAAAGCGCGGCATCATCGCCAATCCCTGCCGCCGCCTGAAACGATGTCCCCGCCGCGGGGATCAGGCCCGCCGACAGCGCGGTGGACCCGCGCGGCAGGGGATCGGCCTCGATCACCAGCACCTCTTGCCCGGCTTCCCGCGCGGCTAGCGCCGCCACCATGCCGCAGGCACCGGCCCCGATGATCAGGGTCTGCACCTCAGGGTCGAAGCCACCTTCGGGGCTGGGTGCGATGGTCATGGTTCAACCCTTGTCCTGCCCGTCGAAACGCTGACCAAGGGCCAGCATCTCGGGTGTGCCGATGCAGGCGTTCAGCCCGTCGAAATCGAACATCCGGTCCGCAAAGGGCGTATTTGACCCGTTGGCGCGCAGGCTCGCGTAGTAGTCCTGCGCGGTGCGCGCCAGCGCCCGCACGATTCCGCCTGGAAAGATCACGATGTCGAAGCCGATGGACTGCAGATCCGCGGCCGAGGTGATCGGCGTATGCCCACCCTCGACCATGTTCGCCAGCAGCGGCACCCGGCCCTTGAAGGTCTGCGCGATGCGCGCCAGCTGTTCGCCCGAACGCGGTGCTTCGATGAAGAGCACATCGGCCCCGGCAGCCACATAGGCCTCGGCCCGGTCCATGGCGGCGTCGAACCCTTCGACCGCGATGGCATCGGTGCGCGCGATGATCAACGTGGCGTCATGCGCGCGCGCATCCGCCATGGCGGCGATCTTGCCGGCCATTTCAGCGGCCGAGATCAGGGACTTGTCGGCCAGATGGCCGCAGCGCTTCGGGTATGTCTGATCCTCGACCTGCAAGGCCGAGGCCCCGGCACGTTCATAGACCCGCATGGTCCGCTGCGCGTTCAGCGCATTGCCAAAGCCCGTATCGGCGTCGATGATCACCGGCAGGGCCGTCCGGTCCCGGATCAGCGCCATCGTATCTGCCATTTCCGACACTGAGGTCAGGCCGATATCGGGCCGCCCCAGCCGCGTATAGGCGACAGCGGCACCCGACAGATACAGCGCCTCGAAACCGGCCTGTTCGGCCAGCGTGGCGGTCAGCCCGTCATAGACGCCGGGGGCGATCAGGATTTCGGGGGCGGTCAGCCGCGCGCGCAGGCTCATGCCGCGTCCTCCAGCAGTGCGATGGTCTCGGCGCAGGTCATCACATGGGTGACCGTGCCCAGCGAAATCAGCGTGGCGTCATGCACCTCGGGCTTGAAGGCGGCGCAGCCATCCGACAGCATGATCGTCTCGATATTGCGCAGATGCGCGTCGCGCAGGGTGCTGGCCACCCCGCCATTGGTGACGATCCCGCCGACGATCAGCGTATCAATCCCCAAAGCGCGCAGGATATATTCCAGCCGGGTTTGGTAGAAGGCGGAATAGGCCACCTTTTCAATGGTGTAATCCGCAGGGGCCAGCGCATCCACCAGACTGTGGCCAAAACCGCCGGGGGCAAAGTCGCCCTTGGTCAGGAAGGGGCGCAGTTGTTTCAGATGCGGCGCGATCAGCGGCTCGCCCCCCGGTCCGGGGACCAGCGTGAACTGCGCCGACACATAGGTGCCGCCCTTGGCGCGCAGTGCGTCGCGCACCGGGGCCACGCAGGCGGGCAGGGCCTTGATCGCATCCGATCCTTGCCCCGCGCGACCGTAGGCCCCCTCGGGATGCAGAAAGTCGTTTTGCAGGTCGATGGTCAGAAGGGCCGTGCGTTTCGGGTCAATGGTGGTCAATGCGCCCATGGCTCAAGCCTCCTGCCGTGTGATGATGGTGTTGCCATAGGTATCAACCGTGCCGGTGAGGCCCGGTTCGATCAACACCGTTGTGTCGGGCTGTTCCAGAATGGCGGGGCCGTGAATCACCGCGCCCACCGGTAGGTCCAGCCGGTTGTAGATGGCGGTGTCATGCCACTGATCCCCGAAATGCACGGCACGCGTGCCCTTGCGCGCCTGCTCTGCCGTGCCGGTCCCGCGCGGCGCCAGGGTGGCAAGGTCGAACTTCGGTCGCCGCCCTGTCACTGCCGAGCGCAGGTTCATCACGCGCCGTGCGCCCTTGGGCAGCAACCGGCCATAGGTTGCCTTGTAGGCCGCATCGAACGCCTCGGCGATCTGGGCGCGGGTGGGCGGCACCACGCTACCTTCCGTGATGGTCACGGGCAGCGGCACGGCGACGGTATGGGTCTGCCCGACATAGGCCATGTCCAGTTCGAACCTGGTCTCGCGCGCCTCGAACCGGGTCTGCGCCGCGTCCAGCATGGCCAGGCCCTGTTCCATGTGGGTCTGCATGAAACCGGCCAGCGCGGCCTCGTCCAGGCCGTCCACCATGGCGTTGATCGTCTGCACGAAATCCTGACGCATATCGGCGATCACGCAGCCCATGGCCGAGGTCACACCCGGATAGCGCGGTACAATCGCGCGGGCCAGACCCACATCCGCCAGCATCGCGCCGGAATGCAGCGCGCCGCCGCCGCCGAAGGGCATGAAGGCAAACCGCTTGGGATCAAACCCGCGTTCGATGCTGACCAGACGGATCGCCCCGGCCATGCGGCTGTTGGCGACGCGAAGGATCGCTTCGGCGGCGGCAAGCGTGTCCAGCCCCAATGGCGCGCCGACATGTTCGTCAATCGCGCGCGCCGCCGCTTCGACATCCAGCCGTGTCAGCTTGCCGCCGATGGGGTTGTCCGGGTCGATCCGGCCCAGCACCACATTGGCATCCGTCACAGTGGGGCGCGTATTGCCAAGGCCGTAAGCCACCGGGCCTGGGTTCGATCCGGCACTTTCCGGCCCGATCATCAGCAACCCGCCCTTGTCGACCCAGGCGATCGAGCCACCGCCCGCGCCGATCGTCGTGATCTCGATCATCGGGGATCGCACGACCATCCCGAAATCGATCGAGGTCTGGGGCGACAGCATCGACTGCCCGCCCGCGATCAGCGAGACGTCGAAACTGGTCCCGCCCATATCGCCGGTGATGACATCGGGAAAGCCTGCGGTCTGCGCGATATAAGCCGCCGCGATGACGCCAGCCGCTGGCCCCGACAGGGCCGTGCGCACCGGCAGACGGCAGGCGGTATCCACCGCCATCACCCCGCCATTCGATTGCACGATCATGAACTCGCCCCCGAACCCGCCTGCCTTCAGCGCGGTTTCCAGACGATCCAGGTAGCCCGATACCTCAGGTTGCAGATACGCATTCAGCGCCGTGGTCGAAAACCGCTCGAACTCGCGGATCTCCGGCAGGATCTCGGAGGAGGCCGAGACATGCGGGTTCGGCCAGATCTCGCGGATCGCCGCCACCGCCGCCGCCTCGTTGGCAGGGTTGGCATAGGCATTGGCAAACATCACCGCGACAGCGGCGCAGCCCTGATCCAGAAGGGTTTGCGCCGCATCCCGCACCGCGTCCAGATCGACGGGCGTGCGGATCCTGCCATCTGCCAGCGTGCGTTCCGGCACCTCGAGGCGCAGGTCGCGCGGCACCACGGGCGTGAAATCCCCGCGCAGCCCCCATGTCCGGGGCCGGTCGCGGCGGCGCATTTCCAGCACGTCGCGCAGCCCTTCGGTGGTGATCACGCCGATCTTGGCGCCCTTGCGTTCCAGCAAGGCATTGGTGCCCGCCGTGGTGCCATGCACGACGACGGCCACGGTGGACAGGTCCGACACCTGCCGCCCGATCCCGTCAAGGAAACCGCCCGACTGGTCGGGGCGGGTGGTCGGCACCTTGGCGACGGTGGCGGTGCCTGCGGCCTCGTCCAGCACGAAGACGTCCGTGAATGTGCCGCCCACATCGACGCCGATCATGCGGCCTGCGATTGTTGCCTCGCTCATGCCTGCGCCCCTTTCCATGCGTCGCCATAGGCCTTGTCGGCCTCTTCGGCGCTGATCAGTCCCAGCGCCACGTCATGCGCAACGGCCTTGGGGTCACGATCCGCCGCCTTGCCATAACCGCCGCCACCGGGAGTTTCCAACCGCACGGCCTGTCCCTGGGTCAGCTTGATCCCGCGCATTTTCGAGGCCAGCGGCGGGTGATGCCACCCATCTGCCTGCTCATAGGAAAAGACGTTCAACGCCGCCTCGCCACCACCAGCGGCCCCCTTGGGCGCAAAGCGCCCACGTTCGCCGAACAGGAACGCCTCGGCGCCGTTCTCCTCCAGCACCTCGATCTCGTAGACGGCACCCAGCCCGCCGCGATGCGCGCCAGCACCCGCACTGTCCGGGCGCAGCGCCCATTTGCGGAACATCACCGGATAGGCGGCTTCAAGGATCTCCATCGGTGGGATCGTCGCGGTGGAAATCGGTGCATTGCCATGGTTCAACCCGTCGCCTTCGGGTGATCCGCCATGCCCGCCGCCGTAAAAGCTGAACATCACCCAAGGCTGGCCATTCTTGCGCTTGCCCGCAATCGACAGCGCGTTGATCGTGCCATAGGCATTGGCCACCACGCGGTCAGGCGCGGCCTGACCGGCGGCGGCAAAGATCACGTCGATCATCCGCAGGATGGTTTCGGTATAGCCCCCCACAGGCGCGGGGAATTCGGCGGCCAGCAGCGATCCTTCCGGGATACGCACATCAATGGGCCGCATCACACCCGCATTGGCGGGCAGGGCCGGGAAGATATGCTTGATCGCCACATAGGCTGTCGCCACGGCGGTCGGCAGCGCGATATTCACCGGACCCGCACAACGGGGCGCTGTCCCTGCAAAATCCAGCACCATCCGGTCGCCCGCAATCTCCAGCGCGACCTTGATCGGCAGGGCCACGTCGGTGATACCGTCGTTGTCCAGGTAATCCACTGCCTCCCAACGCCCGTCGGGCAGGGCGGAAAGCTCGGCGCGCATCAGCGCCTCGGCCCGGTGGCCCAGCGCATCAAGTGCCGCGCGCACGGTGTCCGCGCCGTATTCGTCCAGCAGCTCATCCATCCGCCGCACGCCCAGATCAAGCGCGCCCAACTGCCCGTTCAGATCGCCCATGGCAGATTGCGGCAGGCGGGTGTTGCGCATCAGGATGTCGATGATGTCGGTATTCACCTCACCGCCTCGCGCCAGACGCACGGGCGGCAGCACAAACGCCTCCTGAAACGCATCGGTCGCGGCGGGGTTGTAGTTGCCCGGAACCGCACCGCCCACATCATGCCAATGCCCTACAGACGCCAGATAGCAGAACAACTGCCCATCCCGGAAATAAGGGCGCACCAGACGCATGTCCGACAGATGGGTGCCGCCCAGATGCGCATCGTTGAAGATGTAGATGTCGCCGTCGCGGATCTCTCCATGCTCGGCCGCCTTGTCGATCACCGCCTTCACCGCGAATGACATGACGCCCACGAAGATTGGCAGACCCGACTTGCCCTGCACCAGCGTGTCGCCGCTGACCGCGTGATAAAGGCCGTGCGAGGCATCATGTGCCTCGGCGATGATCGGGTTGAAGGCGGCGCGGAACAGGGTCGCGTCCATCTCGTCGGCGATCTGTTCCATCCGGCCTGCCAGGACGGCCAGGGTGATCGGGTCGATATCTGCGGTCTGGGTCATGCGTTGGGTGTTCCTGCGGATTTGACTTCGGCGATGTCGTTCCAGACATCCTGACGGGTGATCTTGCCCGCCGTGACCTCGAACCGGTCGATGAAGCGGATGCCCTCGAACGCCGTGCCATCGGGCCATTCGCCGTAAAGCGTGCCGCGCGAATAGACGACGGCATGACCATCGCCCTGCAGGGCCTCGAACCCGTCATAGGTTTTCTTGACGAAACGATAGCGCGGTTTCGACCATGCGATCAGCTCTTCCAGCGTGGTCAGGCCGGATGCGCCGGGGAAGTTCATCACGAACCCCGCCCCCAGCATGGCGCGGGCGCGGTCCAGATCGCGCGCCTCCATCGCCGCCAGATAGTCGCGCACAAGTGCACAAGGATCGGGCAGGGCGGGCGCACCGCTGCGATGGGTGCCGCCGCGCATGTAATGGGCGCGCGGCATCTCGTGCAGAATCACGGTGATCGCGTCGGGTGCGGCTGGAACGACAAGCTGCACCGCATCGGTCAAAGCCTTGCCAAGACGCGTTTTCGCATCATTGTCATAGCCCTCAAGAACATGCGCCTCGATAATCGGCATAGCGTCCGTCCTCCTGAAAATCTGTATCTTTGGTAATACAGATAGTGGTATCTGGAAAGCTCAAATATTTGCGCTCTGAAGTGACGGATTACTTGCTTTTCGAAAAACCGTTGATACGGTTGAGTGCGAATCCGGCCCGTTTGGGCGGTGGTTTGGGGGATTGGTTTGGACACGCAGGGCAGAGCAGGTCTTCCGGAAGGTGGCAAGGCGCGCAGGGTCTATCTGCTGCTGCGCGATGACATCTCGAACGGTACCTATGCCCCCGGCGTCAGCCTGCCGGGCGAGCAGCGGCTGGCCGAAGTGCATGCTGTCTCGCGTGTTACGATCCGCCGCGCGCTTGAGGCGCTGTGCGCCGATGGGTTGATCGAAAAGCGCGTCGGCAGCGGCAGTGTCGTGCGCGCCCCCGATGGCGCGGCAGCCCCTCTGGCGGCCGATTTCACCACCCTGATCCCGCAGCTTGTGGCCATGGGTCAGGCCACCACGGCGCGGCTTTTGTCCTTTTCCTACGGGCCTGCCCCCGAGGTGGTGGCCAAGGCCATGGCCCTGCTCGATGGGGCGCGGGTGCAGACCGCGGTCCGCGTGCGCCTTGTCGACGGGCGGCCGTTTTCGCATCTGACCACCTATGTGCCCGAGGCCATCGCCGCCAATTACACCGAGGCCGATCTTGCGACGACACCTCTGTTCCGCCTGCTGGAACGTTCCGGCGTGCAGGTCGATGCGGCGCATCAGTCGGTGACGGCCACCCTGGCATCCCCCGATGTGGCCGAGGCGCTGGGCGTCTCGGTCGGTTCTGCCCTGCTGTCTCTGCGCCGTGTCGTGCGGGACGTGAACGGGCAGGGGGTCGAATACCTGTCTGCCCTTTATCGCGCGGATGCCTTCCGCCTGGAAATGACCCTGAACAGGGTCGGCCAGGGGGCGTCGCGCCATTGGGAACCCGTGATCGGCGATACCGCCAGTCGGGAGGCGGCGGAATGAACGCGCCGGCCCGCACATTGTTCTACAAGCTTTGGGAGGCCCATCAGGTGCTGCGGCGCGAGGATGGCGCCTGCCTGCTGTGGGTGGATCGGCACCTTGTGCACGAAGGGTCCCACCATGCGTTCGCCAAGCTGGCCGAGCGGGGCCTGCCTGTGGCAGAGCCTGCGCTGACCATCGGCGTGGTCGATCATTATGCGCCCACGCGCAACCGCGACAGGATCGCAGACCCGGATATCGCCCGGATGATCCGCACGCTGGAAGAGAACACCGCCCGCCACGGCATCCGCTGTTTCGGGATGCGCGACCCGCGTCAGGGTATCGTGCATGTCATGGGGCCCGAGCAGGGGCTGACCCTGCCGGGACTGCTGATCAATTGCGGCGACAGCCATACCTCCACTCACGGAGCCTTCGGGGCGCTGGCCTTCGGGATCGGCGCAACCGAAGTGGCGCATGTCCTGGCGACGCAGACGATCTGGCAGAAGCGTCCGAAAACCATGCGGATCACCGTGACCGGGAAATTGGGGCCGTCGGTCACGGCCAAGGACCTGGCATTGTCCTGGATCGCCGAGCTGGGCGCGGATGGTGCGCGTGGCCATGCCATCGAATATGCCGGGCCGGTGGTCAGGGCGCTGTCGATGGAGGGGCGCATGACGCTGTGCAACCTGTCCATCGAGGGCGGCGCGCGCTGCGGCATGGTCGCCCCGGACGATGTGACCTTCGCCTATATCAAGGGCCGTCCTTTCGCGCCTGCGGGCACGGACTGGGACATGGCCGTGGCGGACTGGCGGGCGCTGGTTTCGGATGAGGGCGCTGTATTCGACCGCGAGGTCACGATCGATGGCGCGGCGATTGCCCCCACCGTCACCTGGGGCACCAGCCCGGAAGAGGCCTTGCCGATCACCGCAAGCCTGCCCGATCCCGACCGGCTGGATGGCGCGCGGGCTGATCAGGCCCGCGCGGCGATGGACTACATGGGGTTGACCCCCGGCCAGCGGATCGAGGGCACGCCTGTCGATCAGGTCTTCATCGGGTCCTGCACCAATGGCCGGATCGAGGATCTGCGCATGGCCGCCGCCGTTCTGGCAGGCCGCAAGGCCAAGGTGCCGGGCCTCGTCTCGCCCGGTTCGGCCCTGATCAAGGCGCAGGCGGAACAGGAAGGGCTGGACCGTATCTTCACGCAAGCCGGTCTGGATTGGGTCGATGCGGGCTGTTCCATGTGCGTCGGCATGAATGGCGATCTGGTGGCACCCGGCAAGCGTTGCGCCTCATCGACCAACCGCAATTTCAAGGGCCGTCAGGGGCGCGGCGCACGCACCCACCTGATGAGCCCCGCCATGGTGGCAGCCGCCGCCGTCACCGGCACGCTCAGCGATGTGCGCCCCCTGCTGGAAGGGCGCGTATGATCATGGCGGGTTGGAACATCATCGACGGTCGCGCCGTGGCCCTGCCGCAGGACAATATCGACACCGATCAGCTGATCCCGGCGCGGTTCATGTCGGTGCCGCGCAAGGATGGCTATGGCCCTTACCTGCTGCACGATCTGCGCTTTGACGCCGAGGGCGCGCCGCGCCCCGACATGGCCCTGAACCGCCACCCCGAGGCCAGCATCCTCGTCACCCGCCGCAACTTCGGCTCCGGCTCCTCGCGCGAGGCGGCGGTCTATGCGCTGGTGGATTTCGGCATCAAGGCCGTGGTCGCACCCAGTTTCGGCGATATCTTCGCATCGAACGCGGTCAACAACGGCCTGTTGCCCGCGCGCCTGCCCGAGGACCTGATCGAGGCGCTGATCGCCCGGCTGGGTGATGGCGATGCCGCGATGACCGTCGATCTGAACGATTGCGTGATCCGCATCGGGAACGAGGTCATGCCCTTCGATCTGGATCCGGTCTGGCGTTTGAAGCTGATCAACGGCTGGGACGATATCGACATGACCGCCAGCCATGGCCGCGAGATCGCGGCCTTCCGCGCCAATCGTGTGCAACATGCGCCCTACGCCATGCTGCCGCACGAGACTTGAAAGACCCGCGCGCGCCTGATGGGGCGCGCGGCACCAATCGGGTGACCCTGCAAGGGCGCCTTCAACAGGGCGGGGGCCTGCCCCCGAAAAAGGAGAGAGAACGATGAAAATGACCCTCATCGGCGGTATTGTCGCCGGTTCCACGATGTTCGGCGCGGTCGCCACGGCACAGGAAACCCTGACCGCCGTGCATGCCTTCCCCGGCACGCTGATCTATACCCAGTCCTTCCTGCAGTTCGTCGACAAGGTGAACAAGGCCGGCGAAGGTGTCGTGCAGATCGAAGTGCGCGGCGGCCCCGAGGCGATCGGCATGTTCCAGCAGCCCGATGCCGTGCGCGACGGGATCGTGGACATGGTCTACACCCCCGGCAGCTTCTACGGTGGCGCGCTGCCCGAGAAGGATGCGCTGGTCGCATCGAACCTGACCGCGATCGAAGCCCGTGAAAACGGCGGCATCGCCCTGATCGACGAGATCCACCAGGCGAAGATGGGCGTGAAATACCTGGGCTGGTTCGATAGCGGCGTCAGCTATAACCTGTGGATGAAGAACGAGCCCAAGCTGGATGCGAACGGCAATCTGGACGTGTCGGGCATCAAGCTGCGCGGCAACGCGGTCTACAACGCCTTCTTCACCGAATACCTTGGCGCGCAGGTGATCGACCTGCCCACCACCGAAGTCTATGCCGGGCTTGAGCGTGGCGTGGTCGATGCGACCGGCTGGACCCAGATCGGCCTGATCGACCTCAAGTGGAACGAGTTCCTGAACTACCGGGTCGAGCCCAACTTCTTCTCGACCGACCTTGGTGTGATCGTGAACCTGGAAAAGTGGAACAGCCTGTCGGACGAAGCCAAGAAGATCCTGCAGGATACCGCGATCGAGCATGAGAAAGAATCGGTCGAGGCGCTGCGCCTCAAGCGCGATCAGGATTTCGCAGCCCTTGAAGCCGGCGGCATGAAAGTGGTCGAGCTGCAGGGTGAGGCCCGCGCCAACTACCTGGCCGCAGCCCGCGAAAAGACCTGGGGCCGCATGAAGGGCCTGATGGCCGAAAGCCCGATGGGTGACGGCAACTACGACACGCTGATCGGCCTGTTCTACAACGCCGACCTGGACAAGTAAGTCCTTGTGGCGCGGCCTCTGACGAGGTCGCGCCATACACATCATGGCGCGGGCGCGACACCGTGCCCGCATCACATCACCAGAGGCAGACATGCAGCAGTTGACCCGTCTCTATACGCTGGTTCTTTACGGCATGGCCGTTCTTGCCGGGGCCATGCTGGTCTGGGTGATGATCGCGGTCATCATGTCTGTCGGCATGCGGAACCTTGGCATGCAGCCCTGGGCGTGGCTGTTCACATCGACCGAATACGCGATGCTCTACATCACCATGCTGGGCGCGCCCTGGCTGGTACGCGAAAAGGGCCATGTGCATATCGAACTGGTCACCGCCGCCTTGCCACCCGCGCTGCGCCGCCTGGTCAGCCGGGGCGTGGCCCTGGCCTGTGTCGTGGTCAGCCTGATCCTGGCCTGGAAGGGGTTCGAGCTGTTCCAGACCAACATCGCGCGCAACGACTATGACGTGCGCGCCTATTATTTTCCGCGCTGGATCCTGACCGTGTCATTCCCGATCTGTTTCGGTCTGATGGCGATCGAGTTTTCGCGCTTTGTCTTCGGGACCGAGCTGATGCATTCCGGTGAAGCAGGGATACACGAATAATGGAATGGTATGAGGCACTTGGCCTGCTGCTGGGGTCTATCCTGGCGCTGATGGCAATCGGCATGCCCGTGGCGCTGGCCTTTCTGGCCGCGAATATCGTGGGGGCCTGGGTCTTCATGGGCGGCGAGCGCGGCATCGGCGCGCTGCTGAACAACGGGCTTGGGTCGCTGACCAGTTTCGCACTGGTGCCGATCCCGCTGTTCCTGCTGATGGGCGAGATCTTCTTTCACACGGGTCTTGGCGGGCGGATGTTCAACGCCATCGACAAGCTGCTGGGCAAGCTGCCGGGGCGCTTGTCCTATGTGACGGTTCTGGGCGGCACCGGCTTTTCCACGTTGTCGGGCTCGTCCATGGGATCGACCGCGCTGCTTGGCTCGCTGATGGTGCCGGAAATGAACCGGCGCGGCTACAAGAAGCACATGTCGATCGGCCCGATCCTGGGCACCGGGGGCCTTGCCATCATCATCCCGCCCTCGGCGCTGGCCGTGCTGCTGGCGACACTGGCGCGCATCGACGTGGGCAAGCTTTTGATCGCGGGCATCATCCCCGGCTTGATCCTGGCCACCTTCTACCTGGCGACGATCTTCATCCAGACGAAAATCGACCCCGACGCCGCCCCCGCCTACGAGGTGGAGCCGATGACCCTGGGCGAGAAACTCTCGCTATTCATCCGCGACGTTGTGCCCATGGTCGGCGTCATGGTGGTGATCGTGGCGATGATGGTCGGCGGGATCGTCACCCCGTCCGAGGCCGCGGCCTTCGGTGCGCTGGGCGTTCTGATCCTGGCCGTGATTTTTCGCTGCCTGACCTGGGAGGCGGTCAAGAAATCCATCGTCGGCGCATTGCGCGTGACCCTGATGGCCTATCTGATCGTTTTCGGATCCGCGACCTTCAGCCAGCTTCTGGCCTTCTCGGGGGCATCCAGCGGCTTGATCAAATGGGCGACCGGGTTCGATCTTGAACCCATCGCCATGCTGCTGGTGATGTTCGGCGTGCTGCTGCTGCTGGGCATGTTCATGGAACAGATCAGCATGATGCTGCTGACGGTGCCGATCTTCTTCCCGCTGGCGCAAAGCCTTGGCTTCGATCCGATCTGGTTCGGGCTGATCATGCTGCTGGCGCTGGAGATCAGCTTTACCACGCCGCCTTTCGGGTTGCTCCTGTTCGTGATGAAGGGCGTGGCCCCGCCGGATACGACGATGCGCGACATCTACATGTCGGCCATCCCGTTCATCCTGTGCTCGCTTGGTCTTGTGGCGCTGCTGATCATGTTCCCGCCGCTGGCGCTCTGGCTGCCGGGCTGAGGACGCGCAGGCTAGCCTGACTTGCCGGGCGGTTGCATCGGTGCGCGGCTCTGATCGTTGCCGGCCTGGGTGGTCTTGCGCATCAGGGTCATGAATTGCGCACGCTCATCCGCCGAAAGGCCGATCAGGATGTCATCCTGAAAGCCGCGCACGATCGGGCGTGTCCTGTCCAGCAGGGCGCTGCCCGCATCGGTCAGGCGCAAGGAACGGGCACGGCGGTCCTGCCGGCTGACGGTGCGGCTGATCAGGCCCTTGCCCTCCAGCCGGTCCACCACCCCGCCGATCGTGACCCTGTCATAGGCGATCAGCCCGGCCAGCGTGGCCTGGTCGATCTCGGGGTTCGCATCAAGCGCGCAAAGGGCAGCGAATTGAACCGGCGTCAGGTCGACCCCGGACGATTTCATCCGGTCCGCAAAGACCGATACGGAAATCTGATGCAGCCGTCGCACCAGGTGCCCCGCCATGTCATGTAGTTCCAGCATTCCATTCCCATCGTCGCGCCATGCAGCAGCAGATTACCGCCGCGGGATGGAATTTGACAAGCATGCGGATGGTTAGCATGCGACCTTCCGGTCGGCCCTGTCGGCAGACCCCTCGGACGCGCCGGAAAAGAGAGGTTTTTCCTGCCGGTTTTTGGACTTATAGATCACGATGCGGGGCAGGGCCGCACCCTGGTCCGCATCACGAGGTCCCATTGCAGGAGGCAATGGGCCAGCAAGAGGAGCCCCGCCGATGAGCCATCTGTTCGATCTGCCCGCCATTCCCGAGATACCCGTAACGGGCGAGACCGCGACCTATCCGATCCGCCGCATTTTCTGCGTCGGGCGCAACTATGCGGCTCATGCAGCCGAAATGGGGATCGCGGTCGATCGCGAAAAGCCGTTCTATTTCACCAAGTCGCCGGCATCGGCCATCCTCAGCGGGGCGACCGCACCCTATCCGCCGGGCACTGACAATTATCACTACGAGATGGAACTGGCCGTGGCGATTGGCGCACCGGCGTTCAAGGTGGCCGTCGAACAGGCGATGGATTGCGTCTATGGCTATTGCTGCGCATTGGACATGACACGCCGTGACCTGCAGCTGTCCGAACGCGCGCATCAGCGTCCCTGGGACCTTGGCAAGGATGTCGAAAACTCGGCCGTCTTCGCCCCCATGACCAAGGCCGCCGATTTTGGCGCCATCGCCGATCAGCGCATTCATCTGTCCCTGAACGGAGAGATACGGCAGGACGCAACGCTGACCGAACTCGTCTGGTCGATCCCCGAGATCATCAGCCATCTGTCCGGCTTCTATCACCTGCAGCCCGGTGACCTGATCATGACGGGCACGCCCGCCGGTGTGGGGGCGGTTGTGCCGGGTGACGCGATCATCGGTGGGATCGACGGGCTGGCGCCGATCAGCCTGACCATCGGGGCCGCCGCCTGAGAAGGCGAGCCGGAAAATCTTATACCTGACAGAAAAACTCGGATTGACTTATCCAAGTTTTTTTGTCAGATATAGGGGGTGTTCCAGCCACCCCCGCGCTTACAGAGGGGAAGCCCGAATCGAAAGATGAAAGGACTTCCGCCATGTCGACCCCGACCAGACCCCATCTTTTTGCCGAACGCCCTGTCAGGATGGGCATTCCCTGCCAGGACCGCGCCTTGGCGCTTGACCTGCTGCAAGGGTTTTCCCTGCCCGAGGCATGCAATGTCGAAACCTGGCTTGACCGCATCGAGACCAGCAATGGCCGGGAGGCACGGCCATGATCGTGCTGCGTCAATATGAAGGGGCCGTCGTGCATCAGCAGGACAGTCTGCCCCGCCATGCCGCCCGTGATCTGACGCAAGGCGGCAGCCAAGCCCGGATCGAACTGGACGGTCAGGTCTATACCCTGCGCATCACCCGTGCGGGCAAGCTGATCCTCACGAAATGAGCGACATGTCCCCCATAAGACCGCCGCGCGGGGCAGCGGCCGTGGGCCGCATTGCCGAGCTTGATCCCGTCGAGGCGGGCGCAGTGCTGTATATGCGGCTTTGCGCCTATGCGCCCGATGCGCTGGACCGGATGAGCGATGATTTCATCGCGCTGCTGGGCATGGACGCGGGCCAGCAGGCCGCGCGCGGATTTCATCGCCTGATCGAACTGTGCAACGGGCACGCCCGTCGCCCCCTGTGTCCCCATGCCCTGAGTTGTACCTGTCTGGGTGGTGACGAGGCGTGCTTTGCCCGGATGATCGCAAGCGCCGCTGATGGCGCGCGCGAAGATGCCTTGATGATGGCGCTGCTTCTGGTGCGCGCCGATATGGCACCCATCGTCCTGGGCCTGGCGCAGGATGCCGGGCTTTCCCTGCGGCGCATGACATTGCGGGGCATCCCCGGCACCGCTGTCCCCTCGACGCCGTCCCCCGGTCACAGACTGCATTGAAAGCAAGGTCATGATCGTCTGCCATTGCCAATCCATCACCGATCACGACATCCACGCCGCCATCGACTGGATGCGCGCCGCCGATGCCGAAACACTGATTACCCCGGGCAAGATCTATCACGCCCTTGGCAAATCGCCGGAATGCGGCGGCTGCATGCCGCTGTTCCTGTCAACGATGCGCCGCAATGAAAAACTGGAAGTTCCCATGCACCTCCGTTCCCTGCGCAAGGGCGCGCAGCGACGGACCAACACAGGATAAGACGTATGAAAGGCGACGCGAAAGTCATCGACTATCTGAACAGGGCGATCCGATCCGAACTGACGGCGGTCAGCCAGTACTGGTTGCATTACCGACTGCAGGAAGACTGGGGCCTTGGGCACATGGCCAAGAAAAGTCGCGAGGAAAGCATTGAAGAGATGCATCACGCCGACAAGCTGATTGCGCGCGTCATCTTTCTTGAGGGGCATCCGAACCTGCAGAAGCTGGATCCGCTGCGCATCGGCCAGACCCCGCGCGAAACACTGGAATGCGACATGGCGGCCGAGCAGGAGGCGCGCAGCCTGTACCGCGAAGCGCGCGAATATTGCGCGCAGGCGGGCGACTACGTGACCATGAAGCTGTTCGAGGACCTTCTGGCCGATGAGTAAGGGCATATCGACTTTCTCGAGACGCAGTTGGACCTCTTCGACAAGATGGGCGCCGAGAAATACATGCAGCTCAACGCCTCAAGGATGGATGAGGCCGAGTAGGCCCATCCTCCAATCCGGTGCAGCCGATCTTGACGGGGTTGGCCCGACTGCGCACATTGGGCGCCGGACCGAAGGGGCCGTGGGACACCGCGGCCCCGATTAGCAGAAACGGGCAGGACGCGTGACAGTCAAGGAGATGAACGTCTCGGCGGAAGTGCCAGACTGGAGCCGCGAGCGTGTGCGCCGTTTCTGGGATCCCGCATCCAAGTTGTTGCGCGCGGTCAGGCGCTATCAGGCGGCGCGTGAGCGAAAGGGCCCCCTTGCCGCCCTCGCGCGGCGATACTGGGTCTTGAACCACCTGTTCTGGTCCACGATCACCCAAAGCGAGATCCATCTGCATTGCCGGATCGCGGGTGGTCTGCGCCTGCCGCATCCCACGGGCATCATCATCCATCCCGGATCAACGATTGGTCCCAATTGCATGATCTTCCACCAGGTCACGCTGGCGGGGCCTGTCACATTGGGCGGTCATGTCGATATCGGGGCAGGCGCCAAGATATTGAATGGCGTGACGATCGGGGATCATGTCACCATCGGCGCGAATGCCGTGGTCACAACCGACGTGCCCTCGGGCGTGACGGTGGCCGGCGTGCCCGCAAGGATCATCGGCGGTCGTTACGACATGCCCGATGACGCCTGACGCGGGTTGCGGCTTCAGCGCGTGGTCTCGAAGATCAGCCAGCCGTCGCCACGGTATCCGCTGAAGGCATAGCCGGCCGCGCGCAGAAGACGCGCCGAGGCAGTGTTGTCCGGATGAACAAGTGCCAGAATGCGGCGCAACCCGCCATGATTTGCAAAGGCTGCCCGGGTCGCCATCGTCACGACCGCGCGCCCGATCCCCTGGCCCCAATGGGACCGGCCCAACCAATAGCTGATCTCGGCCTCGCTGCGGTCGCGGCCCTGTCCCGCAAAGGCAAGGCGCACTTGTCCCACGGGTTCGTCCCCGTGCAGAACGGCCCTGACCTCGTGATGATCAGCCGCATTCGAAATCTCGATCAGGCCATGGGCAAGGTCTTCTGTCATCGCGCCGGGCCAGGTTTCGGGCATGAAGCGCCAGACCTGTGCATCGTCCAGAAGGGCGCGGTATGTGGCGGCATCCGACAGATCCCAGGCCCGCAGCCGCAGCGAAAGCCCCCCTGACTGCTGCCGGTTCGTGTCTTGCCCTTCAAGCAAGCTGCCGCTCCAGGATAGTGGGGATGGTCGATGTGCGGCATCGTCCGGCACATGTTCCAGCGCCACCCAGCCGATCTGCACCGGGTCAAAGGCAAGCGGCAGACCCTTCTCACGGAACCGCGCCAATTGGTCCGAGGTCAGAACGCCATCCCAGCGCTGATCCTCTGCAATGGAAAAACTGTCGGACGGTCGGCGATGAAATGCGCCCCCCTGATCACTCATGTCGGCATCCTCCCCAAGGTGCCCGTTCCGACTGTCAGGAGGGTGTAAACGCATACCACACTTCGTTTGAAAACTATTACAATTCAAAGGCCCACCGCGAACGGTGTCCATCCTGTCAGCAAGGCGGGTCTGTTTTTGTAATTCAGGAAAGAGGTGGGAATGATCTATCTGATATGCAAGTTCAGCCGCGAAAATTTTTTGACAGGCATCAGGCGGCCCTGATTACCCCTGACAGACAGGGGTGAAACAGGTGCCGTGACGCCGGTTTTCCGGTTCAGAATGTCTTGCGAATACCCAGGATCGCGGCCGTATCCCGCTGCCCTGCGATATGGCCGTGATTGACCGCGTGTATCGCGCCCACGAACAGATCGGTGCCGCGTCCGATGGGGGCGTCATAGGTGACCGAAAGGTTGATCTCGCGGTCGCGCGGGGAATAGTCGATGCCGACCTGGCGATAGTCGATCCCCGATGCACTGCGCGCGACCGGCAGGGCGATCTCTGTCCGCCCCGATGTCACCGCGATCGGAAGCGAGACACCGAAGCGCAGCTTGTCACCTGTCCGCAAGATGTCTCTTTGACCCGCCTCAAGCCGGAAGGCGTTGAAGCGCACGTCGGATTGCCGTGACAGCGCCACACCGCTTCCGCCGGGGGCCATGCCGAAACTGCCGCCCATTTCCACGAAGGCGCCGTTGCTGCCCTGATGGGTAAAGGCCAGCTCCAGCGCGGCCAGCGTGCTGGCCTGTCCGCCGATCCCCGGAAGCAAGGTCCCATCGTCACGCGTAACATTGAGGCCGATGAACACTTCGCCCCCGGCAGCGGCGATGCGTTGCCCGATGGTGGCGGCCATTGCCGGATCGCCATTCAGCGCGCGGCTGGAATCGGGGGCGATGAACGCCATCTCCAGCCCGCCAGCGGCAAAGGCCATGTCGGCCCCGCCATAGGCCTGGATCACACCGGGGCGTTGGTCCGGGCTGAACATGCTCTGCCACAGACGCGTGCTGACCGGGGGGGTTGATGGCGTTGCGGCCAAGGCCGATCCGGGCATCGTGAAATCCCCGCCAAGCGCATCCGTGACCAACACGGGCACGGCTGAAAGGCTGCGCGCCACGGCATCCCCCGTCGCGCCGCCGGCGACGATCATCGGCTGATCCGCCACCTGTGCGGTGCCGTCGGCCATGCGTGCCACGGGCGTGCCGATGGGCAGAAGGGCCGCCCGCACATCCAGAAAACCATGACCCCATTCGGTGCTGTAATCGTGGAATACGCCGGAACCCGGGATCACCTCCAGCCGGCCCGAGGCGGTGAAGCCCGCGAAGTCATTGTCTGCCGTCGCGATCAATCGCGCGCGCAGGTCATGGGCTGTCAGCGTGGGAAAGGCCTCGGCCAGCAGGGCGATCGCGCCGGACACCACGGGCGCGGCAAAGGATGTGCCGATCACCGGGGCTGTCCCATAGCTGCTCACGCTGTCCGCACTGGCCGCCATCCACGACCCATCCGCAGCAAGGCACCAGCGCGCCGCTTGCAGACAGGGGGCCGAGACCCTCTGGACACTCAGGATGCGGTTGTCGTCGAAGCTGGGCACGCCGCTGATGACCGTCAGCCAGCCGGGTTCCAGTTCTGGCGCGAAGAGGGGCAGGGCCTCCATGATGCCGGCGGTGGTCTCGAACGGGTTGTTGCCGGCGGCAAAGACCACGACACCGTTGCGCGTGTAGTTTTGCAGGGCCGCAAGATAGGGCGCCTCGCTGCCGTTTGCGAAAAGCCTGCTGAAGGTCGCGGAATTGGCGGGTTCTCCGACAAAACCCCAGGAATTGTTCTGGACGATCGCGCCGCGCGCCCGCGCCAGGTTGGTCGCGGCGGCCCGGTTCTCGGGGCTGTCATAGGTCCCGAGGACCAGGGTGGCGCCCGGCGCGACACCGATCATCTCGGAGGACAAGCCCGCCAGGATCGAGGCGACGGCAGTGCCATGGTTCTCGACCGGTCCGGTGTAACCGGCGGTCACGCGCCCGGCGATGGTCTCGTGCGAGGTAAGAAAGCCGTCGTCCATGACGGCAATGGTCTGGCCCGCGCCTGTCAGACCGGCCGCATGCGCATAATCCACCCGCGACGAGGCGATCGAGAAGCTGTTGAAAAGCGGCTCTGTCGCCGGATCGCGCGCAGCGTTGTTGTTGCTGTCGACATACCAGGAAAACTGCTGCGTCTGATAAAGCGCAGTGTTGCGCAGGTCTTGTGCCGCCTGACGCCAATCCGTCGTGATGCTTTGAAACCGGCTGACCGACAATGCGTCGGCGCTGAAGGTGCCGCCTGTCAATGTCTCGACCATAAGGTTCAGCACAGCCGTGGCTGTTCCGCCGCCACCACCTCCGCAGCCGGCCAGAACAAGGCAGGACACGGCGGCAAGGTGCATCTTTTTCAGGTAACGGCGCACGCGAGCAAGCCCCTTTCAATTCACGCTGAAGGACCGGCAAAAAGCACCAGATAAAGTGGGAGTTCACACAAAGGACGCACGGTATCGCGTGATTCTAGCGCAAGCCAAGCGCTTCGGGCAACCGGTCGTTCTGCTGTCCGGCCACTTTCGTGACCGGACAACCGTTTTGCCGCAGCTCATCTGCTGCGCGCGCCTGCTTTTTGCAGGAAAACTCAGGCTTGCTGTGGTCTGTTCCGCCTGCTCTTGACCCAGTTGAAGGCGATGATGCCCAGCACCAGTGCCGCGCCCGCCGCCTCGATGATCTCATCGGGGTTGAAGATGGCGATCACGCCGGGAACAACCAGAACCCGCGAGAGCTTGTCCATCCAGGTGAAGAGGTATCCCTCGATCGCCGCCGCGAACCCGACAAGGCCGATGACCACGATGATCCCTGTCCAGATCACGTACCAGGTCTCGCCGCCCATGATGATCTCGGGATTGTAGACCATGAAGGCCGGGATCAGATACAGGCCCTTGGCGTATTTCCAGGCCTGCATGCTGGTTTCCATCGGTTTCGATCCTGCAATCGCGGCCCCTGCGAAGCCTGCAAGCGCAATGGGCGGGGTCACGTTGCTGTCCTGACTGTACCAGAACACCACCAGATGCGCGATCAGCAGGGGCACGCCGAACTCCTGGTTCAGCGCCGGGCCCACCAGGACGATCAGCACGATGTAGGCGGCTGTCACCGGCAGGCCCATGCCAAGGATCAGGCTGGCGATCAGCACGAAGATCAGCGCCAGCGCAAGGTTCCCCCCCGAGAGCGAGATCATCATCGACGAGAACTTGAGCCCCAGACCGGTCAGGCCCACAACGCCCACGATGATGCCGGCCACGGCACAGGCCACGCTGACCGCGACCGCGTTGCGCGCGCCCAGTTCCAGGGCCTGTCCGATAAGGCGGATCCCGCTCCAGAGGGCCTCGCGCAGCCGTTCCCCGGTCAGGGGCTTGCCGGCTTTCGGGTCAAGGAACATCAGGGTAAAGCCTGAGCGCAGCGCCGTGACCGCGATGACCGAGATGATCGCCCAGAAGCCCACGCGCGTCGGCGAGATGTTGTTGACCAGCAGCCAGATCAAAACCAGCAGAGGCACGATGAACTGCCAGCCCGCCGCCAGCACATGCCGCACGATCGGCAGTTCCGCGGCCGACATGCCGGTCATGCCTGCCTTCATCGCCACCAGGTGCACGAAAAGGTAAACCGTGCCCAGATAGAGGATGGCCGGGAAGATCGACACCATCACGATGTCGATATAGGGCACGTTGGTATATTCCGAAATCAGGAAGGCGCCTGCGCCCATCAGCGGCGGGGTGATCTGCCCGCCGGTCGAGGCAGCGGCCTCGATCCCGCCGGCTTCCTTCGGTTTGTAGCCCAGCTTTTTCATCAGCGGGATGGTGAAAGCCCCGGTCGTCACCACGTTGGCGATGGCCGACCCCGAGATGGACCCCATCCCAGCCGAGGCAATGACCGCCGCCTTGGCAGGTCCACCGGGCTTGCGCCCCGTCGCGGCAAAGGCCAGGTCGATGAAGAATTTGCCCGCACCGGTCACTTCCAAGAAGGCGCCGAACAGAACGAACATGAAGACATAGGTGGCCGCAACACCCAGGGGCAGGCCGAAGATCCCCTCTTGCCCCAGATAGAGTTGCCCCACCAGGCGGTCGACGCTGGCCCCGCGATGCGACAGGATGCCGGGCATCCATTCGCCCAGCCAGGGCAGCGCACCGCGCGGGCCTGCCAGCGCATAGGCGATGGCGATCAGCCCGATGATGGTCATGCCAAGGCCGACCACACGGCGGCTGGCCTCAAGCACGGCCACGGTGGCGATGATCCCCATGATGATGTCGGTCTGCGTCCACCAGCCGGCACGGTCGATGATATCGTCAAGGAAATAGAAGATGTAGAAGCCGCTCAGGAAAGCCGCCGTCAGGAACGCCGCGTCGATGATCCAGCCGATCGTGCCGCGCGGCTTGGTCGGGCCCGTGACGGGAAAGATCAGGAAGGCCAGGAACAGCACGAAACCCAGATGCGCCGAGCGCTGATAGAACAGCCCAAGCGGTTCGATCCCGGCCGTGTACATCTGGAACAGCGACATGGCGATCGCGGCCAGCGTGATGATCCACAGGATCGGGCGCGGCTGAACGAGATCCGACAATTGCGCCGTCGGCGTCACGTCGGCCTGCGGCGATGTCACTGCGGTTGGATCGGCTTTCGGGTCGGTCATGGTGTGGTCCTGTCGGTACACGGGGCTTTTCATGCTGTCAGCCCGCGGGGTTGGCGTGTCAGGGCGTCCGGGGCATCAGTCGCAGGTTGACGCGGGCACCGGCCGCCAGTGCGCTCAGGTTCAGGCGTTGTCCTGATCCGGTCAGCACATGCCCGACACGGGGCGCGCCGACGCGCAGCGGCAGGGCATTGCCGGGGATCGCCTCGTCGATGCCATCGATCCAGTAGCCGCCCCCCTCTGCGGATCGCAGGGTACCGCGTCCGGGGACCTCGCCCAGACCGGCCGCGAAATCATGCAGATAGGTACGTGTCAGCATCAAGATGCCATCCCTGTTCTCGAAACAGTCGGATACGGGGCCGCCTGTCACGGAATGGGACCATGACAGGCAGATTTCCTGACCCGCTTCGAAGCGCAGTAGCCCGATCACAAGCCCTTGGCGGCTTTCGACGACAAGACGCGGTTCAGCCCCCAGCGGGGCAGCCCAGATCAGGCTTACGCAGGCGGAAAACGCAAGAAGGGCGGCTCTGCCGAGCCGCCCCGCCCATGCGCGCCTCACTGGCGCTGATGGTCCTGCACCGCGGCACCGATTTCTTCCAGATAGCGAAGTGCGCCGGGGTGGAAGGGGATCGGCGTCGACGCGACCGAGAAGTCGATGGTGGTGTCGTTGGCCGCCGGATGGATCGCGATCAGCTCGGCCACGTTTTCATACATGGCTTTGGTGATGTTGTAGGCCAGTTCCTCGTCCATGTCGGCATGCACGACCAGAACGTTCGGGGTCGAGATGGTCGTGACCTCTGCGGCCACGCCGTCATAGAGGCCAGCGCGCAGCGTGTAGGGGGCGAAGGTCGGCTCGGCCGCGCGGGCCTTCGCGACCTCGTCCGCCGTCAGCGAGACGATGCTGATCTCGCGGGTGGCGGCCAGGTTCATGATCGACGAGGTGGGGGGACCCACGCTCCAGAAACCGGCAACGATGTCGCCGTCACGGATCGCGTCTGCGGTTTCGTTGAAGTTCAGGCGCTGGGGGTCGAAATCCTCGTAGGTGATTCCGTTCGCCGCCAGAATGGTCTGTGCGCTCAGTTCGGTGCCCGAACCGGGTGCACCGACCGACACGCGCTTGCCGCGCAGGTCTTCAAGGCTGGTGATGCCGCTGTCGGCCAGGGTCACGATCTGTACCGCGTTCGGATAGATCGAGGCCAGCGCGCGGGCTTCGGGGATCGCCTTGCCCTCGAACTTGCCGGTGCCGGTGTAGGCCTGATAGACCGCGTCGGCCAGAGCCAGGGCCAGATCGCTTTCGCCGCGCTGGATCAGGGCCATGTTCTCGACCGATGCGCCAGTCACCTCGACACTGGCCGTGTAGCCTTCGACATGCTTGCCGATCACTTCGGCCAGGCCGCCGCCATAAGGGTAGTAGACCCCGCCGGTTCCGCCGGTTGCAATCGAAAGCTCTTCGGCCTGAGCGGCGGTACCCAGCGCGAGGGCTGCGGTTGCCGCAATAAGCAGATGTTTCATTGTTACTCTCTCCCGGTAATGTTGTCGCGTTTGTCGCGAACTTTGGTGCAGGGAAAAAACACGTTGAGGCGCGGCAGGTCAACCAAGATCGGTTGCAGACCCGCATCACCCGTGACGTATGCGATGCAAAGAATGTCTTTTCGATATCCCGGCCATCATCATCCCGAGGGACTTGGGACGACCATGCACCATCGTCGCGGGCCGTCTGTCCCGCGCCCGTGCGACGCTATCCGCAAGCGGGCGGCGGGCGGCGCCGACACGCCGATAGAGCAGCCTGAAAGTGCTGCTGCGGATGCCCGAGGCGTCGTCCCGTCGCGTGGAAAATCGGCATGAACCACGAAAAGTCTCGCGTTATCATGGGCTTTCGTGTAGCAAGACTTATCCCATTCAGATTTCCGTAGAAAACGCGACCCAGTCTTACTTCAGCCATTTTTTTGGAAAACACCTTTACATATGCTTCTGATGCTCAAGCAAGTGACCAAATATGACCCCTGATACGACTACAGAGGCCGCGACTTCAGCGGCCCCGGTGCTCGGTTGGACCCTTGCCATATGCACCTACAACCGCCTGCACTTTCTGGTGGAGACGCTGGCGCATGCCGTCGTGCAAACCCGCCTTCCCGCCGAAGTGGTGATCGTGGACGCGTCGGATGATTGGGACATGCATCGCGCCGAGGTGCAGAGCCGCTTCGCGGATCACTGGAAGGACATTCGGCTGATCTATGTCCCCGCCGATGTGCGTTCGCTGACATTTCAGCGCAATCAGGCGATGCGGCTTGCCACGTCTGATATCGTGTTTTCGATTGACGATGACATCTACCTTTTTCCGGACGCGGCAGAGCGGATCATGCAGATCTACGAGGCCGATATCGGGTCTGAGGTTGCGATGGTCGCGGGCCATTTCACACCGCATGCTCCGGGCGAGGACACTGCGCCATCCGCCACCGACCTTGCCGCGCCGGCCCAGGGGCTGAAGAGCCGCTTTCTGACCTGGCTTGAAGATCAACTCAGCCTCGACAACCATTTCGTGCCCTATGATGCAAAGGTCGACAAGGGGCCCTTGCCGCCCGCGATAGAGGCGGCAGGCGGTAGCGCGAACGGCCTGATCAATGGCGGACGCACGACAGCGCGTCGTGAATGGGCGGTGCAGAACGGCTGGTCGGAAATCCTGCGATACTACTCTACCCACGAGGACGGAGATTTTTCCTACCGCATGTCACAACGCGGGCGCCTGGTTCATGCAACGCAAGCAGGCTTCTTCCACGCTGACGGCAATGACAGCACGGCCAGCCGGTTCCGGATCAATACCATCCGGGTGCGCAACCTCATGGCGCTGCACGCGATCCACAGTCAGGCGCGGGCGCGCTCGGCCATCCGTCTGGCGCGCTCCTTCCTGAAATTCGCCCTGCTTTATGCCGCGATCGACCCGCTGCGGAAGCGCTACAGCTTTCCCACGGTGCGCGCCTATCTGCTGGGCGTTCTGCAGATCCCCGTTTTCCTGTTCTGGCCGTTCCGGGATTTCACGGCCTGGTATACTGACCTTCAGGAAAAGATGTACGGCAACCGATAGCGCCCCGCCGGATCAACGGGCCCCGTTCTGGATCCAGTTCCAGCTTGAAGCGCACATGTCCTCAAGGTCGCGTGTCGCCTCGAAGCCCAGCAGCGCGCGCGCCTTCGACGGATCGGCGTAGGACGCCGCGGGATCGCCGGGGCGGCGCGGCGCGATGCGGAAGGGCAGGGCCCGTCCGCAGACCCTTGAATAGGCCGTGATCAGCTCCAGCACCGAATAGCCCCGCCCGGTGCCAAGGTTCACCACATGGCCCGTGCCATCGCGGAAGAGCGCATCAAGCGACAGGACATGACCCTGCGCCAGGTCGGAGACATGGATGAAATCGCGCACGCCCGATCCATCGGGCGTCGGGTAATCGTCACCGAAAACGGCGATATCGGGCAATTCGCCCGCGGCAACCTTGGCCACATAGGGCATCAGGTTGTTGGGCCTGTCGGTCGGGTCCTCGCCGATCAGGCCGGAAGGATGGGCCCCCACGGGGTTGAAATACCGCAAGACCCCCACCGACCAGCGCGGGTCCGATGCGATTGTCTGTTCGATCATCTGCTCGCCGACCAGCTTGGTGTAGCCGTAGGGGTTTGCATGGCTGCGCGGTGCTGTCTCGGGGATGGGCAGGACCTCGGGCACGCCATAGACCGCGGCAGAAGACGAAAAGACCAGCGTGAAGACCCCGGCGGCGGCCATTGCCTGCATCAGGGTGACCAGTCCGCCGATGTTGCAATGGAAATAGTCCAGCGGTTTCTCGACGCTTTCGCCCACGGCCTTGAGCGCTGCAAAATGGATCACGGCGTCAAAGACATGCGCGGCAAACAGGCGATCAAGCATCGGCCGGTCCAGCACATCGCCCTCGACCAGTGTCACCGGCAGGCCGGTGATCTGTTCAAGTGCGCCGGGCACGCGGCGCGACGCATTCGCGAAATTGTCCAGGATGACGACATCATATCCGGCCTCGACCAAGGCCACGAATGTGTGCGAGCCGATATAGCCCGCCCCGCCTGCCAGAAGGATACGTCTTGTCATGTCACCACTCCACTCGCGGGGCGCAGGCCCCAAGTCACGCATACGATAGTCCAAGGACCCCGGTCGGAATGCAATGTCCTGCAGCGTCTTGTCAAAATGATTTCAGGGCAACAGGCGCGCGCAGGGTGGTTTCAGGGCCTTGCATGGCCCAGGCTGTCCGCATTGCATGCGGCTTTCTGGCGGGGTGCCCGGGACGGTCCGTCAATACGCCATCTAAAGGTGTTTTTACCATATGGAGATTCGCCAAAGGCGCCGCGATCCATCCGTCTGGACTATCAGTTGTGGTCGATATCCGGCGAACCCTCCACAAATTGACAATATTTTGCACAAAATCGGGTCTACTGTTTCCAAAATGAGACCATAAAATATGGCAAAACGAAGGTTTTTCGTTGCCCAAACCAAGTTTTCAAAGGTATAGTCAACTTTGAATAGTATTTGTTCCGAGTGCGATGTTTCGAGCATGGCGGCATGCGCCGTCCTGGGGGAAAATTTTAGTTGAGGAACGAATAACGTGATTGGATCGAAAATCATCTCTACGTCTCTGGTTGCTGCTACAACCTTTGCAATGACCGCTTCGATGGCTCTTGCCATGGGTGGCCGCTCTGGCCGTCCCGATGGTGGGTCGTCTTCGGGTTACGGCGGATCGTCGTCGGGCTCCTTGTCCACTTCCGGCACCACGCCGCTTTCTGTCGGCGAAGGCGTGCCCGGTGGCGGCACCGTGACCAGCGTCCCAGAAATCGACGCATCCACCGGCCTGCTGGCGCTTGCAGCCGTTCTGGCCGTGGTTGCTTTCGTGTGGGAACGCAACCGCCGTCTGCGCGCCTGAGCCAAGGCGACTGCGGAATGATCAAGGGGCGTGGGGATCATATCCCCGCGCCCTTTTTCTTTGCGCGCTGCCTTTTGGCGTGATCAGGCCCGGGGCCGGAGTGCCTGCAGCGTTCAGATCAGTGCGAAATCGAACTGCGCCAGCGCCCAGAGGGCGACCACCAGATTGGCGGCCAGATGCGACTGTACCGCATCGCCGACCTTGCCCCGCCGCAGCATGACCAATGCAAAGACAAGTCCGGCCAGGCCAGCCGCGACCCAGCGCCCATGCAGTGCCGCGAACAGCAGCGATGAGACCGCAATGGCCAGAATGCGCAGCGCCAGCCCGCCCCTGTCGATGCGTTGCAGCACGTAGCCGCGAAAGAACATCTCTTCGATCAGAGGGACCAGAAGGACCGTTCCCGTCAGTCGGGCGATCACCCAGATCGTCAGCAGAAGCGGGCTTAGCCCGTCAAGCGCGTCCGTCAGCGCACCGCTTTCCCCCGATGTATCGGCCAGCAAGACCCAGGCCAGACCCACAAGCGCCCCCGCGCTGAGGCCCACCAGGTCCAGTTGCCAGCTCAGGGCGCGCAACTGGTCGCGGAAATACCATGCAGCCCCCGCCAGCGAGATGGCGACCAGTGGATAACCCAATGCGGGATGCGGAAACAGCGCCTGCGCAATCACGCTGGACAGCATGAACACGACGAATGGCAGGATCTGCGCGGCCACCGGATCGCCCTGCAGCGGTGCGGCCCGGTCCAGCAGCGTGGGATCGCGATGCAGCCAGCGGACCTTTTGCAGCCCGTAGACGATGCCCAGAGCCAGAAGAGTGAAGAACAACCAGCCCGCGTAGCTGTGAAACCCGTTCACGGCCAGTTCTGGCGAAATCCGCGCGCCGATCAGCACAAGGACGGCGATCCGCACGATATTCAGCAGCAGGCTGAGCATGATGGCCACGGGCAGCACCACAAGCCAGTAATGCGGAAAGCGGATATCCTTGCGGAACATGAGCGCATAGAGGCAGACAAAGGCGGTTACCAGCGCGACCCCCTCGATCCCCGAGCATTGACGCGCGATATGCACGGCGAAACTGTCGACGCCGATGATATAGGCCGCGGGATCGGCAAATGTCTGACTGCTGAAGACCGACAGAAGCCAGTAAACCGCGGCGAAGGTCGCCGTTGTGATGGCCTGCCAATCCCACAGGGGCAGCAGTTCGTCTGCAAGATCAGGGACCAGTGCGGCAAGCATCAGGACGATCAATGGCATGAAGCGTTCGTTGCGCAGCATTTTCGCCCATGCCGCGCCCGGCGCAATCCACAAGGCCCCGCCAACCGAGGCCAGAGCCGCACCAGCCCCCCAGAACCATGACGCCCTGTGGAAGAACGCCACCAGCCCGTCCGGCCCGGCCAGCAGAAGCGGCAACCATAGCAGGACCAGGCCTGTCAGATGCACCCACATCCAAGCCCCGCCCGTTGCCGTTCCGGCGGATTGCACGAAATCGCGAAAGATCGCGGGGCGCGCCCAGACCAGCACGCCGAAGGCCGCAACCATCACCAGCGAGCGGGCGACCAGGCTTTGCAGGAACTGGCATGTCCGGAAATCTGCGGTTTCGCCGCAGTCGAAGGTGACGAAGAACTGATGTACCACGACAAGCGCGATCAACTCGACGATCATCACGGCACAGATGATTGCGCCGCGGTTGCGGAAGACGCCCGCCATCGGTCTTGATCGTTCTGACATCCGCTCTCCGTTTGTCGCTTTGACAGACCCGGCTTTACACAGAGGGCATTGGTTACTGGCCTGCCTGGGCAGGCGCGGGCAGGTCGGACCCAGACTTTTCGTTACCCATATTGTGCTGTCTTGAAAACCCCGGGGCGATCAAACACGGTATTGGATGTCCGAATATAACATAAACAACACGTAATGATTGTTTACTGAACTCTTTCAATCGAAGAAAAAACGAGGGGCAAGACTGGCCTGCCCCCCGCGTTCAAAGGATCCTGCGTATGCCGGATTATTTCGGCAAAAGCACGCTGTCGATGCGGTGGATCACGCCGTTCGCGCCGATGATGTCGGCCTGCGTGACATTGGCCTTGTTCACGCGCACACCGTTGGTGGCGTTGATGTGCACGGTCTGGCCCTGCACGGTTTCGACGTCCAGACGCTGACCGGCCAGCTGGTCCGAGGTCACGGCGCCAGGCACCACGTGATAGGTCAGGATCGCGACCAGTTTGTCCTTGTTTTCAGGCAGCAGCAGGCTTTCGACGGTGCCGGCGGGCAGGGCGGCAAAGGCAGCGTTGGTCGGTGCGAATACGGTGAAGGGGCCATCACCCTTCAGGGTGTCGGCAAGGCCTGCCGCGCCGACAGCCGCGACGAGTGTGCTGAACTGGTCGTTGCTGGCCAGAATATCGACGACGTCGGGCTCGGACGCCATGGGGGCGCAGGCGGCAAGGGTGGCGGCAAAGGCCAGCGCTGCGCCGCCTTTGAGGATGGAGCGGCGGTTGGCTGATTTCATTGAAAAATTCATTGTCTTCTCCCAGATGATTAAACATCGTTGCGTTCAAACGATGATAAACAATTACGGAAGTGCGATCACATCGGATCAAATTTGGTAACAATAACACCTTTAACGTGTAATTGAACTCCAGGGGTGTCCATTCCTTCCACCTTCCACCGCGGCCTCGGCAGGGCGATGGCCGCAGGGGCGGGCCGCAGTGTTGTCCGTGGTGGCGATCACGCGGTTGCGGGCCGCATGCTGCCTTTCATGGCGCCACCTGCGCCTTTGCGGGCGTAGCGGTCAAAGCCCAGGTCGCTGCTGTCGATCTGCGTGGCGCGTCCAGACACGATATCCGCAAGGACCCGCCCGGAACCGGCTGCCATCGTCCAGCCCAGCGTGCCGTGGCCGGTGTTCATGAACAGGTTCGCCACAGATGTCTTGCCCACGACCGGCGTTCCATCGGGCGTCATCGGGCGCAGGCCGGTCCAGAATTGCGTCTGCCGCGTGTCGCCGGCACCGCCGAACAGATCCTCGACCGAATGCAGCAGCGTGCGCTTGCGCTTGTCATGCAGCGACAGGTCGAAGCCGGCAAGCTCCGCCATGCCGCCGACCCGGATGCGATCGCCCAGGCGGGTGATCGCGATCTTGTGGGTTTCATCCATGACGGTCGATACGGGCGCGCGGGCTTCGTCGACGATGGGCATCGTGATCGAATAACCTTTGACCGGGTAGACGGGCAGGCGAAGGCCCAGCGGCGCGACCAGCTTGGGCGAGTAGCTGCCAAGCGCCAGAACAAAGCCGTCGGCCGTCACATCGCCTTGCGAGGTGCTGACAGACAGGATGCGCCCGCCCTCCATGTTCAGCCGATCGATCGAGACGCCATGCCGGAAGGTCACGCCAAGTGCCGCGGCTTTCGCGGCCAGCCCTTGTGTAAACTTGAAGCAATCGCCGGTTTCGTCACCGGGCAGGCGCAGGCCACCCACGATCCTGTCGGCCGATCCGCGCAGGCCGGGTTCGGCGGCAAGGCAGCCGGCACGATCCAGAACTTCGAAGGCCACGCCGCCCTGGCGCAGAACCTCGATGTCCTTGGCGGCGGCATCCATCTGCTTCTGCGTGCGGAACAGTTGCAGCGTGCCTTGCTGGCGTTCGTCAAACTGCAGGCCGGTGTCGGCGCGCAGATCGGTCAGGCAATCGCGGGAATATTCGGCAAGCCGCACCATGCGCGCCTTGTTCACCGCATAGGCGGCACTGGTGCAATTGCCCAGCATCTGCGCCATCCAGCGCAGCTTGGTCAGGTCCATCTTCGGCTGGATGATCAGGGGGGCATGTTCCATGAACATCCATTTCAGCGCCTTGAGCGGGATGCCGGGTGCGGCCCAGGGTGAGGAATAGCCGGGGCTGATTTCACCGGCATTGGCGAATGAGGTTTCCAGCGCGGCGGCGGGCTGGCGGTCGATCACCGTCACCTCGTGACCGGCCTGCGCCAGATACCACGCAGATGTCACCCCGATGACGCCAGAGCCGAGAACCACGATTTTCATGCCATAACCCTTCCGGTGAAGCCGATGTCAGATTGCGCGGCATCATAGGCATCCGGCTGGAAATGTTCTGGCGATTGTCATGCCTCTGTAGTCAAAATTTCGAAGAAAACGCGAAAGTGATGCAAGTATTCGAATTATTCTTCGACATATTCTGTATTGTCGCGAAGCAATGACGGCCAATGCCGGGAATCGCGGGCGATCTGCCTGCGCAAGGCTGCCGGGCCGGCATCTGCGGCCTCAGGCGTAATCCTGCGGGGTGATGTTCATCGACCTGATGCGTGAATAGAGAGTCGTGGGTTGCACACCCAAAAGCGCAGCGGCGCCGTCCGTGCCCGAGACCTTGCCCTTGGTTTCGCGCAGGCAGGCGACCAGGTTGTCGCGGATCGTCTGCTGGATCTCGGCTTCGGTGCGGATGGCCTGCGGCGCGGGTGCGCGGGCGGGGACGTCGTTGCCCAGTTCGACCATCAGCTTGCCGCCGGTCGACAGGATCGCCGCCCGTTCGATGACATTGCGCAATTCGCGCACATTGCCGGGCCAGCGATAGGCGCAGAGCCGCTCCATGGTGCGTTCGGTGATCACGGTGCGGGGGCGGTTCATCCGCTTGCAGGCGATATCCAGCAGGTGCACCGCCAGTTCGGGGATGTCTTCGGGGCGATCACGCAGGGGCGTGCAGGTGATCGGAAAGACGTTCAGCAACAGCCACAGGTCCTCGCGCATGCGCCCGGCAGCGACCTCGTGTTCAAGGTTCTTGGTGGTGGCGGCGATCACGCGGATATCGATCTGGCGCACACGTGTATCGCCCAGGCGTGACACCTCGCCGGCCTGCAGCGCGTGCAGCAGGCGCCCCTGCTGTTCCAGCGGCAGTTCCGAGACGTCATCCAGAAACAATGTGCCGCCATGGGCCAGTTCCAGCTTGCCGGGCTTGTCGCGCAGCGCCCCCGGAAAGGCACCACGCATCTGCCCGAACAATTCCGCCTCGGTCGCATCGGCGGTCACTGATCCGCATTTGAAGTGGATCAGCGGACGGCGACGGCGGGGGCTGTCGCTGTGAATGGCCGTGGCCACAAGCGCCTTGCCGGTTCCGGCCTCGCCCGTGATCAGAACGGTGGCGTCGGTCTGGGCGACCAGCCCGATCTTGGTGACAAGCTGGCGGATTGCCGGCGAGCGGCCGATGATGTCGTGATGCGCACGTTCGGATGTGATCGCCTCTTGCAGATAGGCGTTTTCCTGTTCCAGCCGGTCGCGCAGGGCGGCGACCTCTTCCATCGCCTCGCGCAGCTTGCGCTCGTTCTCCTTGCGCTCGGTGATGTCGCGAAAGATCACCACGGCCCCTGCCAGCACCTTCTGATCATAGATCGGGGTCGAGACATATTCGACGCGGATCGGCTTGCCGTCCTTGCGCCAGAACACTTCATCCTCGATCCGGGCGACCTGTTCAAAGCGGAAGGACTGGTAGATCGGGCAGTCGTGGGAATGATAGACCTCGCCGTCCAGGTGATGATGGTGGATCACCGAATGAATGTCCTGACCCAGCAGATCCTCTGCGGTCCAGCCCAGCATTTCCTGCGCGGCGCGGTTCAGGAACGTGGTCTTGCCATCGGCATTGACCCCGTAGATGCCTTCGCCCGCCGCGTTCAGGATCAACTGGTTCTGCCGTTCCAGCTCGGAAAAGAACCCCTGCGCGCGCCGCCATTCCAGCAGGCCCGAGCGGTGCAGCTCGGCCGCTTCCGCGATGCGGTCATGCCGCTCCATCTCGTCAAGGTCCAGAACGGTCAGCAACAGGAGTGAGGGGTTGTCTTCCAGCAGGCGGCCCCGGATCTCGCAGCGCAGGGGCGTGCCGCCCGCCGTGGCCAGGGTGATGTCGCGGCTCCAGGCTTCGCCGCGATGCGCGATTTCGTCCACGAAGACGATGAATTGCGGCAGCGTTGCGCCGACCAGTGGGGAAAAGGTGGTGTCCAGATCCTGCGGCAGGTCCAGCAATTCGCGGGCACGGCTGTTGGCGGCGACCGTGCGGTCCCCGGCCAGGTCAATCAGCAGCGCAGCCTCGGACAGGGCGTTGAGCAGGGAATCGGGAGGGGCGTGAAGATCCAGCATGACCCGATCTGGCGTGCTGCGCTGCGGCAGATCAATACGAAATATCGTAAATTACGAAAAATAGTAATACATGGCGTCGTCGAAATGCAGTTAAACCATTGTAAATAAGTCATAAAGATTAATGCCTAAATTTTAGGCGTACCCCTTTCGAAACAGGCCGCTGCCATCCGATGATGGGTCAACGACACCTGACCGAGAGGATCTGACATGACGATGAAAAGCCTGGGCAACCCGTTTTCCGAAAAATCCGACCTGCGACATGGCGCGGCCTGCGGTTGCGAGACCTGCAAGACCGGACAGCACCAGCACGCAAGCGAGGTGATGTCCTCGGAAGCGATGATGGAGCGCGCCGTGGAAAGCGCGATCGTGCGGTCGGTCTTCGGTCACAGCGACATCGGGCGCCGTTCGTTCATGGGGATGCTGGGGGGTGGCACGGTCGCGGCGGCACTGGCTTCGGTCTTTCCGATCGACAAGGCCAAGGCCGCGATCCTCGACAATCTGGGCACGCCGGAAAAGACAGACCTGAACATCGGCTTCGTGCCGATCACCTGCGCCACGCCCATCATCATGGCGCAGCCCATGGGCTTTTACGAGCGTTACGGCCTCAACGCGAGTGTCATCAAGACAGCCGGTTGGGCCGTGGCCCGCGACAAATCTCTGTCGGGCGAATATGACGCCAGCCACATGCTGACGCCGATGCCCTTGGCGATGACGCTGGGTGCGGGTTCGGTCGCGCAGCCCTACATCATGCCCGCCGTGGAAAACATCAACGGCCAGGCCATCGTGCTGTCGAACCAGCACCTGGACAAACGCGATCCCAAGATGTGGAAGGGCATGACCTTCGGTGTGCCGTTCGAATATTCGATGCACAACTTCCTGCTGCGCTATTACGTGGCCGAATTCGGTCTGGACCCCGACAAGGACATCCAGATCCGCGTTGTGCCGCCGCCCGAGATGGTCGCCAACCTGCGTGCAGGCAACCTGGACGGTTACCTTTCGCCCGACCCGTTCAACCAGCGCGCGGTCTGGGAAGGCATCGGTTTCATCCACATGCTGACCAAGGAGATCTGGGACGGGCATCCCTGCTGCGCCTTTGCGGCACCCCTGTCCTTTGCCGAGCAACTGCCCAACACCTATGGCGCGCTGCTCAAGTCGATCATCGACGCCACGCAATACGCCTCGAACCCGGAAAACCGGAAAGAGATTTCGGCCGCGATCGCGCCCACCAACTACCTCAACCAGCCGGTCGAGGTGATCGAGCAGGTGCTGACAGGCATCTATGCCGATGGTCTGGGCGAGGTGAAGAACGTGCCGGACCGCATCGATTTCGACCCGTTCCCCTGGCATTCGATGGGGGTCTGGATCCTGACGCAGATGAAGCGCTGGGGCTATATCGAGAACGACATCGACTACAAGGCCGTGGCCGAACAGGTCTATCTGGCGGCCGATGCCAAGAAGGTCATGAACGATCTGGGCTATGCGGCACCCGACGTGACCTACAAATCCCACGTCATCATGGGCAAGACCTTCGATCCCGCACAGCCCGAAGCCTATGTCAAAAGCTTCGCGATCGGGAGGGGCTGATCAATGCCGTCCCTGTCACTGAACCAGCGCGCCCTGCTGCTGTCGGTGGTCATGCTTGTTGTCGGCCTCCTGGTATGGGAGGCCGCCATTCCCGCGCAGAAAGCGGTGGGCGAGTTGACCGAATACGAGCGTCTGACCGGCGGTGGCGCACCCAAGGCGGGCGTGCCGCCCCCCAGCCAGGTGTTGGCCAAGGCCTGGGAAGAACTGTCCAACCCCTTCTATGACGCAGGTCCCAACGACAAGGGGATCGGCATCCAGATCGGATATTCCATCTACCGCGTTCTGTCGGGCTACCTGATGGCCGCCGTGGTTGCCATTCCGCTGGGGTTTCTGATCGGCATGTCGCCAGTTGCCTACAAGGCGCTGAACCCGTTCATCCAGGTGCTGCGTCCGATTTCGCCGCTGGCGTGGATGCCGCTTGCGCTGTTCATCATTCAGGACAGCGAGGCAAGTGCGATCTTCGTGATCTTCATCTGCTCGATCTGGCCCATGCTGATCAACACGGCCTTTGGTGTGGCCGGTGTCAGGCAGGACTGGGTCAATGTGGCCCGCACCCATGAACTGGGTCATCTCAAGACCGCCTTCACCGTGATCCTGCCCGCCGCCGCGCCCACCATCGTGACGGGGATGCGGATTTCCATCGGCATCGCGTGGCTGGTGATCGTTGCGGCAGAGATGCTCGTGGGTGGCACCGGGATTGGCTATTACGTCTGGAACGAGTGGAACAACCTTGATCTGACCTCGGTCATCTTCTCGATCCTGATGATCGGTGTCGTCGGCATGATGCTGGATGCGGCTTTCGCCTCGCTCCAGCGCGCCGTGGCCTATGCGGAATAAGGAGATTTCCCCATGACAAAACCGTTTCTGTCGATCGAAAACCTGACCCAGACCTACCCGGACGGGCAGGGCGGCACGATGACCGTCTTCGGGAATGCGACCTTCGGGGTTGAGAAAGGCGAATTCGTCTGCATCCTGGGGCATTCCGGCTGCGGCAAGTCGACCATCATGAACATCCTTGCCGGTCTGGCCGAACCGACCAGCGGCGTGGTGGTGATGGACGGCCGCGAAGTGTCCGGCCCCAGCCTGGATCGTGGCGTGGTGTTCCAGAACTACTCTCTCCTGCCTTGGCTGAGCACGCTGAAGAATGTCAGCTTCGGGGTGGCGGCGCGCCATCCCGAATGGTCCAAGGCCGAGGTGCTGGAGCATTCGCGCAAGTACCTGGCCATGGTCGGGCTGGAGGGTGATGTGATCCATCGCAAGCCAAGCCAGTTGTCGGGCGGGATGCGCCAGCGCGTGTCGATTGCGCGGGCCTTTGCCAACCATCCCAAGCTGTTGCTGCTGGATGAACCCTTTGGCGCGCTGGATGCGCTGACGCGGGGCACGATCCAGGACGAGCTGCTGAAGATCTGGGGCGATTCCGGTCAGACGGTGTTCATGATCACCCATGACATCGATGAGGCGATCCTGCTGGCCGACCGTATCCTGCTGATGACCAACGGCCCCTTCGCCCGCGTGGCGGAATCCGTCGAGATCACGATCCCGCGCCCGCGCAACCGGACCGCCATCGTCGAGCATCCCAACTACTACGCAATCCGCAACCACCTGGTGCAGTTCCTGGGCAAGCGGTCCAAGGAACTGGCCGGACAGGCGTCCGATGGCGCAACGCAAAGCCCTGAAACCGTGCGCATCGATCTGACCGATGCCGCTGATGAACCCACCCCCGAGCCTCGGCTTCGGGCCGTGAACACCTGACACTGACACATCGAATAACTGGAGGACGACATGAAGGACAATCTGGACATGCCCGCACTGATGACCAAGGAAGACGTGACCACACTCATCCTGATCGCCAAGAAGAAATCCGGGATGAAGTGGGAAGAGATCGCATCGGGCATCGGCATGTCCCCGGTCTGGACCCATTCCGCATGCATGGGCATGAACGCCATGCCCAAGGCCAAGGCCGAGGCGCTGGTCGCCCTGCTGGACCTGCCCGCCGAGGCCGCGTCCGTGCTTGAGGAATATCCCACCAAGATCTGGGATCAGGCCGTGCCGACCGATCCCTGCATCTACCGCCTCTATGAAATCGTGGGCGTGTACGGCCCCACCATGAAGGCGCTGATCCAGGAGGAATTCGGCGACGGCATCATGTCGGCCATCGATTTCGACATGAAGATCACGCGCGTTGCCAACCCCAAGGGCGACCGCGTCAAGGTCGAAATGTCGGGCAAGTTCCTGGGCTACAACAGCTGGTAATCGGCGGAAGGACTGGGGCGCCGGACCAGGTCGATGGGCCTGATCCGGCGCCTGTTCATTTGCAGGTTCCGCCCGTGTGCCGCGTTTGTGGGCACATCCCTTGTCGCGGGGGGATTTTCGGCGGGCATGCCTTGGCTTTCCGCCCGTCAGCGTTTAGGGGAAGCCCGACATGAACATGGACCCGGCCCACAGGTGCCGGGTGGCTCTTCCAGCCGCCGATCCGCTGGACAACGCTAAAAAAGGACCGCGCCGCGCCTTAGGGCATTGGTCAGACCGGGCGCGACGGCATGCTGAATGATATCATTGGACGCCTATCGCCGGCAGTGGACGGGCAATATCCGCGCTGACCTTCTGTCAGGACTGGTCGTGGCACTGGCCCTCATCCCCGAGGCCATCGCCTTTTCGATCATCGCGGGTGTGGATCCCAAGATCGGTCTTTATGCAAGTTTTTCCATCGCGGTGATCACCGCGATCACCGGCGGGCGGCCCGGCATGATCTCGGCCGCGACGGCGGCAACGGCCGTTCTGATGGTCACGCTGGTGCGCGATTACGGGCTGGAATACCTTCTGGCGGCGACGGTGCTGGCCGGTCTGATCCAGATCGGGGCGGGGATCCTGAAACTGGGTTTCGTGATGCGCTACGTGTCGAAATCCGTGATGACGGGCTTCGTCAATGCGTTGGCGATCCTGATCTTCATGGCGCAACTGCCCGAACTTGATCCGCGCGCGGTGCCATGGATCACCTATCCGCTGGTCGCGGCAGGGCTTGCGATCATTTATCTTTTCCCGCTGCTGACCCGCACGATCCCTTCACCGCTGGTGACGATCCTTGTGCTGACCGCACTGGTCTGGATGCTGGGCATGGATGTGCGCACCGTCGGTGACATGGGGGCCTTGCCCGACACGCTGCCGGTTTTCCTGATCCCGGACATTCCGCTGACGCTTGAGACACTGATGATCATCCTGCCCTATTCGATTGCCGTTGCGGTTGTGGGGCTTCTGGAAAGCCTGATGACCCAGAATATCGTGGATGATCTGACCGACACGAAATCCAGCCGCAACCAGGAATGCATCGGTCAGGGTCTGGCCAATACCGCGACCGGCTTCATCGGCGGCATGGCGGGCTGTGCCATGATCGGACAGTCGATCATCAACGTCAAATCCGGTGGGCGCGGACGGCTGTCGTCCTTCGTGGCCGGTGTGTTCCTGCTGATCCTCGTGGTGGGGCTTGGCGATCTGGTCAGCATCATCCCGATGGCCGCATTGGTCGCGATCATGGTCATGGTCTCGGTCGGGACATTCTCGTGGTCGTCGATCAAGTCCCTGCGCACGCATCCGCGATCCTCGTCGATCGTCATGGTCGCGACGGTTGTGACCGTGGTCTACACGCATAACCTGGCCATCGGCGTGCTGGTGGGCGTGCTGCTGTCGGGCATCTTCTTTGCGGGCAAGATCGCGCAGCTTTTCAAGGTCAGCTCGCGCATTTCGCGCGATGGAACCGAGCGCACCTATGTGGTCGAGGGGCAGCTGTTCTATGGTTCGGTCGAGGATTTCATGAACGCCTTCGATTTCCGCGAGGCGCTGGAGCGCGTCGTGATCGACGTCAGCCGCGCGCATATCTGGGATATTTCCAGCGTGCAGGCGCTGGACATGGCCGTGCTCAAGTTCCGCCGTGACGGGGCCGAGGTCGAGATCGTCGGCATGAACGAAGCCTCTGAAACCATCGTCGACAAGCTTGCCCTGCATGACAAGCCCGGTGCGATGGACAAGCTGATGGCGCATTGAGGGAGGCAAACATGACAGACAAGATCATCGCGTTGGTGGACGGCTCCATCTATTCCGAAAGCGTATGCGACCATGCGGCGTGGATCGCAGGCCGGACATCCGCGCCCGTGGAACTGATCCATGTGCTGGGGCGCCGCGAGGCCCCCGTGCAGAATGACCTGTCCGGTTCGATCAAACTGGGCGCCCGCACCGCGCTGCTGGAGGAGTTGGCCGCACTTGACGCGCAGCGTGCGAAACTGATCAGCCACCGCGGCCGCGCCATCCTGGACGATGCCCGTGCCATCGTGGAACGGGACGGGGTCAGCGATGTGTCTACCCGCCTGCGTCACGGCGACATCGTCGAGGCGGTCGCCGAGGTCGAAGGCGATGCCAGCGTCATCCTGATCGGCAAGCGCGGCGAGGCCGCGGATTTCGCCAGGGGTCACCTGGGCTCGAACCTTGAACGCATCGTTCGCGCCAGCCACAAACCGGTTTTCGTGGCCTCGCGCGCCTTCAGACCGATCCGCAAGGTGCTTGTGGCCTATGATGGCGGCAATTCGGCGATGAAGGCGGTGGATCACATCGCGCGCAGCCCTCTGTTCCAGGGGCTGGAGCTGCACGTGGTGACCGTGGGCGCCGCCACCGCCGGGGTGAAAAAGGGGCTCGAGGATGCCAAGGCCCTGTTGCGTGCCGCAGGCCTTGTGGCGGAGACGTCGATCCTGCCCGGACAGCCGGAAACCGGGCTTGGCAAACTGGTCGAAGAGGCACAGTTCGACATGCTGGTGATGGGTGCCTATGGACACAGCCGCATCCGCAGCCTGATCATCGGCTCGACCACCACCGCGATGATCCGCTCTTGCAAGGTGCCGATCATTCTGATGCGGTGACACAAGGGCCTGCTGGGCGCCCGCGCCGGTGCTGGCCCTCGTGTGGCTGTGCCCCCCTTGGGCTGGGGCGCTTTGAAAGGGCTGGCCTGTGACGTTCCTGGATTTCCTGCGCGAGAACGCCCGCTGGCTTGCGGCGGGCTTTCTGCTGACATTCGCATCGAGTTTCGGGCAGACCTTCTTCATCTCTGTTTTCGCCAGCGAGATACGGGGCGCTTTCGGGCTGAGCCACGGTGCCTGGGGCGCCGTCTATGCGGCCGCGACCATGGGGTCGGCGGCGGTCATGCTGCTGGCAGGAGGGCTGACGGATCGTTTCCGCGTGCGCCATATCGGGCTTGGTGTCCTGACGGGGCTGGCCTGCGCCGCCGTCGCGATGGCCCATGCCACCGAGGTCTGGATGCTGGTGATCGTGATCTTCCTGCTGCGGCTTTTCGGTCAGGGTCTGATGGGCCATACCGCGATGGTGGCCATGGCGCGCTGGTTCGTGGCGACACGCGGGCGCGCCGTATCCGTGGCGGGGTTGGGCGTGGCGCTGGGCGAGGCGCTCTTGCCGATCCTCTTCGCGGCAGCCCTGACCCTTGGTGACTGGCGCAACCTCTGGCTTGTCGCGGCCTGTGCCTTGCTGGCGCTGGTCCCGGTGCTTTGGGTGCTGTTGCGGCAGGAGCGCACGCCGCAATCCTTTGCCGCAGCCGCCGGGGCCACGGGGATCGGCGGGCGCATGTGGACCCGTAGCGATGTGCTGCGCCATCCGGTGTTCTGGCTGATGCTGCCGGCGCTGATGGGGCCAGCCGCCTGGAACACGGCCTTTTTCTTTCAGCAGGTCCATCTGGCCGAGGCCAAGGGCTGGGGGCATGTGACGCTGGTGGCCTTGTTTCCGCTGTTCACGGCGACAAGCGTCGGTTTCATGCTGCTGTCCGGCGGGCTGGTCGATCGCTTCGGCAGCACCCGTCTGGCCGGGGTCTATCTTTTGCCGCTGGCCCTGGGGTATCTGGGGTTCTGGCTGGCGGGCAGTGTCGCCGCGGGTGCGCTGTCCATCGTGTTGATGGGGGCGGGGGTGGGCATGCATGTCACCCTGATGGCGACCTTCTGGGCCGAGGCTTACGGCACCCGCCACCTGGGTGCGATCCGCGCGATGATGGCGGCAATCATGGTGCTGGGCACGGCGCTGGGCCCGGCGCTGACCGGCACGCTGATCGACCAAGGTATCGACTTTCCGTCGCAAAGCATCGGGATCGCGCTTTATTTCGCAATCGCCTCCGGTCTCGCGGGTCTGGCCGGGCGACTGGCGCGGGACACCGCCAGTGTCCGGCTGCAGCAACCTTGACCTGAATCAAGGCGCCCCGTCTCCCCTGCCGCGATCCTGACCTCGGGCATACCATCCTGGGGAGGAGGGGACGGCCATGACATTCGACATCATCCGCAAGGGGGCGGCGGCTGCGGCGGCCATGTCCGCCACGTCCGATCCCGATTGGGACGCGCTGATAGACGGCCTGCCGCAGGGTGGCATCAACATCGCCCATGAGGCGCTGGACCGTCACGTGGCAGCCGGTCACGGCGCGCAGACGGCCCTGCGGTGGTTGCCGAAGGACGCAGGCCCGCAGGATATCAGCTATGCCGCGTTGGCCGACATGTCATCGCGCCTTGCAAATGTGCTTTGCGCCCATGGGCTTGTTGCCGGTGACAGGGTGTTCGGCCTGCTGGGCCGTCAGCCGCAACTCTATGCGACGGCCCTTGGCACGTTGAAGGCGGGCATGGTCTTTACCCCGCTCTTTTCCGCCTTCGGGCCAGAGCCGATCCTGACCCGCATGCAGATCGCCGATTGCACCGCTCTGGTGACGACCGCCGCGATCTATACCCGCAAGATCGCAGCTCTGCGCGACCGGGTGCCGGGGCTGAAACTGGTGCTTGTCACCGATGACGACGCGCCCGAGGGCTGTGTTGCCCTTGGTCCGGCCCTGCGCGCGGCATCACCCGAATTCACCACGTTTGCGGCGGATCCCGAAACGCCCGCATTGATCCATTTCACATCCGGCACGACCGGACGACCCAAGGGGGCGGTGCATGTCCATGGCGCCGTGCGGTATCACGCCTTTTCCGGCCGCTATGCGCTGGGTCTGGAACCCGGCCGCGTCTACTGGTGCACGGCCGATCCGGGCTGGGTCACCGGCACCTCCTACGGGATCATCGCGCCCCTGGTGAACCGTGTGACCATGATCGTGGACGAGGCCGAATTCGATCTGGACCGCTGGTATGCGACCCTTGCGCGCGAAAAGGTCGCGGTCTGGTATACTGCGCCCACCGCGATCCGCATGATGATGCGGGCGGGCGATGATGCGGCCCGCGGGCACGATTTTTCGTCGCTGCGCTTTCTGGCCAGCGTGGGCGAGCCCTTGAACCCCGAGGCTGTCATCTGGTCCAACCGCGTCTTCGGCAAGCCCTTCCACGACAACTGGTGGCAGACCGAAACCGGCGGCATCATGATCGCCAACACCGCCGCGATGGATATCAAGCCCGGTTCGATGGGCAAGCCGCTGCCGGGGATCGCGGCGGGGATCGTCGAGACTGCGGATGGCACCGTCACCGAACTGGGTACGGGCCGGATCGGCGAACTGGCTCTGCGGCCCGGCTGGCCCTCGATGATGCGGGCCTACCTGCACGAAGAGGCGCGATATGCCAAGGCGTTCCGGGATGGATGGTATCTGTCGGGTGATCTCGCGATGCGGGACGAGGACGGGTATTACTGGTTCGTGGGGCGTGCCGACGATCTGATCAAGTCATCTGGCCACCTGATCGGTCCCTTCGAGGTGGAAAGCGCGCTGATCGAACATGACGCCGTGGCCGAGGCGGCGGTGATCGGCCTGCCCGATGACACCGCGGGCGAGGTGGTCAGGGCCTATGTCACGTTGAACCCCGGCTTTGATCCCTCCGCGGCGCTGGAGCGCGACATTCGCGGCCACGCCCGCAAGCGGCTGGGCGCGGCCGTAGCCCCGCGCGACGTCGTATTCCGCAAGACCCTGCCCAAGACCCGGTCCGGCAAGATCATGCGCCGCCTGCTGAAGGCCCGCGAACTGGGTCTGCCCGAGGGTGACATTTCCACGCTGGAGACCGACGAGACATGAGCGCCTCAGACAAGCCGAAACTGGACCGGGCGCATGTTTTGATGCTGCTGCGCCACATGATCCGCATCCGCCGGTTCGAACAAGGCTGCGCCGAGCTTTACACGCAGGAAAAGATCCGCGGTTTCCTGCATCTCTATGACGGGGAAGAGGCGATCGCGGCAGGCGTCATTCCCGTTCTGACCGATCAGGACCGGATCGTCGGCACCTACCGCGAACACGGCCATGCGCTGGTGCGGGGCGTGCCGATGAACGCGGTGATGGCCGAGATGTTCGGCAAGGCCACGGGCTGTTCCGGCGGGCGCGGCGGGTCCATGCACCTGTTCGATGCGGCGACCAATTTCTATGGTGGCAACGCCATCGTGGGGGGCGGTCTGCCGCTGGCCGCGGGCCTTGCGCTGGCGGATCGGCTGCGTGGCGAAGATCGCGTGACCGTCTGTTTCTTCGGCGAAGGCGCCGTGGCCGAGGGCGAGTTTCACGAAACCATGAACCTTGCCCGGCTCTGGTCGCTTCCCGTTCTCTTTGTTTGCGAAAACAACGGCTACGCCATGGGGTCGGCCCTGGCGCGCACGGAATCCCGGGTCGATATCCAGGCCAAGGCCGCCGCCTACGGGGTAGAGGCGCAGCGCGTCGACGGCATGGATGTCGTCGCGGTCGAAGTGGCCGCGCGCCGTGCTATCGCCCGCATCCGCAAGACCGGCCAGCCGGTGTTCCTGGAATGCGCCACCTATCGTTTCCGCGCCCATTCGATGTTCGATGCCCAGCTTTACCGCGACAAGGCCGAGGTCGAGGCCTGGCGCAAGAAAGGGCCGATCCTGCGGTTCCAGACCTGGCTTCTGGACAACGGCCTGATCCACCGCGAGGATGTCGACCGGATCGAAGCCGAGGTCGATGCCGAAATCGACGCGGCGGTGGACTTTGCCGAGGCCGCGCCATGGGAGCCGGTTGAAGACCTGTCCCGCCACGTTCTGGGGCCGCAACCTGCGCCGCCTGCGCCCAAAGCGCCATCCGGTCGCATGATCGAGACGACCTATCGCGAAGCCGTGAAGCAAGCCATTCGCGATGCGATGACACGTGACGACCGGGTGTTCCTGATGGGCGAGGATGTGGGCGCCTATGGTGGCTGCTATGCCGTGTCGAAAGGGTTGATGGACGAGTTCGGACAGGACCGCATCCGCGACACCCCGCTCAGCGAGTCCGGTTTCGTCGGTGCGGGCATCGGCGCGGCCGCCGCCGGGATGCGCCCCATCGTCGAGGTGATGACCGTCAACTTCAGCCTGCTGGCGCTGGATCAGATCATGAATACCGCCGCCACGATCCGGCACATGTCGGGTGGTCAGTTCGGCGTGCCGCTGGTGATCCGCATGGCGACGGGTGCGGGCAAGCAGCTGGCCGCACAACACTCCCACAGTCTGGAGGGCTGGTATGCGCATATTCCCGGCCTCAAGGTGCTGGCGCCCGCCACGGTCGAGGACGCGCGCGGCATGCTCTGGACGGCGCTGCAAGACCCCGACCCGGTCCTGATCTTCGAGAACGTGATGCTCTACAACATGACGGGCCAGATCGACGAGGCGGCAGGCCCCGTGGATATCAGCCGAGCAGTGGTGCGGCGCGAGGGGCGCGATCTGAGCCTGATCACCTATGGCGGATCCCTTTGGAAGACGCTCGATGCCGCCAAAGCGCTGGAGGCCGAAGGGATTTCCGCCGAGGTGATCGATCTGCGCAGCCTGCGTCCGCTGGATGACGCGACCATCATGGCCTCGGTTGCAAAGACACGGCGCGCGCTTGTCGTGGATGAGGGCTGGCGCAGCGGATCGCTGGCGGCCGAGATCATGGCCCGGATCACCGAACAGGCCTTCTGGTCGCTGGATGCCCCCTTGGGGCGGGTCTGTTCCGCCGAAGTACCGATCCCCTATCCCGCGCATCTTGAACAGGCGTCGATCCCGCAGCCGGGCAGGATCGTGGATGCGGCGCGTAAGCTGACAGGGCGCTGACATGGGCCTGTTCACCATGCCATCGCTGGGCGCCGACATGGAGGCGGGACAGCTTGTGGAATGGCTGGTTGCCCCCGGCGATGTGGTCAGGCGCGGTGATGTCGTAGCCGTGGTCGAGACCCAGAAAGGCGCAATCGAGGTTGAAACCTTCGAGGCTGGAACCGTCCAGCGTCTGATCGCCACGATCGGGCAGGACCTGCCCGTCGGCGCGCCGATGGCGCTGATCCTTGCGGAAGACGAGGCCGCACCACCGGACCTGCCCGCAGCGGCCTTGCCGGCAGCAACCTTGGACAATGATGCCAAGCAGGCGCCGCCGCCTGCCGATCTGCCTGTGCGCAAGGCTGGCGCCGATGGGGCGGCCGCGTCGCCTGCGGCGCGCGCGCGGGCGCATGCGCTGGGCATCGATCTGTCGCAGATCACGGGGCAGGGCCCGGACGGGGCGATCCTGTTGGCCGATGTCGAGGCGTCCGCCTTGTCCGCGACCAAGCCCGCCAAGACACCGCGCGGCGATATCAGGCCAGGTCCGGGCACCGAGATGCGCCGCGCCATCGCGGCGGCGATGACCCGGTCGAAACAGACGATCCCGCATGTCTACCTGTCCCAGACGATCGACATCCAGGATGTGATGGACCGGTTGAACGGGTGGAACGCGCAACGCCCCCCGGCCGAGCGTATCCTGCCCGGCGCGGTCTTCCTGCGCGCGACGGCCCGCGCTGCCGTTGATGTGCCGCAGATCAATGGCCACTGGGTCGACGACGGCTTTGCTCCGGCGCAGACCGTCAATCTGGGTGTCGCCATCGCCTTGCGGGGTGGCGGTCTGGTTGCGCCGGCCATGATGTCGGTCGAAACCCTGACGCTGCCGCAGGTGATGGCGGGGATGCGCGATCTTGTCACGCGCGCCCGCGCCGGACGGTTGCGGGCCTCGGAAATGACCAAAGGCACGCTGACCCTTTCCAGCCTGGGCGAGACCGGGGCCGAGGCCATGACCGGGGTCATCTTTCCGCCGCAGGTGGCCTTGGTCGGCATCGGCGCGCCGCATGTCCGACCCTGGGTCGTGGGGCGCACGGTAAAGCCGCGCGTTCTGATCACCCTGACAGTATCGGCTGATCACCGCGCCCTGGATGGGCGCCTTGTGTCGCGCTTCATCGCCGCCTTCGAAACCCATCTGCACAGCCCGGAGGAACCATGACAAAGGATGACATAAGGGACTGTTTCCTTGAGGAACTGGTCAAGGTGGCCCCCGATATCGACCCCGAGACGGTGCAACCCGACGCGCATCTGCAGGATGATCTGGGTCTTGATTCCATGGATATCCTCAACCTGGTGACGGCCCTGCACGCCCGGCTTGGCATCGACATTCCCGAGAAAAGCTATCCCGAGATCGCGACACCCGCCCGCGCCGTCGACTGGATCGCGCTCACTTTGGGCTAAGGGCCGGCTGTCTGCGCCCTTGGGACCATGCCCGTTTTCCGCATGCCTTGATCTGCGACAAGGCCGGTCTTTCGGAACTCATCTATGATTTCGAATGTGATCGGGGAGATCACATCAAGGAGGAGAACAGACATGAGACGTTTCAGTGCAGTGGCTTTCTCGGTGGTTCTTGGTGCATTGCCCTTGGCCGGTCAGGCTGATGGGCTTTCAATCGGTGAGGCCGAATACATGAACAGTTGCGCGCAGTGCCATGGCCCTGCGGGCAAGGGGGACGGTGTCATTGCGGGCTATCTGAATTCCAAGTTGCCCGACCTGACACAGGTTCAGAAAAACAACGGCGGTGTTTTCCCGGTATCGCAGATCTACGCGACAATAGACGGGCAAGGGGCAAGCGGTGCGCATGGCAGCACTGACATGCCGGCGTGGGGTTTGCGTTATTCCCGTGCGGCGCCCCGGAACCTTGGTTTCTACTATGGCCCGACGGACGAGGAAACTTTCATCCGGTCCCGCATTCTGGCCCTGGTCGAATTCATCGCCTCCATTCAGGAGTAAGCCTGTCGGCGCGGCTTGCCGGGGTGGTGGCCGCGTCTTTGTGGCGAGTTGCCGAAATGTGCAATGTGCAAAGGGCAAAGGCGATTGCGCGATCTGCGTGATTGCCTTTGCCAGGTGTCTGGCGGGATCATGGGGTCTGTCTTAGGCTATTCGAAACGGGGCCTTGGTGACCCTTGGGAAAACAGCGAGTGAAAGTGCGGCCATATGGCATGGGGCGAGTTCGGTAGCGTGGTTTGCCTTTTCCTGCTGACACATGCGCTGCCGGTGCGTCCGCCGCTGCGGCCATGGCTTGTGGCGCGACTTGGCACGCAGGGGTTCACCCTGGCTTATTCCGTCTTGTCACTTGCCATGCTGGCCTGGCTGATCGCAGCGGCAGGGCGGGCGCCCTTCGTGCCGCTTTGGGAAAAGGCGTCGTGGCAAAGGCATCTGCCGATTCTGGCGATGTTGCCTGCCTGCCTGATCCTTGGTCTTGCGATTGCAAGGCTGAACCCCTTTTCCTTCGGAGGCACCTCAAATGTGGCGTTCGATCCGGCTCATCCGGGGATCATCCGCCGGATGCGCCACCCCTTGCTGGTGGCCCTTGCGATCTGGACGGGCGCGCATCTGGTGGCCAATGGCGATCTGGCCCATGCGCTGCTGTTCGGCCTTTTCCTGATCTTCGCGCTTGTGGGCATGCGGATGATCGACCGGCGCCGCCAGCGTGACATGGGCGCCCGCTGGCACGCTTTGGTCGTGGCGATGGCGGCCGGGCCGATCTGGCCGCGACCGGTCAATCAAGGCCGGGCGCTGCTGCGGCTGTGCCTGGGGCTTGGCCTTTACGGGCTGCTGCTGACGCTGCACCCTGCGGTGATCGGGGTCTCGCCCTGGCCGTGATGGTCCTGTGGCCACGGATTGTCGATGCGATGGCAGCTTTTCTTTTCGTATCGAAAGTTGAATTATCCTGCGACAGGATCGGAACCGTGCGGGCAGGCACCGTTTTCAGGCGATTGGAAACAGGTGCATCCCGGGTCAGGTATGAGGGCAGGGATTACCAGTGAACGACACAATCAAGAACATGCGACCATGGCAGCGCCGCGAGCGCGAGCAGCAGATCAGGGATATTGCGCTGACGCAACTGACAACGCCGCGTGCGGGGTTCGACCCTTACGTCTATATCGATGAGCTGGAGCATCTGTCGCCCGCGCGCCGCCGGACGGTGGAAAACCTCGAGGCCACGATCATGCTGTGCATGGGGGCGCAGATGCGACCGACCCGGACGCGCCAATCACTGCGGTTCCTGCGCGACAAGCGGGCCGAAAACGGCGAGCTTCACCTCTTCGACGCTTTCGAGACATTTCTGAAGGATGCGATCGGCAGCGATGTCCTGCTGGCGCATGGCTTTGCCCCCAAGGCCTTTGGGTCGATGGATCACGACGCGATCTGGAATGACCTGCGGGGAACCGTCGCGCGGCTGAACGATCTGGGGCCGGGGGTTTTTCTGAACTCGGGCACGCTTCTGGGGGTGACCCGCGACAAGGCCCTGATCGCGCATGATGACGACATTGATCTGGCGTTCGTGATGAAGGCGCAGGATGCAGAGGCCGCCGCGCGCGAATGGATCGAACTGCGCGGCAAACTGGTCGGCATGGGCCTGTTCTCGGAAGAGCATTACAATCCCAAGGACATTGCCATCCTCAAGGCCAAGTCCGCCGGTGATTACATGGTCGATCTGTTCCCCGCGTGGATCGAAGGGGGGCGCGTTTTCGTCTATCCCCATACCTATGGCGAACTGGATGAGGCACAGGTCCTTCCGACCAAGCCCTGCGCCGTGACCGGTCTGCCTGTCCCGGAAGAACCCGAGGCGATGCTTGCCCTCAATTACGGACCGGGGTGGCAGGTCTCCGATCCTTATTTCAAGTTCCCCTGGGCGCAGGCCAAACGCAATTTCGCGGCCTTTCTGGATGCGGTGGAGCGTGAGGCCAAGCAGGCCTGATCGGCCATGCCCTCGGAGCCGCGCACGACAAGATCGAAGTCAGGGTCCGTCTGGTCGCGCAAGGCGTTTCTCGAGGCGCGCATCCGACGATTGAACCCGAAATAGGAATAGCGCATCAGGACCATGGCTTTTTTCGAAAACATCGTCTTCGCGGGTCAAACAGGGACCGCCACAGCGTCTCTGACGCCGGTTCAGGGCCGTAACACGCGAAACCGCTGCTTCAGAGGCCTCTTTCCTCGGATGCATCTAATCTTCGGCCAATTCCCGAACAAGCAACTGGTCTGACGCTGCGCCCACGGGGGGCTGCACAGCGGATTACCGCGCGGCTTCGGTGCGCGCCATAAGCCCGGCCAGAGCAATGCCGGTGATCACGTGCCACACCCCCCACAGGGCCGCCACCACCGCCATCCCGCCAAGTCCCCCGAAAAAGCCGAAGATCAGGATCAGCCCAAGGCCCGAGTTCTGGATGCCGGTCTCGATCATGACGGCGCGGCGGTCAAAATCCGATAGCCTCATCAGGGTCGCCATGGCGTAGCCGCCAAACAGGGCGAGGGCATTGTGCATGAAGACAAGCGCCGCGACTCCCCCCGAGACTTGCAGGAAAAGCGCCCAGTTCGCGGCCAGGGCCAGGGCGATGAAGCCCAGGAAAATCCCCATCGAAACATATTGCAGCGGCATCCGCAGACGGGCGGCGATGTCGGGTCGTTTGACGTTCAGCAGCAAGCCGAGGCACAAGGGCGTTATCAGCATCAACCCCACGGTGATCGCCACCGAAACGGGGTCGATCGAGGTTTTCTGCAGGATCTCGCGCGTGGGGCCATAGAGGCTGCCCCAGAAGCCGATGTTCAACGGTGTCAGAACGATCGCGGCAACCGAGGAAAACGCCGTCATCGACACGGACAGCGCCGCATTCCCCCGCGCCCGATGCGTGATGAAGTTCGAGATATTGCCACCCGGACAGGCGGCGACAAGGATCAGCCCAAGCGCAATCGACGGCTGCGGCGCGGTCACCAGGATCAGGCCAAAGGTCAGGGCGGGCAAGACAAGGAATTGCGAGAGCAATCCGACCAGGACAGGTTTCGGCGCGCGTCCCAGGCGTCTGAAATCCGCAGGCTTGAGATCGATGGCGATGGAAAACATCACGATCGCCAGAACCGCATTCAGGATCTGCAGACTTGTGGGCGAGAAGTTCAGCATCACCTCGTCGATGCTTGTGATCAGCTGGTTGTTCATGATGCCGTTTCTCGCGTCAGGCTGCCGAACCGGCAGATGGTCAGGCGTTTGGGCCCGCTTGCCCTTGATGATACACGCAATGACTCGCTTTGGAATGGCTCATTGTGATGCCGCGTCTTCCAGGGTTGCGACGGCCTGTACTGAACCGTATGCGGGCGCGGGAATGCTGTGCTAGCCTAGCCGGAAGATCGATCCGAAGCGCGGGGAACAGCGTGGTCAGACCCAGGAAACAGAACCCGATGGACGACCTTTTGCGTGCGCGCTTGCGCATTGCGGAAGGGGCCTATCTGCGGCTGAAAGCCCTCAGGCTTGCCATGCAGGGCGTGGATACGATCTGCCAGACCTTCATGGGGCAGGCCTTTTTTGCCCTGCGCGAGACGGAACAGGTCTTGATCGAATTGGGCGACAGAACCGGGCCTGACCTGGTCAAGGCCGTGCTGGCGATGAAGGGGGGCACCCGGATCACGGCACATGGGCTGGACAATATCCCGGCTTCGGGTGCCGTTGTCATCGGGGCGACCCATCCGATCGGTACATTCGATTTCATCGCCCATGCCGGCGCGCTGCTGGATCACCGGCCCGACCTCAAGGTCGTGGCCAACCGCGAGGCAGAGCGCTTTCTTGGGGCCGGGCGCATCGTTGCCGTGGATCTTGATCGCAAGGACAGGGTCCTGACATCCCGCCAGACGCGCGAGGGGATGCTGGGGCATTTGAACGACGGTGGCGCACTTCTGGTCTTTGGGTCGGGACGTGTGCCGGACATGAAGGATGGCCTGCTTGTCGAGCCGCCATGGCGTTCGGGCATCACCCGCACTTCTGCTGCAACCAATGCGCCGATCGTGCCGGCCTCGGCGAACATGCGCAATTCCGTCCATTACTACCGCACCCGGAGACTGGCGCGTGCCCTCAGGGGGGGGAACGATGACTTTGGACGCACGGTGGCGTCCCTGCGCTATGTTTCCGAACTACTGGCGAAGCTCGGTGGCAGTTATGATGTCTATTACGGCCCGGTGCAGCCTGCCGGAACCTCGCCCGAAGATCTGAAGGCGCTGGCCGAGGGCCTCGTGCCCGGACTTTACGACACATCCGCAAGCTGACCCCGCACTGACGCCGGACAGGCGGCCATCGTCCCCTTACATCGCCCTTGCCATATCGGCACGGAACCCTGGCCCTCCACGCCGGGGCGCAGCGCATTCAAAAAGGAAACAGTTTTAACAGCCTTAAGCATATTATGCATGATCCGGCAGCTGAATAAGAATTAATGTGCATATCGATATTTGTAAGTTCTACTATGAGCTGATCTTTGAATGTGCGGCGATGAGTCGAATTTGGCGCAGGTGAAGCTATTGTGAACGAACAGAAATTCATTATTTTCGGCAGCCCCCTGCTGGGTGATGCGGAAATTGACTCGGTTACGACAACACTGCGTTCGGCCTGGATCGGAACCGGCCCGCGTGTGCAGGAATTCGAAAAGGCGATGCGCGATTATTCGGGCGCGCCCTATTCTGCGGCGGTCGCGTCATGCACAGCGGCCCTGCACCTTTCGATGGTTGTCGCCGGTGTCGGACCGGGTGACGAGGTCATCACGACGGCCCTGACCTTTGCGGCGACCGCAAACTCGATCATTCACGCCGGTGCGGTGCCCGTGCTTGTCGATGTCGAACGCGACACGATGAACATCGACCCCGCCGCGATCGAAGCGGCGATCACACCACGCACGAAGGCGATCATCGTGGTTCATTTCGCGGGCAGGCCCTGCGACATGGACACGATCGCCGCGATTGCGGCCAGGCATGACCTGCTGGTGATCGAGGACGCAGCCCACGCGATCGAGGCGGAATACAAGGGCCGTCGCATCGGCGCGATCAGCCCACTGACCTGCTACAGCTTCTACGTGACCAAGAACATCACCACGGGCGAGGGCGGCATGATCTCCTCGACCCGGCCGGATCTGATCGACAAGGTCAAGCAATACGCGCTGCATGGGCTGTCCGCCGATGCGTGGAGCCGGTTCAGCGACAAGGGATACAAGCATTACGAGGTCACATTTCCCGGCTTCAAGTACAATATGACCGATCTGCAGGCGTCACTCGGGCTGGTGCAGCTTGCCAAGATCGAAACCTGGCTGGAACGGCGCAACGAGATCTGGCGCCGCTATGATGAGGCCTTTGCCGACCTGCCCTGCATCCTGCCCGCGCCCGAACAGGCAAACACGCGCCATGCGCGGCATCTCTATACGATCATGGTGGACACCCCGAACCCGCCCGCCGACCGGGACACCCTGATCGCACGTCTGCGCGACCGCGGGATCGGAACGGGCGTTCATTACCGTGGCATCCACCTTCACCAGTATTATCGCGAACGCTTCGGGCTTGTCCCCGAGGATTTCCCGAATGCCTCCTGGATCAGCGACAGAACACTGTCGCTGCCGCTGTCTGCAAAGCTGGATGATGGCGATGTCGAAAGGATCATCACTGCCGTCAGATCGGAGCTTGGCAAGGAATTTTCGTGAAACATCTGGACGCCGAAGGCCTCGCTCGAGATCGAGTGAAAGAGCCGCACATGATTTCAAGACTGGGCTACCTGGCGCCGGAATTTCCGGGTCAGACCCATGCGTTTTTCTGGCGCGAGATCCGCGCGCTGGAAGAGCTTGGTGTCAATTCAAGGCTGATCTCGACCAAGCGTCCCCCGGCGCGGATCAACGTCCATGGCTGGGCTGCGCAGGCTCAGGCGCGAACCACCTATCTGTTGCCCCTGCAATCGCGCGACATCCTTGCGATCATGGCCGAACTGCTGCGAGCGGGGCCTGTGAGGATTGCCAGATGCCTGAAGATTGCCCTGACGGCGGATGATTGCACCTGGGCCGAACGTCTGAGGCTTTGTCTCATGGTCGCCGCCGCGGCAAAGCTGGCGCGGATCATGCGAAAGGACGGGATCGAGCATCTGCATGTGCAGTCCTGCGCAAACTCGGCCAACCTTGCCATGTTCGCATCGTTCCTGTCGGGGATTCCGTACAGCCTGTCCTTGCTGGGGCCGACGCTAGAGTTGTACGGACCGAACCAGCGCAGCAAGTGGCGGCATGCGGCCTTTGGCGTCGTCATGTCGAAGCTGCTTTATGATGTCGTGCAGGACCGTCTGGCCGGAAACTTGCCGGCGGTAGTCGAGATCGTTCCGGTCGGCGTGGACCTGAACGAGATGCAGCGCGTGACGCCCTATCAGCCCTGGCAACCGGGCGAGATCTGCCGGATCTACAGTTGCGGGCGCCTGAACGCGATCAAGGGGCATGACAAGCTGATCGAGGCCGTCATGATGCTGCGCGAGCGGGGCATCGGCTGTCACCTGATCATCGCGGGCGAGGACGAACAGGGCGGCAGCGGTTACCGGCACACGCTGGAACGGTTCATTGCAGATCGGGGCGCGGCGTCGCATGTGACCCTTCTGGGGGCTGTGCCGGAAACCGAACATCGGGCACAGTTGGCACAGGCGCATATCTTTGCCCTGGCCAGCGAGAACGAAGGCATTTCGGTTGCGATCATGGAATCCATGGCGATGCAGACACCGGTGGTCGTCACCGATGTCGGCGGAAATTCCGAACTGGTGGTCAACGGTGACAATGGCGTGCTGGTCAGCTACGGCAAGCCTGACGAGATGGCGGCGGCGATGGAAAAGGTCCTGAGACATCCGGGCCTTGCACTTGATCTGAGCAAGGCGTCACGCAGGCGCGTGGATGAAAAGTTCAATGCCACTTCGACGGCCCTCAAACTGTTTGAGTGCCTCAAGAAAAGCCGGGCCGGAGCCGAACATCTGACGAGGGGGACTGTGATCTGATGCAGAACGACGGCCGGATCAAGATTCTCATCCTTCTGCCCAACCTGATCAGCGGGGGTGGGCAACGGATCGTGGTCAATTTCCTCTACAATCTGGATCGCACCAGGTTCAAGCCGCTGCTTCTGGTGCAGGAGCGGCTTGGTGCCTTTCTGGACGAGGTCGAAAAGGTCTGCGATCCCGATGAGATCGAATTTCTGCAGGACCGGCCCTACAAGCGCAGCGATCTGCCCGGACTGATCGCCAGAACCATCGCGCGGGCAAGGTCCTTCGATATCATCCTGGGCGGCCTGGAGGGGCGGGCATCAACCAGCGGACTGATCGCAGCCAAGTTGCTGGGCAAACCGTTCCTGGGCTGGATTCACATCGACTGGCGCCCCTTCAGCGAGGAAGTCAGCTGGCGGCAGATGCTGGCGTTGCGGGCCTACAAGATGGCAGATCGGCTGGTTGCCTGCTCGGCCGGGGCCGGCGACAATTTCAGCGCGCTGTTCAACATCCCCCGCGACAGGATCACGACGATCCTGAACATGATCCCCTGCGACGCGATACTTGACGCCGCAGCAGTGCCATTGCCGCCCGAACATGAAAAGCTGTTCGACAAGCCCGTCGTGCTGATGGTCGGAAGGCTGGAGGAACAAAAGGGCTATCCGCATCTGATCGAGGCGCATGACAGGCTGATCAAGGCGGGGATCGACCACAACCTTGTCATCATCGGCGAGGGCAGCCTGCTCTATGTGATCAAGGACCAGGTGACCCGGCTGGGGCTGGATGACACGGTGCATTTCCTTGGCTTCCAGACCAACCCGCATCGCTACATGGCCCGCGCCACCGTGTTTACCCTCTCGTCCGAGTTCGAAGGCTTCGGTCTTGTGCTGGCCGAGGCGCTGATGTGCGGCGCACCGGTCGTCGCGACGGATTGCCTGTCCGGTCCGGCAGAGGTGCTGGGAGGCGGAGAATTCGGCCGCCTTGTTCCGCCCAGGGATCCCGAGGCCCTGGCGCAGGCGTTGGGTCAATTGCTGCGCGATCCGGACATGCGGGCGCAATTCTCGGCCCGCGGACCCGAACGCGCAAGACAGTTCGACCAGTCCGTCGTCGGGAAGGAGTGGCAGGATCTGATCACCGGAATGGCAAGAGGCAAGGCCTGATCGGATCGACAGGATCGCGGCGCGTCCAAAGCCCCGAGGATGCCACGTGACAGCGATGGCAACAGGGGCGCGTTCAGGCCATCGACAGCGCCCGGAACCCAGGCGGCCCAGCGGGCACGGCCGGCGAATTTGAGCCATAAAAAAGGGCGATTCCGGCGTCTTCTCCCGTTGACAAAACAACGGGCAAGCATAGGTTGGACGCGCACGCTAAGGGGTGTGATCTTTGTCCGGCAGGCCTCCATACCTGTCAGAAAAAGCAGGCAGATACCGTCAGTTTAAGTCGGTGCGACCCCTTGATCGATGTGCACATCCAGAATTCCATCTGCGCCTCCGGCTGTGGAGCGGGGCTTAAGGTTCTTGGCATGGATCAAGGGATCCTGAATATCATCAATCTCGCAATCAAGACGATGAACGCACAGGCTGCCTGCGTCACGATCTTGGAGCATCCTGAAATGCGGACATTTTCATCACAGTGTGAAGGTGTCGCAAACCGTCTGGAAGATGCGACGCTGACCCAGCTTCAGTACTATTTGGGTGGGCTCGTGCTGTCTGGCGCAAGTGTCATCGTCATCCCCGACATGTTTGTCGATGCGATGACCAGGGATCATCCGCATGTCCGCGCATCGGGATTCAGATCCTACATCGGGGTGCCCATTCACCGCACCTCGGGTGAAGTTGTGGGCGCACTGTGTTGCCTGGCACTTCATCCCGAACCCTGGACTGCCGCACAGGTCGAGATTCTGGGTCGTCTTGCTTTCTGTCTGGACGCGGTCATCGCGGCACGGGTCCACAGGATGCAAGAGGTCAAGGCCCGGGACAAACTGCTCAAGCTGAACACCGCGCGGGGCGGTTTCCTGGCGCATCTGAGCCACGAAATTCGCACGCCCCTGACGGCCATCAACGGATCCATCGATCTGATGCGGACCTTCGGGCTTGGAAAGGGCGACAACGCAGCACTTCTCGATCTGCTGGCCTCCTCGACCGCGCGCCTGATGAATGTCGTCAATGACTTTCTTGAACTTGCCGAACTTGACGCCGGATTGTTCACCTTCGCCGAAGAGACCTTTGATCTGTCCGATATCGGCAGGAGCGTGGTCGAGGCATACAGGGAGCTTGCGGACAGCAAGGGGCTGACACTTGAGTTCAATGATCAGTTGCACGGCCGCCTTTACATGTCCGACAGACGAGTGATCGATTCCATCCTGCGCACGCTTTTCGAAAATGCGGTGCGGTTCACAGATGCTGGCCATGCGCGTATCGATCTTCTGGAAAACAGGTACGGGCATGTGGTGATCCGCGTCTCCGACACGGGGAAAGGCATCCCCGAAGATCTGCAATCGACGATTTTCGACGAGTTCGAACTGGCCGGACCGGGAAGCGCACGCACCTATGGCGGAACCGGGTTGGGCATGGCGATCGTGAAGCGGCTTGTCGGCCAGTTGGGCGGCGAGATCAGCCTTGACAGCCATGTCGACGAGGGCACGACATTTTCGCTGGTCCTACCGCTGCGCCCACATGTCAACGCGGACCTGCCGCCCGACGACGGACTGCCCGCGATGCGCGATGGTCTGGACAACCCGCCGGTGCGACTGGCGGCCCAACAGTCGCCGCAGACATCTTAGCGGCGTGCTGTTCATCCGGGGGGCGGGATCGCTCTGACCGGGGCGTCCACCGCACGCGTGGCGGGCGCCACCATCCCGGATCACCTTGCAGTACGGGGTCTGCGCCTGCGTCATCTGAATGACAGGCCGTGGCGCCCCCGAAGCCCGTTTTTCCATTCGTCCGCAAAACAGGATGTCCGCGACATGAAGCCATGCAATCCGGTTCCGATGGGCGGCGCTCTTGCATCGCTGTTCTGTCGATGCTGTCATTCGGGATGACGGCGCGTCCAGAACGTGCGCCAGCGCGTCGTCACGCATGCCAGGGGGGCTTACCAAAGATGCGATCCAGCAAGACAATCCATGTCATTTCCGCCCATGCCGAGGGCGAGGTGGGCGATGTCATCGTGGGCGGAGTCCTGCCGCCACCGGGCGATACGATCTGGGAACAGAGCCGTTTCATCGCCCGTGACCAGACATTGCGCAACTTCATGCTGAACGAGCCGCGCGGTGGCGTGTTCAGGCATGTGAACCTGCTGGTGCCGCCCAAACATCCCGCGGCGCAGGTGGCCTGGATCATCATGGAGCCCGAAGACACGCCGCCCATGTCCGGGTCCAATTCCATCTGTGTGGCGACCGTTCTGCTGGATGCGGGCCTTGTGCCGATGCAGGAACCCGAAACGCATCTTGTGCTTGAGGCGCCCGGCGGTCTTGTCCGCGTGCGCGCCACCTGCAGAAACGGCAAGGCCGAACGTATCTTCGTGCAGAATGTGCCGTCCTTCGCGGCAACGCTTGATGGCACCCTCGACGTCGATGGCCTGGGTACTCTGACCGTTGACACGGCTTACGGCGGGGACAGTTTTGTCATTGTCGATGCGCAAGCCCTGGGCTTGGCGCTGTCGGAAGACGAGGCGCATGACATCGCGCGTCTGGGCGTCAGGATCACCAATGCGGCGAATGCGCAGATCGGGTTTCACCATCCCGAAAATCCGGATTGGAGGCATATCTCCTTCTGCCTTTTTGCGGGGCCGCTGGTGCAAGGGGCAGAGGGTCTTGAGGCGGGCGCTGCGGTCGCGATCCAGCCGGGCAAGGTGGACCGCTCGCCCACCGGCACGGCGCTGTCGGCGCGCATGGCCGTCCTGCACGCCCGTGGCATCATGAAGACCGGCGATCGGCTGACGGCACGCTCCATCATCGGATCGACCTTCGCGGGTCAGATACTGGCCGAAACCAGCGTCGGGGCGCTGCCTGCCATTCAGCCCGAGATATCGGGGCGTGGCTGGATCACGGGCATCCACCAGCACATGCTGGACCCGTCCGATCCCTGGCCGCAGGGATATCGCCTGTCCGACACATGGGGCGCACGCTGACGCAGGTGGACGCAAGTGGCTTGCTTGCCGGCTTTCTTGACCGGATGCCCCGAAACGCGCTTGAGTATACCGCTATGACGCAAGGGGGCGGCCATGTCTGATTTTGAAGCACTGGTGCCGATCGGAGCCGCCTATTTCCCGGTGCCGGACCCCGGCCCCACGCGGCATTATGCCTTTGTTCTGGTGCCGGGTTTCACGCTGCTGGCCTTTTCCGCGGCGGTTGAACCGCTCAGGATTGCCAACCAGCTGTCACAACGGCCGCTCTACCGATGGCAAATCCTGTCCGAAACCGGCGCGCCTGTTCTCAGCTCTTCGGGTATCCCCGTGGGCGCGTCCGGGACACTGGACAATGTCGGCAAGGATGCGCGTCTTTTTGTCTGCGCGGGCAATCCGGCCATGGCGGCGGCCGCGCCCCCGGTGGTCGTGGCCGTGCAGCGCCATCACCGCTTCGGCGGTCTGGTCGGCGGTATCTGCACCGGTGCGGTGGCGCTTGCCAAGGCCGGGCTGGTCGAAGGGCGGCGCTTTACCCTGCATTGGGAAAACCAACCCAGCTTTGTCGAAACCTTTCCCGCGCTGAACCCCACCATCAACCGGTTCGAGATCGATGGGCGACTGATGACCTGCGGCGGCGGTGCGGCCTCGACCGACATGATGCTGTCGATCATCGCAGAGGATCACGGTAGCGATTTCGCCGCAATGGTATCCGAGATGTGTCTGCGCACCGTCATGCTGGGGGTGGAGCCGGAACAGCGCAGTTCTGTCGCGGCGCTGATGTCTTCGCGCAACCCCGTGCTGGTCGCGACGATCACGCTGATGAACCGGCACATCGAGGATCCGCTGACGATGGACAGCATTGCCGTGGCGACCGGGTATTCCCGACGGCAGTTGGAGCGCCTGTTCCGTGATGCGACAGGGCAGGCGCCGGCCGAGTTCTATCGTGGTCTGCGTCTGGATCGCGGCCGTAACCTGCTGAGCACCACGAACATGACCCTGCAGGAGATCGCGACGGCCTGCGGATTTGAATCCGTCTCGCATTTCTCGCGCAGGTTTCGGGAACGCTTTGGCGCGGCCCCGTCCAAGCTCAAGCAGGGATCGGGCTGACGGCCGGGTGCCTGTCCTGGCCATGAAGGGGACTGTCTGCGCAGGAATTGAGGGGCCGACTTGGGTGGCTTTCCGTCTTGGCCCGCGCACAGGTCGCCGCAAAAACCCTGGTTTCTGGAAGGATTTCCTGAAAAATTGCGTTTTTTTCTGATTTTGTTGTCAAAAATGCCTCAGAAACAGACTGTTTCTGAAACTATCTTTTGACGCCTTGTCACATGGTCGCATCCAAAGATACCAAGCTAAAAGGCTGGGGTCATTGATCGACACGTGATCTGATCTTTTTGTGGCGATCATCCCTCCAAAGGATAGGTCTTTGGTCCTGGCCGATACGGTTTTACAGAATATGAACGGCAGTTGCTGCCGCTTCGTTCCATTTTTCCCCTGATCTTTTTTGCTCATGGTGCTCCCTTCGCGGGGCTGTCGCCTGATGGATGCACAAGATGTGCAGGTGCTTTGGCACGCTGCGGGGGCAAAGTTTTCTCGAACGAGTAATTTGGAGTTGTGCTGGTGATGTGACGTGAAGGTGAAGACGCGAGGAAACGGATGCGATCGAAGGAAGAGATCTGGGAAGAAGGGCGACTGCTTTTGGCAGTCCTCGTGATCGGTTTGTTCATCGGCTTTCTGCTGGATCAGTTGGACCGGAACCGTCTGGATGTGATCGCGCGCAATGAAGCGTCTCAGGTTGCCACCGATATCCTCCAAGACCTCAATCGGCGCATCAACTCGAATGCCATTGTCCTGGGCCGGCTTGTCACCGCCGCAGAAGGATTTCCGAACATGAACAGCGAGATGTTCCAGAAACTTGGTGCGCGCATGTTCGAGGACATAGATGCGACAGGATACGGATCGCAAGGCAATCAACCGGCAATCATGAGCTTGGTCATGGCGCCGGACCTTGTGGTGCGTCATGTCTATCCGCTTGATACCAACAGCGACCTTGTCGGTTTCGACTATCGCGACTTTCCCAACCAACTCGCCGATGCCGAAGCAACACTGGCCAAGCAGACACCCCATGTGTCCCACCCGTTCCTTTCTATTCAGGGGCCTCGCGCCATTGCGGTCAGGCAGAGGTATGAAAACCGGAATGGCGAAGCGGAAGGCCTTGTTTCCGTTGCGATCAATCTGGACATGCTTCTCGCGCAACTGGGACAGAACGCAAGACAGATGGCTAACTACAGGGTTGCCTTCACGCTAGGTGGCTTCGGCAGTTTCGGGGATACGGATGTCTACCAACACGACCCCCTCGTGATCGTCCTGAATACCTATGATGTGGCCTGGTCCATCGCGGTGGTCCCGGCCGACGGATGGCCGACCTTGCCGCTGGTGACCCAAAGCAGAGCGCTGGTGGCCTTGATCATCGCCATGCTCATGCTGATGGTGCATTTCAACGTCAAGCGCACCCTCAGTCATCGCCGCAAGGAAGACCGCATGGCGAAAGCTATCGATGCACTGTCCGCGGGGTTCGTGATTTTCAACAACCAAGGACAACTGGTGCACTGGAATGACACCTTCACGGACATGTTCGGCTATGGATCGATCCTGCACAAGGGCATGCGCTACGAGGATATTCTGCGCGCCGGTCTGAAGCATGGCATCTTCAACGCACCCGAGGGCATGGAAGACGATTGGATCGCCGAAAGTGTCAGGGCAAGCCAAAGCGAGGCGAATGCAACGGAAGTCAGGCTTGCCAATGGCCGTTGGATCAGACGTCTGTCGCGTCGGACCCAGACTGGCGATCTTGTTGGTGTCCGGTTCGATGTGACGGAGCTGAAGGACGCGCAATTTTCAGCCGAACGCCTGAGCAATGCGAAAACCGAATTCATGAGCATTCTGAGCCATGAATTGAGAACGCCCCTGACAACGATCACCGGTTTCGGAAGGCTGCTGGAGCTTGATCCGCCCCTGACCGGCGATGCCAGGAAGGATGCATTTGTAAAGGATGCTCTGACCCGGATGCTGGGCGCCGGGCAGGAATTGCGTCGCCTGATCAACGGTCTGCTCGACTATGTTCAGATCGGCGTGGAAGCGGCCCCTCTCAGCGTGAAGGTGTGCAACCTGCCTTACCTCGTCGATCACACGATCAGCGGTTACGAGTCGATCTTGCGCCAGAAGGGCATCGCCCTGCAGGTGGAGCGGCGGAGCGACCTGCAGGTTCTTGCCGATCCGGACCGCGTGAAAGAGATTATCGCGAACCTTTTCTCCAACGCCGTGAAATTCACCGAGGCAGGTGGCCGTGTGCATGTGTCCTCGTCGAAAGGCGATCGGTTTGCGCGTGTGACCATCGCCGACAGTGGCAAGGGCATTCCGGACGACAAGATCGGCACGATCTTCGAGGAGTTCTTTCAAGTCTCTTCGTCCGGTCAGCGCCGCGAAGGCGGGGTCGGCATGGGGCTTGCCATCGCGAAACGGCTGGTCGAGATGCACGGCGGCCAGATCGAGGTTGAAAGCACCGAAGGCAAGGGCAGCAGGTTCACCTTCAGCCTGCCCTTGGCGCCCGTTGCGGCCTAGCTCAGACAGCTGTCCCCCGCTGCCCTGAAAATGATCAAAGCCACCGGCTGCCGCAGCCGGCAACCATGATGCTGTTCCCGGACAGGTTGCACCTGTTCTTCCCTTTGCCGGAATGTGATTCCGACCCGTGTTTGTCGCTTTCCTTGCAGATCGCATGTGAAGAACCGACCAAGCCTTGCTGACACGCGGAGTCATCGGGCCATGGTGCAGAACGAAGCCTTTCAGGACATGCTCAGGGCGCTGGCCGAGGTCTACGAGGCCGAAGCTGATCCAGCGGGGCCACATACCGCGAAAACACTGATGGTGACGCCATCGCCGGTTGCCTTTGATGCTGCGGTTCCCTGTATTTTCGATCGGGCAATACGCGCGCTTCTGGCGGACAGCGTTCACCCTGCGGCACGCGCGGTTCTGCTGGCGCAGGAAATCCTGCCCTGGGGTGGGAACCCTGTCGAAGAGAATACCGAACCAGGTATCGCGGCCATGATAAGCGTGTTGACGCTGATGGGGCCAGAAGGGCCGATCCCTGCACCGGATGTCAGGTTGGGCCTGGTCTATATGCGGCCCGACAGCTATTATCCGCTGCACATACATGATGCCGACGAGACCTATGTGATCATTGCGGGTCAGGCGCTCTGGACTGCCGGAGACGACACCCGGCTGCGGGGTGCGGGCGACATGATCCATCATCCCAGCCTCTTGCCGCATGCGTTTCGCACCGGGTCGGAAGGCTTTGTCGCGATCTGGCGTTGGAGCGGCGACATAAACACTCATTCATACGCCTTCATCGAGGACGATCAAACCGAACGGCTTGCGTGACAGATGGTCTCCGGATGGGGGCAGGTGGGGCAGGTTTGGTCCCGGTTTCACCAAGGATGGCCATGCGGACGAAGCGCCATGTCTTTGGTCGGGTCTGAAGGTCAGCCTTGTTCTGAATGCTGCGCAATCTCGGCGCGCTGACCTCAGTCCTGGAGATGCTTCTGCATCAGGAAGTTCGTCAGTGTGACGCCGGCCCTTTCAATCTGCTGCGCGCGGATGATTTCCCAGCCCTGCTGCTCAAAAAGGCCCCGAACAAGGTGGCTTGCCTGCGAATGCAGGCGGGGCATTTCGGCGTCTCGCGCCAGTCTCTCGATCCGCGCGTAAAGACTTCGACCTATGCCCTGTCGTTGTTGCCCCGGTGCGACGAAAGCCAGATCTATGTAGCCATTGGTGTCCAGGGTCATGAAGCCAACGGGCAACCCGGCCTTGCGCGCAACCAAGGTTGTCTGGGCGGCCAGCCGCGATGCCCAGTTTGCCCCCGAAGGGGGCGTCGCGGCCCAAACTTCCCGTTGCTCGATCGTGTAGAATTCAGCCGCCCCTTCACGCACGGCATCAAAGAATATGACGCCGAGCCGATCTGCTTCCGAGATTTCGAAGTCACCGATGTCTATGGAGGAATCCTGCATTTCCGTGGCCCTGCGAAGGAAGTTCAATAACCCTGAGAGTGTCAGGTAACCGTCGAATCCGACCGTCCTGCAAGGCACATACTCTGGCTGGCTGATCATAGGGTTTTGTACTGACAAACGTAAGTATCGCCGCGATTGGCCAAGGACCCTCAATGAGGACAACGACAAGGCGGTGCGCGCTGTCCAACTAAGTCGACGGCATCACGATGCAAAAACGCGCGCCCGTTTGGTAGCTTTTGTCGAGATATATCTTGCCGCCATGCCGGTTGATGATTGAGCGCACCAAGGCAAGGCCAATCCCATATCCGTCATAGTCGTTGTCGCCTTCGTGCAATCGAACCTTGTAGCCAAAAATATCGTCTGCCCTGCTCGGATCAATTCCAATTCCGCGATCCTCGATAAAGTACCGTGTGTCGCTGCCGGACGCCTCGCCATAGATCGTGACCTCGGCCGGTGCGCCCTGATTGGTATACTTGATGGAATTCTGGATCAGGTTCGACCAAACGCGCTTGAACAGGTCCGCATTGGCAGGAACGTCAGGCATGTCTTTCACGATGATCGAATGTTGTTTGTTCCTTGTGCCGGACAGGTCCGCTGCGACGCCAAGCACCAAGTCTCGCATCCTAAATTTCTGCTTTGCCACCTTCTTTTCAGTATTTCTGCTATATTCCAGAAGGTTGTTGACCTGGGATAGCATGTCCTTTGCAATCCCGTTGATCATTCCGACGATTTGATAATCCTGACCGCTTGCGTCCGGGGCATCTTCGAGAATGAGATCGCTCGCGGTAACAACTTGAGCGATCGGCGTTCGCAACTCATGAGCGGCCTCATCGGCAAAAGACTTCAACTCGATATTTTGCCTTGTTAACCGGAGTTTTTCCTTCAGCAGGTTGGCGCGCTGGTTGTCGGTCCAGATGATGTACATCACGAAAAATGCTGCAATCATTATGCATAAAGCGGCTTCTGCAAGGTTTAAATTTAGCCTCTTGGCGGCCAGGCTCGAAAAAACTTCTTGCCGGAATCTGCTGATTTCCTCGGTTGCGGGCAAGTCGTCGACCCTTACCAGATCATCCACTTCTTGTACTGATTTGCCTTGAGCATGCGCATCAGAAACCACGTCAATATTCGCGGTGTACCTGGCAATCATGGCGCGGGTGTTTTCGAGGCCTGTTGTGCCTTCCAGCACACCAAGATCAATTGCAGCTTGTTCGATCTTGTCGAGTATATCCAGCGCGTTCTGGCCCGCCGTGTTGGCGCGAGCAAGGTATTCTGGTTCGTTTGGCCGAAGGACTGCGTTCTTGAAATGATGTATCAGGCCGGAATACCCGATTTCGTATGAAAGGTTGTCAATAAGTTGGTAAAGTATTCCCTCTTTCTGTGCTTGCAATCTGCCATTCAGAGCAAATAAAAAGCTGGACAAACCAATCATAACAATCATTGATAACGCAACTTTCTCAGATTTTTCAAGGTTGCGCATGATTTTCCATGTGTAGAGTTGGGGGGCTGTTAAAGACAATCATATATTAATTTTACTTTTTCGTCTTTGATGGCGAGCATTGACAGAATCGGAGTCCTGCACGGACGAATCATCGATAGTGCCTGCTGCAGTTCGTAAGTGTCGCAATTTTTCCGATAGTTTACTACCTGGCTTGCGAAGTGACGCGTCGCGGTGCAGCCAAGTATAGACATCTATGGTTGTTTTCGGATGCTCAAATGCATTGTGACCTGTGCCACCGCTTGGAGCACAGGCCAGTTGAGCAACACAGCCAATGACCATTCGGCCAGGCACGTATTGTCTAAGGTGAGTTGGCTGGGGCGGTAGGATTCGAACCTACGGTACACGGTACCAAAAACCGATGCCTTACCACTTGGCCACGCCCCAACGTGAGGGGGTGATTACTCTGACTGCGATGCAGGTTCAAGTCCCGATCTGGAAAAAATCCATGCTTCTTTCAGACGGAAAAGATCGCATCCGGTGTCAGTCAAGAACCTCGTCGGTTTTGACACCCCAGAGTGCCTTCTTCGGGGCCCAGCCACGATACCCGCCGGCTGACAGGCGGCACCACTCGGTGTTGCAACTGTCCAGCCGCGCCACGACGCCCTGTTCCAGTTGGGCCGAGGCCGGCGCGTTCTGTTCGGGGCGGCTGAGCAGCGGCAGCATGTCCTGATCGACGATGACCGTCCGGTTTCCTGACAAAAGCGAGTAATGGACCCATCCGCCGGCACCGTCCCGGTCGCGCACCCGGCGCCAATGCCCGTGCTCGGCCGTGATTTCGACCGGCATGTCCTTGCGTTTGAACACCCAGTCGACGCGGTGCGTCAGCGAGGGGCCGCGCCGCACATTCACTTCGGCCGACTTGATCGACACGTAGCGCGGCAAGGGCAGGTTCGTGACGCTGCCGCGTTCCGCGCCATGGGCATGCGGTGCAAACCCCGCCAGAAGCAGCAGCGCCAGAAGCGCCGCGATCATCCGGTATGCGCGGACGAATCCCCGATCCGCCCGAAACTTCAGCTGTGTCATGGCCAATGCCTGCCTTCTATCCGCTCTGACCGGGTGAAATCTGGAATGGGGTTCTTGTGCCCCGCCGGTTCATCCTTCACTCTGCCACCAAGCAGCTGATTTGGAAAGAAGGGGAGGGCCTGAATGCCAACTGCACGTCTGAGTGTTGTCGTGACGCGACGCTTGCCCGAAGCGGTAGAGACGCGGATGAAGGAACTGTTCAACGTGCAACTGCGCGATGACGACACGCCGATGACCCGTGCCGAACTGGTCGAGGCGCTGTCCACGGCCGATGTGCTGGTGCCGACCCTGACTGACCAGATCGATGCGGGACTGATTGCGCAGGCCGGTCCCAACATGCGCTTGATTGCCAACTACGGCGCGGGCGTCGATCATATCGACGTGGCGACCGCCCGCCAACGCGGCATCCTTGTGTCGAACACGCCCGGTGTGCTGACTGACGATACCGCCGACATGACCATGGCGCTGCTGCTGGCCGTGATCCGCCGCATGCCCGAGGGGCTTGCCATCATGAACGAAGGGCGCTGGACCGGCTGGTCGCCCACGGCCCTGCTGGGCGGGCGCGTCGGCGGGCGGCGTCTTGGCATTCTGGGCATGGGCCGTATCGGGCAGGCCGTGGCGCGCCGCGCGGCGGCTTTCGGCATGCAGATCCATTATCACAACCGCCGCAGGCTGCGCCCCGAAATCGAGGATCGCTACGAGGCGACATATTGGGAAAGCCTGGACCAGATGGTGGCGCGCATGGACGTGATCAGCATCAACTGCCCTCACACGCCCTCGACCTTTCATCTGATGAACGCACGACGCCTCAAACTGATGAAACCGGATGCGGTGATCGTGAACACATCGCGCGGCGAGGTGATCGACGAGAATGCCCTGACCCGGATGCTGGCCGCCGGTGAGCTGGCCGGGGCGGGCCTTGACGTCTACGAGCACGGCACGGATGTGAACCCGCGCCTGCGTGATCTGCCCAACGTGGTGCTGCTGCCGCATATGGGATCGGCCACGCGCGAGGGCCGCGCCGAGATGGGCGAAAAAGTGATCATCAATATCAAGACCTTTGCCGATGGGCACCGCCCCCCTGATCAGGTCGTGCCGTCCATGCTGTGAGGGCCGCCCGGCTGTCATCGGTGACGCGGATCGGGACGACGCCCGGTTGCAAGAAAGGGGCTGACATGCGTCTGGCAACTCTGCTGTGTTCCATCATGCTGCTGGCCGCGCCGGTTCTGGCGCAGCAAAACTCGGATCGGATCGTTCCCGAAGGTGATGGCGCCGGGCAGGTCGTGACATCCGACAGGGTGGCCGCCGCCTTGAGGGCCAAGGCTGCCACGCGCCCTGTCGAGGCGCGCGAATGGATGGTCGTGGCGGCCCACCCTCTGGCGGTGGAAGCCGGGGCGGATGTTCTGGCCGCTGGTGGTACGGCCGCCGATGCCATGGTCGCCGTGCAGGCCGTGCTGGGCCTGGTCGAGCCGCAGTCATCGGGGCTGGGGGGCGGGGCCTTTCTGGTCTGGCACGATGGCGCGACAGGCGCCATCACCACGCTGGACGGGCGCGAGACCGCGCCGCTGGACGCAACCCCACGTCTTTTCCAGGATGCCGCGGGGGAGCCGCTGAAATTCTTCGATGCCGTGGTCGGCGGGCGCAGCGTCGGTACCCCCGGCACACCCGCCCTGATGGCCGCCGCCCATGCCCGTTGGGGGCGCGCCGATTGGGGTGATCTGCTGGCCCCGGCGATCCGCCTGGCCGACACAGGTTTTCCGGTGTCGCCGCGCCTGGCCATGCTGGTGGCCGCCGATGCCGAACGCCTGGCGGTGGACCCGGCAACGGCAGGCTATTTCCTGCCCGAGGGGCAACCCCTGACCGAAGGCGCAATGCTGCGCAACCCCGCCTATGCGCAGACCCTCCGCAGCCTGGCCGCGCAGGGCGTGGACGGGTTCTATACCGGCCCCGTGGCCGAGGCCATCGTGCAGGCCGTGCGGGGGGCAGCGCATAATCCCGGCCTCTTGGGGCCGCTGGACCTGGCGATCTACCGCGTCAAGGAACGCGCTGCGGTCTGTGCCCCCTATCGCGGGTACGAGGTCTGCGGGATGGGGCCACCCTCGTCAGGTGCCGTGGCGGTCGGACAGATCCTGGGCATGCTGGAGGCTGCGGATCTAGCCGCGCTGGGTCCGTCAGACCCTGAAAGCTGGCGCCTGATCGGCGAGGCCAGCCGCCTGGCTTTTGCGGATCGCGCCCGTTACCTGGCCGACAGCGATTTTGTTCCGGTGCCGGTCGCGGGCCTGCTGGATCCGGCCTATCTGCGCCGGCGCGCGGGGCTGATCGCCCCGGGCGGTGTTCTGCCGGAAGCCCAGGCAGGGCAGCCTGCGTTCGATCACACGCTGAACCTGGCCGATGGGATCACGCTGGAGCAGCCTTCGACCACACATGTCTCGATCGTGGACAGCCATGGGAACGCGCTGTCGATGACCTCGACCATCGAAAACGCCTTTGGCGCGCGGCTGATGGCGGGCGGGTTCCTGTTGAACAACGAGCTGACGGATTTTTCCTTTCGCAGCCATGTGGATGGTGTGCCGGTCGCCAATCGGGTCGCGCCGGGAAAACGGCCACGGTCCTCGATGGCGCCGACCATCGTGCGGCGCGACGGCCAACCGGTTCTGGTGCTTGGCAGCCCCGGTGGCAGTTCGATCATCGGCTATGTCACCTCGGCGCTGATCGCACATCTGGATTGGGGCATGGATGTGCAGCAGGCGGTGGCCGCAGGTCATCTGCTGAACCGCTTCGGCATCTATGACCTTGAAGCCGGCACCGAGGCCGAGGCCCTGGCGGATCCGCTGCGGGCACTGGGCTACGAGGTGCGCCTTGGCGCGCAGACATCGGGCCTGCATGCCATCGCGATCGGGCCGGATGGGCTGCGCGGCGGGGCGGACCCGCGCCGTGAAGGCGTGGCGCTTGGGCAGTGAGCGGGCGGGGGGCTGTCTGCCCCCCACGTTCAACTGCGTTGAACGCCCCCCCGAGGATATTTTCGGCAAGAAGAACGGCCGGCCGCGTCGCTTTCGGTGCACAGGTCGCTTTCGGACGGGATTGCGTCGGCTGGTTCACACGCGCGCGGCATGACCTGCTATTGATCGGCCAAAGCTTGATCCAAGGGAGTCGCTTGCGCCATGAAAACACATGTCAAAGCTCTGGTTGTCGGCGGCGGCGCTGTCGGAACCTCGATCGCCTATCACCTGGCGCGCGCCGGGTGGCAGGATGTGATGCTGCTGGAACGCGACGAGCTGACCTCGGGGTCGACCTGGCATGCGGCGGGGCTTCTGCCGTTGTTCAACATGTCCTTCGCCACGACCCATATCCACAAGTACTCGGTCGACTTCTACAAGTCGCTGGAGGCCGAGACCGGCCTGAATGCGGGCTTTTCCGTCGTGGGCAACCTGCGCATGGCGCAGACCCAGGCGCGGATGGACGAATACATGGTCTATGCCACCACGGCCGAGACCTGCGGCGTGCCCTATGAGTGGATGACGCCCGCCCAGATCAAGGACCGCTGGCCGCTGGTGCGCACCGATGATCTGAAGGGCGCGATCTATCACCCGACCGATGGTTACATCAACCCGGCCGACGTGACGATGGCCATGGCCAAGGGCGCGCGTCAGCGCGGCGTGATGATCGAGCGCAAGTGGCAGGCCGATGCCTATCACTGGACCGGGTCCGAATGGCAGGTGACCTGCACGAAGATGGTCGAGAAGGGCGGCAACCTTGTGCCGTCGGACGAGCAGATCGTGATCACCGCCGAACATGTCGTCACCGCCACGGGCAACCATGCGCAGCGCACCGCGCGCCTGCTGGGGATCAAGTCGCCCGCGATTCCCGTGGAGCATCAGTTCATCGTGACCGAACCCGATCCCGCGCTGGTGGAGTACCGCAAGAACGGCGGGCTGGAGCACCCGGTGCTGCGCGATGCCGATGCCAAGTGGTACGTGCGCGAAGAGCGCGGCGGCTGGATCCTTGGCCCCTATGAGCATGGCGCGCCCGCGCGCTTCGAATTCGGCGTGCCCGACAGTTTCCGCGCCGATCTTTTCCCCTTGGATCTGGAACGGATCGAAGAGGAATATATGTCGATGATCCATCGGCTTCCGTCCTCCGAGACCGTTGGCCTGAAGGACGATTTCAACGGGCCGATCTGCTATACGCCTGATGGCAACCCGCTGGTCGGGCCTGCCCCCGGCCTGCGCAACATGTGGCTGGCCGAGGGCTTCAGCTTTGGCATCACCGCGGCGGGCGGCACCGGCTATTACCTGGCGCAGATGATGGTCGAGGGCGAGGCCGAGATCGACATGGCGGCGCTTGATCCCAAGCGTTACGGCAGCTGGATGACAACCGAATATGCCGCGCGCAAGAACGAGGAATGCTATAGCCACGTCTTCATCCTGCACCATCCGGATGAAGAACGCGAAGCCTGCCGCCCCCTGCGCACGGCCCCTGCCTATGACCGCCAGAAAGCGCGCGGCGCGCAATTCGGCCAGGTGAACGGCTGGGAGCGGCCCAATTACTACGGCCCGCTGGATGCGCCCGAAGGCTTCGATCACGACACCCGCAGCTTCCGCCGCGGTGGCTGGTGGGAATATGCGGCGCAAGAGGCGAAGGCGATCCGCGAAGGGGTGGGCCTGATCGACGCGACAGCCTTTACCAAGCATCTGGTCAAGGGCCCCGGCGCCACGCAATTCCTGGACTGGTTCACCTGCAACAAGCTGCCCAAGGTGGGCCGGATCAACCTGACCTATGCCCTGACCGACCACGGCACCACGCGTACCGAATACACGATCGTACGCCTGGCCGAGGATGAATATTACCTGGTCAGCGCCGGGGCCTGGACCGCCTATGACGGCGACTACCTGCGCAAGTCCGCCGCCGACAGGATGGCCGACTTCGGCTATGTCGAGATCCAGGATGTCACGACGCAATGGGGGGTCTTTGCCATCGCCGGTCCGAAATCGCGCGATGTGCTGAAGGCGGTGATCAAGGATGCCGATCCCGAGACCGCCCTGTCGAACAAGCGTTTCCCCTGGCTGAGCGCGCGGCAGATCGAGCTGGGCATGTGCCCGGTCAATGCGATCCGCGTCGCCTATACGGGCGAGCTGGGCTGGGAATTGCACCACCCGATCGAGATGCAGAACTACCTGTTCGACCTGCTGGAAAAGGCGGGCGCGGAACATGGCATGAAGCTGGTGGGCGCGCGCGCACAGAACTGGCTGCGCCAGGAAAAAAGCTATCGCGCCTTCGGCAACGAACTGGGCCGCGACGCCACCCCGCTCGAGGCGGATCTGCCGCGCTTCGTGGATCTGTCCAAGGAGTTCCGGGGCAAGGCGGCGATGGAGGCCAAGGGCATCCGCAGCAAATGCGTGACGATCCTTGTGAATGGTCCCGCAGATGCCGATCCCTGGGGGCGTGAAGCGCTCTATGCGGCGGATGGTACCCGCGTGGGGCGCCTGACCTCGGGCGGCTATTCGGTGCATTTCGGCCAGAGCATCGGGATGGGTTATGTGCGCCCCGATCTGGCGGTGCCGGGCACGGCACTGAAGGTCAAGATGTTCGACCAGCTGTGGGATGCCAAGGTGGTCGAAGACAGCCCCTACGATCCCGCCAACGCGACGATCCGTCAGGACGGTTAAACGCAGCGTCCCGGCGCGGTTGTCGCCGCGCCGGGACCTGAAGCCGCCCGTCACCCCGCGGCGGTCATTTCATCGAAGCATTCCAGCGCCTTGGCGGCATACATCATGGACGGGCCGCCCCCCATCTGGATCGTCATCGCCAGCACATCGCTGATTTCTTCGCGGCTGGCCCCGGCGCGGATCAGGGTCTCTACATGCAGCACGATGCAGGCTTCGCAGCGGGTGGCGATGGCGATGCCGAGGGCCACGAATTCCTTCGTCTTGAACTCCAGCACGCCGCCTTCCTTGACGGCCTTGCCCAGGGCACCGAAGGCGCGTGTCGTCTCGGGGATGGCCTTGTTGAGCCCGCGCAACTGGTCACGCGTGCTGTTCAGTTTGTCGTTCCAGGTCATGATGGATCCTTGCCTTGATGAATGTCAGGCACGGGCAGATCACAGCGGTGCCGGGCCCGCCTTGATCAGGATCAGAAACCCGGGTCAGGCCGGACGGCGGGCAACGAAGGCCATGTTGTTGGCGGGCATCTCGACGACCTGCACAAGGTCCAGCCAGTTGGCATGGATCCAGTCGATCACGTCCCAGTCGTCCTTGTAGCCGATCTCGGGATCCTGCGCGCGCAGGCTTGCGTGGAAGGTCCTGTCGCCGTCGGATGTCGTCTCGCCGTCGCGCAGGAACGGACCATAGAGGACAAAGATCCCGCCGGGGGCCAGTGCCTGCGCCACTTCGCCGATGAGGGTCCGGGCCTCGGCCTGGCTGATCAGATGCAGCAGGTTCACCAGCACGATCAGATCCTGACCGGCATGCGCGGCACCCCAGCCGGATGCGGTGGCGTCAAGGTCGATCGCCGCGCGCAGGTTCGCCAGACCCGCCACCGCCGCATGCGCATCTACCGAGGCGCGGCGCGCCGGGTCGATGTCGGTAGGCTGCCAGTCAAGGCCCGGCATGGCACCGGCGAAGATGACGGCATGTTCCCCGGTGCCCGAGGCGATTTCCAGCGCGCGTCCCGATGCAGGGGCATGCTGGGCCACAAGGGCTGCGATATCGGCGGCGTTGCGCGCGGCAGAGGGGGCGAACATGCGCCCGTCATCAGAGGGGTGCGCGACCGAGGCCGTGTCGGGAAGGTTCAGGCGGCGTGACATCTCAGGCAAACCTCGCAGGGGATAGGGCACGCAAGGTGTCGGCATCCAAGGCGGGCGTCAAGCCAAGCGCCAGATCGGCCAGCAGCTGGCTCGCGGCGGGGGCGGTCTGGAAACCGTAGCCACCTTGACCTGCACACCACAGAAAGGTGGCATCCTGCGGATCGGGCCCGATGACCAGCGCGCGATCAGGGGCGAAACTGCGCAGGCCTGCCCAATTGGCCAGCATCCGCGTGACGGGCTGCGTCACCGCTTCCTGGTAGCGGGCCAGACCTTCGGCCAGTACCATGTCATCGGCCCAGGCATCCTGCGGCACCACGGGTTCCTCATCCGCGGGCGACACGATCAGCGCGCCCGCATCGGGCTTGCAATACCAGCTTTCGCCGACCCCATCGACAAAGGGCCAAGCGGCGGGGGACATGTCCTGCGGCAAGGCGATCCGCGCCATGGAACGGCGATAGGGCTGGATCTGCAACGGCCCGAGCCCCGCCATGCGCGCCACCGTATCGGCCCATGCGCCAGCCGCGTTGACCAGCAGATCGCCCTCATGCACCTGGCCGGCTTCTGTGGTCACGCGCCATCCCGTCCCCAGCCGTTCGATCCGGCTTACGCGTGCTCCGGTCTCGATCCGTGCGCCCTGTGCGCGGGCGGATCGCGCGAAATTCTGGATCAGTAGGTCGGTATCCAGATCCTGCGCATCCTCGCGATAGGCGGCATGGGCTTGCGTCTGGCGGTTCAGGATCGGCCAGAGGCGGGCCGCTTCCTCCATCGTGATCTCGTCCAGACCCAGATCGGCGCTGTCGGCACGGAAGGCGTCGGCATGTTCGGGACCTGCCACCATCATCATCCCGCGTGGCGACAGAACCCCGCCATCGGCGTTGTGGTGGTGATCCGCGCTGGCCGCATTCAGCGCCTTGATCGTGGCATTGCCGTAATTCAGCAGGAACATGGCCGCAGACCGCCCCGAGGCGTGATAGGCAAGGCTGTTCTCGCCTTCCAGCAGGGTGACCTCAAGATGCGGGGCAAGGCGGGCCGCAGCGGAAATGCCGGCAATGCCGCCGCCGATGATCAGTGCCCGGCTCATGCCTCTTCCAGACGGTCCGTCGCCGGGGCCGGGGTCGGGGCCAAGGCGGCCAGCCTTGCGTAGAGCGCATCATCCAGCGTGTAATCCATTGCCGCCAGCGAGGGCGCCAACTGTTCTGCGGATCGGGCCGAAATGATCGGCGTGGGGCCGGCCGGATGGCGCGCGGCCCAGGCCACGGCCAGGGTGGCCGCGTGAACGCCCGCATCTGCCGCGATCTCCTGCAACCCGACGGCGGCCTTGTGCATCCACTCGGGGGCATACCGGCTGGCATAGGCCTTGTCCTCGACCAGCCGCCCGCTGCCGCCAGCGGCGTATTTGCCGGTCAGCAATCCGCCACCCAACGGGGAATAGGGGGCAATCGCGATACCCTGATCGACACAGGCGGGGAACAGTTCCACCTCGGCCTGGCGTTTGACGATGTTGTACATCGGCTGAAGGATGTCGATCCTCAGGTCGAACTCCGACGCGACCCATAGCGCCTTCATCACCTGCCAGGCGGCGAAATTGGACACACCAACGTACCGGATCTGCCCTTTCTGTTTCAGCTCGGCCAGTGTCTCGAAGGTTTCGCGCAGCGGCGTGTTGTCGTCGAACCTGTGCAGGTAGAGGATATCGACCTCGTCCATCTGCAAGCGCTGGCGCGAGATGTCGAAGGTCTTGAGGATATTGTCGCGGCCCGATCCGCCCGCATACCCGGCTTTCGTCGCCAGGATCAGCCGGTCACGGTGCGGCGCGATCAGCTTGCCGGTGATCTCTTCCGACGCGCCGCCTGTATAGGCGTGGGCGGTGTCGAAATGCGTGATCCCGGCGGCAAGGCTCGCCTCGAACATGGAGCGCGACTGTTCCGCGTCGGCGCGACCGCCGAATTGCATGGTGCCAAAGGCAAGGCGGCTTGCGGGGGTGCCGTCACGGCTGATGAGTGCATGTGTCATGGCCGCGAAACTGCCACGGCTTTGCGTCAAGGAAAAGGGGTCAAACCTGTCCGCGCGATTGCAGGCGCCACTGCCGCCACGCCCATATCAGCGAAAGCAGATACAAAAGGTCCATCACCATCAGCGTCAGCCAGGGAAAACTGATCAGCGCGGCCAGGAAACAGACGAAGCCGACGTAGAGAAGGCGCACATTCTCGCGCTGGATGGTCAGCGATTTCAGCGACCAGGTCGGCAGGCGGCTGATCATCAGCAGGCCGACCCCCAGCATGTAGGCCGCGATCACCATGTCGGGAATCGGCGGCAGCCCCGGCACGGCGCGATCCAGAAACAGGGGCAGCATCACCAGAAGCGCACCGGCGGGCGAGGGGACCCCCTCGAAATGGCGGCTTGGTTTTTCGGTGTCGCTGGCCTTGGTGCCAACGTTGAAGCGCGCCAGGCGCAGCACGCAGCACAGCGCATAGATCACCACGGCGATCCAGCCCAGGTTGCCCATGTCCTGGAACGCCCAGAAATACATCAGAAGACCGGGCGCGATCCCGAAGTTCAGGAAATCGGCAAGGCTGTCCAGCTCGGCGCCCAGTGCGCTGGCACTTTTCAGCAACCGGGCCAGGCTGCCATCCAGACCGTCCAGCACCGCAGCCAGCAGCAAAAGCTGCACCGCCACGTTGAAATTGCCGCTGGTGGCATAGCGGATCGCGGTCAGGCCTGCGCAGATCGCCCCCACCGTCACAAGGTTCGGCAAAAGCTGCACGATCGGCAATTCCCGCCGCGAACGGACGGGCGGCAACTGGTCGGGATCAGGCAGTTCGCCCATCACGTGCTCCTTCGGTCGAGGTCAGGTCGGCAATGACCGTCTCGCCCGCGATCATGCCTTGCCCCACGGTGACAAGGGGTGCCACGCCATCGGGCAGGTAGACATCGACGCGGCTGCCGAAACGGATCAGGCCAAAGCGTTCGCCGGTCAGCAGGCGCTGTTCGGGCTTGGTCCAGCACACGATCCGGCGCGCGACCAGCCCCGCGATCTGCACCACCGCGATCTGGCGGCCATCTTCCATTTCGATGGCCAGGGAATTGCGCTCATTGTCGACCGAAGCCTTGTCCAGCGAGGCATTAAAGAATTTGCCCGGCCGATAGGCCACGGCCGTGACACGGCCTGCGATGGGCGCGCGGTTCACATGGCAGTTGAACACGTTCATGAAGACGCTGACCCGGGTCAGGGCATGATCCGCCATTCCCAGTTCGGCGGGCGGCACAGCTTTCTCGATCAGCGAGATCACCCCGTCCGCAGGGCTGATCAGCAGCCCCTCGCGGGTGGGCGTGGTGCGCTTGGGATCGCGAAAGAAATAGTAGCACCAGACCGTCAGCCCCAGGCCGATCCAGCCCAGGGGATCCCAAATCATGAACAGCACGATCGAGATGACCGCAAAGATCGCCACGAACTTGCGCCCCTCGGGGTGCATCGGTTTGATGAAAGTGTCGAGCATGGTCATGGTCTGGGTCGTCCTTCGCGATGTTGGGGACTGCCCTACAACCTTGCGCGCCATGGCGCAATGCGGCTGACTGGCGTGGTGCAAATATGCGAAGCGCCCTTCATGCGTCACGAGGACAGCGTTCCGTTTCGAAACACGAAAGCGGGTTACGCCGTCGATGGTCAGGCGGGCCCGTCAACAAGGGCTGCCGCAACCGCGGCGGAAATGGGAATGTCCCCATGGATTTCCACGAAAAGGAATTGACCTGCCTCGTTGCACTCGAGGAAGACATGTCTTCCGGCGGAATCCGTGCGCAGATCAAACGCACCATACCTGAGGCCCATCGACGCCATGTAGCGGCGGATGCAATCCTCGACCGGGGACGGCAAGGCGACACTTGCGAAGGTTGCGTTCAACTCGGGGCGCCAGTCGATATGCGTGAAGCCCTCGGGGCGTAGGACCCGGGCCGCGAAAATAGCATCGTCAATGACGGTGACGCGCAGGTCATCGCCGCCCAGAATGGCCTCCTGGAACATGGTCGGACAGTGGGACAGGGCCTGATCGTCGATATCTTCGTCCGGCCGGACCAAACGCGTTTCGATGAAGGCCTGCGCATGTCCGTTCATGGGCTTGCAGACGATGTCGCCGACCCGGTCGCGGAACCGCAGGATCGAATCCTTGCGCGTGGTCACAAGGGTTTGCGGGATGCAGAAACCGCTTTCCTGCGCGATGTGCAGTTGCAGCAGCTTGTTGTTGGCCTGGGCCGCCCGATCAACCGGATTGATGACATTCGTCATCGACAGCAGCCAGCCTTTCAGCGTCGTGTCGATCTCCTTCTGCATGAAAGCATTCGTTGCCTCGTCAAGATCGTCGAGGGGTTCGGGCCGGGATACGCGCCGCCACCAGGCGCCGGTCACATCGACCGGATCTATGCCATGCTGCTTCAGGCAAACCGAAATGCCCCGCGATCCGGCGCCGATGACATGCTCGATGTCAAGGTTCGCCCGATAGCCGCGCAGATCGACAATGACCGCGTCGCCCCCGCGCTTTCTGATCTCGGACTGCACGGCCAGCGAATGCACATCCTCCGCGCCACTGAAGATGACGATCATGATCTAGTCGTCGGTCCTGTAACCATCGCCTTGGCAATCGTCTTGGACGCGCTGGTCGTAATTCATGCCGGGTGCCGTAAACACGACGCAGGAACTGGTCGTGTCATAGGTACAGGTACTCTGCGCGGCGGCGGCAGCGCGTCCCCCCCATTCGCGGCGCGAGATGATCTCGTTGATCAGCATCTCGAGGTCGGGCCGCTCGGGCAGTGGCGTCGGATTGAACGGCAGCCTGGGGGTCAGGCCAATGCGACCGAAATAGGCATTCTCGCGCGCGATGGCCTCGGGTCCAAGGCTGACGACCTGCGTATTCAGTCCAGGCTGTGATGACATCACATAGGGCGCGTTTGCCATCCGGGGCTGGCTGGGTTGATCCTGAACGGGACGGCTTACGATATGGGCCTTGCGGGTGGACAGGTCCGTGAAAACATAGATAGGCTCTTTCAGCAGATCTCCCACATCTTCCGAGAAGATTGGGATTTCTATGGTGCCGCTGATGCCCGCCTGCAAATCCCCCTCGACCGAGACAAGCCGCGCCGATCCGATCATCTTGCCTTTCACGCGCTTCTCGATCTCGGCCGCGATCTCGTCATCGTCAAGTGCGACGGCCAGCAGATGTGTCAGGGGGTCCATTGACCCCACGGCTGCTTGCTTGACGGCATCCTTCAGTTTCTTGAGGGGGGAAAGTTTCTCGGACATGGCACACTCACACTCTGAACGATCGAAAAAACAAATGTTCCGTCCCGTGAGCATGACGCATTCAAGCAGATTTTCAATCCTGTTTTCTCTGCCCTTGCTTCTCCGGGGGGCAGGGGCCGCCGTCGGACAGGATACGGGATCGCATGCGCTTGCTGCCCGTATCCGTCGTTGCACAAGAAAAAACCCCGCACGATGGCGGGGTTTTCCTTGGATGCTGTAACGGTCGATCAGTTCGGGATCGTGCCTTCGATGCCTTCGACATAGAAGTCCATGCCCAGCAGCGTGCCGTCGTCGGCCACTTCGCCTTCAGCCAGCCAGGCCGAACCGTCCTGCTTGTTCAGCGGACCGGTGAAGGGGTGGTATTCGCCCTTTGCGATCGCCTCTTTCATGGCCAGCGCCTCGGCTTTCACGTCGGCGGGCACCTTGTCGGTGATCTCGCCGATGCCGACCATGCCCGGCCCGATGCCGTCCCAGGTGTCGGTCGAGGTCCAGGTCCCGTCCATCACGGCGCGGGTGCGCGCGATGTAATAGGGTGCCCAGTTGTCGATGATCGAGGACACGCGCGGACCATCGGCATATTCGCCCATGTCCGATGCCTGGCCGAAGCCGATGATGTTGCCTGCCTCGGCGGCGGCAGCCAGCGGCGCGGTGGAATCGGTGTGCTGCAGGATCACGTCGGCACCCTGTTCGATCAGGACCTTCGCGGCGTCAGCCTCTTTCGCGGGATCGAACCAGGTATAGGCCCAGACGATCTTGAACTGGACATCCGGGTTCACCTTGCGCGCATGGATGAAGGCCGAGTTGATGCCGCGGATCACTTCGGGGATCGGGTAGGAGCCGATGTAGCCGATGATGTTCGATTCCGTCATCTTGCCTGCGATGTGGCCCTGGATGGCGCGGCCCTCGTAGAAACGGGCGGAATAGGTCGACACGTTGTCGGCGCGCTTGTAGCCGGTGGCGTGTTCGAATTTCACATCCGGGAACTTGGCGGCCACGTTGATCGTCGGGTCCATGAAGCCGAAGGATGTGGTGAAGATCAGCTTGGCACCGTCCAGCGCCATCTGGGTCATCACGCGCTCTGCATCCGGGCCCTCGGGCACGGATTCGACAAACACGGTCTCGACCTTGTCACCGAATTCGGCTTCGACAGCCAGGCGGCCCTTGTCATGCTCATAGGTCCAGCCGCCGTCGCCGACGGGGCCCACATAGACAAAGCCCACCTTGAGCTTGTCCTGCGCCATGGCGCCGGTCGCCAGGCCCAGCGCCAGCGCGGCGGTGGTCAACAGTTTGGTCAGTTTCATTCAGGAATCCCCCTGTTAGGTGAACGTCATAGTTTTGGCCTCAACGTGAGGCATGGAAAATACGGCCCAACGAGGCAGGTGCACTGCTCTTGTCGGCCGACATGATGACCAGCACGAGGATGGTGATCAGATAAGGCGACATTGCCAGATATTCGACCGGGATCGCAACGCCCGCCGCTTGCAGATTCAGCTGAATCACGGTCACGCCGCCAAAAAGATAGGCACCCAGCAGGACGCGCCAGGGCTTCCAGCTGGCAAAGACCACCAGGGCAAGGGCGATCCAGCCGATTCCGGCCGTCATCCCCTCGGTCCATTGGGGCACGCGGATCAGGCTGATATAGGCGCCACCCATCCCGGCGCAGGCCCCGCCGAACAGGATCGCCATCATGCGGATGCGCACGACCTTGTATCCCAGCGCATGGGCCGCCTCGTGATTTTCGCCGACCGCGCGCAGGATCAACCCGGCGCGGGTGTATTTCAGCATGAACCAGACCGCCGTGACGATGATCAGCCCCAGATAGACCATCAGATCATGCGAGAACAGGATCCGTCCCAGCACCGGCATGTCCGACAACCCCGGAATGTTCAGCCGCGGAAAGGACGGCGGGCGGATACCCTGGTAGCCCTGGCCGATCAGCGCCGAAAGGCCCAGCCCGAACAGCGTCAGCCCCAGCCCCGATGCCACCTGGTTGGCCAGCGCCACCTGCGTCAGAAGCGCGAAAAGCAGCGACAGAACGGCGCCGCCCGCCGCCGCCGCCAGCACGCCCAGCAGCGGATTGCCCGTGTTGACCGCGATGGCGAAGCCGCAGATCGCGCCGGTGATCATCATGCCTTCGACGCCCAGGTTCAGAACGCCCGCCTTTTCCACCACAAGCTCGCCCACCGCCGCCAGCAGCAGCGGGGTCGCCGCCACCATCAGCGAGGCCAGCAAAAGGATCGGGTTGATTGACGACAGATCCATCATGCCACCTCACGCCATGTCAGCCGCAGCCGGTAATTGGTCATCACGTCGACGGCCAGCAGGAAGAACAGAAGCATCCCCTGGAACATCTGGATCGCCGCCGCAGGCAGGCCCAGCCTCGATTGCGCGATCTCGCCTCCGATATAGGTCAGTGCCATCAGCAGGCCCGCCATCAGGATCCCCAGCGGGTGCAGCCGGCCCAGAAACGCCACGATGATCGCGGTAAAGCCGTAGCCCACGTTGAAATCGATGCTGACGCGTCCGGCGGGCCCCGAAACCTCGAACATGCCCGCCAGCCCTGCCAGCGCGCCAGCCAGACCCAGACAGATCAGCACCAGCCGTCCCGGATTGACGCCCGCAAAGCGCGCGGCGCGCGGCGCCTCGCCGGTCAGGCGGATGTGAAAGCCAAGGATGTGCCGGGTCATCAGCACATAGGCAAAGATCACCGCCACCATCGCGGCGACCACGCCCCAATGCATCCCCGATCCCGCGATCAGCTCGGCATTATGGGCGCTGGGATATTGCTGCAGGTTGCGCGAGCCGGGAAAGCCGAAGCCCTCGGGGTTCTTCATCAGCCCCAGCGCCATCGAGGCCAGCAATTGCTCGGCCACATAGACCAGCATCAGGGATACCAGGATCTCGTTCGTGCCGAACTTCACCTTCAGCACCGCCGGGATCATGGCCCAGGCCCAGCCCCCCAGCGCCCCCGCCATGACCATGAGCGGAAAGATGAACCATCCCTCCATCGGGTAGAAGGCCAGTCCCACGCCAGCGCCGCAAAGCGCGCCGACGATATACTGCCCCTCGGCCCCGATGTTCCAGATGCCCGCCCGGAACCCCAGGCTCAGGCCGATGGCGATCAGCACCAGCGGCGCACCCTTCACCAGTAGCTGCGGGCGGTAGAAAAACGCGAATTCCGAAAACAGCGGATCCCAGAAGATCGTGCGGATCGCGACCAGCGGATCCTTCCCCAGCAGCGCAAAAAGCGCGCCGCCCGCGATCATCGTGGCAATCACGGCCACCACGGGGGCCAGCCAGACCCAGGCCTTCGAGGGTTGCGGCCGCTTTTCAAGCTTCAGCATGGCGCGGTCCCCCCGTCATCGTTCTGCGAATTCTCATGTTCCAACGCCTCAGACATGCGCCACCTCCATGTCATGGGCGCCACCCATCATCAGGCCGATTTCCTCGATGTTCAGTTCGGATGTCGGGCGGATGCGCGACAGCCGCCCCTCGTTCAAGGCACCGAACCTGTCAGCGATCTCCATCAGCTCGTCCAGATCCTGGCTGATCACGACCACGGCCGTGCCGCCCGCCGCCAGATCCAGCAGCGCCTGCCGGATCGCGGCGGCAGCGGATGCATCGACGCCCCATGTGGGTTGATTGACCACCAGCACCTCGGGGCGCTGCATCACCTCGCGGCCGATGACGAATTTCTGCAGATTGCCGCCCGACAGCGACCGTGCCGCATTGCCCGGTCCCGGCGTGCGCACGTCAAATCGCTGAATGATCGCTTCGGCAAAGCCCCTGGCGCGGCCCCAGTCCAGAAAACCGCGCCGTTCCAGCCTCTCGCGCAGCGATCCGGTCAGCATCGCGTTCTCGGTCAGGCTCATGTCGGGCGCCGCCGCGTGCCCCAGCCGTTCCTCGGGCGCGCACAGCAGGCCGATCCGCCGCCGCTCCATCGGCCCCAGCATGCCGACCGCCCTGCCATGCATCTTGACCATGTCCGGGCCGCTGCGCAATTCGCCGGATAGCGCGCCCAGCAACTCGTCCTGTCCGTTGCCCGCAACGCCACCAAGACCCAGCACCTCGCCCTGCCGCACCTCGAGGCTGATGTCCTTGAGAGAGCATCCAAAGGCCGAAGGCGAGCGGACCGACAGCCCGCTCAGTTCCAGCGCCACGTCGCCCAGCGCGCGCCCGCTGCGTTCGGGGGTATGCAGCACCGTGCCCACCATCATTTCGGCCAGCGCCCGCGCGGTGGTGTCGGCGGGGGTGCAGGTGGCCACCTTCTTGCCCAGCCGCAGGATGGTCGCCGTGTCGCACAACGTGCGGATCTCTTCCAGCTTGTGACTGATATACAGGATCGCCACGCCCTCGGCCGTCAGCTTGCGCAGGGTCTGGAACAGGATCTCCACCTCCTGCGGGGTCAGCACCGATGTCGGCTCGTCCATGATCAGCAGGCGCGGATCCTGCAACAGGCAGCGGATGATCTCGACCCGCTGACGCTCGCCCGCCGACAGGTCGCCCACGGTGCGGAACGGATCCAGCGGCAGGCCGTAGGTTTCCGACACCTCGCGGATGCGCCCGGCCAGGTCGGCAAGGCGCGGTGGATGTTCCATCCCCAGCGCGATGTTCTCTGCCACGTTCAGCGCGTCGAACAGCGAGAAATGCTGGAACACCATCGCCACACCGGCGGCGCGCGCGGCGCGCGGCTCGGCAGGGGCGTAGGCCTTGCCCTGGAAGATCATCGTCCCGTGATCGGGTTTGACCAGCCCGTAGATCATCTTGACCAATGTGGACTTGCCCGCGCCATTCTCGCCCAGAAGGGCATGCACCTCGCCCTTCATCACCTCGAAGGACACATCGGAATTCGCGACAACGCCCGGATAGGCCTTTGTCAGGCCCTTGATGCTCAGAACCGGTGCCGTCATGCGCTGCGTTCCCTTCTGTCGGTTGTGGCTGCGATATCGCTCAATAAGCCCGAGGCGACGCCAATGGCAATCGCCTGCGGGTGTTTGCCCAAGCCGGGTGTCCCGATGGGGCAGCGGATGCGCGCGATTTGGGCGGGCACATGGCCCAGCGCCCCCAGGCGCGACCGAAAGCGCGCCCATTTGGTGGCCGACCCGATCAGGCCCGCGCCGGCAAAGCCATGCCCCAGCAGCCCGTGACAGAGCGCAAGGTCCAGCGCATGCGAATAGGTCAGGATCAGGTGATGCGCGTCATGCGGTGCATGCGGCACCAACCGTGCGGGATCGGCGGCGGGCAGGGCGGTGACACCCGCGCCGATGTTCTCGGGGAAGCGTTCCGGTCCGGTGTCGATCCAGGTGATCGCCAGGTCGGGCAGGGGCGACAGCGTGGCCACAAGCGCCCGCCCCACATGGCCCGCCCCCCAGATCCAGAGGGGTACCGAAGGCCGCGCCAGGGGTTCGACCATCCAGCCCGCGATCAGCTGCGCAAGGGGCCGTTGCCCCTGCGCCCGCGCGCCGTTCAGCAGGCGCTGTACCGCAAGGGGCATCTCGGCGCCCGGCGCGACGGGGCGCACGATCACGTCCCGCCCCTGCCATGCCGCGACTGTCGTGGCGTCATGCACCTCGGTCAAAAGCTGCAGGTTGCCGCCGCAGCATTGCCCCAGGTCGGGGCCCAATGCATGCCGCGTCAACCGCGCCGGGGGACCGCCCGCCAGCATCGCGCGCGCCGCCTGCGCCGCCTGATGCTCCAGCGCGCCGCCGCCAATCGTGCCGGCCTGCCCCTCGGGCCAGACCAGCATCGCCGCGCCCACCTCGCGCGGCGCGGACCCGCGCACCTCGGCGATCACGACCCGTGCGACACGGCCATGGCGCTGCACGGCGCCGTGCAGGGCATCGAGGTCAAATCCCATCGCGGACCCGCCTGACGGCCGCCAGGATGCGCTCGGGCGTGGCCGGCGCATCCAGCGCAGGATACCCCGGCCCGCAAGCGGCCACCGCATCCGAGATCGCCATCAGCGCCGAAATTCCCAGCATGAAGGGTGGCTCGCCCACCGCCTTTGAGCGATAGATCGTGTCCTCCCGGTTCGCCCCTTCCCAGAGGCCGACATTGAACACCGCAGGCCGGTCCGAGACGGCGGGGATCTTGTAGGTGGACGGCGCATGGGTGCGCAACTGGCCTTTCGTGTCCCAGACCAGTTCCTCCATCGTCAGCCAGCCTGCACCCTGCACATAGCCGCCTTCGATCTGGCCGATATCCAGCGCCGGGTTCAGGCTGGCGCCCGCGTCATGCAGCAGATCGGCCCGCAGGATCCGCGTCTCTCCGGTCAGCGTGTCGATCACCACTTCGGTCAGGGCGGCACCATAGGCGAAATAGAAAAACGGCCGCCCCTGGCCCTTGATGCGGTCCCATTCCACCTTGGGGGTGGCGTAGAAACCGGTCGCCGACAGGCTGACCCTTGCGGCATAGGCCGATTGGGCGGCTTGCGCGAAGGTCAGGGTATGATCCTGTCCGATATGGACGCATCCATCGGCGAAAGTGATGTCGTCATTTCCGAACCTCTCGGCCAGATGGGCGGCCATCCTGTCACGGATCGTGTCGCAGGCCGCCTTGACCGCCATTCCGTTCAGATCCGATCCCGATGACGCCGCCGTGGCGGATGTGTTCGGCACCTTGCCCGTATCGGTGGCGGTGATCTTCACCGCCCCCACGTCCAGCCCGAACCGCGCCGCCGCCACCTGCGCCACCTTCTGGAACAGGCCCTGGCCCATCTCGGTGCCGCCATGGTTCATGTGCACCGATCCGTCCTGGTAGACATGCACCAGCGCCCCGGCCTGGTTCAGATGGGTCAAGGTGAACGAGATCCCGAACTTGACCGGCGTCAGCGCCAATCCCCGCTTGAGAACAGGCTGCGCCGCATTCCAGGCGGCGACGGCCTGCCGCCGGGCGTCATACCCGGCCTCGGTCGCAAGCCTGTCCGTCATCGCATGCAGAATGAAATCCTCGACCTCCATCCCATAGGGTGTGGTCTGTTTCTTCTTGCCGGAAATATCCTCGGGGGGGCGTTCACCAGGGGTGAACGGGGGGGCGGACAGCCCCCCTGCGCCGCCCGCCGCAGGCGCGGCCTCGGCATAGTAGTTTGCCCGCCGCACCTCCAGGGGGTCGCGGCCAAGGTGATGGGCGATGTGATCCATCACCCGCTCGATCCCGACCATGCCTTGCGGGCCGCCGAATCCGCGAAACGCCGTCGCGCTCTGCGTGTTGGTCTTCAGCCTGTGGCTTTCGATGCGGGCATTCTCCAGCAGATAGGCATTGTCGGCATGCAGCATCGCCCGATCCGCCACCGGCAGCGACAGGTCCTGCGCCCAGCCGCAGCGGACATGGTGCACGAAGTCCACGCCAAGAACCCGCCCCGCATCATCGAAGCCCGCAACATAGTCGATCCGGAAATCATGACGCTTGCCGGTGATCACCATGTCATCGTCGCGGTCGTAGCGCATCTTGCAGGGCCGCCCGGTCATCGATGCCGCGACGGCACAGGCCACGGCCAGCGCATTGCCCTGGCTTTCCTTGCCGCCGAACCCCCCACCCATCCGGCGCACCTCGACCCGCACGGCGTGCATGGGAACACCTAGCGCCTCGGCCACCTTGTGCTGGATCTCGGTCGGGTGCTGGGTAGAGCTGTGCACCACCATGTCCCCGCCTTCCTGCGGCAGGGCCAGGGCCGCCTGGCCCTCGAGGTAGAAATGTTCCTGCCCGCCGACCTCGAACCGCCCTTTCACGCGATGGGGCGCCGCGGCGATCGCGGCGGGCGCATCGCCCTTCGAGTAGATGCGCGGCCCATCCTCGAACCGGCTGTTCGCGGCCTGCGCCTGGTCGATGGTCAGGATCGGTGCTTCCTCGGCATAGTCGATCCGGCCCAGCCGTGCCGCGCGACGGGCCGCCAGGTGGCTCTGCGCGACCACGGCAAAGACTGGCTGACCGATGTAATGCACCGCACCCGCGGCCAGCAAGGGCTCGTCATGGGCCGAGGGCGAGACATCATTGGCAAAAGGCAGGTCATCCGCCGTCAGCACCATCACGACGCCCGGCGCCATGCGCACGGCGGACAGGTCCATGCCGGTGATCCGGCCCCGCGCCACACCGGACAGGCCGAAGGCAAGATGCAGGGTACCCGCGGGCAGGGGGATGTCATCGACATAGCGCGCCTGCCCCGTCACATGCAGACGGGCTGCGTCATGGGGCAGGGGGCTGGCGACGCTCATGGCTTCACCTCCATGATCCCGGCGGTCTGGCCCGTATCTTCAAGGAAATAACGCCGCAACATGTTTGCCGCAGCCTCAAGCCTGTAGTCGGCCGAGGCACGCAGGTCCGACAGCGGCGTGTAATCCTGCGCGAAGGCCTGCATCGCGCGGTCAATGGTCGCCTCTGACCACGGCTGACCGATCAGCGCCCCTTCGACATGGGCCGCGCGCTTTGGCGTGCCGGCCATGCCGCCAAAGGCGATGCGCGCCTGCGCGACACGGCCCCCGGACACCGTGATGGAAAGACATCCGCAGACCGCCGAGATGTCCTGGTCGAAGCGCTTGGACAGCTTGTAGCAGCGCAGCCGGTCAGGCTGCCGCGGGATGCTTATGGCCTCGACGAACTCTCCGGGGCGGCGATCCTGCTTGCCGTAGTCCAGAAAAAAATCCTCGAGCGGCATCTCGCGCCGCGCATCGCCCTGCCGCAGATGCAGCACCGCCCCCAGCGCGATCAGCGCGGGCGGGCCATCCCCGATGGGCGAGCCATTGGCGATATTGCCCCCGATCGTGGCCGCGGCGCGCACCTGCGCCGAGCCATAGCGGCGCAACATGTCGGTAAACGAAGGGTGCAGCCCCTCGATCGCGGGGATCAGGCGCGCGATGGTCACGCCCGCCCCGATGCGCAGCCTGTCCTGGCCCGGCTCGATCCGCTGAAGATCGGCGCAGCGGTTCAGAAAGATCACCTGACCCAGCTCGCGCATCTGCTTGGTCACCCAAAGCCCGACATCCGTGGCCCCTGCCACCAGCGTGGCCTCGGGGTTTGCCGCATAGGCTGCGGCCAGATCATCTGCGGAGCGGGGCTGCATCAAAGCGGGGGGCTTGCCGCCCCCCACGTCGAACCCTTGGTTCGACGATCCCCCCGCGGATATTTCCGGCAAGAAGAAGTCGTGATCGGCGATCATCCAGTCCGGCACGGGCCTGTCTTCGGCGGCGCGGGCGGCGCGGATGATCGGCGCATAGCCGGTGCAGCGGCACAGGTTGCCGGCCAGCGCGGTGTCGTGGTCCTTGTCCCCGTTCAGATGCGCCACCGCCATCGCGGCGATGAAGCCCGGTGTGCAGAAGCCGCATTGGCTGCCGTGGTGATCCACCATGGCCTGCTGCACCGGGTGCAGGCTGCCGTCCGGGCCGGTGATGCCTTCGACCGTGCGGATGGCGCGGCCATCGAGTTGCGGCAGAAAGAGGATGCAGGCGTTCAACGCCCGGCTGCTGCCATCTGGATCGGTGACCATCACCGTGCAGGCCCCGCAATCGCCCTCGTTGCAGCCCTCCTTGGTGGCGGTCAGCCCCCTTGTTTCGCGCAACCAGTCCAATGCGGTCGTGGTGGGTGCCACATCGCTGAGCACCACGCTTTCCCCGTTCAGAAGAAAGGAGATATTCATGAAGAAAAGCCTGCCGCCTTACCGGTTTTTTGCCCCGTGTTGCGCTGTCTCGATGCGGCGTAGAGCAGCGCGGGCCCCTGTTGGTTTCCGGCAGGAAAGCCCGGATTCGGCCTCTTGGCAAGAAAAAGCTGCATGGCGGCTTTCGGCTGGCCCCGGGCGCGCCCGGTTTTTCGGCGCTTTCGCAGGGCCGGTCCATGCGGTAGCTTTCCCGCATGAGCAATTCCCCCCGATTCATCCACCTGCGCGTGCATACCGAATATTCCCTTCTGGAGGGGGCGGTGCGGCTGAAGAAGCTTCCCGGTCTGTGTGCGGCGGCCGGCATGCCCGCCGTGGCCGTGACCGACACCAACAACATGTTCGCCGCGCTGGAATTTTCCGTGGCGGCAACTGGCGCCGGGGTGCAGCCGATCATTGGTTGCCAGGTCTCGGTCGCCTATCTGCCCGCCCAACCGGGCGAGCGGCCGCGCGATCCTGCGGGGATCGTGCTTCTGGCGCAGAGCGAGGTCGGATACGAGAACCTGATGCGGCTGAACAGCTGCCTCTACCTGGACAAGGCGGGCCAGTTGCCGCAGGTCACGCTTGAGGAGTTGCAGGAGTTCAGCGCCGGTCTGATCTGCCTCTCGGGTGGGCCGGACGGCCCCGTGGGCCGATTGCTGCGGGCAGGCCAGCGTCCGGCGGCCGAGGATCTGATGCGCAAGCTGGCCGCGATCTATCCCGACCGGCTGTATGTCGAACTGCAACGCCATCCCGAGGGTGGCGGCCTGCCCGAGGCGGAACGCCTGTCCGAACGCGGCTTTGTCGAAATGGCCTATGCCATGGATCTTCCGCTGGTGGCCACCAACGATGTCTATTTTCCGAAATCAGACATGTACGAGGCACATGATGCGCTGATCTGCATCGCCGAGGGCGCCTATGTCGACCAGCAGGGCCCGCGCCGCCGCCTGACCGCGCAGCATTATTTCAAGTCGCCGCAAGAGATGGCCACGCTGTTCGCCGATCTGCCCGAGGCGATCCAGAACACCGTCGAGATCGCGCGCCGCTGTGCCTTCAAGGCGTTCAAGCGCCCGCCGATCCTGCCGAAATTCGCTGATGACGAGGTGCAGGAATTGCGCCGGCAGGCCAAGGAGGGTCTGGCCGCGCGCCTTGCCGTGATCCCCCATGCCGCATCGGTCGAGGACTATGACAAGCGCCTGGAGTTCGAGCTGGGCATCATCGAGGGCATGGGCTTTCCCGGCTATTTCCTGATCGTGGCCGATTTCATCAAATGGGCCAAGGATCACGACATTCCCGTGGGGCCGGGGCGTGGCTCGGGTGCGGGTAGCCTGGTGGCCTATGCGCTGACGATCACCGATCTTGATCCGCTGCGCTACAGCCTGCTGTTCGAACGCTTCCTGAACCCCGAACGGGTCAGCATGCCCGACTTCGACATCGACTTCTGCATGGATCGCCGCGAAGAGGTGATCCGCTATGTGCAGGACCGTTACGGGCGCGACAAGGTGGGCCAGATCATCACCTTCGGTGCGCTGTTGTCCAAGGCCGCCGTTCGCGACATCGGGCGGGTGCTGCAGATGCCTTACGGGCAGGTGGACCGGCTGTCCAAGCTGATCCCGGTCGAAGGGGTCAAGCCTGTCAGCATCGAACAGGCGCTGGCGCAGGAAGAACGGCTGCGCGAGGCCGCGCGCGCGGAGGAAGTCGTCAAGCGTTTGCTGGACTACGGCCAGCAGGTCGAGGGCCTGCTGCGCAACGCATCGACCCATGCGGCGGGCGTGGTGATCGGGGACCGGCCGCTGGACCGGCTGGTGCCGCTCTACCAGGACCCGCGTTCGGACATGCCGGCCACCCAGTTCAACATGAAATGGGTCGAGCAGGCCGGGCTGGTCAAGTTCGACTTCCTTGGCCTCAAGACGCTGACCGTGATCCAGAACGCGGTCGACCTGATCAAGGGGCAGGGCCGGCATCTGCATATCCGCGCCGATGGGGTGCAGCTCTATGATCCGCCCGAAGGGGCAATGGACGATATCGGCGCGATCCCGCTGGATGACGAGGCAACATACAGGCTTTATGCCAGCGCCAAGACCGTGGCCGTGTTCCAGGTGGAATCCAGTGGCATGATGGATGCGCTGCGGCGCATGAAACCCACCTGCATCGAGGATATCGTGGCGCTGGTGGCGCTGTATCGTCCTGGCCCGATGGAGAACATCCCCACCTATTGCGAGGTCAAGAACGGGCTGAAGGCGCGTGAATCGATCCATCCGCTGATCGATCATATCCTCGAGGAAACGCAGGGCATCATCGTCTACCAGGAACAGGTGATGCAGATCGCGCAGGAGATGGCGGGCTACAGCCTTGGTGGCGCCGACCTGCTGCGCCGGGCCATGGGCAAGAAGATCGCCGAAGAGATGGCCAAGGAACGCCCCAAGTTCGAAAAGGGCGCGATGGCCAATGGCGTCGACAAGAAGAAAGCCTCGGAGGTTTTCGACCTTCTGGAGAAATTCGCCAACTACGGCTTCAACAAATCCCACGCCGCCGCCTATGCCGTGGTCAGCTACCAGACCGCCTGGCTGAAGGCGAACCACCCGGTCGAATTCATGGCGGGCGTCATGAATTGCGACAGCCACCTGACCGACAAGCTGTCCACCTATGCCGAGGAAGTCCGCCGCGGCATGGGGATCGAGATCGTGCCGCCCTGCGTCAACCGTTCAGAGGCCGGGTTCACCGTGCGCGAGGGCAAGCTGGTCTATGCGCTGGGCGCGCTCAAGAACGTGGGCATCGAGGCGATGCGGATGATCACCGCCGCGCGCCGTGACGAGGCGGGGCGCGAAAAGCCCTTTGTCACGCTGTTCGATTTTGCCCGCCGGGTGGATCTGAAACGGGTGGGCAAGCGCCCGCTGGAAATGCTGGCGCGCGCCGGGGCGTTCGACATGCTGGACGCCAACCGCCGCCGCGTGTTCGAGGCGCTGGATGCGCTGGTGGGATATTCGGCGGCGATCCATGAACAGAAGGCGTCGAACCAGGTGTCGCTCTTTGGCGAGGCGGGCGACGACCTGCCCGAACCGCGCCTGATGCCCGTCGCGGACTGGCAGCCCACCGAACGGCTGGACGAGGAACACAAGGCCATCGGCTTTTACCTGTCGGGTCATCCGCTGGACGACTACCTGCCCGCCCTCAAGCGGCGCAACGTGATGACACTGGCCGAATTGCAGGCCAAGGCCGAACAGGCTGGCGGCGCCATCGGAAAGGTGGGCGTTCTGGTGTCGGCCTTGCAGGAACGCAAATCCGGGCGCGGCACGCGGTTTTTCCGCATGAACATTTCCGACCCCACAAGCCAGGTCTCGGGGATCGCGATGTTCTGCGATGATTTCGACGCGGCCCGGCGCGTCTTTGATCAGACCCATCAGGTCGTCATGACCCTCGAGGCGCGGTTCAACGAGGGGCAGTTCGATCCCGTTGGTCGCTCCGTGACCCCGATGGACGGTGTCGTGGCCGAAGCGGGCGCCACGGGCCTGCGGATCTTCATCGAGGATGCGGGCGCCATCGCGTCCGTGGCCTCGGTGCTGGAACAGGCCGCCGAAAGCCTGCGCAACCTGCCGCGCGGACCGGTGATGCTGTGCCTGATGGATCCCGGCCTGCCCGGCGAGACCGAGATCGACACGGGTCAGGATTTCCCGATGAACCCGCAGATCAAGGGCGCGATCCGGTCCCTGCCCGGTGTCATGGAAGTGCAGGAAGTATAAGGCCTATACCCGTGCAGGCGGTGCGCCTTACCAGTGCGGCGGGCGCTGATCTGCCAGAATGACGCCATCGCCCGCGGCGCTTTCTCGTTCGGCTTCGCGATGCATCAGCATCTCGACCCGGCGCGTCAGGCGGTCGATCTCGGTCTGTTGGGCAGCGACGACATCCGACAGCTCGTCGACCGTGCGGATCAGATGGGCCAGCTTTTCCTCAAGGTGTTGCATCACGCCTCCTTTTGCGATGCAGTCATTAGCACGGGGGCGGATCACAGGGAAGGAGAGGCCATGACAGTCAGGGTGCAACGGCAGGATCGGGTGGCGGTGGTCACGATCGACCGGCCGCAGGCGCGCAACGCGGTCAATCCGGCGACGGCGCAGGCGCTCTACGATGCCTTTCTGGCGCTGGAGTCCGATGCCGATATCGACGTGATGATCCTGACCGGGGCGGACGGCGCCTTTTGCGCAGGCTTCGATCTGAAGACCGCGGCCGATGGATCGGCCGCCAGCTGGATCAAGGCGGTGGATATCCCCGATGACTGGACCGATCCGGTGGGTCAGCCCAGGCCCGGCCCGATGGGGCCATCGCGGCTGATGTTGTCGAAGCCCGTGATCGCCGCGATCGAAGGCCCCGCCGTGGCCGGCGGCATGGAGCTGGCCGCCTGGTGCGACATGCGCGTCATGGCCGAGGGTGCGGTGATGGGGATCTATTGCCGCCGCTGGGGCGTGCCACTGATCGACGGCGGCACCTTCCGCCTGCCGCGCGTGGTGGGGCAGGGCCGCGCCAATGACCTGATCCTGACCGGTCGCCCGGTGGATGCGGCCGAGGCTCATGCCATGGGGCTGGCCGACCGGATCGTGCCGCAGGGGCAGGCGCTGGCCGCGGCGCTGGATCTGGCGCAGGCGCTGACCCGCTTTCCGCAGGGCTGCATGCGGGCGGACTTCCTGTCCGCGCGGATGCAGCCCGCCGATCTGGCGGCATCCTTGCGCCGTGAATGGGCCTCGGCCGCGATGTTTGCCGCCGAAGGCCGTGCGGGGGCCACGCGCTTTGCGGGCGGTCAGGGCCGGTCTGGACGGTTCGACGACCTTTAGCCCCGCTTGCCCCCTTGGCCCGCATCCGCTAGAGGCAAGCCGGACAAGACCGCCCTGCCGAATACCGAGGGAGCCTGCCATGGCCAAGGACAAGAAGACCCCGCGCCCGCGCGCCGAAACGCCGAAAGGGTTTCGCGATTACTTTGGCGCCGATGTGACGATGCGCAGCCGGATGCTGGCCACCATCGCGCAGGTCTATCATCGCTACGGCTTTGATGCGCTTGAATCCTCGGCGGTGGAAACGGTCGAGGCGCTGGGCAAGTTCCTGCCCGACGTGGACCGCCCCAACGCGGGCGTCTTCGCATGGCAGGAAGATCCCGAGCATGACGGCGAGAATGCGAAACCCGGCGACTGGCTGGCCCTGCGCTATGACCTGACGGCACCGCTGGCGCGGGTCTATGCCCAGCACCGCAACGATCTGCCGCTGCCCTATCGCCGTTATGCGATGGGGCCGGTCTGGCGCAACGAAAAGCCGGGGCCGGGACGGTTCCGGCAGTTCTATCAATGCGACGCCGATACCGTGGGCGCGGCAAGCGTGGCCGCAGATGCCGAGATTTGCGCGATGCTGGCCGATACGCTGGAGGAAGTGGGCATTCCGCGCGGCGCCTACATCGTGCGGATCAACAACCGCAAGGTTCTGAACGGCATCCTCGAAGTGATGGGCCTGCCCGAAGGCGAGGCCCGCGATGCCGTGCTGCGCACCATCGACAAATTCGACAAGGTCGGTGAGGCGGGTGTGCGCGAATTGCTGACCAAGGGGCGGATGGACGCCTCGGGCGCCTTTATCGACGGTGTCGGGCTGGATGCGGCACAGGCCGAACCCGTGATCGCCTTCCTGACCTCGAAGGCCGACAGCATGGCCGACACACTGGACAATCTGCGCGCTGCCGTGGGTGCATCGGCCATCGGGGCGCAGGGCGTCGACGAACTGGCCCAGATCGCGGACCTGGTCGCCGCGCAGGGCTACGGCCCCGACCGTATCGTGATCGACCCCTCCGTGGTCCGTGGTCTGGGCTACTACACCGGACCGGTGTTCGAGGCCGAACTGACCTTCGAGATCTTCGACGAGAAGGGCCGCAAGCGGCAATTCGGCTCGGTCGCGGGTGGCGGCCGCTATGATGATCTGGTCAAGCGCTTCACCGGGCAGGAAGTGCCCGCCACGGGCGTGTCCATCGGTGTTGACCGCCTGCTGGCGGCGCTGCGTGAAAAGGGCCGGATGCAGGCCAGCGAACAGGGCCCGGTCGTGGTGACGGTGATGGACCGCGACCGCATGGCTGATTACCAGGCGATGGCCGGCGAGTTGCGCCGCGCCGGCATCCGCGCCGAGGTTTATCTGGGCAACCCCAAGCAGTTCGGGAACCAGTTGAAATATGCGGACAAGCGCGCCTCGCCCGTCGCGATCATCGAAGGCGGTGACGAAAAGGCGCGCGGCGTGGTGCAGATCAAGGACCTGGTCCTGGGCGCCCGGATCGCCGAGAACGCCACCCTCGAGGAATGGCAAAGCCGCCCCAGCCAGTACGAGGTGCCGCGCAACCAGATGGTGGCAAAGGTGCGCGAAATCCTCGAAGGGCAGGGCTGATGCCGACCCCGGCCGCACGCACCGCGGCGCGCAGCGCCATCCGCGACGAGGCGACACGCCTGCGCGCCGTCTTCGAGGCGGCAGGTGCACAGGTGGTGGATCCTCCGGTGCTGCAGCCCGCCGATACGCTGCTCGACCTTTATGGCGAGGATATCCGCGCGCGCGCCTATGTGACATCGGATGCCGTGCGCGGCGAACAGATGCTGCGCCCCGATTTCACCGTGCCCGTGGTGCAGATGCACATGGCTCATGGCGCCGAGCCCGCGCGCTACACCTATGCAGGCGAGGTGTTTCGGCGGCAGGAGGAATTTCCCGACCGCGCCAACGAATATTTCCAGACCGGATACGAGGTTTTCGACCGGGCCGATCCCGCCGCCGCAGATGCCGAGGTCTTCGCCCTGATCCGTCAGGCGCTGGGTGATCTGCCCCTGCGCGCCGCCACGGGCGATATCGGCATCCTGGCCGCGGCGGTCGAAGGCCTGAACACCACGGATGCACGCAAGGCCGCGCTGCGCCGCCACATCTGGCGCCCGCGCCGCTTCCGTGCACTGCTGGATCGCTACTCGGGCCGCGCGGCGGTGCCGGAAACGCGGCTGGCGCTGCTGGCGGCGGCCGATCCCTGGGCCGATTGCCCGCCCCTGGTCGGATTGCGCGACCGTGCCGATATCGAGGCGCGTATCGCCGCCCTGCGCGAGGATGCAGCCACCCCGCCGATCAGCGAGAACGAGGTGGCCTTGCTGGACGCTATCCTGGGTGTGCGCGAGACGCTGCCCTTCGCGCTGGAACATCTGCGCGACATCTCGGTCGACATGCCCGCCATCAGTCCCGCCGTTGCGCGGCTGACGGCCAGGGTCGCGGCCTTGTCGGCACGCGGCATCGACGTGGACGTGTTGGAATTCGAGGCAAGCTACGGCCGCACCTCGATGGAATATTACGATGGTTTCGTCTTCGGGTTCTACGCCGAAGGGCGCAGCGACCTGCCGCCCGTCGCTTCGGGTGGGCGCTATGACGCGCTGACCCGCGTTCTGGGGCAGGGGGCAGAGATTCCCGCCGTGGGGGGCGTGATCCGTCCGAGGCTGCTGCTGGATTTGAGGGCCGCATCATGACGATCAAGCTGGGGGTGCCCTCCAAGGGGCGCCTGATGGAAAAGACCTTCGAATGGTTCGCGGCCCGTGGCATCACCCTGTCGCGCAGCGCCTCGGAGCGGGAATACGCCGGTGCGGTCGAGGGTATCGACAATGTCGAACTGGTGCTGCTCTCGGCGGGAGAGATTCCGCGCGAACTGGCTGCGGGACGCATCCACCTGGGCGTGACCGGGACCGATCTGGTACGCGAAAAGCTGGGCCAATGGGACCAGCAGGTGCAGGAACTGGCCGAACTGGGGTTCGGCCATGCCGATCTGATCATCGCGGTGCCTGCCGCCTGGGTCGACGTGGACACGCTTGACGATCTTGACGCGGCCGCCGCCGCCTTTCGCAAGCGGCGCGGGTTCCGCATGCGGATCGCCACGAAATATCACCGTCTTGTCCGCGATTTCCTGCGCAACGCTGGCGTGGCCGACTATGCGCTTGTGGACAGCCAGGGGGCGACCGAGGGCACGGTGAAATTCGAAACCGCCGAGGCGGTGGCCGACATTACCTCGACCGGCGAGACGTTGCGGGCAAATCACCTCAAGATGCTGCGCGACGGTCTGATCCTGCGCTCGCAGGCGACGCTCTATCGCAGCCGCGCGGCCGATATGGATGACATGGACCGTGACACGCTCAAGCACCTGTGCCGGATGATCGAGGTCGACTGATCCCGCCTACATTCGGCGCGGATCGAAGGTTTCGGGTTTGGTGCGCCCGGCGCGCAGTTTCAGCGCCAGACCCAGCGCCACGCCGACCCCGATGGCGACGGTCAGATCGACCAGCACGGTCAGGGCCATGGTCAGCAGCAAAAGCACCCGGTCCGAAGGGCGTTCGCGCATCCACGCGCCCCATTTGTGCGGCTCGGCCATGTTCCAGGCGGTCAGGATCAAAAGCCCCGCCATCGCGGGCATCGCCAGCATGCCGGTCGGGCCGGCGGCCAACATCATCATCGCCAGGATCGCGACAGCGTGGACCATGCCCGCGACGGGCGTCTGGCCGCCCGCCCGCACATTGGTCGCGGTGCGCGCAATCGCCCCGGTCGCCGGCAATCCGCCAAAGGCCGCCGATGCAAGGTTCGCCGCGCCCTGCGCAACAACTTCGGCATTGGGCTTGTGCCGCGCCCCGGTCATGCGGTCGGCCACCACTGCCGACAGCAGGGATTCGATCCCGGCCAGGAACGCGATCACCAGAGCCGAGGGCAGAACCTCGATCATCCGGTCCAGCGACAGTTCGGGCATTGCAGGCAGCGGCAGGCTGCGCGGCAATGCGCCAAAGCGGGCTTCTATCGTCTCGACCGGCAGCGACAGCAATGCCGCCGCCCCCGATGTCAGGGCCAGCGCAACGATCAGGCCGGGCAGGCGCGGTGCCGCGCGGCGAAACAGCACGATCAGCACCATCGTGGCCAGGCCCACGCCAAAGGCCGCGATGCTGAACGTGTCGCGCACGGACCAGAGCGCCGGTATCTTGTGCAGCAGTTCCGCCGGTTCGTTCGCCAGCGAAAGCCCCAGCAGGTCCTTGATCTGGCTGGCCGCGATCAGCACCGCGATCCCGATGGTAAAGCCATTCACCACGGCTTCGGGGACATGGGCGATCAAGCTGCCTGCCCGCAACCAGCCCGCGACCAGCAGGATCCCCCCCGCCATCGCCGTGGCCAGAACCAGACCGTCATAGCCGTACTGCGCGATCACCCCCGCCACCACGACGATGAAGGCCCCGGTCGGCCCGCCGATCTGCACGGTGCTGCCACCGAGGGCCGAAATCAGGAACCCTGCGACGATGGCGGTGATCAGACCCTGCGCGGGCGTGGCGCCGGATGCGATGGCAATGGCCAGCGAAAGCGGCAAGGCCACCATGGCCACGGTGATGCCTGCGAAGAAATCGGCCCGGAGGGTCGCTTTCGAATAGGTCGAAAGACTGGTCAGCAATTGCGGGCGGAGCATTCTGTCATGTCCTGAAGGATGCGCGCAGCATGCGTCCGGCCAATGCCCGTTTCAAGCGTGTTGTCAGCGGCTTGCGGAAAATGTTTCAGCGCGTCACCCGGCCCGTGCGCGTCAGAGAACCCCGAGGTCGGCCAGCGCGGCACTCAGTTCCGATGGCAGCGCCTGCTCGTCGGCGCGCCCCTTGGGCAGATCGGCGGGCGCGTCCTTGGCTGTCAGGTAACGCCATCCCTGGAACGGACGTTTGAGAGCCTGTGTCGTGCGGATCAGTTCGGGGTCCAGCACGATCGCACAGCGGCGGATGCCGTCGCTGCCCGTCACCTCATCAAGACGCAGGATGCGCTGGCGGCACATGAGGACACCCTTGATCACCCAGTAGATCGATCCGCCGTCAAGGATTTCGGCCTCGCGCTTGGGCCACATGCGGGTGACATGGCGCGGCAAGCCATCCGGGCCCTTGGCCCTTGCGCTGGCCTGCCATGCGGCCAGGTCCTCGACACCTTCGGTGCCGACGGACAGCTTGATCAGATGCAGAGCTTCCGGCATGTCATTTTCCCCAGTGGTTGTGGATCATAGCCGTGCAGGCCGCGATATCAAGGTCTGTTGCCGCGCTGAATTGCACGTCTGCGCCGTTGACCCGGACCCGTCTGCGGCCTATCCTCACAAGCCTTCCGCAAACCCCCGCGCCGTTGCGAACGGCAGGTTTGCGCCCCATCTGCCCGCTGATCCGAGGACCCTGCCATGACCCGTTTTGCCGCCCCCATTTCCGAACAGATCTGGGACATGAAATACCGGTTCAAACAGGCCGATGGCACGCCGATCGACCGCTCGGTCGAGGATACCTGGCGGCGGATCGCGCGGTCACTGGCGCAGGTCGAACAGGACAGCGCTGCATGGGAAGACAGGTTCTATGCCGCACTGGAGGATTTCAAATACCTGCCCGCCGGGCGCATCACGGCAGGGGCCGGCACCGGGCGGCGTGTCACGCTGTTCAATTGCTTTGTCATGGGAACGATCCCCGACAGCATGGCTGGCATCTTCGACATGCTCAAGGAGGCCGCGCTGACGATGCAGCAGGGTGGCGGGATCGGCTATGATTTCTCGACGATCCGGCCGCGCGGCGCGGATGTGCTGGGCGTGGCGGCCGATGCTTCGGGCCCCCTGTCCTTCATGGATGTGTGGGATGCGATGTGCCGCACGATCATGTCGGCAGGATCGCGCCGCGGCGCGATGATGGCGACGATGCGCTGCGACCACCCGGATATCGAAGCCTTCATCACCGCGAAATCCGATGCGGCACGGTTGCGCATGTTCAACCTGTCCGTTCTGGTCACCGATCCCTTCATGGAGGCCGTCAAGGCCGATGCGCCCTGGGATCTGCAATTCGACGGCAAGGTCTATCACACGGTGCAGGCGCGCGATCTGTGGAACAAGATCATGAAAAGCACCTATGATTTCGCCGAACCCGGCGTGATCTTCATCGACCGGATCAACGCGGCCAACAACCTGAACTATGTCGAAACCATCGCCGCCACAAACCCCTGCGGTGAACAGCCTTTGCCGCCCTATGGTGCCTGCCTGCTGGGCTCGATCAACATGGCGCGACTGGTGACGGATCCCTTCGGCAAGACCGCACATCTTGACCCCAAGGCCCTGACCGATCTGGTCGCCGTGGCCGTGCGCATGATGGACAACGTGGTCGATGCCAGCCGTTTCCCGCTGGACGCGCAAGCCCAGGAGGCGCAGGCGAAGCGCCGCATCGGCCTGGGAGTGACGGGCCTTGCCGATGCCCTGCTGATGGTCGGCCTGCGCTATGGCAGCGAGGGAGCGGCGCGTCAGACCGAGGAATGGCTGCACGCGATCGCCCGCGCCGCCTATCTGGCCTCGGTCGACCTGGCCAGGGAAAAGGGTGCCTTCCCCCTGTTCGACGCCGAAAAGTTCCTGGCGTCCGGCAACATGCAGATGATGGACGCGGATGTGCGCGAGGCGATCCGCACCCATGGCATCCGCAACGCGCTGCTGACCTCGATCGCGCCCACGGGCACGATCAGTCTTTATGCCGGCAATGTGTCATCGGGGATCGAACCTGTCTTCGCCTATGCCTATACCCGCAAGGTTTTGCAGAAGGACGGCAGCCGCACCGAAGAGGAAGTCGTCGATTACGCTGTCCAGATGTGGCGCGAGAAATTCGGCGATGCGGCCCTGCCGGATTACTTCGTGAACGCCCAGACGCTGGCCCCTCTCGATCATGTGCGCATGCAGGCAGCCGCGCAGAAATGGGTCGACAGTTCGATCTCCAAGACCATCAACTGCCCCGAGGACATCAGCTTTGACGCCTTCAAGGAGGTCTACATGGCCGCCTACGAGTCGGGCTGCAAGGGCTGCACCACCTACCGCCCCAATGACGTGACCGGTTCCGTGCTGAGCGTGTCCGAGACCACCGAGAAAACGCCGGAGGCCGATCAGGGCGCCGATGTCATCTACATGTCCGAACCGCTGGATCGCCCGCAGGCGCTGGAGGGCAATACCTACAAGCTGAAATGGCCCGACAGCGAACATGCGATCTACCTGACGGTCAACGACATCATCATCAACGGCCACCGCCGTCCCTTCGAGGTCTTCATCAACTCCAAGAACATGGAACATTTCGCCTGGACCGTGGCCCTGACGCGGATGATCTCGGCCGTGTTCCGGCGTGGCGGTGATGTGTCTTTTGTCGTCGAGGAGTTGAAAGCCGTCTTCGACCCGCGCGGCGGTGCATGGATGGGGGGCAAATACATCCCCTCGATCCTTGCGGCCATTGGCGGGGTGATCGAACGGCACATGATCTCGATCGGGTTCATCGCGGGCGAGGGGATGGGCCTGAAGGCCGACCCGCAAGCCAAGGTCGTGGGGCTTGATGCACCGCGCGGCAAGGCTTGCCCGTCCTGTGGCCAATACGAGATGCGTATGGTCGAAGGCTGCATGACCTGTGCCAGCTGCGGTCATTCCAAATGCGGCTAGGCTAACTGTCTGACAGTTGTCAGCGTGGTCCGGCACCGAAAGTCCGTCTTCGCGACAGAAAACGGATTTTTGAAAGGTGTATGGCCCTAGCTCTCTCGCCACCGTTAGACAGCAAAGGGCGGCGCCATCGGCGCCGCCCTTTGTCCTTTGGTGTGTGGTGGTGGCCTTACTGCAGGGCCGAGACCACCTCGGATCGCAGATACAGGCGGCCTTAGTCGACACCGTCCGGCGAAAACGGCGTGACACCCGTGCAGCGAAGTTGCCCCGAGAGCTTCTGCCACGTCTCACCCGTTTCCCAGGCCAGCCTGTGGAGCGTTGCAAACCGCCGGTGGAACGCGGCGGCATCCGCCTCAGCGACTTAGGGCTGAAAGGCCTTCGTGCGCCGGTTTCGCATCTCGGTGACGGTCATATGTCCGTTCTGGAAGAGCCGCTTAACATAGACCGGCTGACCGATCCCGATGTGTTCGCAGAACCCACAAAGCGTCATGGCGGGGGCCGCATCCCCGGCGAGGATGCGCACGACCTCATCATGGCAGACATGGACCGCCTGATAGGTCCTTAATGGGGTATTGTCGCCCTGCGCCGGGTCCGCAAAGGCCAGTTGTAAAGCCAGCTCGGGCACCAGGTTGAGCCAGGCGGGAGCTTTTTGTCCTCCGACACGGTGATGCGCTCGATCAGAAGGCCGGGCTCCTGTTCGCTCGCCTGAGCCCGCTGATCCGTGTTGTCTCTGGACATTAGGTGGTCGGACTTCCGCCAGGGATTGCCAGTGGAGTTGCTACAGTGTCACACCGACAGGGCTTGCCACCTACGGCCGGCCGTTTTCCTCCCCACCCAGCGCCTCGACCCGCGATTCAAACAGGCCGAATTTCTGTACCGTCCGCAACAAAACGGTACTGTCCTTGCCCAATATGGTGGTCAACTGCGTCTGACGATCATATTGTGAAAACAAGGTGTTCATCCCATCGCACTAACTTAATCAAACGATCAAAGCCTGAACGAAGGCGGTACCGGTTACAAGATAGATCGGCGCGATGCTGGGTCGAAAAATGATCTGATGCCGTGTGGGCCGATTGTCCGAATCGGAACTGAGTTGCCCCTTTTCGCACCCGCAGCGAATAGCGGCTTCCCGCCTTTGGTGAAATATGTCATTTCGGCCCAAACCTGCCTTTCTCCAGCTGGTCGAAATGCTGCAATCGCAGCCCGCATTGCCGACATTCGCGACATGCGCATTACCGAAAGTTGGCCGAACCGACACAATGCGGACAGACCAGCCTTCTTTACTTGAGAACGGAACCTTTTTGACCTGCAAGCGTATCACTCTTCCGTGAGATTGATGTGCTGTACTTGTCAAACCTGAATGCTTTTGATGGATTAATTTCAGCACCGCTGAGAGAAAATTCACGACGGACTTGCAGGCTTTCATTCCGATAACGGTAGATTTTCTTTGGCAATTAGAAACCTAGCAAAGGTGTCTCTTATCAGTCAAAATTTCTTTTGAGCGGTATTTAGGGTTTAATTCAGGTAATGGTAAAAAGTTGACGCTATTTCGAAGTGAAGCAGTTGAGCGGCAATCAACGCGCCTTGAAGGCGATGTTTTTGTCGGCGTTCCGATCACTTGGCAGATAATCGGCTTTTTTCTTTTTGCGGTAGTTGCCGCAGCAATCGTCTTTGTTGCTTTGGCAACATATCCTCGCTTCGAGGTGGCCCGCGGAGTTGTGCAGCCTGACTTGGGTGTGGCAATTGTCCTGCCGCCCGCTCCGGGAACTGTAATTGATGTCCTTGTTGAAAGCGGCGAGAGCGTCATGCCTGGGCAGACCCTTATCGCTGTAGAAGCGCAGGATTTCCTGGCGACGGGGCAGAGCGCGTCCATTCAGATCATCGATGCACTCCTGCAACAAAAGGCAAGCGTCGAGACGCAAATCGCGGCGGCACGCGACGAGTCGGCGGCCGATATGCGCCGCCTGGAAGCGCAAATCCGTGGTTTGGACGCAGAAATTCTTCTTATCGACGAGCAAATTATTCTACAGGAAAGTCGCGTCGCTTCTGCCGCGGCGGATGTCGAGGAAATTCGCTCGGCTGTTGATCGTGGTATCATCGTACGACGTGATCTCACCGCGAGGCAGCAGTTTCATGCTGACGCGGTTCAACAAATGAACCAGATGCTGCAGTCGCGGTCCAATCGCGCGTCAGCACGTGAGGAAGCGCAACGCAGCTTTGAGTTGTTGAACGCGCGCAGCGCTGAGCGCGAGGCACAATTATTGGCAAGGCTTCAAGAGCTAGATCAGAATATTACGGCGAATGAACGGCTGCGCGCCTATGTTCTGCGTAGCCCGGTTGCCGGAACTGTTTCAAACCTTTCCGTACGCGTTGGTGCGACGCTGTCACCTGAAACGCCTGTCGCTGCTATCATTCCCGAAGGATCGGAACTGGAGGTGGAATTGCTCGTTCCTTCCCAAGCGATCGGTTTTGTTGCAGAAGGGCAAGAGGTTCGTTTGGCTATCGACACATTTCCCTATGAACGTTTCGGCACAGTGGCCGGCACGATTATCGACGTTGCCCGAACCGCCAGTCCAACTGGTGATGGAGCTCTCACTTACCCGGTGCGGGTGTCACTTGCGCAAGACTACGTGACGGCCTTCGGGCAAGAGCAACCGCTTGTGTCAGGCATGACGCTGACCGCGCGCATTGTCACCCGCGACCAGACATTGATCCAATGGCTTTTTGAGCCATTCTACGCCTTGGCGCGTCGCTGATGGTGTCAGAGGTGGAAGATATCCTTCAGACCGGTTTTTGGTCGCGGCGTCGGTTGCGTCTTGTGCGCCAAAACGAGTTGGCGGAATGCGGGCTTGCCTGCCTAGCCATGGTCGTCGGGTTTCATGGGCTCGATACGGATCTAGGATCCCTACGGCGCAGGTTCCCGCCATCGCCCCGCGGTGCAACGCTCAGGCACCTGATGGATATTGCAGACCGACTCAACCTCGTGACGCGGCCGGTCAAGCTCCCGTTGGAGCAACTCGCAAACCTGACGGTGCCTGCGATACTCCATTGGGATCTTAATCACTTTGTCGTTCTTGAACGTGTCGCAAAAAACAGGGCGATGATTCACGATCCGGCGGGACGGACACGCTGGATGCCCCTTGCGGAAGTCTCTGATCATTTCACGGGCGTTGCACTGGAACTCACGCCGGGCGAAGGGTTCGTGCCGGCCCGTGAGCGCGTCAAAGTACGTCTGTCAACGCTCTGGGGACGCCTTCGGGGCTTGGGGGGCGCACTTGGGCAGATACTTGTCCTCAGTCTCGTGATGCAGGCCTTTGTCCTCGTATTGCCATACTACACGCAACTTGCCATCGACAGCGTCTTGCCGACAGGTGACCGCGACCTGCTTTTGGTACTTGCACTCGGTTTCGGGATGTTTCTTTTGATCAATGTGGGTGCCGCTTTTATGCGGAGCTTTGTGCTTCTTGCCGCGGGAAGCAGGTTGGGGTTCGGTATCTCCACGAACGTCGCGCGCCGCCTTTTTCGGCTGCCGGTCACATGGTTTGAGCGACGCGAGACGGGCGATATCCTGTCGCGATTTCAATCGGTGGGCCCCATCCAGCAGGCTCTGGTCGAAGGTGCAGTTGGCGCGACACTCGACGGCCTGCTTGCGGTAACAACGCTCGTGCTACTGTTCTTCTATAGCCCGATGCTGGCGCTGCTCGCGGTCGGGGCGCTGCTGCTTTATGCAATCGTGCGCTATATTACTTTTGCCGCCGAACGCGCGGCGCAAGAGGCGCTGATTGTCACGGCGGGCAAGGAACAGACGACGCTGATCGAGTCGCTTCAGGGTATTGTCGCCTTGCGCCTGACGGGGCGCGAAATGGCCCGCCATGCACTGTGGCAGACCCGCCTTGCCGACCGGACGAATGCTTCACTCCGGATCGGGCGCATCGGTGTCTGGCAATCAACTGCAAATACCCTGATTTTCGGGGTGGAAAACATCCTCGCAATCTACATTGCCATTTCGTCAGTTCTTTCTGGGGGGTTCAGTGTCGGTATGGTGTTCGCCTATATGGCGTATAAAACCCAGTTCCTTGAACGAAGTGGCACATTGGTCGAACAACTTATCGCCTTTGCAATGCTCAGACTTCACCTGGAACGGCTGTCGGACATCACGGACGAAGAAGAAGATCGATCATTCAGGCTGGGCGCGGAGGCGAAAACTGATCTCAATGGCGCGATCGAGCTGCGGGAAATTTCCTATCGCTACGCGCCGACCGAGCCTTTCGTGCTCAAAGGCGTCAGCCTGCGGATTGAAGCAGGTGAACACGTGGCCATCACGGGGCCTTCGGGTACAGGCAAGACGACCATTCTGAAACTCATGACTGGTCTTGTCGAGCCTGAAAGCGGACAGATCATGGTGGACGGAATCCCGATTGAAAAATTCGGCCTGAAGTCCTTTCATGAGCAAATTTCCGTGATCCTTCAGGATGACGTGCTGTTCACCGGATCGATTGCAGCAAACATCGCCTTGTTCGACGAAGCGCCCGACATGCAGCAAATCCTGTGGGCCGCACAGATGGCGGCAATTCACGATGAAATCATGGCAATGCCGATGAAATACGAAACCCTGGTGTCTGATCTGGGATCGACGCTATCGGGTGGGCAAAAGCAAAGGGTGTTGCTGGCCCGCGCGCTCTATCGCCGGCCGAAGATCTTGCTGATGGACGAAGGCACGTCGCATCTTGACTCCGAAAACGAGGCCCTGGTCAATGCGGCCATAGCTGATCTTGGGATCACCCGCATCATCGTCGCCCACCGTCTTGAAACGATTGCCGCCGCCAATCGTGTCTTGCGACTGACTGGCGGCGGCGTAGAAGGTGAGTGATGCTGATCAGGCCGTAACCGGATCTCGCCTCACGACCTGGATCTGGATTTCCGGTAGGCAACATCTGCAACGACCAGCAGATGCATCCCAACGGCAAACGCTGCGTAAGCCAGCGGCGCGATGCCGCCCGACACCTGATCGACTTCCGTCATATCAAGCTCGACGATTTCGTTTTTCAGACGGGCGGTTTGAGTAAGGGACATTGTCTACACTCATTACATGACTTGGTTAAACTGTCAGCGGATGCGAATGCTTGTGACGGGCCGCAAAATTTCGCCAGACGGGAAAGCAACTTTGATTGGCCCCCCGTATACTTCGACAGATTCAAGAGGCGGTCTGCCGGACGCAATTGCGCCGACTCCACCCGCCACATGTTCGATTTCCGCAACGCTCAGAGGCTGAATTGCAGCATTGTTCAAAGATGTTTTCATTCTGTCCGTTATCCTTTGATGTTGGAGCCCGATGCCCCGTGCTGAACGTAAAAACTTTCCCGATCCGGCATCACTGCCGCAAAATCGACAACATCAGTGTGGTTGTTCGTAGACTTGTGTCACTTTAAGCCCTCCAAGAAAGTGACAATACACAAAAATTCAAACGAATCTGTCGTTGGGTCAAGTCACATGCAGGTGATCTTTCCGGTCTCGGATCTTTTGCCCATCGCTTCACACGATCCGACCCGCTGCTAAGGCAGTTATTCACAGTCACTGCGCGGTATTTGAAAGACGCGATATTCATCAACTGGCGCTGCGGCCGACCCTCAAAAGTGAATTAGCAGGACTGAATAGCCTGTAATCGACAAATCGATGCAACAAAAACCCAGGCACAGTCTTCAATTCCGCGTGTATAACGATGAGTTGAAATGAAGCGCGCGACAGACCGTGCAAAACAAGTGGAAGCGGCTGCGATCATGCACGCCGCTTTACCTTCAAAAGTCAGGGAGAATTGAAAATGATATCTACGCTTACTCAGGACGAGGTTGATGTTGTGTCGGGCGGTTCCAGGTTTGCACCCGGTCTCAGCCAACCGCGCACGAGCGCAAGCAGTTTCGGAGGGTTTGAAAATGCCGGCGATCCCACCCAGGCAAGGACGTTCACACTCGCCCTTGCGCGTTTTCTGCGCAGCAATCCAACCGTAACATCGATGGATTTTGGCTTGGACAATCTGCCGTAACGAAATCCAGATGTTCCGATCCGTGGGGCACACCGAACGGCTGAACCCCACGGGTCGGACAAATCAATCCAGAAAAATTCGATCTTGGAAAATTGCATCAAAACAAGCAGGAGCAGTCCTGCTTTTCAGCCCAAGGGCCACCCGGATGTCTTCGTGCGCCCAATCATGCCGCAGGAGGCTGTCATCGACGCGTTTCGCCCCCTGATACGCGACGGTGCAGCGCTGGTCGAGGTGCAGATCCACTAGCAGAAGGCGCTGAAATCCCTGCGGGACGTGGCGCCCGATACTTTTGCGCAAGCCGCTACCGACATGGCGAAGGACGCCCTGCCGCGCGCCGATTCCGCGGGGCTTGCCCCTTGCCATCTGGTCGATGTCCACGCCTCGGACCTGTTGGCGCGGACGCCTTCCGAAGCCCGTTTGGACGCCCAAGGCTGACTGCGCACCTGCGCAAGAGCTGAACACATGTTATTTTTTGAATATACAACCCTGGGGTGATTGAAAGGGCGCAGGATTCGTGTCCAACTAAAGACGGGAGAGGAAGCGCGCTTTCATATCAGGGGGTGGAAAGATGATACTTTCATCGCTCGCAAGATTGACGGCCGTAACAAGTGCCTTGGCGTTCGCATCAGTTGCTCATGCGCAGGACAAGGAAATCGGGGCAGGTCTCTATGCCGATTATTGCGCCGTATGCCACGGCGCAGCCGGCAAGGGGGATGGGGACATGGCCAATGTCCTCACGATACCTTCTCCGAACCTGACACTTCTGTCGAAAGCGAATGACGGGGTATTCCCCATGCTGCAGGTCATCCACATCATCGACGGTCGCACGGGTGTGCGTGCCCATGGCGGCGCGATGCCGCTGTTCGGCAGCATGTTCTCCGAACAAAGCGTAGCCGGACCGGATGACTACGGCAGTGTTCTCGAGACACGCGGCCGTGTGCTGTCGCTGGCAATGTACCTGGAATCGATCCAGCAATGAGCCAAGGCACCAACCGGAGCAGCCCAGCTTGTGTTGCTCCGGTTGCTTGCAAGCTCAGGTGATCGCTTCCAGCCGTTCCTTCGACAGGTCGCCCGGCACGATGGTGATGGGAACCGCCAGCGATCCGGCGCTGCGCGTCAATTGCGTGACCAGCGGCCCCGGACCCTTCTTGTCGGTTCCCGCGCCCAGCACCAGAACACCGATATCATTGTCCTCGCTGATCTGGGCCAGGATCTCGGTCACCGGCTCGCCCTCGCGGATGACCAGTTCCGGATCAACGCCCTGCTTGTCGCGCATCCACTTCGCGAAGACTTCGAAATGCGCATGGATCCGCTCTCGCGCCTCCTCGCGCATGATATCGCCCACGCCGATCCAGTGATTGAACTCCTCGGGCGGGATCACCGACAGGATCTCGACCCCGCCGCCCGTCCGCGCCGCGCGCATGGCCGCAAAGCGCATCGCGTTCAGGCATTCGCGGCTGTCATCCAGCACCACCAGAAACTTTCGCATCGTGCATTCTCCCTCGGGCGCGATCATGGCGGATGGCACTGATCCGCGCAACTGCCAGCACGCGCCCCCTGTTTCTTCTTGCTGCAAATATCCCCGCGCGGAGCGCATCCCGCCCCAGCCGCCCGCGGTGCCCTTTGTGGCTCAGCCCGCGCTTGCGGCCCAGGCCCAATAGAGATCACGGGCGCGTCGCGTGATTGGGCCGACCGGATAGCGCGTATCGTCAAAGGCCGTCACCGGAGTGATCTTGCTCATGTTGCCGGTCAGGAACACTTCGTCGGCGGCATGGAAATCCTCGAAACTCAGCACCGTTTCGCGCACCTCGATCCCGTCGGCCCGCAGATTGGCGATATGGCGCGACCGCGTGATACCCGCCAGAAACGTGCCGTTCGCCACCGGGGTGAAGACGATCCCGTCCTTGACCATGAAGACATTGGCGGTTGCCGTTTCCGCCACATTGCCCAGGGCATCGGCGACCAGAGCATTGCCGAAACCCTTGGCGCGCGCCTCGGCCAGCATGCGTGCGTTGTTGGGATAAAGGCAGCCCGCCTTGGCGTTCACGACCGCATCCTCCAGCACCGGGCGGCGGAAGCGCGTGCGCGTCAGCGTGGTCGAGGCCCCCTCGGGCGGCATCGGGATCTCTTCGAGGCAGATCGCGAAACCGGTCGCGTTCGGCGATGGCACGATCGCCGTGGGATCGCCATCTATGGCCCAGTACATGGGCCGGATATAGACGGCCGCATCGCGGGGATAGAGGGCCAGACCCTCGCGGACGATCCCGACCATCTCCTGCGTCGCGACCGTCGGCGTGATCATCAGCGCCTCGGCCGAGCGGTTGACGCGGGCGCAATGCGCTTCAAGATCGGGCGCCATGCCGTTGACGTAGCGGGCCCCGTCGAACACGGTGCTGCCCAGCCAGCTGCCGTGGTCGGCGGCCCGCATGATCGGCAGATCGCCCGCATGCCAGGAGCCTTCGAAATAGGTGCGGATATTCGTGCCAGTCGCCATGCTCAGTCCCTTTCAGTGCCGCGCCGACTTTAGCAGCCGGTCCGGCGCAGTAAAGCAGCAGTGCTGCGGCAAAAAGCGGATCAGTAAAGCGGTTCCTCGTAGATCCGCTGCCCGTCGATCATCAGGCCCTTGATGGCGCCATATCCGCTGTCGTCAAGCGCAAGGATCACCCCCATTCGGCCATCGCGATTGATCCCTTCCAGTTCAAGGGCCCGGTCCTTGGGGGCGAAATAGCGGTCGATCGGAAAGGACAGGATGATCTCGGTATCATGCGCGTATTCAAAGAGCCCGCGCAGCAATGGCACGGGGCTGTCCGGTGGCGCCGCCAGCAGGTTTTCAGCCTGCCAGTACCCGTCGGCGCCGGGCCCCAGCACCACGTAGACCGGCATGCCGGGTTCAAGGGCCGGGTCAACCCGCACGCTTTTCGGGTCGATCCGCGAGATCATCAGGTTCAGGATCGTGTAATGTCCGCGAAACAGGTCGCGCGGGTCGATGGCGCCGGTTTCCAGAACGACCTCGGTACCGTTGCGCAGAAGGGCTGCGCGATCGGTGACCATCCTTGCCAGCGCCGCGGTCTGGATCAGCGCGACGACGATGATCGCCGTCACCAGCCGGCGGCGGGTCAGGGGGCGGGCCTTGCTCATGATCCGCCCTTTCCCTTGAGGCCCAGCCGCGTGGCCACCCAGGCCCCGCTTAGCAGGATCAGCCCCGCACCCAGGTAAAAGCCGCTGGTGCCGATCAGGCTGCCCACGGTTTTGTCGTAGACGACCAGCAGCGCCAGGATGAAGCCGGCCATGCCGATGGCGCGCAGGCTGCGCTGATCCAGCCGCCACCCCATGCGCGTGATCCAGATGAAGGGTGCAAGCAGCAGGGCCTCGGACAAAAGCGGTATCCTCGGCATCACATGGGCCAGCAGAAGGATGATCCCCAGTCCCGCGCATGCGGCAAGGTCATAGGCCAGCGTCCAGGCCCGGACCCGCGCCAGCAGCGCCAGCACGACAGAGGGTGCGGCCAGCAAGGCCAGCACGGACCAGAGCGTGCCATGTGCCATGTCATCACCGGGCATCGGCCGGTCATGAGCCCCGTGTGACAGCGTCAGGTAGAAGGCGCAGGCCCCGAGTACCAGCGCGGCATAGGCCAGGATCGGGGCTTCGAACCCGTGAAGAAACCGCCGCCCGGAAAAAGAGGCAAGCAAGCCCGACATCACGCTGACCGTCGCGGCCAGCAGCATCAGGGCCGCGGCATGCGGTGATTGCACCGTCGCCAAGGCGCTCAGCAACCACAGGCACAGGGCCAGAACGCTCAGATGCCCGGCCAGCCGGTTGCGTTGCCACCAGGCCAGCCCGGCCCCTGCCAGCCACCAGACCAGGTAGACAAGGTTCAGATCATGCGCCCTGGCCGCGATGTCGATCTGCATCACGTGCCACAGCGCGAAAAGCCCGATGGTCAGGGCAAGTGTCATTGTCCCCCGCGCCAGCACCGCCGCCAGAAGGCTGCCCAAGCCCCACAGCCAGACCGCATCGGCGGCATTGGCCTGGATGTGATAGATCTGGCTGACCAGCATGATCCCGGCCCCGAACATGCCGCATCCCAGCAGCATCAGGCCTTCGTGCCACCAGTGAAGGCCGCGCAGGCCAGCCCAGAGGGCTGCGCCCCAGGCCGCCCATAGCGCCGCCATCACCAGCGCAAGCCTGAGCAGGCGATCCATCTCTTCCCAATTTGCGGCAACGAAGGTCATGGCCGCAAAGCACAGGCAGATGATCCCTGCCGTGATGATGAAGGCATTGAAACTGTAGTGGACCTTGCCCTGTTCCAGATCATCCTGCAGGCGTTGCGCCGTCACGGGGTCCAGCAGACCCCGGCTGCGCCAGTCCTCCAGGGCCTCCGCGATGACCGCGCGCTTGCTCTTGATATGCATGCAACCCCGTTTGCTGAAGGCGGTGCTGCTGTCATCCTGCACCGGCAGGGCCAGTCCGGTAAAGATGCAAGAACGGTCAGGCATGTCAAACCGCAGGCGGGTCATGCCTTGGAAGGAAATACACCCGACCCAAGGGACATGGGCCGGGTGCTGCATGCTTGAAAAGGATACTGGTCCAATGATCAGGTGATATACACCCCTCAAAGGGGCGGTACGCTTTACCCGGGGAACATGTGACGGGCACGGATCGAGAAATTCCGGCCTGTCTGGTACATGTGATCAGGTCTATCCGGGCGAAATGTCATTTTCGTGACGCTATTGGTCCGATTTTCCGGCATTTTCGGCTGTTGCACCGGCCCCGGCAGGCTTATCGTGCCTCGGCCAGCGGGGCATTCAGATCCAGCCGCTTGTTGGTCATGGCCAGTTGTCCGTCGCTGTTGCGCGGCCAGTCCTCGGGCGCGCGGTCACGATAGATCTCGATGCCATTGCCATCGGGGTCGCTGAAATAGATCGCCTCGGACACACCATGGTCGGCCGCGCCCTCGATCTCGACACCGGCGGTGATCGCCTGCCGCAGGGCCGCCCCCAGTGCAGCACGATCAGGGTAGAGAAAGGCGGTGTGGTAAAGCCCCGTGTGGCCATGCGGGGCAGGCGTGCCGCCACGGCTTTCCCATGTGTTCAGCCCGATGTGGTGATGATAACCGCCTGCCGACAGAAAGGCGGCCTGATCGCCGTACCTTTGTTCCACGGCAAACCCCATGATATCGCGATAGAAGGCTATCGCACGTTCAAGGTCCGCCACCTTGAGGTGGACATGCCCGATGCGGGTTTTCGGATGTGCGGCATACTGTGTCATGGCGGGATCTCCTTTGCAGGCAATATGCCCCTTGCGCGTCCTTGCGTTAAGATCCGGGGCTGCACCGCTCCTGTGCAGCGATGCAGATAACGCCGACCCCAAGCCATCGTGATTTGAGCCTTGGGCCGCTGCGGGATTTAAGCACCGTCAGGCAAGACGCGGGCGGCAACGGACCCGCTGGGAGGCAGCAAGATGAACCGTATGACAAGACGCGCCATGGTGACCGCCGGGGCGGCCACCCTTCTGGCCGGGCGTGCCGGGGCCGCACAGGAGCCGCAGTTCCGCCCCGAAGGGCAGGGGGTGCGCAACAACCTGTCTTCGTTTCGCATGATCCGCTGGCAGGATCATTTCGAGACGCTGCAGAATGGCGTGATCCTGGCCGATACCCGCTCGCGCGCGGTGCATTTCTGGTCAGAGGATGAAGCCATCTACCGCCTTTACCCCAGTTCCGTGCCTGCCAGCGATGACCTGACGCGCCTTGGATACACGCGGATCGTGCGCAAGCGCGAGGGGCCGACATGGACGCCCACCCCTTCGATGCGCGAACGCGACCCCAGCCTGCCGCAGACCGTGGCGGCCGGGCCGCAAAATCCGCTTGGCACCCATGCGCTCTATCTCGACTGGCAGTATTACCTGATCCACGGCACCCATGACACGCGCAAGATCGGGCGTGCCTCCTCTGACGGATGCATCGGGCTTTATAACGAGCATATCGAAGAGCTGTTCGCCCTGGCCCGGATCGGAACGCAGGTGCGGCTGATCTGAACCGCAAAATCCAGACCGCGCAGAGGTTGGCCCCTGCGGTCGCTCAACCCTGGTGGATGTAGGTGCCGGGCGCGTCGCACAGGGCGGGATAGCCTTTGTCCTGCGCCCCCATAGGCGGCGGTGCGACAGTGGCCCCGCTGGTTCGGGCCAGCCAGCATGTCCATTCCTGCCACCACGAACCGGGCTGCGGCGCATGCCCTTTCAGCCATGATTCAGGCCCCATGTAGCGCGCGCCCGCTTGACGATGGCTGATGCGGTAGTGTCGCCCCTTGTGCCCCGGTTCACTGAGAATGCCGCCATTATGCCCCCCCTTGGTCAGAACGAATGTCAGGTCATTGTCGGTGAAAAGCTGCGTCTTGTAGACCGACCGCCATGGCGCGATGTGATCGCTTTCGGTCGCCACCACGAACATCGGCGCGGTGATGTCCTTGAGCGCGATCACGCGGCCTTCGACCGCGAAACGCCCCGCGCTGATCCGGTTTTCAAGGAAGATCCCGCGCAGGTATTCGGAATGCATCCGCGCGGGCATCCGTGTCGTGTCGCCGTTCCACACCGTGATATCCGACGGCAGGTCCTCGATGCCCAGGAAGTACCGCCGCACGGCACGGGTATAGATCAGGTCCTCGGCCCGGATCGCGGCAAAGGTGCGTGCCATCTGGGGGCGGTCCAGATAGCCCTGTTCCCACATCATGTCCTCAAGAAAGGCGACCTGGCTTTCATCCAGGAACAGCAGCAGCTCGCCCGCTTCGACGAAATCGACCTGTGCGGCCATCAGCGTGACCGAGGCCAGCCTGTCATCGCCATCGCGCGCCATGCTGGCCGCCGCGATCGCAAGCATCGTGCCGCCCAGACAATAGCCGTTGGCATGCACCTTGCGCCCCGGAACGATCGCGTTGATCGCCTCCAGCGCTGCCATGACGCCACGCTTGCGGTAATCCTCAAGCGACAGGTCGGCCTGATCGGCTGTCGGGTTGCACCAGGAGATGCAGAAAACCGTGAAACCCTGCGCGACCAGATGGCGGATCAGCGAATTCTCGGGCGAGAGGTCAAGGATGTAGTATTTCATGATCCAGGCGGGCACGATCAGCACCGGTTCGGGATGCACCTGATCCGTCTGCGGGCTGTACTGGATCAGCTCCATGATGTCGTTGCGAAAGACGACCTTGCCGGGTGTGCAGGCCAGATGCCGGCCCAGGGCATAGTCCTCGGGGATGGGGCGTTTGGCTTGGGTCAGCGTCTGCACCATGTCGGCGGCCAGATGCGCGGCACCTTCGGCAAGGTTCCGACCATGGGTCTCGACCGTCTTCTCGATGATCTCGGGGTTCAGGGCGGGAAAGTTCGAGGGCGCGACCGTGTCCAGCATCTGCCGCATCATGAAGCCCGTGCGCTCGGCGCTCTTGTGGCGCAGGCCACGCAGGTCGTCGGTGGCGTGATCCCACCAGTCCTGAACCGCAAGGAAGCCCTGCTGCCATTGGCTGAAGGGCGGTTTGGCCCAGTCGGGATGGGACCAGCGCGTGTCATTGGCCTTGGGGCTGAAGGGGGCCTCGTCCGCCTTGCCTGTCAAGGCCGCCACACCGTGCTGCATCAGCCTGAGGGTGTTTTGCTGGGCCTTTTCGATCAGTTCCAGTTGCCGCCCCGGCGCGCGGGCCATGTGCAACCACCAATCGGTCCAGGCATCGGCCACCGCATGGGGCGAGACGCCGCCCGTGACCTGCGCCATCGCCGCCATGACGCTGCGGTCAAGATTCTGATGGGGATGCGCGGGCCGCCCTTCATGCAGCGCCGCCGCCGGCGCGTCAGGCACGACCGCAGGAAGCTGCAGCGGCTTTGTGGCCGCGAACTTGTCGCCCTTGGGTTTTCCGGTCCGCGTCCCAGCCGTTTTTGCGCCGTGGTCTGCCATATGATCCCCCTTGCCAAGAAAGGATCATAGCAGTCGTGACCCTGTCGGGCATTGACCTGCGTCAAGCGTCATGCGCGTTCCGCGCGGCACGGCGCAACCGGCGTGTCAGGGCGCTGATCAGCAGGGATTGCAGCAGGGCAAGCAAGGATGCCAGCGCCCCGATCAGGCCGCCGAAGATGAACCAGACCTCATCGGCGACACGCATCGTCAGCCGCATCACGCGGCTTTTGCCCAGTATTTCGATCGTACCCACCATCCGCGGCCCCAGCGCATCCGAGGCGCGCGCCATCCGCGACAGATCGGCGGGGTCGTCGAGGTGTTTCATCAGGTGCAGCGTCTCGAGGGTCGATGTGTTGCCGACCAGACGTCCGGCGTCCTCGACGAGCACGGCGGCAGGGCGCATAACGGCCGGGCGCATGAGCCCGGCCAGATCATCCAGCCCGCGCACTTGTCCGATCCCGCTCCAATCCACGCCTTCGCGGAAAACGCGCACCAGTGGCCGGGTCATGGCATCGGGCAAGCGGTTCATGGATTTGGCCATTTTGCCCAATCCGGCACCGGCCTTGATGGTCAGGCTGCTGCCACCCGACCACAGCGCCAGCGTCACGGCCGTCAACCCGATGACCGAGAGGATCAATTCGACCTCATCCACATCGCGTCCCGCGATGTAGTCAAGCCCGCCCCGGGTGACGCCGGCCAGATCGCCGAGGGGCGACAACTCGATCGGGGCGCGGCACAGCAGAACCAGGGTCATGTCGCAGGCTGTTGCATCGCGGATGCATTGCAGGCACTGGCCAGCAGTTTTCCAGAACCCGCTATCCGCCTCCCATGCTGCCGCGCGCCGTGCCAGCAGATCGGTGGGCAGGGGAATGGCGCGTTCCGCCGCCACCCCCTCGACCGCTTCGATCGCCAGCCAGTTGCGCGGCACCTCGGTCAGCAGATCCTCGATCCGCGCCGCGACGGCCTCGGGCGTGGCGTGAACGGCCAGCGCATGTTCAGTCGCGGCCGCCAGCCCGTCTGTGCTGCGCGCAACGAAGGCCGCGCCGACAGGGGCCTTCGCCAGGGCCGAGATGTTGATCGCCGCCAGCATCAGCGATGCGATCATCAGCCCGGTCAGCAGCAGTCGTGCCATCAGGCGGATCGCGCCACCGCGCATCAACTGCGGATCATGCCCACGATGTCATAGGTCTTTTGCAGGATCGGGCTGGCGATCTCTCGGGCGCGGGCAGCACCTTGTCCGAGGATCCGGTCGATCTCGGCCGGGTCCTGCATCAGCCGCGCCATTTCCGACGAGATGGGCGAGAGTTTCGCCACCGCCAGATCGGCCAGCATCGGCTTGAACTCGGAAAACTGCTTGCCTCCGACCTCATGCAGCACCGCATCCACCGTGCTGTCGGACAGGGCGGCATAGATGTTCACCAGGTTGCGCGCATCCGGGCGGCCCTCCAGCCCTGCGGCCTCGGACGGCAGCGCCTCGGGATCAGTCTTGGCCTTGCGGATCTTCTTGGCGATCGTGTCGGCATCGTCGGTCATGTTGATGCGGCTGGCATCCGACGGATCGGATTTCGACATCTTCTTGGACCCGTCCCGCAGGCTCATGACGCGGGTGGCGGCCCCTTCGATCACCGGTTCGGTGATCGGGAAGAAATCGACGCCGTAATCATGATTGAACTTGGCCGCCACATCGCGGGTCAGTTCAAGATGCTGTTTCTGATCCTCGCCGACCGGCACATGCGTCGCATGATAGAGCAGGATGTCCGCGGCCATCAGCGCAGGGTAGGCAAACAGGCCCAGCGAGGCGTTCTCGGCATTCTTGCCCGCCTTGTCCTTCCACTGGGTCATCCGGCCCATCCAGCCCATCCGCGCCACGCAGTTGAAGATCCAGGCCAGTTGCGCATGTTCGGGCACCTGGCTCTGGTTGAAAAGGATCGACTTCGCCGGGTCCAGACCGGCGGCGATGTAGCCCGCCGTCAGCTCGCGCGTCTGGCGGCGCAGGGCAGCGGGGTCTTGCCAGACGGTGATGGCATGCAGATCGACCACGCAATAGATCGTGGGCGTGCCGCTGTCCTGCATCTGCACGAAGCGCTTGATCGCGCCCAGGTAATTGCCAAGGGTCAGCCCGCCCGAGGGCTGGATCCCCGAGAAGACGCGCGGGGTGAAGGCCGCGTTCGGGTTGGATTGCGTGTGGACCGCATCCGCCATGATGACATCTCCGTCTGGATTTATGGGTGCGGCTGGCTTACCCATGCCCCAGTGCCCCGTCAAGCAAAGGTCCGTCATGCAGCCACAACGCCAGAACACGGGCGGTTTCAACGCAAGCCCCGTCAACCCGCTGCCGCGCGTGGTGATCGCGCTGTTCGCCGTCGTCATGGGGATCGAGGGGCTGTTCAGCCTGGGCGCGCAGGGGATCATCGGCGGGCCGCAAGCCATCGGCTGGCGGCTGGGCGCAATCCAGGGCTATGCGTTTTCTGCCGAGATATTCCAGTGGATGCTGGCGAATGGCCGCTGGCCGACCGAGCATCTGGCCCGTTTCGTCACCTATCCCTTCATCCATGGCAATTTCACCCATGCGCTGTTCGCCGGTGTGATGCTGCTGGCGCTGGGCAAGTTCGTGGGCGAGGTGTTCCGGGGCTGGGCTGTCCTTGCTGTATTTTTCGGCGCCTCGATCGGAGGGGCTGCGATCTATGGTCTGCTGGCCGCTTCGCCCATTCCGCTGCTCGGGGCCTTTCCGGGGGTCTATGGCCTGATCGGGGCCTTCACTTACCTGCTGTGGCTCAGGCTGGGGCAGGAGGGCGGGCCGCAGATCCGCGCCTTCACGCTGATCGCCTTCCTGATGGGGATCCAGCTGGTCTTCGGCATCCTGTTCGGCGGTAGCCGCGACTGGATCGCGGACCTGTCGGGTTTCGTCTTCGGTTTCGGGCTGTCCTTCGTGGTCAGCCCGGGCGGGTTTGCGCGGCTGCGCGAAAAGCTGCGCCACGACTGATGCGCGCGCGGCACCGTCCGGATGCGCTCCGCGCGGGGATATTTGCGGCAAGAAGAAGCAGAATCGGCTAGACTGTCTGCGGGTAGCTTCGGCGGTCCTTGGCCCGGAGCCTGCCCGCGGGGGGAGGCGCGCGATGCGATTTGCGGATCGGACGGATGCGGGGCGGCAACTGGCCCTGGCCCTGGCAGAGCTTGATCTGGATGATCCCGTGGTGCTGGCGTTGCCGCGGGGCGGTGTGCCGGTGGCGATCGAGGTGGCCCGTGCCCTGAAAGCCCCGCTGGACCTTGTGATGGTACGCAAGATCGGTTTGCCGGAGCAACCCGAGGTGGCCCTGGCTGCCGTCGTGGACGGCGCGCGCCCCGATCTTGAGGTGAATGAGGGCATTGCCCGTCACGCAGGCTATGACAGGCTGGACATCGTGAAGCTGGCCGAACCCGCCCTGGCCGAGATCGCGCGGCGGCGGGCAGCCTACCTGGCCGGGCGCGATCCTGTCCCGCTGGGCGGACGCACCGCGATCATCGTGGATGACGGGATCGCCACCGGGGCCACGGTCCGCGTGGCGCTGCGATCCGTCAGGAAGCAGAACCCGGCACGCCTGGTGCTGGCCGTGCCTGTCGCATCGCCTGAAGCCCTGGAGGCGCTTGCCCCTTTGGCGGATGATGTGATCTGCCTGCTCCAGCCCTCGCATTTCATCGCGGTCGGTGCGCATTACGCGGTTTTCGACCAGGTGGAAGATGACAGGGTGATTGCCCTGCTGGCCGCGGCTGCGGGCTGAGGGATCATGCGCTGCCGCCACGCTGGAAGGCACGCCGGAATTCGCCCAGCCGGAAGGCACCGATCAGCTGCCCGATGCCGAAATAGCTGATCATGCCGATCAGGATCAGCCCCAGCAGCGCCAGATAGCGCCATCCCGCCATCGCGAAGAAGGGCGACATGCCCACCATCGCCAGCCAGAGCACAAGCCCCATGGCGGCGGATGCCGCGATGATCCGCCAGATCCGCTGGTGAAAGCGTGCATCGAAGCGGGCGACCTCGCCCATCGGGCGCGTCCCGCGCGCCAGAAGCGCCACCATCATCCATGCCGCCAGCGTGGTGGCGATGGCGCAGGCAATCCAGCCGATCACGGGGGCCAGACCAATCGCCAGAGCGGCGTTCACCACCATGGCCACGACCGCATAGCGGAACGGGCTGCGCGTGTCCTCGCGGGCGAAGTAAAGCGGTTGCAGGATCTTCTGAACCACGAAGGCGGGCAGGCCAAGGCCATAGACCGCCACGGCCATGGCAATGGCGGCACTGTCGTCCGAGGTGGTCGCGCCGCGTTCGAACAGCACCGAGACAAGCGGCAGCGGCACGACCATCAGGGCCACTGCGGCGGGAATGGTCAGGGCCAGCGATATCTCTGCCGCGCGGCTGAGAGCGTTGCGCCCGCCCGCGTCGTCATTGGCGGCCAGCCTGCGCGACAGATCGGGCAGAAGCACCACGCCGATGGCGATGCCGACGACGCCCAGCGGCAGCTGGTACAGCCTGTCAGCCGCATAAAGCCAGCCGACGGCACGGTCGAAATAGCTGGCGACCTGCTGGCCGACCAGCAGGTTGACCTGCACGACACCACCCGCTAGCGCCGCCGGAACAGCGATGCGCACGAGGCGCTGCATCTCGGGCGTCCAGCGCGGGCGGCGCGGCATCAGGGTGAACCCGGCCTGGCGGGCCGCATACCAGACCAGCGCCAGTTGCGCGACACCGGCGACGGGAATGCCCCAGATCAGCGCCGTGCCCACATCGACGTCCAGCGACGCGGCACCGACCATGGCCCCCACGAGGATCACGTTCAAAAGAACCGGCGCGGCCGCGGCGGCCGCAAAGCGGCCCGTCGCATTCAGCACCCCGGACAGGAGCGCCGCAAGCGAGATAAAAAGGATATAGGGAAAAACGATGCGACCGAATTCGACCGACAGCGTGAACTGTTCCTGGCCCGCAAAGCCGCTGGCCATCCCGTAGATCAGCCAGGGCATGCACAGCTGTGCCACGAGCGTCAGCACGATCAGGACCGAAGCCAGCCCCGAAAAGGCATTTTCGGCGAAGTCGCGCGCGTCCTCGCCAGCCTCGTATTTCTTCGAGAACATCGGCACGAAAGCCATGTTGAACGCGCCTTCGGCAAAGAAGCGGCGGAACATGTTGGGCAGGCGGAAGGCCACCACGAAAGCCTCGTAGGCGGGGCCGGTGCCAAGATAGGCCAGGATCATCGCATCGCGCACGAAACCCAGAACCCGGCTGGCCAGGGTCCAGAGCCCCACTGTCATGAAGCCGGCGATCAGGCGGATGGGTTTCATGGCTTGCGGCCTTTCATGCACATGCCTTCGAAGTACCCCAAGCCCTTGCAGGTTGGAAGGCCCAGCCATGCGGATCCATCATTGGCCGAACGGCAGGCAGTCTTTTGCCGCAACCCGGCAGGGAAGGCCCTGCTGACTGGCGCCGCGCGCCGGACATCACGAAATGGCCCGTTCCACGCCCTTTTCGATCGCGTCCCGCAGCTTGCGTTCAAGGGCCTTCTGCTTGGACAGGGAATGGAACTTCAGCCCGAACATGTCCTTGACGTAGAAGGTATCGACCACCTGTTCGCCATAGGTCGCGATCACGGCGCTGGCGATATAGACATTCGCGTTCGCCAGGGTGCGGGTCAGGTCGAACAGCAGGCCGGGACGGTCGCGCGTGTCCACCTCGATGATGGTGTAGATCTCGGAACCCTCGTTGTCGAAGGTGATGGAGGTGGCGACCCGGAAGGCGCGTTCGCGCTTCTTGATCTTGTCGCGGCTCTTGATGGCTTCGGTTGTGACGACCTCGCCTTTCAGGGTCTTGCCGATCATCTGGCGCAGCCGGGGCAGGCGCGTGGCGTCATAGGGGCTGCCGCTTTCATCCTGGATCCAGAAGACGGCCGTGGCAAAGCCGTCCTTGGATGTATAGGTGCGCGCATCGACCACGTTCGCCCCCACCAGCGCCAGCGCCCCCGCAAGACGCGAGAAGATGCCCGGATGATCGGACAGGGCGAAACAGGCGCGGGTTGCGTCGCGATCCTCGTCCGGGACCAGGTCGATCCTGATCTCGTCATCGGGAAGGTCGCGCAGCATATTGGCAAAGACCACCTGCGTGCGGGTGTCGAGACCCTGCCAATAGGGTGGATAATGCCGCCCCAGTTCGGTCTTGAGCGCTGCGGCCTCCCAACCCTTGAGGGCATCGCGCAGGGCCGCTTTCGCCTCGGCGCCGCGGTGTTCACGGTTCAGATCCTCCAGCCCGTGTTCCAGCGCGCGTGTCGTCTCGCGGTGAAGCTGCCGGATCAGCATGGCCTTCCAGTTGTTCCAGGTGTTGGGACCCACGCCGCGAATATCGCAGACCGTCAGCACCGTCAGCAGATCAAGCCGCTTGCGGGTTCGCACGGCCTTGGCGAAATCGCGCAGGGTGCGCGGATCAGAGAGGTCGCGTTTCTGCGCCATGTCGGACATCAGCAGGTGATAGCGCACCAGCCATTCCACCGTTTCGCAATCCGCCTTGTTCAGGCCAAGGCGCGGCGCCACCTTGCGCGCGATCTGCGCGCCCAGCACGGAATGATCCTCGGCCCGGCCCTTGCCGATGTCATGCAGCAGCAGCGCGACATAGAGAACCTTGCGGTTCACCCCTGCACGCAGGATCCCCGAGGCGACGGGAAGCTCCTCGACCAGTTCGCCCCGTTCGATCTGGGCCAGGTTGCTGATGCACTGGATCGTATGCTCGTCCACCGTGTAGCTGTGGTACATGTTGAACTGCATCATCGCCACGATGGGTTCGAATTCGGGGATGAAGGCCGCCAGCATGCCCAGCTCGTTCATGCGGCGCAAAGCGCGTTCCGGGTTGCCGTGTTTCAGTAGCAGATCCATGAAGATCTGCTGCGCCTCGCGGGTGGTGCGCAGATCGTCGTCGATCAGGTGCAGGTTCGCCGTGACCAGGCGCATGGCATCGGGGTGGATCAGCATGCCCGTCCTGAGGGCTTCCTCGAACAGGCGCAGCAGGTTCACCTTGTCCTTGAGAAACTTTGCCTCGTTCTCGATCGCAAGCCTGTTGTGGATCACCTGGTAGCCGGGCTTGACCTTTGGCACGCGCCGGAAAATCCGCTCCAGCAGCGGGCCGGACTTGACATGCAAGGCTTCCAGCTTCGTCAGGAAGATCCGTGTCAGATCGCCGACAGAAGTCGCATGGCGGAAGTAATCCTGCATGAAATGTTCGACCGCGCGGCGCCCGCCCTTGTCGACATATCCCATCCTTTCGGCGACCTGCACCTGCAGGTCGAAGGTCAGCTGATCGGCGGGGCGCCCGGTGATCAGGTGCAGGTGGCAGCGCACGGCCCAAAGGAAATTCTCGGCCTTCTGGAAGGTCGCGAATTCCTCGGGGCGGAACATCTTGAGGCGGACAAGCTCTGCGGGGTTCTGGACACCATGCAGGTATTTGGCGATCCAGAACAGCGATTGCAGGTCGCGCAGGCCGCCTTTGCCCTCCTTCACGTTAGGCTCGACCATGTAGCGCTGGCCACCTTGCTTTTCGTGGCGGGAATCCCGTTCGTTCAGCTTGGCCTCGATGAATTCCCGCGCGGTCCCCTTGAACAGTTCGGTCTTGAGGCGCCGGTCAAGCTCGGCCGCCAGCTCTGCATCGCCGGCAAGGTAGCGATGTTCCAGAAGGGCCGTGCGGATCGTGAAATCCTCGTCTCCCAGTCGCAGGCAGTCCTTCATGGTGCGGCTGGCATGGCCTACCTTCAGGCGCAGGTCCCAAAGGATGTAAAGCATGGTCTCGATGACGGCTTCCGCCCAGGGCGAGATCCGCGTCTGGCTGAGAAACAGCAGGTCCACATCCGATTGGGGTGCCATCTCTCCGCGGCCATAGCCACCGACGGCGATCATCGCCAGGCGCTCGCCATCCGTTGCAGGGGATTGCGGATGCACCACCCGTATCGCCACATCATGCGCGCTGGCCACGATGCAATCGGTCAGCCAGCAGTAGGAACGTGTCACGGGGCGCGCATCGAACGGACGCGCGGCAAAGGCCTCGGCGATCGCGGCGCGTCCCTGCTGCAAGGCCTGCGACAGGATCGGGACGACCGCGCCGCGTATCTGACCGGGTTCAAGCCCCGCCGTGGCATCGGCCAGCGCCCGGGCAACGGCCGTCGCATCGAAAATCGACGCGGCAGGACAGATCAGATCGTCCGGTGCGGTGCGTGGGGTCAGTGCGGTCGAAGCTGGCGCCGGATCAGAATCCGGCACCGCCAAAGGTTCTTGGGGCAGGGTCAATCACAACCACCTGTCTGTCGCGGATCTGGGCCACGGCCAGCCCGCGTTCGTTGGTACCGTTCTCACGCAGACGGAATATGCCGTTCACCCCCTGAAAGCCAGCCCCTTGCGTCAGGCTGGCCCGGCTCAGCGCATCAGGGCGTCCGGAACTGATCAGCGCCCCGATGGCGGCAATGCCGTCATAGGCCAGCCCGCCGATGGCATGTGGCGCCTCGCCATAAGCGGTCTGGTACCTGTCACGGAACCGCGCCGTCATGGTCGGATCGGGAATGGCGAACCATCCGCCCTGAACCCCCGGCAGATCCAGCGTCTGACTGGGCACGTCCCAGCGGGTCAGGCCGATATACTGCGTGACTGCAGGCGAGATGCCCGCCTCGGGCATCAGCTGTGTCAGAAGCGGAAGTGCACCGGCAGTATTCGCGGTCAGAAATACGGCATCAGCCGCGCCATCGCGCACCGTGGTGACGATTTGCGGAATGGCCTGCACAACCCCGTTCTGCGAGAACTCATGCCCCACGCTGCCAACCAGTGTGCCGCCGCTGCGGGCCAGCGCCGTCTCGATGGCCTGACGTCCCGCACGGCCGTCCACATCCTCGGAATAGACCACGACGACGCGGCCCTTGCCCTGGCGCGCCGCATAGCTGGACAGCCGATCGGCGGTGTTGTCGAATGTGGGCCCCAGAACGAACAGGTTGCCGCCCGCGATGGAGCTGTTGTTGGTGAAGGCCAGCACGCTGACCCCGCTGGAGGCGACGGCGACGGCCGCGGCATTGGCGTTCTCGCCGTAAACCGGCCCCAGGATGATTGCGGCCCCGTCGGCCACGGCCTGAAGGGCGGCCTGCTGTGCGCTGGCGGCAGCGCCGGCCGTACCATAGACGCGCAGGTCGATGGCCACGTCACCCAGATCCGCGATGGCCAGCCGCGCCGCGTTTTCCAGCGACCGTGCCAGAACCTCGTCGCTGGCATTGGCGGATCCGCGCGGAACCAGCAGCGCGACGGGCACCGGCGCGGACGTGTTGATGGACGGGCCCGGTCGTCCCGCCGTGGTGCCGATCGGCTCGCATGCAGCGACCGCACCGATGGCGACAAGGGCCAGCGCGGCACGGCGCGACGGCGCGATCGCCCGAAAACTCCGCTGCAACATCAGCCGCGCGGTTTCGGCAATTCGATGGACGGGCGTCAGGAATGACTTGCGGGGGGGTGACTTGAACGCAAACATGAAACAGATTTCTCCCTCGACAACAGCGGTGATCTGCGCCACCGGCACTTGAATTCATCATAAACACCACGCCGAAGGGGTCCAGCATTGAATCCAAAATCCGTGAAACTGTCACCAGGTCTTTACCTTGTGTCCACGCCGATCGGGTCCGCGCGCGATATCACGCTGCGCGCCCTGGACGTTCTGGCAAGCGCCGACGTGCTGGCGGCGGAAGATACGCGAACCCTGCGCAAGCTGATGGAAATACATGGTATTCCGCTTGGGGACCGTCAGGTCCTGGCCTATCACGACCACAATGGCGCACAGATGCGGCCGCGCCTGCTGGAGCAGATGGCCCAAGGCCGCAGCCTTGCCTATGCATCCGAGGCGGGCACGCCCATGGTGGCCGATCCGGGATTCGATCTGGCGCGCGCGGCGCGCGAGGCGGGAATTGCGGTGACAGCGGCGCCGGGGGCCTCGGCGGTGATCACGGCGCTGACCATCGGCGGCCTGCCGACGGACAGGTTCTTTTTTGCGGGTTTCCTGCCCAACAGCGCCAGCCAGCGCAAGACCGCCCTGCGCCGGTATGCCGATATTCCGGGAACACTTGTCTTCTACGAATCGCCAAAGCGGATCGCGGCCATGCTGCGAGACTGCGCCGAGGTCCTGGGCGCTGACCGCAAGGCCGCGCTGTGCCGCGAACTGACCAAGAAATTCGAGGAGGTGATTTCCGGCACGTTGCAAGAAATCGGCGATGTCTGCGCCGAAAGAACCCTCAAGGGCGAGATGGTCGTCCTGATCGAGCGGAAGTCTTCGGAGAATATTAGGGAATCTGATGTAGACCAGATGCTCAAGGAGGCGCTGAAGGACAAATCGGTGCGCGACGCGGCGGATGAGGTGTCGGCACGGACAGGTCTTGCGCGCAGGCAGGTCTACCAGATGGCCCTCAAGCTGGAGCAGGGTGAATGACGATACGCTTCGATCCGACAGGGCACATTGTGCGGCCGGTACAGCTTGACCTACCGCTGCCCCTGCCGGAATCGCCTTGCCCGTCCGTTCTGCCACAGGCAGCAGGAGAATCGGGCCCGTCCTCCGCGGTGCGATCGGCCCGTCGGGATCGTGGCCGTCTGGCGTATCTTTCGGGACTTGCCGCCGAAGACACCGTTGAAAAAGCCTATCTGCGCAAGGGCATGGCGCTGGTCGCCCGCCGCTGGCGCGGAACGCGTGCGGAAATCGACATGATCTTTGCCGATGGGTCTGCCTTGGTCTTTGTCGAAGTTAAGAAAAGCCGCAGTTTCGACGCTGCGATCAGGTCGCTTGGCCGTGCCCAATGCGACCGCATTCTGGAAGCGGCCACGGAATTCCTGGGCCGGACCGATCGTTCGCAAATGACCGAAATGCGTTTCGATCTGGCGACGGTCGACCATGCCGGCGCGATCGATATCTTGGAAAACGCCTTCGCGCTTGAAGGCTGAGACCTGCGGCAGCGGGTGTTGCCGCGCGACCCGCGCGCGCCCCGACTGGCATTTCGGATTGTCTCGCCGCTTGGGTTGCGCCATGTAAAGGCTCTATCCTCAGGGGAGCCGGACATGAAAATCGCCTTTCAGATGGACCCGATCGGGCCGATCAACATCAATGCCGACAGCACGTTCCGCCTGATGGAGGAAGCCCAGGCTCGCGGTCATGATCTGTTTTACTACACGCCTGACCGTCTGGCCTACCAGGAAGGTCGAATCACGGCGCGGGGCTGGCCGGTTACCGTGCAGCGCGTGCAGGGTGATCATTACACTCTTGGCGCGGAGGCCGAGGTGGACCTTGCGGAGTTCGACGTGGTCTGGCTGCGGCAGGACCCGCCCTTCGACATGTTCTATATCACGACCACGCATCTGCTGGACCGCATCCACCCCGGAACGCTTGTCGTGAACGATCCTTTCTGGGTGCGCAATTCCCCCGAGAAACTGCTGGTTCTGAATTTCCCAGATCTGACCCCGCCCACAACGATCGCGCGCGATCTTGCGACGATCCGCGCCTTCAAGGATCGTCATGGCGACGTCATCCTCAAGCCGCTTTACGGCAATGGCGGCGCGGGGGTGTTCCGGCTGACCTCGGACGACCGCAACCTGTCCTCGCTGCATGAACTTTTCACCGGGTTCAGCCGCGAACCGCTGATCGTGCAGAAATACCTGCCCGATGTGACCAGGGGCGACAAGCGCGTGATCCTCGTGGATGGTGAACCCGTGGGCGCGATCAACCGCGTGCCCGCTGTCGGGGAAACCCGGTCCAACATGCATGTGGGCGGGCGCCCCGAAAAGATCGGGCTGACCGAACGCGACCTCGAGATCTGTGCACGCATCGGTCCGGTGCTGCGCGAAAAGGGGCAGGTTTTCGTGGGAATCGACGTGATCGGCACCTGGTTGACCGAGATCAACGTGACCTCGCCGACCGGCATCCAGGAACTTGAACGCTTCGATGGCGTCAATATCGCCGCACGCATCTGGGAACGGATCGAAGCAAGGCGCGCCTGATCCGGATCAGGCTTCCCTGACGCCGACAAGCCGGTAGCTGGCCGCTTCGGCCACATGGACACTGGCGACATCCTCGGCCCCTTCAAGGTCAGCTATGGTGCGCGCGACCCGCAAGACCCGGTGATAGCCGCGCGCGGTCAGGCCGAAGCGGTCCGCGATCCGCCCCAGAAGTGCCCTGCCGGCGGCGTCGGGTGTCGCGATCCGGTCGAGCACGGCCCCCTCGGCATCGGCATTCAGGTGCATGCCCGCCACCTCGGCATAGCGTGTGGCCTGGATCTTTCGCGCCGCGGCCACCCGCGCTGCCACCTCGGCCGAACTGTCGCCCGAAGCGGGCAGGTCAAGGTCGGTATAGGCGACAGGTGGCACCTCGATCCGCAGATCGAAGCGATCCATCAAAGGGCCGCTGATCCGTCCGATGTAATCCTCGCCGCAGATCGGCGCGCGGGTGCAAGCCCTTGCCGGATCGGTCAGATAGCCGCATTTGCAGGGATTGGCGGCCGCCACCAGCATGAAGCGGCAGGGATAGCGCACATGCGCATTGGCGCGCGCCACCATCCCTGACCCCATCCTTCACCATGGTTAATGGCTAGGATGTTTTTCTTTCGGAATGATTAACGCCCCACGTCGCGCGAACTGCGTGATCAGGGCAGGTGGTTGATCCGCAGGGCCCGCCATGATCCGTCCTCAAGATGCAGTTCGGTCAGCGACAGGTTGTCGATCCGGTGCGAGAACGCCTCATAGGCGCCGATTTGCAAGGCCTGCTGCACCTGGGTCAGGATCACGCCGAAATGCGCCACTGCAATGATGTCACGGCCCGGATGCGCTGCGATCAACCGCGACACGCTGCTGTCGACCCGGGCCGACACCTCGTGCCAGCTTTCGCCGCCGGGAGGGCGGATGTCGCCGGGATTGTCCCAATAGGCCCGCAGACGGGCCTGATCCTCGACCTCGTCGAAGCGCGCAAGCTCCCATGCGCCGAAATGGATCTCGCGCAGGTCCGGGTCATGCGGCAGGCGATGCCGCCCGTTTGCAATGGCATCGGCCGTCGCCGTGGCCCGCACCAGGTCTGACGAAATCACGATGGCATCCTGCGGCAGGGCCTTGGACAGCCGCGCCAACTGCGCGCTATCCGACAGGTCAGCCGGAAGATCGGACCAGCCCACCATGGATTTCGCATGTGTCGGACCATGACGCACCCAGAAAAAACGGCTCATGACGCCTGCCCCGGCATCTGGCCCTTCAAGACCAGTGGAAGGCCTGCCATGACCGCCACCACGAGGGCCGCCCGTGCCGCAAGCCTCTGGTTCAATTCGCCCTGCGCCTGCCGAAAGCGACGCGCCAGGGCGTTTTCGGGAACAACGCTCATGCCTATTTCATTGCTGACCACCACCACGGGTGCGGCACAGGCGTCCAGCGCCGCAAAAAGCGCGGTTTCCGCGGTCTGCAGGTCACTCTCTGCCAGCATATGGTTGCTCAGCCAAAGGGTGGCGCAATCCAGCAGGACTGCCTGATGCGGCAGCATCTCTGCAAGGGCGGGGGCCAGGTGCAATGGCGCCTCATACGTTTTCCATCCCTCGCCCCGGGTTGCGCGGTGACGCGCGATCTTGTCGCGCATCTCGTCGTCCCAGGCCTGTGCCGTGGCCAGGTAGACGGGTGACTGACCGCTCTGCAGGACCATACGTTCCGCAAAGGCGGTCTTTCCCGAGGCGGCCCCACCCAGAACCAGTGTCAGCTTTGGTAGCATTGCAGAGTCATCTTTTTTGATCCGATCGGTTTTTGCCTGCGTATCAAACCACAAGACAAACAAAAACGGCCTACCTAGCGCCCTTGGCGTGTCAGGCCACAGTTAGGGGGTAAAAATGGCACTTGATGCACCAAATGACATGACCCTGTCGCGCAAAGCCATGAAGGCCGAGCTTCTGGATGCCGAGACAGAGCTGAAACTTGCCTACGCCTGGCGCGACCACCGTGACGAGGCGGCGCTGCATCGCCTGATCACCGCCTACATGCGCCTTGCCATATCGATGGCGTCGAAATTCCGCCGCTATGGCGCGCCGATGAACGACCTGATCCAGGAGGCCGGACTTGGCCTGATGAAGGCGGCCGACAAGTTCGATCCGGATCGTGGCGTGCGCTTTTCGACCTATGCGGTCTGGTGGATCAAGGCCAGCATCCAGGATTACGTGATGCGGAACTGGTCGATGGTCCGCACGGGGTCGACCTCCAGTCAGAAATCGCTGTTCTTCAACCTGCGTCGCGTGCAGGCCCGGCTTGAGCGCGAAGCGCAGGCGCGCGGCGAAGAACTGGATCGCCATCAGATGCGCCAGATGATCTCGACCGAGATCGGTGTGCCGCTGCATGACGTCGAGATGATGGAGGGCCGCCTTTCAGGGTCTGATTTCTCGCTCAACGCCACCCAGTCTTCCGAAGATGAGGGGCGCGAATGGATCGACACGATCGAGGATGAGGGCAGCCAGGCCGCCGATATCGTCGAGACTGCGCATGACACCGCTGCCCTGCGCAACTGGTTGCTGGATGCGCTGGCGGCGCTGAACGACCGTGAGCGGTTCATCGTGCGCGAGCGTAAACTGCGTGACGATCCGCGCACCCTGGAAAGCCTTGGCGAAGAACTGGGCCTGTCCAAGGAGCGGGTACGCCAGCTGGAAGCCGCGGCTTTCGCCAAGATGCGCAAAAAGCTGGAAAGCCAGTCGCGCGAGGTGCAAGACTTCCTCGCATGAGATGTCTTGCCCTGATCGCTGCAATCCTTGCCGGGCCCGCTTTCGCGGGCCCATTGCCGTCTGGGGTCATGGATCGCGCGGCAACCGCCCCGGTGATCATCATCGGCGAGGTGCATGACAATCCGGGCCATCATGACGCGCAGGCCGCGATTGTCGCCCATGTCCGGCCCGCCGCGATCGTCTTCGAGATGCTGACAGCCGAACAGGCGGCGCGCGTGACGCCGCAGAACCGCAACGACAAGGAAATGCTGGCCGATGTGCTTGGCTGGGCAGATAGCGGCTGGCCCGATTTCGACATGTATTACCCGATCTTCGCGGCAGCCCCCGATGCCGCTGTTCACGGGGCCGCCGTGCCCCGCGACGCCGCCCGCGCCGCGATGCAGGCGGGCATTGCCGAGAGTTTCGGTGATGACGCAGCTGATTACGGCCTCACCACGGCCTTGCCCCCCGATCTGCAGGCCGCGCAGGAAGATCTGCAGCAGCAGGCGCACTGCAATGCCATGCCGCCCGAGATGCTGCCGATCATGGTGGACCTGCAGCGGCTGCGCGACGCGGTGCTGGCCCGCGAAACCCTGAAGGCGCTGGCGGTGACGGGCGGTCCGGTTGTCGTGATCACTGGCAATGGCCATGCCCGCGCGGATTGGGGCGTGCCCGCCTATATCGCGGGGCTGCGCCCTGATCTTGAGGTCTTTACCATCGGCCAGCAGGAAGACGGCACCGGCACCCCCGGCGACTTTGATGCGCTGATTTCGTCCCCTGCGGTGGAACGGCCGGATCCCTGCCTGCAGTTCCGCAGCAAGGGCTGAAAATCCCGTCATCCGGCGCGGCCTTGTCAGGGGGCGGCGCTGGCCATACTGTCGGCGCATCTGGCGGAGGCGCGGAACATGCTGGCAGGCAAACGAATTCTTCTGATCATCGGCGGCGGGATCGCCGCCTACAAGTCGCTTGATCTGATCCGCCGCCTGCGCGAACGCGGCGCGGCGGTCACGCCTGTGCTGACAAGGGCGGGCACGGAATTCGTGACACCCCTGTCGGTATCGGCGCTGGCGGGCGAGAAAGTCTATACAGATCTGTTCGACCTGACGGACGAGGCCGAGATGGGCCATATCCAGTTGTCGCGGGTCGCCGATCTGGTTGTCGTGGCCCCCGCGACCGCCGATCTGATGGCCAAGATGGCCCATGGCCATGCCAATGACCTTGCCTCGACCTTGTTGATGGCGACGGATACGCCGGTGCTGATGGCCCCTGCGATGAACGTCCGCATGTGGGAACATCCAGCTACGCAGCGCAACCTGGCGCAGCTTCTGGGCGATGGTCTGCGTGTTGTCGGCCCGAATGCGGGCGATATGGCCTGTGGCGAATATGGCCCGGGCCGCATGTCGGAACCGCTTGAAATCGTGGCGGCGATCGAAACCGCGCTGGGGCAGGGGCCATTGGCCGGCAAGCGCATCCTTGTCACCTCGGGCCCCACCCATGAGCCGATTGATCCCGTGCGCTATATCGCGAACCGCTCTTCGGGCGCGCAGGGCACCGCGATCGCGCGCGCATTGGCGTCGCTCGGGGCCGAGGTGGTCTTTGTCACCGGCCCTGCCGATGTGCCCGCGCCTCAGGGTGTAAAGGTCGTCCGGGTCGAGACGGCGCAGCAGATGCTGACGGCGGTCGAGGCCGCGTTGCCCGCCGATGCGGCCGTCTTTGCCGCAGCCGTGGCGGATTGGCGCGTGGCCTCATCCTCTGGCTCGAAGATCAAGAAGGATGCAGGCCGCCTGCCGGTCCTGGAATTCGCCGAAAACCCCGACATCCTGGCAACTGTCAGCCAGCGCAAGACGGATCGCCCGCGCCTTGTTGTCGGCTTTGCAGCGGAAACCGATGATGTCATCGCCAATGCCACCGCCAAGCGGGCGCGCAAGGGCTGCGACTGGATCGTTGCCAATGACGTCAGCCCCGCAACCGGGATCATGGGCGGCACCGAGAATGCCGTGCATCTGATCACGGTCGAGGGGCGCGAGGACTGGCCGCGCATGTCCAAACAGCAGGTTGCCGCGCAACTGGCCGCCCGGATCGCGCAGGCGCTGGTCTGACCCGTCGCTTTACCGTGCGCAGGTCAGGGCCTTGGTCAGATCCTGCCGACGGTCCAATGCGCCAAGGTCGCGGCTGACCAGCCCGTCGTCCTGCCAGCTCACCGCGACGATACGGCGCCAGTCACCCGAGGCGAGAATGGCCTCGACCCGGCCATCGCAATTGCGCACCCCGCCTGCGATGTTTTCCTCTCCGATCCGATGATTGGTCACGCCCCGCAGCGCGCCGCGCAACACAAGTCGATTGCCCTCAAGCCCTACAAGACGCATCGTCTTGCCCAGATGCGGGGTTTCCACATAGGCGATCTCGACCGCGCCATCACCGGTGAAATCGCCGATCCCGAAAGGGGCAAGCCAGCGGAACCGCGTGCCGATGAAATCGGTGCTGGCCAGCAGCTTGAGGTCCGGCGCACCTGATGCGGTCTGGCCCAGCTCCCATGCGGTCAGTCGGGCGCCCTTGGTTTCGTGGCTTTGGACCACGACGATCTCGGGCTGGCCATCGCCAGTAATGTCCCAAAGACGGGGGGCCGCATCCTCGAACACAAGGGGCGCGTCCAGCGTGACACGCAGCCCCACGCGGGGCTGCGGGCAGCCCTCACATACCTGTGCGCTGACGGTCATGCTGGTGAAGGCGGGAATATCGCCCAGCACATTGTGCGGATAGCGATCGGTTGGCCCTGACAGGCTGGCCGCGACAGGCCAGGGCAAGGGGGCGCCTGCCGGCGGTGCCACACCCGTGACGGATACCTCCGGGGTTTGCGCAAACGATGGAAGTGCAGAAAGCTGTGCCGCAAGAATTGTGCAAGAATAAAATAAAAAAGCGGCCATGAGCCGCAAGTCATTGCGCATATTGATTCCCGTTTTGATCATTCTTGCAAAGCCTGTGTTTCGTTGCGCCGGGGGCGGCTGGGTGTCTCATGGTCATGCCGCATCATGTCCGGCCCTCGACGCCTGCAACGTGGGGCGGCTGCGGCACCTCCATGCCAGATGCATTTCGGAAAAATGGCGATGGTTGTTACCGCATGATCCGGATCTGTCCCCCACTTGTCCAGCGGGATGCCCCCTGATGCCTTGCAACGCGGGGCCTTTCGGTTATGTCTTCTGGCAAGGCCGCCTGCCAGTCATGGTATCATGCGGCGCACCGCCCGGTTCCGCAGGCGCGATCCGGGCTTTCACGACGATCAGGGCAAGAGGCGCCACATGCTGACCATCCGCTGCACCAGGACGCCAGAGGCGGATCCCGATCTGCCCTTGCCCAGCTATGAAACGGCCGGGGCCGCCGGGGCGGACCTGCGCGCGAATTTTCCGCTCGATCAGCGGGATGGTGCCACCCTTGCCCCCGGTGCAAGGATGCTTGTCCCGACCGGCCTGCGCCTTGAGATACCTGACGGCTACGAGGTGCAGGTCAGGCCGCGATCGGGCCTTGCGCTGAAGCATGGCATAACCCTGCCCAACAGCCCCGGCACCATCGACAGCGACTATCGCGGCCCTCTGGGGGTAATCCTGATGAACGCGGGGACCGAGCCGTTCCACATCGCCCATGGCGACCGGATCGCGCAGATGGTGGTGGCCCCCGTTCTGCGCGCTGCCTTCGATCTAGTCGACTCGCTGGAGGCATCCGCGCGCGGGCAGGGCGGCTTCGGCTCGACCGGGCGGGGCTGACATATGGCGCTGGTTCTTGTCATGGCGGGCGTTCTTTGGGGGATAGGTGCCTTCATGGGCACGCCGCGCCGCATGCGCTGGATCATGATCGCATTCCTGTGGGTCGGGGTCGTGGTGATCCACCTGACCTTGCCTGACAACGCGCCCCTGCGCCTGTCGACAGGGGGCAGTGCTGCGCCCTGGTTGCTTCTGGGCGGCTTTGCGGTGCTGGTGCTGGCCTATCGCGCGGTCTTGTCGCGCCTGCGGGCGCGTGCAGATGACACGGCAGCGATCCCGCAGGATGCAGCACCCACAGGTCCTTTTTCGGCAACCGAACTTGACCGCTATGCCCGCCATATCGTGTTGCGCGAATTGGGCGGCACGGGTCAGCGTCGCCTGAAAGAAGCGAAGGTATTGGTCATCGGCGCGGGTGGGCTGGGATCGCCTGTTCTTCTTTACCTGGCGGCGGCAGGCGTCGGCACGATCGGCGTGATCGACGACGACAGCGTGGACAACTCCAACCTGCAGCGGCAGGTGATCCATACCGATGACCGCATCGGCATGCCCAAGGTCTTTTCCGCCGAGGCCGCGATGCGCGCGCAGAACCCTTTCGTGACGGTGCGCCCCTACAATCGCCGCCTGACGGCCGATCTCGCTTCCGATCTTTTCGCGGAATATGACCTGATCCTGGACGGCACCGATGACAGCGCGACGCGCTACCTGGTCAATGCGACCGCCGTGGCGCTGGGCAAGCCGCTGATTTCGGGCGCGTTGTCGCAATGGGAAGGGCAGATCGCCCTCTTCGACCCCGCGCGTGGCGGGCCCTGCTATCAATGCATCTTCCCCGAAGCCCCCGCCGCCGGTCTGGCCCCCTCTTGCGCCGAAGCCGGCGTGATCGGCCCCCTGCCGGGGGTTGTCGGATCCATGATGGCGCTTGAGGCGATCAAGCTGATTACCGGCGCCGGGCAGGACCTGCGCGGGCGCATGCTGATCCATGACGCGCTTTATGCCGAACACCGCACCATTCGCCTGCACAGGCGCGATGACTGCCCTGCCTGCGCCGCATCCCGACCTGTAGGAGTGACCACCGATGACCAACCCGCTGCTTGAGACTTGGACCACGCCCTTCGGGCTGGCACCGTTCGACCGGATCGCAGATACCGATTTCGCCCCGGCCTTCGACGCCGCCCTTGCAGCGCACAAGGCCGAGATCGACGCGATAGCCGCAAACCCGGCAGCCGCCGATTTCGACAATACCGTTGGCGCGCTTGAGGCGGCAGGCAAGGAACTCGATCAGGTCCTGTCGGTCTTCTATACCGTGGCCGGGGCCGACAGCACACCTGCGCGCGAGGAATTGCAACGCGCCTTCTCGCCCCGTCTGGCTGCGCATTCCGCCGAAATCACCGCCAACAAGGCGCTTTTTGCGCGCGTGGCCGACCTTTGGGCGCGCCTTGACGACCTTGACCTGACCGAAGAGCAGCAGCGCGTCCTGATGCTGACGCATCGCGGATTTGTGCGGTCCGGTGCGGCCCTGTCAGGGGCCGAGGATGCGCGCATGGCCGCCATCAAGTCGCGCCTTGCCGTGCTGGGCACGCAGTTCACACAGAACCTTCTGGCAGATGAGCGGTCATGGATGCTGCCCCTGTCCGAGGATGATCTGGAAGGTCTGCCCGGTTTTCTGGTCTCGGCGGCCCGCGCCGCAGGCATGGAAAAGGGCGCGGATGGCCCGGTCATCACCCTGTCACGCTCGCTGATCACGCCCTTCCTGCAATTCTCGCCGCGCCGCGAGCTGCGCGAACGGGCATGGCGCGCCTCGGTTGCGCGCGGTGCCAACGGTGGGGACACGGACAACCGCGCTATCGCCGCCGAGATCCTGTTGCTGCGCGCCGAACGCGCGGCCCTGCTGGGGTATGACAGCTTTGCCGCCTACAAGCTGGAAACAGAAATGGCCCGCACGCCCGATGCCGTGCGTGATCTGCTGATGGCGGTCTGGACCCCGGCCCGCGCGCAGGCCGAAGCGGATGCCGCCGTTCTGGAACGCATGATGCATGAGGACGGGATCAACGGCGATCTGGAACCATGGGACTGGCACTACTACGCCGCCCGCCGCCGTCAGGCCGAACATGATCTGGATGAGGCGACGTTGAAGCCCTACCTGCAACTGGACCGCATGATCGAGGCATCTTTTGCCTGCGCCAACCGGCTGTTCGGGCTGGAGTTCACGCCGCTGGACCTGCCGCTCTACCATCCCGACGCCCGCGCATGGGAGGTGACGCGCGGCGGCCAGCACGTGGCCGTCTTCATCGGCGACTACTTCGCGCGCGGATCGAAACGCTCGGGCGCATGGTGCTCGGCGATGCAGTCACAGGCGAAATGGCCCGAGGTGCGCCACCCCATCGTGATCAACGTGTGCAACTTCGCCAAGGGCGATCCCGCGCTTCTGTCCTATGACGATGCGCGCACGCTGTTTCATGAATTCGGCCATGCCCTGCACCAGATGCTGTCGGATGTGACCTATCCGTCCATCTCGGGCACATCCGTGGCGCGCGATTTCGTGGAATTGCCCAGCCAGCTTTACGAACACTGGCTGGAAGTGCCGGAAGTGCTGGCCGAATTTGCCACCCATGCCGAAACGGGCCAACCCATGCCGCGCGACATGCTGGACCGGCTGCTGGGGGCTGCGACCTTCGACATGGGGTTTCAGACCGTCGAATATGTCGCCTCGGCCCTTGTCGATCTGGCGTTTCACGAAGGCGCGCCGCCCGCCGATCCCATGGCGAAACAGGCCGAGGTTCTGGCCGAACTGGGGATGCCGCGCACCATCGCGATGCGCCACGCGACACCGCATTTCGCGCATGTCTTTTCCGGTGACGGTTATTCCAGCGGCTATTACAGCTACATGTGGTCCGAGGTGATGGATGCCGACGCCTTTGCCGCCTTCGAGGAAGCAGGCAGCGCCTTTGACCCCGAACGCGCCCAGGCGCTTGAGGCGTTCATCCTGTCCACAGGCGGATCGCGCGACCCGGCAGAGCTTTACACTGCGTTCCGTGGCCGCCTGCCGGGGGTCGAGGCCCTGCTGAAAGGCCGCGGACTGGCCGCCTGACATAAAAAAGACCCCGGGTTTCCGGGGCCTTTGTCATTCCGTCACCAAATGATCAGATCGTCTGGTCGTAATCGCCCACGCTGGGTTCGGTCCGGATCACCGCGTCGATCTCGGCAAAGATGGCCCGCATCTCGGCTTCGCTTTCGGGGCTTTCGCAGACGACAACCAGGTTCGGCGTGTTCGACGAGGCCCGCACCAGACCCCAGCCGCCATTGTCCAGGATGACCCGCGCACCATTGACTGTGACCACCTGCGCGATCTTGCGCCCGGCCAGCGTCTCGCCCGCCGCATGCTTGGCCACCAGCTTGTCCACCAACCGCTCCAGCACCTGGTACTTCTCGGTATCGCTGCAATAGGGTGACATCGTCGGCGTTGCCCAAGTCTGCGGCAGGGCGCGGCGCAGGTCGGACATGGACATGTCGGGGTTGCGGTCCATCAGCTTGCAGACCTCGACGGCCACGCGCATCCCGCAGTCATAGCCGCGCCCGATGGGACCGGCCAGAAAGTAATGGCCCGACTTCTCGAACCCGGCCAGCGCGCCCAGCTCCTTGACGCGCCGCTTCATGTGGCTGTGCCCGGTCTTCCAGTAATCCGCCTTGACGCCGTTCTTCTGCAGTTCGGGATCGCTGGCGAACAGCCCCGTGGATTTCACATCCGCGACAAAGGTGCTGCCGGGATAGAGTTTCGACAGGTCGCGCGCCATGATGACACCCATCTTGTCGGCGAAAATCTCTTCACCCTCGTCATCGACCACGCCGCAGCGGTCGCCGTCTCCGTCAAACCCCAGCGCGAAATCCGCGCCCGAGGCTTTGACGCTGTCGGACATGTCATGCAGCATTTCCAGCGCTTCGGGGTTCGGGTTGTAATGCGGAAAGGTGTAGTCCAGCGTGTTGTGGCTGGGGATCACCTCGACCCCCAGGCGGCGGAACAGCTCCGGCGCAAAGGCCGATGCCGTGCCATTGCCCGTGGCGCAGACCACCCGCAGCTTGCGCGTCATGCGGAAGTCACCCACCAGATCGTCCAGATAGGCCTCGCGCACACCTTCGACGAATTCATAGGCGCCGCCGGGGGCGGGCTGTCCTTCACCGTTCAGCACGATGTCGCGCAATTCCGCCATCTCGTCCGGGCCATGGGTCAGGGGGCGGTCAAAGCCCATCTTGACCCCGGTCCAGCCATTGGGATTGTGGCTGGCCGTCACCATCGCCACGGCCGGCACATCAAGGTGGAACTGTGCGAAATAGGCCATGGGCGACAGCGCAGGGCCAATATCCTTGACCGTGATTCCCGCCTGCATCAGGCCAAGGATCAGCGCGTTCTTGATCGACAGCGAATAGTCCCGATAGTCATTGCCCACCGCGATCACGGGGGCGATGCCGCGCCGGCGCATCTGGGTGCCCAGACCCAGACCCAGCGCCGTAATGCCGGGCAGGTTGATCTGGTCAGGGTATTTCCAGCGCGCGTCATATTCGCGAAAGCCGGTCGGCGTGATCATCGGATCACGCAGGAATTCCCAGGTGTTCGGTGTCACTGTGGGCGCAGGTTTGGTCACGGGGGCAATCTTTCTTGTTTGAAAAAAGTTCAAAGGCGGATCGGATCGGCCTTGGCCAGACGGTCAAAGGCCATCAGGCTGCCGATCAAAGCCTCCATACGGTCAAGCGGAATCATGTTCGGGCCGTCGGACGGGGCATTGTCCGGATCCTCATGGGTTTCGATGAAAACCGCGGCAATGCCAAGCGATACGGCGGCGCGTGCCATCACCGGGGCAAATTCCCGCTGACCGCCGCTGGATCCGCCCTTGCCGCCGGGTTGCTGCACCGAATGGGTGGCGTCCATCACCACCGGATAGCCGGTCGCGGCCATCTGGGGCAGGGCGCGCATGTCGGTCACAAGCGTGTTGTAGCCGAAGGATGTGCCGCGTTCGGTCAAGAGGATGCGGCTATTGCCGGTGCTTTCGATCTTGGCGACCACGTTGGGCATGTCCCAGGGGGCAAGGAACTGACCCTTCTTGACGTTGATCACCGCGCCGGTCTGGCCCGCCGCCAGCAGAAGATCGGTCTGGCGGCACAGGAACGCCGGGATCTGCAGGACATCGCAGACTTCGGCCACGGGGGCGCATTGCGCCTCGGTATGCACATCCGTCAGCACGGGCAGGCCCAAGGTATCCTTGACCTGCTGCAGGACACGCAAGCCGTCTTCAAGGCCCAGCCCACGCTGTCCCGCGACAGAGGTGCGGTTTGCCTTGTCGAAGCTGGCCTTGAAGATGTATTGCGCGCCCGCCGCAGCGCAGATCGCCTGCATCCGCGTCGCGATCATCAGCGCGTGATCCGCGCTTTCCAGCTGGCAGGGTCCCGCGATGACAGTCAGGGGCGCGTCATTGCCGACGCTCAGAGAGCCGATTGAAACTGTCTTCATGTCAGCTGGACACCTGTTCGCGCAGGATCGAGGCGGTAAGTGAGATCATCAGGTAAATTCCCGAGAAGATAAGGAAGGCAAGGATCGTGTTCTCGAACGCGCGCGGATAGGTCGGCTCGTCCGGGGCCACGGGCCGCACGCTGGTCGTCAGGTATCGTACCTGGCGGTTCGCCTCAAGCTCGGTCTGCTTTTCGTTTTGCAACGCGGATTGCAGGAACAGGTCTGCCGTTGCCAGATCGGCCTGCGCCATCTGGATCTGCGCAGTCATGGCGGCCAGCGAGCTTTGACCTTCGGTGGCGTCATTCAGGCGGCGGTTCTGCCTGTCCAGATCGTTGCGCAGCAACTGCACCTCTGACCGCAGGGCATCGACGCGGGCCGCGTTGGGCCGTGCGTTGGTCAGCTGCGAATTCAGCGCCAGTTCCTTTTCCTGAAGCTGCAGTTCGACCGCGTTGATCAGCGCCCGGATGCTGGCAATCTCGCCCTGCGGATCCAGGATCGACCCTTCCTGCAGGGCAACCAGCCGTTCCTGCGCCTCGCGTCGGTCAGTCTTGGCGATTTCCAGGCTGGCCCTTGCATCGCGCATCTGGTCCTCGCGCTTGCGGCGTGACAGCTCGTCCACCCGATCCTCGGCATACTGGATCAGGTGCGACGAGAATTCCGCGCTGATCTGCGGATCCGCGGCGATCACTTCCATGCGGATCACGCCCTCGGTGGGGTCGTATCCGATCTTCACGTTCTTCTTGTAGACCTTGTAGGCGGCCTCATCCGTGGCATCCGCCTCGAGGCGCTGTATCGGGTCGATCCACTCCTGCTTGAAATGGGCCTTGAAACCCATGTCCTCGTTCAGGCGCAGCATCGCATCGCGCGACTGCATGTAGGATTGCACCGCGATACTGTCCTGGTTCGTGGCGAATTGCGTACCGCTGAGCAGTCCGCCCAACCCCGAACCACCCTGCGCATCCGCCTGAAGGATCAGGAATTCCGACTTGGTGGCGTACATCGGCGTGGCATGGACGAAATAATACCATCCGGCCAGGAAGGTCGGCAGAAAGACAAAGGCGCTCAGCCGTGTCAGCAGCAGGACCAGCTTGCGCCGCCGCCGACGGGCGATGTCACGCTGGATGTCCATGATGTCGCGGGCCCGACGCTCGGCCGGGCTGGTCTCGGTCGAGGGCAGATAGGGGTTGCCCGAGGGCATCGTCTGCGGCAGCTGGACCCGCCCGATCGGGGTGCCCCCGGCAGGGGCGACCGGCGCGGTGTCGCGCTGATGCGCCGGGGCCGCTGTGTCATCCTCGTCCTCGTCTTCGCGGGGCATGACCAGGTCAAGCATGGTGCTGCGCTGGAACGGGTCGATCCCTTCGGCACGCAGCAGGCGCACCGCGTCGAAATCAGAGGTGGGCGCAAGACCGTGTTTCTGTGCCACCCTGCGCGCCATGCGCAATTGCCGCCCCGTCAGACCCTCGCGGCGAATGGCGTCGATCTCGGGACCGGCTTCGGCATGCGGCGAGGTCGTGATCAGTTCAGAGAAATCGGGACCGGAATCATCCGGGATCGGCGCCTGCCCCTGCAATTCGGCGCGGGCCGCGGCGCGGCGGCGTTCGATATGATCGGCCAGATCCTCGGTCCGGCCGGATGCGTCCGATTGCAAGGCGGACAATCCGGCAGGCTGCGGGATCAGCGGGCGCGCATTGGCGGCACGGGCCAGCCCCTGGGCCTGGCCGGTGTCGGCCTCGGGCGCGACAAGGCTGCGACGAATGCGGAATTTCCTAGCCTTGGGTTTCGTAATCATACAGCTCTTTCGCTTCTTCCAAGGTGTCAAACATGTGCAGCTTGCCATCCATCAGCACTGCGGCAGATCGGGCAAATTTTTCAAGAACTTGCGGCTGGTGCGAGACGATGATCACCGTCGTGGTGCGCAGCCTTTCGCGCAGGACATCGCCGGCCTTGCGGTTGAACTCGGCATCGGTCGAGGACGGCATCCCCTCGTCGATCAGGTAGATGTCGAAATCCAGCGCCAGCATCAGCGCGAACGAGAAACGCGCCCGCATCCCCGAGGAATAGGTGCCCAGCGGTTGTTCGAAATATTCGCCCAGATTGCAGAGCCAGCGGCAGAAGGCTTCGACATAATCGGGGTCCAGGCCGTAAAGGCGCGCGATGTAGCGGCTGTTTTCCACAGCCGACACCCGCGACACCACACCGCCCATGAAGCCCAGCGGAAAACTGATGCGCGCCTCGCGGCGGATCACCCCTTCATCGGGCTTTTCCAGCCCCGCCATCATGTTGATCAGAGTGGTCTTGCCGGTGCCGTTGGGTGCCAGAATGCCCAGCGAATTGCCCAGTTCCACGCGGAAACTGACACGATCAAGGATCACCTTGCGTTGTGTGCCCGTCCAGAAGGACTTGCTGACATTCTCGAATTCGAGCATCAAACGCTCCGGTCTGCTCCTGCCCACCCTCTTAACGGGGTTATGTTAACTCCCACTTATCAACGGCTCCGGGCATCTGTCGAGCCATTGGCTGAAAATCACACACTTTCGAGGCCACATTATGGCTTTCGTGCGCGACTATACCTTAACTCGTGAAAATTCACCAAGCCGAAGTTGCCTGTCAGGTTTGCCGGTATGGACCTGTCCGAGCCGAATGCTAGACTGCGTCCTATGACCGATCTGCCTTGCGATCTTGCCCGCGACATCGCGGCCTGCACCCTGTGCCATGCGCGTTTTACCGCAACGGCGACTGCCCATGCACCGCGTCCGGTCGTGTGGTTTCGTCCGGGCGCGCGACTGCTGATCGCCGGGCAGGCGCCGGGGATGCGGGTGCATCTGTCGGGGCGGCCCTTCGATGACCCTTCGGGCGACCGTTTGCGCGACTGGTTGGGACTGTCGCGGGATGAATTCTACGACAGGGACAGGGTCGCGATCGTGCCGATGGCCTTCTGCTTTCCGGGCTATGACGCCAAGGGGGCGGACCTGCCGCCACCGCCCGTCTGCGCGCGGACATGGCACGGGCAGGTCATGGACCGGCTGGGGCGGATCGGGTTGCGCATCCTGGTGGGGGGGCATGCGCATCGCTGGCACCTGGGCAGCCGCGCGCCGGTGACGCAAACGGTGGCGGATTGGCGCGCCCGTGCCCCCGGGGTTTTCCCCTTGCCTCACCCGTCCTGGCGCAATACCGCTTGGCTTCGCAAAAATCCGTGGTTCGCGGCCGAGGTTCTGCCCGCGCTGCGCGCCGCTGTCCGGAGAGTGATGGATGACCGACCTGACCCCGCTTGATGCCGCCCATTCCGCGATGGAGGCCGCGCCCGATGATGATGCCGCGCGCCTGCGTTTTTATGAACGCCTGGCCGATTGCGAGCTGTTTCTGCTGCTGACCGAGGAAGCACAGGGCGACAACATCACCCCCGAGGTTTTCGATCTGGGGGATGCAAGTTTCGTGCTGGTCTTCGACCGTGATGACCGGCTCGCGCAATTCGTGGGCAAGCCCGCGCCCTATGCGGCGCTGTCGGGACGTGTCATCGCGGGGCTTCTGGCCGAGCAGGGCATCGGCATGGGTGTGAACCTTGATGTGGCGCCATCCTCGATCCTGATCCCGCCGCAGGCGGTCACATGGCTGGCGGGCACCCTGGGCAACGCACCCGCCGAGGCCGAGGCGCGGATCGAAGGCTTGGCCCCGCCGCGCGGCTTGCCCGAACTGCTGCTGACGGCGCTGGATGCCAAGCTGGCCAGCGCCGCCGGCCTGGCCGAGGCGGCCTATCTTTTGGGCGTGACCTATGAGGGGGGTGGCAAGGGGCACATGCTGGCCTTTGTCGATGCCGCACCCGGTGCGCAAGGAGCCCTGGCCAAAGCCGTGGCCGAGGCGCTGACATTCTCGGGGATCGAGGCGGGCGCGCTGGATGTGGCGTTCTTCCGCGCGGCCGAACCGATGGCGTCACGTCTGGCCCAGCATGGCCTGCGCTTCGATCTGCCTCAGCCGGTCGAAGCGGTGCAGGAGGTCCTGCGCATGGCGCCGGGATCGGATCCGGCACGCCCGCCCAAGCTGCGCTGAGGTCAGGGCCGGATCAATAGCCCAGCTTGCGATCCACCAGATGTACGAAAGGCTCGCCCGCTTCGCCGCGCCGCACGTTTTCCGCGATCACGCGCGAAGCCGAGGTGGGGCGCGTCTCGGAGGCGAGATGGGGCGTGACCGTGACAGAGGGATGCGCCCAGAACGGGTGATCGCCGGGCAGGGGTTCCACGCGGAACACGTCCAGCGTGGCATGGCCGATCTGGCCGCTGTCCAGCGCCGCCAGCAGCGCATCGTCGTCGATCAGCGCGCCGCGTCCGGGGTTCAGGATCACCGCGCCGCGCGGCATCTGCGCCAGACGGTCCGCGTTCAACAGGTTCTGGGTCGCCGCCGTCAGCGGCAGCAGCAGCACCGCGATTTCGGCGGTGGACAGTGCCTGCGCCAAACCGGCATCGCCATGCAGACAGCGCACGCCTTCCACGTCATGCGCACTGCGGCTCCAGCCGGTCACGTCAAAGCCCAGACCCGCCAGCGCCCTTGCGCAGGCCGATCCCAGCGCACCCATGCCCAGGATCGTTACCGGACGATCTTCGGCCAATGGGGGAACATGCTTATCCCAGCGGCCCTGCAGCCCGTGGATATGCGCATCCATCCCCAGATGATGACGCAGCACACGGCCCGTGACCCATTCCAGCATGCCCTGCGTCAGCCCATGATCGACCATCCGCGCCAGCGGCTGGGTCAATGTGGTGTTGCCGACCACGTTCTCGACCCCGGCCCAAAGGTTCAGGACGGCCTTGCAGCGGGTATAGGGCGTGAAATCCTGCACCGTGCTGTCGGGCGCATAGACGATGTAATCCACCTCGGCGGGCGCAAAGTCGCGCCGCAGGTCGGCGGACACACCTGCCTCATGCAGTGCGGTCTTCAGCGGCGTTTCATAGGCGGCCCAGCTGGCAGGCTTGGCGGCGAAAAGGATGTTCACGGTCATGCGGTCTTACCTTGGTTTGTGGATATGGGCGCTTTGGACCAGCCCGAAGGCGGCCATCAGCACCAGCATCGCCGATCCGCCGTAGCTGACCAGCGGCAAGGGCACGCCGACGACGGGCGCAAGGCCCATGACCATCGACATGTTCACGGCGAAATAGAGAAAGAAGGTCAGCGCGACGCCCAATGTCAGCAACGAGGCGAAACGGTCCTTGTTCGACAGGGCGCTGGCGACGCAGAAAACGATGATCAGCGCATAAAGCCCCAGCAACGAGATCCCGCCGATGAAGCCGAATTCCTCGGCCAGTGTGGTGAAGATGAAATCGGTGTGTTTCTCGGGCAGGAAGTTCAGACGGCTTTGCGTACCCTGCATGAAGCCGCGGCCCGTCCAGCCGCCCGAACCCAGCGCGATCTTGGCCTGCGTGATGTGATAGCCCGCGTTCAACGGGTCCTGCGCCGGGTCCAGGAAGGTGTCGATCCGGCGATACTGATAATCCTTGAGCAATTGCCAAGATGTGCCGCGTGATTGGAACACCGCCACCACAAGCCCCACACCCGAGGCGATGACAGCCGCAAAATACCCCCAATGCACCCCGGCCACGAACATCAGCCCGCCGCCGCCGAACACCAGCAGCAGGGCCGTGCCCAGATCGGGCTGTGTCAGCACCAGAAAGGTCGGCAGCATGATCAGGAACAGCGGCACCGCAACCCAGAACGGATGCGAGACCTTCTTCATCGGCAACCAGTCGTAATAGGCGGCCAGGAACATCACCAGCGTGACCTTGGCCAGTTCCGATGGTTGCAGCCGCATGAACCCCAGGTCGATCCAGCGTTGCGCACCCATGCCGGTGACGCCGAAGAATTCGACCATCAGCAAAAGCGCCAGGGACACCAGATAGGCAACGGCCGCCATGTTGCGCCAGAACCAGATCGGCACAAGCGCCACGATGAACATGGCCACAAGACCCAGGGCGAAACGCTTCATCTGCGGCTCGACCCAGGGGCTGAACGATCCGCCCGCCACGGAATAGAGCATCAGGAAACCGACACTGGCCACGGCGATCAGCAGCAGCAGCAACGGCCAGTTGAGATAGAGCACCTTGCGGATGCCCGAGGGTACCGTCTTGACGGTATACTCAAGATAACTCATGCGCGATCCTGTCCGGGCCGTGTGGCCGGCGCGCGCTCGCGGCGCAGCCTTTCCTGCAAGGCCTGGATGCGGGAACGGTCCCCCTCGGGATAGGCGTCAAGCGGCGGGTCGCCCCTGTAGAGCGCCTGCAGCGTGATGTCGCGCGCCACGGGCGCCGCAACCGCCGAGCCGCCGCCGCCATGTTCCACGACCACCGCCACGGCGATGCGCGGATCATCGTAGGGCGCATAGTTCACGAACAGCGCGTGATCGCGCCGTTCCCAGGGCAGGTCCTCGTTGCGGATCACGCCCCGCGCCCGTTCGGCGGCGGTGATGTTACGGACCTGGCTGGTGCCGGTCTTGCCCGCCATGCGATAGCCGTCCGTGATGATCCGGCTGCCATAGGCCGTGCCGCGTCGGTTGTTCGTGGCCTCGAACATCGCGCGACGGATCGCGCGCATGTGGTTCTCGTTGAAGCCCAGCGGTTCCGCCGGGACGATGGGCTGCTCGATCCCGTCGATGCTGCGGATCAGGCGCGGCTCTACCTTGCGGCCCACGGCCAGCCGCGCCGTCATCACCGCCAGGTGCAGCGGCGAGGTCAGCACGAAGCCCTGTCCGATCGAGGCGTTGACCGTATCGCCCACCACCCAGTCCTGGCCCACGTTCTCGCGTTTCCAGTCGCGGGTCGGGGCGCGGCCCCGCGCCACCGCCGACATCGGCAGATCGAAGCGCACGCCGATGCCCAGCTTTTCGGCCATGGCCGACATTGCGTCGATACCCACTTTCAGCGCCAGATCGTAGTAATAGACGTCGCAGCTTTCGCGCAGCGCGGTTTCAAGGTTCATGTGGCCGTGACCTGCGCGTTTCCAGCAGTGAAAGCGCCGCCCGGATACTTCCATGTGACCCGGACACCACACGGTTTCCTCGGGTGTGACCACGCCGGCATCCAGTGCCGCAAGCACCGTCACCATCTTGTAGGTGGACCCCGGCGGGTAAAGTCCCTGCACCGTCTTGTTGGCCAGCGGGCGATAGGTGTTCTCGGTCAGGGTCGCGTAATCCGCCACCGAAATGCCGCGCACGAAAAGGTTGGGATCGAAACTGGGGGCCGAGGCGATGGACAGAAGGTCGCCCGTCTGGCAATCCATCACGACGGCGGCGGCACTTTCCCCCGCAAGCCGGGCCTGGACATAGGACTGCAAGGCATTGTCCACGGTCAGCTGGATATTCGCGCCGGCCTTGCCCTCCTGGCGGTCCAGTTCGCGCATCACGCGGCCTGCGGCATTCACCTCGACCCGTTTGGTGCCGGCCTTGCCGCGCAGCACGTCTTCCATGCGCGATTCAAGCCCGACCTTGCCGATCTGGAAGCGCGGGATGCGCAGCAGATGGTCGGGGTTCTCGATCCGCTCCAGGTCGTAATCGCTGATCGGACCGACATAGCCCACCACATGCGCGAAATCCGGCCCCATCGGATAGGCGCGCGACAACCCGACCTCGGGCGTGACGCCGGGCAGGGCAGGGGCGTTGATCGCGACCTTCGAGATATCTTCCCAGCTGACACGGTCGGCCACCGTGACCTGCGTGTCCCCGCGGCTGTCGCGCATTTCCTTGAGGGCGCGCGCCTGGTCTTCCTCTGACAGGTCGATCAGCGCCGCCAGACGCCGCATGACAAGATCGATGTCGCCGGCATCCTCGCGCACCATGACGATCCGGTAGCTGGGCTGGTTTTCGGCGATCATCGCGCCGTTGCGGTCGAAAATCTGCCCGCGGGCTGGTGCGATCAGGCGGATGCTGATCCGGTTCTCTTCGGCCAGAACGCGGAACTGATCGGCCTGTTCGACCTGCATGTAACGCATCCTGAGGCCGAGGATTCCCATGAAGGCCAACTGTGCCCCACCCAGGATCAGGCCGCGCCGGGTGATCCGGCGCGAGGAATCGGCGCTGTCCTTCGGGTTGCGTCTCATATCCGTTGCCCCAGCCTGTCCAGGTCCCCTGGTGCCGCCTTGCGCACCCCGAAGACCCATTGTGACAGCATGACCACGACCGGATAGCAGATCAAGGTCATCAGCACATGGATGATCGTCAGCCCCAAAGGCGCTTGCGGCACCATCAGGATGGCCAGAACCAGCCGGTTTGCCACGGATATCGCAAGAAACACGCCCGCTACGGCCAGCCATTCCATCACGAAGGGTTGATCGCGCAGATTGCGCGCCCGGTTCCGCAGGGCCTGGGTGCCAAGCACCATCAGGGCTGCCCACAATCCCGGCGGGCGCAGGAACAGAAGATCGGCCAGAAGCACCACAAGGCCGATCGACAGGGCCGGGACGAACTCGGGGCGGCGCAGCGCCCAGGCAAAGGTGAAGGCCACCAGAAGATCGGGACCCGCCCAGGCCTGTGGGCTGAAATCCAGCGGCATGAGCTGCGCGAAGATCAGCACCAGCGCAAGAGCAAGGTACATCATGCGCATGCCCCAGACGCGGGTCGTGCTGCCCTCAGCCATTGCTGCCCTCCGTTTCGGACAGGATCGCCCCATCTTCGGGCAGGGGGGACGGGGCAAGGCGCTGGTCCTGCGGGGCCACCAGCGCACCGGGATCGCGGATGACCTCGGTGCCGGGGTTGCGCAGCACGCGCAGGAATTCAAGCCGCTCATAGTCGGCGGCAAGGATCACGCGCAGCCGCCCGCCGGGATCGGCGGCGACCTGACCGATCAGCAGGCCGGCCGGAAACACGCCGCCGTCACCCGAAGACACGACCCTGTCGCCGGGGCGCACGAGGTCAGGATCCTCGAGGAACGAGATCGGCGGAGCGGCCGTATTGTCGCCCTGCACGATCGCGGTCTGTCCCGAAGGCTGGATCGTGGCGGGGATACGGCTGGCCGGATCGGTCAGCAGGATCACCCGCGCCGTGTCGCGCCCCACGCCCCAGATGCGCCCCACAAGGCCGATGCCGTCCATCGTGGCCCAGCCATCGACGATCCCGTCGCGCGCGCCCACGTTCAGCAGCACGGACTGCCGGAAGGGCGAGCCGCTGTCGGCCAGAACCACACCGGTGACAAAGGTCAGGCGCGGGTCCAGCCGCACCTTGTTGAGGTCCAGAAGGCGGGCGTTTTCCTGTTCCAGCTGAAGTGCGGCCTCTTTCCAGGCCTTCATCTTCTGCAATTCGTTTCGCAGATCCTGGTTCTGCTGGACGATCCGCTGATAGCTCTGGAAATCCCGCACAAGGTTCACCGAGGCCGTGACCGGCGCCATGGCCCAGTCGAAGCTAGGCACGACCCTGTCCACCACCGCCGCGCGAAAGCGTTCGACGCGCGGACTGTCGATCCGCCACAGCAGGAACAGACCGATCAGGCACAGGACCAATACCCCCACAAGCAAGCGCTTGAGGGGGGCAAGATAGTCATCGGCCTGCGATTTGTCCTTTGCCACGTTGGACCCCTGGTGTCAGAGGGTGAAAGGATCAGCTGTCGTAATCGATCGCGTGACGCAGCTGCTTCTCGTATTCCAGTGCCTTGCCGGTCCCCAGGGCCACGCAGTTCAGCGACTCGTCCGCGATGGACACGGCAAGCCCCGTCTGCTCGCGCAGCGCCAGGTCCAGATCGCCCAGCAGCGCACCACCACCCGTCAGCATGACGCCACGATCCACGATATCGGCGGCCAGATCCGGCGGGGTGGCCTCAAGCGCGGTCATCACCGCCTCGCAGATCTGCTGCACCGGTTCGCTGAGGGCCTCGGCCACCTGCGCCTGGCTGATCTCGGTTTCCTTCGGCACGCCGTTCAGAAGGTCGCGGCCACGGATCATCATCGAGGTGCCGCGCCCGTCATCGGGCATCCGCGCGGTGCCGATCGAGGTCTTGATGCGTTCCGCCGTCGCCTCGCCGACCAGCAGGTTGTGCTGGCGCCGCAGGTAGTTGATGATCGCCTCGTCCATGCGGTCGCCACCGACACGGACGGAACGGGCATAGACGATGTCGCCCAGCGACAGCACCGCAACCTCGGTCGTGCCGCCGCCGATATCGACAACCATGTTGCCCGTGGGATCGGTGATCGGCATGCCCGCTCCGATCGCGGCGGCAATCGGTTCGGCGATCAGGCCCGCGCGGCGCGCACCCGCCGACAGCACCGACTGGCGGATCGCGCGTTTCTCGACCGGGGTCGCACCATGGGGCACGCAGACGATGATCTTGGGTTTTGAAAAGGTCGACCGCTTGAGGACCTTGCGGATGAAATGCTTGATCATCTCTTCGGCCGTGTCGAAATCGGCGATCACACCATCGCGCATCGGGCGGATCGCCTCGATGCTGCCGGGGGTGCGGCCCAGCATCAGCTTGGCGTCTTCGCCCACGGCCAGAACCTTCTTTACACCGTCCTTCACGTGATAGGCCACAACGGACGGTTCGCTCAGCACGATGCCCTTGCCCTTGACGTAGACCAAGGTATTGGCCGTGCCGAGGTCGATCGCCATGTCCGAGGCAAAAATACTGGGCATCTTATCGAAAATTGACATTGCGTCAGTCCATTGTTGAAATTGTGCAAGCTGGCCGCGACTCTGCCACGGCGGGCCACTTGTCCTTATAGGGCCAGGGTGGCCCCAGCGAAAGACCCCGCTTGATTCTTCATCAGCGCACTTTCGCCACCCCGGCCGATGGGCTATGCAGCGCGGATGCTGTCCTACCAACATATCTACCACGCGGGTAATCCGGCGGATGTTCACAAACATGCGCTGCTCTGCCGCATGCTGACCTACCTGACGGCCAAGGACAAACCCCTGAGCTATCTTGAAACCCATGCGGGGCGCGCGCTCTATCTGCTGGACGCGCCCGAGGCGCTGAAGACCGGAGAAGCGGCGGCGGGGATCGGCGCGGTTCTGCGCGCGGGTGGAATGCCGGCCGATCACCCCTACCTGGCGGCCCTGGCGCAGGTGCGGGCCACCCATGGTGCGAATGCCTATGCCGGATCACCGCTGCTGGCGGCGCAGATCCTGCGCCCATCGGACCGGATGCACCTGGCCGAATTGCATCCGCAGGAACATGCAGCCCTTGAATTCGCCATGTCGCCCTATGGCGCGCGCATCCACCGGCAGGACGGGTTTGCCATGGCCCAGGCCCTTTGCCCGCCCGAGCCGCGGCGCGGGCTTTTGCTGATCGACCCCAGCTACGAGGTCAAGGCCGACTACGACAGGATACCGGACCAGATCGCCAAGCTGCATCGCAAATGGAATGTGGGTATCATCTGCCTGTGGTATCCGATCCTGACCGGCGGCGCCCATGGCCCGATGCTTGCGGCACTGGAGGCACAGGGCCTGCCGGGCGCGCTGCGTCACGAGGTGCGTTTCCCGCCCGTGCGGCCCGGTCACCGGATGGTGGGATCGGGCATGTTCATCCTGAACGCACCATGGGGGACCGAGGCGGAAGCGCAACGCCTGAGCGCGATGTTCGCCAGGCGCTGAGGCCGGGCAGGTGCCGAGGCCGGGCAGGGGGCTGTCTGCTCCCGTCCCTGCGGGACTCCCCCGAGGATATTTTCGGCAAGAAGAAGCCCTGGGTGAAAAAGACCCGCCGCTTGGTGGCGGCGGGTCCAGCACTGCGTGTCAGATCGTTTTGATCAGCTCACATCCTTGTAGTTGATCTCGCGCCGGTCGGCGCCGGGGCCGGTCTTTTCGCGGCGCACCAGCAGACGGTTGAGCGCGTTCACATAGGCCCGCGCCGAAGCGACGACAGTGTCGGTATCGGCGGACTGGCCGGTGGCGATGATGCCATCCTCTTCCAGCCTGACGCTGACCGTGGCCTGTGCATCCGTGCCCTCGGTCACCGCGTTCACCTGATAAAGCTGCAGCCGCGCCTTGTTGGGGTGCAGTGCACGCACCGCCTTGAAGGTCGCATCGACCGGGCCGTCGCCGTGTTCGGTGGCGATGGCGTCCTTGCCGTCGATCTCCATCTCCAGCGTGGCCTCGGCCGGTCCGCCCGTGCCGCAGATCACCTTGAGCGACACGATCTGCAGCCGGTCATTGCCCGCATCCGCCGTGGCCGACACCAGCGCCACGATATCCTCGTCATAGACTTCCTTCTTGCGGTCGGCCAATTCCTTGAACCGCACGAAGATATCCTTGAGCTGGTTGTCGCCGACCTCGTGACCCAACTGGCGCAGCTTGTCACGCAGCGCGGCGCGGCCTGAATGCTTGCCCATCACAAGGTTCGATGCACTCAACCCGATATCCTCGGGGCGCATGATCTCGAAGGTCTCGGCGTTCTTCAGCATCCCGTCCTGATGGATGCCGGACTCGTGCGCAAAGGCGTTCTTGCCCACGATCGCCTTGTTGAACTGCACCGCGAAACCCGACACCGAGGCGACCCGGCGCGAGATGTTCATGATCTTGGTCGTATCCACGCGGGTGCGGTAAGGCATGATGTCATTGCGCACCTTCAGCGCCATCACCACCTCTTCCAGCGCGGTATTGCCCGCGCGCTCGCCCAGACCGTTGATCGTGCACTCGATCTGCCGTGCCCCCGCCTCGACGGCGGCCAAGGCATTCGCCGTCGCCATGCCCAGATCGTTATGGCAATGCGTGGCAAAGATCACCGTGTCGGCGCCCGGCACCTTTTCCCTGATCATGCGGATCAGGTCGGCGCTTTCACGCGGCGCGGTATAGCCCACGGTATCGGGAATGTTGATCGTCGTCGCACCCGCCTTGATCGCGATCTCGATCACCCGGCAAAGGTAGTCATGTTCGGTGCGCGTGGCATCCATCGGCGACCACTGCACGTTGTCGCAGAGGTTGCGCGCATGGCTGACGGTCTGGTGAATGCGCTCGGCCATTTCATCCTGCGTCAGGTTCGGAATGGCACGGTGCAGCGGCGAGGTGCCGATGAACGTATGGATGCGCGGGCGCGCGCTGTGTTTCACCGCCTCCCAGCAGCGGTCGATATCGGCCAGGTTGGCGCGCGCCAGGCCGCAGATCACGGCCTCCCGCGAGCGTTCGGCGATTTCCTTGACGGCGCGGAAGTCCCCCTCGGAGGCGATGGGAAAGCCCGCCTCGATGATATCCACGCCCATGTCATCCAGCAATTCCGCGATTTCCAGCTTTTCGGAATGGGTCATGGTGGCGCCGGGGCTTTGTTCGCCGTCGCGCAATGTCGTGTCGAAGATCAAGACGCGGTCTTGTGCGGATTTGTCGGTCATGTCGGGTCTCTTTTCATGTCTGCTGATGGGCTTGGCGCGGGATGCACATCCTCTGAGCGGTCGCGCCGGGCCGGCACGCTCAGAGGCGGCTTAGCGACAGCAGAAGGGCAGCAGCGAAAGCGGCGCGCGAAGCGCGTGCAAGGGTCGCATTATGTGCCAACATCGTCATGGCGTCAGGTTATACGCGCGCCACCGCAAATGAAAAGCCCGAATTTGAGGGCCCGTGCATTGAAGCGCCGCGCGGTGCTGCTAGGTCTGGCCACATGGAAAAAGCATTGATCATAGGGGCTTCGGGCGGCATCGGCGCGGCAATCTCGGCGCGGCTGACGGCGCAGGGGGTGACTGTCACGGCGCTGTCACGGCGCGATGACGGGCTGGATGTCACGGATGAAGACAGCGTCGCCGCCGCACTTGGCGCGTTGGAACCGGGGTTCGACCTCATCCTTGTCGCCACAGGGGCGCTGGTGATCAACGGGGCCGAACCCGAAAAGACGATCCGCCGCGTCACCGCGCGTGCGATGGCGGATCAATTCGCCCTCAACTGCATCGGGCCATCCTTGGTGCTGAAACACAGCCTGCGCCTCATGCCGCGTGACCGCCGCGCCGTGTTCGCGGCTCTGTCGGCCCGTGTCGGCTCCATCGGCGACAACGCGCTGGGCGGCTGGTACAGCTACCGCACCGCCAAGGCCGCGCTGAACCAGATGATCCATACCGGCGCCATCGAACTCTCGCGCAGCCACCGTCACGCGCTTTGCGTGGCACTGCATCCCGGAACCGTCGCCACGCGCTTCACCGCAGATTATGCCGCCACGCATGACCGGGTGGAGCCCGATCAGGCTGCAGCCAACCTGCTTGGCGTGATCGAGGGCCTGACCCCCGCCGAGACGGGCGGTTTCTTCGACTGGCAAGGCAAGAGGGTCTCCTGGTGACGCGGCTGGTTCTGATTCTGGGCGATCAGCTGTCCGAAGGCGTGGCGGCGCTGAAGGCCGCCGATCCTGACCGCGACACCGTGGTCATGGCCGAGGTTGCTGAAGAGGCGGGCCATGTGCCCCACCACCCCAAGAAGATCGCGTTTCTGTTCGCAGCCATGCGCAAACACGCCGCGCGTCTGCGCCGGCTGGGCTGGCAGGTGGATTACACGCCTCTGGATGATCCGGACAACACCGGCACCATCACCGGAGAGTTGATCCGCCGCGCCGCCGAACGCAAGGCCACCGGCGTCATCGCCACCGAACCCGGCGACTGGCGCCTGCGCGCGGCGCTCGAAGAAATGCCGCTCAAGCTGCATATGCTGCGCGATGACCGCTTCATCGCCACCCCTGCCGAGTTCGAGGCCTGGGCCAAGGATCGCAAACAACTCCGGATGGAGTATTTCTACCGCGACATGCGCCGCAAGACCGGCCTTCTGATGGACGGCGATCAACCTGCGGGCGGGCAGTGGAACTATGACCACGACAACCGCAAGCCCGCGCCCGATGCCGTCACCTATCCGGGGCCGCTGCGGTTCGAACCTGATGACATCACCGCCGAGGTGCTGGATCTGGTCGAGGCGCGCTTTTCCAACCATTTCGGACAGCTCCGCCCCTTCTGGTTCGGCACAGACCGCGATCAGGCGCTCCAGCATCTCGATCACTGGATCGCGGGCGGCCTGTCGGGTTTCGGCGATTATCAGGATGCGATGCTGGCCGATCAGCCCTTCATGTATCACGCGCTGATCGGGCTTTACCTGAACGCAGGCCTTCTCGATCCGCTTGAGGTCTGCCAAAAGGTCGAGGCCGCGTGGAAGTCAGGACACGCTCCCCTGAACGCAACTGAGGGCTTCATCCGTCAGATCATCGGCTGGCGCGAATACGTGCGCGGCATCTGGTATCGCGAGGGTCCCGACTACACATCCCGCAACGTGCTGGGCCACACGAACGACCTGCCCGACCTGTTCTGGGGCGCGGCCACCGACATGCGCTGCATGGAACGCGCGGTGTCCCAGACGGCGGAAAACGCCTATGCCCACCATATCCAGCGCCTGATGGTCACGGGCAATTTCGCGCTGCTGGCGGGGATCGATCCCGCGCAGGTGCAGGACTGGTACCTGGCCGTCTATGCCGATGCCTATGAATGGGTCGAGGCGCCGAATGTCGTGGGCATGAGCCTTTTTGCCGATGGCGGCATCATCGCGTCGAAACCCTATGTGTCCTCGGGCAATTACATCGACAAGATGTCGGATTATTGCGGATCCTGCGCCTATCGGGTCAAGGACAAGACAGGCCCGCGGGCCTGCCCGTTCAACCTGCTCTACTGGCATTTCCTGATTCGTCACCGCGCACGGTTTTCGTCCAATCCGCGGATGGGGCAGATGTATGCCACATGGGATCGCATGACCGAGGATCGCCGCGCCACTGTCCTGGCCGAGGCGGACGCCTTCCTCTCGCGCATGAATGACGGCAAGCGGATCTGACAAGGTCGGGCCGCCCTGTTTCTTCTTGCTCCAAATATCCATCCGCGCCGGCAGAACCCGGCGCGCGGTCAATCGGCAGGCACGACCGGTGTGTCGGCGGGTGCCGCTTCTGGCGCGGGGGCGGGCGCTGCACCTTCTTCGGCGGGTGGTGCGCCGTTCTGCCAATTGCCTGTCACCTCCTGGCCCGAGGCATAGCGCATCGTCCCCTCGCCCTGGCGGCGTCCCGCGCTGAACATCCCCTCATAGACATCGCCATTGGCATAGGTCGCGGTGCCGCGCCCGTCGATCTCGCCGGCGCGCCATTGACCGGTGTAGGAAAACCCGTCGGCCATCACGATCTCGCCCTGGCCTTCGCGCTGCCCGTTCACGAACTGCCCGGTATAGACGGTGCCATCGGGGTAGGTGGCGACACCCTGCCCATGGCGCTGCCCGTCCAGCCATTCCCCCTCATAGCGGTAGCCGTCGGGATAGGTCATCACACCGGTGCCGTGGTTCTTCGCCTCGCGAAACCCGCCCTCGTAGATCAGCCCGTTGGCATAGACCGCCCGGCCCTGGCCCTGGATCACGCCGGCCTGCCACGCGCCCTCGTAGGTCGAGCCGTCGGGATAGGTGATCATGCCGGTGCCATCCGGCAGGTCCGCGCGGAACTGGCCCTCGTAGACCGAGCCGTCGGGATAGGTGACGCGGCCTTGCCCGTCGATCCGCCCCGCCACCCAGGACCCCTGGTAGACATAGCCGTCCGTGCCGGTAAAGACGCCTTCGCCATGGCGCAGATCATCGACGAACCCGCCCGCATAGGTGTCGCCATTGGCATAGGTGACGCGGCCTTGCCCCTCGCGGCGGCCCTCGACCAGCGTGCCTTCGTAGATGTCGCCATTGGGCTGGGTCAGCTTGCCTTCGCCATTGATCTGGCCATCTTTCCAGGTGCCCTCGTAGATCAGCCCGTCGGGCATGGTCAGAATGCCCGTCCCTTCACGTGCGCCGCGCACCACGGCGCCTTCATAGACAGCGCCATCGGGATAGGTGATGCGCGCGTTCCCATCCTTGACGCCGCGATCCCATGTGCCGTCATAGACATAACCGCCGGGGCTTTGCATCACGCCGCGCCCGTGGTGCAGGGCTTCAAGGAAACCGCCCTCATAGCGCATGCCGTTGGCGTAGGCGGCGATGCCCTGCCCGGTGATCTTGCCGTCCAGCCACTCGCCCTCATAGGTGCCGCCATCGGTAAAGACGATGCGGCCAACGCCCTCTGGCTTGCCGCGCTGGAACTGCCCCTCGTAGACCGACCCGTTGGGAAAGCGCGCCACGCCATTGCCGCGGATCTCGCCCTCGACCCAATCGCCGGTATACTCGTATCCGTTGGGCAGCCGGTAGGTGCCCGTGCCATGCTGCAGCCCGTTCAGGAACGTGCCCTCATAGACCCCGCCATCGTCATATTGCTTGGTCTGCACATCGCTGGCCTGTTGTGCCGACAGGCTTGCGCCCAGTGTCAGCCCCGCCACAAGGCACATCCCGAAGATCGTGCGCGTCTGCTTCATGCCATGTCCTTGATCGCTGTGGCCCGCCCGGCGCGGACAGGCCTTGCTCAGCCCCGGAACCTAAAGGAGGGCGCGCCGCCAGACAACGCCTTTTGCCGCATATCGGCTTTCCCTTGCCACGTGATCTGCTAAGTCATCGGGGGAATGACCGATCAGAGGGCAGATCATGGCCGCGCGTTTTCGCCTGACACTTGCACAGCTCAACCCCGTCCTCGGCGATCTGGAGGGCAATCCCGCCCGTGCGCGCGCCGCCTGGGACCAGGCCCGTGACGCAGGCGCCGACATGCTGGCGCTGCCCGAGATGTTCATCACCGGATACAACACCCAGGACCTGGTGATGAAGCCCGCCTTCCATCACGCCGCCATTGCCGCGATCGAGGCGCTGGCCCGTGATTGCGCCGATGGCCCCGCCATCGGAATTGGCGGGCCATGGGTCGAGAAGGGCAGGCTTTACAATGCCTGGTTCATCCTGCAGGGCGGCAAGGTCACGGCGCGCGTGCTCAAGCAGCATCTGCCGAACGAGACGGTGTTCGACGAAAAGCGCATTTTCGACGCCGGCCCGCCCCAGGGTCCCTACAGTATCGGCCCCGTCAGGATCGGCAGCCCGATCTGCGAGGATGCCTGGCATTCCGATGTGGCCGAAACCCTGGCCGAAACCGGGGCCGAGTTGCTGCTTGTGCCCAACGGAAGCCCCTATTTCCGGGGCAAGATGGAAGTGCGCCAGAACATGATGGTCGCCCGCGTGATCGAGACCGAATTGCCGCTGGTCTACCTGAACATGGTGGGCGGGCAGGACGACCAGGTCTTTGACGGCGGATCCTTCGTGCTGAACCCCGGCGGGGCGCTGGCCCTGCAACTGCCGCTTTTCGACGAGGCGGTGGCCCATGTGGATTTCACCCAGGGCCCCGATGGCTGGATCGCGTCCGAGGGCGCGCGCGCCCATATCCCCGATGCGATGGAACAGGATTACCGCGCCATGGTCGAAAGCCTGCGCGACTACATGGGCAAGACCGGGTTTAGATCCGCGATCCTGGGGTTGTCGGGCGGGATCGACAGCGCCATCGTGGCGACGATCGCGGCCGACGCGATCGGGGCGGACAACCTTCGCTGCGTGATGCTGCCCTCGGAATATACCTCGCAAGCCTCGCTCGACGATGCCCGCGCCGTGGCCGAGGCGCTGGGCTGCGCCTATGACACGGTGCCGATCAGCGCCGCGCGCGCCGCCGTGACCGAAACGCTGGCACCGCTTTTCCAAGACCGCGCCCCCGACCTGACCGAGGAAAACATACAGTCGCGCCTGCGTGGTCTGCTGCTGATGGCGATGAGCAACAAGTTCGGCAACATGCTGCTGACCACGGGCAACAAGTCCGAGGTGGCGGTCGGCTATGCCACGATCTATGGCGACATGGCAGGCGGCTACAACCCGATCAAGGACATGTACAAGACCCGCGTCTTTGCTGCATGCCGCTGGCGCAACGCCAACCACCGCGACTGGATGATGGGCCCGGCGGGTGAAGTGATCCCGACCCGGATCATCGAAAAACCCCCCAGCGCCGAATTGCGGCCTGACCAGAAGGACGAGGACAGCCTGCCCCCCTACGAGGTGCTGGATGCGATCCTGATGATGCTGGTGGATGCCGAAGCCTCGGTCGAGGATTGCGTGGCCGCAGGCCATGACCGCGCCACCGTCAAGCGGATCGAGCATCTGCTCTACATCAGCGAATACAAGCGCTTCCAGTCAGCCCCCGGCACACGCCTCAGCCCGCGCGCCTTCTGGCTGGACCGCCGTTATCCGATCGTGAACCGCTGGCGCGACAACGGCGGGGCCTGAGTGGCCCGGACCGGTCGCGCCTATTCCCACCATTGATCTATGGCGGCGATGTCATCGTCCGACCAGCCGAAGTGATGCGCGAATTCGTGGATCGTGACATGCGCCACCAGATCCTCGATCGTCACATCGCCGCGTTCGCGCCACTCATCCAGGATGGGTTCGCGGAACAGCCAGACGGTATCCGGCCCCATCGGCTGATCGAACACCGATTTTTCCGTCATGGGGATGCCGTCATAGAGCCCTGTCAGATCAAGCGGATCGTCGATCTCCAGCTCGCGCAGCATGTCGTCATCGGGCCAGTCCACCACGCAGATCGCAACCTGCAAGGCCGCGCCGCGAAAGGGTCCGGGCAGGCCATCCACCGTCTGGCGGGCCATCTCTTCGATCTGGTCGAGACTGGGCGAAAGGTCCGTCATCCCCGCGATATGGCGTGACGCGCGCGAAAATGAAATCCCTGCAGGGCCGCCAAGGTGAAAAACGACCTGCCCGTCGCGTTCTGACAGGCAGGCGGCCGTGGGTTTTGGCAAAACACCGCGACTTTCACACAAGGGTAACAGGATGATCGCGGTTCATGCGAGGCAGGCGGCCTTTTCCGCCGAGGAATGCGAGCGAATCGTGGCGATGGCCGATGCGGCGCCCGCCCGCGATGCACGGCTGGTCGGCCAGAACCAGGACCACAACCTGCGCCGCGCCGATCTGGTCTGGCTGGATGATGTGCCGGGCAGCGAATGGGTGATGGATCGCATCATCGACGTGGTCCGCGAAGCCAACCGCGATGTTTTCGGCTTCGATCTGCAAAGTTTTTCCGAAAGCGCACAGGTCGCCCGCTACGGGGCCGAGCGCGAGGGGCACTTCGACTGGCATTCCGACATTGGCGATGGCCCGCTGGCGCGGCAACGCAAGCTGACGATGGTGGTGCAGCTGTCGTCGCCCGATGGCTATGCAGGCGGGCGACTGGAAGTCATGCCAAGCGCTCATGCGCAAGAGGCCAGCCTGGGGCAGGGGGATGCCACCATCTTTCCAAGCTTCCTGTTGCACCGGGTCACGCCCGTCACCAAGGGGCAGCGCCAGTCCCTGACGATCTGGGCGCATGGGCCGGCCTTCCGCTGAAGGCCGGACCCCTCAGCCCTTGGGCGTCACGATCCGGTTCACATGGCCCATCTTGCGACCGGCCTTGACCTCGGCCTTGCCGTAAAGATGCAGGGCCGTTGATGGCTCGCGGGCCAGATCCGGCACGCGGTCCATGTCGGCACCGATCAGGTTTTCCATCACCACATCGGCATGGCGTGACCCGTCGCCAAGCGGCCAGCCCGCGACGGCGCGGATGTGCTGCTCGAACTGGTCGATGGTGCAGCCATTCTGCGTCCAGTGCCCCGAATTATGCACGCGCGGCGCGATCTCGTTCACGATCAGACCCTTGGGTGTGACGAACAGTTCAACCCCCATGACGCCCACATAATCCAGCGCGTTCAGGATCCTGGCGGTCAGCAGCACCGCATCCATCCGCAGCGCCGACGACAGGCGCGACGGCACCGTGGTCGTGTGCAGGATCCCGTCACGGTGCACGTTCTCGCCCGGATCGTAGCAGGCCACATCGCCGCGCGTGTTGCGCGCGCCGATCACCGACACCTCGTACTGGAAATCAACGAACCCTTCCAGGATCGCGGGGCTGCCTGCCATGTCGGCCAGTGCGCGGGGCGCATCCGCCGCCGTCATCAGCCGCGACTGACCCTTGCCGTCATACCCGAAGCGCCGGGTCTTGAGGATCGCAGGCACGCCAACGGCGGCAATCGCCGCGTCAAGGGATGCGGCATCGTCCACGGCCGCATAGGGCGCGGTCTGCAAGCCCAGCCCGGTCAGGAAATCCTTTTCGGTGATCCGGTCCTGGCTGATGCGCAGCGCCTCGCGTCCCGGACGGATCGGGCGCAGCGGTTCCAGCAGGTCCAGCGCGGTTGTGGGGATGTTCTCGAACTCGTAGGTGATCACGTCGACCGAGGCTGCAAAGGCACCCAGCGCCGCGGCATCCTCGTAGGGGGCGGTTGTCACCTGATGGGCCACGTCAGCGGCCGGCGGATGCGCGCCGGGCTCGAAGATATGGGCGCGAAAGCCAAGGCGGCTGGCCGCGACCGACAGCATGCGGCCCAATTGCCCGCCGCCCAGAATGCCGATGGTGGCGCCCGTTTTCAGCATGTCACTCATCCACGGGCACCTCGGGGATCGAGGCGGACAGGTCCGCGCGCCACGCATCCAGTCTTGCCGCCAGCGCCGGATCCTGAAGTGCAAGGATGCCTGCCGCCATCAGCCCGGCATTGGCCGCACCCGCCGCACCGATTGCCATGGTCGCGACCGGATAGCCACGCGGCATCTGCAGAATCGAATAAAGACTGTCCACACCCGACAACGCCTTGGTCTGGACCGGCACGCCGATCACCGGCACGCGGGTCTTTGACGCCATCATGCCCGGCAGATGCGCCGCGCCGCCCGCGCCTGCGATGATGACCTGAAGGCCGCGATCCACGGCACCCTTTCCGTAATCCCACAACCTGTCCGGCGTGCGATGCGCCGACACGATCCGCGCCTCATAGGGTACGCCCAGCGCATCCAGCATGTCGGCTGCTTCCTTCATGGTCGGCCAGTCCGACTGGCTGCCCATGATGATCCCTACCTTGATGTCGGCCATGCGCGCGCACCCCCTGTCAGATTGAGCGCGCACTATAGCCAAGGCGCTGCCCTGTGCAATGGTGCGGGATCAGGCGATGATGTCGGGGGTCAGGCGATCTTCGATCCGGGCGATCATGTCCTTGAGGCGCAGTTTCTTCTTCTTCAGCCGTTGTATGGTCAGCTGATCACCGGTTCCCTTTTCGACAAGGGCGGTGATGGCATCGTCAAGATCGCGATGTTCGCGGCGGAAAACCTCAAGCTCCACACGCAGCACATCGTCGGTCTTCATCGAGATATCGCTGATGGCGTTCATGGCGTGAATTTCCCAGGCAGGTGATTCCCCCGTGTCGGGCACGGAGGATCAACATACTGAAAAACGGGCAATTCGCAAAGTATCTCGGTGTCGCATCCTTTGGTTTGGCCCCGGTTGCATCTGGGGACTTGTGCACCGCAGACCTGCGCCCCATATTTCCGGTGAAGGGGTCGCCGCACAGGGGCCCCGGTTTGGACGGTCGCTTTTGACAAGGACGTGTCGATGACGAAACTGACTCTGGGGTCCCACCCCTATCTGCTGGGTTTCGACCAGCTGGAACGCCTGCTGGAGCGGAATGCGAAATCCGGCAACGAAGGCTATCCGCCTTTCAATATCGAACAGACTTCGAACAATTCCTACAGGATCACCCTGGCGGTCGCAGGTTTTGGTGAAACCGATCTGGCCATCACGGTCGAGGATCGCCAACTGGTGATCCGGGGCCGGCAACGTGACGATGGCGAAGGACGTGTCTATCTGCATCGCGGCATCGCCGCGCGCCAGTTCCAGCGCAGTTTCGTGCTGGCCGACGGGGTCGAGGTGGGCGAGGCGATCATGGAAAACGGTCTGCTGCATGTGGACCTGACCCGTGCCGAACCCGAGACGGTTGTGCAAACCATCAGGATCAGGAAAGGATAAGCCATGGATACGAAATTCGATTTCGGTGACGAGGGCGAGAACCCCATCGTCTATGTGCGACCCGTGAAGGTGGCCGACCTGCCCGAGGATATTCGCCAGCAGGCCATGGGCATGGATACGCTTTATGCCGTGCATGATGCCACGGGCAATCAACTGGCGCTGGTCAAGGACCGCAAGCTTGCCTTTGTTCTGGCGCGCCAGAACCATATGGCGCCGGTCGCCGTGCACTGAGGGGATTTGTCCCTGCGCAGGATCGAAAAAGGCCGCATCCTTGGGAATGCGGCCTTTTGCATTTGGCGCCAGGGCGCGGATCAGACCGCGATCAGACCCATGCTTTCCAGCTTCAGGATCACCTGATGCGCGCAGTTGTCCACATCGACATTCTCGGTGTCCAGACGCAGCTCGGGGCTTTCCGGGATGTCGTAAGGATCTGAAATGCCGGTGAATTCCTTGATCTTGCCTTCGCGCGCCAGCTTGTAGAGGCCCTTGCGGTCGCGGCGCTCGCATTCCTCCAGGCTGGTGGCGACATGCACCTCCAGGAAGGCGCCGAACTGCTCGATATCCTCGCGCACCGCGCGGCGGGTGGTGGCATAGGGCGCGATGGGCGCGCAGATCGCGATCCCGCCGTTCTTGGTGATCTCGGACGCGACATAGCCGATGCGGCGGATGTTCAGATCGCGGTGTTCCTTGCTGAAGCCTAGCTCGGAGCTGAGGTTCTTGCGCACCACGTCACCATCCAGCAGCGTGACGGGACGGCCCCCCATCTCCATCAGCTTGATCATCAGCGCATTGGCGATGGTCGACTTGCCCGAGCCTGAATAGCCCGTGAAGAAGACGGTAAAGCCCTGCCTGGACCGTGGCGGCCGGGTGCGGCGCAGCTCGGACACGACTTGCGGGAAGGAAAACCATTCGGGGATTTCCAGGCCTTCGGCCAGGCGGCGGCGCAATTCGGTGCCCGAGATATCCAGCACGGTCGAACCCTCGGGCACCTCGTCGGCGGGGAAATACTGCGCCTTTTCCTGCACATAGACCATGTGCTTGAAATCGACCATTTCCAGCCCGATCTCGGCCTCGTGTTCCTTGAACAGGGTCTGCGCGTCATAGGGACCATAGAAATCCTGGCCCGCGCTGTTCTTGCCGGGGCCGGCATGGTCGCGACCCACGATGAAATGGGTGCAGCCGTGGTTCTTGCGGATCAGCCCGTGCCAGACGGCTTCGCGCGGGCCGGCCATGCGCATGGCAAGGTTCAGCAGGCTCATCGTCGTGGTGGAAGAGGGGTATTGATCCAGCACCGCCTCGTAGCAGCGCACGCGGGTGAAGTGATCGACATCGCCCGGCTTGGTCATGCCCACGACCGGATGGATCAGCAGGTTGGCCTGCGCCTCGCGCGCTGCTCGGAAGGTCAGTTCCTGATGCGCGCGGTGCAGCGGGTTGCGGGTCTGAAAGGCAACCACCTTGCGCCACCCCAGCTTGCGGAACAGGGCGCGCAGCTCGTTCGGCGTGTCGCGCCGCCCTTTGAAATCGTAATGCACGGGCTGCTGGATGCCGGTGATGGGCCCGCCCAGATAGACCGCGCCTGCGGTGTTGTGCAGGTAGTTGACAGCCGGATGGGCGGAATCGTCGGCACCAAAGACCTTTTCCGCCTCAAGCGCCTTGTTGGGCACCCAGCGGTCGGTCACGGTCATCGTGGCAAGGATCACGCCTTCCTGGTCGCGCAGCGCGATGTCCTGACCGATTTCCAGCTTCTCGGCAAAGGCCTCCGGCACATCCAGCGTGATCGGCATCGGCCAAAGCGTGCCATCGGCCAGGCGCATGCGATCCACGACGCTGTCGTAATCTTCCTGGCTCAGGAACCCTTTGAGCGGGTTGAAACCGCCGTTCATCAGCAGTTCCAGGTCACAGACCTGGCGCGGGGTCAGATCCCAGCTGATCAGCTGACCGGCCTCGATCTTGAGTTTCTGTGCGCTCTCGTACGAGACGTAAAGTTCGGGGATCGGTGCCAGGTTGGGCGTGTACATGATGGGACTTTCAATGCGGATCAGACGGGAAACCAGGTAAATGACAAGCGGTGTCGAGCCTGCAAAACCATGCAGGATCGGGGGCCGTCTAGCGCCTGAAAGGGACGAAATTCAAGCAGACTTCGCCCGAAAGTGCGACTTCGGACGAAAGTGAGTCCTTTTTGCAGATCCTTGGACGATTATTCCTGATGCTCGGCCAGAAAGCGTTCAGCGTCCAGCGCCGCCATGCAGCCCATTCCCGCCGATGTCACGGCCTGACGATACTTGTGGTCCGTCAGGTCGCCTGCGGCGAAGATTCCGGGAATCGAGGTCTCGGTGCTGCCGGGCTTGACGGTCACGTAACCGCCGTTGTGCAGCTCCAGCACATCCTTGACCAGTTCGTTCGCAGGCGCATGGCCAATGGCCACGAACACGCCCTTGCAGGGGATCTCGGTGATCGCGCCGGTATCGACATGCTTGACGCGCACGCCCGTGACACCCTTGGGGTTGTCTTCGCCGATCACCTCTTCCAGCTGGTGGAACCAGAGGGTTTCGATCTTGGGGTTCTTGAACAGGCGATCCTGCAGGATCTTTTCGGCGCGCAATGTATCGCGGCGATGGATCAGCGTGACCTTCGAGGCGAAGTTGGTCAGGAACAGCGCCTCTTCGACCGCTGTGTTGCCGCCGCCGATCACGACGATTTCCTGCCCGCGATAGAAGAACCCGTCGCAGGTGGCGCAGGCCGACACGCCAAAGCCCTTGAAGGCATCTTCCGACGGCAGGCCCAGCCATTTGGCGCGTGCGCCCGTGGCAAGGATCACCGCATCGGCGGTATAGGTCGTGCCGCTGTCACCCTTGGCCACGAAGGGCCGCACGCCCGTGTCCAGCGAGACGATGATATCGCCGATGATCTCGCAGCCCATCGCCTTGGCATGGTCCTGCATCCGCACCATCAGGTCGGGACCCTGCACTTCGGTGTCGCCGGGCCAGTTCTCGACTTCGGTCGTGGTCGTCAGCTGCCCACCCGGTTCGATGCCCTGCACCAGGATCGGCTCCAGCATGGCGCGGCTGGCATAGACGCCCGCAGTATATCCGGCAGGCCCCGAGCCGATGATCAGAACCTTCGTGTGTCGCGTCTCGGCCATGGGTGCCACCTTTGTCTTTGAATCTGGTTTCCGGACAGCATATAGACCCGCTGCGCGAAGGCGAAAAGCCCCAAGCGCGGATCAGGATCGGCGACCAATCCGCGCGGCGTTGAAACGATGTTGCGTATCGGTGAAAGAATATTGCGCGCGCCACTGGCAATGCTATAAGAAACCGTCCTCAAGGAGAGCAGAAACATGGCCGGAACGCGGCTTGACCCGATTGATCGGAAAATCCTCGCGGAATTGCAGGCAGACGGTCGCATGACCAATGTCGAGCTTGCGAAGCGCGTGGGCATTTCCGCGCCCCCCTGTCTGCGCCGTGTGCGCACTCTGGAAGAGGCGGGATATATTCGCGGCTATCATGCCAAGGTCGACCCGCGCGAATTGGGGTTCGAGGTGCAGGTCTTCGCCATGGTCGGTCTGCAAAGCCAGGCCGAGGCGGACCTGTCCGCCTTCGAGGCCCGCTGCCGCGCCTGGCCGCTGGTGCGCGAGTGCCACATGCTGAACGGTGAGGTTGACTTCATCCTCAAATGCGTGGCGCCTGATCTCAGCACCTTTCAGTCTTTCCTGACCGAGCAACTGACCGCCGCCGACAATGTGGCCAGCGTCAAGACAAGCCTTGTGATCCGCTGTGCCAAGGATGAACCGGGCGTGCCCTTCGACGTGCTGGAAGCGCGCCTCAGCCGCTCTGCCTGACATCGCCGGCCCTGTGTCGGAGGGCGCCAGTTATGGCGCCCTGCGATCCCGTCCTCACGCGGCCGTCAGGCTGTCCAGCGTTGCCAGCGATGCGCGCGGATAGGCCAGCGGCCCGAAGTCGTCCAGGCTGCGGATATGCGGGAAAAGCGACAGGAAGACCGACAGGGCATTCGGCCCGATCCGCTGTTCCAGTCCCAGGCCGGGATGAAAGCTTTCCATGTCCAGCCCGGACACCTTGATCGAGGCGTGACGGTCCAGGCACAGGTGATACACGGTCACCGGGCGCGGCGGCGTGATGCGGATCGCGCTCATTCCGTCTTCGAAATCGGCCACCGGCGTGAAGACCTGTCCGGACCGCGCGCCCTTGCCTTGCAACTCGCGCAGGGCCGCAGGGCGGTGCAGCATGCGTGCCCCGGGTCCAGCCATGACATCCGCCATGGGGCGACCCATGCCGAAGGTATCCGCCATGATGCGCGTCATGCGCGTCTGTTCCGGATCATCGCTGGCGGCCTCGGGCAGGATCGTCATTGATCCGATCCACAGAACCGGGCGCGCGCCGAACTCGACCGTTTCGATCTTCATGCCGGGCACCAGATCCTCGATCGCGCAAAGGCCGTCGCTTGTCGTCAGCAGCGTGCCACGGGCAAAAGCGGAAAAGGCGGATTCGAACAGCGACGTGGCCGGTGCCACATGACGGCTTTCGACGATATCGCCATTTTTTCCTAGGCTGCTGACCTCGTAGCGGCGCATGACCGGCATCGCGCCTGTCGGGGCTGCGCGCAACGGTTGCGGCGTGGGCCGGGTCTTGGGCAGCGCGACGCCGGGGTTCGGCCGGATGGATGTGCGCGGTGTCTCGCATGCGGGTTTGGGTGCGGGCGTGTCACGCGCGTCGCGCAGCACCGAAGCGGCGGCCGAACAGGGCGGAATGGCCCCTTGTGCAAGCGTGATGCCGGAAGATGTCTTGTGCGTTGCCAGATGTCTGGCCGAGGGGGCGTGCAATACCATGCGCTGCACCACTTGTTGGCGTCGCAGTCGTGTCGGCCCCCACCGACAACACCGAAAGGACTTTGGTTAAAGTTTTCAGTGAGACCAAAGGCCCAATTCCCGACACTTTTGTCAAAAAGTCGGAACAATCTGCGGCGATGAGGGCGTAATCCGGGTGTCAGGCCGGTTTTGTTTCAGCAGTTTGGACAAAGCTGCCATATTTTGATTCGACTTGTGTCAGCAATCCGACCGGCGCCCGGCATCATGGCAACGGCGCGCCCGATGCAAAAAGCCGCCCCGGGAGGAGGGCGGCCTTCTGCTGAAAAGGAGGGAGTTTCAGGCGCGGCGCGACAGCTTCGGCGCGGCGCGGCGTTTGGCAACCATCGCCGCGCGCAGGCGACCGCGTTGCCAGGGCAGAGAGGTTTGTTCCAGTTCGATCGCTTTTGCGGTTTCGAGGACCGACTTGATCCAGCGCTTGTTTTTCATCTGTCTTGTCTCCGTCCTCTGATCCGGCCTTGCGGGCGCTGCCGTGATGGTTCGACCCGTTATGGAAACAATCTGACGGATCAATGCGGCATTGTTTTGTCCAGAGGCGTGGCAATCTCGTGGCGGGGCCTGCGGTGTCGTTATTGTTAGTCCGTCACTTCAGGCTTTCAGTAAAAATAATTTAAAAACATAAGCTTGAGAATTTTGTGCGAAACAATTTCCACTGATGGTGGTGATTGTTTCCGTCTTTCCGCGGCGATCCTGTCGGCAAATGCCGCATTCCTGCCAGATTACAGGCGGATGGCCGAGATCAACCTGCCGTAATCGGCCTCGCCCGCATGGGTCGTGCGGCGATAGGAAAAGAATCGCTCGGGGTCCGAATAGGTGCAATGGCGCGTCCATTCGGCATGGCCGACACCCGCCCCCCGCAAACGGTGCAGCCCATAGGCGGGCAGGTCGAACATCATACGGTCACCCTTGCCCTGCGCGAAGAAGCGGGCATTACCGGGGTCTTCGCCCAGGAAATCCTCGAAGAACTCGGGGCCGACCTCATAGGCCTGCTGACTGATCGATGGTCCGATCACGGCGTGGATGTCCGCGCGCCGCGCGCCCATCTGCTCCATCGCCGAAACGGTGGCTTCAAGCACACCGTCCAGCGCGCCCCGCCATCCCGCATGCGCGGCACCGATCACCCCGGCCTGCCTGTCGGCAAAAAGAACGGGCTGGCAATCGGCGGTCAGGATCGCCAGCGCCACGCCCGGCGTGGCTGTCACCATCGCGTCGGCGCGCGGTTTGTCCGCCAAGGGGCCTGAAACGGTCACCACATCTGGCGAATGAACCTGATGCACGGTGACAAGATGTTCCGGCGAAAGATCCATCGCCTGGGCCACTCGCGCGCGGTTGATCGCGACGATCTCTGCCTGGTCTGACGAGCCTGGCCCGCAATTCAGACCCTGGAACACCCCCGAGGAGGCCCCGCCGCGACGGGTGAAGAACCCGTGCCTGAGCGGGGACAGCGCCTCTGAGGTGATGATTTCCAGCGTCATATCGGCTCAAGCGTCCAGTCCGGGGGGCGGGGGGGCGCCTTCGGGAAAAAGCGCCACCACTTTGAAGAGCGTCCCCATTTCCCATGGGTGCGTCAAGCGCCGATGTGCGGCGATATGGTCGTCCAGCGCGGCGCCGGTCAGCCGTCCGGCCAAAGCCTGCGCGCGCGAGGTGATGCCAAGCCGTTCCAGGAACACGCCCTGCGTGGTCAGCCGGCTATGGGCGCAGGGGATGTCGGCCAGCAGCGCCTCGAAATCCACATGGGCGGTCAGGTCGACCTCGCCGGGGTTTTCGAAGGGCGAGGCGTATTTCTGCCGGCCCATCGCTTGCAGCGTATCGCCCACGGACCGCCAGTCGCCGTAATCGTCGATCACCGCGACGCCGCCATGATCCGCGATGCGCTGCCCGATCTGCCGGGCGATCACCGGGGATGCGCCGCAAATCTCGACGATGTCATTTTCCCTTGTATCGGCCAGCCGCGCCTCAAGCACGGGATGTCCCGGGGCAGGGACCAGGCCGATCACCAGCTGGTTCATCATCGTGCTCACCACCATCTCCGAGAAGCCTTCGGCGGTGCGAAAGAACTGCCGGATCGGCAAGGCGTCGAAAAACTCGTTCGCCACCAGGTAAAGCGGCATCTGCGGCAGCGCGTCGGCACTGTCATGCCATGTGATCCGGTCGCCGGGCGTCAGCCCCGCCAGCGTTCTGGCTTGCCGGTCGCGCATCCGTGGCGAGGCTTCGACCAAGTGCACCTGCGCCGCCTCGTGAAATCCGGGCACCTTGCGCGTCACGCGCAGGATATCGGCCATCAGCGTCCCGCGTCCCGGCCCCAGTTCAGCCAGCGCAAAGCGCGCAGGCGCACCCTGGTCCAGCCAGGCCTGCGCAAGGCACAGGCCGATCATCTCGCCGAACATCTGGCTGATCTCGGGCGCCGTGATGAAATCGCCCGCAGCGCCAATCGGATCGCGCGTCGTGTAATAGCCCAGGGTCGGGTGCAGCAGGCATTCGGTCATGTAGTCCGCGATGGTCAGCGGACCTTGTGTCCTGATCCGGTCCAGCAGGATGCGTTCCAGCGCATTCATCTCGCGCGGCAGATCGATCATGCGGGAAGGGCCTTTGATCGCCGCCGTGCCACCATGATCAGCGCAAGGCCCGCGGCCAGCATCGGCAGCGACAGAAGCTGCCCCATGGAGATCCCGGCCTCGCCCAGCCGGATCACATGGCCCAGCGGATTGTCCGGCGTGATGAATTGCGCATCGGCCTGGCGGAAATACTCGACGATGAAGCGCGCGGCGCCATAGCCGGCCAGGAACACGCCGGTGATCTGTCCGGGCACCTTGAGCGCGTCGCGTCGGAAAGCCAGCCAGAGCATCAGGGCCAGCAGCACCGCGCCCTCCAGCCCCGCCTGGTAGAGCTGCGAGGGATGGCGCGCGCAAAGCCCGACCACGCCCGCACAGTCCTGGGCTGCGGCCCCCGGAAAGACGACGCCCCAGGGCACGTCCGTCGGCCGCCCCCAAAGTTCCGCATTGATGAAATTCGCAAGCCTTCCCAGCATCAGCCCTACGGGTACGCCAAGGGCGATCGCATCGGCCGCGGCCAGGCGCGGCACCTTCTGCCGCCAAGTGAAGATCCAGGCAGCGACCACGACGCCGAGGAACCCGCCATGAAAGGACATCCCGCCTTGCCAGACCATCAGGATTTGCCCCGGATTGGCCAGGTAATAGCCCGGTTGATAGAACAGAACGAAGCCAAGACGCCCGCCCAGGATGATCCCGAGGATGATCCATGTCAGCAGATCCTCGACCTGCGCCCTGGTCATGGGCGGCACGTTCCCTTGCCACAAGGCGGGGCGCCGGAGGGCTGCAAGGCTGATCTGCCAGGCCAGCACGATGCCGACGATATAGGCCAGCGCGTACCAGCGCAGCGCGAACTCCATTCCGAACAGGGTGACCGAAAATATCTCGGGCGAAATCTCGGGGAAGGGGATCATGGCGCGCATCTGCGTCTGTCTGCCTCTGGCTTGCGGGGGAAGTCAACCTTGTGGGCCGCCGCATTGCGGCCCATATAGGGAGGTAAAGGTAACGCTGGAGACCCGCAATGCAGACGCGCAACAAAATTCTCGATGACATCTCGCAACTGATGACCAATGCCTTGGGCGTGGCCCAGGGCGCCAAGGACGAGGCCGAGACCGCGATGAAGTCGATGATCGACCGCTGGCTGGCCGACCGCGACTTTGTCACCCGCGAGGAATTCGACGCCGTCCGTGCCATGGCGCAGAAGGCGCGCGAGGAGAATGCAGCCCTCATGGCGCGCCTTGATGCGCTTGAGGCGCAGCAGGGCAAATAAGGTATCCCCGTTTCGCCGATCGACGTGACGCGCGTTCCCCGAAGGAGCGCGCGTTTGTCATTTCCGCGCATGGCAGAGGTGCAGGACACGCGGCAGGCCGGGGATGGATATTTTCAGCAAGAAGAAACCCGGCGCCGGATCATGCCAAGACATTGATCACGATCATGTGGTCATGACGGCTTGATCCACATATTATTGAGGTTATCCCCAAAATATTGCTTTACAGGCCAGACCAGTCATACCACCATATCTTGTGAGGACGCGGGGAAAAGCCTCCGTCCTTAGAGCAGGCACCTAGCGGTTGAGGCGCTCTGACGCTTTGACGCTACAGGCAGAGAGGTGGCGCCATGGCACTATCCGAGCAGTACCTAGAGGACGACATTCACCCGATCGATATCGTCGAGAACATCGCCGAATATCACGATTGGGATTTCGACCGTATCGGTCAGGACCAGATCGCCATGGCGGTCGAAGGGCAGTGGCGGACCTATTCGATCACGCTGGCCTGGTCCAGCTATGACGAGACCCTGCGCCTGATCTGTACCTTCGAGATGGAGCCGCCCGAGGCGCGCTTGCCGCATCTTTACGAAACCCTGAATGCCGTGAACGACCAGTGCTGGGCCGGGGCCTTCACCTTCTGGGCGGAACAGAAGCTGATGGTCTGGCGCTATGGCCTTGTCCTGTCGGGCGAGCAGGTCGCCAGCCCCGAGCAGATCGACACGCTGATCAACGCCGCGGTGATGAGCGCAGAGCGGTATTATCCCGCCTTCCAGCTGGTCGTCTGGGGCGAGCGGCCACCGGCCGAAGCGTTGCAGGTCGCCATTGCAGAGGCCTACGGGCGCGCGTAACACTGCCCCCCGACGCGAAGCAGCCGAGGGGGACATTTCATGGATATGCAAGAGCTTGGCCGCAGGGGGCTGGTGCTTCTGGGCTGCGGCAAGATGGGATCGGCCATGCTGGCCGGGTGGCTGGCGCGCGGGCTGGACCCGGCTGGCGTCTGGGTGATCGACCCCAACCCGTCCGACTGGCTGCGCGGCACCGGCGTGCGGATCAATGCCGACCTGCCCACCAATCCGGCAATCGTAATCGTTGCGGTCAAGCCGCAGATGATGAGCGCGGCCCTGCCGACGCTGGCGGCCATGGGCAATGGCGAGACGCTGTTCATCTCGGTCGCGGCTGGCACGCCGATTGCGCGATTCGAGGAGGTTCTGGGTGCGCGCACGCCCATCGTCCGCGCCATGCCGAACACGCCCGCCGCCGTCGGGCGCGGGATCAGCGCCATCGTCGGCAACGCCCATGCCGGGGCCGCCGGGCTGGATGCGGCCGAGGCGCTGCTGTCCGCCGTGGGGCAGGTGGTGCGGCTGGAGCATGAAGGCCAGATGGATGCGGTGACCGGCCTGTCGGGATCCGGACCCGCCTATGTCTTTCACCTGATCGAAACCATGGCCGCAGCCGGCGTGGCGCAGGGGCTGAGGCCCGATCTGGCCCTGCAACTGGCCCGCGCCACCGTGGCAGGGGCCGGCGCGCTGGCCGAAGAGGCGGATGAAACACCGGCACAGCTGCGCATCAACGTGACCAGCCCCAATGGCACCACGCAGGCCGCCCTGGATGTGCTGATGGATGCCGAAACCGGGTTTCCGGCCTTGCTGCAGCGCGCGATCAAGGCCGCGACCGACCGATCCAAGGAACTGTCCCGTGGCTGAGATCACCTTTGACGATTTCCTGAAAATCGATATCCGCGTGGGCCGTGTCACCCGCGCCGAACCCTATCCCGAGGCGCGCAAGCCCGCGATCAAGCTCTGGATCGACTTCGGTCCCGAGATCGGGGAAAAGAAGACCTCGGCCCAGATCACGGCCCATTACACGCCCGAAGGCCTTATCGGAAAACAGGTGATGGCGGTCGTGAATTTCCCGCCCCGGCAGATCGGCCGCTTCATGTCCGAAGTGCTGGTGCTGGGTGTCTCGGACGCGCAGGGCGGGATCGTCCTGCTGTCACCCGATCTTGACGTACCGCTTGGTGGAAGGATGCATTGATGCCCAAGGTTCTGATCAGTCGCCGCTTGCCCGACAGCGTGCTCGAAGCGGCCTCGAAGATGTTCGACATGGAATTGCGCGACAAGACGGCGCCCATGACCCCTGCGGAAATGCGTTCGGGCCTTGCGCTTTACGATGCGATCATGCCGTCGCTGGGGGACAGGTTCTCGGCCGATATCTTTGCCGAATTCGGTCGGCCCCGCTGCAAGCTCTTGGCCAATTTCGGCGTGGGGATCAACCATATCGATGTCGAGGCCGCCCGCGCCCATGGGGTCAAAGTGACCAATACGCCCGGTGCCGTGACCGATGCGACCGCCGATACGGCGATGACCCTGATCCTGATGAGCGCGCGGCGCGCGGGCGAGGGTGAACGGCTGGTCCGGTCAGGCGCCTGGGAGGGCTGGCATCCGACGCAGATGCTGGGCCTGCATGTGACGGGCAAGACGGTGGGCATCGTCGGCATGGGCCGGATCGGACAGGCCATCGCGCGGCGTTGCCACTTCGGCTTCGGGATGGAGGTGCTGTTCTTCAATCGCTCGCCCAAGGCGGTGGATTTCCCGGCGCGGCAGGTGGACAGCCTGCATGATCTGGCCGCTGCAGTGGATATTCTTGTGGTCGCCACGCCGGGCGGGGCAGAAACGCATCACCTGATCGATGCAGAGGTGCTGGCCGCGATGCAGCCTCATGCCCATCTGGTCAATATCGCCCGTGGCGATGTCGTCGAAGAGGCCGCGCTGATCGCGGCGCTTCAGGCTGGCCGCATCGGCGGTGCGGGTCTGGATGTCTATGAATTCGAACCCCAGGTGCCCGAGGCGCTGCGCAAGCTGGACAACGTGACGCTGCTGCCGCACCTGGGCACATCGACCCTTGAAGTGCGCGAGGCGATGGGGCGGATGGTTCTGGACAACCTTGCCGCGCATTTCGCCGGAAAGCCCCTGCCGAACCCGGTTTGACCCTGGGTCAAGCCTGACGCATCCCGGGGCAAGAGGTCTTGACCTTCACCATGCTCCGGGGTGATCTGGGGCACCATCAGGGAAGGGGCGCGTCATGTATCAGCCGGTCATCAGCGGAACCGGGGTTTTCACACCCTCGCAGGTCATCACCAATGACGAGCTTGTGGTGGCTTTCAACGCCTATGCGGATCGGTTCAATGCCGAACATGCCGACCAGATCGCGGCGGGCGAGATCGACGCCAAGGAACATTCCTCGTCCGAGTTCATCTTCAAGGCCTCGGGGATCGAACAGCGTTATGTTCTGGACAAGTCGGGCGTGCTGGACCCTGCGGTGATGCATCCCCAGCTGCGCCAGCGCAGCGATGACGAGCCTGGCGTGATGGCCGAGATGGCGCTGGATGCCTGCGCCAAGGCCCTGGCGATGGCGGGGCTGACCGGTGCGGATGTCGATCTGGTGATCTGCGCGGCCAGCAACATGGAACGCGCCTATCCGGCGATAGCCGTCGAAATACAGCAGCTTCTGGGGGCGGGGGGCTTTGCCTTCGACATGAATGTCGCCTGTTCCTCTGCCACCTTCGGAATTCAGGCGGCGGCCGACATGGTGCGCGCAGGCTCGGCGCGCTGCGCGATCGTCGTCAACCCCGAGATCTGCTCGGGCCATCTGGAATGGCGCGATCGCGATTGTCATTTCATTTTCGGCGATGTCTGCACCGCCACGGTGATCACGCGCGACGAAGACGCGAAAGGCCCGCATTTCCGCATCCTGTCAACGTGCTGCGCCACCCAGTTTTCAAACAACATCCGCAACAACAACGGCTTTTTGCGCCGCTCGCGCCCTGACGGCGTGGCCGACCGTCGCGACATGCAGTTCATGCAGAACGGGCGCAAGGTCTTCAAGGAAGTGGTTCCGATGGTGTCGGACCATATCCTGCACCATATCGCGGATGAGGGCGTGCAGCCCTCGCAGTTGCGGCGTCTCTGGCTGCATCAGGCCAACAAGACGATGAACGATTTCATCGGGCGCAAGGTGCTGGGGCGCGATCCCGAACCGGGCGAGCAGCCGAACATCCTGCAGGAATATGCCAACACATCCTCCGCCGGGTCGATCATCGCCTTTGCGAAACACTCGGCGGATCTGCAGCCGGGCGACATGGGGCTGATCTGTTCCTTCGGCGCGGGCTATTCCGTGGGCTCTGTCCTGATCCAGCGGGTCTGAGCCCGCCCTAACGCAGGGCGGATTTCATCGACGCATCGGGGAAGCAGGTGGGCGTCTGCCCCGTCGCCTCTTGCCACGCCCCGATGGAGCGCCGCGTCCGGAACCCGGCCAGGCCATCCGCACCGCCGGTGTCATGGCCCATCCGTTCAAGCGCGGCCTGCATCGCCGCCACGTCCGAGCGCATCAGCCCGCCGACTGGCCCCCAGCGGCCCGCGAAATCGCCCATGCCATAGGCGATACGATCCCCCACATGGCCGACAAAAAGCGCGTAAAGGTCGGACATGTTGTAGTCCTTGAGCACGTAGAAATTCTGCGTCACCACGAAGGCAGGGCCATGCCGCCCCGCAGGCATCAGCAGGAAACCCTCGCGCTGCATCTCGTCGGCGGGAAAGGCGCGCCCGCCGATCCGTGTGATCCCCATGGCGACCCATGTCGCAAAGCTGCGGCCCTTGTCAGGGCCTTCCAATGCACAAGACACCTGCGCGGGAACTGTAACCTCGAACCCCCAGTCGCGGCCCTTCTGCCAGCCATGGGCGGCAAGGTAGGCCGCGATCGAGGCGATGGTGTCAGGTGCCGATCCCCAAATGTCGGCCCGTCCGTCGCCATCCCCGTCCCGTGCATGTTTCAGCATGTTGGAGGGCATGAACTGTGGCTGCCCCAGCGCCCCGGCCCAGCTTGAGCGCAGACCGCGCGGGGACGCATGGCCCGCCTCGATCAGTTGCAGGGCGGCGATCAATTCGTCCGTGAAATAAGGTGCGCGCGTGGACATGAAGCCTTTTGTGCCCAGCACGGCAAGGGCATCATGCGGGATCGCGGCGCGTCCATAGGCGGATTCACGGCCCCAGATGGCCAGGATGATCCGGCCGGGCACGCCCGTTTGCCGTTCGGCACGTTCAAGTGCTGCGGCATGACGGCGGGCCATGGCGATACCCTCGCGGGTGGTCGCGGTGACCGTGTTCGGCGCGAAATAGGCCGCGGGGCTGCCGAATTCGCCCTGCCTTTGCGGTCTGGGGCGGTTGATGTCGCTGCCGGGGGGGATCAGGTCGGGCAGGTCCCACATCAGGGTCACACCCTGAAACGCCGCCTCATGGGTTGCGCGGCTGACACCTGCGGCGCGGGCGCGGGGCCAGACGGTATCCTGCAGCCATGCACGGAACTGACGCTCCACCGCGGGGCGATCCTGCGCCATGACGGGTGGGGACAGAAGCAGAAGGCTCAGGGCAAGGATCAGCAGGCGCATGGCATATTCCCAAGGATGCCCGACGCTAGCATGACCGCGCCAATCGGTCAGCAGTCTGTTGCATCAGCGGGACGATCGCCCACCGCCTCGCGCCAGTGACGGCGGCAGAGGCTGACATAGGTTTCATTCCCGCCGATCTGTACCTGCGCCCCGTCCCGCAGGGCACGCCCCTCGGCATCCTTGCGTACCACCATCGTGGCCTTGCGCCCGCAGTGGCAGATGGTGCGCACCTCGCGCAACTCATCCGCCAGCGCCAGCAACGTGGCCGAGCCGGGGAAGAGTTCGCCCCGGAAATCGACACGCAGCCCGTAGCACATGACCGGCACGCCAAGATCATCGACGGCGCGCGCCAGATCCCAGACCTGCGCGGGTTCGAGGAATTGCGCCTCGTCGATGAAGACGCAGGCGATGGGCCCCTGATCCAGCCTTGTCGCAAGCCTGGCAAACAGGTTGTCGCCGGGGGCGAAAGTATCCGCCGCCTCGCCGATCCCGATGCGCGATGCGACCCGCCCATGGCCTGCGCGCCCGTCGACCTGCGCGGTCAGCAGATAGGTCTGCATGCCCCGTTCGCGATAGTTGTGCGAGGCCTGCAGCAGCACGGTGGATTTGCCGGCATTCATCGTCGAGAAATTGAAATAGAGCTTCGCCATGCAGCGATCTAGCGCGCCCCCCGCCACAAGTGCAAGGCGTTCCGGTCGGCGCAAAACGTGGAACAGGTGGTGCCGGTGCTTCGGATGACACGCGTACTGCAGCCCGTCGCATGGTCTGCCAATTCTGGCCCTGCCTCCTCCAGGGGCAGGCACACGACGGACTCAAAACACCTCGTTGGAGAATCGAGGTCACTCGTAACGTCTGCCAACACTGCAGGGTTTTCGGATACCCTACCGGAAGTCAAAAAATCGCGACAAAAATACACCTATACTAAAGTAGTGTATTTGGGTGACGCAAAAGGCCACAATCAAGGCCGCTTCAACGGCGTGAAGCGGCCTGATCCTGTAAGCATTCGAAAAGCAATATGTTTTCGGGCGTCAGCCTTGCAGCGGCATCACGGTGAAATCACCCTCTGACCGCGCCCGCATGGCCAAGGCTGCCGCATGGCTGCCCGCTGCGGTTGTGAAATAGGGGATCTTGTCGTAGAGCGCCACCTTGCGGATCTCGCGGCTGTCCTCGACCGCCTGGGTGCCTTCGGTCGTGTTCATCACCAGGGTGATGCCGCTGTCCTTCAGCATGTCGACGATGTTCGGACGACCCTCGTAGACCTTGTTCACGACCTCGCAGGCCACGCCGTTGTCCTGCAGCCAGGCTGCGGTTCCCCGCGTCGCCACGATCTGCAGACCAAGCTCGGTCACGATTCGCGCGGTCTCGACCATGTCCGCGGTCTTGTCGGCGTCGCGGATCGAGATGAACACGCGGCCCGTGCGGGGCAGATCGGTGCCCGCGCCCAGCTGAGCCTTGAGGAAGGCAAGCGGGAAGGACACGTCCCATCCCATCACCTCGCCGGTCGACCGCATTTCAGGGCCGAGGATCGTATCTACACCGGGGAAGCGCGCGAAAGGCAGCACGGCTTCCTTGACCGAGAACCACGGCATCGCGGGGTCTGCCAGCGTCAGCGGGTCGGCCATCGGCTGTGTGCCGGGCTTGGCATCCGCAGGGTATGGGCCGCGCAACGGGAAATTCGCCATCGGCTCGCCCGCCATCAGCCGCGCCGCGATCGATGCGATCGCGCTGTCTGTTGCCTTCGCCACGAAGGGCACGGTACGCGAGGCGCGCGGGTTCACCTCGATCAGATAGACTTCGTCGTCCTTGACCGCGAATTGCACGTTCATCAGGCCCACGACACCCAGCGCCAGCGCCAGTGCCTCGGTCTGCTTGTGCACTTCGTCGATGATGTGCTGCGGCAGCGAATAGGGGGGCAGCGAACAGGCGCTATCGCCCGAATGCACGCCGGCTTCCTCGATATGCTGCATCAGGCCCGCCACGTGGACGGTCTTGCCGTCACACAGCGCGTCCACATCCATTTCAACGGCACCCGACAGGTAGCTGTCCAGCAGCACCGGGCTGTCGCCGGATACGACCACCGCCTCGCGGATGTAGCGCTCCAGATGCGCCATGTCGCGCACGATCTCCATCGCGCGACCACCCAGAACGTAGGAAGGCCGGATCACCAGCGGAAAGCCGATATCCTCGGCAATGGCCAGGGCCTGCGCATCGGTCGAGGCGATGCCATTGCGCGGCTGCTTCAGGCCAAGACGGTTCACAAGCTGCTGGAACCGCTCGCGGTCCTCGGCAAGGTCGATGGCGTCGGGTGTCGTGCCAAGGATCGGGATGCCTTCTTCGTAAAGCGCATTGGCCAGCTTCAGCGGGGTCTGCCCGCCAAACTGCACGATCACGCCATGCAGCGTTCCGTTCTGCTGTTCGACCCGCAGGATTTCCATAACATGTTCGAAAGTCAGCGGTTCGAAATACAGCCGGTCCGACGTGTCGTAATCGGTCGACACGGTTTCCGGGTTGCAGTTGATCATGATGGTTTCATAACCCACGTCCGACAGGGCGAAGCAGGCATGGCAGCAGCAATAATCGAATTCGATCCCTTGCCCGATCCGGTTGGGACCACCGCCCAGAATGACCACCTTCTTGCGATCCGACGGGCGGGCCTCGCATTCCACGTCGCCCATCGCGGGGGCCTCGTAGGTGGAATACATGTAGGGCGTCTGTGCCTCGAACTCGGCGCCGCAGGTGTCGATCCGCTTGAAGACAGCGTTGACGCCCAGGTTCTGCCGCGCACGGCGCACGTTCGCCTCGGACCGGCCGGTCAGATGTCCCAGACGGGCATCGGTAAAGCCCATCATCTTCAGCTTGCGCAGCCCGTATTCGGTGACCGGCAGGCCGTTCTTGCGCACGTCCTCCTCGGCCTCGATGATTTCGCGGATACGGGCCAGGAACCAGGGGTCGAACATGGTGGTCGCATGGATTTCGTCATCGGTCAGGCCGTGGCGCATGGCCTGCGCGATGGTCCGCATCCGGTCCGGCGTCGCCTTGGAAATGGCCTTGATCACGGCCGATTTCTCGGGCGCGCCCTCGATTGCCACCTCGTCAAAGCCGGTCAGGCCGGTTTCCATCGAGGCCAGCGCCTTTTGCAGCGACTCGTGGATCGTGCGGCCGATCGCCATGGCCTCGCCCACGGATTTCATGGCCGTGGTCAGGTTCGGCTGCGATCCGGGGAATTTTTCGAAGGCAAAGCGCGGGATCTTGGTCACGACATAGTCGATCGTCGGCTCGAAGCTGGCGGGCGTGACCTTGGTGATGTCATTGTCCAGCTCGTCCAGCGTATAGCCGACGGCCAGTTTCGCCGCGACCTTTGCGATGGGGAAACCTGTCGCCTTGGAGGCCAGCGCCGAGGACCGCGACACGCGAGGGTTCATCTCGATCACGACCATGCGGCCGTCAGCGGGGTTGATCGCCCATTGCACGTTCGAGCCGCCGGTTTCCACGCCGATCTCGCGCAGCACGGCGATCGAGCCGTTGCGCATGATCTGGTATTCCTTGTCGGTCAGGGTCAGGGCAGGGGCCACGGTGATCGAATCGCCCGTATGCACGCCCATCGGATCGACGTTCTCGATCGAACAGACGATGATGGCATTGTCCGCCTTGTCGCGGACGACCTCCATCTCGAACTCTTTCCAGCCCAGAAGCGATTCATCGACCAGGATCTGCGCCATGGGCGAGGCTTCCAGCCCCGAGCGGCAATAGTATTCGTAATCATCACGGTTGTAGGCAACACCGCCACCGGTGCCGCCAAGCGTAAAGGCGGGGCGGATGATGGCCGGCAGACCGATCTCTTCCAGCGCGTCCATCGCCTGTTTGAGGCCCGCCGCGATATCGTATTTGCCGTTCTCTTTCTTGGGGGCCGCGACGATGGTCGCCTTGGGGTTTTCCAGCCCGATCCGGTCCATCGCTTCGCGGAACAGCTTGCGGTCTTCAGCCATTTCAATGGCTTCACGGTTGGCGCCGATCAATTCGACCCCGAATTTGTCCAGCACACCCATATCTGCCAGGGCCAGCGACGTGTTCAGGCCGGTCTGGCCACCCATCGTGGGCAGCAGCGCATCGGGGCGCTCTTTCTCGATGATCTTGGCCACGACCTCGGGGGTGATCGGCTCGATATAGGTGGCATCGGCCAGACCCGGATCGGTCATGATGGTCGCAGGGTTCGAATTGACCAGGATCACCCGGTAGCCTTCTTCGCGCAGAGCCTTGCAGGCCTGTGCGCCGGAATAGTCGAACTCGCAGGCCTGTCCGATCACGATGGGACCGGCTCCGATGATCATGATGGATGAGATATCGGTTCTTTTCGGCATGTCGGTCCCCTTTTTCGCGCGGCTTGGAAAGCAGCATCCGCCCGCGCGGCAGCCAAGCGCGGAAGCAGGCCCCCGCGCGCAAATTCTCGTGGGTTATAGACATCCCCGAATGCGGCGCAAGCCCTGATGGGGGCTAAATTGAGCCTGAGACGATCCTTCTGACAGGCCCTTGCGGCAAGACCATCCGATACCTATGTCAACTTTGGTTGACAAGTTCAGGTCATGGTTGGCGTTGCGACGCCGCTTTTTCCTTTTTACGCCGAATATGCTCCGGTTTTCGGAGCCGACCCACAGGTTTGGCCGGGTGGGCAGGAAAGGATTTGCAATGGCACGCCGGGGGCGTCGGACAAAAAGGGTGACGACATGACTGCCCCAACGGCAGGCTTGCTGCGCCCTCCGCGGCGCAAGGGCATGATGGGCGCGCAGACCGTGCTGCCCATGGTCGCGGCCATCGAACGCAGCCTTGGTCCCGCCGTCGTGGCGCAGCTTCTGGACGAGGCCCGCTTTGCACGCCTTCCCGAACATGGCGAGCATGTGCGGGAACGTCAGGTCGCGATCCTGCATCAGGCCCTGCGGCGGCAATATCCCGAACAGGCCGAAAGCATCCAGCGCGAGGCAGCGCGCGACGCGGTGGAATGGATCATGCAGAATCGCATTCCAGCCCGTGCGCGCCTGCTTTTGTCGGGCATGCCCTGGGCCATGGCTGTCTGGATGCTGGGCCGGCATGCGGCGCAGAACGCCTGGGCTTTTGGCGGGTCGGGTCGCTTCGAACTGCTGAGCACCAGTGAATTCCAGCTGACGGACAATCCGCTGATCCGTGGCGAACACAGCACCCACGCCATCTGCGCCTGGCATGAGGAACTGTTTCAACAGACTTTCCGGCGCATGGCGCACAGCCGCCTGCGCTGTACCGAGGCAAGCTGCATGGCGGCCGGCGCGGATGCCTGCCGCTTCCGCCTTGTGATGGAGCCTGTCAGAGCCGGCGCTTGATCTGTGTCAATTGAAGTTGACAGGTAATGTGTCAGAATTTCTGAAAACCTCAGGGAGTCTGTCATGCGCATACTGTTTGTTCACCCCAATTACCGCTCTGGCGGGGCCGAGATCGCAGGCACATGGCCACCGGCCTGGGTTGCCTATCTGACAGGCAGCCTGCGGCGGGCCGGCTTTGACGACATCCATTTCATCGACGCGATGACCGACAATATCGCGGATGACGACCTTGCGCGCCGGATGGCAGCACTTGATCCCGATGTGGTGGGCGTCACGTCGATCACGCCCTCGATCTACCGGGCCGAGGATGTGCTGAAACTTGCGCAGCAGCACTGCCCGCGCGCGGTGCGGATGATGGGCGGCGTCCATGCCACCTTCATGTTCAAGCAGGTCATCTCGGAGGCGCCCTGGGTCGATGTCATCGTGCGCGGCGAGGGCGAGGAAATCCTGACCGAACTGATGCTGGCCGTCGAGGATGGCCGCTGGCCCGCCGACCGCCACAAGATCAAGGGCATTGCCTTTGCCGATGGCGATCAGATCGTGGCCACCCCTGCGGCCAGCACCGTCAAGGATCTGGACGGCATCAGCCCGGACTGGTCGATCCTCGAGTGGGAGAAATACAAATACATCCCCCTGAACACCCGCGTCGCCATCCCCAACCTCGCGCGCGGCTGCCCCTTCACCTGCTCCTTCTGTTCGCAGTGGAAATTCTGGCGCGACTACCGCGTGCGCGATCCCAAGAAGGTCGTGGACGAGATCGAGGATCTGGTGAACAACCACAAGGTCGGCTTCTTCATCCTTGCGGATGAGGAACCCACGATCAACCGCAAGAAATTCATCGAATTCTGTCAGGAACTGATCGACCGGGGCCTGCCGGACCGTGTGAAATGGGGCATCAACACCCGCGTCACCGACATCTACCGCGACAAGGACCTGCTGAAATTCTACCGCAAGGCCGGGCTGGTGCATGTGTCCCTGGGCACCGAGGCTGCGGCCCAGATGAAACTGGATATCTTCAACAAGGAAACCAAGGTCGAAGAGAACAAGATGGCGATCAAGCTCTTGCGTGACGCCGATATCCTGGTCGAGGCGCAGTTCATCGTGGGTCTGGACAACGAGACCCCCGAAACGCTGGAAGAAACATACAAGATGGCCTGGGACTGGCAGCCCGATCTGGCCAACTGGTCGATGTATACGCCCTGGCCCTTCACCCCGCTGTTCCAGGAACTGAAGGATCAGGTCGAGGTCTTCGATTTCAGCCGTTACAATTTCGTGACGCCGATCATGAAGCCCGCCGCCATGACGCGGGGCGAATTGCTGGATGGGGTGATGAACAATTACCGCCGTTTCTACATGAAAAAGGCGCTGTTCCATTACCCCTGGCGCGGCACCGGGTTCCGGCGGCGCTATCTGCTGGGCTGTCTGCAGGCCTTCCTCAAGGCCGGGTTTGCCCGCACCTTCTATGATCTGGGCAAGGTCGGCTACACCGGGCCGCAATCCAAGAACGCGCTGGATTTCCACTTCGACGAAACCCGCACCATCGCCGAAGCGCAGATGGAGGATTGGGAAGCTTCCGCCGACAAGGCCGCCCGTGCCGCCGAACGCCGCGCGGCCCTGCGCGAACAGGGCAAGGAACGCGCGGTCGAACGCGCCAAGGGCTTCAAGATGCCCAACGGGGCCGAGGTCAAGGCCTGCGGCGGCGGATCGCAGCAGATGGAGGACGTCTGACCCATGCAGCCGGCGCGGGCCAACGGGCTGATCGGTCCGAATGCGGTCCTCCAACTGGTGCCGCTGCTGGATCGGGCGGGCGGTCCTGACTGGCGCGAAGCCCTGCTTGGCAGGGCCGGGCTTGACGCGCTGCCCGACGGGTCAGGCATGATCCCCGAAGCCCCCGTGGCGCGCCTGCACCAGGCGATGCGCCGCGACCGCCCCGATCTGGCGGCCGTTCTGGGCTGGCAGGCGGGGCTGGCGACAGGGGATTACATTTTGGCCCACCGTATCCCGGCTGCGGCACAAAAGCTGCTGAAGGCGCTGCCGTGGAAACTGTCGGCGCGCCTTCTGTCGCAGGCGATCGCGCGCAATGCCTGGACCTTCGCCGGATCGGGGCAGTTTTTGGTCATCACGCCGCTGGTTTTCGAGTTGCGCGCCAACCCCCTGGTGCGGGGCGAGGTGGCGGATCACCCGATCTGCGACTGGCATCGGGGTGTGTTCACGCAGCTTTACCAGAGGCTCGTCCACCCCTCGCTGACCTGTCGCGAGGCACGCTGCTGCGCGATGGGCCATGCCGCCTGCCGGTTCGAGATGTATCGCGATCACCCCTGATACACGGCAATTCAGGCTGATCCCTTGACTTCCAAGCGCGGGCGCGGTGTATCACGGCCAACCGATTGACGCCGATTGACCCCGAAGGGACCGCCCCATGCACGCCTATCGCAGCCATACCTGCGCCGCTCTGAACATCTCACATGTGGGCCAGACGGTCCGCCTCTCCGGCTGGGTGCACCGTGTGCGCGACCACGGCGGGCTGCTGTTCATCGACCTGCGCGATCATTACGGCGTGACGCAGGTTCTGTGTGACCCCGACAGCCCCGTGTTTGCGCAGGTCGAAAAGGTCCGCTCGGAATGGTGCATCCGCATCGACGGCGAGGTGAAGGCGCGCGATGCGTCCCTGGTGAACGCCAAGATCCCGACGGGCGAGATCGAGGTCTTCATCCGTGACATCGAAGTGCTGGGCGCGGCCAAGGAACTGCCGCTGATGGTTTTCGGCGATCAGGAATACCCCGAGGAAACCCGCCTGCGTTACCGCTTCCTCGATCTGCGCCGCGAGGCGATGCAGCGCAACATGACCCTGCGTTCGGACGTGGTGGCCTCGATGCGCAAACGCATGTGGGACAAGGGTTTCCGCGAATACCAGACGCCGATCATCACCGCCTCCAGCCCGGAAGGCGCGCGCGACTTCCTCGTGCCGTCCCGCCTGCATCCGGGCAAGTTCTACGCCCTGCCGCAAGCCCCCCAGCAGTTCAAGCAGCTGCTGATGGTGTCGGGTTTCGACAAGTATTTCCAGATCGCGCCCTGTTTCCGCGACGAAGACCCGCGCGCCGACCGCAGCCCCACGGATTTCTACCAGCTGGACATGGAAATGTCCTTTGTCACCCAGCAGGACGTGTTCGACACGATCTCGCCCGTGATCGCGGGTGTGTTCGAGGAGTTCGGCGGCGGTCGCCGCGTCGATGCCGCGCAGGACTGGCCGCAGATCTCCTACAAGGATGCAGCACTCTGGTATGGCACCGACAAGCCCGACCTGCGCAACCCGATCAGGATGCAGGTCGTGTCCGAGCATTTCGCAGGCTCCGGCTTTGCGATTTTCGCCAAACTGCTGGAACAGGATGGCACCCAGATCCGCGCCATTCCCGCCCCCGGTGGCGGCAGCCGCAAATTCTGCGACCGCATGAACGCCTTTGCGCAAAAAGAAGGTCTGCCCGGCATGGGCTATATCTTCTGGCGGCAGGCCGAGGATGGGTCGGGCATGGAAGCCGCAGGCCCCCTTGCCAAGAACATCGGGCCTGAGCGGACCGAGGCGATCCGCCAGCAGCTTGGCCTTGGCGTCGGCGACGCGGCCTTCTTCCTGGGCGGCAAACCCAAGCAGTTCGAAGGCGTGGCCGGCAAGGCGCGCACCGTCATTGGCGAGGAACTGGGCCTGACCGACAAGGACCGTTTCGCCTTTGCCTGGATCGTGGATTTCCCGATCTACGAGCAGGATGCAGAGACCGGAAAGATCGATTTCGAGCACAACCCCTTCTCGATGCCGCAGGGCGGGATGGAGGCGCTGATGGGCGATCCCCTGGCCGTGCGCGGGTTCCAGTATGACCTGGCCTGCAACGGCTATGAACTGGTGTCGGGCGCCATCCGCAACCACAAGCCCGAGATCATGTTCAAAGCCTTCGAGATCGCGGGCTATGGCAAGGACGAGGTCGAGAAACGCTTTGGCGGGATGGTCAACGCCTTCCAATACGGCGCGCCGCCCCATGGTGGCTGTGCCGCAGGCATCGACCGCATCGTGATGCTGCTGGCCGATGAGGCGAATATCCGCGAGGTCATCCTCTTCCCGATGAACCAGCGCGCGGAAGACCTTATGATGGGTGCACCCAGCGAGCCATTGGCCCAGCAATTGATGGAATTGAGCCTGCGGGTCATACCGCAGGAGCAAAAGTAACCCTCAGATAGACTTTTGTTGAAGAAATGCAATTATGGGGCGATCATGGGTCGCCCCGTATGCATTTATGGACCGGAAATCGCAAGCCTGTCGCCGTGGTGAAACCCGTCAGATGGCAATTCGGTCGGCGATCCTGTCCTGCAACAGCCCGGCAAGATTCGCCAGATCCGACCTCAGCGGTTGCCCCGCTGCCCGCGCCGCGCGCAGGGATTGGTTGGCATCGCGCAGCGGGCTGTCACCGGCCAGAACGGCGACCCCTTCAAGAAATTGCGTGACATAGTCCAGCACGCCCTCATCCTCGCCCGCGGCCAGCAGTTCCGCCACATGGGCGATATCGTCCCGATATGCGGTGGTGTCGGGGACGATGGCATCGTCCCGCAGCACCCGCGGCGCCGGCGGTTGGTGATCCTGGGGCAGGTGGCTGAGGATCAGTTCCTGGAAATATGCGATCGAGCGCAGCGGCTTTTCCAGAAAACCGTCGGCACCCGCGGACAGGCAGGCATCCCGCCTGTGATCGTCCCCGCTGATTCCCAGGATCAACCCGATCCTCGGGACTGCCTGCGCCGCCTCTGTGATCAGTTCCGCGCCGGACCCATCGGGCAGGCCCACATCGACGATCAGCACCGAAGGCCTGTAGACCTGCAGATGCCGCCGGGCCGAACGCAGGCAATCCGCACGCCTGATCCGGGCGCCGGAACGCATGCAGAGCAGTCGCATCGCTTCCGAGGCGAAGCGGCTGTCCTCGACCAGCAGGACCGTCAACCCCAGAAGCGGGCGCGCGGCAGAGGGAAAACGCAGTGGTGCAAAGGGATCTCGGTCATCCATGGTGTCATCCTCCTGTCAAAACGAATGTCATGCCGGACGTAGGGCGCGATTCTGTTGATGCGCTGGCAGGGTCCGAACCCCTCCAAGACTGCGGTGACATCCCTAATTTGCGGTTAACGCCCCTGCGCCCGCATGCCGCCCCCGGTTCATCTTGCCTAAATGGCCCGGTCACCGCATAACCGGCGCGACATTCGCCGCAAGAACAGGAGTTGCCCATGATCGGACGCCTCAACCATGTCGCCATTGCCGTGCCCGACCTGTCGGCCGCCACGGCCCAATATCGCGATGCCCTTGGCGCCAAGGTCGGCGCGCCGCAGGACGAACCGGATCATGGCGTGACCGTGGTCTTCATCGAATTGCCCAACACCAAGATCGAACTTCTGTATCCGCTGGGCGATGACAGCCCCATCAAGGGCTTCCTGGACAAGAACCCCTCGGGCGGCATCCACCATGTCTGCTACGAGGTCGATGACATCATCGCCGCCCGCGACCATCTGAAATCCACGGGCGCGCGCGTCCTCGGGTCGGGCGAGCCCAAGATCGGTGCCCATGGCAAACCGGTGCTGTTCCTGCATCCCAAGGATTTCAACGGCTGCCTCGTCGAACTGGAGCAGGTCTGATGGCCGTCACCTCAGCGCTGGTTCTTTATGCGGTCCTTTGGTTCCTGACCTTTCTTGTGGTCATTCCGATCCGTCTGAAAACGCAGGGCGATGTCGGCCAGATCGTGCCGGGCACCCATGCGGGCGCCCCGCATGACCACCAGCTGCGCAAGAAGGCCTGGATCACCACCGGAGTTGCCGCCGTGCTGTGGGCGATCATCGCCTACCTGATCATCTCGGGCACGCTGACGGTACGCGATATCGACTGGTTCGAACGCATGGGCCCGCGCCCCTGATCACATGCCGGTGGCGGGTCATCCCGCCCCGGCACCAGACCTTGCGCGCAGCCCGTGGAACACATGGGTGAAGGTCGCAGCCCCCAGCACGGGGATCGCCAGGTTCACCAGCGGGATGGACAGCGGCATCGTCATCAGCACTCCGGCCAGCCAGACAGTCCCGGCATGTTGCTTGCGCAGGCGCGCGGCCCCTTCGCGGCCCAGATGCCGGATCGCGACAAGGGTGAAATACTCGCGTCCCAGCAGAAACCCGTTCAGACCCCAGAAAATCAGCAGGGCCGCGGGCGAAAAGATCAGGTAGAGGATCAGCGCCACCAGGTTGGCCATGATCATCACACCCAGAAACCCGAGCGAATCGCGCAGCGCCTCAGGCAGGGGAACGGTGCGCGCCTGTCCTGCCTGCGGGTAGTGCCGCGCCTCGACGGCATCGGCCACCCGGTCAAGAAACAGCCCCGAGATGGCCGAGGCCACAGGCACCATCAGGACCACAGACAGCAGCAGCATGGCCACCGGGCCGGACCACGCCGCCAATGCGGCGATCCACTGCACCTCGCCGAAAAACGGCAGCGTCACGCCATCGCCGGCCCACCACACCAGCAGGGCCTGCACCCCCGCCGATGCCAGCACAAGGCCCAGTATCGCCAGCCCGATCCCTAGCCACACAACCCGCGACAGCCGTTTGTCACCCAATTGGCCAAGCGCTTTCACGAAGGAGGACAGGACCAGCACGCCCGAAACCTCAGCTGTCCAGCCAGGTCACGATCTGATCAAGATCCGGGCGTGGCCGGTCGGGTGGGGCACTGGTGTCCGTGCCGATATGGATGAACCCCGCGATCCGCTCGTGATCCTGCAGCCCCAGAGCCGCGGTCATGAAGCCCCGGTCATGGCTGGGCCAGCCAGACAGCCAGTTGGCGCCCCAGCCGCTGGCCAGTGCCGCATTCAGTAGTGCAAGGCATACGCCGCCCACGGCATAGGTCTGCTCGATTGCGGGGATCTTTTCGGATGGCTTGCGCACCTCGATGACGGCCACGGCCAGGTGGCCGGTTTCGAACTGCTGCGCGCCCTTGTCAGCCTGCTCCGCCTCAAGGTCCATCGCCGCTGCGCGTGCGCGGGCATGATCGCCCAGCCGTCGCAGCGCGGCACCTTGCAGCACCACGAAGCGCCAGGGCTCAAGCTTGCCGTGATCGGGGCTGCGGCTGGCTGCGGTCAGGATCTGCATCAGCTGCGCGCGATCGGGAACCGGCAATCCCAATGTCTTGGCCGGGCGCGACCGCCGGGTCAGCAGGAATTCCATGGCGGCTGGATTGGGATCGGGCATGCGTCGTCCTTTGGTTCTGTCTGTCTTGGCGTCCTTGCCCTATGTCGTGCCTCGCCCCCGCAGGGTCAAGGCGCAGGGGGCAGGGGCAGCAGGGTTTCGGCCATCTCGGCGATCAGGCCGCTCACAAAGCCATCCATGCGCGCCGAGGGTTGGCGCGCCGCCACGACGGCGGCCATCGGATCGGGCGCGTCAATCGTGCTGCGCGCCATTTCCTGGATCACCGCGTGACCGCAGAAGGGCACGTAAGCCTCGGAATAGCCACCCTCATGCACCATCACCAGGCGCCCGCCGCACAACCGTTCAGCGGCATCCATGACCTTGCGGGTCATCATCCGGAAGGTCTCGGCCGTGGCCAGCATGCGCGCCAGCGGGTCGAAACATCCGGCATCATAGCCGCAGGCCACGATGATCATGTCGGGGCGATATTGTTCCAGCGCGGGCAGCACGATCCGTTCCATCGCCTCGAGATAGCTGACATGCCCGGCGCCGGGGGGCAGGGGGATGTTCATGTTGAAGCCGATGCCCGCACCTTCGCCGCGCGCATCGACGAAACCGGTATCTGTGGGATAGTTGCGATCCTGATGCAGGCTGATGGTCAGCACATCGGCCCGGTCATAGAAGACCGCTTCGGTGCCGTTGCCGTGATGCACGTCCCAGTCGATCACCGCCACGCGCCCGTCATGCCCGGCGGCACGTGCCGCGGCGATGGCGATGCCGATATTGTTGAGCAGGCAAAACCCGTTGGGCCAGTCAGGCAGGCAGTGGTGACCGGGCGGGCGCGACAGCGCATAGGCATTGTCGCACTCGCCCCTCCAGACCGACAGCAGCGCCGCTTTCGCAAGCCCGGCCGACAGCGCCGCGATCTCGAAACCACCCTTGGCAAAGGGGGTGCGCAAGCCCAGCTCTCCGCCGCCATGGTCCGACATTTCCTTGAACCTGTTCAGGAAATCCTCGGGATGCACACGGGCCAGGTCCTGCCAGTCGGCGGGTTCTGCGCGCCGCATCTCAAGGTCGTCGCTCAGACCCGTCACATCCAGAAGGTTCTTGAGCCGGCGCTTGGTTTCGGGGTTCTCGGGCAAGCCGCCGGCGGCAAGAGGCTGCACCAGCCCGCCCAGCGGCAGGGTCAGCGCATAATTGCCGCCCGCGTGCCAGAAACACTTCTCATCCCAGAAAAATCCCGTCGCCATGAAGCGCTCCCCTTGTTTCTTCTTGCGACAAATATCCCCGCCGGAGGCGGAAAGTCCATCCGCGTGTTGCCGGATGCCGACGCGTCCCGGATCGAGGAGCGGATGCCTCCGGCGGGGATATTTGCAGCAAGAAGAAGCCGCTGCCTGCCCCTTGGCGGCTGGTCCTATTCGGAGCGGCGCAGGTGATAGACGCCTTCGGGAAGGTTCAGGGCCGCCGCCAGATCGCGCAGCTGGCTCATCGAGAGGGTGATCTTTTCCATCCTCTCGAGCCGCGTGTCGAACTGTTCGATGGTGACGCAATCCTCGAAGGCATTGACGATCACATCCTCGAGAAGGTGGCTTTCGCCCTCGTCGACAAGGGTGATGACGGTCGCGTCGAATTCATGCTCGATGGTAAACATGCCTTCAGCTTAAGCCCCGGTGCAGCCAATGCAAGCCTGGCTTTTGCCTAGTCGTGCGCGGCGCGCATCCATTTCGCTGTCAACTGCGCGTGAGCGGGGCTGGCGCGGCGCGACCTTGCTGCTAATGATGGGATCAGGATGGTTCCGAGGGAGATCGCGATGCGCTGGTTCGTTCTGACGGCAATGATGGTTCTGGCAGGCTGCGTCAGCCCGGTCGTGATGCCGCAGGCCCAAAGACCCGTGGCCACCGCGCCTGTGGCGCAGCAAGGTGCTGCGCGCAATTTCGCCGGGGTCGTTGACCGCGTCAAACCCGTGGCCGAGCAGGAGTGCCGGCGCCAGCTGCCACGGGGCAATTGCGATTTCCAGATCGTCGTGGACACGCGACCGGGCCAGCCGCCCAATGCGTTCCAGACCCTTGATCGTGCCGGTCGCCCGGTCATCGGCTTCACCGCCGCACTTCTGGATGACATGCGCAACGCGGACGAGCTGGCTTTCGTCATGTCCCATGAAGCGGCCCATCACATCGCGGGTCATATTCCGCGCCAGCAGCAGAACGCCGCTGCGGGTGCGGTGATCTTTGCAGGTCTTGCGACGCTGACGGGCGGGGACCTGAATACCGTCCGCTCGGCGCAGGAACTGGGCGCGGCCGTGGGCGCGCGCAGCTATTCCAAGGAATTCGAACTTGAGGCGGATGCGCTGGGCACCGCCCTTGCCCTGCGGGCAGGCTTCGATCCGGTGCGCGGGGCCGAGTTCTTCAACCGCATCCCCGATCCCGGTGACCGTTTCCTTGGGACTCATCCGCCGAATGCCGACCGCATCGCCACCGTGCGCCGCGTCGCCACGGGGCTTTGACAGGCGCATCCACGTCCAGACGGCCGCGGGCTTGATTCAGGTCAAGGAAGGCCTGTGATCTTTTGTGTTTCACTGACCCTGTTCCCGATCCTTGCGATGATCGGGGCGCGTCAAGGAGACACAGATGCCGTCTAGCAAGACAATCCGCAGACATGCCGTCCTGGTTGACCGGATGGCCACCACATTGGGCAGGGACCTGGAAGAGGAGGTCATGCGCGGACGTCTGTCGCCAGACGAACTGCCGGACATGGTGCTGCGCTGCACCGCCTGCGCAAACCCCGATGGTTGCGAGGCCTGGCTGCGGCAGCAGGAAGACGCCGCGACTGGCCCCAGGCCCGAGATCACGCCCTATTACTGCCGCAACGGGGATGTCTTCGATGCCCTCAAGCCCAACTGATCTTGCCGCCACGACGAGGGCGGAACAGGACAGTGTCATCCTGCACCTTGGTGATCCCGATCGCCATTTCTGGCTGGTGCGTTCGGTTGCGCGGGTGATCGGTGTCAGCCTGGGTCAGGCCATGGTGCAGGGGGCCATCGAACAGGAAGAGTGCCGCAGGATGATCAACCGCTGCCGAACCTGTGCACTGTTGAGCGCCTGCGAGGCCTGGCTTGCAGAGTCGGGCGGGCGCGCGGATGCGCCGCCACCAGGCTGCGTCGTCTCGACCGAGTTGAACCGTTTGAAACACATGATGCGACATGAAGGAGCCCATTGATGGGACTGTTTGACAAGATCGACCACCGCGCCGGCGTGATGACGCGCATGGCCGACACGCTGGGCGTTGATTTCGCCGCCACCATCGCCCAGGCACCCGAGGTCGTGCGCGAATACCGCCAGGCGGTGATGCGCTGCGCCAGTTGCAGCCATGAGGGCGAATGCAAGACCTGGATGCAGTCGCATCCCCATGCGGCGCAAGCACCCGACTATTGCTGGAACAAGGACATCCTTGAAGGTCTTGCCAAGGCCTGACCGGTTCAGCCGCCCCGGCGCTGCCGCCGCAGATGGCTGCGATAGAGCAGAGGCGCAAGGATATGGTCATAAACCAGCGTCGCGGCCTGCCGGATACCCGGCAGCGCCACGATGCGCGCCAACCAGCCATAGCGGGGCATCTGTCGCCACAGGGCGATGAAGGCGGGGATGCCTGACATGACCTGCCCGTCATGCACCACATGCAGGCGGCGCGCGGCCTGATCGGCCGTCACCCCCCACATCCCCAGATCGACCCTGTTCAGATCGTCAAACCCGATCGCCAGGCCCTCGCGCCCGGCGTAATCCGCATAATGCGTGATTTCCGCCCGGCAGACCGGGCAGTCATGGTTGTAAAGAACGCGGGTGTTTGCCTGTGTCATGTCCCTGAGATAGCGGGGTGGGGGCGTGAGGCAAGGCATGTCCCGCGCTGGGACATGAATCGGGATAAGTGATTTCAACGCGTTACAGGCGCGCATCAGGAATTTCTTGACGCTTGGCCCGATTGGGCGGGCCAGAACGTGCGGCGCTGACGGATTTGCGCAACACCCACAAGCGCCGCCGCCGCAAGGGTCCAGGCGGCCAGGAGGCCCAGATCCTGCAGGGTCCAGGCCCGTCCCTCGATCGCGGCCCAGGCCAGTTCCCCCATCGCTCGTGTCGGTGTCCACTCTGATATGGCGTTGATCGTGGCGGGCATGGCCATCGGCGGCACCCAGAGCCCGCCCAGATAGGCCAGCGGCAGATAGACCAGATTGGCCAGGGGCACCGCCGCGCGGGCCGATGCGACGCAGCCCAGGGCGATGCCCATCAGCGTGGCCGTCACCGTCGCCATAAGGCAGACCGTGGCCAGCCGGATCCAGGCGCTGTTGGGCAGGCCCACATCCGTCATCACATGTGCAAGCGCGATGACCAGCGCCACGGCAATGGTGACAAAGATCACCGCCGCGATGATCCGCGCGACCCATTGCGGCAGGGCTGACCCCGGCAGGCTGCGTTGCCATGTGGCAAAGGGGCTGGCGCGATCCTGCGCCACGCTGACGCCGAACTGGAAGAAACCCACGCCCAGAACCGCGTAGATCGCGAAAGAGGCCATCGCATTGGCCGCCCATGCTCCGCCGCCGCTGTTCGCACCGAAGAAGGCATAGAGCATGGCCGGAAACAGCACCGTGGGTATCCAGAAGCCGGGTTGGCGGAAAAGGACCCGCAGTGTCAGGACGAGTTCGGCAAACAGGTGGCGGATCATGGGCGCGTCCCTCCTTGGCGCAGGTGATGGATCAGGTCCTTCAGTTCGAGCGGTTGCAGTGTCAGGTTGGCAAAAGGCAACGCCTCGGCGACCATGCGGCGCAGAACGGTATCGCTGTCGCTGGTCTCGACCTGCCAGCGGGCACCATCCTGGCTGGCCCCAAGCCAGAGGGGCGGCACAAGGTCCGGCGGCAGATCGAACGCAAGCCGGGTGATCCTGGCGCGCCCACGGATCGCATCGATCCGGCCTGCCAGAACGGTCTCGCCCCGGTCGATCACGGCGATGGAAGAGCAGATGGACTCGATCTCGTCCCAGTGATGCGAGGTCAGCACCAGCGCCCCGCCTTGCGCGACATAACTGCGGGCCATGGCGCGAAAGGCATCCTGTGCGGCGCTGTCCAGCCCGGCGGTCGGCTCGTCCAGAAAGACCAGTCGGGGCTGGCCCACGAAGGCCAGCGCCAGCGCCACGCGGCGCATCTGGCCGCCCGAAAACCCGGCAACGCGCCGGTCGATCAGATCGCCCAGGCCGAAATCGGCGATCAGGCGGTCGATCGCGGGGGCCATGCCATAGCGCTGCGCGGCATAGGTCAGGATCTCGCGCGGGGTGACCTGATCGGGCAGGTCCGTGGCCTGCGGCGTCGCACCCGTCCATCGGCGGGCGGCCGGGCTGCCGGCGGGATGCCCGAAGACCAGTGCCTGACCTGCATCGGGGGCGCGCAGCCCCATCAGCATCGACAGGGTGGTCGATTTGCCGGCCCCGTTCATACCCAGCAGGCCCAGCGCCTCGCCAGGTGCGAGGTCAAGGTCGATCCGCGATACGGCCTGCACCGCGCCAAAGCGCTTGGCCAACCCGCGCGCATGGATGGCAAGGTCTGAAGAATGGAGTGTCATGTGCGATCCCGCTGCTTGCAACTTTTCGGGGGGACCCTATTCATAGGGATATGCGCCAGGCCAAGACAGGTTACGTGTCCGACATGGAAAACACCGCGAATGGCGGTCCGGTGGCGTTGGCGCTTCGCCAACTGCAGCGCCAGATCAGCGGCCCCGCCTTCTGGATCGTCGTGGGCGGCATGGTTCTGATCGCGGCGGTGGCGGGCCCCTATTACACGCTGGAACGGCTGAACTTTGCCGAAAGGCTGGTCTATTGGGGCGTGATCATCGGGATGTCGGCCGTGATCATGACCTTTCTGTCGGTGCTGGCCCATCGCGTGACCGAGGCGCGGGGATGGAATTGGGCGCTGGTGGCGGTGCTGGCCGGGATGGCGGGCATCCTGCCGGTCTTGGGCACGGTCTTGCTGGCCGGAGGGCTGGCTACGGGCTTTGGCTCAGGGGGGCCGGGGATCATCACGCTGGCAGCCTATGTGGCGCCCTCGGTGATCGGGGTCACGCTGGCGGTCAATGCCTATATCGAGGTGCAGCAAAACATGGCGCCCGCAGCACCCGCCGCGCCAGCGCCACCGCAGCCCGAGGCAGTGGCGACGTTGTTGCAGGGCAGGCTTCCGCATCATCTGGGCCGCGAGATCGTGTCCGTGCGGGCGCGGGATCATTACCTTGAAGTGACAACGCCCAAGGGACAGTGCATGGTGCTGATGCGGCTTGGCGATGCGGTGCGCGATCTTGAGGGGGTGAACGGGATGCAGGTGCATCGGTCCTGGTGGATCAGCCTGGACCATGTCGCGCGCGTCGAAAAGGGCGCGAACGGTCCCGAGATCGTGATGCGCGACGGCCAGCGCGTGCCCGTGGGGCGCAGCTATCGCGCGGCCTTTCGCGCGGGCATGGCAGGCAGGGGCTGATCCTTTGGGTGGGCGGCTTAGACCAGGCGCCCCCAGAGGTCGTATTCCCCGGCTTCGTCCACCTCGACCTTGACCACGTCACCCACGGCCAGGGCCTCTGTGCCTTCGTCGATGAACAGGTTGCCGTCGATTTCGGGTGCATCTGCCCAGGTGCGGCAGGTGGCGATGCCGTCCTCGTCGATATCGTCCACGATGGCTTCGATCACGCGGCCGACCTTGGCGGCCAGCTTCGCCTCGGATATCGCCTGCGCCTTTTCCATGAAACGGTCCCAGCGGTCCTGCTTGACCTCGGCGGGCACATGGTCGGGCAGGGCGTTCGACCGGGCACCAGCGACGTTCTCGTATTGAAAGCAGCCCACGCGATCCAGCTGCGCCTCGTCCAGCCAGTCGAGCAGGGTCTGGAATTCATCCTCGGTCTCGCCGGGATAGCCCACGATGAAGGTCGAGCGCAGGGTGATATCGGGGCACTGGCTGCGCCATGCGGCGATCTCGTCCAGCGTCTTTGCCGCCGCCGCAGGCCGCGCCATGCGCCGCAGCACATCGGGATGCGCATGCTGGAACGGGATGTCCAGATAGGGCAGCACGCCCGACGCCGGGTCTGCCATCAGCGGAATCAGGTCGCGCACGTGCGGGTAGGGGTAGACATAGTGCAGCCGCACCCAGGCACCCAGCGATCCCAGATCGCGGGCGAGATCGGTGATATGCGCGCGGTGCCCGTTTGCCGTGGCATGCTTGATATCCACGCCGTAAGCCGAGGTGTCCTGGCTGATCACCAGCAGTTCCTTGACCCCGTTCTGCACCAGCTTTTCCGCTTCGCGGATGACGGCATGGGCCGGGCGGCTGACAAGGCGGCCGCGCATGTCGGGGATGATGCAGAACTTGCACTTGTGATTGCAGCCTTCCGAGATCTTCAGATAGCTGTAGTGGCGCGGCGTCAGCGAGACGGCGGATGCAGGCAGCAGGTCGATGAACGGATCGGGCGCGGGCGGCACGGCCTTGTGCACCGCGTCCAGCACCGCCTCGTATTGATGGGGGCCGGTGACGGCCAGCACCTTGGGATGTGCGCCGGTGATGTATTCGGGTTCCGCCCCCAGGCAGCCGGTGACGATGACGCGGCCGTTTTCCGCCAGCGCCTCGCCGATGGCATCAAGGCTTTCGGCCTTGGCGCTGTCCAGAAAGCCGCAGGTGTTCACGATCACCGCATCCGCCCCGGAATAGTCGGGGCTGATGGCGTAGCCTTCGGCCCTGAGCCGCGTCAGGATGCGTTCGCTGTCCACCAGCGCCTTGGGACAGCCGAGGCTGACCATGCCGATGGTCGGCTGGCCGGGGCGGGGCGCGTCCTTGATCAGGGCGCGCGGGGCAAGGTCGGGGCGGAGGCTGGGCGGGTTCTGGGTCATTGGGCGCATATAATGCCCAGCCGCCTGCGTGGGAAGCGGGATTCGGATCATGGGCCTGCGGGCGTGACAAGCATCATCAGCTGGGCTAGGCTACCCCGATTGTCGGAGGATGCGCCCCATGTATCGCGGGATCTGGTTTACCTGAGCACATAAGCCCAAGCGCTGGGCATTGTGGGTGCGCTTGCGTGCCCTAGCTTGTCGTATCCAATCCCGGAAGGCCCCCTTCATGTTCCGTTTCTTCGAAAACCTGGTCGATCCCTATGGTCCCTATCCTGAAAGGGACCAGCCGCCGCAGACCCTGTGGCGCTTCATGCTGGACTATGCGCAGCCTTTCAAAAAGGTGTTCTGGATCACGGGTATCACCTCGGTGCTGGTGGCGGCGGTCGAGATTGCGCTGATCTGGGTCATGGGCTGGATCGTCGATCTGTTGCAGGGCGATCCGGCGCTGGTCTGGGAGACGCATGGCGTGACGCTGATTGCGCTGGTGGTGTTCATCCTGATCCTGCGACCCGCCATTCAGGCGGCGAATGTGCTGCTGCTGAACAATACGATCCTGCCCAATTTCGGCACGGTGATCCGCTGGCGGGCCCATGCCCATGTGCTGCGCCAATCCGTCGGCTGGTTCGAGAACGACTTTGCCGGCCGTATCGCCAACCGCATCATGCAGACGCCCCCCGCGGCGGGCGAGGCGGTGTTCCAGGTCTTCGACGCGATCACCTTTTCCATCGCCTATGTGGTGGGCGCGGTCGTGATCCTGGGGCAGGCCGATGCGCGGCTGATGCTGCCGCTTATCGCCTGGCTGGTGGCCTATGCGGCCTTGATGCGCTGGGCGATCAAACGGGTGCAACCGGCATCCGAGGCGGCGTCAGACGCGCGCAGCGCGGTGACGGGCCGTGTGGTGGACAGCTATACCAATATCCATTCGGTCAAGATGTTCGATCAGCACGGGCGCGAGCTGGAATTCGCGCGCGAAGCGATCGAGGAGGCGCGGGCCACCTTTCAGGCCGAGATGCGGCTTTATACCAAGATGGATTTCGGCCTGGTCTTTCTGAACGGCCTGTTGATCGTGGGCGTCGTCGGCTGGGCCATCTGGCTGTGGATGCAGGGGCAGGCAAGCGTGGGCGCGGTGGCGGCGGCGACGGCACTGACCCTGCGGCTGAATGCGATGACGGGCTGGATCATGTGGGCGCTGACCACCTTTTTCCGCCAGTTGGGCGTGGTGGCCGAGGGGATGCAGACCATCGCACAGCCGATCACCCTGCCGGATGCACCCGATGCCGTGCCCTTGCGCGTGACGAACGGCGAGATCGTGATGGACGGGTTGCGCCACAGCTATGGCCGCGCCACGGGCGGGCTGGAACAGGTCGATCTGCGGATCGCCCCCGGTGAAAAGGTCGGCCTTGTGGGCCGGTCCGGTGCGGGCAAATCGACGCTGATGAAGCTGCTGTTGCGGTTCTATGCGGCCGAGGGCGGGCGCATCCTGATCGACGGGCAGGACATCGCCCATGTCACGCAGGCCAGCCTGCGCGCGCATATCGGGATGGTCCAGCAGGACTCTGCGCTGTTGCATCGTTCGGTCCGCGACAACCTGCTTTATGGCCGCCCCGGCGCCACCGAGGACGAGATGCGCCGCGCCGCCGCACAGGCGCAGGCGCTGGAATTCATCCCGGACCTGCAGGACGGCAAGGGGCAGCGCGGCTTTGATGCGCAGGTGGGCGAGCGCGGCGTCAAGCTGTCGGGCGGGCAGCGCCAGCGGATCGCACTGGCCCGCGTGATCCTGAAGAATGCGCCGATCCTGCTGCTGGACGAGGCGACGAGTGCGCTGGACAGCGAGATCGAGGCGGCGGTGCAGGATACGCTCTATGGCATGATGGCCGGCAAGACGGTGATTGCGATCGCTCACCGCCTGAGCACCATCGCGCACATGGACCGGATCGTCGTGCTGGACCGTGGCCGCATCGTCGAGGAAGGAACCCATGCCGATCTTCTGGCGGCGGGGGGGCTTTATGCGGCACTCTGGGCGCGCCAGTCGGGCGGCTTTCTGGGGGATGACCTTGATGAGGCGGGGGGCTGACGGCTTGCGCCATGCCCCTTGCCGCTTTGGCCTTGACGCCTGTGGCGATTCCGCCTAATCACCCCAAACGGAATTCGGGGCGCCGCCTGTCGCGGTGCCCTTATGTGTTGAAGGCGCCGGATGCGCCCCTGATCAAGACGAGGATAAAGCCATGTCGCGCCGCTGCGAACTGACCGGAAAAGGCCCGATGACTGGCAACAATGTCAGCCATGCCAACAACAAGACCCGTCGCCGGTTTCTGCCGAACCTGAACGAGGTGTCGCTGCAGTCCGAAACGCTGGGCCGTACCGTGAAGCTGCGCATTTCCGCAGCCGCCCTGCGCTCGGTCGATCACCGTGGCGGTCTGGACGCGTTCCTGGCGAAAGCCAAGGACGACACGCTGTCGGACGCGGCTCTGAAGATCAAGAAAGAGATCGCAAAGGCCCAGGCAACCGCCTGATCCTTTCGTGACGACCTTTATGGAGCAGCCCCGCCGGCAAGGCGGGGCTGTGTCCGTTTGTGCGCCCCTCTTCGAAGGGCATGGTCATCTCGGCGGCTGCGACCGAATAGGCCCTTTTACGGGTGCGACGGCTTGCATATATCACCCGCATGAGATTGCGATCCCATCCCCTGTCCGCCTTGGCGCTGGTCTTGCTTCTGGTCCTCACGGCCCAGTCCATGGCCGTGGCGCGCGGCATGCCGGGGGCGGCAGGGTCTATCGTTCTGTGCACCGGCACCGGACCCGTCACCATCCTGACAGATGCGGAAGGCCAGCCCCTCGGGCCGGCGCATGTCTGTCCCGATTGCACGCTGTCGCTGATCGTGACAATCGCAGATGCCGCGCCGGCGACGTCCCGCCCGCTGGGTCGGGCCGAAGCGCTGGTGCTGCCCGCATCGATCCCGGTGCTTCAGCGCAGCGTCCATCCCTTTTCAGCGCGCGATCCGCCTGCGCAGGCCTGATCCCGAACATTCAAGATCAGACCTAACAGCAGACGAAAAGGAGAGACGCGATGTCTTTCAGATCCACTATCATTGCGGCCAGCGCGGCCGCCTTCCTGGCCGTTCCCGCATTTGCCGCAGGCATCGAAGTGCATGACGCCTATGCCCGCAGCGCATCCGAGATGGCGGTGACGGGCGGCGCCTTCATGGTCATCCATAACCTTGGCGGTGAGGAAGACCGGCTGATCGCCGCATCCTCGGACGCGGCCGAAAAGGTCGAACTGCACACGCACAAGGAAGACGCCAACGGCGTGATGCGGATGATCCATGTCGAGGAAGGATTCGAATTGCCGGCGGATGGCCAGATCGTGATGGAACGCGGCGGTCACCATGTGATGTTCCTTGGCCTGAAGGAGCCCATGAAACAGGGCGACATGATCGATCTGACCCTGACCTTCGAAAAGGCGGGCGATGTGGCCGTGCAGGTCGAGGTGGATCTTGAGCGCATGCCCCAGGCCGGGGCGCATGGCGGCATGAACCATGGCGGCATGAACCACGGTACGATGAAAAAGAACTGACGCCGGCCGAGTGGTCGTGGTGACAGGCCGGGCCTTTCGGGGCCCGGCCTTTGCCATTCAGCCGCCCAGGATCTCTGTCACCCAGGCCGGCACCTCGACCGAGGCCATGCCAAAGCGCGTTTCGGCGAAATCCGACACGGTGGCGGAAGGCTCGAGGTTGATCTCGACCGTATGCGCACCCGCCCGGTCCGCGTCCTGCACGAAGGCTGCCGCCGGATAGACCTGCCCGGATGTGCCGATGGCCGCGAAGATGTCTGCGGCGCGCAGCAGGTCCCAGATCTGATCCATGTGATAGGGCATCTCGCCGAACCAGACCACGTCGGGGCGCGCGGCGGGGGCAGCACAGGCGGGGCAGGGATGACCGGGCTGCATTTCGGCTGGTGCCGCCCAGCGATGCCCGCAGGCGGCGCAAAGCGCGCCCGCAAGCGTGCCATGCATATTCAGTACGCGGCGCGACCCTGCCGCCTCGTGCAGCGCGTCCACGTTCTGCGTCACGATCGTGACTTCGCCGGGATAGCACGCCTCCAGCCGTGCCAGCGCATGATGCGCGGGATTGGGCCGGGCCGCTGCGGCCTGCACACGGCGCGCGTTGTAGAAACGGTGCACCAGTCCGGGATCATGGGCAAAGCCCTCGGGCGTGGCGACATCCTCGATCCGGTGTTGCGACCACAGCCCGCCTTCGTCCCGGAAGGTGCCAAGACCGCTTTCGGCGGAAATGCCCGCGCCTGTCAGGATCACGATCGGTCCCATCTGTCTGCCTTTCCTGTGTATCCGCAACCCAGCCTATCGGCTTTGCGCGGGCTGGCAACATGGCTTTTCATGTTGCGGGACCGCTGCCGTGACCGTCACGGTTTCAGGTTTCCCGAAACGGCGTTTCACGGCTTTGAAAATGGGTTTCCGTCGCGATGGAACACCCTTGTCCCGCGAGGGGATATTCCGCTCAATACAAGGGGAAAGGACCCCTCCTATGACCATCAGACATCTGAAATCCGCGCGCCCACAACCCCTTGAGGCACAGGCTGACACCGCCGATGCGGTGCGCATCCTGCTGGCCCAACTGGCCCAGGGCGGCGAGGACAAGGCCCTTGACCTGGCCCGCAGGCTGGATGGCTGGACCGGTCCCGTCGCCGTGCCGCCCGAGGCGGTGGCCCGCGCCATCGCGACGGTGCCGCAAGGGCTGCGCGACGACATCGCCTATGCCCATGACAACATCCGCCGCTTTGCCGAGGCGCAGCTTGCAACCTGCGCCGACATGCAGCTGGAACTGCGCCCCGGCCTTGTGGCCGGGCAGCGTTATGTTCCCCTGGCGGCGGCGGGCGCTTATGTGCCGGGCGGGCGCTATGCGCATATCGCAAGCGCGCTGATGACGATCACCACCGCCAAGGTGGCGGGCGTGGGCCATGTGACGGCCGCCTCGCCGGCCCGCGCGGGGCAGGGGATTCCGGCGCCGATCCTTTACGCGATGCACCTGGCCGGGGCCGATCACATCCTGGCCCTGGGCGGGGTGCAGGCCATCGCCGCCATGGCGCAGGGCCTGTTCGGTGCGCGTCCTGCCGATATCATCGTGGGACCGGGCAACCAGTACGTGGCCGAGGCCAAGCGCCAGATGTTCGGCCCGCTGGGCATCGACATGTTCGCGGGTCCGACCGATTCGATGGTGCTGGCGGATGGCGGGGCCGATCCCGACCTGGTGGTCTGGGACCTGGTGGGGCAGGCCGAACATGGCGCCAATTCCCCGGTCTGGCTGGTCACCACCTGCGAAAACCTGGCAAAGCGTGTCATGCGGGCTGTTCCGGGCTGTCTGGCCCAACTGCCCGAGCCCAACCGCAGCGCCGCCACCGAGGCCTGGGACAGCCTGGCCGAGGTGATCCTGTGCGATACCCCCGAAGAGATGGCGACGGTTGCCGACAGCTACGGGCCCGAACACCTGCATGTGCAGGCGCATGACCTTGACTGGTGGCGCGGGCGTCTGTCCTCCTACGGCTCGCTTTTCCTGGGGGCCGAGGCGACGGTGGCTTTCGGGGACAAGGCATCGGGTCCGAACCATGTGCTGCCCACATCCGGGGCGGCGCGCTATACCGGCGGGCTGTCGGTGCACAAGTTCCTCAAATGCGTGACATGGCAACAGGTCAGCCCGCGGGCGCTTCCCGATCTGGCCCGCGTGACCGCCAGCATCAGCCGCGCCGAGGGGATGGAGGGCCATGCCCGCAGCGCCGAGATCCGGCTGGACAAATTCTGCGCCATGCCCAGACTGGCCGCCAATACCTGAGGAGGCCCGATGATCCCTGTCCTGAATGCTTGCGCGCGCCTGGCCCCAGGTTTGCATGGCTGACACGGTCGTAATGCGCCCCGTCGGCATCCTTGGCGGCATGGGGCCCGAGGCCACGATCCTGCTGATGCAGAAATGTATCGCGGCCGTCACCTCGGCTGCGCAGGGAACGCTGGACGATGCCGATCACATCCCGCTGATCGTGCACCAGAATCCGCAGGTGCCAAGCCGTATCGCGCGTCTGATCGAAGGGCATGGCCCCGATCCCGCCCCGGTGCTGGCGCAGATGGCCCGCGATCTGGCGGCGGCCGGCGCGCAGGCGCTGGCCATGCCCTGCAATACCGCACATCACTATGCCGATGCCGTGCGGGGGGCGACCGCGTTGCCTTTTCTCGACATGATCGGAGCCACCGCCGACCATCTGGACAGGGCGGGGGCGCGGCGCATCGGCATGCTGGCCTCGCCCGCGACGCGTCTGACGGGGCTTTTCGATCAGGCGTTTCGCGCGCGGGACATGACGCCGGTCTGGCTGGCCGATGACGCGCCATTGCTGGAACTGATCCGCGCGGTCAAGGCAGGACAACCCCTGGACAGGCTTGCGCCGCGCATGGCAGCCCTTGCGGATCTTGCAGTGACGCAGGGTGCCGATCACCTGCTGGTGGCCTGCACCGAACTGTCGCTGCTGACCCATGCCATGCCGGAAGGCGTGCCATGGTCCGACAGTCTTGACTGTCTCACGGACCGGATCGTGGCATTCGCCTGGCCCTGAGGGTCTTCTTGCTGCAAATATCCTCGGGGGGAATGGCCCCGCAGGGGCCAGCGGGGGGCAGACGGCCCCCCGTCGCGCTCGGACGCATCGGGTCTAGCTGCACATGGCAGCCGCGGTTTCCCCGAAGGCGCGATACTTGCGCCAGAATGTCTCGTGATTTTGGCTGTCCGACTGGCGGATGTCCTGCGCCTTCTGCGGGTCGCGAAAGAACTTGGCGGCAATGCGCTGATCGCTGCGCGACAGGGTCTGATCTGCGACCTGCTGGATGCAGCTGCACAACCGGGCGGATCGCGCCTTGCGATCCGATGACATGCAGGCCCGGTCGATGGGACCTGCCATGGCCGCCCCCGGCGTGATCACAACGGCCACGGGGGCCAGCATACCGGCCAGTGCGGCCGCCATCAGCATCTTCTTCATCACGTGCCTCTTGTCTTGTTCCGCTGCCCTGCCTTTGCGGCAATGTGTCATGCGGCTACTCTGCTCGGGGGGAATATGCCTGAAAAACGGCCTCTGTCAAAGGGATGAAATGCCGCGCCGATGCGCTATGGGCGGTCCTTGCGTGGCAAGCCTGCTTGCGGACGGGTCCGGGACGCGGGCCGCATCGCGCCAGGTGGCGGGGGCGTCCGGCCCGGCCTTGTCCGGGGCAAACCGGGCCATGATCCGGTCGGGAACTCCCCTGCTCCGCGCCTGCGGCTGCGATGAAGGTGCGCAGCCCTCCAAGCCACCTTGACCAAAGCCTGTTTCCCCATCATATCCCCCTGCATGACAGAGCTTTCGCGCATCCGCAATTTCTCCATCGTTGCCCATATCGACCACGGGAAATCCACCCTGGCCGACCGGCTGATCCAATCCACCGGTACCGTTCAGGACCGGGACATGAAGGAACAGCTGCTCGACAGCATGGATATCGAACGCGAGCGCGGCATCACGATCAAGGCCAACACCGTCCGCATCGACTACAAGGCCGATGACGGGGAAACCTATGTGCTGAACCTGATCGACACGCCCGGTCACGTGGACTTCGCCTACGAGGTGTCCCGGTCTATGCGCGCGGTCGAAGGATCGCTGCTGGTCGTGGACAGCACCCAGGGCGTCGAGGCGCAGACGCTGGCCAATGTCTATCACGCGCTGGACGCGGATCACGAGATCGTGCCGGTCCTGAACAAGATCGATCTGCCCGCCGCCGATTGCGACCGCGTTGCCGCCCAGATCGAGGATGTGATCGGGATCGACTCCTCGGATGCGATCCGCGTCAGTGCCAAGACCGGCATCGGCATCCACGAGACGCTGGAGGCGATCGTCAAGCGCCTGCCCGCGCCCAAGGGCGACCGTGACGCGCCCCTGACCGCCATGCTGGTGGACAGCTGGTATGACGCCTATCTTGGCGTGGTCGTGCTGGTGCGGATCATGGACGGCGTTCTGAAGAAGGGCGACCGGATCACCATGATGCAGAACGGATCGGTCCACCAGGTGGACCGGATCGGCGTCTTCCGCCCGCAGATGCAGAATGTCGATTCCCTCGGCCCCGGCGAGATCGGGTTCATCACGGCCCAGATCAAGCAGGTGCGCGACACCCGCGTGGGTGACACGATCACCCATGAAAAGAAGGGTGCCACCAAGGCGCTGCCGGGCTTCAAGCCCTCGCAGCCCGTCGTGTTCTGCGGTCTTTTCCCGGTGGACAGTTCGGAATTCGAGGATCTGCGCGATGCCATCGAAAAGCTGGCGCTGAACGATGCCTCCTTCACCTTCGAGATGGAAACCTCGGCCGCACTTGGCTTTGGCTTCCGCTGCGGCTTCCTCGGGTTGCTGCACCTCGAGGTGATCCGCGACCGGATCGAGCGGGAATATGACATCGACCTGATCACCACCGCGCCGTCGGTGATCTATCATGTCTACCTGCGCGACGGCACGATGAAGGAATTGCACAACCCCGCCGACATGCCCGATCTGACCTATGTCGATCACCTGGAAGAGCCGCGCATCAAGGCCACGATCCTGGTGCCGGACGACTACCTTGGCGATGTGCTCAAACTCTGTCAGGACCGGCGCGGCATCCAGCAGGATCTGACCTATGCGGGCAGCCGCGCGATGGTTGTCTATGACCTGCCGCTGAACGAGGTGGTGTTCGATTTCTACGATCGTCTGAAATCTGTGACCAAGGGTTATGCCAGCTTCGACTATCAGCTGACCGGTTACCAGCAGGACAACCTCGTGAAGATGTCCATTTTGGTGAATGACGAACCCGTCGATGCGCTGTCGATCATGGTGCACCGCGACCGCGCCGAGATGCGGGGCCGGTCGATGGTGGAAAAGCTGAAAGAGCTGATCCCCCGCCACATGTTCAAGATCCCGATCCAGGCCGCCATCGGCGGCAAGGTGATCGCGCGCGAAACGCTGGCCGCGCTGCGCAAGGACGTGACCGCCAAATGCTATGGCGGCGACGCCACGCGCAAACGCAAGCTGCTGGACAAGCAGAAGGCGGGCAAGAAGAAGATGCGCCAGTTCGGCAAGGTCGAGATCCCGCAGCAGGCCTTCATCAACGCGCTGAAGATGGACACCTGAGGGGATGGGGCCTTGCGCCCCTTCCTGCGCGCCAGCCTTGCCGTGCAGTGGCGTTAACGGTCCATTTACCAGTCTGAACCGATACTCGGCTCCTGCGCGCCGCATGCCGCTGCGCGCCTGAACCGAGTATCGCCCATGCAAAAGATCCTTCCGGCCGCCCTTGGCCTTGTGGCGCTGGCCGCCTGCGAGGTCCCGGCACAGGACCCTGTCGTGACCGCCTATAACGGTGACAGCGTGAACATCATTCAGCCGGCCTTCACCTCGGCCACGGATGCGCAGCTTCTGGCACTGGCCAACAGCATCTGCCAGCGCGGGTCCAAGAAATTCGCCGAACGGGTCTCGCAGCGCGCTCTGCCGGATCTTCAGGGCACGGAATACCTGTTTCTCTGCCTGAACCGGCCCTGATCCCGGTTTCGCTTGGCCTCGGGACATGGATGTCGTATTCTCTACGCTGCATATGTATTGGCGAGTCTCGATATGTCCACATCCTCACCACGCGCCTATTCCCGCCTTCAGATCCGCCTGCACTGGCTGGTCTTTGGGATTCTTGTCCTGCAATACCTGCTGCACGAACCCATCACCGAAGCGTTCGACATGATCGAGGACGGTCTGGTGCCCGCCTTCAATCCGCTGGTGGCGTCACATGTCTTCGGTGGTTTCCTGATCTTCGTTCTGACCGCGACGCGACTTTATGTGCGCGCCGGGCGCGGTGTCCCACCTCTGCCGGATACCGATCCGCCACTGCAGCGGATCGCGGCCCACGTTACCCATTACAGCCTGTATGCGCTGTTGATCGCCCTGCCGATCAGTGGCGCCGTGGCCTGGTTTCGCGCCAATGAGGCGGCGGCCGAGGCGCATGGCGTCATGCGCCTGATCCTGCTGGGGCTGGTCGCGCTGCATGTGGTTGCGGCGCTTTATCATCAGTTCGTGCTGAAGGACGGGTTGATGCAACGCATGCGAAAAGGCGAATCCGTCTGATGCAGATCAAGGCAGCTGCGTGTCAGGCGATCTAGACTCAAGAAAAGTCAGAACCGTCACGGAGACTGCACCATGCTGCGACTGGGTTTCATCCTTCACCTGTTCATCGGGTCAACCCTGGCCGGGATCGGCGTGATCGCCGCCCTGGTCACAGGCTACGACAGTCTTTACCCGATCCTGACCGCGGCGCTGCTTGGGTTTCTGGCGGCTTTTCCCGTCACCTGGGCGGTGACACGCAAGCTTTACGAGAACGGCTGACACGGGTTTGCCCCGCTCTGGCGGGCGGGCGAGGATCCTGTCCCTCGGGACAGGCGGGACGGAGACGGTGCGAGGGAGGGGTCCCCGTTGGGGCCGTCACCGTCCCGATAGATGGCGGGAAGGGCCTGGTGCCCTTCCCGCCTTTTCCATTCTCAGGCCGCCAGCCATGCGCGCACGGCCGCTTCGAACTCGCGCGGTTTCTCGGCATGCAGCCAATGGCCGGCACCGGGTATCTTGGCGAACCGCGCCGCCGGAAACAGCGCCTTGATCGGCGCGCGATGCTCCGGTTGCACGTAATGCGAATTGGCCCCCGTCAGGAACAACGCGGGGGCACCGAACTGCGCAGCGACCTCGGGAAAGCCCAGGATATGCGGCATCTGCGCCGACAGCACATCAAGGTTCAGCCGCCAGCGTTTTTCCTTGAGATCGAGGGACTGGGTGAAGAACGCGGGCAGGGTGGGATCATCCACCAGTGCCGCAAGCTGGGCCTCGGCGTCAGACCGCTTTTCGACGCGGGACAGGTCCACCGCCTGCATCGCGGCGATATAGCGGCTCTGGTCATGGTCATAGGCAACCGGGGCGATATCGCCCACGATCAGCCGCGTGACCAGATCGGGATGGGTCAGGGCCAGCATCATCGCGGCCTTGCCCCCCATGGAATGACCCAGCACCGCCATAGGGCCGCCTTGGGACCGGATCACGGCGGCCAGGTCTTCGGCCATGTCGGGATAGCTGTGGCTGTCCGTCCAGGGGCTGAGGCCGTGATTGCGCATGTCCACCGCGAACACCGTGCGATCGCTGGACAGCCGCTTTGCGATCACGCCCCAGTTGCGACCTGAACCATAAAGGCCATGGGCGATCAGCAGCGGGGTGGGGCCGTCGGGGCCGTCATGGCGAATGATGTTCAGCATGGGCGGGGGCATAATCGCTTTCGCGGGGCCTGTCCACGGCATCAGGGCCGCGCGGCATCCACCAGCGCCCGGAACAGGGCGCGCTGCCTGCGGGCATAGATCAGGTATTCCGGGTGCCATTGGACACCCAGTGCGAAGGGCGGGCTGCTGCGCTCGACCGCCTGGATCATGCCGCCGCCATCGCGCGCGGCGACCCGCAGGCCGGTGCCCAAACGGTCCACCGCCTGCGAATGCAGCGCGTTCACCCGCATTGGTGCGGTGCCGGCCAGCCTGGCCAGCCCCGTACCCCCGAGTACGGTCACATCCTTTCGCGGCAGGATCGTGCGGTGGTAGCGGCTGTCGGCGTAATGGTCATAGGCGCGTTGGTGCAGATTGCCCCCAAGTGCGACGTTCAGCATTTGTGCGCCCCGGCAGATACTCAGCACGGGTTTGCCCAGATCCAGCGCCTGCCGGACCAGGCGTTGCTCCAGCGCGTCGCGCGCGGGGTCAAGCCTTGCCTCGGCCACCATTTCGCCCGCGTAAAGCATCGGCGAGATGTCATCGCCGCCGCCCACGACCAGCCCGTCGACTGTGCTCATGTCGGCCTCGCGCCCGCTGTTCCAGCGCAGCGCCCGCCCCCCGGCCAGCCAGATATTGAGAGCGATCACGGGAAACACCCGCCACCCCGTCCGGCGCGATGTGGTGACACCGATGCAGGGTTTCATGACCAGATTGCCGCGGCACCAAGTGTTGCCTGCACCCGCAAGACCCAGTCGCCGCGCGTGCTGGTCAGGCTGGTGCGGTGATCGCGCCACAACTCTGCCAGATGCGCCAGAAGATCCCGGTCGGCGGCCACCCTTTCGACCAGGACCCAGCGGTTCCATTCATAGACGGCCGACCAGCCAGGCGCGCCCAGACGTGCCTCGGGCAGGCGATAGTGATAGGTGGGGCGCGCCCCCTTGAGCATGGCGGGATCCACCCGTTCGGACAGTGCTGCGGGGCGCAGATGTTCCAGCAGCGGCAGCAGGTCCAGCCCCCGGTTCCGGGTCGGCGTCAGGTCGGCATAGGCGCGCAGCAGATCGTCGATGTCCCATCCGTCGCCCTCTGCGGCCAGAAGATCGACAAGGCCGCGGGGCCAGGGATCGACGAAGGGCAGAAGGCGGCGGGACGGGTCGATCGGGTCCATGGCGCGCAGCCAGTCCTCCAGCAGCCCATAGGCCCGGACGACTGGCAGGATATGGGCGGCGTCTGTGCCTGTGACTTCGGGGTTCAGATGCATCCCGAATCCGTAAAGCATCCCGTCCTGCGATCCTTCGGCCCCGGCTGCCACCAGATCACCGATCAGCCCGTCCACCGCGACAAGATCGGCAGGCGAAAGGGGCGCGGTCACGATTTCCACGGGCACCACCGCGCGGGACCAATTCAGCAGCTTGTCCGCGATCACATGGCCCGCCTTGTCGCGCAAGACGATATCCAGCTCGATCCCGACATCGCCATGGGTGCCGCCGGTCACGGTCAGGTCATGATCCGTTTTGGCCCGAACCGTGCCGCCCCAGGCGGCCTGCACGATATCGGCGGCCGCGGCCTCGGTCAGGCCCGCGAATTCGATCTCGACCCCGACACGACGCGCCTCGCCGCTGCAGCCCTGTGGCACAGGCAGCGCCCATGGCCGGTCAAGCGGGATGCGGTCGCGCATGTCAGTCGGATCGGTCAAGGGGTTGCACTCTCCATCCGGTCTGCGGGAAGGTAGAGACTATGATCCATCGATACCAAATGGCAACCTGTGCGCAGGCTGAGGGCTGGACATGAGGGTGCTTCGGCGCCTGTCATGGGGCGTGCTGCTGCTTGGCCTGACCCTGTGGATCGGCATCGTGCATCTGCCGGTCTGGCTGCCGCCGGTGACACCCGCGATCATGGCGGCGCAGCTGCCGCCGGGACAAGGGCCGCATCGCGTGTTTGGATATGCGACCCTGACCAACGGGTTCATACGCTTGGCGGTTGTGGGCCGCGTCACGCCCGCGCAGGAGGTGCGGCTTGCCGGGTTTTACCGCGATGGGCGCGACATGCGCCCCGCACCGGACGGCATGCTGTCCGGCAAGGTCTTTGCCGTCGATGATGCAGGCCTGCTGCGGCTGGATCGCTACGAGCGGCTGGGCACGCGATACCGTCGCGATCCCGTCACCCTTGTCGACGGATCCCGCGCCTGGGCCTACAGGTTGATCCGCGATGACTGAGACACCGCCCGGACAGGCCCACGCAGACCGCAGGCGGCGCATCTTCGCATGGCTGACCGACAGCGATGCCGCCGACCTGCGTCGGGGCGAGGCCGGCAATGGCCTGATCCATGTGCTGGCGCTGACCCTGACCAAGGTGGCCGACAACCTGATCGACCCCAAGCTGGTGCTGTCCTGGCTGTTGACCGCCTTGGGCGCGCCCGGTGCGGTCATCGGCGCGCTGGTGCCGGTCCGCGAGGCCGGGGCGCTGCTGCCGCAACTGGTCCTTGCGCGGCAGGTCGAGAAGGCGGCGCAACGCAAAAGGATTTGGGCTGCGGGGGCTGCGGTGCAGGGGCTTGCGGTTCTGGGCATTGCCTGGGCCGTACTGACCCTGCAGGGGGGTGTTGCGGGCTGGACCGTGCTGGGGTTGCTGGCGGTGCTGGCTGCGGCGCGTGCCGGGGCCTCGGTCAGCTACAAGGATGTGCTGGCGCGCACAGTTGCCAAGGGGCGTCGCGGTGCGGTCAGCGGCCTGGCCGGGGCCGTGGCGGCGATTGCGGCCTTCGGGTTCGGCCTGCTGATGGCGCTGGGCGTCTTCGCCGTGGCGATCCCTGTGCTGGCGGGCGCGCTTGTTCTGGCGGGGGTGGCGTTCCTGCTGGCGGCCGCGCTGTTCCTGCGACTGGACGAACCCGAAAACGGCGGCGACGCGCCCGATGAGGGCGAGGCTGCGGCGCTGTTGCGCCCCCTGATCGAGGATCGGCAATTGCAGGTCTTCGTGGCGGCGCGGGCCGCGCTGACCGTGACCGCGCTGGCCACGCCCTTCATCGTGATGCTGTCCTCGGCCAGCGGTCAGCGCGGGCTGGATCAGCTGGGCCCGATGGTCATGGCCTCGACCGCGGCGGCGGTGCTGTCCTCCTATGTCTGGGGGCGCTTGTCGGACCGGTCCAGCCGCCAGACGCTGATGGCCGCGGGGGCGCTGGCGGCGGTGGTGTTCGTGATCATCGGGATCGCCGGGATGCGCCCTGCGGGTCTGGACGGGGCCTGGGGCGCGGGTCTTGCGGTCTTTGCCGCGCAGATCGCCTATGAGGGCGTGCGCGCCGGTCGAAAACTGCATCTGACGGATATGGCCGGGGATGATTTTCGCGCCCGCTACACCGCCTTGTCGAACACGCTGATCGGTCTTGCGCTGATGGCGGGCGGCGCCTTTGGTCTGCTGGCGGACTGGTTCGGCCCTGCGGTTCTGCTGCTTGTCTTTGCCTTGTTTGCGCTGCTGGGCGCGATCCTTGCCGCCCGGCTGGACGAGGTGCAGCGCCCCTGACCGGGGTGGCTGTTCCACGCCGCTGGCGGTTGCAGAATCGTCAAGTGATTGATCTGGTGCATGTATCGTGCGCCATGTGACAACGGATTCCGCCGCGCGCAGGAAGGCTTTCTCATGACACTTCCGCAGATGATGATCTTCGGCATCCTCGCCCTGACCATGGGTCTGTTCCTCTGGGGGCGGTTGCGCCATGACGTGGTGGCGCTTGCGGCGCTGATGGCCTGTGTCGTCACCGGCCTTGTGCCTGCGGCGGATGCGTTTGCAGGCTTTGGCCATCCGGCGGTCATCACCGTGGCCTGCGTTCTGGTCCTGAGCTATGGATTGCAACAATCCGGCGCAGTAGATCGGTTGGCGCGCAATATTTTGCCGCGCAACGCGGGTAGGGTTGCAACACTTGGTGCCCTGATGGGGTTGGGTGCGCTTCTGTCCGGCTTCATGAACAACGTCGGCGCGATGGCGCTGTTGATGCCGATTGCCATGCAGGTGTCGGGACGACTGGATCTGACGCCGGGGCAGGTGCTGATGCCGCTAGCCTTCGGCACCATCCTGGGGGGCATGACCACCCTTGTCGGCACGCCGCCCAACCTGATCGTCTCGGGGTTCCGGGCCGATGCGGGTCTTGAACATTTCGGGATGTTCGACTTTGCCCCCGTGGGTGTTTCGGTTGCGGTGCTGGGCGTGATCTTCGTGGTGTTTCTGGGCTGGCGCCTCGTGCCCGCGCGCAAGGCCTCCAGCGCCGAGGGTTTCGAGACGGGCGCCTATCTGACCGAGGTACGCGTACCGGCCAGGGCCAAGGCTATCGGGATGACGCTGCGCCAGATCGAAACCGATATGGCCGGGGCCGATGCCCAGATCGTCGGCTTGATCCGAAACGAGGTCAAGATGATCGCGCCCCATGGCGGACGTCGGGTGCGCGAAGGCGATATCCTGATGCTGGAGGCCGATGTCGAAGGGCTGGCCGAGGCGCTGTCGGCCTTCGGCATCAAGCTGGAAGAGCAGGGCTCATCCTCGGACAGGGCGGATGCCGATGACAAGGCCCAAACGGCCAAGGCGCAGGATGCGGCGGATCGGGGCAAGGATGCCAAGGCCGCCAAATCGGCAGGCAAGGGCAAGGACAGCAAAACCGACACCGCCGAGGAGGACGGGGATGACGATGAGTCCGGTCGCCGCGAGGATGACATCCTGCTGCGCGAACTGGCGGTGCTGCCGGGATCGTCGCTCGTGGGGCGGTCGGCCAGCGACATGCATCTGCGGTCGCGCTACGGGCTGAACCTGCTGGCCGTCGCGCGCGAGGGGCGGCGCCCGCGTGCGCGGTTGCGGACACTCAAGTTGAAGTCGGGCGATCTGCTGCTGATGCAGGGACCCGCTGACGTGCTGGCAGATTTCGCCAATGAAACGGGATGTGTCCCGCTGGGCGACCGGGACCTGCGAATCCCAGATGCGCGGATGGCGGTCCTGTCCACGGCGATCATGGGCGGGGCCATCGCGCTGGTGACCTTCGGCGTTCTGCCGGCGGCCGCGGCCTTTGCGCTGGGGGTGCTGGTGTCGATGGTGGTGCGCACTGTCCCCCCGCGTGAGGTCTATACCGCCATCGACTGGCCCGTGATCGTGCTGCTGGCCGCGTTGATCCCGGTGGCGGGCGCGATGGAGCAGACGGGTGCGGCTGATGTTCTGGCGCGCGTGCTGGTCGATACCGTGGCCCAGGGCAATGCCATTGCCGCCCTTGCGGTGATCCTTGTCGTCACGATGTTCCTGTCGGACGTGATGAACAACGCGGCCACGGCGGCGGTGATGTGCCCCATCGCGCTGGGCATTGCCGCGACGCTGGGGGTCAATCCCGACAGTTTCCTGATGGCCGTGGCGATCGGGGCATCCTGCGCCTTCCTGACCCCGATCGGACATCAGAACAACACGCTGATCCTGGGCCCCGGCGGTTTCCGCTTCGGCGATTACTGGCGCCTTGGACTGCCGCTTGAGGCGCTGGTGGTGGCCGTCAGCCTGCCCTTGCTGCTGATCGTCTGGCCTCTGTGATGCGGCGGGGCGTTCCGGCTTGGCGCAGGGCGCAAGCGGGGCTAGACTGAGACGACAAAGGAACACATGCCATGCATCATTATTCGCTGCTCGACCTCTCCCCCATCCCCGAAGGCGCCGAGGCCGCGCAGGCGCTGGCCAATACCGTCGAGCTGGCGGTGAATGCGGAACGCTTCGGCTATCACCGCTACTGGCTGGCCGAGCACCACAACATGCCCGGCATCGCCAGTGCCGCGACTGCGGTGGTGATCGGGCGGGTTGCGGCGGCGACATCGACCATGCGGGTGGGATCGGGGGGCATCATGCTGCCCAACCATGCGCCGCTGGTCGTTGCCGAACAGTTCGGCACGCTCGACGCGCTGTTCCCGGGCCGGATCGACCTTGGCCTGGGCCGCGCGCCGGGCACCGACATGGGCACCGCCCGCGCGCTGCGGCGCTATATGGACGGGGCGGATACCTTCCCGCAGGATGTCTCCGAATTGCTGGGTTACCTGGCCGATGCGGCCCCTGATGCAAGGGTGCGCGCCGTGCCGGGGCAGGGGTCACACGTGCCGGTCTGGATCCTGGGGTCCAGCCTGTTCGGCGCGCAATTCGCGGCCTACATGGGGCTTCCTTACGCCTTTGCCTCGCATTTCGCGCCCCAGATGCTGGAAGAGGCGCTGCGCACCTATCGCGCCACATTCCGCCCCTCGGCCTATCTGGCCAAACCTTACGTGATGGTGGCGGCGGGCGTTTGCGCCGCCGATACGGACGCCGAGGCGCAGTATCTGCGATCCTCGCAGGTGCTGTCCTTTGCGCGGTTGCGCACCGGGCAGCCCGGCAAGTTGCCGCGCCCGGTCCATGATCTTGCGGCCCATGTCCCTGCCCCCGTGATGCGCATGGTCGAAGAGGCGCTTTCGGTATCCGCGGTGGGATCGCCCGAGGCCGTGCATCGCGGCCTGTCGCAGATCGTGGCGCGCTATCGCCCGGACGAGTTGATGGTCACGGGCATGATCCATGATCACGCGGCAAGGGTCCGGTCCTTCGAGATTGCCGCCGCGGCCCTGGCCGATATCCAGATGGCGACGCAGGCAGCCTGAGGGCTGTTCGTCTCGCCACTTGCCCGAAGGTCGGTTCTGGTTAGGATGGCCCCATTGCCGGAGCCCGCATTTTGCAGACAGACGATATTTCCCACATGGCGCAGGAGCTTTGCACGCTCTTTGACGAAAAGCTGTCGCTGCGCCGTGGCACGCTGCAAACCCGTTTGAACCGCGCCGGTCGCCGACTTCCCGCCCGGATACGCGCGCAGGCGCAACTGGTGGCCGAGGCCGAGACGCTGGCCGACCATCCCAAGCTGGCCCTGAGGATCGATCATGTCAGGGTCGCCCGCGCCCATGCCGAGGTGCGCGCGCATCTGCGCAGCATCGATCCCGCGGACCGGCGGCGCGGCGCGATCCTGGGGCTGCTGGGCGGGCTGGCGTTCAACCTGTTGCTGCTGGCGGGGCTGACGCTGGCATTTCTGCGTTGGCGTGGCTTTGTCTGAAACGAAAGACGCCGGCCCCCCTGGAGGACCGGCGCCTGTTGTCAGAACGGGCTGAAAGCGGATCAGAGGCCGGGATAGATCGGGAAACGCTTGCACAGGGCCTCGACCTCGGCGCGCACGGCGGCTTCGACGGCGGCGTTGCCATCTTCGCCATTGGCGGCCAGACCGTCCACGACCTGTACGATCCAGCGTCCGATCTGGCGGAACTCTTCCTCGCCAAAGCCACGGGTCGTGCCTGCGGGCGATCCAAGACGGATGCCGCTGGTGATGGTGGGCTTTTCGGTGTCGAAGGGGATGCCGTTCTTGTTGCAGGTGATATGCGCGCGTCCAAGGGCCTTCTCGGTGGCATTGCCCTTGACGGCCTTGGGCCGCAGGTCAACCAGCATCAGGTGGGTGTCGGTGCCGCCGGTGACGATATCCAGACCACCCTTCATCAGCTCATCCGCCAGCGCTTGCGCGTTCTTGATGACCTGCGCCTGATAGCCCTTGAATTCGGGACGCAGCGCTTCGCCGAAGGCCACGGCCTTGCCGGCGATCACATGCATCAGCGGGCCGCCCTGAATGCCGGGGAAAATGGCCGAGTTGAACTTCTTGGCCAGATCCTCGTCATTGGTCAGGATCATGCCGCCGCGCGGGCCGCGCAGGGTCTTGTGCGTCGTCGTGGTCGCGACATGGGCATGCGGGAAAGGCGAGGGGTAGTGACCCGAGGCCACGAGGCCCGCGAAATGCGCCATATCCACCAGAAGATAGGCCCCGACGCTGTCGGCGATCTCGCGCATTTTCGCGAAGTCGATGATGCGGGGGATGGCCGACCCACCGGCGATGATCATCTTGGGCTTGTGCTCGGTCGCCAGCTCGGCGACCTGCACATAGTCGATTTCCAGATCCTGCTGGCGCACGCCGTACTGGATCGCGTTGAACCATTTTCCGGACTGGTTGGGCTTGGCCCCGTGGGTCAGGTGACCGCCCGCGTCAAGGCTCATGCCCAGGATCGTGTCGCCCGGTTGCAGCAACGCGGTGAAGACGCCCTGATTGGCCTGCGAGCCTGAATTGGGCTGGACGTTGGCAAAGCCGCAGCCGAACAGCTGACAGGCCCGTTCGATGGCAAGATTCTCGGCCACGTCAACAAACTGGCAGCCGCCATAGTAGCGTTTGCCCGGATAGCCTTCGGCGTATTTGTTGGTCATCACGCTGCCCTGCGCTTCCATCACGGCGGCGGACACGATGTTTTCCGACGCGATCAGCTCGATCTCGTGGCGCTGGCGACCCAGCTCGTCGGTGATGGACTTGAACAGCTCGGGATCGCGCGAGGACAGCGCTTCGGTGAAGAAACCGGTATCGGTCATGTCGGGCTCCGTTTTCGGGGTCAGCGTTGCCCCGTGTCCTAGTGCAATCTGCCCAAGGGGGAAAGGGCCGAAAGCGACGCAGGCCGTGGCGCCTGCGGCGCGGGGGGTGGCAGGGCTGGCGCTGCGGGGCTGTTTGTGCTTCCATCGGCACGCGACGACGCGCATTGGAAACAGGACGACCCCCGGAATGACCCTCAAGATTGCCTTTTGCGCCAGCCCCGTTCCCAGCGCGCAGGAGGCGATGGAACGGCTGGTCGCGCGTTATGGCGCAGCACCCGAGGATAGCGCGGATGTGATCGTGGCACTGGGCGGGGACGGCTTCATGCTGACCACGCTGCACCGCACCCAGAGTCTGGCCGCGCCGGTCTACGGCATGAATCGCGGCACCGTCGGTTTCCTGATGAACGAATATCACGAAGACAGCCTGCTGGACCGGCTGGCCGAGGCCGAAGAGGCGGTGCTGAACCCGCTGGCGATGCGCGCGACCTGCGCCGACGGATCCGTGCACGAGGCGCTTGCGATCAACGAAGTCTCGCTGCTGCGGCAAGGGCCGCAGGCGGCCAAGCTGCGCATCACGGTGGACGGGCGGCTGCGCATGGCCGAACTGGTCTGCGATGGCGCGCTGGTCGCCACACCTGCGGGATCGACGGCCTACAATTACAGCGCCCATGGCCCGATCCTGCCGATCCGGTCGGATGTCCTGGCCCTGACCGCGATCGCGCCTTTCCGCCCCCGGCGCTGGCGCGGTGCGCTGCTGCCCAAGACCGCGCTGGTGCGCATCGATGTCGAAGAGGCCGACAAGCGCCCCGTCATGGCCGATGCGGATTCGCGATCCGTGCGTGACGTGATCAGCGTCGATATCCGCAGCGCGCCCGAGATCGAGCACCGCATCCTGTTCGATCCCGGTCACGGGCTGGAGGAGCGGCTGTTGCGGGAACAGTTCGTCTGACGCTGTTGTCTGCTGGTCCCGTCAGTAGAACCCGGCCCACATCACCTGCACATCGGCGATGTGATCGCGCCCGTAAGCCACGATGCCGAGACTGCGGATGCTGTCGGGGCGGATCGCGCCGCGCAGCAGGTTGCCCGAGGCCTTGAAGGCGTCGAAGGGGATCCGAACCTCGACCCAGTCGGGCGTGGTCGGAAACGGCGCCTGGTAATATTGCCAGGGCAGGACCGTGCCGGATGTCCGCAGATGGACGAAATACCCCTGACCATTGCCGCGCACGCGCAGCAAGACGCCCCGGCTATCGGCAGCGGGCGCGCTGTCCAGCGTCACGCGCGCCTGGATGAAACCGCCGCGATTGGCGGTGCTGACCTGACCTGTCAGATGCAGCACGGGCTGTCCGTCGACGGTGTCGATGCGCGCGCGCCCCTCGGACACGCCGCCCATCACCTGATCGCTGACATAGGTCCAGCCGGCATCGGGAATCAGGCGGGTTTCAGCGGTCATCTCGGCCCTCGCGGTCAAAGGCAGAAGCAGCGCCAGGCATGTCAGGCCGGCAAGGATGGGTCTTTTGATCATGCCCGACATATGGGCACCGCACCGCGCCGCTGCAACGGGGCGCGGCCTGCGATGTGGTCATGGATATTTGAAGCAAGAAGAAAGCAGGCCTTCCGGGCAAGTGGCGCCGGACGGCCTGCGGTGGTCATTTCGCGTAGCCGATCGTCTGCAGGGCCGTGCGGATTTCGTCGAGGATCGCAGGGTCGTCGATCGTGGCGGGCATCTTGAAATCCTGACCATCCGCGATCTTGACCATCGTGGCGCGCAGGATCTTGCCCGAGCGTGTCTTGGGCAGCCGGTCGACCACAAGCGCCAGCTTGAAGGCGGCGACCGGGCCGATCTGGTCGCGCACCAGCTTGACGCATTCCTTGACGATATCGGCATGGGGGCGGTTCACGCCCTTGGTCAGGCACATGAAACCCATGGGCAGCTGGCCCTTCAGCTCGTCCGTCACGCCGATCACGGCGCATTCGGCCACATCGGGGTGACCGGCCAGAACCTCTTCCATGGCGCCGGTGGACAGGCGGTGGCCGGCCACGTTGATCACGTCATCGGTGCGCGCCATGATGTAGAGATACCCGTCCTCGTCGATCATGCCGGCATCGCCCGTCTCGTAATAGCCGGGGAAATGCGACAGGTACGATTTGCGATAACGGTCCTCGGCGTTCCAGAGCGTCGGCAGCGTGCCCGGCGGCAGCGGCAGCTTGACCGCGATGGCGCCCAGCGTGCCCGCAGGCATCGGATGCCCCGCCTCGTCCAGGATCTGCACATCCCAGCCCGGCAGCGCCACCGAAGGCGATCCGATCTTGACCGGCAGCGGGTCGAGGCCCAGCGGGTTCGCCGCAATCGGCCAGCCGGTTTCTGTCTGCCACCAATGGTCGATGACCGGCACCTTCAGCAGATCCTGCGCCCAGATGATCGTGTCGGGATCGGCACGCTCGCCCGCCAGATAAAGCGCCCGCAGGCAGGTCAGATCATATTTCGCGCGGAATTCGCCCTTTGGATCCTCGCGCTTGATCGCGCGGAAGGCGGTCGGCGCGGTAAAGAAGCTGCGCACGTTGTGATCCTGGATCACGCGCCAGAAGGTGCCGGCATCGGGGGTGCCCACCGGCTTGCCTTCGAACACCACGGTGGTGTTGCCATGGATCAGCGGCGCATAGCAGATGTAGCTGTGCCCCACGACCCAGCCCACATCGGATGCGGCCCAGAAGACATCGCCTGGATCGACGTTGTAGACATTCTTCATCGTCCAGTTCAGCGCCACAAGGTGACCCGCAGTGGGACGGATCACGCCCTTGGGCTGGCCAGTCGTGCCCGAAGTGTAGAGGATATAGGCCGGATGATCGCCGGATACGGGCACGCATTCCGCGGGTTCCACGCCATGTTGAAAGCCGTGCCAGTCATGGTCGCGGCCGGGGATCAGCTCGGCGACTTGCTGTTCGCGCTGGAAGATCACGCAGAATTCGGGCTTGTGGGTCGCCTGTTCGATGGCCGCATCGACCAGCGGCTTGTAATGCACGACGCGGCCCGGTTCGATCCCGCAGGAGCCCGCGATGATCGCCTTGGGGGTGCAGTCGTCGATCCTGACGGCCAGTTCATGCGCGGCAAAGCCGCCGAAGACGACCGAATGGATCGCGCCCAGGCGCACGCAGGCCAGCATCGCCTCGATCGCTTCGGGCACCATGGGCATGTAGATGATGACGCGGTCACCCTTGGTCACGCCCTTGGCGCGCAGCGCGCCCGCCAGGCTGGCGACGCGGGTCTGCAATTCGGCATAGGTGATCTTGTGCACCGTGTTGGTGACCGGGCTGTCATGGATGATGGCCACGCGATCGCCGTTCCCTGCCTCGACATGCCGGTCCACCGCGTTCCAGCAGGTATTGACCTGCGCGTCCTTGTACCATTCGTAGAGCGGGGCATTCTCGGCAAACAGGGCCTTCGAGGGCGGCTTGACCCAGTCAATGGCGCGGGCCTGTTCCATCCAGAACCCTTCGGGATCGGCTTTCCAACCCGCGTAGACGTCTTTGTATGCCATTGTATTCCTCCTCCGGCGACTGTGAATGGCTTACCCAAGGCCACGGCCATCGCGCAAGGGGCTTGTCCACGTTACAAGGTCCGTCACCTGCGCGCTAAGGTCACATTTCGCGCTAACAGGCGCCTTACCGCGGCCCGGCGACGATACCGGCATCGAAAAGCTGCGCGATCTCGTGGCCTGGCAGCCCCGCCACATCGGCCAGCACTTCTTCGGTATTCGCGCCCAGAACGGGGGCGGCGGCGGGGGGCGGCGTGGCCGCGCCCGAGAAGGTGATCGGCGAGGCCGGCACCGGGTAGCGGCCGATGCCGGGCTGGTCCACATGGGCGAACATCGGGTTTTCGCCCGGTTGCAGATCGGGATCCTCATGTACGGCGCGGGCGAAACTGCGAAATTCGGACCATGTCAGCCCCTGCGCCTCGAAGAGAGGCGCGATCTCGGGCAGGGTCCGGGCGGTGAACCATGGCGTCAGCGCGGCGGTGATCATCGCGCGGGCCTCCCAGCGCCCGGCTTCCTTCGCCAGGTCAAGCCCGGTCTGCCGCGCGATCCCCTCCATCGCCTCGGCACTGCCGGTTACCTTGACAAGGCCGTGCCATTGCCGGTCGGTCAGGCCGATCACCATGATCCGCCGTCCGTCCGCACAGACGAAATCCTGGCCATAGGCACCATAAAGCGCATTTCCGCCCTTTGGCCGGTCAACGCCATTCACCGCGACTTCGCCGATGATGCCCAGATGCCCAAGCATCGCGGCGGCCACATCCTTGAGTGTCAGATCGACATCCTGCCCCTCGCCGGTCCTGAGGCGATGCCGTTCCGCCGCCAGCAGGGCCGAAACCGCCATGTTGCCCGCAATGCAATCCCAGGCGGGCAGGACATGCGCCACGGGATCCGTGCTGCCGACGGGGCCGGTCGCATCGGGAAAGCCCAGCGCCGGATTGACGGTGTAATCCACGGCGGGACGGCCGTGGCGATCCCCTGACAGGGTGACCATGATCAGATCGGGACGAAACTGGCTGAGGGTGGGGTGATCCATCCAGCCACGCACCCGCAGATTGGTCAGGAAAAGGCCCGCATCCTTGCCCGGTGCCGTGATGATCTGCGTCACCAGTTCACGCCCGCGGGGCGATTTCATGTCGACCGCGACCGAGCGTTTCCCCTTGTTCATACCCGCCCAAAAGAGGCTCTGACCCTGTCCGGTCACGGGCCAGCGATGCGCGTCCAGACCGCCCTCCAGCCGGTCGAAGCGAATCACGTCCGCCCCCATCTGCGCCAGCGTCATGCCCGCCAGCGGGATCGCCACGAAGGCAGAGCCTTCGACAACGCGCATGCCTTGCAGGATTCCGGTCATCAGGACCAGCCTGCCGTGGCCTGCGTGCCGATATGGCCTGCGGGGGCTGCGGTGCAAAGTGTCATGGTGTCATCCTTGTTCATGGTTCCGATCAGGCGCAGGGGATGCGTGTCGAACATCGGATGCACACCGCGATAGCGGAAGGTTTCAGGAGGCCGACCCGCATGGCGGGTGGCCGCGTCGATCAGAAGCGTGGCCTGAAGCGGTCCATGCACCACGAGGGCAGGGTAGTGTTCCACCTGCGTGGCGTAGTCGCGGTCGTAATGGATGCGATGCCCGTTGAAGGTCACGGCCGAGTAGCGAAACAGGCGCACGGGATCCATCGCGACGGTCTCGTCGAAATCGGGATTGTCGGGCGCGGCGATGGGCTTGGGCGCGCTGTAGCGGTCAGGCAGGGGCAGGTAGACGATGGTCTGATCTTCCTCGATCGCTGTGCCGCGCACCGTGTCGATGCGGTGGCGCAGGGTGAGCAGGGCCATGGGCGTGGCCCCTGCCGTCTTGTGTTCAAGGCTGATGATCTCGGAGTGGCGGGTCAGCGCCTCGCCGACATGCAGGGGGGCCAGGAAGCGCAGGCTTCCCCCGGCCCACATGCGCCGCCCCAGCCCCAGATCGGGCAGGAAGCCGCCAAGGCGTGGATGGCCGTCGGGGCCCATGTCTTCCATCGCGGCGGTGGGGGGAAAGCCCGTCCAGTGCCAGAGCGGGGGCAGCGGATCACCGTCCCGCAACGCACCAGGCTGCCAGTGCGGGCGCAGGGTCGCGCCGATCTGGTCGGCCAGCTGTGCCGTGACCGCGCCGGATGCGAAGGCGCTGCGGCCTACTGCCGTGGTCGTGCCATCCATGGCTGATCCCCCTCCCAGAATGATCCTGCCGAAAACATTCAGTCAGGGAAATATTATTACCTATGTCCTTGTCAATGCGTAATTTTTTGTATGCCGAGGTGCACCGGGCGGGTATGCAAATGCATGCCGCGCGCCGGTGCCTGCTGTCGGAATGAGTATTCGAGGAACGGTGAAAGCCAGGCGCCGGCGCGACCTTCGCGCAGGCGATGGCCGCCTTGGGGCAGAGGGTGTCGCGTGGTGCGGGCGCGCCCTCAGACCTTGTAGGCGAGGCGGAGGCCGCCCCAGTGGCGGCCTGCCACGGTGATCGGGGCCGAGACATCCTTCATCATGACCGACTGGCCGTTGCCCATGTCGCGGCGATAGACCTGCAACAGGAAGGGGGCCTTGCTTTGCCTGGCCTTGAGCCCGACGCGATCGTTGAACAGGCGGCGGTTGCGGCAGTGGGCTGCGTTCCAGACCGGATCGCGGGTCTGCGGGTGCGAGAACTTGCGGTTATGGGTGGGCAGGAAGCCGTCGATATTGACCGCCGCGCAGAAGACCACCTTGTCGGACAGGGTCAGCGCCTCCTCCTGCAGGGCGGGAAAGAGGCTGTCGGTTGCCGCGCAGAAGGGGGCGTCGCATTGCTGCGGGTTGGTGCCTGCAATCGGGGTGTAGTCGCGCGAGAATAGCTGCGCCTCGGACAGGATACCCTGGGCGAGGGCCTGTTCCAGGAGGCGCCCCAGCTGTGTCGCATCGCGCCGGACCCTGTCGATGAAGAGGCGATCCTCCGTCGTGTCGAACTGATCGGCGGTCAGTTGCACCAGTGTCTCGGACGCGTCGATCAGCCTGTTCACCCGCGTCACTGCGCCGTGCAGATCGCTGGCCGTGGCCGAGACCGTGTTGCCGAAGGCGCGGATCGTGGTGTCGAAATTGTCATTCGCGCGTTGCACGACATCCGAATGGCTGCGGATGGTCGCGGTAATCTCGCTCAGCCCCTCGATCGTGTGCGAGATCTGCGTCAGCTTCTGGTCGATGCCCAGACTGTCTTGCGTGACGGCGAGGGCGTTCTGGCTGGCCTCTGCCGCCTCTTGCGAGAGGGATTGCACGGAGTGGCTGAGCGCATGGACGCTGCGGCGGATCTCTTCGGTCGTGGCGTTGGTCTGATCGGAGAGTTCCTTGACCGTCTTGGCGATGACCGCAAAGCCGCGCCCCGCATCTCCGGCGCGCGTCGCCTCGATCCCGGCATTGACCGAGAGCATATAGACCTGAAGGGCAATCTGCTCGATCATGGCGGTGCGGGTTTCCATCCATTTCAGCGCATTTGAAATCTCGTCGATCCGCGTGCCGACCGAGGAGACCCAGGTGGCCAGATCGCGCGACATGCCGACCGAAGCATGCACCGCGAACACGGCATCCTGAGAGATGTCCAGCGCCTGCTGTACGGCGGTGCTGATCGTGGTGATCCCGTCGGTGACGGCCGCATTGGCGCGCAATACCTCATCCGTCAGATCGAGCGTACCGGACAGGCTGGAGAGTTGATCGGCTGAACGCGTGTCCAGTTCCTTGAGAAAACCGCCGATGTCCACAATTTCGAACCCGAGCAGCGCGGCCTGACGGGCGATGCGGGCACCATCGTCCGACGCTGCCACGCTATCCCGCCCGGCCGGGGAGGCCGCCGCTGCCGGTTCGGTGCCGCCTGTCGCCGCTGCTGTGGCTGCCTGCGCATCTGGCGCGCCGTCATGATCCGGCCCGCCCCGGGCAAGAGGCGGCATGACGGCGGCGTCATCCCGGTCAGGCATCAATGAGGCCCCGAATCCAAGCCTTGCGATGAGTGCGTGCATATCCAGCCGATCCTTGTGACCGGACGCACACTAGTCGCAGGAACTGAAGATTCTCTTACCTCAGCCGTAATGCGCGACCGGCGTGCCCGCGATGGCGGCCATGTTCAGCAGGCCGCGCGGCGTGATCGAGGGGCTGACGATATGCGCGCGGTTGCCCATGCCCATCAGGATCGGTCCCACCTCAAGCCCGCCCGCCTTCATCTTCAGGATGTTACGCACGCCTGACGCTGCGTCGGCATGGGCGAAGATCAGCACATTGGCGGGGCCCTTCATGCGGCTGTCGGGAAAGATCCGGGCGCGCAACTCGGCGTCCAGTGCGCTGTCGACATTCATCTCGCCTTCATAGGTGAAATCCCGCGGGGCCGAGTCGAGTATGGCAAGTGCTGCGCGCATGCGCTGGCCGGCATCCGTGTCCATGTTGCCGAACTGCGATTGCGTGCAGAAGGCCACGTTGGGCACCAGACCGAAACGGCGCACGTGACGGGCCGCGCCGATGGCGGCCTCGGCCAGTTCCTCGGGCGTGGGGGTGGCGCGCACATGGGTGTCGGCGATGAAAAGCGGGCCATCTTCCAGGATCATCAGCGACAGCGCGCCATGCGGGCGATGCGTGGCGCTGCCCAGCACCTGGTTGACGTATTTCAGATGCCAGCGGAATTCGCCGAACGTGCCGCAGATCAGGCTGTCGGCCTCGCCGCGATGCACCATGACCGCGCCGATGGCGGTGGTATTGGTGCGCATGATCGCGCGCGCAAGGTCCGGCGTCACGCCGCGCCGCGCCATGATCTGGTGATAGCTGCCCCAGTAATCGCGGTAGCGCGGGTCGTTTTCCGGGTTCACGATCTGCACATCCCGCCCGATCTTGAGGGCCAGCCCCGCACGGGCGCAGCGCGCCTCGATCACCTCGGGGCGGCCGATCAGGATCGGCTTTTCGGTGGTTTCCTCGAGGATCGCCTGTGCGGCGCGCAGGACGCGCTCATCCTCGCCTTCCGCAAAGACGATGCTGCGGGCCGCGGTGGCGGCGGCGCTGAACACGGGCCGCATCAGCAGCGCGGATTTGAAGACCGAACCGTCCAGTTTGGCCTTGTAGGCCACCAGGTCTTCCAGCGGGCGGGTCGCGACGCCGGTTTCCATCGCGGCGCGCGCCACGGCGGTGGACACGACACCCGACAGGCGCGGATCGAAGGGCTTGGGGATCAGGTAATCGGCACCGAACGTCATCTGTTCGCCCTGGTAGGCGGCTGCGGCCTCGGCGCTGGTTGTGGCGCGGGCCAGGGCCGCGATCCCTTCGATGCAGGCGATCTGCATCTCGTCGTTGATCTCGGTCGCGCCCACATCCAGCGCGCCCCGGAAGATGAAGGGAAAGCACAGAACGTTGTTGACCTGGTTGGGATAGTCGGACCGGCCTGTCGCGATGATCGCATCCGGCACCACCGCGCGCGCCTCGGACGGGTCGATCTCGGGCGAGGGGTTGGCCAGCGCGAAGATGATCGGCCGCTTGGCCATGCGGCCTACCATCTCGGGTTTCAGAACGCCTGGACCCGAAAGGCCCAGGAACATGTCGGCCCCGTCGATCACCTCGTCCAGCGCGCGCTTGTCGGTCTTCTGCGCAAAGGCCGCTTTTTGCGGGTTCATGTCGACCTCGCGGCCCTCGTAGACCAGGCCGTGGATATCGCAGAGCCAGATGTTCTCGCGCTTGACGCCCAGTTTCAGCAGCATGTTCAGACAGGCGATGCCCGCCGCCCCGCCACCCGTGCTGACGATGCGGATATCCTCGAACCGCTTGCCGGCGACATGCAGCGCATTGGTCGCGGCAGCGCCCACAACGATGGCGGTGCCGTGCTGGTCGTCGTGAAAGACCGGGATGTTCATGCGCTCGCGGCAGATCTTTTCCACGACAAAGCAGTCGGGGGCCTTGATGTCTTCCAGGTTGATCGCGCCGAATGTCGGCTCCAGCGCGCAGACGATATCGGCCAGCTTGACCGGGTCAGGCTCGTTCAGCTCGATGTCGAAACAGTCGATGCCCGCGAATTTCTTGAACAGGACGGCCTTGCCTTCCATCACCGGCTTGGAGGCCAGCGCCCCGATATTGCCCAGGCCCAGAACAGCGGTGCCGTTGGTTACCACGGCCACCAGGTTGCCGCGCGCGGTATAGCGGCTGGCATTGGCGGGATCGTCGCGGATTTCAAGGCAGGCTTCGGCCACACCGGGCGAATAGGCGCGCGCAAGGTCACGGCCATTGGCCAGCGGCTTGGTCGCGCGGATCTCGAGCTTTCCGGGCTTGGGGAATTCGTGATAGGCCAGAGCCGCCTGACGCAGTGTTTCCTTGTGGCTGTCCGACATCCGTCATCTCCTCTTTCCCAGATAGTTTAGCGTTAAACTATTCCGTGACGGAAGGGAAGATGCCGTTTTCGCGGGGGCGGTGCCCCCATCCTGCAAATGCCCCGTTCTGCAAATCCCCTGTCTTGCAAATCCCCGGTCGCAGGGCCAAGCTTTCGCACAGAATGTGAGGCGCGGATGCGCGGGAAGGACGATGCCATGACCGATACCATTGCAGAGGTCTGCCTTTCGACGGCCGACCTGACCGGCGATATCGGCTTTTTCACCAAGCAGCTGGGGTTCCGGATGGACATGATCTATCCCGCCGATGATCCCGCCGTGGCTGCTTTTTCGGGGCACGGTCTGCGGTTCCGGCTGGAGCGGTCGGATGCGCCGGCGGGCCAGTTGCGCCTGCTTTCCGATAGGCCCGCAGAACTCGCAGGGGGTGAAACCGCCCTGACCGCGCCGGGGGGGACGCGCGTCACCATCGCCGAACGCAACCCGCCGCTGGTCCTGCCACCCACGATCCACAGTTTCGTGGTGCGCCGCCTGGCCGATCAGGCCCCCTGGGTGATCGGGCGAGCAGGCATGCATTACCGCGACCTGATCCCGGATCGGTTGGGCGGGTCGATCATCGCAAGCCACATCCGCATTCCCGATGGCGGACCGGTGCCCGACATGGTGCATTTCCACAAGGTGGGGTTTCAGCTGATCTTCTGCATCAACGGCTGGGTCGATGTGGTCTATGAGGATCAGGGCCCCCCGATCCGCCTGACGGCAGGCGATTGTTTCATCCAGCCGCCCGAAATCCGCCACCGGGTACTTGAGGCCAGCGACGGGATCGAGGTGATCGAGATCGGTGTGCCCGCCGAACACGTCACCGCAATCGACCACGAGATGACCCTGCCCACGCCACATCTGCGCCCCGACCGCGAATGGCAGGGGCAGCGCTTCGTGCACAACGTGGCGCAGGGTGCTGCATGGCAGCCCTTCCGCATTCCCGGCTTCGTCGCCCGCGATACCACCATTGCCGCCAATACCCGCGACGTGGCCGGGGTGCAGGTGGCGCGGCCCGATGGCGGGCCGACCGCCTGGACATGGCATGACAGCGACATCCTGTTCACATTCGTGATGCAGGGCGGCATGCTGCTGGAAGGTGAGGAGCGTGACCCGTTCCGTCTTGAAGAAGGCGATGCCTTCGTGATCCCGCCGGGGATGCGGACACGCTATGCCGAGGCGACACGGGATCTGGAACTTCTCGAAGTGTCCCTGCCGGGTCGCTTTACCACCCATATCGGAGAGTCGACATGACCTTGATGGACCAAGCCCGCGCCGTGCGCGAAAACGCCTATGTGCCCTATTCGCATTTCAAGGTAGGGGCGGCGATCCGCGCGGCATCCGGCATGGTCTATGTCGGTTGCAACGTGGAAAACGTGGCCTACCCGGAAGGCACCTGCGCCGAGGCGGGCGCGATTGCCGCCATGGTCGCTGCGGGCGAGACTGAACTGACCGAGGTTGCCGTGATCGCGGATGGCGAACACCCCGTCACGCCCTGCGGTGGCTGCCGTCAGAAGCTGGCCGAGTTCGGGCGCGGCGCGGTGCCGGTCACCATGTCCACGCTGGACGGGCAAGAGCTGCACATGACGCTGGCCGAGTTGCTGCCCGGTGCCTTCACCACGGCGCATATGACCCGCGCCGGAGGGGGCACGTAGACCCTTGGACGCCCGTCGCATCATCACCCGCTTGCGCGACCGCATGCCCCTGACCCGGGACGAGCTTGACTGGTTCGCGCGTGGTCTGGCGGATGGGACGGTATCGGACGCGCAGGCGGGGGCCTTCGCAATGGCCGCCTTGCTGAACGGGCTGGGCGATGAGGGCCGCGTGGCCCTGACCCTCGCGATGCGGGATTCGGGACATGTGCTGGGCTGGGATCTGGACCGTCCGGTGCTGGACAAGCATTCGACGGGCGGGGTGGGCGATTGCGTCAGCCTGATCCTTGCGCCTGCGCTGGTGGCCTGTGGTGCCTGCGTGCCCATGATCTCGGGGCGCGGTCTTGGCCATACCGGCGGCACGCTGGACAAGATGGAGGCGATCCCCGGCCTGCGCACCGATCTGGACGAGGGGCGCCTGCGCGCCGTGGTGGCGCAAGCCGGTTGCGCCATCGTCAGCGCCTCGTCGGCCATCGCGCCTGCGGACCGGCGGCTCTATGCGATCCGCGACGTGACCGGCACGGTGGAAAGCCTTGATCTGATCACCGCCTCGATCCTGTCCAAGAAACTGGCCGCCGGGCTTGATGGCCTTGTGCTTGACGTCAAGACCGGCAGCGGCGCCTTCATGACCACGCCCGATGCGGCCAAGGCACTGGCGCAGGCCCTGGTTGAGACGGCCAATGCCGCCGGTTGCCCCACAACCGCGCTGATCACCGACATGAACCAGCCGCTGGCCCCTGATCTTGGCAACGCGCTTGAGGTGGCATCCGCGATGCGGGTGCTGACGGGGCAGGCGGCCGGGCGTTTGCTGGACGTGTCCGTGGCGCTGGGCGGTGCGGTGCTGGGCGGTGCGGGCCTTGCGGCGGATGCCGACACAGGCGCGCAGACGATCCGGGCCAGCATCGCCGATGGCCGCGCGGCCGAGGTGTTTGGCCGCATGGTTGCAGCACAGGGCGGGCCGACCCGCTTCGTGCAGGACTGGGCGCGCTTTCTGCCCGAGGCCAATGTGATCCGCGAGGTGAAGGCGCAGCGTTCCGGCTATGTCGCCGCGATGGACGGGCATGCGCTGGGCCTTTGCGTGGTCGAACTGGGCGGCGGGCGTCAGGTCGAAAGCGACCGTGTCGATCCCGCCGTGGGCCTGTCCGACATGGTGGAACTGGGCGTATGGGTCGAGGCGGGCCAACCGCTTGCACGTATCCATGCAGGCCGACCCGAGGCCGCGCAGAACGCGATGACGCAAGTTCTGGGCGCGGTCACGATTGCGGATGATGCACCGGACCTGCCGCCCCTGATCCATGACCGGGTGTCCCCGTGACCCGCGCCTTTCTGGTGGTGATGGATTCGGTCGGCATCGGCGGCGCGCCGGATGCGGATCGCTTCTTCAACGGCGCGCGCCCCGATACCGGCGCGAACACCCTTGGCCATATCGCGCAGGCCTGCGCCGAAGGGCAGGCGGATCAGGGGCGAAAAGGCCCGCTGCACCTGCCCACCCTCGACCGTCTGGGGCTGGGCGCGTCGCTGGAACTGGCCAGCGGCATGGCGCCGCCGCCGGGGTTGGGGGCTGTGCCGCAGGGGCGCTGGGGTGCGGCCACGGAAATCTCGAACGGCAAGGACACGCCGTCCGGGCATTGGGAACTGGCCGGTGTGCCGGTGCCATGGGACTGGCACTATTTCCCTGACACGCAACCTGCCTTTCCGCCCGACCTTTCTGCCCGGATCGCGGCGCTGGCGGGCACAGATGGCATTCTGGGCAATTGCCACGCCTCGGGCACGCAGATCATCGCCCGTCTGGGGGGCGACCATATCCGCACCGGCTGGCCCATCTGCTATACTTCCGCCGATTCCGTCTTCCAGATCGCGGCGCATGAGGAACACTTCGGCCTCGACCGCCTGCATGGCCTGTGCCAGCGCGCCGCCCCGATCCTGCATGCCATGCGCGTGGGCCGCGTCATCGCGCGGCCTTTCATTGGCACCGAAGCCGGGGGTTTCACCCGCACCGCCAACCGCCATGACTACGCCATCGCCCCGCCATCCCCCACGCTCTGCGACTGGGCGCAGGCCGATGGCCGCCGCGTCCATGCGGTGGGCAAGATCGGGGATATCTTCTCGATGTGGGGGATCGACGACGTGGCCAAGGGCGATGACGCCACGCTGATGCAGCATCTGGCACGGCTGGTCGATACGGCGGAAGACGGCAGCCTGACCTTCGCCAATCTGGTCGAATTCGACAGCCTTTATGGCCATCGCCGCGATGTGGCGGGTTATGCCGCGGCGCTGGAGCGGTTTGACGCTGCCCTTGGCCCGATCATCGCGAAACTGCGCCCCGGTGACATGATGGTGCTGACCGCCGATCACGGCAATGACCCCTCATGGACCGGCACTGATCACACCCGCGAACGCGTGCCTGTTCTGGTCGCGGGGCAGGGCGCGGGGCCGCTGGGCCATCTGGCCTTCACGGATGTTGCGGCCTCCATCGCCGCCCATCTGGGCCTGTCGCAACGCGGACCGGGAAGGCCCTTTCCATGAGCTGGCAATCCACCCCCAAGATCGAGCTGCACCTGCATCTTGAAGGTGCTGCCCCGCCTGACCTGATCCGCCGTCTGGCGCGCGAAAAATCGGTCGACATCGCCGGCATTTTCGACGAACGCGGGCACTATACCTTCGATGATTTCCCCCGTTTCCTGCAGGTCTACGAGGCCGCGACAAGCGTCCTCAAACGCCCCGAGGATTACGCCCGCCTGACCAGCGCCGTGCTGGAACAAAGCGCCGAAGACGGCGTGATCCATACCGAGGCCTTCCTCAGCCCCGATTTCTGCGGTGGTGGCGATCTTGCAGCGTGGCACGAATACCTGCACGCGATCCGCGAAGCTGCGGACAAGGCCGAAACGCAGCATGGCATCACCATGCGCGGCATCGTCACCTGCATCCGCCATTTCGGCCCCTATACCGCGCGCCAGATCGCCCGCTGTGCCGCGGAAACCGCAGGTGACTGGATCACCGGTTTCGGCATGGGCGGGAACGAGACCATGGGCAAACAAGGCGATTTCGCATGGTCCTTCGACTGTGCGCGCGAAGCGGGGTTGCAACTGACCACCCACGCCGGCGAATTCGCAGGGCCCGCGTCGATCCGCCAGGCGCTGGACGATCTGCGCGTCACCCGCATCGGCCACGGCGTGCGCGCCATCGAAGACCCCGCCCTGATGGACCGGCTGGCCGAGGCGGGCACCGTGCTCGAGGTCTGCCCCGGATCGAACATCGCGCTGGGCCTTTATGCCGATTGGCGGGCTCATCCCATTGCGAAACTGCGCGATGCAGGGGTAAAGGTGACGGTGTCCACCGACGATCCGCCCTTTTTCCGCACCACGATGACGCGGGAATACCAGGGGCTGGAGCGCGCCTTCGGCTGGGACGAGGATGATTTCGCCGTGCTCAACGGCACGGCACTGGATGCGGCCTTCTGCGATGCCGCTTTGAAAGACCGCCTGCGGGACAGGCTGAAGACAGGAACGGAACCGACATGACCGACCATCTGACCATCGTCACCCACCCGCTGGTGCAGCACAAGCTGACGCTGATGCGCGACAAGAGCACCTCCACCGGCGAATTCCGCGCGCTGCTGCGCGAAATCTCGGCCCTGCTGGCCTATGAGGTCACGCGCGAGTTGGAACTGACAACGCGCGCCATTGAAACGCCGATGCAGGAAATGGACGCGCCGGTGCTGAAGGGCAAGAAACTGGCGCTGGTGTCGATCCTGCGGGCGGGCAACGGCCTGCTGGACGGGGTTCTGGAATTGATCCCCTCGGCACGTGTCGGTTTTGTGGGCCTCTACCGCGACGAGGCCACGCTGAAGCCCGTCCAATACTATTGCAAACTGCCCGAAGGGCTTGAGGATCGTCTGGTGATCGTGGTCGATCCGATGCTGGCCACGGGCAATTCCTCGGCCGCCGCCGTTGACCTGCTCAAGGCGGCAGGGGCCACGAATATCCGTTTCATGTGCCTGCTGGCCGCCCCCGAAGGTGTTGCCCGCATGAAAGAGGCGCACCCCGATGTTCCCATCGTCACGGCAGCGCTGGACAAGCGCCTGAATGACAAAGGTTATATCCTGCCGGGACTAGGTGATGCGGGTGACCGCATGTTTGGCACTAAATAAGCCATCCACCCTTTACGCGCGTTTCCGATTCAGGCACAGTGCGTCCACGCTATGTTGGGGGCGCTTATGATGTCTGTACGGGTTTTTTCGATGGTGGCGTTGATCGCTGCCGCAACCGCAACCTGGGTTCTGCCGGTCGACGCGCAGACGACCCGGTTTCGCGAACCGGCCGAATTTCCGCCGGCCTCTTTCACCGGAACGCAGTATGTGGACAGCCGTGGCTGCATCTTCGTGCGGGCGGGTGTGGCCGGGACCACAAGATGGGTGCCGCGTGTCACGTCGAACCGTCAGAACCTTTGCGGCGCGCAGCCGACCTTTGCGAACGGAGCGCCTGCCAGCGCCGCTACGACAGCGCAAGCTGCATTGCCGCCCAGTGCCACGCTGATCACCGCGCCGCCGGTTGCGGCAGCAGGCGCCGCCGCGTCCACCCCGCCGGTTGCGGCGGCGGTCCGTCCGGTACAGCGCCCTGCCGCCGCCCGCGTCGAACCCGCGGCCCCGCCAAGGCCAGCAGCGCGTGTGAATGCACGCGTCTCGCCGCAGCCGCCCGTCGTGGCGCAGCGGCCGGGCGCGCCGATGCGCACAATTGCCGCGATCACGACCCCTCCCACGCTGAACAGGGTGCCGCAGACGGTCGCAGCCCGTCCTGTCGCGGGACAGCTGGCATCCGCCACCACCCGCTGCGCGGCAGGGGTGCGCTGCGGACCGCAGACACAGGACCCGATCAGTCGCGCCGACGGTACCGGACGGCGCGTCGATGCACCGGTCATCACCCTGACACGCCGCGAACAGGCAAGGCTGGACCCGCAGACGCGCATCGTGCCGCGCCACGTGGCCGAGGCGCAGGCCAATGCCGCAAGCGCCGCGGTCGTGCCGCCGGGCTACCGTCCTGCCTGGCAGGATGACCGGCTCAACCCTTACCGCGCGCAAGGCACGGTGGCAGGCAAGGCCGCGATGGATCTGGTCTGGACCCAGACCGTGCCGCGCCGCCTGATCGATCGGCGCAGCGGGCGCGACATGACGGCCTTTAATCCGAACCTTGTCTATCCCTATACCGATCTGGCAACCCAGGTGCGCGCCGCCGTGCCGGCGGGCCATCGCATCACCGTATCGACAAGTGGCACGCAGAAGGCCAAGCCGCAGCGGCAGGTTGCCCAAGCGCCGCGCCTGTCCACCCGCGCGGCCCCGCCACCGGCGCCCAAGGCTGTGACCGGCCGCTTCGTGCAGGTGGGCGCCTTTGCCGATCCCGCCAATGCAGATCGCACGATCCGCCGACTTCAGGCGGCAGGTCTGCCGGTCAGCATCCAGCGCAGCAGCAGCAAGGGCAAACCGGTGCAGGTGATCCTTGCCGGGCCCTTCGGCAATGCCGCGGCCTTGTCCCAGGGGCTGGGGGCTGCGCGGGCGGCGGGCTTTCGCGATGCCTTTGCCCGGAACTGAGGTCTAGCCGCCGCAGATCGCCTGCAGCCGAAGCCAGTCGCCATCCGACATCAGGGGCTGCGGCGGCGCGCTGGCGAAGGGATCGGCCTCGATCAGGGCCAGGGTCTTTTCGCCGGTGGAGTCCAGCGCATAGGCATAGGGCGTCGCCCGCACGGACAGCCGCTGGAACCCTTCTTTCAACACGTCATCCGTCAGGGGCAGGGGCGGCGCAGTCAGCAGCGTCTCGGCATAGGCGCGCAGCGTGTCATCGGGCAGGGAGCCGGTCGTCAGCAGGCGGAAGCTGGCCATGATCCCGCCCCAGTCCAGCAGGCGGCCCAAAGGATCGCTGGCTTCCGCGCGCAACTGTTCGGCGATGATGTAGCCCGCCAGCACATCGGGTTCCTCGTAGCTTTCGACAAGGCCGCGCCCGATCAGCAGGATGCGGCCGGGCAGGCGCACGGTGTCGCGCACGCCGCTGCGGAAGACGATCAGCGCATTGCGCTGCCCCGAGGCTTCGGGCAGGCGGGCCGACAGCTTCTGCAGGACCTGCAGCCCCTCGGGGGCGACACAGGGCAGGCCGGTCACCCGTTCCAGATGGGTCATCAGGGTGCGGCCCAGATCCTCGCGCTTCACATCTGGCACGACCGTGAGTGTGTGATCGCGCAGCGCGCCGGGCAGCCAGAACACCGCCAGCAGGGCCAGGGCGGCAATCGAAGAGGCAAGGCCGATCCCGCGCAACCGACCGGGGCGGGGGCGGCGGCGCTCGACCGCGGTGCGCAGCTTTTCGATGGCGGCGATCATCGCGGCCTCGTCGGCGGCGAGTTCGAGGGTTTCGCTGGGATCGCCCTCGGGGTGGTAGATCGCGGGGGTCTCGTCAGGGTTGGCGCGGGCGATGGCAGCCAGCGACCAATGGGTCAGGGGGCGGTCGGTCAGGTCGGAAATCACCAGCGTCGCCTCGCCGATGGAGACGATCACCTCGCGCCGCTGCTCCTCGGGTTTGGCCCGCCAGAGGGCGGAGGCCTCGAGCCGTTGATACTCCTGCAATGCGGTCATGGATGGGGCTGCCCTGCCTCTGTTTAGGGGAGTTTAGCATGAGGTGGGCCGGGGTGGTAGAGGCATGGGGCCGGGGGCTGTCCCATGATGGGACATTTTTGGGGTTGTTTGGAATCAAGGGGTTGTGGGGAGGCGTTAGGGGGAATTTAACGGTTGGGGGGAGTTTCCCGATAGGTTGAACAAAGCCTCGACTGCCTGTGTCTTCTATCAGAATGACAGCATCTGTGGCGCCGTCGGCAGTACGTGAACAGCCTCTAGGAGGCGCGTTGAATGCGTTTATGATTGCTGCATTGGTTTTGGCTGCTCCATATAATCACCATAAAGTTGTTTTAATAAATTCTTTTCTATTGAGAGGATTCGTGTTGCTGAGAAATATTCTGCGAGCGTTATTCGGAAACCGCTCGGCACGTGAGAACAAAGCCGGTCTGAAGATAGTTCACGAAGAGCGATTTGTACGCAACCGGCCGAACAAGCAAGGGTATAGCCGAAGCAAGTAGAGGTCTCTGTTGTAAGGGAAGTTGTCGAAGTTGAGGTTTGTGAACAGAGCGAGTCACTCGTTCAAACCTTGTCAGGTATTTGCTACGTGGTGGATGGCGACACAATCAGGATTGGCAACACAAGCTTGCGATTGGCTGGGATTGATGCCCCTGAGTTGGATCATCCTTGGGGACAAAAAGCGAAATGGGAATTGGTGAAATTGTGCAAAGGCAACATTATCACGGCAAAAATCGAACCAGAGATGTCCTATGATCGCTTGGTTGCAACTTGTTTTCTTCCTGATGGTCGAGACTTGAGTGCGGAAATGGTGCGTATAGGGTACGCGATAGATTGGCCAAAGTTTTCTGGCGGCAAATATGCGCATCTTGAGCCAGAGGGTGTGCGCAAGAAACATTGGAAAGCTGCAGCAAGGCAACGCGGTCATATGCATATTTTCAATAAGTGAACTCCAAAGTTGGATGGATTTTGGCGCGCCATTGGATTTGCGCTGCCCGCGCGGAACAAGGCGCGTAGCGCCGCCGCGCGATCGCCGACCCGCCCCCTGGGGCGGCGATTTTGCGAGGGTTGTGGGTTGAACTGAGGGCCGAGGACCGGGCGGGGATAAAGTGCGCTGAACTGTCGTTTCATCGCCACCCCGCGGGTCGGCGACCGCGCGGCTTGGGGCGAGATGGGGCGGCGATTTTGCGACCGTGGTGCATAGAACCGAGGTCGGATGACCGGGCGGGGATAAGCTGCGCCGAACTGTTGGCGGCTCGCCACCCCGCGGGTCGGCGAGCGCGCTGATTGTGGCGCGGTTGCGGGTCGGCGACGGCGCGGGGAGCGAGGGGTTACCCCCTCACAACCCCTTGGCAATCGCCCGCAACTCGAACTTCTGGATCTTGCCGGTCGATGTTTTGGGCAATTCCTGGAACACCACCTTCTTGGGGGTCTTGAAGCCTGCCAGCCGCTCGCGCGCGAAGGCGATCAGGGCCGCCTCGTCACCCGCCACGCCGTCCTTCAGCTCGATGAAGGCGCAGGGAACCTCGCCCCATTTCTCGTCGGGTTTGGCGACCACGGCGCACAGAAGCACATCGGGATGGGCCATCAGCACGCCTTCGACCTCGACCGAAGAGATATTCTCGCCGCCCGAGATGATGATGTCCTTGGCGCGGTCGGCGATCTGCATGTAGCCGTTGGGATGCTGCACGGCGATGTCGCCTGAATGGAACCAGCCGCCGCGAAACGCCTCTTCCGTCGCTTTCGGGTTCTTGAGATAGCCTTTCATCACGCCATTGCCGCGAAACATGATCTCGCCCTGCGTGACGCCATCCATGGGGATCTGGCTCATGCCGTCGGTCATGACGGTCACATCCTCGAGGAAGGGCATGGCCACGCCCTGGCGGGCCTTGACGGCCGCGCGGGCATCGCCTTGCAGCCCGTCCCAGGCGGCGTTCCATGTGCATTCGGTGCCGGGGCCATAGGTTTCGGTCAAGCCGTAGACCTGCGTGACGTTGAAACCCATGGGTTCGATCTTGGCCAGTGTCGCGGGGGCGACGGGGGCGCCTGCGGTAAAGACCTCGACCGTTTGGGAAAACGCGCGGCGTTGCGATTCAGGGGCGTTCACCAGCGTGTTCAGCACGATGGGCGCACCGCCGAAATGGGTGACACCCTCATCCGCGATGGCGTTGAAGATGGCGGGGGCGGTGATGTCGCGGCAGCAGATGAGCGTACCGCCCAGCACCGGCATCATCCAGGTGTGGCACCAGCCGTTGCAATGGAACAGCGGCACGATGGTCAGGTAGCGCGGATGCAGGGTCATGCGCCAGCTGATGACCTGGCCCATGGCGTTCAGATAGGCGCCGCGATGGTGGTAGACCACGCCCTTGGGCCGGCCCGTGGTGCCGGAGGTGTAGTTGAGCGCGATGCTTTCCCATTCATCCTCGGGCATCACCCAGGCGAAATCGGGATCACCCGCCGCCAGAAGGCTTTCGTAATCGGTGTAATGGCCATGGGCATGTACGCCTGCATGGTCATCGGGCACTTCGATCACCGTGGGGGCGGGGCCTTCCATCCGTTCCATCGCCTCGGCTGCCAACGGCAGGAACTGGGGATCGACCATCAGGACCTTTGCGGCCCCGTGATCGAGGATATAGGCGACGGTGTCGGGTTCCAGCCGGGTGTTGATGGTGTTGAGGACCGCCCCGCAGGCGGGCACGCCGAAATGCGCCTCGGCCTGGGCGGGCAGGTTGGGAATGAGGGTGGCGACCACGTCACCGGGTTCCACACCCAGTTTGGTCAGCGCCGAGGCAAGCCGGGTGACCCGCTCGTGGTATTCGGCATAGGTCTTGCGATGCGGGCCGTAGATCACCGCCGGATGATCGGGAAAGACCAGTGCCGCGCGCTTGAGAAAGGACAGCGGTGTCAGGGGCGTGTAATTCGCCGCCGTCTTGCCAAGACCCGTTTCATCCTTGAGCCAGCCCATCATATCCCCCTTGTGATCTGTCGCCATGCGGCGCTTGTGCGACACAATATTGCGCGCGGCGCGCGGAAGGGAAAGGGGAAAGGCGCGGGCCTGCACGAATGCCGCCCGCGCCCCTGACGTCAGCCGACCACGTTGAAATCCGGGCCGTAGGGATAGCCGGTGATGTTCTCGTTGCCGGTTTCGGTGATGAGCAGGATGTCATGCTCGCGGTAGCCGCCGGCGCCGGGCGCGCCCTCGGGCAGGGTCAGCATCGGCTCCATCGAGATCACCATGCCGGGTTCGAGGACGGTGTCGATATCCTCGCGCAGTTCCAGCCCGGCCTCGCGGCCGTAGTAATGCGACAGCACGCCGAAACTGTGCCCATAGCCGAAGGTACGGTATTGCAGCAGGTCGCGTTCGGCAAGGAAGTCGTTGACCTTGTGGGTCACCTCGGCGCAGCTGACGCCCGGTTTCAGCAGGGACATGCCGTATTCATGGGTGGCGACATTGGCCTGCCAGATGGCAAGGCTGGCCGCGTCGACCTCGCCCACGAAAAGGGTGCGTTCCAGTGCCGTGTAATAGCCCGAAATCATCGGGAAGGTGTTGAGCGACAGGATATCGCCACGCTCCAGCGCGCGGGCGGTCACCGGGTTATGCGCGCCGTCCGTGTTGATGCCGGACTGGAACCAGACCCAGGTGTCGCGGTATTCGGCGTCGGGAAAGCGCCGGGCGATCTCGGTCTCCATCGCATCACGGCCTGCCATGGCGATGTCGATCTCGCGGGCGCCGACGCGCACCGCATCGCGGATGGCATAACCGCCCACGTCGGCGACATTGGCGCCTGCGCGGATCAGCGTGATTTCGGCCGCGGATTTGCGCATCCGCTGCTGCATCGTGGCGGGTGCGATATCCACCCGCGCGGAGGGCGCAAGGAAGCCGTCGAGCTTGGCCGACTGCAGCAGCGTCAGATGGTCGGCTTCATAGCCGATCACGCGGCCTTCCCCGGTGACCGAGCGGACCGCGCGCCAGTAGTTGTCGCGCGCCCAGTCGGTATAGGTGATGTTGTCGCCCACGCTGCGCCGCCAGGGCTGGCCTGCGTCGATGCCCGCGCTGATCGTCACGCATTCGGTGGGCGTGACCACGCAGGCATAGGGACGCCCGAAGGAGCAGTAGAGAAAGCCCGAGTAATAGGCGACGTTATGCATCGAGGTCATCACGCAGGCATCGACCCCAAGATCGGCCATGGTGGCACGCAGCCCGGCAAGGCGGGCGGCATATTCGGACGGATCAAATGGCAGGGGCGCTTTCTGGCCATTGTGAAAGCGGTACATGTCTGGTCTTGCGGTCTGGGTCATCATCGGTCCTGCGGGGCCGGATTTGCGCGGGCCCCCTTGTCAGAGGTCCCGGCGTACAGGACGACGGCGGAGTGATCCGCAGGAAAGGGATGGTCATCCCCGCGCCGACGCCATCGGCACGCCCTGACGTGAAGTATACATGACAATGCAGGCCCCCTTCAAGCATCGCTTGAGATCGGCCTTGCGGCGGCATAAGCAGGACATGGAGACAGTTGCCGGACACCCCATGACCCTTGTTGCCCCTGCCGACCTGAACAGGCCACTTGCCGCCGCCAGCGTGATGCTGGTGGCCATGCTGATCATCGGGTTCATCGACAATTACGTGGCCGCGATCGCTGCTGAAATCGGGCTTTGGCAATTCCAGGTGATGCGCACGCTGCTGATGTTTCCGATGCTGCTGGCCATGTCATGGGCCGGGCTGGGCACGCTCAGGCCAAGGTCCATCCTGCGGGTGGGGGGGCGCTCGGCCTTCGCGGGGATCGCCATGATGTGCTATTTCGGGGCGCTGGGTTTCATGCCCATCGCGCAGGCGCTGGCGGGGCTGTTCACCTCGCCCATCTTCATCCTGCTGATCACTTGGGGCCTGATGGGCCATAGTATCGGGCCATGGCGGATCGCGGCGGTCCTGATGGGGTTTCTGGGAATCCTGCTGGTCTTGCAGCCCGATACGAACGCCTTTTCGATCTGGACGCTCTTGCCGGTGGCGGGGGGGCTTTTCTATGCGGTCTCGATCATCGCCACCCGGTCATGGTGCGAGGGCGAAAGCACCATGGCGCTGCTTCTGGGGGTGATGCTGTTTCAATGCCTGTTTTCCGGCGCGATGGCGCTGGGCCTGATCGTGCTGGACATGCCCGAGACGGGGTTTCTGACGCGGCGCTGGGTCTGGCCGCTGGTGGACGTCTGGCCGCTGCTGTGGTTGCAGGCCGTGGGGTCGCTGGCGGGGGTCTGGTGCATCATCAAGGCCTATCAGATCGGCGAGGCGGGCTTCGTGTCGGTCTTCGAATATTCGGTGATGATCTTCGGCCCCTTCTTCGCCTGGTGGCTGTTTGCCCAACCGGTCGGCCCCTGGCAGGCGATCGGGATCGGCATGATTGCTTCGGCCGGAGTGATCATCGCGCTGCGGTCGGGTGCCGAGCAGCGCCGCGAGATCATCCCCGGTTGAGCAGGCTTGCGCCATCCGGCCGATCGGGTAGCGTGACGACATGATCATTTCGCCGGGCCGCCGTTACATCTTCGTCCATATTCCCAAGACCGGGGGCACCGCGCTGGCCCTGGCGCTGGAGGGGCGTGCGCGCGCCGATGACATCCTTCTGGGCGATACGCCCAAGGCGCAGCGGCGCAAGCACCGTCTGACGGGCGTGCAGGCGGCGGGGCGGTTGTGGAAGCATTCGACCCTTGCCGATATCGACGGGCTTGTCAGCCCGGACCAGATCGCGCAGAGCTATTGTTTCACATTGGTGCGCAATCCCTGGGACAGGCTGGTCAGCTATTATCACTGGCTGCGCGGACAGGGATTTGATCATCCTGCGGTTGATCTTGCGAGGGGGTTGGGCTTCTCGGACTTTCTCAACCATCCGCAGACACGGGCGAGCCTGAGCGCCTGGCCCTATGGGCGCTACATGCGCGATGCGGCTGGCATCGAACGCTGTGCGGCCTTTATCCGCCTTGAAAACATGGAGGAAGACGCAGCACCCCTGTGGTCGCATCTTGGTTTTCGGCTGGACCTTGACCGGGTGAACCGGTCGGATCGCGACCCGGATTACCGTGGCTATTTCAGCCCGGATGATGCCGCGCTTGTGGCGGATATCTGTGCCGAAGACATCGCGCGCTTTGGTTATTCCTTCTGAGTGGAGCAACCAGACTGTTTCCAAAAAATATACTTTAGAATAATTTTTTGTTTACTGTTTCCATTTTGTAAATAATATGCCGCATGCAGCACCCCCCCAATGCAAGCGGCGCGGACCCTCGGGACCGCGCCGTTTGTATGTTCTGCCTTTCCGCTTGGCGGTGATCAGGCGGCTTTCTTGTCCACGCCGAAACGGCCATAGAAGCTTTGGCCCTTGTCTGCCATCTCGCGCAGCAGCGCGGGGCAGGCAAAGCGTGCGCCATATGCGGCCGCAAGCTGATCGCAACGTTCGGCCGCATAGGGCGTGCCGATGATGTCGAGCCAGCTGAACGGGCCACCCGACCAGGGCGCAAAGCCCCAGCCAAGGATCGCGCCCACGTCACCTTCGCGGATGTCTTCCAGCACACCTTCTTCCAGCGCGCGGACGGCTTCCAGCACCTGGGCGAACATCAGGCGATGCTGCACCTCGATCAGGCTGGGCTGGTCCTCAAGGCGGGGGTACTTGTCGGCCAGACCCGCCCAGTAGCCCTGACGCTTGCCGGCCTCGTCATAGGTGAAGAACCCGGCCTTGGCCTTGCGGCCCATGCGGCCCTCGCCTTCCATGAAGAAGATGATCTCGTCCACCTCGCCATCGGGATAGGCATTGCCCATCGCGGCCTTGGTGGCGCGGGCGATCTTGGCGCCCAGATCGATCGAGGTCTCATCGACCAGCTGCAGCGGGCCCACGGGAAAGCCCAGCATCCGCGCGGCATTGTCGATCAGCGCGGGCGAGACCCCTTCCTTCACCATGCGCATCCCCTCGTTGATGTAGGGGATGATGCAGCGGTTGGCGTAGAAGAAGCGCGCGTCGTTCACCACGATGGGCGTCTTGCGGATCTGGCGCACGTAATCCAGCGCCTTGGCCACGGCCACGTCACCTGTGGCCTCGCCCTTGATGATCTCGACCAGCAGCATCTTTTCGACCGGGCTGAAGAAGTGGATGCCGATGAACTGCTCGGGGCGCGACGATGCCTTGGCCAGCTCGCTGATCGGCAGGGTCGAGGTGTTCGACGCATAGATGCAATCCGCGGGGATCACGGCCTCGGCCTTGTTCGTGACCTCGGCCTTGACCTTCATGTCCTCGAACACCGCCTCGATGATCAGGTCGCAACCTTTCAGCGCGTCATAATCGGTGGTGGCGGTGATGAGGCCCAGCATCGTGGCTTTCTTGTCGGCGGTGACCTTGCCGCGCTTGATGCCGCCATCAAGATAGGCCTCGGTATAGGCCTTGCCCTTGTCGGCGCTTTCCTGCGTGGCGTCGATCAGCACAACCTCGATCCCGGCCTGCGCACTGACCAGCGCGATGCCTGCGCCCATCATGCCTGCACCCAGTACGCCCAGCTTTTTCACGCGCTGATCGGCGACGCCCTCGGGGCGCACGGCGCCTTTTTCAAGCGCTTCCTTATTCAGGAAAAGCGAACGGATCATGGCCGCCGACGAGGGGTTCATCAGAACGTTGACGAACCAGCGCGCCTCGATCTTCAGCGCGGTGTCGAAGGGCACCAGCGCGCCCTCGTAGACCGCCGACAGCAGCGCCTTGGCCGCCGGGAAGGCGCCTTGCGTCTTGCCGTTCACCATGGCCGATGCACCCACGAAGGTCGGGAAACCGGCGGGGTGATAGGGTGTGCCACCGGGCATCTTGTAGCCCTTGGCGTCCCAGGGTTTCACCAGATCCGCATCCTTGGCCTGTAGCACCCAGGCGCGGGCGGCGGCGACGGGATCATCGGCCACCTCGTCGATGATGCCTGCGGATTTCGCCTTGGCCGGATCCAGAAGCTTGCCTTCCAGCAGATAGGGGGCAGCACCCATCGCGCCCAGTTTGCGCGCAAGGCGCGTGGTGCCACCGGCACCCGGAAAGATCCCGACAAGGATTTCCGGCAGGCCGATCTTGGCCTTCGGGTTGGGCGCGGCAAAGATGCGATGCGTGGCCAGCGGCAGTTCAAGCCCGATGCCCACGGCGGTGCCGGGCAGGGCTGCGGCGATAGGCTTGCCGCCCTTCAGGGTCTTGGGGTCCATCCCCGCGCGTTCGATCTTGCGCAGGGCGGCATGCATCTGCATGATCCCTTCGAAAAGCCCGCGCTCGGGCTCGTCGCCCGCGTCTTCGCGCATCTTGGCCAGCACGTTCAGGTCCATGCCGCCGGCAAAATCCTTCTTGCCAGAGGTGATGACAACGCCCTTGACGGCGTCATCGGCCAGTGCGTCATCGATCAGGCTGTCCAGATGGATCAGCGCCTCGGTATTCAGCACGTTCATGGACTTGCCGGGGCAATCCCATGTGATGGTGGCGATGCCTTCGGCATCTTTCTGCATGGTGAAATCGGTCATGGTCAGACTCCAGTATGGGAGGAATGGGAAGATGCGCTGGCAGCACCAAGGGGTGCGGTGTCAATTTCAAGCGCATCCTGGATCGCGTATTGTCCGCCAGCGACAAGCCATCCCTGTTCGGTCCGTTTGATCACCGAGAAACAGGGAGAGCTGGGCTGCACAAGCCGCGCGCCAGAGAGCAGGCGGGTTTCATGGGTCGCCTCGATCGTGTCGGGGTCGCGGAACTCGGCCGCCACGCAGCGGCGCACCAGATCGGTGACGCCCAGACGGCAGAAGTTGCTGCGCACCGCATTGAAGAGGGCTTGCAACTCATCAGGGGTGGCGATCAGGCTGCGTCCCTTGAAGGTTTCGATCCATTGCGGCAGGGCGAAGCAGGCGGCGAAACTGTCGAAGTCGCCGACCATGTAGGCCTCGCCCGTGCGTGCCAGAAGGTATTCCGACACGGCGCAGGGATCGGTGAGGGTCAAGGGCGCAGCCATGGGTCAGACCCGCTCGATGATCGTGGCGGCCCCCATGCCGGACGCAATGCAGAGCGTGGCAAGGCCGGTGCCCTTGCCGGTGCGCTCAAGCTCGTCCAGCAGGGTGCCGATGATCATCGCGCCGGTCGCGCCCAGCGGGTGGCCCATGGCGATCGAGCCGCCGTTGACGTTCACGACAGAGCTGTCCACGTCGAAGGCCTGCATGAAGCGCAGCACGACCGAGGCGAAGGCCTCGTTCACCTCGAAAAGGTCGATGTCGCTGATCGACATGCCGCTGTCGGCCAGGATCTTCTGCGTGGCGGGCACGGGGCCCGTCAGCATGATCGTGGGATCGGTACCGATCTTGCAGGTCGCCTTGATCCGCGCGCGGGGCTTGATCCCCCATTTCTCGCCGAATTCCTTGTTGCCGATCAGTACGCCTGCGGCCCCGTCCACGATGCCGCTGGAATTGCCCGCGTGGTGGATGTGGTTGATCAGCTCCAGGTGGGGGTATTTCATCAGGGCGACCTTGTCGAAACCGGGCATCACCTCGCCCATGTCCTTGAAGCTGGGCTTCAGCGCACCAAGGCTTTGCATGTCCGTCTGGGGGCGCATGAATTCGTCATGGCCCAGGATCGTCAGGCCGTTCTGGTCGACGACCGGCACGATGGATTTGGCAAAGCGCTTGTCATCCCATGCGGCCTTGGCGCGGCGCTGGGATTCCACCGCCAGCGCGTCGGCTTCGTCCCGCGAGAAACCGTATTCCGTGGCGATGATATCGGCGCTGATGCCCTGGGGCACGAAATAGCTGTCCATGGCGATGGAAGGATCGACGGCGATGGCCGCCCCGTCGCTGCCCATGGGGACGCGGGACATCATCTCCACGCCGCCGGCGATATAGCCCATGCCCGCGCCACCGCGCACCTGGTTGGCGGCAAGGTTCACGGCCTCCATGCCGGAGGCGCAGAAGCGGTTGATGGCAAGGCCGGGGATCGATTCATCCAGATCCGAGGCAAGGACAGCGGTGCGTGCCAGGCACGCGCCCTGTTCCATCACCTGGGTGACGTTGCCCCAGATCACGTCTTCAACCGCGTGGCCCTCGAAACCGTTGCGTTCCTTCAGCGCATTGAGCACCTGCGCGCTGATCCGGGCCGAGGTGACCTCGTGCAGCGATCCGTCGGCGCGGCCCTTGCCGCGCGGGGTGCGGATGGCGTCGTAGATATAGACATCTGTCATGGTCGTCTCCTTCATGTGGCCCGAAGGGGCCGATCTTGGGTCAGGCGCGGTCAGCGGGGCTGCCGGGCATCAGGTCATAGGGGTGTTTCCATCCGGGGGTCTTTTCGATCCGGGTCAGCCAGGCATCGATATGGGGCCATTCCTTGCGGTCAAAGCCGAAGGGTTCGGGGTAGAACAGGTAGCCGCAGCAGGCGATGTCGGCGATGGTCAGGCGGTCACCGACCAGCCAGTCCTTGCCGGACAACTCGTCATTCAGCACATTGTAGGCGGCTTTCAGGCGGCCCTGCATGAAGCCGATGACCTCGGCCGGGCGTTTGTCTTCGGGCAGGAAGTTCATCAGGAAACGGGTCATCCCCGCCTGGCCGGACAGTTTGTGATTGTCCCACAGGATCCAGCGCATGATCTCGCGCCGCTCATTCGCGCTGCGCCCGCCCATCTTGCCGCCCTTGGTGCTGATGTAATCCTGAATGGCGCCCGACTGCGACAGGGTCAGATCGCCGTCCACCATGACGGGCACTTCGCCCATCGAGTTGATGGCGCGGAATTCCGGGCTGCGGCCTTCGCCGTTGAAGAAATCGACAAAGACCGGCTCCCATTCCAGTCCGGAAAGCTCAAGTGTCAGCGCCGCCTTGTAGGCATTGCCGCTTTCGCCGAAGCAATAGAGTTTGATGGTCATGGTCTTTCCTTCCTGTTGATGCGGTGAAACCTGGGGGGGGTTCGCCCCCGCGCTCCCGCAGAGTGTTTGCCGAACGATGAAGGGCAGCGGCGCGCGGGGTTTCTTCTTGCCGGAAATATCCCCGCCGGAGGCTCCTGTCCCATCGTCCCGCGCGCCGTCACGCCGATTTGCGATCCACGAAGCTGCGCGCGATCAGTTCCTTCATGATCTCGTTGGTGCCGCCATAGATGCGCTGCACGCGGGCATCGGTCCACATTTCGGCGACCGCATATTCCTGCATGAAGCCATAGCCGCCATGCAGTTGCAGGCAATCATCCAGCACCTGGTTCTGCGTGTCGGTGATCCAGTATTTCGCCATGGCAGCCTTTTCGACGCTCAGCGCGCCACGCAGGTGTTCGGCCATGCATTCGTCAAGGAAGGCGCGCGCGACTTTCGTGCGGGTCAGGCATTCGGCCAGTTTGAAGCGGGTGTTCTGGAACTGGGTCAGCGGTCCGCCAAAGGCTTCGCGTTCCTGGCAATACTGGATGGTGCGGGCAACCGCGCCTTCCATCGCGCCGATCGCGCCGCAGGCGATGATCAGGCGTTCCTGTGGAAGCTGGCTCATCAGTTGCGCAAAGCCGCGGCCTTCTTCGCCGCCCAGCAGGTTTTCGGGCGGGATGGCGACATTGTCGAAGAACAGCTCCGAGGTGTCCGAGGCTTTCATGCCGATCTTGTCGAGGTTGCGGCCGCGTTTGAAGCCTGCCGCCCCTTCGGTTTCCAGCACCATCAGCGAGACGCCCTTGGCGCGCTGGCTGGGGTCGGTCTTGGCGGCGACGATGATCAGCGTGGCGTGCTGGCCATTGGTGATGAATGTCTTCTGGCCTGACAGCTTGTAGGTGTTGCCGTCGCGGATCGCCTTGGTCTTGATCGCCTGCACGTCCGATCCGGTCGAGGGTTCGGTCATCGCCAGTGCGCCGACCAGTTCGCCGGAGGTCAGTTTGGGCAGCCAGCGGCGTTTCTGATCGTCCGTGCCATAGGCGAGGATGTAATGCGCGACGATGCCGGAATGGATGCCCACGCCCCAGCTGGCCAGATTGGCGCGGCTCGCCTCGATCAGGATCGCGGCTTCATGGCCGAAATCGCCGCCATGGCCGCCCCATTCCTCGGGGATGGAGGGGCATAAAAGGCCAAGCTCGCCCGCCTGTTGCCAGATCGCGGGGTCCATCTGGCCCTGATTGCGCCAGCGCTCGAAATGGGGGGACCATTCATCGGTGATGAACTTGGCCGTCATGTCGGCCAGCATCTGGTGTTCGTCGGTCATCCAGGCGGATGTCATGCGGGTCTCCTCCCCCGGTGTTGTCTTGTCGTGGTCTCAGCGTTTTCGTGCGTCCAGTTCGGAATTGAACAGGCGCAGGCGGTGCGCGAAGGTGTCGTCGTTGATGACGCTGTCGAAATTCTCGAAAAGGAAGGACAGCGCCTCGCCTTCGTCCAGCCCGGCCTCTGCCGCGAATTTCTTCAGCCTGCGATAGCCGTCCTCGGTCATGGCGACGGGAAAGCGGCGGGTCAGGCGGAAGCGTTTCGGCATGGGCTGGCTCCTTTGCGGGTCGGGCGGGCGG
>LXYH01000006.1 GCA_001650895.1 Rhodobacteraceae bacterium EhC02
GCGCTCAAACTACAAGCGCAACCCGCCCAACTTATCCCCAAATTCCTTCCCGGATCTCCCTCCGAAGCACCGCTCCGTCGTTCCGTCCGGTCCCCAGCGCCGCGTCTCTGCGTCGCCGTGAGGGGGGTTCTACGGTTTGCCGCAGGAACCCGCAAGGGCTTTTTTCACAAACGTCACATTTTTTTTGGAAATCCGATTTTTCATTGGAATTTAATGGGTTAGGGCAATCTAGTTTCATTTGAGCCGCGTTCTGCGCAAGAAAATGACCGCGGCCAGGATGGTGTGAGAACTACATCTAGCGTTACCCACAGACCTATCCCCAAGAAGAGCCGAAAGCGCCCGCGAGTCGACCGGTCGAGCCTTCAGAAGATGACGGTGACCCTGGCCCATATCCGCGTTGATGAGGGGGGAATTGGCGGTCGTGAGGGCGAAAATCGGTGCCGGCTCACCCTGACGCAGGAAAACAATTCCATTTGCGCATGTGAATCAGGCCGTTTCCAAGGGTCATTGCCCGGATCATGGGCACAATGGAATCGCCCCTCAGGCCCTGCTTGTCCGCCGCGGTCGGGCCAGCACGGGCAGGCGAAGGGCCAGAAGGACCGCAATCGCCAGAAGATAGACCAAGGGTTCAAGCTGGAATCCCTTGCGCAGCATCACGAAATGAATCGCCCCCAAGGGAACAGCGACATAGGTCAGCTTGTGCAGGCGACGCCACAACGGCCCCAGCCTGCGCACTGACAGATCGTTGGATGTAAGGGCCAGCGGGATGAGCAGCACGAAGGCCGTCATGCCGATGGTTATATAAGGACGTTTCACGACATCGGCCCAGACCCGTTCAAGTGTCTGCACATCCAGTACCAGCCAGACTAGAAGATGAAGGGCGACATAGGTAAAGCACAGGATGCCAAGGGCACGCCGGAATCGCAGCAGGTTCAGCCCGGCGTAGCGGCGCAGCGGCGTGATGCACAATCCCGCCACCATGATCTGCAAGGCCAGAAGTCCAAGCTCATGCTCAAGCGCCTTGATCGGCTCGACCCCAAGCCCGCCGGTCAGGCCCAGATACAGAAACCACGGTGCCGGCAGCAGTCCAAGCGTATAGACCAGCCAGACGGGGATGCGGCGGACCGCGGTATTCACCTGATCCGCCAGCATCGGTCAGTAGAACTTTGCCAGGTCCATGCCGGCATAGAGGCTGGCCACCTCTTCGGCATAACCGTTCATCATCAGGGTCGGCTCGTTACGGGCAAACAGGCCCGCGCCGATGCGGCGCTCGCTGGCCTGGCTCCAGCGCGGGTGATCCACCTCGGGGTTCACATTGCTGTAGAAGCCATATTCGCGCGGCGCGGCCTTGTTCCAGCTGGTCGGCGGCTGCGTGTCAGTCAGGGTAATCCGGACGATCGACTTGATCGACTTGAAGCCGTATTTCCATGGCACCACCAGACGCAGGGGCGCGCCGTTCTGATTGGGGATGTCGCGACCATAGATGCCCGTCGCCATGATCGTCAGCGGATGCATCGCCTCGTCCAGGCGCAGACCTTCGACATAGGGCCAGTCCAGCACCGGGAAGCGCACGCCGGGCATTTCCTCGGGACGCAGGAGGGTTTCGAAGGCCACGTATTTCGCGCCCGACTGCACGCCCGCCATGTTCAGAAGGTCGGCCAGTTCGAAACCGTTCCAGGGGATCACCATCGACCAGGCCTCGACGCAGCGGAAACGGTAGATGCGTTCTTCCACCGTCATGCGGGCCATGATGTCTTCGAATGTGTAATCGGCGGGCCGGTCGACCATGCCGTCGATCCTGACCGTCCAGGGCGAGGTGGTCATCTGGCCGGCATACTTGGCCGGATCGCCCTTGTCGGTGCCGAATTCATAGAAGTTGTTGTAGCTGGTGATCTCTTCCCAGGTATTCGGCTTGAGGTCATCAGCCTGCGCGTGGCCCTGCCCCGCCAGCCCGACCAAGCCCAGACCAGCCACACCGGACAACAGTGCGCGGCGATTCAGATAGACGCTTTCGGGCGTCACATCCCGTTCGGTCAGGTCGGGTTTCCAACGGTTGGCCATGCGCCTCTCCTCTATGTTGTGCCCGCAAGATCTATCGCGAAGCCGCGACTTTTCAAAAGCAAGTCTTCTCACATTGACGTGGTCGGATTGTAACTTGGGCGAATCTTGTTGAGGGGGATCGACTCGCCATTGGCCTGCACCAGCCTGACATGGCGCCGCCGCATCAGGCGCGGCTCGGCCACGCCGACCGAATGGGCGATGGTTTCGACCTCCTTGATGATGGACTTGGCGTAATTCGCCACCTTTTCATACTTGTCCTCGACCACCAGACCGCGTTGCAGCTTTGGATCATGCGTCGTGATGCCCGTGGGGCAGGTGTTCTTGTTGCACTTCAGCGCCTGGATGCAGCCAAGGCTGAACATGAAGCCGCGCGCCGAGGCGACGAAATCCGCACCCGCGCAGATCGCCCATGCCACATCGCCGGGATTGACCAGCTTGCCGCTGGCGATGATGCGGATCCTGTCCTTGAGGCCGTGACGATCCCGCAGATCGACCATCCTGACCAGCGCCTCGCGCAGGGGCATGCCGACAAGATCGATCAGGGGCATGGGGGCGGCCCCGGTTCCCCCTTCGCCACCGTCGACGGTGATGAAATCGGGGGCGCAATCCGGCCCGCGCGCATTGATCAGGGTGAACAGATCCTCCCATGCATCCGATGATCCGATCACGGTCTTGAAGCCCACCGGCTTGCCCGTGACCCGGCGGATATGTCCGATCACGTCCAGCAGGTCTTCAAAGCTGTCGATCTCGAGGTGACGATTGGGCGAGACACTGTCGCGCCCCACCGGAATGCCCCGGATCGCCGCGATCTCTTCATTGACCTTTTCACCGGGCAGGATGCCGCCCTTGCCGGGTTTCGCGCCCTGCGCCAGCTTCAATTCGAACATCCGCACCTGCGGATTGTCCGACACCGCGCGCAACTTGTCGTCGCTCAGGTTGCCATCCTCATCGCGCACACCGTATTTCGCCGTGCCGATCTGATAGACGATGTCGCAGGCCCCGCTCAGGTGGAAGGGCGACAGCCCGCCTTCCCCGGTGTTCAGCCAGATGCCCGCCTTGGCGGCACCACGGCTCAGCGCCTCGACCGCCGGGCGGGAAATCGCACCATAGCTCATGCCGGAGATGTTGAAGATCGACTTCGCCCGATAGGGAATGGCCGCCGTCGGCCCGATGATCATCGGCTGCGTGACGGAAAACTGATCATCCAGCGGCGGAAAGACCGCGTTCACGAAAATCGGCGTGCCGGGGATCGACAGGTTGCGTGTCGATCCGAAGGCGACAGTATTCCCCTGCCCCTTGGTCGAATGATAGACCCAGTCCCGCTGCGCGCGGTTGAAGGGCATCTCCTCGCGGTCCATGGCAAAGAAATACTGCCGGAAAAACTCGCCCAGCGCCGTGAACAGATGCCGGAACCGCCCGATCACCGGATAGTTGCGCCGCACCGCATCGCCGGTCTGCGTCTTGTCCACGATAAAGAAGAGAAGTGCAGCAAGGACACCAACCCCAAGCACCAAGACAAAGAGAAGCGCCAGAAACAAAAGCGCGTTCATCGCAAAATCCATACATTCAATCCTTTTGATTTGTATCAATGCAACGCTTGACCACGGCTCTACAGTGCGAAATTCAAGACGTTGCGACAAGGCGTGTTCGGGCATCGGAAAGACGGGATCGGAACGCGATCCCGTGATCGGATGGCCCGGCTGCCAATGCACTCCAAGGAGGAACCACGCATGAGAACTCTGTTGATGACAGCAGGCCTCGCCGCCTGCATCGCGACTGCGGCGTCGGCGCAGGACATGATCACATATACAACCGACCAGCCCTTCGAGGATGTGATCTTCGGGCTGGAGAACGCCATCATCGACCAGGGCCTCGTGATCGACGGCACCTCGCATGTGGGCGACATGCTGGAACGTACGAAGGCCGATGTCGGATCGGATGTGACGATCTTCCTCAAGGCCGATGTCTACAGCTTCTGCTCGGCCGCCGTTTCGCGCAAGGTGATGGAGGCCGACCCGATGAACATTGTCTTCTGCCCCTATGACATCTTTGTTGCCGTGTCGCCCGAGACGCCGGACCAGACGATGATCGGCTTTCGCAGCTATCCCGAAGGCGCGATGAAAGAGGTCGAGGCGCTGCTTGACACGATCGCGCGCGCGGCGATCGGGCAGTAGGCAACCGCAACCACGGGCAGATCAGATCACGACGCACTCGCGCCGGATCACATGAATATCATTGGAAACCGGAAAAGGGCGCGGCTTAGGTCGGCGCCCTTTTTCGTCAAGCCGCGCAGGCGGAAATCCCCGGTGAACCAGCGACAGGGACGATGCGTAACCGTCGTGATGCCACTGACGGCGTCCTGATTCAAACCTGGGAGAAAAAGATGTTCCGCAGAACCTACCTCGCCATGACCGCAGCCGCCCTGATGGCTGGTCCCGCATTCGCCGGCAGCATGTCCAAGGACATCGTCGACACCGCCGTCGGCGCCGGAAGCTTCAACACGCTGGTCGCCGCCGTGCAGGCCGCGGGCCTGGTCGACACCCTGAAAGGCGAAGGCCCCTTCACCGTCTTCGCCCCCACGGATGAAGCATTCGCAGCCCTGCCCGCAGGCACGGTCGAGGACCTGCTGAAGCCGGAAAACAAGGACACGCTGGTTGCGATCCTGACCTATCACGTCGTGGCCGGCAAAGTCATGTCGGGCGACCTGTCCAACGACATGTCCGCCACCACCGTGCAGGGTGGCGATGTGAAGATCATGACTGAAGGTGGCGTAACGGTGAACGGCGCGAATGTCGTGACTGCCGATATCGAAGCCTCGAACGGCGTGATCCACGTCATCGACGCGGTGATCCTGCCCGAGTGACCGGAGGCCGGACACCTGTCTACGGAAAAGGCGGGCACTTGGCCCGCCTTTTTTGTTCAGATCAGGGGTCTGCCGACCCGTTCTCCTGTCAATGCACCACGGCGCCATCCGGCTTGGGCCGGTTGGACGCGGCGATGCGGTCGCCGATGATCAGGCCATCCGCCCCCGCCGACACCGGAACGATGGTGCCGTCCTTGATGTCACCGGCCAGCAGCATCTCGGCCAGCGGATCCTGCAGCGCGCGCTGGATCACCCGCTTCAAGGGCCGCGCCCCGAACACCGGGTCATAGCCTTCATCGGCCAGCCAGGTCTTGGCGCTGCCGTCCAGCTCCAGCACGATCTTGCGCCCGGCCAGCCGCTTGAGCAGGCGGCGCAGCTGGATTTCCACGATGCCATCCATGTCCTTGCGCGACAAACGGTCGAAGATGATCGTCTCGTCCAGACGGTTCAGGAACTCGGGCCGGAAATGCGCCCGCACCGCATCCATCACGTCGCGCTTGGCGTCCGACGCGTCCGAACCTTCGGGCAGTTGGCTCAGCGCCTGCGCACCCAGGTTCGAGGTCAGCACGATCAGCGTCTGCTTGAAATCGACGCGGTGGCCCTGACCATCGGTCAGCACACCATCATCCAGCACCTGCAGCAGCACGTTGAAGACATCGGGATGGGCCTTTTCCACCTCGTCGAACAGCACCACCTGGTAGGGCCTGCGCCGCACCGCCTCGGTCAGGACGCCACCCTCGTCATAGCCGACATACCCCGGAGGCGCGCCGATCAGGCGGCTGACCGAATGCTTTTCCATGAATTCCGACATGTCGATCCGCACCATCGCGTTCTCGTCGTCGAACAGGTATTCGGCCACCGCCTTGGTCAGTTCTGTCTTGCCCACGCCGGTCGGCCCCAGGAACAGGAAGGATCCCAGCGGGCGGTTCTCGTCGTTCAGGCCCGCACGCGCGCGGCGCACCGCATTGGCCACGGCCTTGACGGCGGTGTTCTGTCCGATCACGCGGCGACCCAGTTCATCCTCCATGCGCAAGAGCTTTTCACGCTCGCCTTCCAGCATCTTGGTAGTGGGAATGCCTGTCCACCGCTCGACGACCTGCGCGATCTGTTCGGGGCGCACGGCCTCTTCGACCATCACACCATCGGCGCCAGTTTCCTCGGCCGCGGACAGCTTCTTCTCAAGCTGGGGGATCACGCCATAGGACAGCTCTCCGGCCTTGGCCAGGTTGCCCTCGCGCTTGGCGATGTCCAGTTCGGCACGGGCGCGGTCGAGCTGCTCTTTCAGATCGCGGGCACCGGCCAGCTTGTCACGCTCGGCCTGCCATTTCGCGGTCATCTCGGCAGAGCGTTCCATCAACTCGGCCAGATCCTTTTCCAGCGTGCCCAGACGATCCTTGGAGGCAGCGTCATCCTCAAGGCGCAGCGCCTCGGCCTCGATCTGCTTTTGCAGGATCTCGCGGTCCAGCGCGTCCAGTTCCTCGGGCTTGCTGTCCACTTCCATGCGCAGCCGACTTGCCGCCTCGTCCATCAGGTCGATCGCCTTGTCGGGCAGGAAACGGTTGGTGATATAGCGGTGCGACAGGGTCGCCGCAGCCACCAGCGCCGAGTCGCTGATCCGTACACCGTGGTGCAGTTCGTATTTTTCCTTGATGCCCCGCAGGATCGAGATCGTATCCTCGACCGTGGGCTCGGACACCATCACCGGCTGGAACCGCCGGGCAAGAGCCGCATCCTTTTCCACGTATTTGCGGTATTCATCCAGCGTGGTCGCACCGACGCAATGCAATTCGCCCCGCGCCAGCGCGGGCTTGATCAGGTTGGCCGCGTCCATGGCGCCATCCGACTTGCCGGCACCGACCAGCGTGTGCATCTCGTCGATGAACAGGATGATCTCGCCTGCCGCTGCGGTCACTTCGTTCAGGACAGCTTTCAGCCGCTCTTCGAATTCACCGCGATATTTCGCGCCAGCAATCAGCGCACCCATATCCAGCGCCATCAGACGCTTGTTGCGCAGGGATTCCGGCACATCGCCATTGACGATACGCAGCGCCAGACCTTCGGCGATGGCGGTTTTACCGACACCGGGTTCACCGATCAGGACCGGGTTGTTCTTGGTGCGGCGGCTGAGAACCTGCATCGCACGACGAATTTCCTCGTCCCGGCCGATGATCGGGTCGATCTTGCCAGCTTCGGCGGCTTCGGTCAGATCGCGCGCGTATTTCTTCAGCGCGTCATAACCTTCCTCGGCACTGGCCGTGTCCGCCGTGCGCCCCTTGCGGATATCGTTGATCGCCTCGTTCAGCTTCTGCGCGGTGACGGCACCCGCGTCCAGTGCATCCTTGGCGGGCGACTTGACCATGCAGAGCGCCATCAGCAGGCGTTCGACCGGCACAAAGCTGTCACCGGCCTTGGTGGCAAGCTTGCCCGCCTCGTCCAGAACCTTGACGGTGACATTGTCCAGATAGACCTGCCCGGCATCGCCCGACACTTTCGGGATCTTGCCCATCGCCAGCGCGGTTGCCTCGGCCACGCGGACAGGATCGCCACCGGCGCGCTTGATCAGGTTGCCGGCAAGCCCCTGATCGTCGTCCATCAATGCTTTTAGAATGTGTTCAGGTGCCAGTCGCTGATGATTGTCGCGCATGGCGATGGTCTGGGCGGCCTGAATGAAACCGCGCGACCGCTCCGTGAACTTGCTCAAGTCCATGGTCTTTCTCCTTTGTCCAAGCGCCCGCGTATCGTGGTGCCCGCTTTGCGGCACACCCTTTTCCGGGCCTCGCATCCAAGATGGTTGCAGATCGCAACCTGTTCAAGACCCTCCCGCCCCATATGGCCAGAGTTGACTAGAATTTGCCGAAAATAGCCAAAGGCCGAACATACTTTAGCCGCCTCTTTCGTTTATCCATGCGAACAGGAGCAGTGAGGTAATCATTGATGTATATCACGCAAATCGACATCGCGGGCCTGCATATCGAACACCATGACAGCGACATGCGTGCGCATGTGGCCGTCTTGTCCGACATGGGCCGCATTCTTGTGGACTGCCGGGTTCCCCTGGACGACATGGCGCCCGAAAACCGCAGATCGGCCGTTCTGCACGAAGCCATCCGGCAGCTTCGACGCATGCCGGAGTTTCGCAGCGGCAAGCGCGAAATCCGTGTGGCGGAAGGGCTGCTTGCCTGATCCCTGCCCCTGGGCCTAGCGTTTTTTTGGCGTCAGCAGTGACGCCGGGCGCATGGATTGTGCGGCCTGGAACAGGCTGAACGTCTGGTTGACGTAATTCACCACGCCCGACAGCTTTTCCAGATAGGAATCAAGTTCCGGCGTACGCTCTGCCTCGACCAGTTGTATCGCGCGGTCCGGTGCGCTGCCCTCGAACTGGCAATAGAACAAGGGCTCGCCCCGCCGCAGAACAAGCGGCTTTTCAGTGTCGTGCCATTCGAAGGCCCACATCAGGGGACGCGGCCAGATATTGACGGGAAAGCGCCCGCCGAAAATCGTGCCCGGCAGCGGATCTGCGCGGTAATGGGCGAAAGTGCCCAACTGCGTCAGATAGAGAACTTCGTCGGCGATGAAGCAATACGGCAGCGCCATCTGCACCGTGGGACGATCCGGGTAGCGCCACTCGCCCTCATTCACGAGGGTCAGGATCTGACCCAGCTTGCTGCCCCTGACTGGCGACGCGCCACCCGCCAGATTAACAAGCATTGCCTTGCCCTGATCATCCCGCTTGAATCCGATATGCATATCAAAGGGGCATTTCACAACGAAATACCGGCTTTCCATCTGCACCACGGCGGGACAGCGCGCGGCAGACTTGGCATGCCCCTTGTGCGTCTGTCGCGATGTCAGCCTTTCGGGGGGATCATAAAGGACCGCGCCCTTGTCGCTGGTCAGAAACCAGCCCACCATGATCGGGCCTGATCCTGGCCTGTCGTCGTCCCGGTCGTATGTCACTGAAAAACGCATGATACCTCTTACCGCTGTCATGCAATGATGATGCGGCGCGGGGGCACGGTCAATCTGGAGTCTTGCCCGCAGGCAGGCATGCCGCTAACACCGCCCGAACCCTGACACGCCCCAGCCCGAAGGATACTGCCATGACAGCCGCCGATGACCGCCTGATCCTTGCCCTTGATGTGCCCAACGCACTGGAAGGGCTGGCGCTGGCCGAAAAGCTGGGCGATGCGGTCAGCTTCTACAAGATCGGCCTCGGGATGCTGACGGGGGGCGGACTGGCCCTGGCCAATGAGCTGAAGCAGGAACACGGCAAACGCATTTTCCTGGACATGAAGCTGTTCGATATCGGCGCCACGGTCGAGGCGGCCGTCCGGGGGCTGGCGCAGTATGATCTGGACTTCCTGACCGTTCATGGCGACCCACATGTGGTGCGCGCCGCGCGTAACGGAGTTGGCGGCAAGGACATGAAGATCCTGGCCGTGACGATCCTGACCTCGCTGGACCGCAGCGACCTTGATGCGGCGCTGATCAAGGCCGGCGATGTGACCGACCTGGTGCTGGAACGCGCCGCGCTGGCGTTCGAGGCGGGGGCCGATGGTGTCATCGCCTCACCGCAGGAGGCGGCGCTGATCCGGGCGCTTCCGCAGGCAAAGGGCCGTCTGATCGTGACGCCGGGGGTCAGGCCCGCAGGCGCCGACAAGGGTGATCAGAAGCGCATTGCCACACCCGCGCTGGCGGTCAGGGACGGGGCCGATCACATCGTGGTGGGTCGCCCGATCTGGCAGGCGACCGATCCGCGTCAGGCTGCGCTGGCCATTCTGGACGAATTGCGCGGGGCGTGATCACGCCCCGCGGGGCAATCAGTTCTCGTTGATGTCGCGATCCCAGATCTTGACCTGACCCTTGCGGATGCCGACCAGTCGGCGCAGCGCGATCCAGGCCACCAGCGAGGCAATGGCAAAGACAAGGATCAGCACGAACAGGTTGCCGCCCAGCAGGCCGATCAGCAACAAAAGACCGACCAGCGCCGCGCCGATCGCAAAGCCCAGAAGGATGAAGCCGGGCAACATCACCTCGGCCACGGCCAGCGTCACGCCGACAACGACCCAGACCCACCATTCCTGCCAGAGCACCATCAGCCTTTCCCCTTCAGCAATCCGAAGGCATTGCCGAATGCCTCGAGCGCGGCAGCCGGCAGCAGGATCGTCTGCTTGCCATCACCGGTCGCAACCGCTTGCAATGCCTCGACCTGTTTCAAGGCAACCTGGTATTGCGCGGCTTCCAGGCCGTTTTCCTTGATCGCCGCTGCAACGACACCGGTTGCATAGGCTTCTGCATCCGCTTCGACCCGGCGCGCCTTGGCCATCTGCTCGGCCGCATAGAGATCGGCATCGGCTGCCAGTTCCACGGCACGCTTGCGGCCCTCGGCCTCGGTCACCTGGGCGCGGCGGGCGCGCTCGGCGTTGAGCTGCTGCAACATGGCGGATCGCGTGGCCGCATCAAGGTTCACGTCCAGGATCTCGGCCCGCGTGACCTCGATCCCCCAGTCGTCCACCATGGCGACAACCTGCTCGCGGATCTTGGTGATCAGATCTGCGCGGTTCGACTGCACCTGGTCCAGTTCGATCTTGCCGATCTCGGAGCGCACGATCCCTGCGACGGTCGTTGCAATCGCGCCATCCACATCACGGATGCGGTACACTGTCTTTTCAGGTTCGGTGATGCGGTAGAAGACCGATGTTTCGACCTTCAACAACACGTTGTCCGAAGTGATCGCGTCTTGTTCGGCATTCGGCAACTGCCGCTCCAGCACCGAAATGCGGTGCGCCACGATATCGAGGAAGGGGATGATGAAATTGATTCCCGGCCCCAGCACGACGCGCAGACGACCAAAGCGTTCGACCACATGCTTTTCAGACTGTGGAACGATCTTGACGGCCTTGTAGAGCGCCACGATCACCAGCAGGGCAATCGCCAGTGAAACGGCGTTTCCTCCTAAAATATCCGTAAGATTATCGTTCATTCAAATTCACTCCCTTATGCACGCCTGAAGATAACCTGATGTCTGGGCCAAGGGAATCGGTGAATTGCTTGCCTTGGCAGTAGATCACATCGACCGAAGATAAAGGCGCAGCCTGTCCTGAAAATGCGGGATCGCCAGTGGATCGGAAAGGTATGCCGCGGGTGTCATCAGGTGCCAGCCTTGCCCCTCGTTTCCGAAAACAACGTCATTCACCCGCGTCTCGTGCAGGTGGGCGGCAAAGAACCAGACCGGCCCCGCGCTGCCGATGAACCTTTGCCCCCAGCGCAGATCGCGCAGGCCGACCGCCAAGCCCAGTTCCTCGCGGGTTTCGCGCATCACGCAGTCTTGCGGGGATTCCTGCCCCTCGCGCCCGCCCCCCGGCAGGTCCAGACGGCCGGGCCAGGGAATTTCGGGGGTATCGTCGCGCAGGATCGTGATCAGGCTGTCGCCCAGGAACAGGGCCAGCTTGGCCCCGATGAAATTCTGCCCGGTGATATCGGTTTCCTGTGTCATCCCCCTCATATATGCTGAAACTCAGCCATACCGATACCATGTGCCCGGATTTCCCCCGATGCCCAGCCTGTGCCGCGACTGCCTGACCCGCTTCGACGCAGCCGCCCGCTGTCCGTCATGCGGACGACCGCGCATTGTCAGCCATCCCGAACTGGACAGCCTGACCATCGCGCATATGGATTGCGACGCCTTCTATGCCTCGGTCGAGAAGCGGGACAACCCGGCTTTGGTGGACAAACCGGTGATCATCGGCGGGGGACGGCGCGGCGTGGTGTCCACGGCCTGCTACATCGCCCGGATCAAGGGCGTCCGATCCGCCATGCCGATGTTCCAGGCGCTGAAACTGTGCCCCGAAGCGGTGGTGATCAAACCGCGCATGCAGGCCTATGTCGACGCCTCGCGCGCAATCCGCGCCATGATGGAAGAATTGACGCCGGCAATCGAGCCGCTGTCGCTGGACGAGGCGTTTCTGGACCTGACAGGCACGGAACGCCTGCATGGTGCGCCGCCAGCCGTCATGCTGGCGCGGCTGGTGCGCCGAATGAAGACGGAACTGGGCCTGACAGGATCCATCGGCCTGAGCCACAACAAGTTCCTGGCCAAGGTCGCATCGGACATGAACAAACCGCACGGGTTTTCGGTGATCGGACGCAGCGACACGGCCGCGTTCCTGCGCGGCAAGCCGGTACGGATGATCTGGGGCGTCGGACAGGCGGCACAGGCGGCACTTGAGGCCGCGGGCATCCGCAGCTTTGACGACCTGCTGCGTTGGGAGGCGCGCGACCTGACCGCGCGTTTCGGCAGCATGGGGGACCGTCTGTGGCACCTGGCGCGCGGACAGGATACCCGGCGCGTGTCGCGCGACACTCCGATGAAATCCATCTCGAACGAGACGACTTTTTCCGAAGACACGTCAGACCCGGACATCCTTGACGGCCATATCTGGCGGCTGGCCGAGAAGGTGGCCGACCGCGCCAAGGCCAAGGCGCTGGCAGGCCGGGTGGTGACACTGAAACTCAAGCGGGCGGATCACCGGATCCTGACCCGGCGCCACGCCATGCGCGATGCCACGCAACTGGCGGACAGGCTTTACCGCGAGGCGCGCGCCCTGTTCGACCAGGGGCCGAACGCCGGACCCTATCGCCTGATCGGGGTAGGGCTGTCCGATCTGGTGCCTGAAAATGCCGCGGATCTGTCGCATGATCTGCTGGACCCGCAAGCCGCAGCGCGTCACCGGGCTGAACGCGCGACCGATTCGATCCGGGCACGTTTCGGCGAGGATGCCATTCTCAAGGGACGCGCCCTCAGATAGGCGCAATCATTCCGCCGCCAGCCTTTGTTTGCGCTGTCCGATGTCGATGATGCGGCCGATCACACCGGTCATGGCCTTCTGGAAATTGACGAAATTGCCATTGGGGCGGATCAGCTGCTCGTTCATGTAAAGCGCGCGATCGACTTCGATCTGCACGACATGCTGGCTGCGGGCCGGTCGGCCGTAATGCTGGGTCGTGTAGGCCCCCGCAAATGGCGCATTGCGCGCCACGACAAGTCCGGTTCCTTCAAACGCGGCCTCGACCTGATCCACCACCCATGGGGCCGCGGATGCGCCGAACCTGTCCCCCAACACGATATCGGGCCGCCGCGCACCGGACCTTGCAATACCGTCCATGGCCTCGTGCGGCATGGAATGGCAGTCGATCAGGATTGCCTCACCGAATTGCCCATGCGCCTCGTCCAGCAGACGTTGAAGCATGGCATGATAGGGTCGCCAAAAGCCGGTGATCCGGCCTTGCACCTCGTCCAGTTGCAACTTGCCACGATAGATCGCCCTGCCTCCGGCCACCACGCGGGGGACCACCCCCAGCCCTGATGCGATGCGCGGATTATGCGTCAGCCCGCGCACCCCGTCGATGAGGGCGGGGTCCAATTCATCCGCGCTGCGGTTCAGGTCGATATAGGCGCGCGGTGCGCCCGCCAGAAGCAGGGGCGCGCCAAGGTCGGGCGCCGCCTGGTAAAGCCTGTCGACAAAGGCGTCCTCGGAAGTCCGGATCGAATGCTCGTCCAGTACCGTGCGGCGCAGAAAGCTCCAGGGGTAGTCGCGGCCGCTGTGGGGCGACGCGAATATCACGCTGGTGCGTGTTTCTTCCGGCCGGATCAAGTGGTAGGCTACCGATGGCATGTGTCGTCCTCGCTATAAACCTATCATAGCGCGATAAATCGCTTTGCCAAAAGCCCTTGATCCTGCTTCCGACTCCTTTTATAGACCACGAACCGGCGCGGAATCCCGCGCCCCTCTTCGTTTCAGAGGGCGCAGTTCCGACCGGTATCATGGGTGATTAGCTCAGTGGTAGAGCACTTCGTTGACATCGAAGGGGTCACAAGTTCGAACCTTGTATCGCCCACCATGATTTCTCCATTCCGGTAACGGGATGTATCTCTGGCCCCCTCGGGGGCCATTTCACCGTCCCGGGCAACCGGGACAAGGCAACCACAAGGCGCAAGGCCCGCGCCGCGACTGATAGGAGAGGACCATGAAGGTCAAGAACTCGCTCCGCTCGCTCAAGAACCGGCATCGCGACTGCCGTGTCGTGCGCCGCAAAGGCCGCGTCTACGTGATCAACAAGACGCAGCGTCGGTTCAAAGCCCGTCAGGGCTGATCGACACGCGATCGCTGAACGAAAAGACCGCCCCTCGGGGCGGTCTTTTTGTTTTGGCCGATGTGGGTCGCGTGAGGATCAGTCGTAGACGCGCTGATCCTCGATGACCTTGCCGTCATTGGGCAGGCTGCCGGGGCTGAGCAGCTCGATCTTGCCTTTCAGCTTCAGCACCTCGGCCACTGTGCTGGCATAGGCATCGGCATTGCCACCCGCAGATTCGATCTGCACGGTCATCACATCCATCTCGCCTTCCCGGCTGGCGATGACCCGCGCGCGGCTGATCTCGGCATGTTTGGCGACAAGCTGCGCCACCTGCTCTGGGCGCACGAACATGCCCTTGATCTTGGTGGTCTGATCGGCCCGACCCATCCAGCCCTTGATGCGCATGTTGGTGCGGCCACAGGGGCTGACCCCCTCCATCACCGCGCTCAGATCGCCCGTGGCAAAGCGGATCAGCGGATAATCGGGGTTGAGCGTGGTCACGACCACTTCGCCGACCTGACCGGGCGCCACCGGATCGCCAGTGCCGGGTGTCACGATCTCGACGATCACGCCTTCGTCCACGATCATGCCTTCCTGCGCCTCGCTCTCATAGGCGATATTGCCCAGATCAGCGGTGGCATAGCATTGCAGGCACAGGATCCCGCGATCGGCATATTCCTTGCGCAGCGAGGGGAACAAGGCGCCCCCGCCCACGGCGGCGCGGGTGATGCCAAGCTGCACGCCCATCTCGTCGGCCTTGTCCAGAATCACCTTCAGGTAATCCGGTGTGCCCGCATAAGCGGTAACGCCGACATCACGGCTGGCGGTGACCTGCAGTTCCGTCTGGCCGGTGCCCGCAGGCAGAACGGCCGCGCCGACGGCGCGCGCCCCGGATTCAAAGATCATGCCGGCCGGAGTCAGATGGTAGCCAAAGCAGTTCTGCACGATATCGCCGCGCCCGATGCCGCAGGCGTTCAGGAAACGCCCCATGCGCCACCAGTCATGTTCCGTTCCGCCCGGCTCATAGATCGGACCCGGGGACTGGAAGATATGCGCAAAGCCATGCGCAGGGCGGGTCGTCAGCCCGCCGAATGGTCCGCTGGCCGCTTGCGCGCGCCCCAGATCCGACTTGCGCAGAACCGGCAGCATGGCCAGCGCGTCAAGCGTGGTGATGCCGGCAGGGTTCACCCCGTCCAGGGCTCCGGCATATCCCGGCAGCGGCTTGGCGCGTGTGATCTGATCCGGCAGAGCCTTGGCCAGATGGGCTGCACGCTGTGCCGCGCTGCGTGTTTCGAGTTCATCAAAAAAGCGGGTCATGGGAGACCTTTCGCATAACCTGACTGGAAAAATGAAATGGGTCGGATCAGCTGAGCCAGCGCTTGCGCCGACGATAGGACCGCACATCACGGAATGACTTTCGCCCTTCTTCCGAAACCCCGAGGTAGAATTCCTTGACGTCGGGGTTTTCGCGCAGATCGGCGGCCGGGCCATCCATCACGACGCGACCGGATTCCAGGATATAGCCATAATGCGCGAAACGCAGGGCGACGTTCGTATTCTGCTCGGCCAGAAGGAAGGTGTTGCCCTCTTTCTCGTTGAGGTTCTTCACGATGGTGAAGATCTCTTCCACAAGCTGCGGTGCCAGACCCATGCTGGGCTCGTCCAGCAGGATCGTCTCGGGCCGGCTCATCAGAGCGCGGCCGATCGCGACCATCTGCTGCTCACCGCCCGAGGTATAGCCCGCCTGGCTCTTGCGGCGTTCCTTCAGCCGCGGGAAATAGTCGTAGACCATCTGCAGGTCGGCCTCGATGGCGCCCTTGCCGTCCTTGCGCGTATAGGCGCCGGTCAGCAGGTTTTCTTCGACGGTCAGGTGTTCGAAACAGTGGCGGCCTTCCATCACCTGGATGACGCCCTTCTGCACCAGGTCGTTCGGGCTCAGGTCCTGGACCCGCTCGCCACGATACAGGATGTTGCCCTTCGTGACCTCGCCGCGTTCTGAATGCAGCAGGTTGGAAATAGCCTTGAGCGTGGTGGTCTTGCCCGCGCCATTGCCGCCCAGCAGCGCGGTGATCCCGCCCTTGGGCACCTTGAGCGACACGCCCTTGAGCACGAGGATCACGTGATTGTAGATCACCTCGATGTTGTTGACCTCAAGAAGGTTTTCTTCGGTCCGGCCTGCGTCCAGCATGTCTCACGCTCCGTTAAGGTTAACGCGCCCTTCTGCGGGGAGGGGCAGCGTCCAGTCTTCTTCTTGCTTCAAATATCCAAAATACGCGGGCAGCCACATGGACTGCCCGCAGCGGGTCTGGATCAGTTACAACCCGGTGTGATGTTGGCCTCGGCCGCATAGGCTGACGAATCTTCCGCGATCAGCGGGTTCAGGACGTCCTGATCCGACTGCTGGAAGTCAGAGATCATGTTCCAGGACTTGGATGCATAATCCCACTGCACAACCGCCACCAGGCCGTCACCGCCGTGGTTCTGGCAGCTGACCTTGAACGAGGGACCAAAGCCCGGCAGACCCAGTTCGGTCATCTTGGCTTCGGTGATTTCCAGGTTCTCCATCCCGTCGCGCATCTGCGCCGGGGTCAGGGCTGCGGTGTTGTGGATCGCCTGTGCGGTTTTCGCCGCTTCGGCTGCCAGCATGGCCGCATAGAGACCGCGGTTATAAAGCGCGGTGCCGATCTGGTCGCCTGCACCGGCCGCTTTGCCCTTGTCCACGACATGCGTCTTGATGTCGTCGAACAGCGGGTAGTTTGCGCCGGTCGCATGGAAGGTCAGTGCCTTGTAGCCGTTGGCGCCGTCACCTGCGGGCAGCACGTCGTTTTCCGAACCCGACCACCAGATGCCGATGAAGTTTTCCATCGGGAAACGGATGTTCACGGCTTCCTGGATGGCGACCTGGTTCATCACGCCCCAGCCCCACATCAGGACATAGTCGGGCTTGTCGCGGCGGATCTGCAGCCACTGGGACTTCTGCTCCTGGCCGGGGTGATCGACCGGCAGCAGGGTCAGCTCGTAGCCGTGCTTCTTGGCCAGCTCTTCCAGGGTGCGGATCGGTTCCTTGCCATAGGCAGAGTTGTGATAGACCAGCGCGACCTTCTTGCCGCTGATGTCGCCACCGTTGATGTCCAGCAGGTGCTTGATGCCGACGGATGCGCCATCCCAGTAGTTGGCGGGATAGTTGAAGATGTTGCGGAACACTTCACCGTTCTTGGCCGAGGTCCGGCCATAGCCCATCGAGTGGACCGGGATGCCGTCTGCGGTTGCCTTGGGGATCAGCTGGTATGTGATGCCGGTGGACAGCGGCTGATAGACCAGCGCGCCCGAACCCTTGGTGGATTCGTAGCATTCCACACCCTTTTCGGTGTTGTAGCCGGTTTCGCACTCGATCAGGTTGACCGGCTCCCCACCGATGCCGCCGTCACGCTCGTTGAGCAGGGTAAAGTAATCCTGATACCCGTCCGCGAAGGGGATCCCGTTCGCCGCATAGGGTCCGGTCCGATAGCTGAGCGCCGTAAAGGTCAGCTCGGCCATCGCAGGTGCTGCCGCCACGATGGCTGCGGTCACCGCTGTAATCAGTTTCAGTTTCATCGGGTTATCCTCCCTTGGTTTTTCCGATGGTGATGTCCGGAAGCAAGCCTCCGAAAAAGTTGCCTTGCCCCCGCCCTAGTGCGGGAAGGGCCAAAGCCGCAATTTTTCCTTGGTCACGCGCCATAGCTGCGCAAGACCATGCGGTTCGGCGATCAGAAAGATGATGATCAGTGCGCCGACGATCATGAATTCCAGATGCGCGGCAAGGTCCGTGGGCCAGCCCAGCGCGCCCACAAGCGTGTTCTTCAGGAACACGGGCAGCAGCACCAGGAAGGCCGCGCCGGCGAAGGAGCCAAAGATTGACCCCAGGCCACCGATGATGACCATGAACAGCACGAGGAACGATTTCTGGATGCCGAAGGCCTCGCCAACTTCGACAGCGCCAAGGTAGACCGCGAAGAACAGCGCGCCCGAGATGCCGACAAAGAAGGACGACACGGCAAAGGCGCTGAGCTTGGCGCGCAACGGGTCGACGCCGATGATCTCGGCCGCGATGTCCATGTCGCGGATCGCCATCCATTTGCGCCCGAACGACCCGCGGGTCAGGTTGCGCGCGATGATCGCGCTGAATGCCACGAACACCAGGCAGAAGAGGTACATCGCCCAGGCGTCCGCGTTCGGTCCGGTGATCGCAACCCCGGCGATGTGATGCTCGGGCGCCGAGATCTGCCCCGAAGCCGAGTAGTTGTAGAACCAGGACACGCGGTTGAACACCCAGACCAGGAAGAACTGCGCGGCCAGTGTCGCGACCGCAAGGTAGAAACCCTTGATCCGCAGGCTGGGCAGGCCGAACAGCACGCCCACAAGCGCCGTGGTCAGGCCACCCATCAACACGCTGAAGAAGATGTTGAACTCGGGCAGGCGGAACAGCAGCTCGCCACCCCACCAGATGTCGATGCCGGTCATGAACTTGTAGCAGGCATAGGCGCCCACTGCCATGAAACCACCCGTACCCAGCGAAACCTGGCCGCAATACCCGATCAGGATGTTCAGGCCGATGGCTGCAATCGAATAGATCAGGAACGGCATGAAGACCGCGTTGACCCAGTAGTCGTTGATCACGAAGGGAATGATCGCGAAAGCCACGAACAGCACCGCATAGTAACGGTAACGGTCGAACTTGATCGGGAAGGTCTGGTTGTCATCCACGTAGGATGTCTTGAAATCGCCTGCCTCACGGTAGAACATCAGCCCTTACCCCTCTTCGCGGATTTTCGACATGTGGCGCACTCCGGGCGTTCCATGCGAGAGTTTCAGATAGGCGACCACGCCGGTGACGAAGCCCAGACCGGCCAGAAGGCTGGCAATCGTGATCTGGTGCTGCGACAAGTCTCCGGCGGTCAGCGCCAGGTAGCCAAAGGCCCAGAAGCCGGACCAGGCGACAACATTGATGATGGCGATCAGTTTTTTCATGATCACACCCTCTCGATGATCTTCTCGCCGAACAGGCCCTGCGGCCGGAACACAAGGAAGACCAGTGCCAGCACATAGGCGAACCAGTTTTCGGTAGCACCCCCCATCATGCCGCCCAGGGTGAATTCGAACAGCTTTTCACCCACGCCGATGATCAACCCGCCCACGATGGCACCAGGGATCGAGGTGAAGCCACCCAGCATCAGAACCGGCAGCGCCTTGAGCGCGATCAGCGACAGCGAGAACTGCACGCCCGATTTCGCACCCCACATGATGCCGGCGACCAGCGCCACGAAGCCCGCGATCGACCAGACGAGGATCCAGATGTAGTTCAGCGAAATCCCCACGGACAGCGCCGCCTGGTGATCATCGGCCACGGCACGCAGCGCGCGGCCCTGCTTGGAATACTGGCTGTAGAGGGTCAGCGCGATCACGAGGATCACGGCAACCACGGCGGCCACGATATCCAGATTGTCGATGAAGAAGCCGTAACCGAACAGGTTGAAGGTCACCTCGTCGATGGTTTCGTTGATGCCCTGCGGCAGGCCGACATCCAGTTTCTTGATGTCACCGCCCCACATCATGTCGCTGAGACCTTCGAGGAAATAGGCAAGCCCGATGGTCGCCATGAACAGGATGATCGGTTCCTGGTTCACCAGATGCTTGAAGACAAAGCGGTTCACGGCCCAGGCCAGGAAGATCATCACGCCCATCGTCAGCAGGATCGCGAGGATCGCGGGCACGTGCCAGCCGAAATGATGGATATCGGTGCCAAGGATGGCGTTGATCAGGTGGCTGAAGGGCACATCGCCATTCATGATGCCCACAAGCGTCGCCGCCGAGAACAGCGCCATGACGCCTTGCGCATAGTTGAAGATGCCGCTGGCCTTGTAGATCAGCACGAAGCCAAGGGCGACCAGCGCATAAAGGACGCCTGCCATCAGCCCGTTCAGCGTCACCTCGATGGCAAAGAGAAGTTGGTCAGGCATGCGAAGCACTCCCTGCGAAACTGTTGAAAGGACGGCGTGCGTGCAGCGGATCAGTCATGGGCCACACCAAGGTAGGCATCGATCACAGCCTGGTTGCTGCGCACCTCGTCGGGCGTGCCGTCGCCGATCTTCTTGCCGTAATCCATCACGACCACGCGGTCGGACAGGTCCATCACCACGCCCATGTCATGTTCGATCAGCGCGATCGTGGTGCCGAATTCGTCGTTCACGTCCAGGATGAAGCGGCTCATGTCCTCTTTTTCCTCGACGTTCATGCCGGCCATGGGTTCGTCCAGCAGCAAGAGCTTGGGTTCGGCCGCCAGTGCACGGGCCAGTTCCACACGCTTTTTCAGACCATAGGGCAAGCGCGCCACGGGGGTCTTGCGGATCGCCTGGATTTCCAGAAAGTCGATGATCTTTTCCACGACTTCGCGGTTCTCGACTTCTTCCTTCTCGGCCTTGCCCTTCCAGATGGCCTGCTCCAGCATGCCGCTTTTCATATGGGTCAGGCGTCCGGTCATCACGTTGTCCAGAACGCTCATGCCTTCGAACAAGGCGATGTTCTGGAAGGTGCGGGCAATGCCCTGCTGGGCCACCTGATAGGGCTTCATCGGCGGACGCTTGGCCCCGCGGAACCAGACTTCGCCCTCCTGCGGGACATAGAAGCCCGAGATGACGTTCAGCATGGATGACTTGCCCGCGCCGTTCGGTCCGATGATCGCGCGGATCTCGCCCTCGCGGATGTCAAAGCTGATGTCGGTGATCGCTTTCACCCCACCGAAGCGCAGCGTGATGTTCTTCATCTCCATCATCACGCCGCCGATCTTGCGACCGTCGGCGGTGGTGTAACCTTCTGTGCTCATCTGGTTCATTCTGCTGCCATCTTCTGCGTCGTGACGGGCTGCACCTTGGCGTCCCGGATCTCGAGCGTTGCACTGATGTATCCCTTGCGCCCGTCCTCATATGTCACTTCCGTGCGGGTGCTGATCTTGTCGGACCCGTCGTACAGCGCGGTGATCAGATCGTGGAACTTGTCCTCGACGATGCGGCGGCGGACCTTGCGGGTGCGGGTCATTTCGCCGTCATCGGCATCCAGTTCCTTGTGCAGGATCAGGAAGCGATGGATCTGGCAGCCCGAGAGCATCGGGTCATCCGCGATCGACCGGTTCACTTCCTCGACATGGGCCTGCACCTGGGCCAGCACCTTGGGATGCCCGGCCAGTTCCTGATAGGAGGAATAGGCGATGTTGTTGCGTTCGGCCCAGTTGCCCACCGCGCTGAGGTCGATGTTGATGAAGGCCATGCAGCGGTCGCGGCCATTGCCGAAAACAACTGCTTCCAGGATGTTCGGGTAGAACTTCAGCTTGTTCTCGACATACTTGGGCGCGAACAGGCTGCCGTCGGCCATCTTGCCCACGTCCTTGGCCCGGTCGATGATCCGCAGGTGGCCCGATCCTTCCTCGATGAAGCCCGCGTCGCCAGTGGCGACCCAGCCTTCGGGATCCTTGGTGTCGGCGGTGCTTTCGGGGTTCTTGTAGTAGTATTCGAACACACCGGGGCTGCGGTAATACACCTCGCCATTGTCGCCGATCTTCAGCTCGACACCCGGTGCCGGCACGCCCACGGTATCCGAACGCACCTCGCCATCGGGCTGCATGGTGATGAACACCGTCGCCTCGGTCTGGCCGTACAGCTGTTTCAGGTTGATCCCGAGGCTGCGATAGAAATCGAAGATCTCGGGGCCGATCGCTTCGCCTGCGGTATAGCCGATGCGGACGCGGCTGAAACCAAGGGTGTTCTTCAGCGGCCCGTAGACGAACAGATCGCCCAGCTTGTACTTCATCCGGTCCATGAAACCCACGGGCTTGCCGTCCAGAATGGCGGGACCGACCTTGCGGGCGTGGGCCATGAAAGTGTCGAACAGCCATTTCTTCATCCGGCTGGCGTCTTCCATGCGGATCATGACGTTGGTCAGCTGGGTCTCGAAAACACGGGGCGGGGCAAAGTAATAGGTGGGACCGATCTCGCGCAGGTCGGTGACCATAGTCTCGGGGCTTTCGGGGCAGTTCACGCAGAACCCGGCCCAGTAGGCCTGCCCGACCGAGAAGATGAAATCGCCCACCCAGGCCATCGGCAGGTAGGCAAGGATTTCCTCGTCCGGGCCCAGCTTGTCGAAGTCCGACGAGTTATGCGCGCTTTCGATGATGTTGCGGTTGCTCAGCACCACACCCTTGGGCTTGCCGGTCGTGCCCGAGGTGTAAAGCATCACGCAGGTCGAGGACATGTCCAGCTTGGCCCGGCGCTTTTCCAGTTCGGGCGTGAACTCGTCACGCGCGGCATGGCCCTGCTCCTGCACATGGCTGAATTCATGCAGGCGGGAATGATCGTATTTCCGAAGCCCCCGCGGATCGAGGTAGATCATGTGTTCGAACTGGTGCAGGCGGTCCTGCACCTCGATCACCTTGTCGACCTGTTCCTGGTCCTCGACGATGATGAAGCGTGCACCGCAATGATCGAGGACATATGCCATCTCTTCGGCTGCAGAGTCCTGGTAAAGCGGCACGGGGACCGCACCCACGGACTGCGCCGCGACCATCGACCAATACAATTGCGGACGGTTGCTGCCGATGATGGCGACGAAATCGCCTTCGTTGACGCCAAGGTTTATCAGCCCAAGCGCGAAGTTATCCACTTCGCGCTGAACGTCCTTCCACGTCCAGGTCTGCCAGATGCCGAATTCCTTTTGGCGGAACGCGGGCTTGTCCGCGAACTTCTGGGCGTTGCGCTGCAACAGCGCCGGTATGGACACGAGTCCACCGGTCGCCTGTGACGACTGTGCCAAATCTTTCCCTCCCTTGCGCCCGTTCTCCCTCCGGGCCGGTGACCACCTTGATCGGCGATTCTTTACCGAGCTTCGATGGTGCACCTGCAAGGCTCTACGTCAACTTTTTCCTGATGATTTCCCAATTGTTACGAATTGTAACAATCGCAGGCCGGATCGGGCACTAGGCGGGCGCGGCTTGTGGTGCTAGCCATACCCGACCAGAGGACTGACGATGACGACCGCACCGATCGACACTTCCGCGATGACCATGGCCGGGTTGAACCTGATCCAGCAGGCGCTGTCGATCTATGACAGCGACCTGCACCTCGTGGTATGCAATCGCCCCTTCCGCGAGATGTTCGACCTTCCGGTGGAATTGACGACGCCCGGTGCGCGCTTCGAGGATACGATCCGCTTTCTGGCGGAGCGGGGCGAATACGGACCGATCAACGACCTGACCGAAGCCGTGCGCATCCGCGTCGAACAGGCCCGCGCCTTCGAGCCGCATTACATGGAACGGGTGCGTCCCGACGGGCGCAGCATCAGCGTCGAAGGCTCGCCCCTGCCGCAGGGGGGATGGGTCACCGTCTACACGGACATCACCCCGACCAAGCGGCAGGAGGCCTTGTTGCGCGCAAGGTCCGAAGAGTTGAGCGACAAGGTGCTGGCCTATGCCGAGGAGTTGAGCGCCACCAACCGCAAGCTGGAGGCGACCATCACCGCGCTGGAGGAAGCCAAGCGCCAGTTGACCGAGACCGAGGCACGCACCCGCCAGACGACCGAGATGATGCCCGCGCATATCTCGCATGTCGGGCGCGACCGCTGCTACACCTTCTCGAACCGCAAACTGGGTGTCGTGATGCCGGGCCGGCAAACGAATATCCTGGGCCTGCCCATCCGGAAGGCGCTTGGCGAATCAGCCTATACCGCGATTCAGCCGCATCTGGACGCCGCGTTCTTCGGCACCGCGTCCGTGTTTGAATTCAATGACGAGGACAGCTCGCGCCGCATTCGCGCGGCCTTCACGCCGGACCGCGCGCCGGATGGACAGATCAATGGTGTCTACATCCTGTCGATGGACGTGACCGAAGAAAGCCAGGCCCGTAGCGCCCTGCAACAGACGCGGCGGCGCGAAATGGCGGCCCAGTTGACCAGCGGCATGGCGCATGACTTTTCGAACCTGCTGACGATCATCCTGGGCAGCCAGTCGCGCCTGCAGCGCATGGACCTGCCAGCCGAGGCGCGCGACCTTGTGGCCGCGACACTGTCCGCGGCCCATCGCGGCGGGGCACTGCTGAACCGGATCGGGGACATCACCGGTGCCCGCGAATGGAACCCCACCACCGCCGACCTGCGCGCCGCCCTGTCCGATCTGGAAACGCTGGCCGCACCGGCCTTGCCGCCCGGTATCGCGCTGAGCATCCACAACGCCATCCCGCATGATGCGCTGATGCTGGACACAGGCATGTTGCAGGATTCCCTGTTGAACCTGATCCTGAATGCGCGCGACGCCTGCGGCGCGACGGGCGATATCCGGCTTGAGGTGACCCCGGTGCAGAACACCTGGGCAGAGTTCACCGTCACAGACACGGGACCCGGCTTTTCGGAGGCTGCGCTTGAACATGCACTCGAGCCGTTTTTCACCACCAAGGGTGGCGAAGGCACGGGGCTGGGGCTGGCCATGGTCTATGACATGGTCAAGCTTGCCGGCGGGCGCGTCGTGATCGGCAATACCGAACAGGGTGGCAAGGTCAGCCTGCGTCTGCCGCTGCGGCCTGCTGCCCTTGCGCTTTCGCCCGGCCTTGTGCTGCTGGTCGAAGACAGTCCCGATCTGCGCGTCGGCATCCGCGAGATGCTGCGCGATTTCGGCCATGCGGTCATCGAAGCCGCAAGCGTGGACGAGGCGATGGCGCTGCTGGATCAGGTGCCGGATATCGCGCTGATCCTGTCCGACATCACGCTCGAGGGGCATGAAACCGGGCTGGACCTGCTGGACCGTCTGCCCCCGGGCCATCCGCCTTGCCGGCTGATGACATCCTTGCCACGTGATCATCCCTATCACAAAAGCGCTGTCGCGCGGGTACCCGTGCTGATGAAACCATTCAGCGCCAGCGGCCTGTCCGCATTCCTGCAAGGCAGAGGCAAGACACCATGAGCACACCACTGGTCACCATCCTCGATGACGAGCCCGCAATCCGCAACATGCTGGCCCATGCCCTGACCGAGGCCGGATTCCGCACGATGAGCTTCGGTCGCGCCACCGAGTTCGAGGCCGCCCTGAAAACCGCAACCCCCGATATCTGCCTTGTGGACCTGTCGCTGCCGGATCGTGACGGGCTGACCCTGGTGCATCGCCTGGCGCTGGAACAGGGCGCCGTGGTCATCATCATCTCGGGTCGGGCGCAGGTGCAGGACCGTGTGACCGGGCTGGAACTGGGGGCGGATGACTACATCATTAAGCCCTTCGATCCGGCCGAGGTCGTGGCCCGCATCCGTGCGCGTCTGCGCCGGGGCCAGCCCGTCACGCAGACCGGGCAGACTGCGTTGTTCAACGGCTGGACGGCCCATTTCGACCGGTATGCGCTTGAGGATGACAGCGGCGTCGAGACACCGTTTTCCCATGCCGAAGGTGAAGTGCTGCGCCTGTTCCTCGAGCGGCCCAAGCGCCTGATCTCACGCGCGATGATGCAGGAGATATTGGGCGGTGCGGCCAGCGACAGTTTCGACCGGGCAATGGATGTGCGCATATCAAGGCTGCGGACAAAGCTGCGCGAAGACCCGAAAAACCCGCGCCTGATCAAGACGATCTATGGCGCCGGTTACATCTTTCTGGGCGATGTGGCCTGGACCGGATAGTCTGACCAGCGTCAGTGCGCCTTGCACAGGTCGGGCAAGGCGCGCGCCATGACCTCAAGGCCCGTCAGAAGATCGGCCTCGTCCGTATCCTCGGCAAAGGCATGGCTGATCCCGCCGATCGAGGGTACGAACATCATCGCGGCCGGCATAAGGGCCGCCACGTTGGTGGCGTCATGCAGCGCGCCCGATTGCATCTCGCGCCAGCGGCCGGGAACAAGGTCTTGCGCCGCCGCACCAAGTGCCGCGCGCAACCCGCGATCCATTGCGACAGGTTCCAGACCCAGCATGCCGGAAAAGGACAGGGCCATGCCGCGTTCCGCGGCAACCTCGGTTGCGGTCTGGCGGATCACGTCCTCCATCCGCTTGAGACGCCCGGTGTCGCCATCGCGCCACTGCATGGAAAAGGTGACGCGACCGGGAACGATCGAATGTGCGCCGGGATGCAGATCGACATGGCCGATGGTCCAGACGGATTGCGGCGTCACGACGTTGCGCAGCCTGTCGTTCAGCGCGGTGTTGAAGGCCGACAGCACCTGAAAGGCATCGCGGCGGCGGTGCATGGGCGTGGTGCCTGCATGGTTCTGTTCGCCCTCCAGCGTGATGGTCATGTCACGGATGCCGACGATATCGGTGACAACGCCAATCGCCTGCCCGGCCTCGTGCAGCCATGGCCCCTGTTCGATGTGGCATTCGACAAAGCCGGTGAACCGTGCGGGATCGATAGGTTCACCCGCCAGATGCGCCATGGCGGAACGGGCATCGGCAAAGGTGACGCCTGCGCTGTCCGTCAGCCTGTCGGCCTTGTCCAGAGGCAACTGGCCCGACCAGATCGCGCTGCCGGTGGTGACGCCAAAGCGCCCTTCCTCATCCTGGAAATTGGCCACGGATACCGCAGGGCCGCCGGCCTCTTGTGTGGCCCGCGCGATTTCCAGCGCCATGACCACGCCCAGCGCCCCGTCCAGCCAGCCGCCCTCGGGCTGGCTGTCGCTATGCGATCCCATCAGAAGCGACCGGCCCGGTGCCAAGCCGAAGAGGTTGCCAACCGTATCGAAGCGCGGCTCCAGCCCGGCGGCGTCCATCTGCCCTGCCAGCCATTCACGCGCGGCGATATCGGCACCCGAATAAGCCGGGCGCACCACGCCCTTGCCCACGCCGGACGCGCCGAACTGCCGCAACGCATGCAGATCCTTGAGAAACCGTTCGCCGTTGACCTGCATGATTACCCCCTGTTCCCGCTGGAAGGCCACAAAACCGGGAATGGTCCGGCTTGTCCAGCCACCGCATTCGCGGTTGTCTTGGCTTGCCACGTGACCTAGGTCTGCAACGCATGCAGAGGAAGCGTTTCGATGTCACAGATCACCCTTGTTCGCCATGGCCAGGCCCAGACCAAAGCACGTGACGAGACCGGGTATGACAGCCTGAGCCCGCTTGGCCATCAACAGGCCGCCTGGCTGGGGGAACATCTGCGGGACACGCGTGAACAGATCACCCGCGTCTATTGCGGCACGCTGATCCGTCACGTCGAAACGGCCACGGCGATGCAAGCGGGGCATTACGCCGAGATCGTGCAGGACGCGCGGCTGAACGAAATGCAATTCTTCACCCTGGCCCATCTGTTCAGCGAACAGCATGGCGTCGCATTGCCGCAATCGCGCGAAGGCTTCGTGGCCTACATGCCGCAGCTTCTGATGGCCTGGGAGGCCGGAACGATCGAAGAGGCCCCCGAAAGCTTTGACGATTTCCAGAACCGTGTGGGCGATGCGATGGCCGATATCGGCATGGGCCGTGGACCTGCACTTGTCGTCACCTCGGGCGGGCTGATCGGGATGGTGTTGCGCCAGACCATGGGGCTGGGCACACCCGCCTTTGCGCGGGCCTGCATCGCGATCATGAACACCTCCGTGCATCGCCTGCACCGTCTGGGCACGGACATGGCCGTGACCCAGTTCAATGCCGTGCCCCATCTGGACCGGCCTGATCGTCAACACGCACAAACGCATCTTTAAGCCGCCCCTGCCCTTGGCTATGGTGCGCGTGACACTTCCGCCGAAAGAACAGAACCATGACACATCTGTGGGTCCGCGCCGAACAGCGCGCGAACGAAGAACGGGTCGGCCTGACCCCCGAAGGCTGTGCCGCGCTGATCAAGGCGGGCATTCGCGTGACAATCGAGGAAAGCGACGTACGCGCCATCGCCATCGACGGCTATCGTGCCGCTGGCGCTGCGATTGCCGCGCAGAACAGCTGGCCCGACGCGCCCGCCGACGCGATCATCTTCGGGCTGAAGGAACTGCCAGAAGATGGCACGCCTTTGCCGCATCGCCACATCATGTTCGGCCATGCCTTCAAGGGGCAGCCTGCCGGTCAGGACCTTCTCAAGCGGTTCAAGGCTGGAAGCGGGACGCTTTATGACCTGGAGTACCTGGTCGATGAGAATGGTCGCCGCGTCGCCGCCTTTGGCTATTGGGCGGGTTTCGCGGGCGCCGCTGTCGCGCTGAAATGCTGGCTTGCACAGCAAGAGGGCGAGATCTGCGGACCCGTCGGCGTCTATGCCGGGCGTGACGCGCTGGTGGCAGACCTGACCGCTGCGATGGGCGACATCAAGGCAGAGCCCCCGCGCGCCATCGTCATCGGGGCCTTGGGGCGCGTTGGTACTGGTGCGTCCGACCTGTGCGAGGCGATGGGGATGCAGGTCACCCGCTGGGACATGGCCGAAACCGCCAGCGGCGGGCCATTTCCGCAGATCATGGAACAAGAGATCTTCCTGAACTGCATCCTGGCGCGGCCCGGCACGCCTGTTTTCGTGCCGGCGACGGCAACCACAGACCCGCGCACCCTGACCGTGATCGGCGACATCGCCTGCGATCCGACCAGTGATTTCTCGCCCATCAAGGTCTATGACCGCACCACCACATGGGCCGAACCCGCGTTGCGGGTCCATGACACCCCCCCGCTGGATGTGACCGCGATCGACAACCTGCCCTCCATGCTGCCGGTTGAAAGCTCGCAGGATTACGCGGCCCAGCTTCTGCCGACACTTCTGGAACTGAATCACCTCGAAACCGGCGTCTGGGAGCGTGCGAAAGACACCTTCCTGACCCATCTGGCAAAGGTCTGACATGACGCCACTCTACATCGGCTACGCGGCCGCCATACTGGGCACGATCTGCTGGATCCCTCAGGCCCTGCAGGTCTGGCGCACGCGTGACACCCGCAGCCTGTCACTTGTCGCGCAGGTCCTGTTTCTGATCACCGTGTCGCTATGGCTGGCTTACGGGATCATGATCGTCGACTGGCCGCTGATCCTGGCCAATATCGTGTCGGTGACGGCGATGATTGCCATCGTCACGGCCAAGCTGAAATTCAAGTAAGGAAAGGAAAGCCCATGACCATCCACTGGTGCGGCACCGGCCTGTCGGCCATCCCCGGCCTGCGTCGCCTGATCGAGGCGGGGCATGATGTCACCGTCTGGAACCGTTCCGTCGACAAGGCACGCAAGACGGTGGGCGATCTGACCGACCGGATCAAGGCCTTCGACATCGATGCACTTGGCGCCGAGCTGGCCAAAGGCGATGTGGTCGTGTCGATGCTGCCCGCAGACTGGCATGTGCCGCTGGCGAAACTCTGCCTTGAGAAGGACGCGCATTTCGTGTCCTCGTCCTATATCGCGCCGGAAATGCGGGCGCTGGACGATACGTTCCGCGACAAGGGCCTGTGTTCGGTCAACGAAGTGGGTCTTGATCCGGGCATCGACCACCTGATGGCGCATCATCTTGTCGCCGAATATCGCGCCTCGGATGCCTATGATGCGGCGAATGCGATCTCGTTCCTGTCTTATTGCGGCGGTGTTCCGAAGATCCCGAACGCCTTCCGCTACAAGTTCAGCTGGTCACCGCTGGGCGTGCTGAAGGCGCTGCGCTCGCCCTCGCGGTCAATCCGCAACTTCTCGGAACTGCGGGTGGATCGTCCGTGGAACGCGCTCAGCAGCTATGACGCGCCCTTGCCAACGCCCGAGACATTCGAGGTCTATCCGAACCGCGATTCGATCCCCTTCATGGAGGATTACCGTTTCGATCCCGCCTGGCCGGTGCGCGATTTCGTGCGCGGCACGTTGCGGCTGAACGGCTGGTCGGATGCCTGGGCCGATGTCTTCGCCGAGATCGAGACACTGACCGGCCCCGAGGGCGATGCAAGGCTGAAGGACATGTCCGATCAGTTCTGGTCGGAAAACGCCTATGACGAGGGCGAGCCTGACCGGGTGGTGCTTTGCGTGGAACTGAAGGCCGAAAAGGATGGCAAGACCGTCTGGCACAAGTCCTATGTGATGGATGCCTGGGGCGATGCGCGCGGCACGGCGATGGCGCGGCTTGTGTCGATCCCTGTTTCCCTGGCGGTCGAAGCCGTTCTGGCCCGCGAGATCCCGGCCGGCGTATCCGCCGCACCCTCAGATCCGCGACTTGTGACGCGCTGGATGGCCGAGATCGACAAACTGGCGCAGCATCTGCAGATCGTGGACCGCAACCCGGCCTGATCCAGCGCTGATGTCCAGACGGAAAAGCCCCGCCCGGGATGACCTGGGCGGGGCTTTTTGAACAACGGGGAGCTGTTCATCGACGCCGGGGAGGAGGCCGGCATCGGGAAGGACACTTAGCGCGGTGCGAAGGTCACGGCGGTGTTGTTGGCCGGTGCGTTGAAGCTGTAGACAGTCACCTGGCCGTCTTCTGCAATCGCCTGCTCGCGGGGCTCGAGGATCAGGGCTGCGTCGACCAGCAGTTCGGTACCTGCGGTGGCCGAGATCATGTCGCTGCCCGAGATGCCGCGATCACGTTCGAACACGGTGACGGTGGCGGCTTCGGCGCGGGTGCCCAGAATGTCATTGCTGGTTGCGATGTCACCTGCATAGGCGACGGATCCACAGGTAGCAGCGGCGATGGCGGTCATGATGATGCGGTTCATGGTGTAACTCCGTTTGTTTCGGTTACGATCGTTTTTGATCTGAACCCAATATGACGTCGCACCAGCGCACATTCAAAACACAGCTGCTCAAGGGAATGTGTGACCGCGCCATCTTGAAGGCTGAAACTTTTCCCAGAGACGAAAAACCAGAATTTTTACTGTTTTAATACAAATACTTCTGAAACTTTTTTTCCGTGCAGCCTGAAATGTTGCTAACGACTCACGTGAATGGCATCGCAAGGAGAGGGAAATCGTGAGGCGGGACAGCCCCCTGCCTTGAGGTCAATTATCGAAAAGCCGCACTCGCTTGGTGCAAAAACGCACAAAACCTGCAAAAAGGCAGGCAATTCCAGTCCACGGATTGCCTAACCGCCTCGAATCAAATCATCTTCTTCGTCGATGGCAGACAGCCCAAGGGCATCAAGCCCGTTTTCAAGATGATCGGACAGATGCGGCGTGCCCAACAGGTAATCGGCGGTTGGTGTCGTGGCTTCCCGGGTGGCGGTGCGGATCGCCTCTTGCAGTTCTTCAGGCTCGAAAGAGCCGCGACCGATCCACATCAGGGCGACCAGACTGGTCTGTTCCTCGTCACTCAGCCGATCGATGAAGGCACGCAATTCGCCCTCGGCGCGGTTCAACTCGCGCGACATCAGAACGACCTGGGCGATCTTGTTGACTGATATCTCCAGCATGGCAGGGATCCTCCTGTTGGCACTATGCCAGACAGTGGTGATCCCTCCAAACGGAAGCGTCCTTGATCTCAGGCAAAGAGGCGGTAATACATCCAGTCCGGCATGAACTGGGACAACCGGAACAGCCAGCTGAACACGGTGGGAAAGCTGCGCTTGAAGCGGGTTTCGTCGTTCATCAACTCGAACATGTCCTGCGCGGCCTCTTCCGGCTCCATCAGGAATGGCATCCGGAATTCGTTCTTGTCGGTCAGGCGGGTCCGGATGAAACCGGGGTTAGCCACCTGCACACGCACGCCGGTCTTGCGCAGATCGGCATAGAGGCTTTCGGCCAGGGACATCGTGCCGGCCTTCGACGCGGCGTAACCGATCGCGCCGGGCAGGCCGCGAAACCCGGACAGTGATCCGGTGATGACGATATGCCCGGAGTCACGTTCCACCATCTGCGGGATCACGGCACCGACAGCGCGCACGGCGCCGGTGAAATTGATGTCGGCCATCGCCTCGGCCTGATCGGCGTTCCATTTCTGCGCGGGCATCGGCCAATAGACCCCGGCCAGGTATACCATCCCGTCGATCTGCCCAACCTGCGCGGCCGCCTTTTCGACGCTGACCCGGTCGCCGACATCGACAGGCACGAAAGAAGCCTTGCCCGGCAATTCGGCCACCAGCGCCCTTAGACGATCCTCATTGCGGGCGGAAACGATCACTTCCACACCGGCGCTGCTCAGCTTGTGGGCAAGAGCCGCGCCCAGCCCCTCGCTTGCGCCGATCAGCCAGTACCGCTTGCCCTGCCAGTTCATCATTCCGCATCCACCTTGCGCATTGTCGCGACCAGCTCGGCCACGGGAATCCCGAATTTGCGAAACTGGCTGCGGTTCATCACCGTGCCGTTGGGCGCAAGATACATCCAGTCCACGGTATCGAGGACATGGCCGCCCGATTCCTCGGGCAAACGGATCCGGTATTTCAACTGCACGGCCGAACCCGACATCTGACCGCTTCCCGGTGTCACAAGATCGTCGGCATCCGCCTTGATCTGCCCGTCATTGCCGATTTCCAGACGCCATTCGCGATCCTGCGTTGCACCGCTGTCATACATGAAATGCTCGCGCATCACGCCACGGTTTCCGTCCCACCGCGCTTCGAACTTGCCGACGAAGCGCGATGTGACGCGGCCCAGCGGGCCATAGATCACGCCTTCGCACAGGATCGGGCCGTTCAGATGTTCGCGCAGGTCAAACTGGGGCGCGCCACCTTCATAATCTTCCGGGGCCTGGGAGGTGAATGACCAGAACCGTGCCTTGGCCCAAAGCGCGCCAAGGACCAGAGCCATTCCAAGAAGCATGAAGAGAAGAGAATCCGCCATCTAGTCCTCTTTCCAGTTGGTTGTGGCCAGCAGGCCAATGGCAAGCAGTTTCAGAAGGCAGGGCACAAGCCCGTAAGCCAGGCTGAGCGCCAGAAGTGCGTCATCGGAATTGTCGGTCCCGGCGCGAAAGCCGGCGGCTTCCAAGGCGGGCAGCAGGGCAATCGCGGCAAAGGCCAGGGACAGTTTCGACACGAAGGACCACAGCCCGAAAGCGCCGGATGCACCCGGCGCGATCCGCGCCATGCGTGCGGCGAAGATCGCGGGCAAAAGCGTCATGTCCGCGCCCAGCGCCGCACCCGACGCAATGCAGATGACCGCGAAGGCCAGTGTATCACCAGCCCCAAGGGTCAAGGCAAAGCCAAAGGCCGAAATGGCAAGGACCATGCCCGCCATGAGCACCCTTTTGGGTCCATGGACCTCGGCCGCCCTGCCCCAGAACGGGGTTGCAACGGCTGCCGACAGAAAGAACAGCAACAGGAACGGGCCTTCCCAGCCGGGGGCGGCAAGCCTGCTTTCGACGAAGAACAGGAACAGGGTGGAACTGACGGCGACGGGCGCCGCGTTGACCAATGCGATAAGCAACAGCCTCCGCGCGAGGGGATCGCGCAGGACCGGCAGCATGCCCGCCTCGGCTGTGTCGTGCGTGCCCGCCCACTGATGACGCATCAGCCAGACGGCGCCGAGGCCAAGAATGGCAAAGCCAAGGGCAAAGCCCTCGAACCCGCCCAGGGCCACGGGCGCCACGGCTGCCACGCAAACACCCAGAAGGGCGCCGGTCTCACGCCACCGGGCCAGCCTGATGTGGCCTGCGGGCCCCATCGTTCCGGCGGTCTGCACACCCTGAGCATAGAAACAGATGGTCAGGAAACTGAAAGCCGAAAAGACGCCCGCCAGCATCAGCGCGAACCAGATCAGCGGCGCGACCGGCGGTGTGACGGCGAACAGCCCCAACATTGACGCCACCATGAGGGCAACGCCACCCGCAACAGCCAGCGCGCGCTGGTGCCGCAATGCACCGGCAAGCCGTCCCAGCAGTGGATCCTGAACCACGTCAAACAGGCGCAGGCCGAATAGAACAGCACCCAAGGCTGCCAGCGACACGCCGTATTCATCCACATAAACCTTGGGGGCGTGGATGTAGATCGGCAATCCGGCCGCCGCCAGAAGGGCCGCAAAGACCCCGTAGGCTGGCAGTGCGGGCGCCGCGGGCAATGTCGCGCTCAGCGTGTTCACCTGCTGACCTCTTCAATGGGCGGTTCGGGGCGGGGTCGATAGGCCACGCCTTTCCACCACAGTTTGACCGCTTGCCAGTGGATGAGCGCCAGAACCCGCCGCGATCCGAAGGGGCGCCGCAAGGCGGCACCCAGGATGCCCATGCTGGTCAGGGGTTTGCGCGCGCCGACAAGTGTCGCGATCACGCCGCCATTTCCGCCGGTATAGTCGATCCAGATCCCGATCCGGTCCGCGCGGATATCAAAGCGGAACTCATACCCGCCCTCGACCGGCTGAAAGGGGCTGACATGCATCAGCTTGGTGGCGCGCATCCGGTCCTCGGCCGTGATCGGGCCGTGATCATCGCGATGCACCAGGTAGGAATGACGATCTCCGAAGGTGTTCGTCACCTCGGCGATGACGACGCGCAGATCATCCTGCCCATCGCGGCAGAGCCAGAAGGACACGGGGTTGAACACATGCCCCATGACACGCGGCTGTGTCAGAAGTTCGATCCGGGCCGGTTCCTCGATCCCATGCGCGGCCAGCACATCGCGCACCCAATGGGCACCGCGACCCTGCTTGGGCAGCCCGCCATGATCGCTGTCCCAGACCGAGGTCAGGTTGCCACGATTGCGCCCGAAAAGGGTGGGCGCGCCCTGCGGATGCTCTGCATCCAGCAACAGGTAGTCCACCCCGTAGCGGAAGGCGTTTTCCACGCCACCCTTGCGCCCATGCCAGGTATGGCCGGCGATATGGTCGATCCTTGTCACTGGGCGGCCACCAGTGCCACGTTGTTGCGCGACAGCGCCTCGACCACGTCCACGGCGCTGGCCAGCCCGTCCTCGTGGAAGCCGTGACGCATCCAGGCACCGCAGAACCATGTGTTGCGCGTCCCGTTCGCCGCGCGCACCCGCTCCTGTGCCGCAAGCGCCGCCATGTCATAGACCGGATGGCGCAGTGTGACCTGGTCATAGATCAGGTCTTCGCGGATGGAACGGGTGCTGTTCAGCGTGACGAAATGCGGATCATCCTGCGGGATCGGCTGCAGCGAGTTCATCCAGTAGGTCAGGTCGATCTTGTCGGTGTCCTTGTCCATGATCTCGGTATAGTTCCAGGACGACCAGACCACCTTGCGCTGGGGCATGACGGCAGGATCGGCATGCAGCACGATATCATTGGGCTGATAGGCGATTGCGCCCAGGTTTGCCTTTTCCTCTGGCGTGGAATCGGCCAGCAGGCGCAGGGTGTCGTCGGAATGGGTGGCAAAGATCACCTCGTCGAAGGCTTCCCATTCGCCGCCCTGCACCTTGATCTCGGCACCCAGATGCGGACGGCGGACGGCGTCAACCGGCGTTCCCAGGCGGAATGTCACGCCCTGCGCACGCATCGCATCGCCCAGGCGGCGCACATATTCGACCGACCCGCCCTGCACGGTGAACCACTGATGCTGGCCCGTCGTGTTCAGAAGCGCGTGGTTTTCAAAGAACTGGATCATCGCATGGGCCGGGAAGTCCATGATCTGTTCGACCGGCGTGGACCAGATCGCACCCGAGAGCGGCAGAAGATAGTAATCGCGGAACCAGTCGCCCGTCCCAAGCTGTTCCAGGAATTCACCGGTCGTCAGGCTGCGGTCCTGTGCCACGACAAGGGCCTGTGCGTTGAACTTCAGGATATCGCGCACCATGCCCAGGAATTTCGGGTTCACGATGTTGCGCTTCTGCGCGAAGAGCGCCGAAAGGCTGGTCAGCGCATATTCCAGCTGCCCCCCCTTGAGGGAGGCGCCAAAGCTCATGTTCGACTTCACCACCGGCACATTCAGGCGGTCGAACAGTGCCGCCATATGTGGATAGTTGGCATAGTTGAACACGATGAAGCCGGTATCGACCGGCTGGTCACCATTCTTGCCGGCAACGATGGTGCGGGCATGGCCGCCCAGTCTTGGTTCGGCTTCGAACAGGGTTACATTATGGGTATCGGCCAACATGTGCGCCGCCCCCATGCCTGAAATTCCTGCTCCGATGACGGCAATTTTTCTTGGGGCAACGCGGCCCGCTTCGAATGGCATGTGGGTATGACTCCGGTCGACGTGAATTCGAATTTTGATGGGAATACGCAGTAGATCGCGTTTTGGATGATTTACAGAAAAAATCACATGCGCGGTGATCCAGACGCCGCATGCCCCCGTAATGATCGGTATGTTAAACTTGGTCGACCCTTCGGATGCAAATGTCGCCTCGTCCCCGCCCGCCCTGCGTGGTAGGACTGTGGCAAAAGCAGATTTGTCCGCGAAGGCGAAGCCATTGGCCATGAAGACAAAATACGATCCAACCGACTGGATCACCCATATTGCCCGGATCAGGGAAGACCAGGACCAGGCGGCTTTCGCCGAACTGTTCCAGTACTTCGCGCCACGGGTGAAGGCATTTCTGATGCGATCCGGGGCTGATGCAACCCTGGCAGAAGAATGCACACAGGAGGTCATGGCGACGCTCTGGCAGAAGGCGCATCTGTTCGATGCGTCCCGCGCCTCGGTTGCTACCTGGGTGTTCACGATCGCACGGAACCGTAAGATTGACGCGCTGCGCAAACAGCGGCGCCCCGAACCCGAAGACCTCGACTGGGGTCCCGAAGAAGAGCCGGATCAGGAGGACATCCTGAGCCTGCAACAGGAAAGCGAACAACTGGGGCGCGCGATCGCCGCCCTGCCCGATAAACAGAGGGAACTGATCGAAAAGGCCTATTTCGGCGATTTGTCGCATAGCGAGATCGCAGAACAGACCGGGTTGCCCCTTGGCACGATCAAATCCCGCATCAGATTGGCGTTGGACAGGCTTCGCCACGCAATGAAGTGATAATAAAGATGCATAACGTGAAACATCATCTGACAGACCAACTGCTGATGGCTTATTCGGCAGGCTCCCTGCCCGAGGCGTTCAATCTGATCGTGGCGGCACATGTGTCTATGTGTGACGAGTGCCGCGCGCAACTGGCAAGCTTTGACAGCGTCGGCGGCGCACTTCTGGACGGAACCGACAGTGAGCCCGTATCGCAGGAATGCTTTGCCGAGACGATGCGACTGATCTCGTCAGGTGCGCTGCGCCCCGAAAAGCCGTCGTCGCCATGTGCGGACACAAAGGCCATCCTACCGGCGCCCGTGCGCGAATATGTGGGCGGTGATGTCGACAAGGTGAAATGGAAACCGATCGGCATGGGCGTGAAGCAGGCGATTTTGCCGACCTCCAAGGATGCTTCTGCGCGTCTGCTTTATATCCCGGCAGGTGCTGCCGTGCCGGATCACGGGCATCGCGGGATGGAATTGACGCTTGTTCTGCAAGGCGCCTTTGTCGATGAGACGGATCGCTTTGCCCGTGGCGATATCGAGATCGCGGATGAGGAAGTGACACATACCCCCGTTGCAGACATCGGCGAGGATTGCATCTGTCTTGCCGCGACCGATGCGCCCCTGCGGTTCAACAAGCTGATCCCGCGCATCGCGCAGCCGTTCTTTCGCATCTGACACGGCGGCACATTTCAACGCATGGGGCGGTCCACAGGGGCCGCCCTTTTTCGTTCACGGCTCGCGCCGTTGCCCCTGCGCAAGAACAAGCGGCGGCTGTTCATGATCGACTTCGGGGATCACATCCTCGAAATCGAAATTGTCCAGCCGCTTGGCCCGGCGCCCGGCCTTGTCGGCGCTGACCTTGATATCCGCGATATCGCGCGCGGCCTGGCCAAAATGGCGATCCAGATTCTCGACCCTTTGGCCCAAACGCTCAACGTCCTGCGACAGCAGACCCAGTTCACGCCGGATGGCGCCGGCCTGCTCGCGCATGCGCGCATCCTTGAGGATCGCACGCATGGTGTTCAGCGTGGCCATGCAGGTCGTGGGCGACACGATCCAGACGCGGGCTGCAAATCCCTCGCGGACCAGTTCGGGGAAATTGGCGTGCAATTCGGCATAGACCGCCTCGGAGGGGAGGAACATCAGCGCACCGTCAGCGGTTTCACCCTCGATGATGTAACGCTCGGAAATCGCCTTGATATGACCACGCACGGACTGGCGCAGCAGGCTGGCCGCGCGATTCAGGTCACCGGGATTGTCCGCGCGCCGCAACGCCTCATAGGCTTCCAGCGGGAACTTGCTGTCCACCACGATCGGACCGGGGGGATTGGGCAGATGAATCAGGCAATCGGCCCGCCGCCCGTTCGACAGCGTGGCCTGCATCCTGTAGCTGTCGGCAGGCAGCGCCTTGCCGACAATATCGTGCAACTGGATCTCGCCGAAGGCGCCGCGCGTCTGCTTGTTCGACAGGATGTCCTGCAGAGACAGCACATCGCCCGACAGCTTGGTGATGTTGTCCTGCGCCTTGTCGATGGCAGCCAGCCTTTGCTGCAATTCACCCAGCGACTGCGCGGTGCGGCGTGCCGATCCATGCAGTGTTTCTGTCATCTGCCCCGTGACATGCGCCAGCCGCTGCTCCATCAGGCGCATCATCTGCGCCTGCGCGGCCGCCTGCGCCTCGGCGACATGGGTCAGACCGCCTGACAGTTGCTGCTGACCATCGCCCAGCCCCTGCACGCGCGACGCCATGTAGGCCATCTGTTGCGCCAGCGGTTCCGCCAGCCTTGCCGACCGTGCGGCGGCGCGCAGGGCAAGGATCAGCAACACAAGCACCAGCAGCGCCAGCAGCATTCCTGCCAGCGCCAGCATCACCGCCGGATCATCCAGCGCATAGCTCTGACCGCCCAGCGTGATCATCGCCGCCCGAACAGCCGCTCGATATCGGCCAGTTTCAGTTCGACATAGGTGGGACGGCCGTGGTTGCACTGCCCGGAATGGGGGGTGGCTTCCATTTCGCGCAGCAGGGCGTTCATCTCTTCAGCGCGCATGCGGCGACCTGACCGGATAGAGCCGTGACAGGCGACACGGCTGAGGATCGCCTCAAGCCGGGTCTGGATGCCGGTGCTTTCCCCCTGATCGGCAAGTTCGTCGAGGATATCGAGGATCATGGCGCGCGCATTGACTGCCCCCAGCAGGGCAGGTGTTTCGCGCACGGCGATGGCCCCACCACCGAAGGGTTCGACCCCCAGGCCAAGGCGGGCCAGATCATCGGCATGATCCAGCAGACGCGCGCAATCTGTCGGCGACAGCTCGACGATTTCGGGGATCAGGAGGGCCTGTGCCGCGATGCCATTCTCGGCCATCTGACGTTTGAGGCGCTCGTAGACCAGCCGTTCATGTGCGGCGTGCTGATCCACGATGACCATGCCCGTGTCGGTCTGGGCGATGATGTAGTTTTCATGCACCTGCGCGCGGGCCGCGCCCAGCGGCAGCGCGGTTTCCTCGACCTCTGGCGCGGTCTCTTCGACCCTTGCCGCATAGGTCGTCGAGGGCATCTCGGCAAACCCGGGCGACTGCGCTGCATAGGATGCCTGCCGCGCGGCAAGGCTGGGGCGATCCATCTGGTAGACGCGGGCCGGTTGATGGGGTGCGGCAGGTTCCGGGCGAAATGCACCCAGGGTCGCCGCCGCAACCGTGGTCGAGGCACGATGTCCCGCTTCGGCCAGCGCATGACGCAGAGCGGTGACGATCAGGCCCCGCGCCATGCCGGGATCGCGAAAGCGGACCTCGGATTTGGCGGGATGGACGTTCACATCCACCATCTGCGGATCACAGTCCAGAAACAGCGCCGCCGCCGGGTGTCTGTCGCGGCTGAGGAAATCCGCATAGGCCCCGCGCAACGCTCCGATCAACAGGCGGTCCTGCACCGGACGGCCATTCACGAACAGGAATTGCGCCACGGATGATCCGCGCGAATAGGTGGGCAAAGCGGCATAGCCAGTCAGATGAAACCCTTCGCGTTCCGCGTCGATCCGCAGGGCGTTGTCGGCAAAATCGCCGCCCAGAACACGCGCCAGCCGCCCGTGCAGCGCATCGAACAGGTCGCCGGTTTCACCGTCCGCCCGGAACAGTACCCGCCCATCGCCCCCGCCCGAGACGTCGCGCAGCGTGAAGGACACGAATGGCTCGGCCATGGCCAAGCGCTTGATCACATCGCTGATCGCCTGCTGTTCGGCCCGGTCCGAACGCATGAACTTCAGGCGCGCAGGCGTGGCGTAGAATAGATCGCGCAGCTCGACCACGGTACCTGTCGTCAGGGCGGCGGGCTTGACGGGGCCGATCTTCCCGCCCGCAACAGTGATCTGCGCTGCATCCTGCCCGCCTGTGCGGCTGGTGATGGTCAGGCGGCCGACCGCCCCCAGCGATGGCAGCGCCTCGCCACGAAAGCCGAAGCTGTGGATGTTCAGAAGGTCCGAGCCGTCGATCTTGGACGTGGCATGACGCGACAGCGCCAGCGGCAGATCATCCGGCGCCATGCCGCAACCGTCATCAGTGACACGGATCAGGGTCTTGCCACCATCGGCCAGCGCGATGTCGATCCTGCGTGCGCCGGCATCCAGCGCGTTTTCCACCAGCTCCTTGACCGCCGACGCGGGACGCTCCACCACTTCGCCTGCCGCGATCCGGTTGATCGCTGCCTCGTCAAGTTGCCTGATGACAGGGCGGTTTTCGCCTATCTTGGGGTTCGGATGTGCCATGCCGCAAAACCTAGCATGGCCTGATCCGATTCGACCACCATCCAGCAGCGCCTCAGCGCAGATCAGCCACCCGTGGCCGCCTTGTACCATGCCACGATCGCCGCGCGCTCTTCTGCTTCCATGTAGGACAGGTTCGCGGGTGGCATCGCATGGCTGATGCCTGCCTGCAGATAGATCGCGCGCGCCGCGCCAGCGATATGCGCCTCTGTGTCCAGACGCACGCCTTTGGGCGCCCAAAGCAGCCCCTCCCAGAACGGCTCGGCCGCGTGGCACATGGAACACCGCCCCATCACGATGTCATGCACCTGCTCGAAACCTTCGGCCTGGGCAAAGCGCAGGGCGGCCCCCTGCGCTTCCTCTGGTGCATCCGAACGGAACATCGGCGCGGTGCTGAGCCACATGATCGCGATGAAGATCAGAACGGTGGCCGCCCAGGTCCATGTGGGGTTGCCGATGCGTGCGTGCATCGAATTGAAGTAATGGCGGATCGTGACGCCCATCAGGAACACAAGGCTGGCGATGATCCATGTGTTGTCGGTGGCGAAAGCCAGGGGATAGTGGTTCGACAGCATCAGGAAGATGACGGGCAGCGTCAGGTAGTTGTTGTGCGTGCTGCGCTGCTTGGCGATCTTGCCGTATTTCGGATCGGGTTTGCGCCCGGCGATCAAGTCCGCCACCACGATTTTCTGGTTGGGGATGATGATGAAGAAGACGTTCCCGCTCATGATCGTGGCGGTGAAGGCCCCCAGGTGCAGCATGGCGGCACGCCCCGAGAAGACGCTGGTGTAGAAATAGGCCATCGCCACCAGCACCACGAACAGCGCCAGCATAAGCCCGGTCTGGTTCGCATCCACGAAGACCTTGCAGAGCGTGTTGTAGACAAGCCAGCCAAAGGCAAGCGAGGCCAGCGACAGGCCCACGGCCTGCCAGGTCGCCAGTTCCATCACGGCAGGGTCGATCAGGTAGAATTCGGCCCCCAGGTAATAGACAAGAACCAGCAGGAAAAAGCCGCTCATCCAGGTCCAGTAGCTTTGCCATTTGTGCCAGATCAGCCCGTCGGGCATGTTCGCCGGGGCCACCAGGTATTTCTGGATGTGATAGAAACCGCCGCCGTGCACCTGCCATTCCTCGCCATCGGCGCCCGAGGCCAGGTTGCGGTCACGGTGCAGGCCAAGGTCCAGCGCGATGAAGTAGAAGGAAGACCCGATCCAGGCGATTGCCGTGATCACGTGCAGCCAGCGCACCGCGAATTCAAGCCAGGCACCCATTGCGGCCAGATCATACATCACGCTCTCCTTCGGGCAGGGGTTTCGATCAGGCTATCGCAGCATCAACTTGTTTGTTAATCCTGCGAATGACGGGAACAGTTTCAAGCAAAGACTGATAATGGCCTATGTGAACAACATCAGAATGTTCCTGCGTGTCTTCGAATTGGGCAGCATGAGCGCGGCGGCCCGTGACCAGCGCACGTCCCCCGCCGTCGCGTCGGCCCGCATTGCGGAGCTTGAAAAGCATTTGGGGGTGCGCCTGTTCAATCGCACCACCCGCGCGCTCAACCCCACGGAACACGGACGCCTGTTCTATGACGGGGCGGCCCGCATCCTGCAGGCGATCGACGAGGCGGAAGCCGAGGTCATGGCCGCCACGCAATCGCCGCGCGGGACCTTGTTCGTGGCAGCCCCCCTTGGCGTCGGACGCCGATTTATCGCGCCTGCCGTTCCGGGCTTCAAACGGGACTATCCCCAGATCGACATCCGCCTGCGCCTGTCGGACCGGGTGATCGACGTGACCGGCGAAGGTCTTGATCTTGCCTTTCACCTTGGCCCCCTGACGGATAGCGACCTCAAGGTCAGGGTCATTGCCGATTGCCCGCGCGTCCTGTGTGCGGCACCCGACTATATCGCGCGGCGCGGGATGCCGGCAGATGGGACAGCGCTGGTGCGCGACCGGCATGACTGCCTGAACCTGCGGTTTCCGGGCGCAAAGGAATTCCAGTGGACCTTGCTGACGACAGACGGCCCCAAGCGGTTCGAGGTGACAGGCCCGCTGGAATCCGACGATGGCGATGTCCTGACAGGCTGGGCGCTTGACGGGGCGGGAATCGTGATGAAGCCGCTTTTCGAGGTGGCCGAACATCTGCGACGCGGCGCGCTTGTGCCCGTGGCAACCGCAACACCGCCCTTGCCCACGCAGTTGGCTTGCCTCTCGCCCAGCCGAAAATATCGTGATCCCAAGGTCCAGCGCTTCACCGAAGTGATGATCGCCCATTGCAAGGACGCCCTGGCAAGCCTTGATATGTCATTGAAACCAGATAACCCTGAAAGGACTGAGTGATGAAATCCGAAACCGTCGGCGATGCCGTGTTCGAGACCTGGACCGCAGAGGAACTGGCTGCGGCCTTCAACCGGAACGAGGTGGTGGTCATCGATGTGCGCACGCCGCAGGAATACATGTTCGAACATATCGAAGGCGCGCTGCTGATGCCGCTGGCCTTCTTCAATCCCCACAAACTGCCGGGTCAGTCCGACAAGCGAATCGTGTTCCATTGCGGATCAGGCGTGCGCAGCGAGCGGGTCAGCCGCGCCGCGATCGAGGCGGGTGTCACCCGCGTCGCCCATCTGGAAGGCGGGTTCGCCGCATGGAAAGCGGCAAAGCAACCCTACATCGGGACAAACATGGCGACAGGCGCGCCGCAACCCGTGTCCTGATCAAGGACCGGCGCCGGACCAGCCCGATCAAGGCCGGTCCGGGCCGGTGCCGCAAAGACCACGCGTTACCTTGCAGAAAACGCCGCATCCTGGCTGCCGCCGGTCCGACAGCATCGCGGATGCTACGGATCAGCCGGGTTGCGGGCCATCCATGGACATGCCTGTCCGGCGCCTCATCTTGACCCGAAAACCCCTGACAGCTGGTTAACACCCGCTTCTTCTTGCCTGAAATATCCTCGGGGGGGCGTCCCGCAGGGACGGGGGGGGGCAGACAGCCCCCCAGCACCATTTCCACCTGCCAAGCACAAAAAACCCGGGCGCGGACGCCCGGGTTCCCTGTCGTGCTGATCTCTCGGGAGGAAAGGATCAGCCCTTTGTGAATTCCGGATAGGCTTCCATGCCCAGTTCCGAGACGTCCAGGCCGTTGACTTCGGCCTCTTCGCTGACGCGGATCCCCATGGTGGCTTTCAGGATCAGCCAGACCACGGTGCTGACCACGAAGACGAAGGCGCCGATGATCGCGAAGCCGATGATCTGGGTCACGAAGGAGGTGCCTTCCGTGTAGAAGGGAACCGCCAGGGTGCCCCAGAAGCCTGCGATCAGGTGCACCGGGATGGCGCCGACGACGTCGTCGATCTTGAGCTTGTCCAGGAAGGGCACGGCCAGGACCACGATCACGCCACCCACGGCACCGATCCAGAGCGCGCCGAACAGGGTCGGGTCAAGCGGACCTGCGGTGATCGAGACCAGACCGGCCAGGGCGCCGTTCAGCACCATCGTCAGGTCGACCTTCTTGTACATGATCTGCGTCAGGATCAGCGCGGCGACCGCACCGGCCGCAGCGGCCATGTTGGTGTTGGCGAAGATGACAGCAACAGCGTTGGCGTCAGCCTCGGTGCCCAGCGCCAGCTGCGAGCCGCCGTTGAAGCCGAACCAGCCCAGCCACAGGATGAACGTACCCAGGGTCGCCAGCGCCAGGTTGGAACCCGGCATCGGGTTGACGCGGCCATCCTTGTACTTGCCCAGACGCGGGCCGAGGATCAGCGCACCGGCCAGGGCCGCGAAGCCACCTGCGGCGTGGACCAGGGTCGAACCTGCGAAGTCGGAGAAGCCCATCTCGGACAGGAAGCCGCCGCCCCACTGCCAGGATGCTTCGATCGGGTAGATGAAGCCGGTCAGGATGACGGTGAAGATCAGGAAGGGCCACAGCTTGATGCGCTCGGCCAGGGTGCCCGACACGATCGACGCGGTGGTGGCGCAGAACATCAGCTGGAAGAAGAAGTCGGAACCCGTCGCATAGCCGGTTTCCAGCGCGGGATCGCCGCCGATATCAGCGGTGGCGAAGATCGGGCCAAGCATCCCCTGCATCCACCAACCGTCGCCGGGGTACATCAGGTTGTAGCCGACCAGCCAGTACATGATCGCCGCAATCGAAAAGAGCGCAATGTTCTTGGTCAGCTGCGTGGTCACGTTCTTGGACCGCACGAGGCCCGCCTCGAGCATGGCGAAGCCTGCCGCCATCCAGAACACGAGGAAGCCGCCGATCAGGAACAGCAGGGTATTGAAGATGAAGGCGTTGTCCACGGCCGCTGCGGCCTCGGACGTATCCTGCGCAAGGCCCATCACCGGCACGATAGCCAGTGCTGCGGCAAGCGGCAGCAATTTCAAAGATTTCATGTCCATGTATCCTTTCCCCCGGCGCGGTTCAGACCGCGTCCTCATTGGTTTCACCGGTCCGGACGCGCACGGCCTGTGCCACATCCAGAACGAAGATCTTGCCGTCACCGATCTTGCCGGTCTTGGCGGTTGCGGTGATCGTGTCGACGACCTGGTCGGCCATGCCATCGTTCACCACGATCTCGAGTTTGACCTTCGGCACGAAGTTCACGGCATATTCGGCACCGCGATAGATTTCGGTATGGCCCGACTGAGATCCAAAGCCCTTGATTTCAGTGACCATCATGCCGCGCACGCCGATGTCGGTCAGAGCTTCACGGACCTCCTCGAGCTTGAACGGCTTGATCGTTGCAATGATGAGTTTCACCTGTGTCCCCTTCGTCTGGAGCGGGATAGGGCCCGCATGTTGCAGTTGCAGAAAAGCGGTTTGAGGCTGGATTCTGAAAGACCGCGCAGGGAAACCGGTCCCGGAAACCGGAGCAAATGTACAATTTTTGTGCGATATAGGTTTTTTGACTATTTATTGTGCAAAACAAAAAGCCTTGAGCCGCGTCGCAAGGGTCAACATTTGCCCAAGTCGTCGCTATATTCGCCCAAACAACAGATGCCGGGCAGAGCAGAGCATGAGTGATTCAGGTCGACGGAAGCCACCGTTAGTGGCGGACAAGCGCGTTGTTGCGAAAAAGGCCAGCCCTGTGGCGAAGACGCCCGCATCGAAGCCTTCGAAAGCATCCTCGCGCAAATCCGCGCCCCGGCGCACGGGCCGCCGGCGCAATCCGATCGTGGCGGTTTTCGCAGGTTTGTTCGGCTGGATCTGGCGAATCGTCTGGGGCTTCACCTGGCGCGTGGGTCTGATCACGGCCCTGATCCTGGCCGGTGCGATCGGCTATTTCTACACGACGCTGCCAGAGGCAAGTGCACTTCTGGACGGTCGCCAGCGCGGCTCGGTCACATTGCTGGATGCGGATGGGCGCGTCTTTGCCTGGCGCGGAAACCAGTTCGGCGGTGTCGTCAGCGCCGAGACGATATCCCCGCATCTGAAGAATGCCGTCATCGCGACCGAGGACAAGCGATTCTACCGCCATCTGGGCCTGTCGCCGCGCGGCATCGCCGGGGCGATCCGGATCAACCTGCGCGAGGGGCGCGGACCGTTGTCCGGCAACGGGGGCTCCACGATCACCCAGCAGACAGCCAAGCTTTTGTGCCTGGGCGTGGCCTATGATCCGCAGCAGTGGAAATCCGAAACCGAATACGAGGCAGACTGCCGGCGCGGATCCTTGTCACGCAAGATAAAGGAGGCGGTCTATGCCTTCGCGCTGGAGGCCAAGTACACCAAGGATGAAATCCTTTCGATCTACATCAACCGCGCCTACCTAGGTGGCGGAGCCTATGGCGCCGAGGCCGCGTCACAGCGATATTTCGGCAAGACTTCGGGCCAGTTGATCCCGGCCGAGGCCGCCATGCTGGCGGGGCTGCTGACCGCGCCCACAAGCCTTGCGCCGACCAACAACCTGCAACGCTCGCAGAACCGGGCCGCCACGGTCATACGCCTCATGCAGGATCAGGGCTATCTGACCCAGGCGCAGGCCGAGGATGCATTGGCCAATCCCGCCCAACTGTCCGAAGCGGCCGAAGCGCGCGCGGGCGGCTTCTTTGCCGATTGGGTCATGTCATCGGGCCCTGAATTCTTCACCCGCAACACGACCGAGGATGTCGTGATCCGCACCACCCTGGATCCGCGGATCCAGAAAGCCGCCGAAGAGGCCATGCTCTATATCTTCGAGAACAAGGTGCGCGAAGGGTCCAAGGCGCAGGCGGCCATCGTTGTCATGTCATCGGACGGCGCGGTGCGCGCCATGGTCGGGGGGCGCGATACCAAGGTGGTGGGCGCTTTCAACAGGGCCACGCAGGCGCGGCGACAGACCGGATCGGCCTTCAAGCCCTTCGTCTATGCCGCGGCACTGGATCTTGGCTATTCGCCCAACGACATCATCGACGATTCGCCCTATTGCGTGAACATTCCCGGATCGGGCGAATGGTGTCCCAACAACTATGACCGCAGCTTCAACGGGCCGGTCACGATGACCGAAGCCCTGTCGCGATCCCTGAACATCCCGGCCGTGAAGGTCGCGCAAAGCGTGGGGCTGGAAACCGTGCGGACGGTTGCCACGCAATTCGGCATACAGTCCGACCTAGCGGCAGGGCCAGCCCTGGCGCTTGGCGCCTCGGAGGCCACGCTGATCGAGACGACCGGCGCCTTTGCAGGCATCCTGAACGGCGGCTCGGCGGTGACGCCCTACGGCCTTGTGGAATTGCGGATGCAGGGCGAGGATGAGCCGCTGATGACCGCGACGGGCGGCATGGGCGAACGTGTGATCCGCCAGGAGGCGGCAGAACAGCTGACCTGGATGCTGCATCAGGTCACGACCCGCGGGACAGGCACGCGTGCCAACCTCAAGGATCGCGATGTCGCCGGAAAGACCGGCACGACACAGGCCGCGCGCGACGCATGGTTCATCGGATATTCCGCCGATTATGTCGCCGGTGTCTGGATGGGGTACGATGACAACACCCCCCTGACAGGTGTCACCGGCAGCGGGCTGCCATCGGAAATCTGGCACGAGGTGATGGCGCGCGTGCATGAAGGCCTGCCGCCCCGCCCCCTGCCGATGCTGGCCCCGGCGGCGCAGCCGCAGGTGCAGGCGCCACAAGTGTCCGCGGGTCAGGATCCCTGGCAAGGCCAGCCGCGCGGCACCAGCAACGGCCAGCCCGAAACCCAGACCGCGATCGAACAGTTGTTCCGCGATCTGTTCGGCGCAGGCCGGAACTGACCGGCCCGGACCGGCCATGAAACCGGGCATGAAAAAAGGCGCGTCCCATCGGGCGCGCCTTTCTCTTTTTCAGGATCAGTCGACGCCCATTCAGGCCGATGCGCGCAGATCCGCAATCATCGCGTCGATATTGCCGCCGCGCCGGTCCAGCATCGCGCCGATCTCGGTCCGTTCGGTCAGAAGCATGTTGATGCCTTCGATGAAGAGGTTGAAGAACAGGTCCTTGCCGCTGCGATCAGAGACAAGGAACGTCACTTCGAAGGGTGCCTGCCCGCGCAATACTGCAAGGCTCTTGACCTCGTAGAAGCTTTTGACCTGGCGTGCGCCCTGCACTTCGATCTGGCCACCGATGAATTCACGGAAGCGGCGCCCGTATTTCACCGAGATGTAGCGCTGAAACACGGTCGTGAACTCGCGCATCTGTGCCGGCGTCGCGCGACGCGCATCGACGCCCATCGCATAGCTTGCGATCGTGGGTACATCGGCATAGCGGGCAAAGATGCGTTCGAACTCGACATACATCGCCTGTTCGGACTTGCCCGAGGCAATCACCTGGTTGATATCAGCCACCAGGGCATCGACCAGGGTCTTTGCCCGTTCTGTCGTCATCGCCATGGCCGTGTCCGGCAGGGCAAGACCGAATCCGGCCAGGCCAATGGTCGCGGCCACGGATCCGATTGCGAAGCGGCGTGTCACATCACTCTTCATAAGGGTCCTCGTAGGGGTCATCATAGGCATCGGCCTGTCCTGATGCATATGGGTCGTCATAGGTTGCTTCACCAGACCGCCCAAGCGTGAACCGCCTGTTCTGCAGGTAAATCAATCGCGATTGGGCATAGCTGTCGGCGCTGTCATAAAGAACGGAATCGATCGTGTCCCCGAAACGGCCACGATCCGCGACCACATCCAGAGCCTGCGCCCCGATCCGGATCTCGTTCTGCGTTCCCGACAGAACGGTGGACAGGGGGTTGGTGAACAGGTCCACGACATGCCCGACGGCATCGCGCTGGGTCGATGGGCCACGGAACGGCAATTCGACGTAATGCCCCTCTTTCGCGCCCCAGACATGCAGTGTTTCACCGAAATCCGTATCGACCTCGGGCACGCCCGTGATGTCGCCCACATCGACCAGTCCGGCAAAGCCGATGGTGCTGTTGATCGCGAAACGGTAGGTATTCGTCAGCGCGCCCTTGAAATTGCCCTGCAGCAGGTTGTTCACCACCAGTCCGGGGGCCGACAGGTTCGAGGCGAAATTATCCGCCACCAGCCGAAGGTCCTCGGGCACGGCGCGCGTGTAACCGCGCGACAAGGGACGAAGGACTGCGCGATCAACCGCCTTGTTGAATTCATGAACGTTCCGGTTCCGCTCTTCGAAAGGGTCGCTGATCCCGTCGCGGGTCACCGCGGCACCGGGGTCCTGCGCGGCGCAGCCCGCCAAAAAGATCACCGCGCACAGCGGCAGCACACGGGCCCAAGCGGACTGTATCGTGGAAAACCGAAAAGCATGGGAAATGTGTTGCAATGTAAGATCCGTGTTCAAGAGCATTTGATCTGAAATCCCGGGCGCATGACCGGCGAATTTGACGTGCGCGACGCGCCCTTTTCGGTTCTTCCGATTGCGCCGCTAACCCAAAGTTAGGTCATTTCATTATACCGTCCAACCCGCAGACGGAAGAGCGGTCCGGAATCGACCGGTAAATTCTTGGTGCAAATTGCGGGATATGTCGCATGCAGACAGCAGATTTCCACCCCGGCCTTTCCGAATTGCGCGCTGCACGGCGGGCAAGCCTTGGTTTGTTCTGGTGGGTGGGGCTGTTCAGCATCTTCACCAACATCCTGATCCTGACCGGCCCGGTCTACATGCTTCAGGTCTATGACCGGGTACTGATCAGCAAGTCTTTGCCGACACTTGCCGCCCTCACCCTGCTTGCCGGGTTCCTTTATGCGGTGATGGGTCTGCTGGATCACGCCAGGGGACGGATCATGATCAGGATCGGCGCACGTTTCCAGCACGGGATGGAACGCCGCGTCTTTGACGCGATGCTGCGAAATGACCTGGTCGGACGGCATGCGCTGCAAGGGCAGCGGCAGGCCGGGCCGCACCAGCTTGAGGCGGTTCAACGGCTGATGACCTCGCAGGCTGTGCTGGCCCTGTTCGATCTGCCGTGGGTGCCGATCTTCGCGATCGGCATCGCGATGTTTCATCCCTGGCTTGGGGCGCTGGCACTTGGGGGTGGGGCGTTTCTGATCCTTCTGGCCTGGGCCAACCAGGCCCTCACCCGGCGCTCGGTGATTGGTGCCAACAGCGCGGGGGCGGCGGCCATGGCTTTTGGCGCCCAGGTCGGGGCCTCTGTCGAAACGGTCCAGGCTGCTGGCCTGCGCGAACAGGTCGCCGCGCGCTGGCAGGGCGCACGCGACAAGGCGCTTTCGATGCAGGTCCATGCGGCCGATGTCGGCGGCAGCATGACCGTGGCGCTGAAAACCTGCAGGCTGTTCCTGCAGACGGCCATGCTTGGGCTTGGCGCCTGGCTGGTCATCAGGGATGAGATCAGTGCAGGCGCGATGATTGCCGCATCGATCCTTCTTGCGCGGGGCCTGGCCCCGATCGAGCAGATGATCGGTAGCTGGCCCCTGTTCACGCAGGCGCGTGACGGGTGGCATGACCTTGCCCGGCTGCTGACCGAGATGCCGGCCCCGATACCGGGGATCGCACTGCCCACCCCCGCCGCGCACCTTGACGTGCAGGCGCTGACGGTCATTCCACCGGGCGCGGCGCAACCGGTCCTCAGGATGGTGAACCTTGCCGTCCGACCCGGACAGGCGATCGGCGTGATCGGCCCGTCGGGTGCCGGCAAGTCCGCGCTGGCCCGCGCGGTCTGCAACCTTTGGCCGCCTGCGACAGGCGCGATCCGGCTGGATGGCGCGACGCTGGATCAGTATGACCCCGTCAGCCTTGGTCGGCACATCGGCTATCTGCCGCAGCGGGTTGATCTTTTCGACGGAACCATCGCCGAGAATATCGCCCGCCTCTCGCCCGGCCCAGAGGCCGAAAAGGTAATCACCGCAGCCCGCAAGGCCGGAGCGCATGACATGATCCTGCGCCTGCCGGATGGCTATGCGACACGAATCGAGGCAGGTGGCAGCCGCTTGTCGGGGGGGCAGATCCAGCGGATCGGACTGGCGCGCGCCCTCTTTGAAAACCCCGTGCTTCTGGTTCTGGACGAACCCAACGCCCATCTGGACCATGACGGGGCCAGCGCCTTGAACGCGACCATTCGCACCATGAAATCCGAAGGGCGTTCCGTTCTGATCATGACCCATTGCCCCGCCGCCATCGCGGAATGCGACCTGATCCTGGTGATCGACCGCGGGCAGCGCGTGGCATTCGGCCCTCGGCACGACATCCTGCGCGATGTTCTGGACAATCCGCAGGATCTGCGCGCGACGCAGAGCCAAACCACAAGGGTCTGGGGGGCGTGACGGTTGACGCAAACTCGCGCTATCCGACCAGTCAGCCCATCGTGACGGGCCTGATTGCCCTGGCCGTGCTGCTGGGGGGCTTTGCGACCTGGGCCGCGTTCACCAAGATTTCGGGCGCTGTCGTTGCCAGTGGCCGGATCGAGCTGGAGCAGAACCGGCAAGTGGTGCAGCATCCCGATGGCGGCCCGATCCGTGACATCCTTGTCGCAGAGGGCATGCCAGTCGCGGCAGGCCAGATCCTGATCCGCCTTGACGGTGCCGCGCTGTCGTCCGAATTGGCCCTGCTTGAGGCGGAATTGTTCGATGTCATGGCCCGCCGTGGCCGCAACGAGGCCGAGCTTGACGGGCTGGAAGAGCCGGTCTTCGACCCCTTGCTGTTGTCCGCCGCGCATCGGGACCCGGCCATAGCCAGCCTTGTCGAAGGACAAAGGCAATGGATGGCGGCACGGCGTGACGCGGCGCAGCTTCAGGCCGACCAGCTTGAACTGCGTGTCCAGCAGATCGCGAGGCAGATCGAGGGGCTGACCGCGCAACGCGAGGCCGTGGAAATCCAGCAGGATCTGATCACGCAGGAGCTTGCCAATCAAAGGATCCTGCTTGACCGCGGCCTTGCCCAGGCCAGCCGCATTCTTGACCTGCAACGGGAATTGGCCGCGCTCACCGGGGTCATCGGCGCGGTGGACGCGCAGAGGGCCGAGGCCGAAAGCCGGGTTGCGCAGATCCGGCTTGAGTTGCTGCAACTGCGCGACGGCCGGCGCGAAGAGGCGATCACCCGCCTGCGTGATCTGCAACCGCGCGAATTGGACATGCAGGAAAAACGGCGCGCCCTGCTGGAGCGGTTGAACCGCCTTGAGGTCCGCGCGCCGGTCGCGGGAATCATCCATGGCTTGCAGGTCCACTCGAAAGGCGCGGTTCTGCGGCCCGCTGATCCGATCCTGTCGATCGTACCGCAGGACCAGCCCTTGATCGTTGCGGCGCAGATCGACCCTTTGCATGTGGGCAGCGTCTTTCCCGGCCAGGAAGTCACGCTGCGCTTTCCCGCGCTTCAGACCGAAGACATTCCCGATCTTGTCGGAAAGGTCGCGCACATATCGGCCGACGCCTTTGCCGATCCAACATCAGGACGGTTCTTCTACCGTGCGGCGATCGTACCGGATGCTTCCGGAACAGAGGGGCTGCCAAAGGGACCGCTTCTGCTTCCCGGCATGCCGGTCGATGCCTTCCTGCACACAGGCGACCGGACGGTTCTGCAATACCTGCTGAAACCGCTGGCGGATGGTGTCAACCTGGCCCTGCGCGAGGAATAGGGCGGCGTTCGATAACGGGAGATCCTGCCCGTGATCCGTTTGCGGTTTCCTTCTGCAGCGAAGCCCGGTAGCGTCCGGCGCAAATCACCCGCGACACGGAGACTACCCATGACCAGCGCCATCGAAACCCGTCTTGCCGAACTTGGTGTAACCCTGCCTTCCGCGCCCGCTCCTGCGGCGAATTACGTGCCCTTCGTCCAGGCGGGCAACCTTGTCTTCGTGTCCGGACAGATCTCGAACGGGCCCGATGGGCTGATCAAGGGACGACTGGGCGACACAATGGATATCGAGGCAGGTGCCGCCGCAGCCAAGGCCTGCGCGATCAGTCTTCTGGCGCAACTCAAGGCCGCATGTGGCGGCGACATCGACCGGCTGGAGCGTGTGGTCAAGCTGACGGGTTTCGTCAATTCGACCGCGGATTTCACCGATCAGCCCAAGGTGATCAACGGAGCCTCGGACTTCCTGGTGGAAGCGCTGGGCGACATGGGGCGGCATTCGCGGTCCGCGGTATCCGCCGCAGCCCTGCCCCTGGGTGTCGCCGTCGAAATCGAAGCGATCTTCCAGATCAAATGAGCCGGCTTCCCGCGCAATTCCTGGGGGCGCCGATCGCACATCGCGCCCTGCACGACCTTGCGGCCGGGCGGCCGGAAAACTCGCCCTCCGCCATCGAGGCCGCCTGCCGGGCCGGATACGGGATCGAGATCGACCTGCAACTGTCCTCGGACGGTCAGGCCATGGTGTTCCATGACTACGACCTCAACCGGTTGACACATGAGGTCGGACCAGTGCGCCAGCGCAGCGCGCAAGCACTTGGGCAAATCTGCCTCAGGGGCGGGACGGACGGGATACCCCGGCTTGACCAGGTTCTGGCGCAGGTGGCGGGGCGCGTTCCCCTGCTGATCGAGATCAAGGATCAGGACGGTGCCATGGGCGCCGGTGTCGGCGCGCTCGAGGCGGCGGCGGCAAGGACCCTGAAAGGCTATGACGGGCCCGTGGCCGTCATGTCGTTCAACCCTCATTCGATGACGGCGATGGCCGGACTGGCCCCAGATCTGCCGCGCGGTTTGACGACCTGCGACTATACGGCAGAGGATTGGCCGCTTTTGCCGGCCGGCACGCGCACCAGATTGCGCGATATCCCCGATTACGACGCAACGGGGGCCTGTTTCATCAGCCACCAGGCCAGCGATCTGGGGGCGACGCGTGTAGCTGATCTCAAGGCGCGCGGTGCCGCGATCCTGTGCTGGACGATCCGTTCCCCCGAGGCCGAGGCCGCGGCACGACAGATTGCGCATAATGTCACCTTCGAAGGTTATCCCGCCGCGATCCCGGCTTGATCGGCCCATCCACCGATCCAGATTATAGGGCGCATGAAGGGGGCACGCCGCCATGAGTGACGACATGATCGAGATCGACATGCTGGGCAGCCTGTCGGAGATCCCGCAGACCGCGTGGGACGCATGTGCCTGCCCCGAAACCGCGGATGGTGGTCCGCCGCTGGACCCTTTCACCACCTGGCGTTTTCTCAAGGCACTGGAAGACAGCGGATCGGTGGGTGCCGGATCGGGATGGCAGCCACGCCACCTGGTCGCGCGGCAAGACGGTCAGGTGATCGCCTGCGCCCCGATGTATGCCAAGTCGCACAGCCAGGGCGAATATATCTTCGATCACAACTGGGCCCATGCCTATGAACGCGCGGGCGGGCGCTATTATCCCAAGCTTCAGATCGCGGTGCCCTTCACGCCCGCCACGGGACGGCGTTTCCTGACCCGGCCCGGATTCGAGGAAGCCGGACAGGCCGCGCTGGTGCAAGGGGCGGTCGAGCTGACGGACAAGAACAGCCTGTCCTCGCTTCACGTGACATTCTGCACCCGGTCCGAGGCAGAGGCCGGCCAGACGATGGGCCTGATGCATCGCGTCACCCAGCAATACCACTGGGAGAACGCGGACTATCGCGATTTCGACGGATTCCTTGCCTCTCTTTCATCGCGCAAGCGCAAGATGATCCGCAAGGAACGCGAGCGCGCCCAGGCCTTCGGCGGGCAGATCGTGGCCCTGACGGGCGATCAGATCGAGCCGTGGCACTGGGACCATTTCTGGCGTTTCTACCAGGATACGGGCGCGCGCAAATGGGGCACACCCTACCTGACGCGCCGCTTCTTCGATATCGCGCATGACACGATGCGCCCCGACATGCTGCTTGTTCTGGCCCTGCGTGACGGTGTACCGGTGGCGGGCGCGCTGAACTTCATCGGGCGGCAGACCCTGTTCGGGCGCTACTGGGGCTGCACAGAGGATCATCCCTGCCTGCATTTCGAACTGTGCTATTATCAGGCCATGGATGTCGCGATCGCAAAGGGGATGGCGCGTGTCGAGGCCGGCGCGCAGGGGGAACACAAGCTGGCGCGCGGTTATCTGCCGGTCCCGATCCATTCCCTGCACTGGATCCGCCAGCCCGGTTTTGCCGATGCCGTCGCCCGCTACCTCGAGGCGGAACGCCGCGCCGTCACCGAAGACATCGAGGTTCTGACGGCCTATGGTCCGTTCAGAAAGACCCAAATGGAGGAACAGGAATGACCGAACGCCTCAGCGATACAGGCCGCAAGACCATGCTGGAGCCCTTGTTCGAAACGGGCTGGCGCATGGTCGAAGACCGCGACGCCATCACCAAGACATTCCAGTTCAAGGATTTCACCGAAGCCTTTGGCTGGATGACGCAGGCGGCTCTTTGGGCCGAAAAATGGAACCATCACCCCGAATGGTCAAATGTCTACAAGACCGTGACGGTGGTTCTGACCACACATGACGTCGATGGGCTGTCGGCGCTGGATGCAAAGCTGGCCCGCAAGATGGACAGCCTCTGACCTTCTGCCGACGCAATTTCAAGGAAGTCATATGCAAGACCTGATGAACACCGAGATCTGGAACGGAACCACGCTGGCGGACGTTCTGACCCTTGAATTCCTGGCCTCTCTTGCCGGATCGGTCGTGGGCGCGCTGGCGCTGGTTCTGGGCGGGTTCATCGTGGCGGGCTGGGCGCGCAACCGGGTCATCGGCCTGTCGCGGCGCTACAAGCGGCTGGACGGCACGCTGTTCAGCTTCCTCGGCAACATCCTGCGCTACGTGATCCTGGCCTTCACCGCGCTGTTCGTGCTGAACACCTTCGGGATCCAGACGACCTCCATCGTGGCCGTGATCGGTGCCGCAGGCCTTGCCATCGGCCTTGCACTGCAAGGCACGCTGTCGAACGTGGCGGCGGGCGTGATGATCATCCTGTTTCGCCCCTTCAAGAACGGTGATTTCGTCGAGGTTGCCGGCCAATCGGGAACCGTGCAGGAGATCTCGTTGAACTTTACCGAACTGTCCTCGGTGGGAAATGTGCAGGTGATCATCCCCAACAGCCAGGTCTGGGGCAATGTCATCGTGAACTATTCCGCCTATGACACGCGGCGCGCGGAATGGATCTTCGGCGTGTCATATGACGCGGACCTGGAGAAGGCCGAGACGATCATCCGCGATACGATCATGGCCGATCCACGGTCCAGGACCGATCCCGCGCCCTTCTTCCAGGTCAACAACCTTGGCTATTTTTCGGTCGATTTCCTTGTGCGGGTCTGGTGCGCCTCGGGCGACTATTTCCAGTATCAGGCGGACATGAAGCGCGCCGTGAAGGAAGCGCTTGATGCAGGCGGCATCGACATTCCTTTCCCGACACGGACGATGATTAACGCCGCGTGACGACCATCGCATCCGACAACAAAAAACCCCCGCCGGGCAATGCCGGGCGGGGGTTTTGCACCAATTCACAGGCTCAGATCGCGGCCAGCAGCGCCTCGCCGCCCGAAATCTCGCAGGTGCCGGGGCTTTCCTCGGGGTGGAAAACCTTGACCACACCATCTTCGACCAGCATGGCATAGCGCTTTGACCGCGCGACAAGCCCAGCGGGCGGCGCGTCAAAGTCCATGCCGATCGCCTTGGTGAATTCGCTGGTGGCATCGGACAGCATGGTGATGCCGGCGGCGGTCGCGCCTGTCGCCTCGCCCCAGGCTTTCATGACGAAGGGATCATTGACGCTGATGCAGATGATCTCGTCCACACCCTTGGCGGCGAACTGATCCTTGGTACGAATGAAACTCGGCACATGGGCAGAGTGGCATGTGGGTGTGAATGCGCCCGGCACCGCGAAGATCGCAACCTTGCGGCCTTTCAGCTTTTCGCCCAGGGCCACCGCTTCCGGCCCCTTGTCACCCATCTTCACAAGCTTTGCGTCGGGCAGATTTGCCCCGGTCGAAATCGTCATCCTGTTCCTAACCTTGGGTTTGCGTTATCCGGTATCGTGGATATAGGGTGCCGCGCAATCCGAGGCCAATACTTTCGAAAAGGAACAGGGATGATGCATGTTGTCGTCGTCGGAGCCGGTCAGGCCGGATCGTCACTGGTCGCAAAGTTGCGCAATTCCGGGTTTGACGGATCCATCACGCTGATCGGTGCCGAACCCGTTCCGCCCTATCAGCGCCCGCCCCTGTCGAAAGCCTATCTGCTGGGTGACATGGCGCTGGACCGCCTGTTCCTGCGGCCTGAAAGTTTCTATGCCGAGCATCGGATCGACCTGCGCCTGAATACCCGCGTCACCGGGATTGACCGCACCGCGCATACCGTCACCCTGAATGGCGAGGTCATGCCCTATGATCAGCTGGTGCTTGCCACCGGGTCGGACCCGCGGCGCCTGCCCGCCAGCATCGGCGGGGCGCTGGAAGGCGTCTTCGTGGTGCGTGATCTGGCTGATGTCGACGCCATGGCCCCGCATGTCGTGGCGGGCAAACGCGCGCTGATCGTGGGCGGCGGCTATATCGGGCTTGAGGCTGCAGCGGTGGCCGCCAAGCGGGGGCTTGATGTGACACTGGTCGAAATGGCGGACCGGATCCTGCAAAGGGTCGCAGCCCCCGAGACATCCGACTTTTTCCGCGCCCTGCATCAAGGGCATGGTGTGACCATCCGCGAGGGTATCGGGCTGGACCGCCTGCTGGGCGAAGGGCATGTCACCGGCGCACGGCTGAGCGACGGCACCGAGCTGCCGGTCGATCTGGTGATCGTCGGTGTCGGCATCACACCTGGTACCGCGTTGGCCGAGGCGGCTGGCCTCGAGATCGAGAACGGGATCAAGGTGGATGCGCAGGGCCGCACATCGGACCCGGCGATCTGGGCCGCCGGGGATTGCGCCTCGTTTCCCTGGCAGGATGGGCGGATCCGGCTGGAAAGCGTGCCGAACGCGATCGAACAGGCGGAATGCGTGGCCGAGAACATCATGGGCGCCGGCAAGGACTATGTTGCGAAACCCTGGTTCTGGTCGGATCAGTATGACGTGAAGCTCCAGATCGCCGGGCTGAATACGGGCTATGACCGAACAGTGGTGCGGCCGGGCGACAAGCCGGGCAGCCAGTCCGTCTGGTACTATCGGGGCGATGCGCTGCTGGCTGTGGACGCGATGAACGATCCGCGCGCCTACATGATCGGCAAGCGTCTGATCGAGGCGGGTCAATCGCCCGCACCGGCGGCTGTGGCCGATCCGGAAACCCCGCTGAAATCACTGCTTCCCGCATGAGGATCGTTGCCGGGCGGTTTCGGGGCCGTGCCCTTGCGGCCCTGGGCAAAGGTGATCCCGGCGCGCATCTGCGGCCGACAACGGATCGCACCCGCGAAAGCCTGTTCAACATGCTGGCCGGTGGCCGTTTCGGCGACCCGATCAACGGCGCGCGCGTTCTGGACCTGTTCGCAGGGACCGGCGCGCTGGGGCTCGAGGCGCTGTCGCGCGGGGCAACACATGCCGTTTTCGTGGACGACGGGACCAAGGCGCTGGCGCTGATCCGGCAGAATGTCGCGATCTGCGAGGCCGGGGCAGAGACGCGGATCATCAAGCGTGATGCGCGTCGCCTTCCCCCGAATGACGGCCTGCCTTTCGACCTGATCTTTCTGGATCCGCCATATGCAAAGGGCATGGGGGAACAGGCGCTGCGTCAGGCCCTGGCGCAAGGCTGGATAGCCGCCGAGGCGCTGATCGTCTGGGAGGAAAGTGCCGCGATCCTGCCGCCCGAGGGCGTGACCCTGCTGGAAAGCCGCCGCTACGGCGATACGGTGATCAGCCTGCTGCGCGCAGACTGACCCGACCGGCGCTTGGCAGATGGCCCGGCCCCTGCGGGGGTGCCATTCACGGTCGCGCCCGCGACGCGGCAAAAAGACGACGCACCATGGGGTCGGAAACGGGAAAGCATGGCAGGACATGCGGGTTCAGCTTGCCGGGACATTGATCCGGAATATCCATGGCAACCCGTTACATACCCATCTGGACCCGCTTTGCCCCCACGCCCGGCGTTCGAGGTTTCGCGACCCTCCAGGGATTCGAGGCCATCACACGCGGAATCCTGATCTCTGTCTTTCCGCTCGAAATGTACCGCGCCCTTCAGGATGCGCAGACCGTGTCCCAGGTCTATTTCATGATCGGGATCACATCCCTGCTGGGCGGGTTGATGGTGCCCTGGCTGAATCGCTTCCTGCCACGCCGCTGGATGTATACCACCGGTGCCTCGCTTTATGTGCTGGGCTCGATCGTGGCGGTTCTGGGGGGCACCGACATGATCATGTTCGCCCTGCTCTGCAACACGCTGGCGACGGTGATCACCTTCGTCTGCTTCAATGCCTATGTGCTGGACTATATCGCGCGGGTCGACCTGGGGCGGGCCGAGTCGATGCGGATGTTCTATTCCGCTCTTGGCTGGACGGTGGGGCCGGTTCTGGGTGTGACCCTGATGGCGCTCTGGCGGCCAGCGCCTTTCGTGGTCGCCGGCGTCTCGGCCCTGTGCATGCTGTCGGTCTTCTGGTCGATGCGGCTGGGCAATGGCAAGCTGATCAGCCGGGCGCGCGCGCCCGCCCCCAACCCGCTGGCCTTTCTGGGGCGTTTCTTCGCGCAACCGCGCCTGATCGCGGGCTGGCTGTTCGCGGTGATCCGGTCCTGCGGCTGGTGGGTCTATGTCGTCTACCTGCCGATCTTCGCCGTCGAGTCCGGGCTGGGCGAAGCCACGGGCGGGATCGTCCTGTCGATCACCAATGGCACGCTTTTCTTGACGCCGCTGATGCTGCGCTTCGTTCAGGCCAGTTCGATCCGCACGGCGGTGCGTTTCGGGTTTTTCGCGGCAGGCGCGTTGTTCATCGCGGCCGGCGTTGGCCAGTGGCTGCCATGGGGGGCGGTGGCCTTGCTGATGCTGGCGTCTTTCTGCCTGATCCTGCTGGATGTCTGCGGCGGTCTGCCCTTCCTGATGGCGGTCAAACCCTCGGAACGGACCGAGATGTCGGCCGTCTATTCCAGCTTCCGCGATGTATCGGGCATCCTGACCCCCGGCATCGCCTGGCTGGTCCTGCTGGCAGCCCCCTTGCCGGGGGTCTTCATGGCCTGCGGTGCCGGGCTCTGGCTGGCATGGGGTATCGCGGGGCGCCTGCATCCGCGCCTGGGGCGCGCACGCATCCGCCTGCCCGCTGTCTGACCGGCGCGGCATCGGCTGTTTCTTCTTGCCTCAAATATCCCCGCGCGGAGCGCATTCCGCCATCGCGGACAAAGGCATCAGCCGTAAGTGGGGTGGAACCGTCCTGCGGGCGAGAGTGTGAAGATCTCGCACCCGGTCGCCGTGACACCCACGGAATGCTCGAACTGGGCGCTCAGCGACTTGTCGCGGGTCACGGCTGTCCAGTCATCGGCCAGGACCTTGGTTTCGGGGCGTCCCAGGTTCACCATGGGCTCGATGGTGAAGAACATCCCTTCCTCCAGCACCGGTCCGGTACCCGGACGGCCATAATGCAGCACATTCGGTGGCGCATGAAAGACGCGCCCCAGGCCATGGCCGCAGAAGTCTCGCACCACGCTCATGCGGTGCCCTTCGACGAAGGACTGGATCGCATGGCCGATGTCACCAAACGTGTTGCCCGGTCTGACCGCCTCGATCCCCAGCATCAGCGCATCATGGGTCACCTGGATCAGGCGCTCTGCCTTGCGGGACAGGGTACCCGCGGCATACATGCGGCTGGTATCGCCGAACCAGCCATCAACGATCACGGTGACATCGATGTTCAGGATGTCGCCATCCTTCAGCTTCTTGTCGCCGGGAATGCCATGACAGACCACGTGGTTCAGGCTGATGCAGCTGGCATGCTGATAGCCCTTGTAGCCGATCGTGGCCGATTTCACGCCTGCGGCCTCGACCTTGTCCTCGATGATCCGGTCCAGCTCGCCGGTGGTGATGCCGGGCTGCACGAATTCCGCGATCTCGTCCAGGATGGTTGCCGCAACCTGTCCGGCACGGTGCATTCCGGCAAAGTCACCGTCTTCGTGAATTCGGATGCCATCCCGTGTAAGGCGGCCGCGATGCTGATCGTTCAAACCGGGGCTCCGTCCTGAAAATCCGTTTTGTCTTTATTTAGGCCGATTTATCCGAAGTTGCCAGTCAAGCCAAGGGCGGGCGTCAGCGGATGTGACAATCCGATCCCATCGGGGTCAAGCCTGCAAGCTTGGCAAACCACCTCGACACCGGCCGCATGTGCGGCCGATGCCGCGGCCGCATAGGCCGGGTCGATGTCGCGGGCCAGGTCAAAACGGGTGCAATCACTGCGCTGCACAAGATAGAAAAGCACCGCGCGATGCCCTTGCCGCGCCATGTCGGCCAGTTCGCCAAGATGCTTGGCCCCACGCGCGGTCACGCTGTCGGGGAATTCGGCAAGGCCCTCCTGCCGGCTGAGGGTGACGCTTTTAACCTCGACATAGGCATCAGGCAGACCCGGTTCGCGCAGCAGGAAATCGACGCGGCTTGAGGTGCCATAGGCCTGTTCCGGCAGGACTGTCCCATAGGCCGCAAGTGCAGGTATCGCACGTGCCTCCAATGCCGCGCGCAGCATCCGGTTGGGTAGCGCGGTATCGATCCCGGTGAAATGGCCATCGCAATGATCCACCAGCCGCCAACCGTAGCGCAGCTTTTTCTTCGGGTCTTCGTTGCGTTCCAGCCAGATTCTTGTGCCCGGCGTCGCCAACCCCAGCATCGCGCCGGGATTGGGGCAATGGGCCACGACCTGCTGACCGGCATCGGGGCCGGTTTCAGGCACCACATCGGCAAGAAACCGTTTATAGCGGCGGATCAGCCGGGCGGGCAGCAGAGGGGTTGGAAAGCGCATGGGCTTGGGCCTATACCGAGGCATCTGATGTTTCAAGGACAGCGCCATGACCAATCCAACCGCCGCCATGATCGTGATCGGGGACGAGATCCTGTCGGGTCGCACCCGCGACAGCAACATGCATTACCTGGCGGGCGAGCTGACCAAGGTCGGTATCGACCTGCGCGAGGTGCGCGTGGTCAGCGATGACGCACCCGCCATCGTGGCAGCCGTCAGGGCCCTGTCCGGGACCTATACCCATGTCTTCACCTCGGGCGGGATCGGGCCGACCCATGATGACATCACGGCGGATTGCATCGCGCAGGCCTTCGACCGGCATATCGATGTGCGTGACGATGCCCGCGCGCTTCTGGCGGCGCATTATGCCCGCACCGGGAGCGAGCTGAACGCCGCCCGCCTGCGGATGGCGCGCATTCCCGATGGGGCCAGCCTGATCGAAAACCCGGTCTCGACCGCACCGGGCTTCACAGTCGAAAACGTGCATGTCATGGCGGGCGTGCCTTCGGTCTTTCAGGCCATGGTCGCCTCGATCCTGCCGACTCTGACAGGCGGCAAGCCGCTGCTGTCGCAGACCCTGCGCATTCAGCGCGGCGAAGGCGATATCGCCGGTCCGCTGGCCGATCTGGCGCAACGCTATCCGGACCTGTCGATGGGGTCCTATCCGTTCCAGCAAAACGGGGTCTACGGCGCCAATATCGTGATCCGGGGACAGGATGGTGCGCAGGTTGATGCCGCGATGGCGGAACTGTCGGCCCTGTTTCCCGCATGACGCCGGATCTGGCGCAGCTTTATGACGTGATCGACGGGACCTGGCCCGCAGCCGAGACGCGGCGTCAGGGACATATGCTGCTGCGGCGTGGCGAAGGGGGCGGGCAACGCGTGTCGGCAGCGACTGCGCTTGGCCACGTCACGCCGCAGGATGTCGATGCCGCCGAAGCGGCGATGCAGGCCATGGGACAGCCCCGGCTGTTCCAGATCAGGGCAGGCGACAGGGCGCTGGATGACCTGCTGGCGCAGCGCGGCCATGTGATCGTCGACCCTGTCAATCTCTATGTCGCCCATGTCGATGTGCTGGCCACACGCAGTCCACCACCCGTGACGGCCTTCTGCGTATGGGAGCCACTGGCCATCCAGATCGATATCTGGGCCAAGGGCGGGATCGGATCCGGTCGGCTTGCCGTCATGCACAGGGCGAAGGGGCCGAAAATCTCGATCCTCGGACGGCTAAATGATCATCCCGGCGGCACCGCGTTTGTCGCGATTCATGACGGGATCGCCATGGTCCACGCGGTCGAGGTACTGCCGCATCAACGCAAGCAGGGGATGGCAGGCTGGTTCATGCGGCTTGCCGCATTCTGGGCCCGCGACAACGGGGCCAGCCATATTGCCGTGGTCTGCACACAGGCGAACACGGCGGCGAATGCGCTCTATGCTTCCCTCGGGATGGCGCTTGTGGGACAGTATCACTACCGCAAACATCCAGATGACGTGAAATGAGCCAAGCATGAGCACCAAAGACCAGCCCACCGCCCTCGACCTGCCGCAAGTCGATCCGCTGCCGCCCGCCACGCAGAAGTATTTCGACATCTGTCAGGACAAGCTGGGCATGGTGCCGAACGTGCTGCGCGCCCATGCCTTCGACATCGACAAGCTGAACACCTTTTCCGCCCTCTACAATGACCTGATGCTGGCAAACAGCGGCCTCAGCAAACTTGAGCGCGAGATGATCGCGGTCACGGTTTCGTCCATCAACCGCTGCTTCTATTGCCTGACGGCGCATGGTGCGGCGGTCAGGCAACTGTCCGGCGATCCCAAGCTGGGCGAGATGCTGGTGATGAACTACCGGGTGGCGCCGCTGGATGCACGGCAACGCGCGATGCTGGATTTCGCGGCGCTGGTCACGACCGCCTCGGCCACGATAGAGGAAGATCACCGCCAGGCCCTGCGCGATGTGGGGTTCACGGATCGCGACATCTGGGACATCGCCAATGTCGCGGCCTTCTACAACATGACGAACCGGGTCGCGTCGGCCACGGACATGCGCCCCAATGACGAGTATCATGCGCAGGCCAGGTAACATGACGGGATGAGGATGATCCGCCTGTCCCATCGGCCCATTGCAGGAATGGCGCTGATCCTCGGGCTGGCCCTGGCCGGTCCGGCGGCAGCGCTGGACCTGACCTTGCCCTTCAGCAGTCAGTTGACCACCCGCGTCGTCACGGCCCCCGACAGCCATGCGCTTGCCACAGGCCCCTTCGCTGACGGCGCATTGCCTGTGATGGAGCTTGAGGGGCAGGTCGAACGGCAGGTCTTTCGCATTCCGGGACAGGCCCTGACGACGCTGCAGATCTTCGCGCCGATCCGCGAGCAGATCATCGCCGCCGGGTATGAGACGATTTTCGAATGTCATGCGGCATCCTGTGGCGGTTTTGATTTCCGCTTTGCGACCGAGGTTCTGCCCGCGCCGGACATGTATGTGGATCTGACCGATTTCCGGTTCCTCTCGGCCGCGCGGAACACGCAGGATCATCTGGGCCTGCTGGTCAGCGCATCGTCGAATGCCGGCTTCGTGCAGATGATCCGCGTCACATCCGCTGTTACCTCGGAAGCCATGCGCGTCCTGCGTCCGGACGAGTCCGGGGCCATGCCGCCCGCTGGGACGTCATCGCCTGCAGCTGCGGGGCCTGTGCAAGACGGCACCCTTGGCACGCCAATTGCACCCTTTTCGCTGGCCGAAAGCCTGAACCAGCGGGGACATGTCATCCTGTCCGACCTGAGTTTCCAGACGGGTTCATCACAGCTGGCACCGGGCCGCACGGCATCGCTGGAAAACCTGGCGGCGTTCCTGCGGGCGGATCCGTCGCGCCGCGTGGCACTGGTGGGTCATACGGATGCGGTCGGTGCCCTGTCGGGCAATATCGCACTGTCACGTCAACGCGCATCTGCGGTGCGCGACCGCCTTGTCCAGGACTACGGCATTCCCGCGCGGCAACTGGAAGCAGAGGGGATGGGCTACCTTTCTCCGATCGCACCCAACACCACCATCGCGGGGCGCGAAGCAAACCGCCGGGTCGAGGCGGTTCTTCTGAACACCGAATAGCGGCCAGGGGATTCCCCCGGACGCCCCGGCACCACCACTTTTCTTGCGATACGCCTCAGCCCCGTATCAGGATTGCGCGCAGATCGTTGACATTGGTGCCCGTGGGCCCGGTCACGAAAAGCTGGTCAATCGCTTCGAATGCAGACCAGGCATCATGTGCCGCCAGCGTCATGGCAGGATCATGCCCCGCCGCACGCATGCGCGCCGCCGTATGGCCATCCGCAAAGGCGCCCGCGTTATCCTCGGAACCGTCGATACCGTCAGTATCCGCCGCCAGCGCGCTGATACCGGCACAGCCTTCGACCGCCAAGGCGAATGACAGCAGGAACTCGGTATTGCGCCCCCCGCGCCCGGCCTTGTCGCGGATCGTGACAGTGGTTTCGCCCCCCGACAACATGACCACGGGCGGCGCGAAAGGGCGGCCCCGGCTTGCCACCTCGCGCGCCATGGCGGCATGCATGCGGGCCACATCGCGGGCCTCGCCCTCGATCGCGTCGGACAGGATGACAGCCGCGACACCTGCGGACTCCGCGACCGTGGCCGCGGCCTCAAGGGACCGCGCGGCAGAGGCGACGACATGCACCTCGTTCCCTGCCAGTCTCGAATCGTCGGGCAGGGGGGCATCCTCGGCGGTCTGATCCAGAAAACGCGCCAGCCGCTCGGGCAGGACAATGCCATGATCCCGCAGCGCCGCCCGCGCCCTGGCGCGGTCCACCCTGTCGGCGACTGTCGGACCAGAGGCCACTTGCGCGGGATCGTCACCGGGGACATCCGACACGATCAGGCTGACCACCCTTGCAGGATGCGCGGCCATCGCAAGCCGTCCGCCCTTGATCCTGCTGAACTGCTTTCGGATCGCGTTCATCGCCCCGATCGGCGCGCCCGAAGCCAGCAAGGTTTCATTCAATGCAACCTCGTCCGCAAGGGTCAAACCCTCTGCAGGTGCCGCCAGCAAAGCAGAGCCGCCACCGCACACCAGCGCGACCACCAGGTCATCCGGCCCCAACCCGGTGACCGCATCAAACAGCGCCTCGGACGCGGCCAATCCCGCTTCGTCAGGCACGGGATGCGCCGCCTCCAGGACCCGGATGTGGCGCGTGGGGCAGGCATAGCCATAGCGCGTGACCACGACCCCCTCGATCGGCGCCTGCCACAGATCCTCGAATGCGGCGGCAAGCTGCGCCGCGCCCTTTCCGGCACCGATCACGATGGTGCGCCCCTTGGGGCGGGCGGGCAGATGCGCGGCAAGCGCCTTGCGGGGATCTGCGGCCGCCACGGCGGCGTTGAACATGGACGCCAGAAATGCGCGGTCCTGCGGGGTCATTGCGGGTCTTTCATCAAGGCTGCGTTGTCACGCGCGCCCCTTGCGGGGAAGTGGTTCAGACGCGCCCTTTCCAGGGCACCAGCCACTTTTCCGCCATCCGCATCAGGATGTCGATACCATAGCCGATGACGCCGATCAGGATGATCCCCATGATCACCACATCCGTCAGCTGGAACCGACTTGCGACCATGATCATCATGCCGGCGCCCTTTTCGGCGGCCACAAGTTCGGCGGCCACCACCGTGCCCCAGCACACCCCCATCGCCACGCGCGCGCCGGTGAAGATCTCGGGCAGGGAATTCGGCACGATCACATGGCGCAGGATCTGCCATTTGCTGGCGCCCAGCGAATAGGCCGCATGCACCTTGGAGATTGCCACCCCAGAGACGCCCGCCCGCGCCGCAATGGTCATGATCCAGAGCGCCGCCAGGAACAGCAGGATGATCTTGCCCGCCTCGCCGATGCCCGCCCAGATGATCACCAGCGGGATCAGTGCCAGCGGTGGCACCGGGCGCATGAATTCGACGATCGGGTCGAACCAGCCGCGAAACCAGTCTGAAAGGCCCATGGCATAGCCCAGCGGAATTCCGACCAGCGCCCCAAGCACGAAGCCTGCGATCACCCGGAAAAGCGACCAGCCCAGATGCTCCCAAAGGGTGAAATTCTGGTACCCGCTGGCAGCGATTTCCGCGACCCGGGCCACCACGGCCTCGGGCGGTGGCAACCAGATCGGCTCCATCTGCAGGCCGCGCGGCGGGGAGTAGTTGAGCGTGCCGCGCGACGTGACCGTGACGCGACCGGCCTGCGTGTCGACCGTGCCGCCGACGGTGACCGGCACACCTTCGATCGCGACGATGCTGGCCCCGTCTGCACGGGTGATTTCGTCATTGTCATCCCATGTCACCAGTACGGATCGCCAGGCGCCCACGGCCACGGCATCGTTGCGCGCAAAGCCGTCGCCGGGTGCCGCTTCGGGTGCGGGTGCGCTTTCACCCACGGGATTCACACGGGCAAATACCGTCGCGTCGTCGCGTGCGCCATCCGGGCCTTCGACGGTATAGGTGAACTGCGCCTCGCCGGTGAATGGGCCCGGCGCATGGACCGGCACCCATTTGCTGCCCGTGAACGCCCCCCACAGCAGGAAGATCGCGAGGACGGAAACGATGCTGGCCGCGCGGTCGGCGCGCACGGCGCTTTCGTCGCCGAATGTCACGGTCTTGAGCGAGGTGAAATCATGCCGCTCGCGCAGGCGGCGCAATCCCACCCGGATCAGGATGAAGCTGCCGATGAAGATGGCCAGATAGATCAGCAGCGGGATCATGCGCCTGCCTCCTCGCTGCGGCCCATGATCTCTTCTTCCATGTCCCAGATCATGCTCAGAATCTCCTCGCGCTTGGTCGCGAAATCGGGGTGTTTCTTCACCGCGCGCAGGTCCTGGCCCACGCCCATTTCGGCAAAGGGCAACCTGTATTCGCGGTGGATGCGCCCGGGGCGCGGCGCCATGACCAGAAGCCTCTCACCCAGCAGCAGGGCCTCTTCGACGGAATGCGTGATCAGGATGATCGTCTTGCCGGTTTCCTTCCACAGCTTCAGCACAAGGCCCTGCATCTTCTCGCGTGTCAGCGCATCCAGTGCGCCCAGCGGCTCGTCCATGAGGATCACGTCGGGATCATTGGCAAGGCAACGGGCCAGCGCCACGCGCTGCTGCATGCCACCCGACAGTTCATAGACCGATTTTTCCTTGAAATCGCGCAGGCCCACCACATCCAGCAGGTGGTCCACCGTCGCTTTCCACTGCGCCTCGCGCTGGCCTGCCATGCGCGGGCCGAAGCTGACGTTGTCGCGCACGCTCATCCATTCGAACAGCGCTCCTTGCTGAAACACCATGCCGCGTTCCGCTGCTGGCCCCCGGACCCTCGTCCCGTTGAGCGTGATCTGACCCTCGGTGGGGGCCAGAAAACCCGCAACGATGTTCAGCAACGTGGTCTTGCCGCACCCCGACGGGCCCAGCACACTCAGCAGTTCACCGGTGTTCAACGTCAGGCTGACATCCCGCAGCGCTTGCACATGACTGCCATTCGGCAGATCGAACCGCATCGAAATATTGTCGATGGAAAGTGTCGACACCTTCCGCCCCTTCCTGTGTTCAGGTCCGGTTCCGTGCTGCCTCCCGCAAGGGAACTTCAACCGACCGGTTTCTTCTTGCCGAAAATATCCCCGCCGGAGGCATCCGGCGTGGACCAAGCAGAGCATGCCCCGCAAGGTGCACGAAAGGGGCAAGACAGGCCCGACAGGCCCCGCCTTGCCCCGGGTTCGGATCACATGCCCTGTGCAGCCGCCAGAGGTCCTGTCGCCACCCGGTCAGAGTAGTCGTCCAGCGCGGTCGGAATGCTGCCCGCCTCGACAAAGACCTGTGCCACGCCTTTCATGAACTCCTGCGCACCGCCGCCCAGCCACTTGGCATCCAGCTGTTCAGACACGGTGGGGAACACGAAGGTGTCGATCGTGGCCGCGGTTGCGTCTAGATCCATGCCCGCATCCTTGGCGATGACCGGCAGCATCTTGTCGCGGTTCGCAGGGTCTGCCCACATGGCATTGGCATCAGCCGTGACTTTCAGGAACTTGGCCACCATGTCGGGGTTCTCTGCCACGAAGGCTGCAGGTGCGCTGGTCACGTCGAAGACCAGGATGCCCAGCGCCTCTTTCTCGGCTCCGGTCAGCAGGACATTGCCATGCTCCTTGGCGCGGCGCAGCGAACCGCCCCAGCCGCAGAACATGTCGACCGCGCCCTGCGCGATGGCGGCGGCACCTTCCGGGGGGGCCATGTTCACGATCTCGAGGCTGGCAAGATCGACGCCGAAATGGGACATCTGCTTGAGGAAACCATAGTGTGCTGCCGTTCCCAGCGGCACGGCGACCTTCTTGCCGGCCAGATCGGCGGCGCTGGTCTTGTCGATCTCCAGCGCGCTGGCGACGACACAGTTGTCATTGTCCGCATAGGATACGGCCACGTCCACGATCTTCAGGTCCTGACCGGCGCTGGTTGCGACCACGAAGGGCGGCACGCCCTGGCTGACCGACAGATGCACATCGCCCGAGGCCATCGCGGCGCTCATCGCGGTGCCGGTATCGAAGGCACGCCAGTTGACCTTGACGCCCATGACCTCGTCATAGGTTCCCATTTCCTTGGCATACTGGAACGGCATCGGCCATTCGGTGAAATAGGCCACGGTGATTTCCTCGGCCATGGCGGCTGTGGCCATGACGCTCATGGCGGTGCCGGCGACGGCTCCCATCAGTCTTGCTTTCGGTGTCATCCATATCTCCTGTCGGTTACGCCACCTGTTTGCGGTGGTCTGTCGATTCTGGCGCCGGGTGCGGAATGCCGAAAACCGGGGCACCCGACCGCCATGATCATCGGACTGGAAAAGCCGATTCCGATCAATGATTTTCTAGGCGTCAGACCGGCGACCGGCTTTCCGGCGAAGCCTTTTAAGTCAATCGGAACGAAGTTTTCAGTTTATCTTCAACATTTTGACACAAGCGCCCAAAACGCAGGCATGAGAATGCATGCCATCTGGACTTAATGAACTGGCTGGATTGGCCCTATTTCTTTACCACCCTTTGCGTGTGATACTGCACCTGATGGCTCGCCTTTCCGCGGGCTTGTTTCTCATGAAGACAGATGGAGCGCCAAGATGATGGACGGCAAGTTCGACAATGACATTCAGGCTGTTGTGGACGCCGACCGCGCCCATGTCTGGCACCACCTGAGCCAGCACAAACCCTATGAGACGACAGATCCCCGGATCATCGTCGAGGGCAAGGGCATGCGCGTCTGGGACCAGAAGGGCAAGGAGCATCTGGATGCCGTGTCCGGTGGCGTCTGGACCGTCAACGTGGGCTACGGCCGCGAGCGGATCGCGAATGCGGTGCGCGACCAGCTGATCAAGCTGAACTACTTTGCCGGGTCCGCAGGGTCGATCCCCGGCGCGATGTTCTCGGAGCGGCTGATCGAAAAGATGCCGGGCATGAGCCGCGTCTATTACTGCAACTCGGGATCCGAGGCGAACGAGAAAGCCTTCAAGATGATCCGCCAGATCGCGCACAAGCGTTACGGCGGCAAGAAGCACAAGATCCTGTACCGGGATCGCGATTATCATGGCACGACCATCGGCTGCCTGTCCGCCGGTGGGCAGGACGAACGGAACGCGCAATACGGCCCCTTCGCCCCAGGCTTCATCCGTGTGCCCCATTGCCTTGAATACCGCGCTGCCGATCAGGGCGCCCCGGTCGAGAATTACGGCGAATGGGCCGCCAACCAGATCGAGGCCGTGATCCTTGCCGAGGGACCGGACACCGTGGGCGGCATCTGCCTTGAGCCGGTGACCGCAGGTGGCGGCGTCATCACCCCGCCCGAAGGCTACTGGCAGCGTGTTCAGGAGATCTGCCGCAAGTACGACGTTCTGCTGCATATCGACGAAGTGGTCTGCGGCGTGGGCCGTACCGGCACATGGTTCGGCTATCAGCACTACGGCATCCAGCCCGACATGGTGACCATGGCCAAGGGCGTGGCCTCGGGCTATGCCGCGATCGCCTGCCTTGTCACCACCGAGGCCGTGTTCGACATGTTCAAGGATGACGCGACCGATCCGCTGAACTATTTCCGCGACATCTCGACCTTTGGTGGCTGCACGGCAGGTCCCGCCGCGGCGCTGGAAAACATGGCGATCATCGAGGAAGAGGGCCTGCTGGAAAACACCACCAAGATGGGTCACTACATGCTGGACCGTCTGGCCGAGTTGAAGGACAAGCATGCCGTGATCGGCGATGTGCGCGGCAAGGGCCTGTTCCTGGGCGCGGAACTGGTCGCGGATCGCACAACGCGCGAGCCGATGGCGGAAAAGCGGGTGCAGATGGTGACCGCCGACTGCATGGCGCAGGGTCTGATCATCGGGGCGACCAACCGCTCATTGCCCGGCCTGAACAACACCCTGTGCTTCAGCCCCGCCCTGATCGCGACCAAGGACGATATCGACCAGATCATCGAAGGTGTCGACGGCGCATTGACTCGCGTCTTCGGCTGAGCCTGATCACGCAGATGCCAGAGGGGCGCGGGGCCATCCCGCGCCCTTTCGCATGGTGCTATCCATGCATCGCCTTGCTGTCATCCGGTGCCTGCGCCCGGTCCGTCTTGCCATAGTCGCGCAACACCTGCAGCACCTTCAGCCGGTAGTCCGCGAACATCTGGCCGCGCCCGGCTTTCTGCGCGCCGCGATGCTCGGGCAGTTGCCGCCACCGGTCCAGCGCGGCCTCATCCTCGAAGAACGAGATCGACAGAAGCTTGTCGGGGTTGGTCAGGCTCTGGAACCGCTCGACGCTGATGAAACCTTCCATCTGTTCGACCAGCGGGCGCATCTGCGCGGCCATGTCCAGATAGGGCTGCTTCATTCCCTCTTTCGGCGTTACCTCGAATATCACGGCAATCATTCGGCGTTCCCTCTTGTGATCCCTGCGCCGAGGCAGCATCCCCTTTCACCACAATTTGGACAAGCCTTCCAAAGATAAGACCAGTTTACCTGCCCGTTAAGTCCAGCATAGAGTGTATGGATGGTCATACCTGTCGAAACCTTCTTCCTGGATCCGGCCTCCCAGGGCACATTGCAGGCGCGCATCCAGCAGATGATCGCGGGCGGCATCCTTTCGGGGCGCTTCCGGCGAGGGGAAAAGCTGCCCTCGACCCGCCGACTGGCGGCGCATCTGGGCATCAGCCGGATCACGGTGACGCTGGCCTATACCGAGTTGCTGGCCAATGACTACCTGGCGGCCAAGGGCCGGTCCGGTTATTTCGTGTCCGACAATGCGCCGGAGCCCCCACCGTCGCCCGCCGCACCCAGCCGCGGTGACACCGTGGACTGGACCCGCGCCATCGGGCAGCGATTCACCGGCGGCTCCACCCCTGTGAAACCACAGGACTGGGCCAGTTTCCGCTTTCCGTTCATCTACGGCCAGGCCGATCCGTCGCTGTTCGATCATGCCAACTGGCGGCTTTGCGCCCTGCAGGCGCTGGGGGCGCGGGACTTCACCGCGCTGACCACGGATTACTATGATCAGGACGATCCGAAGCTGGTGGAATTCATCGCCCGCCACACCCTGCCCCGCCGCGGGATCGTGGCGCGACCGTCCGAAATCCTGGTGACGCTGGGCGCACAGAACGCCCTGTGGCTGACGGCACAGGTGTTGCTGACCCAGCGGCGGCTCGCCGCAATCGAGAACCCCTGCTACCACGCGCTGCGCGATATCCTGACGCAATCGCGCTGTCGGCTGGCCCCTGTTGCGGTCGATGCCGACGGCTTGCCGCCCGATGCCATCCCGGATGGTACGGATGTCATCTTCACCACACCCAGCCACCAATGCCCCACATCCGCGACCATGCCCATGGCCCGTCGCACCGCGCTGCTGGAGCGTGCCCGCGCGCTGGATGCGATCATTGTCGAGGATGATTACGAGTTCGAGATGTCTTATCTCTCGCCGCCCTCACCGGCGCTGAAATCCCTCGATGGGGAAGGGCGCGTGATCTATGTCGGCAGTTTCTCGAAGTCGCTGTTTCCGGGGCTGCGGCTGGGCTACCTGGTCGGGTCCGAGGCTTTCATCCGCGAGGCGCGCGCCCTGCGCGCCAGCGTGCTGCGCCACCCGCCCGGCCATATTCAGCGCACGGCCGCCTATTTCCTGTCACTGGGTCATTACGATGCGCAGATCCGCCGCATGGCCCGCACCCTGGCCGAGCGCCGCAAGGTGCTGGAAGAGGCGATCCAGCGTCAGGGCCTGACAATTGCGGGGCGCGGCACCTTCGGCGGATCCAGCATCTGGATGCGTGCGCCCGAAGGGGTCGATACCGGGCAGGTCGCCATTGACCTGCGGGGCGCAGGCGTTCTGATCGAGCCGGGTGCGCCGTTCTTCGCGGACGCCGTCCCACCGGCGCAATTCTACCGGCTTGCCTATTCCTCGATCCCGGCAGCACGGATCGGCGAGGGCGTGCGCCTTGTCGCGGCAGCGATGCAAGAGGCTGCACGGAACCCATCCTGGACCTAACTGCCAACCTCAACTGGCCCTATTGCCACCTTGGCCTGCCGCCTAATCTGCCCCAAAGGCCCGCAGTGGCCCCTTCCCCATGACCGGAGCTGTCCCATGAAGATGACAACCGAAGAAGCTTTCGTGAAAACCCTGCAGATGCATGGGATCGAACATGCATTCGGCATTATCGGTTCGGCCTTCATGCCGATTTCCGATCTTTTCCCGCGCGCGGGAATCACCTTCTGGGATTGCGCGCATGAAGGCTCGGGCGGGATGATGGCCGATGGCTACACCCGCGCCTCCGGCAAGATGTCGATGATGATCGCCCAGAACGGGCCCGGCATCACCAATTTCGTGACCGCCGTGAAAACCGCCTACTGGAACCATACACCCTTGCTGCTGGTGACACCGCAGGCCGCCAACAAGACGATCGGCATGGGTGGCTTTCAGGAGGTCGAACAGATGGCCCTGTTTAAGGACATGGTCGCCTACCAGGAAGAAGTGCGCGACCCGTCCCGCGTGGCCGAGGTGCTGAACCGCGTGATCCTGAACGCGCGGCGGATGTCAGCCCCCGCCCAGATCAACATGCCGCGCGACTACTGGACCCAGGTGATCGATATCGACCTGCCCGAGATGGTCACGTTCGAGCGCCCCGGCGGCGGCGAAGATGCCGTGCAACGCGCCGCCGACCTGCTGTCTTCCGCCCGGTTTCCGGTCATCCTGAACGGGGCCGGCGTGGTTCTGGCCGGGGCGATCCCCGCGTCCATGGCGCTGGCCGAACGCCTGGATGCGCCGGTCTGCGTGGGCTATCAGCATAACGATGCCTTCCCCGGTTCGCATCCGCTGTTCGCCGGGCCGCTGGGCTACAACGGGTCCAAGGCGGGCATGGAACTGATCGCCAAGGCCGATGTGGTGCTTTGCCTCGGCACGCGCCTCAATCCGTTCTCGACATTGCCGGGCTACGGGATCGACTATTGGCCCAAGGATGCAAAAATCATCCAGGTCGACATCAATCCCGACCGGATCGGCCTGACCAAGAAGGTCAGCGTCGGAATCGTGGGTGACGCGAAAAAGGTCGCAACCTCGATCCTTGAAAAGCTTGCCCCCGCTGCCGGCGACGAAAGCCGCGCTGACCGCAAGGCGCTGATCGCGCAGACCAAGTCCCAGTGGGCGCAGCAGCTGTCCTCGATGGATCACGAGGACGACGATCCCGGCACCACCTGGAACCAGCGCGCCCGCGCCGACAAGCCCGACTGGATGAGCCCGCGCATGGCCTGGCGCGCGATCCAGTCCGCGCTGCCCCGCGAGGCGATCATCAGCAGCGACATCGGCAACAACTGCGCCATCGGCAACGCCTATCCCGCATTCGAGGAAGGGCGCAAGTACCTCGCGCCCGGTCTGTTCGGCCCCTGCGGCTATGGCTTGCCCTCGATCATCGGCGCCAAGATCGGCTGCCCGGATACGCCCGTCGTGGGCTTTGCGGGCGATGGTGCCTTCGGTATCGCCGTGACCGAACTGACGGCCATCGGTCGCCCGGAATGGCCCGCCATCACCATGGTGGTTTTCCGCAACTACCAGTGGGGCGCGGAAAAGCGCAACTCGACCCTGTGGTACGAGGACAATTTCGTCGGCACCGAACTGGATGAACAGGTCAGCTATGCCGGTATCGCGCGCGCCTGCGGCTTGCAGGGCGTTCAGGCGAAAAACATGGACGAGCTGCGCGCGGCCCTGACCCGCGCGATCGAGGATCAGATGCAGCACGGCAAGACCACCCTGATCGAGGCCCTTATCAACCAGGAACTGGGCGAGCCCTTCCGCCGCGACGCGATGAAGAAACCGGTCGCGGTGGCAGGCATTTCGTCTGCCGACATGCGGCCGCAGCAACCCGCCTGATCGCCGGTGCCACATCAGGACGCAACCGCGTTTCTTCTTGCTGCAAATATCCCCGCCGGAGGCATCCCCGGCGGGGGGGCCGCGTTCGCGGTGCCAGGCGCGCGGAACGTCTGTCCTGAACGCTTGCCTAAACCGCAAAGCCATGCTCGATTGAGCCCGTGATGAGAGAACCTTTTCCCTTCCTGTCCGCGATTGCCGCAGATGCACCGCGCCGCCTTCTGGATCAGGCGCGCGGGCTGCCCGTGCCACGCGTGGCCTTGGTCAATGCCGGCAGCGTGAACGCGCTCGAGGGGATCCGGGAAGCCAGCGAGGCGGGCCTTGCCCATCCGGTGCTGATCGGGGACGCGCCCAAGATCCGGCAAGTGGCCGAACAGATCGGCTGGGATATCGCTGTCCTGCGCCTGATCCATGCCCCCGGTGCGGCGGCGGGCCAGAGGGCTGCGGAACTGGCCCGCAAGGGCGAAGTCGACGCGATCATGAAAGGCCAGGTGCACACATCGGTGTTTCTGCAAAGCCTGTTGCCACGTGCGGCAGGGCTGCGCGATGCCGATACTCGCTGCGGCCATGTATTCCACATCACGGCCCCCCATTCCGACCGCCCGCTTCTGCTGACCGATGGGGCGCTGAACGTGGACCCGGACATTCCCACAAGGCAAGCCTGCCTGACCCATGCGGTGCGCCTGGCGCAGCAACTCGGGATCGAACGGCCCAAGGCGGGCATCCTGTCGGCCAACGAGGATCCGTTGCCATCGCTTCAGAACTCGATGGATGCCGCCGTAATCGCCGCTTGGGCAAAAACCGCCCTGCCGCAAGCCGAGGTGGCAGGCCCCATGGCGCTGGACCTGATCTTTTCGGCAGAAGCAGCGGCGGCCAAAAACTATGTCTCGCCGGTGGCGGGCGATGCCGACATCATCCTGACGCCGAACATCACCACCGGCAACGCGCTGTTCAAGCTGATGTCGCTGGGCATGGGCTGCTGTGCGGCGGGGCTTGTTCTGGGGGCCAAGGTGCCGATCCTGCTGACCTCGCGGGCGCAGGGTGCACCGGCGCGCATCGCCTCGGCTGCTCTGGGCGTGATCGCCGCAGGGGTGCGCAGATGATCCTCGTCGTCAATGCCGGTTCAAGCTCGATCAAGATCGAGGTGTTCGATCAGGCGCTCGGGTCGGTCATCGAGGGTGCGGTCTCCGAGATCGGCGGCAAGGCGCGGATCAAGTTTGCAGGGCAGCAGCAAGTGGTCGATGCTGCGGATCACGCGGCGGCCCTGTCGCATCTTCTGGATGCGCTGGCGGGCAAGGGCATCACGCTGGACCGGCTGACCGCCGCGGCCCATCGCATCGTGCACGGGGGGGCGCATCTGACCGCACCTGCGCGCCTGACCCCCGATATCCTGGCGCAGATCGCAGCCTGCAATGCGCTTGCGCCGCTGCACAATCCACATAACCTTTCGGGCATCACGGCCCTTGGCCGCCTTGCACCCGATCTGCCGCAATTCGGCAGTTTCGACACGGCCTTTCACGCAACGAACCCCGAGGTTGCCGTCACCTATGCGATCCCGCAGGCGGAACGGGACAAGGGTATCCGCCGCTATGGCTTTCATGGATTGAGCTACGCCGGGCTGGTCGAGGCGCTGCGCCCTGATCTGCCACGCCGGTTGCTGGCACTGCATCTTGGCAATGGCGCCAGCCTCTGTGCGATCCTCGAAGGTCGGTCGGTTGCGACCTCGATGGGGTATTCGCCGCTGGAAGGGTTGGTCATGGGCAGCCGCGCCGGCAGCATCGACGGCATGGCGGTCCTGCGGATCGCCGCAGATCACGGCATTGACCGCACGGCGCAGCTGTTGAACCAGGACAGCGGCCTGCGTGCTCTTGGGAGAACCAATGACATGGCCCAGCTTCTGGCGACGGACACGGCCGAGGCGCGCTTTGCCGCCGATCATTTCTGCTATTGGGCCGCGCGCCATGCAGGGTCCGCCATCGTCGCCATGGGCGGACTGGATGCCATCGCCTTTACCGGCGGGATCGGCGAGAATGCCGCGCCCATACGCGACGGTATCCTTGCGCATCTGGCCTGCTTTGGCGTGGTGCCCATCCATGTGGTGCCCGCGGATGAGGAGCGTCAGATCGCCCGCGACGCCCTTTCCCTGATGCAGGAGCACGCAGCATGACCCAGCCGCATCTGGATACATCGCCACCCGTGTCGGACGAAATCCGCAAGACAACCTGCTACATGTGCGCCTGTCGCTGCGGCATCAACGTGCACATGAAAGGCGGCAAGGTTGCCTATATCGAAGGCAACCGCGACCACCCGGTCAACAAGGGTGTTCTTTGCGCCAAGGGATCGGCGGGGATCATGCAGGTCAATGCGCCCTCGCGCCTGCGTGCGCCTTTGAAACGCGTGGGTCCGCGCGGGTCAGGCCAGTTCGAAGAAATCAGCTGGGACGAGGCGCTGACGCTGGCCACCTCATGGCTGAAGCCATTGCGCGACACCGCACCCGAGAAGCTTGCCTTCTTTACCGGGCGGGACCAGTCACAAAGCTTTACCGGATGGTGGGCGCAGCAATTCGGCACGCCGAATTTCGCCGCCCATGGCGGGTTCTGCAGTGTCAACATGGCAGCCGCCGGCATCTACACGATGGGCGGGGCCTTCTGGGAATTCGGCCAGCCCGACTGGGATCATACCAAGCTGTTCATCCTGTTCGGCGTGGCCGAGGATCATGACAGCAACCCGATCAAGATGGGGATCGGCCGGATCAAGGCGCGTGGTGCAAGGGTCGTCGGCGTGAACCCGATCCGGTCCGGTTACAACGCCGTGGCCGATGACTGGCTGGGCATTACGCCGGGCACCGATGGTCTGCTGATCCTGTCGCTGGTGCATGAGTTGCTGCGCGCGGGCAAGATCGACCTTGATTATCTGGCACGCTACACCAACGCCCCGGTGCTGGTGAATGGCGATCCGAAATCGCCCGAACATGGCCTGTTCCTGCGCGATGAGGCGGGCAAGCCGCTTGTGATCGACCGCGTGACCGGCAAGCTGACGCCGTTCGACCAACCCGGCGTGCGCCCTGATCTGGCAGCCTCGCATCGTCACGCGGGCGTGACGCATCGCCCGGTGATGCATCTGCTGGCGGAACGCTACCTCGATCCGCAATACGCACCCGAAGCTGTTGCCGAGCGCACCGGTATTTCCGCTGCCAAGATCCGCGCACTGGCCGCCGAGATCGCGCATACGGCCTTTGACGATCCGGTGATCCTGCACCGGGAATGGACCGATTTCCGCGGCGAGACGCATCAGACCATGGTGGGTCGTCCCGTCGCCTTTCACGCCATGCGCGGGATCTCGGCCCATTCCAACGGCTTCCAGACCGCCCGCGCGCTGCATGTCCTGCAGATCCTCTTGGGTGCGGTGGAAACGCCCGGTGGCATGCGGTTCAAACCGCCCTATCCCAAGCCCGCAACCGCCCATCCCAAGCCGCATTGCAAGGTGACCCCCGGCGCGCCGCTGGATGGCCCGCATCTGGGTTATGTGCAGGGGCCGGACGACCTGTGCCTGCGCGACGATGGCAGCCCGGCCCGCATCGACAAGGCCTTCACCTGGGACAACCCGATGTCGGCCCATGGGTTGATGCACATGGTCATCAGCAACGCCCATGCGGGCGATCCCTACAGGATCGACACTCTGTTCATGTACATGGCCAACATGTCGTGGAATTCGTCGATGAACACCGGTGGCGTGATGCAGATGCTGACGGACACCGATGAAAACGGCGATTACGTGATCCCACGGATCATCTATTCGGATGCGTATAGTTCCGAAATGGTGGCCTATGCCGACCTGATCCTGCCCGATACCACCTATCTGGAACGGCATGACTGCATCAGCCTGCTGGATCGTCCCATCGCCGAGGCCGACGGCGCCGCCGATGCGATACGCTGGCCCGTGATCGAACCGGATCGCGACGTGCGCGGGTTTCAATCGGTGCTGCTGGACCTTGGCGCGCGGCTGGGCCTGCCCGGCATGGCGCAACCCGACGGAAGCCCGACCTATGCCGATTACGCCGATTACATGGTCAACCATCAGCGCAAGCCGGGCATCGGCCCCCTGGCGGGATGGCGCACGGGTGACAAGGGTCTGACCCATGGGCGCGGCGGCCCCAATGCCGCGCAGCTGGACCAGTATATCGCTAACGGTGGCTTCTTCGTGGCGCATGTGCCGGAAGATGCCGCCTATTTCAAACCCTGGAACCGCGCCTACCAGGACTGGGCGGTCGGCATGGGCTTCTACGACAGCCCGCAACCCTATCTGTTCCAGCTCTATGTCGAGCCGCTGCGCCGCTTCCAGCTGGCGGCCGAGGGGCATGGATCGCGCCAGCCGCCCGACCACCTGCGCGAGCGGATCAAGACCACGCTGGACCCGCTGCCGGTCTGGTATGCAGCACTTGAGGATGGCCATGCCGACCCCGAGGCCTTTCCGATCCACGCCCTGACCCAGCGCCCGATGGCGATGTATCATTCCTGGGGCACGCAGAATGCATGGCTGCGCCAGATCCATGGGGTGAACCCGCTTTACGTACCCACTGCGCTGTGGCGCCAGCATGGCTTTGCCGACGGGGACTGGGCGCAGGTGACCTCGGCACATGGGGTGATCACCGTGCCCGTGGCGCATATGGCGGCGCTGAACGCCAATACCGTCTGGACCTGGAACGCCATCGGCAAGCGCAAGGGCGCATGGGCACTGGACCAGAAAGCACCAGAGGCGGAAAAGGGGTTCCTGCTGAACCACCTGATCCATGAATTGCTGCCGCCACGCGGCGATGGTCTGCGCTGGTCGAATTCCGATCCGGTGACAGGACAGGCCGCCTGGTTCGACCTGCGCGTCAGGATCGAAAAGGTCGCCGCACCCCTGCGCAGCCAACCCGCCTATCCCCCGATCACATCGCCCGTGGGCCAAGGCCCCGCCACACTTGCCTGGAAGGTAGAGACATGACCCCGACGCAGCGCACCCTTCTGGTGATTGCCGTCTTCGTGGCGCTGATCGTCGGCAGTTTCATCTGGTTCATCGCCACATGGGACCCCTCGAAGGAAGAGCCCGTGACGCGCCTACCTGCACAGCCCAGCGCGGAGCATCTGGCATGACCACGCTTCCCGACAGAACCGAACGCAAGCTGGGGCTGGTGATCGATCTGGATACCTGCGTGGGCTGTCATGCCTGTGTCGTGTCCTGCAAGGGATGGAACACCCAGAACTACGGCGCACCCCTGTCGGATCAGGATCCTTACGGGGCCGACCCATCCGGGACCTTCCTGAACCGCGTGCACAGCTACGAGGTGCAGCCAGAGGCCGGGGCCGCACAACTGGTGCATTTTCCGAAATCCTGCCTGCATTGCGACAATGCGCCCTGTGTGACCGTCTGCCCGACCGGGGCCAGCTACAAGCGGCGCGAGGACGGGATCGTCCTTGTGAACGAAGATGCCTGCATCGGCTGCGGCCTTTGCGCCTGGGCCTGCCCTTACGGCGCGCGGGAAATGGACATGGCCGCCAAGGTGATGAAGAAATGCACCCTCTGCGTGGACCGCATCTACAATGAAAACCTGCCCGAGGTGGATCGCGTGCCTGCCTGCGTGCGCACCTGCCCCAGCAATGCCCGGCATTTCGGGGATCTGTCCGACCCGGACAGCGACGTCAGTCAGCTGGTGGCAGCGCGCGGCGGCATGGACCTGATGCCGGAACAGGGTACGGCGCCCGTCAACAAGTACCTGCCCCCACGCCCCAAGGATCGATTGGACCAAACCGGGGAGATCGACGTTCTGGCACCATTTCTGGCGCCGGTGACCGATCAGCCCAAGGGCTTCCTCGGCTGGCTCGACAAAGCACTGGACAGGCTCTGACATGCATCCGGCACCTTCGATCATCGCCTTCACGACGCTGTCCGGTCTTGGCTTTGGCCTGATGTTCTGGCTGGGCATCGGCATGCCCGGATCAACCGGGCTGGTGGCTTTCGTATTTTTCGCCATCGCCTATGCGCTGGCGGGGGGCGGGCTGATCGCTTCGGCTTTTCACCTGGGCCACCCGGAACGCGGATTGCTGGCCTTCACGCAGTGGCGGTCAAGCTGGCTGAGCCGCGAGGCGATCTGCGCGGTGGTCACATTGGCCGTGATGGCCGCCTACGCCATCGGGCGTGTGTTCCTTGCCGCCGACTGGGTACCCCTGGGGTGGCTGGGCGCGGTTCTGGCCGTGGGGACAGTGTTCACGACATCCATGATCTACACGCAGATGAAGACCGTGCCGCGCTGGCGCAGCCTGCTGACGCCGGCGCTGTTCCTGTCCTTGTCGCTTGGGGGCGGCGCGCTGCTGGCCGGTCAGGTGAGCTGGGCGCTGATCCTGTTGCCGCTGGCCGGCATGCTGCAGCTGGCATGGTGGTGGCAGGGTGACCGCGCCTTTGCCGCCTCCGGCACGACAATGGCCAGCGCCACGGGCCTTGGCGGGATCGGGTCGGTACGCGCCTTCGAGCCACCCCATACCGGCCCCAATTACCTGCTGCGCGAGATGGTGCATGTCGTGGGGCGCAAGCATGCGATCAAGCTGCGGATGATCGCCCTTCTGCTGGGCTATGTGCTGCCCGTTGCGCTTTTGGTGCTGCCATTTGCGCATGTCTTCGGGTTGCTGGCCGTGATCAGCCATATCGCAGGCATCCTTGCCTCGCGCTGGTTGTTCTTCGCCGAGGCCGAACATGTCGTCGGCCTCTATTACGGGAAACGCTGATCAGCGCGCCTGGGTCTTGCCGCGCACGCCGTCCCACCAGCGCCGCACCTTGCCGCGCCGGTCGACGACGTGGTCGGTCGCTGCCTCAAGGCTATCGCCGATGTCTTCCAGCACAGGATCGATCCGCGCCTCGCGGAACCGCCGCCAGCGCACCCAGATTGCCCAGAAGAACGCGGTCAGCAGCGTCAGGATGATGATGTTGATCCAGGGAATGATGGTGACATCCGGGCTGTCCACGCGCCAGATCTTGATCGCGTTGGGATAGATCGACAGGAATTCATTGCGCCACCCGTAGTGCCGGATCACGACCCATTGGGCCTGCTGGCCACTGGTCGAGCGGCTTTCCAGATCGGCCGCCTGCGCCTGAAGGTTCGAGGTGTTGAACTTGAAATAGGGCGGCCAGCCCCAGCCCGTATCCTCGTTCCGATAGATCATCGGCCGTTCGTTCGTGCGGAAGGTCTGGATGAAGAACACATCGCGATTCTGCGGATTGACGGCATCCCCCGTGGGCGCATTGGCCCAGAAGATCGAGTTCTCGCCGAAGTCGATCCGCTCCAGGTAGGTATCGGTGATCCGCACCACATCGTGCTGTGGAAGGGTATAGTGCAGAAAGGACGCGACCAGCAGCCAGAAGCTTCCGATAAAGGTCCATTTCACGTAAAGCATGATACCGTTTCCTTCGCGGTCAGTTGAAGTTTACCAGATAGATCACCACTGCGATGGTCACAACAGGCACGATATAGACACCCCAGAGCAGTTTGCGGCGCAGCGAGCGGTCATAGATCTTCAGCCCGCGCCGCACGTATTCTTCGCGGTCACCGCGCCGGATATCTTCCTCCCACTTGCGGCGCAGCTTGGCCCGGCGGACGGAACGCGAATAGAACGACAGCGAGAGATAGATCACGGTCAGGACGACAAAGCCCACAACAATCAGCCGCGCCAGTGCCACTACCATGCACCCATCTCCTTGCAACGGGCCCATCATGCCCCAACACGACAGGCAGTGCACCCATCTTGTAGAACTGTGGGCGGGTCGCCCCGGTTTCAACCCTGCCGCTTGCCCCTTGCCTCTGCCGACCCGCCCGCATTAGCCTGCGGTGAGTTTTGCAAGGAAGTGACCCGATGTCGGACCTGTTCTTTCCCGTCACCCCGGAAGGCCCGGCCGAGGTGGACCGACCGGCCCCGGACCGTGTGGTCAAGGGTGATCCCGTCTTCACCTCATGGACGCTGGAAGAGAGGGACGGTCTGTTCTGCGGCATCTGGCAATCGACGCCGGGAGCGTGGCGCGTCTTCTACGACGAATGGGAATATTGCCGGATCCTGTCGGGTGTCAGCATCCTGACCGAGGAAGGCGGCGCGCCCGTGACCCTGCGGGCCGGCGACAGTTTCGTGCTGCGGCCGGGGTTTCGCGGCGTATGGGAGGTGGTCGAAACCACCCGCAAGGATTTCGTGATCCGTTTGTGATCCACTCGGCCCGACAGCACCCGGAAAGACCCCCATGACCAAGACGACAGCCCCCGGCCCGATGAACCTGATCACCGATGTGGGGGGCCTCAGGGTTGGCAATGCCACGGATACGCGGATCAAGACCGGCGTGACGGTGTTGGTGGCCGATGCACCCTTCACGGCTGGTGTGCATGTGATGGGGGGCGCGCCCGGCACGCGGGAAACCGATCTTCTGGCGCCCGACAAGACGGTGCAGCAGGTGGATGCGCTGGTGCTGTCGGGCGGTTCGGCCTTTGGTCTGGATGCAGCGTCGGGCGTGGCCGATGCCCTGCGGCTTGCGGGGCGGGGATACCGCGTCGGCGCGCATACCGTTCCGATCGTGCCGGCGGCGATCCTGTTCGATCTCAACAACGGTGGCGCAAAGGATTGGGGCGAAAACCCCTACAAGTCCCTTGGCCGGGATGCATTGGCCAATGCCGCCATGTCCTTCGGGATCGGCAGCGTCGGCGCGGGAACGGGGGCGATCACGGCCAACCTGCGTGGCGGGCTGGGATCGGCCTCGGTCATCCTGCCTTCGGGCCATACCGTGGGCGCGCTGGTCGCGGTCAATGCGCTGGGGTCGGCCACTGTCGGGGACAGTGCACATTTCTGGGCCGCACCCTTCGAGTGGGGCGATGAATTCGGCGGCATGGGCGTGGCGCGGACCTATCCCGATCCGCATGTCGCCGTGACCAAGATCGCCAGCCACGCCAATACAACGATCGGTATCGTGGCCACCGATGCCGACCTGACCCAGGCGCAATGCACGCGCATGGCCACCGCCGCCCATGACGGGTTTGCCCGTGCGCTTGTGCCTGCGCATACGCCGATGGATGGCGACCTGATCTTTGCGGTTGCCACAGGCGCGCGCGCACTGGGCCATCCGATCATCGACACGCTGGAACTGGGCCATGCCGCCGCCACCTGCATGGCACGGGCCATCGCACGCGCCATGTTCGCGGCCACATCCCTGCCGGGCGATGTCAAACCCAGCTGGCAGGACCTGCACGGTTAAGCGGGTCGTTGCGCCCGCCCCCTGCGTTGTTCCCAAAATGCCTGGATGACGCCGGCTCAGCCCAGAAGGCGGTGCATCATAGGGCTATCCGCTTCGGCCAGCGCATCGATCACATCGAAGTGGTGTTTGCCCTCTTCCACCACATGCCCGCAGCCCCATGCCTCGGCCAGCCAGCGCGCCTGATCCAGAAACACCGGGCGCTCGTCAGCGCCGACCCAGACGGTCACGGGCACCGGCAGGCGTTCGACCATCAAGGCCGGGCTTTCGGCCCTGGCAGAGGCATCGTTCAGCTTGAAGTCGGCGTTCATGCTGGTGCGCATCAGCGGACGCAGGTCCGACACGGGTGAAATCGACAGCACATGGCGCAGGCGCGCCGCAACGGTATCGGGCAGCAGGCCCGGTTGCAGCATCCGTGTCACCAGATGACCACCCGCCGAATGCCCAGCCAGCACGATGGGCCCGGCGACCATGGCGGCAGCGGTCGTCACGGCTTTGGCGATCTGTTGCGTGATATCGGCGATCCCTACCTGCGGGCACAGGTCATAGGATGGCATGGCCACCGCCCAGCCATGCGACAAGGCCCCCGCTGCCAGATGCGACCAGACGCTCTTGTCGAAACGCAGCCAATAGCCGCCATGAACGAAAACCAGCAGCCCCTTGGCCTCGGCACCGGGGTGGAACAGATCGAAGCGCTGGCGCGGGCTGTCGCCATAGGACAGGTCCAGATCGGCCAGACCTTGCTCGATCAGGCCTTCCCGCAGCGCCTCGGCCGCGCGTCCCCAGCGTGGCGGATAATCCGCCGACCCCGGAATATGGGCGGCGTTGGCGTAGGCATCGTCCAGCTCGGCCATGGCAATCTCTCCTCCTGCTCTGGACAAGCCTAGCGCCAGATGCTTTCCCTGTGCCACTGGATAATTGGAGGATGCGCCATGCTGGACGGCAAGACAGACCTGAAATCCCTGCTCAAGGACCCGTCGCTGCTGGCCGAAAAGGCCTATGTCGGTGGTAAATGGGTCGAGAGTGAGACTGGAACCACATTCGAGGTGACCAACCCCGCACGCGGCGACGTGATCGCCAATGTCGCCGACCTCAGCCGCGATCAGGTGGCACAAGCCATCGCCGCTGCGGAAACAGCGCAAAAGGAATGGGCGAAATACACCGGAAAGGAACGCGCCACGATCCTGCGCCGCTGGTTCGACCTGATGATCGAAAACACGGATGACCTGGCGACGATCCTGACCGCGGAACAGGGCAAACCGCTGGCCGAAGCCAAGGGCGAGATCGCATATGGCGCCGCCTTCATCGAGTTTTTCGCCGAAGAAGCCAAGCGCATCTATGGCGAGACGATCCCCGGTCATCAGCGCGACAAGCGCATCACCGTGATCAAGCAGCCGATCGGCGTGGCCGCATCCATCACGCCGTGGAACTTCCCGACCGCCATGATCACCCGCAAGGTGGCACCCGCGCTGGCCGCCGGCTGCGGCTTTGTCGCCCGCCCATCAGAACTGACGCCGCTGTCGGCGCTGGCCATGGGCGTGCTGGCGGAACGCGCAGGCATTCCGGCGGGTGTTCTGAACATCGTGACCACCACCAACGCGTCCGAGACAGGCAAGGAGTTCTGCGAGAACCCTACCGTGCGCAAGCTCAGCTTTACCGGGTCGACCAATGTGGGGCGCATATTGTTGCGCCAGGCCGCCGATCAGGTGATGAAATGTTCGATGGAATTGGGTGGCAATGCGCCGTTCATCGTGTTCGACGATGCCGATCTGGATGCCGCCGTAGAGGGCGCCATCATGTGCAAGTTCCGCAACAACGGCCAGACCTGCGTCTGCGCCAACCGGATCTATGTGCAGGCCGGCATCTACGACGCTTTCGCCGCCAAGCTGAAAGAGGCGGTGGGCAAGCTCAAGGTCGGTGACGGGCTTGAGGCGGGAACCACCCTTGGACCGCTGATCAACGCCAATGCGATCAAGAAGGTCCAGACCCATGTGGCCGATGCCACCGCGAAAGGCGGCACCGTGATCATGGGCGGCGAGCCGATGCAGGGGCCGGGCAACTTCCTTCCCCCCACCATCGTGACGGGTGCCACCCGCGACATGATCGTCGCGACCGAAGAAACCTTTGGTCCTTTCGCGCCGCTGTTCAAGTTCACTGATGTGGATGAGGTGATCCACCTTGCGAATGACACGATCTTTGGTCTGGCCGCCTATTTCTATGCCCGCGACCTGAGCCGCGTCTACAAGGTGGCAGAAGCGCTGGAATACGGGATAGTGGGGGTGAACACGGGCATCATCTCGACCGAGGTTGCACCTTTCGGCGGGGTCAAGCAATCCGGTCTCGGCCGCGAAGGCAGCCGCCACGGGATCGAGGATTACCTTGAGATGAAGTATATCTGCATGGCGGTTTAAGACCGCATCCCGAGACAGCGAAAGGGCGGGCCGCGCAAACGGTCCGCCCTTTTCACATCAGACAGAGATTCTGTCGTCATTCATGAAGGATTGCCTTGGCCCAGGGCCATGCCTATCTGCAAGCCAACAGGGCTTGGCCATCAAGGGGCAGGGCCAGTCACATGCAGGTGCTCATGACCCCGCTTTCCGCCTATGCCGCGCTGTTCTTCAGCGCCTTCACCTCGGCCACGATTCTGCCCGGATCGTCAGAGGCGGTGCTGCTGGGGTTTCTGGCCACGGGGATCGGCGACCCCGTGATACTGTTGACGGTCGCCGTGATCGGCAACCTGCTGGGATCAATCCTGACCTATTGGATGGGCCGCTATGCGTCCGAGTTTCGGGATCGCCGCTGGTTCCCGGTGTCACCTGCCCAATATGACCGTGCGCAGGCCTGGTATGAAAAATACGGGCGCTGGTCGCTGCTGATGGCCTGGGTGCCGATCGTGGGCGATCCGCTGACCGTGGTGGCAGGCGCCATGCGCACAAAGATCGCCCTTGTCATCCTGCTTGTCGGATTGGGCAAGACAGGTCGCTATCTAGCTGTTGCGGGCAGCTATGCCGTTTGGGCCGGCTGACGAAAAGGGACCCGCAGGATCGCTCCTGCGGGTCCGACATCAGGGCAGAGGGCGTGCCCGTCAGTTTACGGCTTGCGCCTCGACCACGTCCTTGTCGGCCTGACGCGACGTGGCCGGGCTTGCGATCTGGATGCGGCGGGGTTTCAGCACTTCGGGGATTTCGCGCACAAGATCGATGTGCAGCATACCGTCAGCATGGGTGGCACCCGTGACGCGCACGTGATCGGCCAGCGTGAAGCGCCGTTCAAAGGCACGGGTGGCAATGCCACGGTGCAGGTAGGTCCTGCTTTCGTCGGCCTCATCCGATTTTCGGGCTGCTACGACAAGCGCGTTTTCCTTGACCTCGACGGTCAGGTCATCGGCCGCGAAACCCGCGACGGCCAGCGAGATGCGATAAGCATTCTCTGCGGTTTTCTCGATGTTGTAGGGCGGGTATGTCGGCTGCGGCATATCGCTGGCGAACACGCGGTCCATCAGGTCTGCAATCTGGTCAAAGCCAACGGTTGCACGGTAAAGCGGTGCAAGGTCGAAGTTTCGCATGGGTCATCCTCCATCTGAGCGACAACTTGAAAACGCCTTCCCATCCGGGACAGGCCATGTGGTCAGGGCCCTTGGTGGCACCCCGATACCCCAGATGTGGGAAGCGGTTCAGAGAGTTTCAAGACGGGGCAGGCCCGATCAGGGCCGGACGAACTTGGCCCCGGTATCGCGTTGCACGCCACCGGGCGTCACGCGATTGCTGTCGGGCGAGGCGTGCAGAAAGACCCCGTCGCCCGCCGCAAGCTGCGCCTTCAGCCTGTTGAGGGGTTCCTGCAACTGCGTGCCCAGCGAAACCTTGGTTCCCCGGACTTCGGCCTTGGCGGAAACAACGGATACGATGCGCACCCCTTCGGATCCAAAGGAAAAGATCGGCGCACCGGAAGATCCGAAATCCACCGAACAGGACATGATCAGCACGCCGTCCTGCTGGCCCATGACGCCGCACATTTCCTGCAAGGATGGCGCATCGGCGCGGTCATAGGCATAGGACACGACGCCGACCCTGTCACCGGTGCGCGGGCGCGAGTCCGTATCGAAGGGCACGACCGAGGTTGTGCGGATCGGTTGCTGCAGTTCCAGAAGGGCCACGTCATTGCGCACGCGCGTCGAAACCACTGTTTCATCATAGGTATAGTCAGGGTCGATCACCGCGCGCCGCACCCAGCGATAGGCCTCGGCACGGCCGTTGCGCCATCCTGCCCGGAACTCGATCTTGCTATGGTCGATCCGCTGGCCTGTCGTTCGGTCAAACAGGCAATGCGCTGCGGTCAGAACCAGATCGGGCGCGATCAGCGCACCCGTGCAGAAACCCCGTCCATCTATATCCAGACGGCCAACGGCCTCCCAGCCGCGGGTCTGATCGCCGGTATCCAGTCGAGTCAGGCGCGCGTCCTGCGCGGAAACCACGCCGGATGTCAGGAAAATGCCCGCGCATATCAGGCCCAAAGCCCGGAAAAACCTGCGATTCATCATGGTCCCTCGGAATTGGGAACAGGGTAGGCGCAGATTAAGGCAAAAATGCGACAGGGATCAGCGCAGAATCGGGATCTCGGGCTGTCTTTTTCCCGGTGCGGTCAGTGCGGCCGGCTGTGGCCCACCCGTGGCCCAGTCCAGCAACTCGACCGTGTGGACAATCGGCACCTGCGTTCCCGATCCGATCTGCATCATGCAGCCGATATTCCCGGCCGCGATCACATCCGGATTGCGCGCCTCGAGCGTACGCACCTTGCGGTCCTTCAACTGCTTCGAGATCTCGGGCTGCATCAGGTTGTAGGTCCCGGCAGAGCCGCAGCACAGGTGGCTGTCCGCAGGTTCGACCACCGCGAAACCCGCGTTCTTCAGCAGGTCCTTGGGATAGGTCTTGATCTTCTGCCCATGCTGCAGGGAACAGGCCGCGTGGTAGGCCACGGTCATCCCCTTGTCATCGCCCTTGGGCAGATCAAGGGTCATCAGCACCTCGGACACATCCTTGGCGATGGCGGACACGCGCGCGGCATCCTCGGCCAGATCGGTGTTGCGGAACATGTGGCCGTAATCCTTGACCGTTGTGCCGCAGCCGCTGGTATTGATCACGATCGCGTCCAGCCCGCCGCGATCCATCTCGGCGACCCAGGCACGGATGTTGCGGGCGGCTGTGGCGTGGCTTTCCTTTTCCTTGCCCATGTGATGGGTCAGCGCGCCGCAGCAGCCCTGCCCCTCGGCGATCACCACATCGCAGCCATGACGCTGCAGCAGGCGGATCGTCGCATCATTGATGTCGGTGTTCAGCGCCCTTTGCGCGCAGCCGGTCATCAGCGCCACCCGCTTGCGCCGCGCACCCTGCGCGGCAAAGGTCTGCGGGTCGTCGTTGCGGCTGACCGGGGGGATCTCTTTCGGTGCCATCTCCAGCATGGCGCGCAAGCGCGCATCCGGCATCAGAAAGGCGAAGGGACGCCCGATCTTCGCACCCAGCAAGGCCACCCGGAACCGCATCGGATAGGGCAGAATCCGCGCCAGAACCCAGCGCAGCAGCCGGTCGGACAGCGGGCGCTTGTAATGATCCTCGATATAGGCGCGGGCATGATCGACAAGGTGCATGTAATGCACACCCGACGGGCAAGTCGTCATGCAGGCGAGGCAGGACAGGCAACGGTCGATATGCTTGACCGTCCGTGCGTCGGGCACGCGCTCGTTCTCCAGCATGTCCTTGATCAGGTAGATGCGCCCACGGGGGCTGTCCAGTTCATCGCCCAGCACCTGGTAGGTGGGGCAAGTGGCCGTGCAGAAACCGCAATGCACGCAGGATCGCAGGATTTCGTTCGACCGCGCGATGGCCGGGTCTTTCAACTGGTCGGGAGTAAATGTCGTCTGCATGTCAATTCCCCGCAAGTGCGCGCAAGAAGGCCGAAAGGGCCACAAGAAGAAAAACCGCCGCCAGGGCATAGCCCCAGACCGGCAGGCGCGGACCAAGTACGCGGTGCGTCAGATGCGCCAGACCCGCAAGGGCCACGCCGGACGCGGCCATCAAGGCATAGGTCCCGCCAAGACCCTCGCCCACGATGCCACCCGTGGCAAACCAAAGCACAGCCAGAAAGACGGCTGCAATGCCGATGCCCGCCGCCGCCTGGCGACCCGGTTGCAACAGGCACAGCGACAGGGCCACAACCGCAGGCACAAGCAGAAAAAAGATCATGACACCACCACGGGTGACATGTCCGTTTCAGCCGCGAAGATGCCGCGCGGATCGAACCGGGCGCGAATGCCGGCGGACAGCGCTGCCAAGGCCGGCGGTTCGGGTTGCTCCATGGGCAGGCGTGCGCGCGTGTCGGCGCCCGCGCGTACAAGCGTGGCATGCCCATCGAAGGCACCAAGGCGCGCGCGCAGGTCCGTGCCCGGCGCCATCCTGAGCCAGACAAGCCCGCCGCCCCAGTCATAAAGCGCGCCATCCGCGCCTGCACGCGCCACCAGACCCGGCGCATCGCTGGGCTTGACGGACAGACGCCAGATATCCCCGTCGACCTGCTGGAACGGGGTGACATCGCGGATCGCAGCCCACCGCTCCACGCTGTCTTCGACCTCGCCACCCAGCATCTCGCGCAATTTTCCGGCGCGATAGGCCACGGAACCGGCGAAACCTTCGATCCGCAGATAGGCCCCCTGCCCCGGCCAATGGGCGGCACCCGTCACCTCGTAGGGCGAACCAAGCGCGCGGGCCATCGCCTGCACCGCGCCCGCGTCATCCAGATCCGGCAAAACCAGGGTCACGGCCACTTCGGGCATGGGCAGCACCTTGAAGGATACCTCGCTCAGCACACCAAGGCGCCCGCGCGCGCCCGCCATCAGCTTGACCAGGTCATAGCCGGTGACGTTCTTCATCACCCGGCCACCGTTCTTCAGGATACGTCCCGTCCCGTCGACAAAGCGCACGCCCAACAGGAAATCGCGCGCGGCCCCCACTTGGATGCGGCGCGGACCGCTGACATTGCCGCCGACCACGCCACCGATGGTGGGTGTGCCACTGGTCCCCAGCAATCCCCGATGATCCATCGGCTCGAAGGGCAGGCGCTGACCTTCCGCGGCCAGAGCGGCCTCGATCTCTGCCACAGGTGTTCCGGCCTGCGCGACAAGGGTCAGGGAACCGGGCTCGTAAAGCGTGATGCCCGACAGGCCCCGCGCCGTCAGCACCTGGGCCTCACGCGCCTGCGCGACGGAGCGTGTGCCCCCGCCGATGATCTGCAAGCGCCCGGTCGCACCTGCGACCATGTCGGCCAATTCGGCCTCTGTCCGGGGGATCATCATCTTCATCTTCCATAAATGCCTTGAGGGTCCGGGGACAGCGCCCCCGGCAATGTCATGCCGCGCGACGGGCTTCCGAGGCTTGCAGCGGGAACACCTTGGCCGGATTCAGCAGCCATTGCGGATCGAATACATCCTTGACCGCCATCTGGATATCCAGATCGTCAGGGGCGAACTGATCCACCATCAGGTCGCGCTTTTCGATGCCCACGCCATGCTCACCGGTCAGGCAACCGCCCACCTCGACGCAGAGACGCAGAATATCGGCGCCGAAAGCCTCGCAGAGTTCCAGATCGCCGGGCTTGTTCGCATCGAACAGGATCAGCGGATGCATGTTGCCGTCTCCGGCATGGAACACGTTGCCCACATCCAGCCCATATTGCTTGCTCATCTCGCCGATGCGACGCAGCACGAAGGGCAGTTGGCTGACCGGGATGGTCCCATCGAGGCACATGTAGTCGTTGATCTGCCCCATCGCCCCGAAAGCCGACTTGCGCCCCAGCCAGATCCGCGCGCTTTCGTCGGCCGATTTGCTTTCGCGCAGCTCCACCGGATTGTGGCGCCGGGCAATTGCGACGATCCGCTCCAGCTGCTCGTCTATTTCGGCATCCGAGCCTTCGACCTCGACGATCAGCAGCGCCTCGCAATCGGGATACCCGGCCTTTGCAAAGGCTTCGGTCGCGCGGATGCAGGGACGGTCCATGAATTCGATCGCAACAGGCAGCACACCCGCCTTGATGATGTCGGACACGCATTCGCCCGCCACCTCGTTGCTGTCAAAGCCCATCAGGACGGGGCGTGCGCCTTCGGGCTTGCGCAGGATACGCAGCGTCGCCTCGGTCACCACGCCAAGCTGGCCCTCCGATCCGCAGATCACGCCCAGCAGATCCAGACCGCCGGAATCCAGATGCGCGCCGCCGATTTCGACCACGGTGCCATCCATCAGCACCATGGTCACACCCATCAGGTTGTTGGTGGTCACGCCGTATTTCAGGCAATGCGCCCCGCCGGAATTCATGGCGATATTGCCGGCAATCGCACAGGCCAGCTGGCTTGAAGGATCAGGCGCGTAGAAAAAGTCATTTTCCTCGACCGCGCCGGTCACGCTCAGGTTGGTGCGGCCCGACTGCACGCGCACGAAGCGGTTGTCATAGTCGGTTTCCAGAACAGCATTCATCCGCGCCACGCCCAAGATCACGCTATCCGCTGTCGGCAACGCGCCGCCCGCCAGCGATGTGCCCGACCCGCGCGGCACCACGGGCACCCCCATGTCGTGACAGATCCGCAGCACATCGGATACTTCCTGCGTGCTGGAAGGCAGCACAGCCGCCATTGGCGGGCAACGGTACGCGGTCAGCGCGTCGCACTCATAGGCACGGGTTTCGGATTCCAGATGGATCACCGCATCTGCCGGCAGAACCTGCAACAGCCGCTCGATCAGCCGAGGTTTCTTGGCAAGGATCGCAGGATTCGGGCTTGGCATGTCCATGTCTGATCTCCTCCTGATTATTGGTAAGAAAATATAACCAATTTATACGTCTGGCAAGTCAAGATATGCCGCACTAGGATTTTGGCATGACTTGGACAGATCGCCTAGGATTGTTCGGCCCGCTGGATATCGCGGGGCTTGCCCTGCTCTTCGTGGGCTGGATCGTGATTGGCTGGAGGATCGAGGCACTGAACAGCGCCCGCCCCTCGGTCTCGGTGCTGATGGCGGAATATCGGCGGGAATGGATGCGCATGATGGTGACGCGTCAGACGCGGATGTTCGATGCGCAGGTTCTCAGCGCCCTGCGGCAAGGGGCCTCGTTCTTTGCCTCGGCCACGATGATCGCCATCGGTGGCGGGCTTGCCCTGATCGGCAATGCCGAACGTCTGCAAGGCCTGGCAAGTGATCTGACGATGACGCAAGATCCGATCTTTGTCTGGGAGGTGAAGCTGCTGGTCACACTGGCCTTCCTGGCCAATGCCTTTCTGAAATTCGTCTGGTCGCATCGATTGTTCGGTTACTGCGCCGTGCTGATCGCGGCCGTGCCCAATGATGCCGAGGATGCGGCGGCCTTACCGCGCGCCGCCAAGGCAGCAGAGGTCAACATCACCGCGGCGCGCAGCTTCAACCGCGGCCTGCGCTCGGTCTATTTCGCGTTGGGCAGCGCCGCGTGGTTCCTGGGAACCTTGCCGCTGATCGCCGCCACGATGATCACCCTTTTCGTTTTGTGGCGGCGCGAGTTCGCCTCGCAATCCCGTGCGATCCTGGTGGCCCAGACGGACGGCATGGGCCACACGCAGACGTGAGCAGGCATCGCATTCCGGACTGATAGGGTAGAGGCATGACATTCAGGTTTGCAGCACTGTCTTCCATCCTTCTCTGCCTGTCCGGCACAGTCGCAAGGGCAGATCCGCCACGGATCGTGGGGGTCACCGCCACCCATGCCAGCATGGGATGGCGATTCGATGTCAGTATCGGCCACCCCGATACAGGCTGGGATCACTATGCCGATGGGTGGGAAGTGCTGGATGCCACGGGCAAGCGCCTTGGCTATCGCGAATTGTTCCATCCGCATGTTGACGAACAACCCTTCACCCGCAGCCTGAACAACGTGATGGTCCCCGACGGCACGACCGAGGTTTTCATCAGGGCAAGCTGCAATCGCGATGGGTGGTCAGAGCAGACATTTCGCGTGCCCTTGCGGCGCTGAGGCGTCAGCGCCGGCCTTCGCGCAGCCAAGCCCCCACGATCAGACCGGACGCCAGCAACAGCACCAACCAAGCCGGCAACAGCGGCATCTGGCGCAGATCGCGCGTCTCGAACGCATCGCGCGGGGTCAGGCCGATCCAACCGCGCCCGGCGGCGGGACGGCCTGCGCTGACCTCGCGGATCGCGGGCAGCCCCTCGGCCAGCGGCAGAACGCCACCGCGCAGCGTATCGATTGCGGGCTGCATCACCTCACCTGTCGCGATGGTCTGCTCGAACTCGCGCGGTGCGGCGGGACCAAGGCCGATCACGGCGGACTGATCGCCATCCGTCAGGCGATAAAGCCCGATTTCGGGCCCGTCATAAACGGCTTCGAACTGACCGGGGCTGACTTCCGTCAGGGGCACTTCGACTTCCTCGCCACCCGGCGTGATGATCGTGACCGGTCCGGCGCTGTCTTTCAGGGTCCGGCGGATGATCCGCATGCGTTGCCCCGTGGGTTCGGCCCAAATCGCCTCTTCCTCAAGCTCGGGTTCCTTCATCATCCAATGGGCAAGGCGGCGCAGCAGTTCCAGCTGCGGCCCACCACCCTCGTAGCCCCGATCCCAGAGCCAGGCCTGATCAGACGCCAGAAGCGCGATGCGCCCTTCATCCACACGGTCCAGGATCAACAGCGGGCGATCGTCGATACCGGACATCACGACATTGCCACGCTCGGTCTCAAGGTCGATCTGGCGCAACCAGCGGCCCCAATCCTCGCCTTCCGGTGGGGCAAGCCCCGCCGTGACAGGATGCCGTTGGCCCATGTCGGTGATCCGGGGCACGAACCCTTCCTCGATCACGCGGGCGGTAGGGCGCGCGGGCAGAACCGTGGACAGCGGCGAGCGGTAGAGAGACGAGGCCGTCGCGAAATCCGGCCCAGCCGCAACCAGCACCGCGCCACCCTTGCGCACATAGTCGGCCACGTTTTCAAGATAGAGCGTGGGCAGAATGCCCCGCCGCTTGTAGCGATCAAAGATGATCAGATCGAAATCCTCGATCTTCTCCATGAACAACTCGCGCGTGGGAAAGGCGATCAGCGACAGTTCGGACACCGGGACGCCATCCTGCTTGTCGGGTGGGCGCAGGATCGTGAAATGCACCAGGTCGACCGAACTGTCCGATTTCAGCAGGTTACGCCAAGTGCGCCCGCCTGCATGGGGTTGGCCCGACACCAGCAACACGCGCAGACGGTCGCGCACGCCGTTGATCTGGACAAGGGCGGTGTTGTTGCGATCGGTCAATTCGCCTTCGGCCTGCGGCACCGTGAACTGGATCACGTTGCGCCCGCCATGGGGCAGGGTCACCGGCAATTCGAAGGTGCGGCCAATCTCGATCTCGTAGCGCTGCGGCTCGCCGCCATCGACCGAGATTTCAAGCGGGGCGCGTGTCACGCCCTCGGGTGCGGCGCCCATGTCCTCGACCCGCAGGGACAACATCACCGGTTCACCCAGAATGGCAAATGCCGGGGCATTTTCCACGATCAGGCGGCGGTCCCAGTCTTCCGGCAGACCGGTGTGCAGCAGATGCAGCGGCGCGGGCAGTTCGGGGGCGCGGTCCATGTCGTGAATGCGGCCATCGCCCAGCGCCACGATCCCGGCGATACGCCCGCGCGGCTCTTGCGCCAATGCCTCGTTCAGGGCGGTCATCATCTGGGTGCCGCTGTCCCCATCACCATCGGGCACCTCGATCCGGCGCACCTCGGTATCGGGACGCGCGGCCAGTTCGGCCTCAAGCGCATCCGCTGCCTCAAGAGTGCGGGCCGCACGGTCACCCAGCGCCTGGCTGGACGAGCGATCGACAAGCATCAGCACGATGTCAGACAACGCGGCGCGGTCTTCTTCCTGCCAGTTCGGCCCACTGAGCGCGGCCAGCACGACCAGCCCGGCCAGCAGGCGCAAGGCCCAGCCCGACAGGCCACGCGTCAACGCCAACCCGGCGGCAACCATGACAATTGCTGCCAGCACCGCCAGAACGGCCCAGGGCAGAAGCGGATCAAAGATGATCTGTCCCGTCATTGGCCCAACCTGTCCAGAAGCGCGGGCACATGGACCTGGTCGGATTTGTAGTTGCCCGTCAGCACATGCATCACCAGATTGACCCCAAATCGGAACGCGAGTTCGCGCTGCCGCTCGCCACCGAAACCACGCCCCACCGGAAACAGGGCATTGCCCCGTTCATCCATGGCCCAGGCGGCAGCCCAGTCATTTCCACCGATCACAACGGGCGTGACACCATCGTTGAGGTTTCGGAACGGCATGCCTTCGATCCGTTCCGCATCCGCGGGTGCCGCCTCGACCCAGACGTCGCGGGCTGTGTGGCGACCGGGGAAATCCTGCAAGAGATAGAAGGTCCGGGTGATGACGTGATCTTCGGGGATCGGCTCAAGCGCGGGAATATCCAGCGGGGCCGCCAGTTGCTGCAGCTTGCGGCCATTGGGGCTGGCTGCACCGAAACCGGCCACATCGGCATCGCGCGTGTCGAAAAGGATCATGCCGCCCGAGCGCAGATAACGGTTCAGCTTTTCATAGGCCTCGACCGAGGGCGTGGGCTGTTCCGGCGTGATCGGCCAGTAGAGGAACGGGAAAAGCCCGATCTCATCGGTTTCAAGATTGACCGCCATCGGCGCACCCGGTTCGACCGAGGTACGGAAGAACAGTGTCTCCGACAAGCCCCTCAGACCGGCCTGCGCCATGTCATCAAGGCGGGCATCGCCGGTGACGATATGGCCAAGCCGCAGTTCCGATGTCGCGGCGATGGCAAAGGCATCATCGGCCACCGCATCACGCGGCAGCGCGGACAACGCAACCAGCAGGATCACGGCGGCGCGGGCGCCGATCAGGCGACCGGACAGGGCAAGCGAGGCGATCACATCAGCCAGCAGAAGGCCCAGCGCCGCCGCCAGAAGGTAACCGGCAAGCGGCGTTTCCGCCGGGCGCGACAACCCCTCGACCGGGATGCGCGCCGGCCATGTCGCGGGCGACAGGACGGTATCGGCGGATATGGTGTTGCGCGCGATGCGACGGTCATTGCCGTCATAAAGACCCGGCCGCAAATCCGGGCCCAGCGGAGCCGAGAGCAAGGCCGCCCCATCCACACCCGGAAGGGTTTGCGCGTCCTGGACGCGGCCGAACCCGTCAAGCACCGTCACGGGCTGCCACGAGGTGCCTTCAAGATCCTCGCCCACCAGACCCTGGCCCACAGATGACACGGCAAGCCGTTCCAGCATGCGCACGAACAACCCAGACAGCGGCAGGCTGGACCATTCGGCATTGGCCGTCACATGCATCAGCACGACATGCCCCTGTCCGACCGGCTTGCGCGTCACAAGGGGTGTTCCGTCGGTCAACTGCGCGATCACGCGATCTGCCAGCGTCGGATCAGGTTGCGCCATGACCTGCGCCGTCACCGTCACGTCATCGGGAATCGGCAGGCCGAAGAACGGGCTGTCTTCGGTGAAGGGTGCCAGCGTCTTGGGGTCACCCCAGCTCATGGCGCCGCCGACCGTCCGGCCACCGGCCCGCAACCTGACCGGCATCAACGGATGTTCGTCTGTCCGGCTGACTTCGCTGGCCGCAAGGCGCGGCCCGGCAAAGCGTAGCAGAAGACCGCCATTCTCTGTCCAGTCCAGCAGCGCATCCTCTTCCGAAGGCGACAGCGTCGCGATATCCGCCAGGATGATGACATCGGGATTGGCCGGAAGCAGATCGAGCAGCTCGCCCTCCAGCAAGTCGGCATTCGGGGCAAGGGCCTGACGCAGGTAATGCAACGGCGACAGCAACTCCAGTCCCTCGCGGTCCTCGCGCCCGGCAATCAGCGCAACCTCGCGACGGCTGAGACTGTCATCCGACAAGGCCACGGCCCCGGTGCTGCGCAGGCCTTCGATCTCGAACCTCGTGATGCGCGCCCGCAGTTCCGAAGGCAGGCTTGCCTGCGTCATCGCTTCGGTCGCGTCCGGTTCGAACTGCAATGGCAGGTTGGCCAGAACACGCGGTGTTCTGGAGGGGTCCAGCCCGTGCGCGGCCACCGTCAGATCCAGCGCCGGGCCGCCACTGGCGCGGCGGGCGGCCAATTGCAGCACGCCTTCCTGATAAGTTGCAGGCACCATCGCGACGGGGCTGCGGCCCGAAGCAAAGACGCGCACCGTGCCCCGCGCTTCCAGGGCGGCAAGCAGGTCGTCACGACCGTCGATCGCCAGGCCATCGGTGAACCAAAGCGTCTCGAACCCGCCGTCGGGCAGCAGATCGATGGCCCGCGCCACCATATCCGGGGTCGGCGTCCAGGGTTGCGGTGTCATCCCGGCAATGCGGCTGCGCCACAGGTCTGCGGATTGAAAGGCCGCCTGTTCCGGCGCACTCAGCCGCAGGATCGCGGCGGTTCGCCCCTCGCGACCGGCTTCGGCCAGCATGCGATCCGCAAGCTCGGCGCGCCCGGTCCAGTCCTGCGCGCCTGCCCAGCCGCCATCCATCACGATCAGAACAGGACCGTTACCCGGCTGGCGATCCGCCTGCGGGTTCAGCACAGGCCCCGCCAGACCGATGATGACGGCCGCAACGGCCAGCATCCGCAGAAGCAAAAGCCACCAGGGGGTGCGATCCGTGACGCTTTCATCGTCCTTGAGGCCCAAGAGCAAGGCAACACCGGGAAAGCGGCGACGGATGGGCGCGGGCGGCACAGCCCGCAGGATGATCCACAGGATCGGCAAGGCCAGAAGGCCCAGCAGCAGCCAGGGGGCCGCGAAACCGATGGGGCCGATCATCATGTGCCAGCTCCCCGCTCCAGCGCGCGCCAGACCCACAGAAGCGCCGATTGCGCGGCGGCATCGGTGTGATGGCACTGATACTGCCAACCCGTGGCCGCGCACAGATCGGCCAGGGCAGCCTTGCGTTCCGCCAGCCGCTCCAAGTAGCGGCCACGCAAATCGCCCGCTTTCAGCGTCTCATGCGCCAGTGTTCCACCCATGCTTTGAAAGATGGTGCGCCCCTGGAACGGAAATGCTTCCTCGCTGGGATCCAGAACCTGGATCAGGACACCACGCACCCCACGATCCGCGGCCTTGGTCAGGGCGGCCTGAACCGGCAAGAGGTCGGACAGGAAATCGGATACGAACATGGCACGCGCCTGCGGTATCATCGCGCGCGCCTCGGGGATCCCGTAATCCATGTCCTCATCTCGGCTGAACATCTCGGCCAGCCGCAGCAGTTGCGCATTGCCGCGGCGTGGCGGTAAGGCAGTCCCTGTCAGGCCCACGCGTTCGCCGCCACGCACCAGCAGGACGGCCACCGCCAAGGCCAGCAAACGCGCGCGATCGGCCTTTTCGGGCAGGTTAGGGTCTGATGCAAACCGCATCGACGCCGCCTGATCCACCCAGAGCATGACGCTTTGCGCGATCTGCCATTCACGTTCACGCACGAATTGCATGTCGCCACGCGCCGAGCGACGCCAGTCGATCATCCTGACGGGATCGCCCTGCCGTACCGGACGGTATTGCCAGAAATCATCCCCCTGTCCGGCGCGCCGGCGTCCGTGCTCGCCCAGCAGCACGGTACCTGCCAGATACTCGGCCCGGGCCAGCAAAGGCGGGAACCGGGCGGCTTCGGCCTCGGCCCTGGCGCGCAGGGTCAGGGGATGGGGTTGGGTCACGCCGCCGCCTCGATCCGCGTGATGCGGGCAGCCGTATCCTCGATCAGGCCTGTCAGCGTGTCACCGCGGGCACGTGCCGCGAAGTTCAGCGCCATGCGATGCGTCAGCACCGGGCGCGCCATGGCAACGACATCCTCGACCGATGGCGCCAGGCGCCCCTGCAACAGGGCGCGCGCGCGCACCGTCAGCATCAGTGCCTGTGCCGCGCGCGGGCCGGGACCCCAGGCCACGGTCTGGCGCACACGGTCATCGGCACTGTCGTCATCCGGTCGGAAGGCGCGGACCAGATCGAGAATCGCCTCGACAACGGCATCACCCACCGGCATCCGCCGAAGAAGGGTCTGCGCTGCAAGCAGTTCTGTATCGGTAAAGACCTGATGCGCCTCGTCCTCGGCCACGCCCGTGGTGGCCAGCAGGATATCGCGCTCTGTTGCACGATCGGGATACTGCACATCGATCTGCACCAGGAAACGGTCAAGCTGCGCTTCCGGCAGGGGATAGGTCCCCTCCTGCTCGATCGGGTTCTGGGTCGCCAACACGTGAAAGGGCTTGCCCAGCGGGCGATCCTGCCCCGCCACGGTCACGCGCCGTTCCTGCATCGCCTGCAGCAGCGCGGATTGTGTGCGGGGGCTGGCGCGGTTGATTTCATCGGCCATCAGCAACTGGCAAAAGATCGGGCCTTCGACGAAGCGAAAGGCGCGGCGTCCGTCAGCATCGGTTTCCAGAACTTCCGACCCCAGGATATCTGCAGGCATCAGGTCCGGCGTGAACTGCACCCGGTTGCCCTGCAGACCCATCACGGTCGACAGGGTTTCCACCAGTCGCGTCTTGCCAAGGCCCGGCAGGCCGATCAGCAGGCCATGCCCACCGCAGAGCAGGGCCGACAGGGTCAGGTCGACGACCGTTTCCTGCCCGATGAAACGACGCGTGATCGAGGCCCGCGCCTGTGCCAGCTTTTCCTCCAGCGCCTCGATACCGGCGACCAGATCGGCGTGATCGGACATGGCAATGCCTCCTTTGAACCCTAGGTCATTATGATGATAGTATCTCGGCAAAGAGAAATGGCAAAAGCAATGAGCGGACAAATGATCGTGACCCCGTCAGCAGAAGGTATTGCTGCCTCCGTCAGGGCAGCAAAGGGCAAGGGGCTTCCGCCGGTGCATCTGTGGAATCCGCCCTTCTGCGGCGATCTGGACATGCGGATCGCGCGGGACGGCACGTGGTTCTATCAGGGCACACCCATCGGCCGGCCGGGGCTGGTGCGCCTGTTCTCGACCATCCTGAGCAAGGACGGGGACAAGTATTTCCTTGTAACCCCTGTGGAAAAGGTGGGCATCACCGTCGATGACGCCCCCTTTGTCGCCGTAGATTTCGAAGCCGAAGGCGAAGGAAAGGCGCAAAAGCTGACATTTCATACCAATGTCGGTGACAGCGTGACCGCCGCGTCTGACACACCGCTGCGATTCGTGCGCGATCCCGAGACGGGCGAACCCTCGCCCTATGTCATGGTGCGCGCCGGGCTGGAGGCGCTGATCGACCGCAAGAGCTTTTACAGGCTGGTGGATCTGGGAACCGACCATGTTGTCGACGGGGTCACATGGTTTGGTGTCTGGTCCGATGGCGCCTTCTTCGGAATCATCCCGTCAGCCGAATTGCCCTGAGTCAGAGACTGATCAAGCCGATTGCGGCCTGGGATGGATCAACAGGATCACGACCCCCGGCAAGACGCTGACAAGAAACATCAGCCCGAACGCAAAGCTTGCCGCGAAACCTTCGGTGGCGGTTGCCCCGATCACCGGGAAAAGCGCCGCGGCCGCCCCTTCCCGCAGACCCCAGCCGCTGACCGAAATCGGGATCAGCATTGTCAAAAGGATCAGGGGCACGATGATCATGACGGCCGTCAGCGGCAGGCCGGTGCCCGTGGCGCGCGCGCACAGGGCGAAAGCCAGAAGGTTGAGCGCCGTCGTTGCAAGGCTGAGGATGATCTGGCGCGGCAGCACATCCGGGGCCAGGACAGAGACCGCGAAGGCGTCAAACCATTCGCGGACATGATGGCCCCAGACATGGGCACGGCGACTGACCGCCCAAAGCACAAGCCCCCCGACCAGCAGGGCGCCACCAGTCATCGCCACCAGGCGCAGCACCCACGCTGGCAAGCCGGTCCCACCGGGACTGATCCAGACCAGCAGCACAGCGGCACCCGTCACGCCGAAGAGGGCCAGTTGCCCTGCAAGGCGTTCGAACACCACGGCCTGGCCCGCACGCTTCAATCCGGCCTCATGCCTTGCACGCACAGCGCGACCGGCATCGCCCACGACACCACCGGGCAAAGACTGGTTCACGATTTGCGACAGGTAATATTCGCGAACGGCCCGCCCCACGGGGATCGACTGGCCCAGGCCACGCGCCGTCAGGCGCCAGCGCAGGGCCGACAGGACGGTCTGCGCGTTGAGGACCAGAACCGCCGCAAGCAACCAGACGGGATTGGCGGCCAGCAGCAGATCCATCGCACCGGGTCCATCGACGGTCCGCCACAGAAGCGCCAGAACCGACAGCGTCACCACCACCCGAAACAGTTTTATCGCCCTCGCCTTTCGAAACATGGGCTAGCCCCCGTTTGCGGACAGCGGCAGGGATGCCCCGGTACGGGGCTGCGTGCTGAAACCGCTGAGAAGCAGATCGCGCATCGCCTCCATCGGCAGGATCGGCGCGCTATCCGTCGGGATCAATCCCGGCGTCCACCCCCAGTCGGCAACCTGCGCCAGCAAGTCGGGCGGACCGATCAGATGGACAGGCACATCCGGCCTTTCATCCAGCGCGATGAAACCCGCCGCCTGGTGATCGCCCAGAACGATCAGCAAAGGGGGATCATCGGCATGGCGGATCGCATAGGCGACCAAGGTTTCAAGCGCATAGGTGATCGACTGGCGGTATTGATCGCGTACCCGGTCATGATCGCGCCAGACCACTTCGGGCCGGTCGCCGGATTGGGCCATCTCGTCAAAGACGGTGCCATCGCCCAGGTCTTCCCAGGGAACCAGCTGCGGGATCGGAACCCAGGGCGCATGTGACGAAATCAGGGCTACTTGCGCAAAAAGATTGCGGTCGGACGGGGCTTCGCGCAACAGCCTGTCCAGTGCAGCCAAGGTGAACTGATCCGGCATCGTGACCCAATTGAAGGGCAGGCCCCGATACCCGAGGTCGGCTGCAGGCAGCACCGTTTCAAACCCCATGAAGGCCGCCTCGGGCCAGTCCAGCGTGATCGCTGGCATCACCGCCGCCGTGTGAAACCCTGACCTGGCCGCGATATGGAACAGTGTCTCGCGCCCGCTGGCCAGCGCCGCCTGATAGCGCGCCTGCCCATCGACCCGCATTCCATTGGCAAAGGTGGCATGGGCCAGCCAGCTTTGCCCCCCGCGGGTGGGCGAGGTCAGGTAGGCCGATTGCATGGCCAGACCCGCGTCCCGCAGGTCTTGCGTTGCGCGTTCAAGCAGGGGGCGATGCTGCTGCGCGTAAAAAGGCGTGTCCATGCTGGTGCGCCCGTAGCTTTCGACGAACACGACCAGCACATCCCGATCTATCCGGTCCAGAAGCCCGCCGCGCGCGGCAAAGGGATCGGCGCGCGCCAGATCGTTGAAAGTGCGCAGATCGGCCAGCGTGTCCCGCACAAGGAATGCGCGCTCCAACCCGACGCGGGCGGTGAAGGCAGTACCCGGCGCATTGAATGGAACAGGCCAGCGCGCCATGATCGATCCGACATCGGCCACGGCAAGACCAAGTGCGACAAAGGCCGCCAACCCGGATGCAAACTGCGCCGGGCGCGGCAGCGACAGGCGGGCCCAGACGCCCATCGCCCACCACAGGCAGGCGGCAATGGCAATCATCAAAGCTGCAACGCCAAGCACGGCCGCAATCGCAGGCAGCAGGCCGATCGATCCCCAGGTCAGGCGAAAGGCCGCCGCGATCAAGGGCATGTCACCCACCGGATTGAAGCCACGGGTAAAGGCCGTGAACATGCCGAAATCGGCTGCCTTCAGGACGACGATCACGGTCAGGGTCAATGTCAGCAAAGCGCGTAACAGGCGCCCTGCGCGCCCGTCACCGATCACAGGCAGGGCCAGCAGCAGCAAGGGCCATTCAAGGGCAAAACTGCTCAACGCCCCCCATGTCATGGCCGCAGGATGGTTTGGCTGGATCAGGACCAGGTGCAGAAAGACCGCCGACAGGGCAAGGGTGCCAAAGCGGCGCCAGGGGGCTTGGGTCACGATCGGTGCCTCCAGAGCCAGAGGGTGTCGCGCCCGAAGGACCAGATCAGGGCCGCAACTGCGGCCCAGGTAATGCCCAGCGCCGGGCCGCTTCCCAGGATTGGCACCTGCAAGGCGATCAGCGCCGCGATCTGGATCACGCATACCACCTTGCGCCCGAATTTGTCGGGCAGGGGCGCGGCCATCCAGGGCAGTCCCCATGACGCCGCAACAAAGACATAGCGCATGACACCCAGGGCAAGAACCACGACACCGCCCATCCCATCGGCAAAGGCATGCAGCGCCAGAATCAGGGCCAAGCCTGCGTCGATCTCCATGTCGAAACGCGCCCCGAAACCCGAGGCCAGACCCTGACGCCGCGCCAGCCAGCCATCGACCCCATCCAGCAAAAGGGCAAACAACGCTACAAGGGCCACGGCCCATCCGCCCCAAGCCGCCTGACCCGCATCTCCGGACAGCAGCGGGGTCAACAGGCTGGCACCAAGCCCGGCCCGCAGCAAGGTGACCCCGTTGCATGCTCCAAACCGCGGATGCGGATAATGGGCCGGCAGTTGCCACCACAGCAGCAGCACCCCTGCGGCCAAAAGCGCGAATGCGGGCATTACCGCCAAAGCCGGGGCAGCATACAGGGCCATGTTCACCGCCTGCATGGCAAGGGCCGTGCAGGCCGCCCAGATCAACAGGCCGAGGCGTGGCGTCATCACGCGCGCGCGGTCAGGCATCAAGGCATCATGCGACATGGGTTTCATCCGTCAGAGTTAGTGTAGAGGCCAGGCAGTCAAGGGATGCGGGCGCTGTGGCTGGTCAGGCCGCGCTTGACCAGGCGCCGTTTCCGGCTAACTGAAAACAAGGTGATATGCGAGGTCGGGATGCTGCCACAACAGGATCGTTACAAGGCGCCCGCACGCTGGCTGCATTGGCTGGTTGCGGCGCTTGTGCTGGCTATGGTGCCGGTCGGATTCCTGATGGTCCAGCAGGGGCTCAGCCGGCCTTTGCAGAACGCATTGTTCCTGTTTCACAAGAACATGGGCGTTGTCGTGGCCCTGCTGGTTCTGGTGCGGCTGCTCTATCGGTGGCGCAATCCACCACCGCCGCTGCCCGCATCGCTGCCCTCCTGGCAGAAACGTGTCTCGGCCTGGGTGCATGGGCTGCTCTACACGCTGATCGTGCTGATGCCGGTATCCGGCTATGTGCGGGTGCGGGCCGGGGGCTTTCCGATCGAGATGCTTGATGCGCTTGGCATTGGCAGCCTTCTGCCAAGGTCCGAAGCGCTGGCCAATGCGGCGAAGTCGCTGCATTACGCGGGTGCCCTTGCACTGGTGGTTCTGCTGGCACTGCATCTTGGGGCAGCATTGCAACATGGCCTGATCAAACGCGACGGGATCATGGGCCGGATGTGGCCCCCACATCGCTGAGGACGCACTGGCAGGTTCCTTGCGCCCGATGCACATCATGCCGCGGGGCCAAGCGTGACCCGCGCCGCAACCGGGCGATGATCCGACGCGATGCGGATGCCCGGACCGTCCAGCGCGCGCATGTCTTCGACGCGACCCGGCGCAGAGGTCAGGATCCGGTCCAGTGGCAGAATGGGCCGCGCCACCGGAAAGCTGGCTTTCGCAGCGCCGCGCAGGGATTGCCCCAGCAGCCGTGGCGACATGGCCAGGCCACCCCAGGGGCGCCATTCGTTCAGATCACCGATCAGCAGGTTCTGGCGCGGGGACCGGCGGCGCAGGTGCTGGCCAATGACCCGCATCTGCGCGATGCGCAACGGCTGGCCCAGTGACAGATGTGTGCCGATCACGCGAAAGGCATGTCCGTCCCGGCTTGCATCGACCACGACCGCCCCCCTGTGGCAATGTCCGGGCAGATCAAGCAGGGTGACATCCTCGACCGCGATATCCGGTGCAAGGAACACGATCACCCCCAGAAAGCCGTGGCTGTCCGGACCCCAGCGCGATGTAGCCGTTCTATGCACATGGCGAAGCCCGCCCTGATCCTCGATCCGGCCGATGTCCAGGAAACCGCGATGGGGGCGGCACTCCTCATCGGCTTCCTGCAGCACCAGAACGGCAGTGCGCGGCACCAGCACTTCGGACAAAAGGACATGCGCCGTCCGATCCGGGTCGATGCGACCGTCCTGACCACGACCGCGATGAATGTTCCAGCTTACGCAGTCCAGCGCGCCGGCCCCGGATGATCCACCAAAGCCTGGCATCAGGACAGGTAGGACGCCGTCTGGCACGCACCGCTCTTGGCCCGGTCATGCAAGGGAAGCGCCGCCGCATTGGCAAGAGGCGTCAGGCCACAATCGAACACCACATCCGAACCCAGACCGAAGACACGTGTTTCAGGCCGGATGCATTCGGCAAGGGTCAGCGGCGCGGTGGGTGTCGTCAAGGCCGCCCGCCCTGCCCCGATCAGCAATGGGGCGATGGCAACCTGCAGCCGGGTCAGCAATTGCGCCTCGAGAAAGCCGGCAATCGTGATCCCGCCACCTTCGATCAACAGCGTGGACAAGCCTGCCTCGTGCAACGCGGCCAGAATGGCCTGGGGCGCAAAGACGCCGTTTTCCAGCGGCAGGCGGATCACGTCGACCCCGGCGGGGCGTTTGCGATCAACGGCCTGAATCACGAAGCGGCGGGCCCCATCGTTGCGCAGAGCCGGTGCGTCATCGGGCAGGCGACCCTTCGGGTCGATCACGATCCGCGCCGGGTTGGGGCCACTGCACAGCCGCACGTCAAGGCGTGGTTTGTCATGCAGCGCCGTGCCGACGCCGATCATCACCCCGTCCACAAGCGCCCTGATCCGGTGAAGATGCGCCAGACCGTCAGGGCCGGACACATCGCGCGCATCGCCCGATACGGTCGCGACGCGGCCATCCAGCGATTGGCCGATCTGCGCCACCGTGACCGGCCCAAGATCGCGGCGCGCAAGCGGCCCGTAAAGATCCAGCGCCGCGCGTTCACCCTCGGACCATGTTCCGCAGCAGGAACAGGCCCGGCCTGACCGGATCGCAAGGATTCGCTCCCAAACTTCGGGGGTAACGGTCACATTGTGCATCGTTGTCCTCCTTTCCGGCCGATCATGGCGCATCTGGCGGCAAGGCCAGCAGATCAGTGTGCCCGATGTGGCAAAGCGCTGTCGCTGCGGCGGCTGCGCGTGTGCCACCCCATGCCTTGGCCTGCGCCTCGCCCGCCGCGTCCGCCGCATCAGCGATACCGCCAACCAGCTCACGCTGAAGCGCGGCCTGGTCCGGCCCCAGCCGCCAGGGGCTGTCGGCGCGGTGAACCTCGTATCCCCTGCGGGCCAAGGCCGCGGCCATCGCGTCGGTCGCCCCCGGCCCAAGCGCGGGGCCAAAGCCCTTGTCGCTCACCTGGTGGCGGTTGAACGCCTGGGTCACCGGCGCATCGGCACCATCCGCCGGGGTCCAGTGCATGACGCCATCATAACTCAAGGCCGCATAGAACGGCAGTCGGTGCTCCGCCAGCCGCGCCGCCAGGCGTTCGACCCAATCAAGCGAACACAGGTCAAGCAGGGCCGAAGCCGTCACAAGACTGGCCCCATCCAGCGGCAAAAGGTCCAGATCGCGAAGGTCGATCCGGTGCGTGGTCACGCCACCGGGGGCCGCTTCCGCGGCATGGCGCAGAAGTTCCGGATCATTGTCCACCAACCGCCAGACACTTCCCGCAGCCAGATGGCCTGAAAAGGCGCGAATGGTCGACCCCGTGCCGCAGCCAAGATCGACAATCACCGCCTGCGGTCCTGCCGCCTGCGCCGCCGCGCGCAACAGCGCCGCGTCCCGCGCCGCATGATCGGCCGGTTCACGCAGGGCAAGCCATGCGGCGCTGAAACCCATCGCTCAGATCTCCGCCTCGAACCAGCCACGTGCCATGTGGCTTTCGTGCAATGTAATCCGCAACCGTTTGACCCGCCCGTTGTCCTTCAGTGCACCGGATCGGACCTTGGCGGCCATTTCCCGGAAAATATGCCCAGACAGGAATTCCGTGGTGGTGAAAATCCCCTTGAACTGCGGCACCTCGTCAAGGTTCTTGTAGCGCAGGGGTTCCAGAACCGCCGCCAGCGCCTCGATCGCGAGGCCGATATCGACGACCAGACCGTGCTCGTCGATATCATCGGCAAAAAAGGCGGCATCGACGGTAAAGGTCGCACCATGCACACCCTGCGCGGGGCCAAAGACCGGCGAGGGGAAGGAATGGGCGATCATGATATGGTCACGGACTTCGACGGCGTACATTTGGGCTCCTTGAGGGGTATTCCGAGAGTTGTTTCAGTAGCGGATGCGGTGGCACAGGGTATCGGGTGACGACAGGATATGGGCGTAATCGTTCGGCAGATCGGAAAAGGCACTTTCGCCCGAGATCAGGGCATCCAGCCCTGGATCGCACAGCAATTCCAGCGCCTTGCCCATCCGGCGCGCATAGGTCCAGCGCGGCAGCCGGACCGCAGGAAGGTGGCCGACCTGCGAGCTGACAAGCCGCAGGCGGCGGCTGTGAAACGCACCGCCCAGCGGCACCTGAATGGGGGCGTCGCCGTGCCAGCTGGCCTCGACAACCGTGGCTTCCTGCCCGGCCAGCGACAGCGCCAGCGCCAGCCCCGCCTGGGTCGCGCTGGTGTGAATGACAACGTCGCATTCCTGCGGCGCCGCGTCGGGCTGCGCGAAGGCGACCCCGAGGGCACCAGCCAAAGACGCGCGGCACGCGTTGATATCGACCAGTGTCACATCTGCGCCGGGCAAGCGCCCGGCCAGCCACGCCACCAGCGCGCCGACCACACCGCCACCGATCACCGCGATCCGGTCACCCGCACCGGCACCGCTATCCCACAGGATCGTCAGCGCAGTTTCCATGTTCGCGGCCAGGATCGCACGTTCCGGTGGCAGACCATCGGGCAAAGGCGACAGCATGCTTTCGGGCAGACGATAGGTGGTCTGATGCGGGAAAAGCGCGAAGACGCAGCGCCCGGCCAGCGCGCCTTCGGTCACGCGGCCGACGCTGCAATAGCCGTATTTCACCGGAAAGGGAAAGTCGCCCTCCATGCCCGGTCCGCGCATCCGCTCGTGTTCGGACATGGGCACGCGCCCCGCCGCGACAAGCCGTTCCGTTCCCCGACTGATGCCGGAAAACAGGGCCTCGACCGCGACGCCATCCGCAGCGACATGGCCGGGCCTGATCTCGGCGCGGTCGGGGGCCACACACCAGAGGGCAAGTGCATTCATTTGAAAAGATGTCCGGATTTCGCGGCCTTGGTTGCCAGGTAGGCTGCATTCTGCGGGGTCTGGCCCACGACAAGCGGCACGCGTTGCGTGACCGCAATGCCCTGTTTGTCCAGCATCGCCTGCTTGGCCGGGTTATTGGTCAGCAGGCGCACACGGTCGATCCCCAGTCGTGACAACAGCGCAGCACCGATCCTGAAATCGCGTTCGTCATCCTGAAACCCCAGATGATGGTTGGCCTCGACCGTATCAAAACCCTGATCCTGCAGGGCGTAGGCCCGCATCTTGTTGGCAAGGCCGATCCCGCGCCCCTCCTGGTTGAGGTAGAGCAGGATGCCACCGCCCGCTTCTGCCATCGCCTTTGTCGCGGCATGCAACTGGGGACCGCAATCACATTTCAGACTGCCCAGCACATCACCCGTGAAACAGGCCGAATGCAGGCGCACCAGCACCGGACCAGCAGGATCGGGAGTGCCGATTTCGATCGCGTAATGCTCGATTCCGCCGTCATCGGGCCGAAACACATGCACGCGCCCCGTGTCATGCACGGCCATCGGCAGCCTTGCCGAGGAAACGGGGTGCTGCATCCGTTCCTTTGACAGCTCGACCAATATGTCCTGCGCCCGCAGCGCCGACAGACCGTTCAGATCGGTCCGGGTCAAAGCGTCGGCTTGCGCGCCGGGCGCCAGGGGCACCGCCACGACGGCCGGCAGCAACTGGGCCGCTTTCGCCAGCGCCACGCCCGACTTGTGCATCATCGTCCCCGGCACACCCCCGTCCGCATGGGCATCGGGCAGTGGCAATGCGTCACGCAGGATCGCGCGGGTCGGATCCGCCATCGCCAGAAGCCAGGTCAGGCTTGCGCCCTGCGGCACCGGCAAGACCAGCGTATCGGTCGGCAAGGCCTCTGCATCAAGGATCCCCAGGACCGCCGCACGATTGCGCGTCAGCACCAGACCCGCGCCCGCGCCACAGGCGATGACCGCATCAAGCCGCTCCTGGCTGAGGGTTTCGACAGCGACGACCAGACAGGCCTCTGCCTCATGGGTGATCAGGACGGGCAGACCCATGCGCATGTCGCCCTTCGTCCGCATCACTAGCTCCAGCAGGCTGGGTGCAAGGAACGGGGACAAGAGGTCTTGATCAATGCGAGCAGAGGCCAGGGCCGGGCGGAGTGCGTTCATCTGACAACCAAAATTCAATTCTATCCCCCTCAAACTAGCATTGCACGGATGCAGACAAGACCACGCATTCGTTTTCCGTGATGGTTTGACCCGCTTGGGCAATCTTCTGCGCATACGGGCTGAATCATTGGAAAGTTGCACTATCTGCAGCTTTCATATGATCGTTGCTTGTTTCCCGAGGAGAGAGAGCTTGGCATTGGGTGTCTGGATAGGCCTACTGAGGTCGATCGTGATCTATCACAATCCGGTGAGGACAGTGCCCTTGCGGCGGTTCTATCGTGATTTGCTGCGCAAGGGCGATCTTGTCTTCGACGTCGGCGCGCATGTGGGCACGCGGGCCCGGGCGATGCGGGCCGCCGGGGCCCGCGTGGTGGCGCTGGAACCGCAGGCACCATTCACCGGGTTTTTGCGCATGACGCTGCCGCGCGATATCCGGCTTGTCGCAGCCGCTGCCGGCGGCGCCGAAACCATGGCCGAGATGGCGGTCTCGTCCCTGCACCCTACAGTCTCGTCCCTTAAGACCGGATTTGTCGAGGATGCGAGCGCCACCCACGGGTTCGAACATGTACGGTGGGATCGCACCCAGCAGGTACAGGTGACGACCCTTGACCGGCTGATCGCGGAAGAAGGGCTTCCGCGCTACATCAAGATCGACGTCGAAGGCTTCGAGCTTGAGGTGCTGTCTGGCCTGACCCAGCCCGTGGACATGGTGTCGGTTGAATACCTGCCCGGATTGCCGGGTCTGACCCACGCGGTGATCGACCGGCTGATGGAGTTGGGGCCTTACCTGTTCAACCCGGTGAAAGGGGAAAGCGGCGCATTCCTCTGGCCGCAATGGCGCGATGCGGCGGAAACGCGGGCCTGGCTGGACAGCCTGCCCGCGACCGCAGGATCGGGTGACCTTTACGCGCGTCTTGCCGGCCCCTAAACCGCCGGCTGATTGCGCAACAGCGCGGCGAAATCATCGAACAGGGCTGGCGATGCGGTCAGCACGGTGCCCTGATCCTCGGGGGCTTCCGCAGGATCAAGCGCGCCGACGGTCGCGCCCGCCTCACGCAGCAGCACCAAACCGGCCGCGATATCCCAGGGGCGCAAACGGCGTTCCCAAAAACCGTCCAGCCGCCCGGCCGCCACGTAAGCCAGATCAAGCGCCGCAGCCCCCATGCGGCGCACACCGGCACAGGCGGGCATCAGCCGGGCAATATCGGCGGCATGATCTTCGATGTGATCCATCCCGCCAAAGGGAATACCCGTGCCGAACAAGGCCGCGGACAGGCTGGCAGTATCCGCAACCGCGATCGGTGCACCGTTCAGCCAGGCGCCTGACCCGGTACTGGCGCAGAAAGTTTCGGCCTTGGCCGGATCATGCACAACACCGACGCATAGAACGCCATCGACCTCAAGCGCGACGGACACCGCCCAATGCGGAATGCCACGCAGGAAATTGGTGGTTCCATCCAGCGGGTCCACGATCCAGCGGCGGCGTTGCGCACCGGAAGCGCTTGCGCCGGTTTCCTCGCCCAGCCAGCCATCGCCGGGACAGGCAGACAGTAAAGCATCGCGCAGGCAGGCCTCGGCGTCCAGATCGGCCTGTGACAGGAAATCGCCCGCGCGCTTTTGTGTCACGCGCAGGTTCTGCCTGCGGGACCAGTGATCCATCAGGATATCGCCCGCCGCCCATGCCGCGCGCTGCGCCAGGGCAAGATCGTCTTGCAACGGCCTTTCCTTCATGTGCGGCCCGCCATGGCGGCATCCAGGGCAAAACCGGCAATCCGCGCGGTTTCGCCCCACGATGACAAGCGCGCCCCGGCCTGCCGCGCGGCCTCGGCCATGTCTGTGCGCAAGGTCTGATCGGTCAGCAGCGCCCGCAAAGCCCCCGCAAAGGCCGTGGCATCGTCCCGCGCAACCAGAAGGCCCGCCGCTGCGGGAACAGTGTCGGGAACAGCGCCTGTCCGGCAGGACACGATGGGCAAGCCATGCACCAGGGCTTCGTTGAATACGATCCCGTATCCTTCGTAGCGCGTCGCCAGGGCAAAGATCGACGCACGCCGGTAAAGCTGCTCAAGCGCTTCATCCGATACGCGACCGGCCAGATTGATCCGGCCTGACAGCCCGGCTTGGCGAATGCGGTCCTGCAGCGCGTCGTAATGGCCCTTTTCCCAAGGGTTGCCGACAATTTCGGCATGCCATTCCTGATCGGCGACAAGGGCCAATGCATCAATCAGCACATCATGGCCCTTGCGCGGATGCAGAATGCCGACCGACAGGATCAAGGGTGCGCCCTGCGGCGCGACAGTCGCGTCCCACGTGTCCGGCACCGGCAGATCGATTCCGGGCAAAGCCACATGGATGCGCGCGGCAGGAACATCGTAGCGTTCGGACAGGATCTCCCGCGTGTGCGGGCTGGGCACGATGATCTGCGCTGCATGGCGCAGGTTGTCGCGCTCGGTTCGCCAGAGGTGATCCTGCACATCCTGCGGCAGCCCGCTTTCCAGTGCCAGAGGATGATGCACAAGCGCCACGATCGGCGCCTTGATCAGCCCCACCCTTGCCGGGTCCAGCGCCCCGAAGGCCAGACCATCGATGATCACGGGGCAGGTCTCGGGAAGGGCCAGCAAGGCTTGCATGGCCGCGTCCATCTCTTGCGGCGACGGAAAGGGAAAACTGTCGGGCAAGGTGACAAGCTGCATGCCGCGCCCGGCAGCGCGCAATTCCTCCAGCAGCCGCCGATCATAGATATAGCCGCCAGTCACTGTATTGATGTCGCCGGGAACGGCCAGGGCGGCTGCGATCATGGGGGTTCCGTTGCTGGAAATTGCAGGTGTTCAGACCTCGCAACCCTAGGGCTGCAATCGGGACAGGCAAGCCCCGATCGCGCAGTGCGGTGCCACCACGAACATGCCCTCGGCCCGTTTTCCCCCTTACGCACGCAGGCGCAGGCCTTCAGGATCAAAGGGTGGTTTTTCCAACACGGTCGCGGGCGTGTCCTGTCCCAGGATCGAGACCATGACCCTGTCGCCCGGCCCGACCATGCCAGCCTTGAGATAGGCTATGGCCAGCGACCTGCCGACGGAAAAGCCATAGCCACCCGATGACACCTGGCCCAGCGGGCTGCCGTCGGCCAGGAAGACCGGCTCGCCCCCCCATGCATCGGCACCGTCGGACTGGATCTCCAGCATCGTCATCACATCGCGCGGCGGCTTGGCGGCAATCGCTTCCCAGGCCGTCTTGTTCAGAAACGCCTTGTCTGTCTTCACCAGGCGGTCCAGCCCCGACTCCTGGGGCCAGTATTCTGGGCTGTAATCACGCCCCCAGGAGCCGTAGCCTTTTTCGATCCGCAAACTGGCCAAGGCGCGGCTTCCGACCGGACCTGCGCCGATCTGCCTGCCGGCATCCAGAAGTGCGGTGTAGAGCGCGACCTGATCCCGGTCGGCGCAGTGCAGTTCCCACCCCAGGTCGCCGGTGAAGCTGACGCGCAGCGCGACGCAGGACACGCCCGCCACGGTAATGCGGGCCGAGGTCATGAAGGGAAAGGCGGCATTCGTCAGATCCGCATTTGTCAGCCGACCCAGAAGGTCGCGTGCCTTGGGGCCTGCGACATTGAAGCCGCAAGTGCTGTCAGTCAGGCTTTCGAATGTCGTGCCTTCCGGCAGGGGTATGGCGCGGAAAAAGCGCTGATGGAACCTTTCGGCCATGCCGGACCCGATCACCCAGAATTCCTGCTCGCCCAGACGGGTGACCGTGAAATCACCCGCGATACCGCCACGTGCGCCGATAAGGGGTGTCAGGCAGGACCGGCCAACACGCACCGGCATGCGGTTGGCAAACAAGGCGTTCAGCCATGGTTCCGCCCCCGGACCGGCCACGCGGTACTTGGCGAAATTCGAGATGTCGATGATCCCCGCCCTGTCGCGCAGCATCCGCGCCTCGCGGCCAACGGGGCCGAACCAGTTCTGGCGCGTGAAGCCATAGGTTTCTTCGTTCGGTTCGCCCGTCTCGGCGAACCACAGCGGATGTTCCCAGCCGTAGTTCAGGCCAAAGACCGCGCCCATTTCCTTTTGCATGGCATAGGCCGGTCGGCAGCGAACGGGGCGGCCCGCCGCGCGTTCTTCGGTCGGGAAATGGATCTTGAACCGATGGGCATACTGGTCCTCGACCCGCGCGCGGGTAAAGGCCTTGTCCGCCCAATGGCCAAAGCGGGCCATGTCCCAGTTGAACATGTCCAGCACCGGCTCGCCCTCGACGATCCATTCGGCGGCCAGCTTGCCCAGACCGCCCGACTGGGAAAAACCGGGGATGATCCCGCAGCAGCAGAAGTATCCCCGCATTTCCGGCACGGGACCAAACAACGCGGAACTGTCGGGTGACCAGATCATCGGACCGTTGATGACCCGCTTGATCCCGGCCTGCCCCACGGCGGGAACACGCGCGATCGCGCGCAGCATGTTCGGTTCGATCCGGTCCAGATCATCGGCGAAAAGCTCGTGACCGAACCCCTGTGGCGTGCCGTCCTCGGCCCAGAATCGCATGTCGCGCTCATAGGCGCCGACCAGCAGGCCAAGCCCTTCCTGGCGCAGGTAATATTCGCCGTCGCGATCCGCGACCGACGGCAGGCGACGCCCCAGGGCCGCAACCTCGGCAATGGTTTCGGTGACAAAATACTGGTGTTCCGTCGGCACTAGGGGCAAGGACAGGCCCGCCATCTGCGCCACTTCACGCGCCCAGAGGCCCGCCGCGTTGATCACCCATGGCGTGCGGATATCGCCGCGTTCGGTCCGCACGATCCATGTGCCATCCGGTTGCGCCTCGGTGCCCGTCACGGGGGTGAAGCGATGGATGGACGCGCCCAGCGCCCGCGCACCGGCGGCATAGGCATGGGTCACGCCCGAGGGATCCACGTTGCCACCGTCGGGTTCGTACATGATGCAGCGGATACCCTCGAAATCAACCAGAGGATGCAGCCGCTCGGCCTCGTCGCGCGATACCTCGTGGAAGTTCATGCCATAGCGTCGCGCGCGGGCTGCCTGGATGCGCAGCTGGTGTTCACGCGCCTCGGTCTGCGCCAGATAGAGCGAGCCCGGCTGGAAGATGCCGCAACCCTGGCCGGTTTCGGCCTCGAGCGTCTTGTAAAGCTGCATCGTGTAGTGCTGGATGCGGCTGATGTTGGTGATGTCGTGCAGCCCGTGGATATTGGCCGCCGCATGCCATGTCGACCCGGATGTCAGTTCGGACCGCTCCAGCAGGACCGCATCGGTCCAGCCTTTCTGCGCCAGGTGATACAGGATCGAACAGCCGACAAGCCCGCCACCGATCACGACGGCAGGGGCATGGGTTGGCAAGGGTTTTGCCGTGGTGTTGGCTTGGGTCGTGCTCATGGTTCGTCCTGTCCGATGTCCTGCTTGCGGTTGGCGACATAGGCCTCCAGCTCTTCGCGGATGGCCGGGTCTATGGCGGGTTCTTCGTAATCCTTCAGCGCCTGCTGCCAGATGCCTGTCGCCCGATCGAACGCATCATGCGATCCCGCCGCCTCCCAGGCGCCGTGGTTTGTCCAGTCCGACAGAAGCGGACGGTAGAATGCCGTCTCATAGCGTTCCATCGTATGGGGGCTGCCAAAGAAATGCCCGCCCGTGGGAACGCCCGCGATGGCATCAAAGCCAAGCTCGGCGTCCGACGCATCGAAAGGCCGCAGGATTTCCATCATGTTCTGCAAGATCTCGACATCCAGAACCAGCTTTTCGAAACTGGCCGTCAGACCGCCCTCCAGCCAGCCGGCCGCGTGATAGATCAGGTTTGCGCCCCCCATCACCGCGCCCCAGGTCGCCATTGAGGTTTCATAGGCGGCCTGCAGATCGCAGGCGTTCGAGGCGTTGGAATTCGAACTGCGGTAAGGCAAGCCATAGCGCCGCGCCAACTGCCCCGCGATCACATTGGCCCGCGTGTTTTCCGGTGTGCCGAAGGCCGGCGCGCCCGAGCGCATGTCGACGTTGGAGGTGAAGGCCCCGTACATGACGGGCGCGCCTGAACGCACCAGTTGCGTCAGCGTGATCCCGAACAGCGCCTCGGCGTTCTGCTGGGCCAATGCTGCGGCCAGGGTCACCGGGGTCATGGCCCCCATCAGCGTGAAGGGAGTGATCGTGACCGGTTGGCCATGTTCGGCCATGGCGATCAGCCCCTCGCCCATCTCCTGGTCGAACAAGCGGGGCGAGTTGACGCTGATGATCGTGATCACGCCGGGATCGGCGGCGATCTGGTCCAGCGTGATCCCCCGCGATATCGCCATCATCCGAATGCCGTCCATCGCGCGGCCGCGCCCGATCGCCGTGCAGTGATAGGCCCGGTCGGACAACATCAGGTTGGCCAGGTAGCAATCAAGGTGGCGGGTGTTTGTCGGCAACTCTTGCGGTGCCGCCACCTGGTTGCCGATCATGTGGATCGCGTTGAAATGCTGTGCGAGGCGGATGAAATCGGCATAGTCCGCCATGTTGCCGGGACGCCGCCCCCGCAGCCTGTCATGGACATTGGGCGGCCCCGCCACCAGACCGAAGTTCAGCGCCCGCCCCCCGAATGTCAGACGTCTGGCAGGGTTGCGCGGGGTCAGGGTGAAGGCGCGCGGCACGGTGGCCAGGGCCGCCGTCACGATGCTTTCGTCGATCCGTACGATCCCGCTGTCACGATCGACCAGCGCGCCCGCCTTTTCAAACAAGGTGATGATCTTGTCACCGACAACACGAATGCCCAGTTCCGACAGAATGCGGATCGAGGTCGCATGCAGCCTGTCCATGGCCTCGGGGTCGGCCATCTCTAGCGGAGCATAGGGATTTTCCACGTTGCGCCAGGGCAACTGGACCAGTCCGGCGCCCGTCCGCGCCGCCTTCCCACGCCGCCCGCCGCTGCGCCGCTCTTCGGTCATCGAGGGTCCTTTCCTTGACCTGCAGGCCCTTGAACGCACCGGCGCGCCGCAGGCAAGACCCAAGATAGACGGAGGCATGCAGGGGTGCATGTGGATGTTTCGGGGTCTTGCCATAAATAAAACGTTGTCATGGGCATCATGGCACGTGAAGGATGCCTGCACCGACCACGGCACTGGCGACGAAGGCATCATGACAAGACCGCCACCACCCCTGAACCTGATCCGCGCCTTCGAAGCTTCGGCCCGGCATCTGAGCTTCACGAAAGCAGCGCGCGAACTGGGCTATACCCAGGCGGCCATCAGCGGTCAGGTCAGGGCGCTTGAGCAATATGTCGGGCGTGATCTGTTCCTGCGCCATGCGCGCAGCCTGCAACTGACCGAGGTGGGCTCGGCCTTTCTGCCGACACTGCGACAATCATTGGCCCAGATCGACGCGGCAACCGACGCCATCGCCTCGGGAGGTCGGGACCGGACCGTCATGGTGGCCTGCCCCGTCAGCCTTGCCGAAAACTGGCTGCCGCAGGCCGTCGCCAGCTTTCATGCCGCGCATCCCGACATCGAGGTCACGATCCACGGCACTGTCTGGGAAACGGGCGAGGATCCGATCGCCGATCTGACCATCTCGGTCTGTCGTCATGACGAGGTTCCCCCGGGCGCAAGACGCCTGTGGCCTGAAACCCTTTCGCTGGTCTGTGCGCCCGGTTGGGCCGACCGCTGCGGGCATATGGCGGATCTTGCGGCGCTCCCACGCATTCTGGTGTCGGGACGGCAGGAATACTGGTCACTCATGGCCGAGGCCGGCAACGATCCGGCCTTGGGTCAGGTCGATCTGGCGGCAGGCGCGCAGTTCCGCTCGAACAGTTCCAATGTCGCGCTTGAACTGGCGGTTCAGGGTCTGGGTGTCACCATTGCCGTTACATCGCTGGCACGGCTCTATCTGGATCGGGGCTTGCTGGTCGAACCATTCGCCCTGCGCCCCGAAAGCCCATGGGCCTATTTTGTTGCACCGGGAAGCACGCGGCGCACCGGAGCGGTCAGCCGGATGATGGCGCATCTTCTGCATTGCGGGGCGGCCAACACCCCCTAGGGGCGCAAGCTGTGGGGGACGGATCAGGCATGGCGGATTGCTACCGCAGCTGGGCGATCACCGCGATCGCGACCACCGCAAGCATCGACAGGGCCATCGCGATATTGATCAGGGAATGGTTACGCTCGGACAGGTCGAGCCGGTGCAGCGTGACCCCCGCCATCAGCCACAGAAAATGGATCGGGATCCAGATCGCGTTCATGATCAGGAACTTGATCGCCACCTCAAGGGCATAGTTGCCCGGCAGGAAGGCAAATCCGGTGAACAGGGCGGTGTTCACGGCATAGGCCTTGGGATTGACGATCTGCAGCAGCAGACCGCCCCCGACACCGGGCGGGCGGGCCCGTTCGATGAAGGCCACCCGGTTTCCGGCAAAGGCGATGCGAAACGCAAGATAGGCCAGGTAGGAAAAGGAAAGCGCAAACAGGATGGTGCGGATGCGGGGATCGGCAAGGACCAGTGCAGCAAGTCCACTGACGACAGCGATCGCCACAAGGTTGGTGCCCAGGAACAGGCCCAGGACATATCGCGAACCTGCCTTGAAGCCAAAGCCCGATCCGACCCCCGCCGTGGACAGGACGCCGGGACCAGGGGTGATGATCAGGAAGAAGACGGCGGCGACGAATGCGAACATGCCGGAACCCTAGAGTCAGTTTCGGCGCATCGCAATTCTGCATGCGCAGGGCAGCAGCTTTTGTGCGCGGACACACCTGAAAGACGCCGGGCAGATTGACAAGGCGGATGCCCCATGGCCACCTCGGCGCACAGCAAGGGGGGTAGGGCATGCAGGATTTCGACCTTGTGGTCGTCGGCGCGGGGATCGTGGGGACCGCTTCGGCGCTTTGGGCGCAGAAACGCGGCCTGAAGGTCATGCTCTGCGATCCGAACCCGCCGGGATCCGGGACCAGTTTCGGCAATGCCTGCACGCTGGCGACCTATGCCGTCATGCCGGTGAACAGCCCCGCCGTGCTGCGCGCCCTGCCCCGGCTGCTGTCAAGCGGCGACAGCCCGCTGTCGGTTGACCTGATGCATGCGCTGCGCCATCCGCGGTGGATGCTGTCATTCCTGGCCAACTGCCGTCCGGCCCGCTCCGATCACATCGCGCGGCAGTTGGCCGATATCATGGGCCATGCGGATGCGGGCCTGAACCCGCTGATCGCCGAAGCGGGGGCCGAGGATCTGATCGTCAACCGGGGACAACTGACGGTCTGGTCCACCAAGGACGCCGCAGAAGGTGAAAAGGCCGGGCTGGCGTTTCGCAAGACGCTCGGCATTCCCTTCGAGGTCCTTGGGCCACAAGACACACTTGCCCTGGAACCGGGGCTACGCCTGCCGATCCATGGGGCGGTTCACTATACCGCCGCGCGCTCGGTCCGGGACCCGCAAGAGCTGATCAACCGGATGCACCGCCGCTTTCTGGCGCTTGGCGGCCAATGGCGGCAAGCCCGGGTCAGCGAAACACGCGCCTATGGCACATCTGTCGAGGTGATGCTTGGCGATACCCAGGTCGAAGCCACGCGCGTGGTCATCGCCGCGGGGGCCCATGCGGGATCGATCAGGGGTTCGGGCGCGGAAAACCTGCCCCTGGGGACCGAACGGGGCTATCACCTGATCTTTTCCAATGATGCGCATCGGATCACCCGGCCCGTGGGTTGGGCCGAAGGGGGCTTTTACGCCGTGCCGATGGCGCAAGGTCTGCGGCTGGCCGGAACCGTCGAAATCGCAGGCCTTCGCGCACCGGAAAACCGAGGTCGACTGGCCTATATCGCGCGAAAGGGTGCCGCGTTGCTGGGCCCGCTGCCACAGCCGGACAGCCACTGGCTGGGGTTTCGGCCCACCATGCCCGACAGCATGCCCGTCATCGGGCATGCCCCGCATTCAGACCGGATCATTCATGCCTTCGGGCATCAGCACCTGGGCTTGACGCTGGGCGGCATCACAGGGCGGATCGTGGCGGATCTGGCAGAAGGGCGCATGCCCAATCTGCCGATCGCGGCCTTCTCGCCGAACCGGCGCTTCGCCTGATCCCGTGGCGCCGCCCCCTGTCTGACCCTTTCCCAAGACTGACACAGATCAAGGCACCCCGTCCCCCGCTCTCCTAGCTTCATGTCGTGAGGTACGTACGAGTTCCCCTGCTCGGAGGTCCGAAACATGAAGAATCCGCCGGAACAGACACTGATGTCGCCCACACCCCAAGGGGTCGTGCACGCGGTGCGCGGCGCGGTGGTGGATGTCGTCTTTGCGGCGGGCGATCTGCCGCCGATCAATTCGGCGCTGGTCGTCGCGTGGGATAAGCCTGCGGCGCTGATCCGCGAAGTGCACAGCCATCTTGATCAGACCACGGTCCGTGCCGTCGCGTTTCAATCCACGGCCGGTCTGGCCCGTGGCGTTTCGGTCACGGCCACGGGCGCGCCCGTCACCGTGCCGGTCGGCAAGGCCGTGCTTGGTCGGGTTCTGGATGTCCTGGGCGCGCCGCAGGACAATGGCGGCCCGCTGCCGGACGACACGCCGCGCCGATCGATCCATGCCCCGCCACCAGCCCTGCAGTCCCAGACGCGCACCACGGATGTGTTTGAAACGGGGATCAAGGTGATCGACCTGTTGACCCCCATGGCGCAGGGCGGCAAGGCCGCGATGTTCGGTGGCGCGGGTGTGGGCAAGACAGTTCTGGTGATGGAACTGATCCGCGCCATGGTCGAAAAATACCAGGGGATATCGGTTTTTGCGGGTATCGGGGAAAGATCCCGCGAAGGCCACGAGCTGTTGACCGAAATGCAGGGGTCCGGCGTGCTGGAACGTACCGTTCTGGTCTACGGCCAGATGAACGAACCGCCCGGCGCGCGCTGGCGCGTGGCGCTGACGGCGCTGAGCATATCGGAATATTTCCGCGACCATCAGCACAGGAATGTCCTGCTGCTGATGGACAATGTCTTTCGCTTTGTCCAGGCCGGGGCCGAGGTATCAAGCCTGCTTGGCCGCATGCCGTCGCGGGTGGGTTATCAGCCGACGCTCGCCACCGAGGTTGCCCGCCTGCAGGAGCGCATCGCCTCGGTCGCCGGGTCGGCGGTGACCGCGATACAGGCGGTCTATGTACCGGCGGACGATTTCACCGATCCGGCCGTCACCACCATCTCGAGCCATATGGATTGCGTGATCGTCCTCAGCCGCGCGCAGGCCGCCGAAGGGTTCTATCCGGCCATCGACCCGCTGGCCTCATCCTCGATCCTGCTGGATCCGCTGGTCGTGGGACAGACCCATTACGAGATCGCCGAGGCAGTGCGCCAGGCTCTGGCCCGGTTCCGCGAACTGGCCGACATCATCTCGCTTCTGGGGGTCGAGGAGTTGAGCACGGCGGACAGGCTGCTGGTCAAGCGCGCAAGACGATTGCAGCGCTTCCTGACGCAGCCCTTCATGGTGACCGAAGCCTTTACCGGCACCAAGGGGGCAACTGTCCCGCTGGCCGACACGCTGGCAGGCTGCCGTGCCATCCTGGACGGGGTGGCTGACGACTGGTCGGAAAGCGCGCTCTACATGGTCGGCACGATCGAGGACGCAAGACGAAAGAACGCCGCGCAGACGGATTCCAGCACCGGGCATGCGGCATGAGGTTGCGGATCATGACACCCCTGTCCGTCATCGTGGATGCGCAGGTCGACAGCCTGCGCGCCGAGGATGCAACCGGAAGCTTCGGTGTGCTGTCCGGCCATGCCCCGTTTCTGACGGCCCTCGCGGTGTCGATTGTCAGTTGGCGACAAGACGATGCAGAACGGTTCTGTGCCCTGCGCGGCGGGGTGATGACCGTCAGCCGTGCGGACAACCAAGAGACCATGGTCAACATCGCCACGCGCGAGGCGGTGACCGGGGACGACCTGGGCATTCTGGACCGCCAGGTGCTGGCGCGGTTCCAGACGGAAGAGGACGAGGAACGGGTGGAGCATGTCGAAACCGTCCGCCTGCAACTGCATGCCATACGCCGCATGATCAGCCGCCTGAAGCCCGGCGCGAACGCGGGTGAATTCCAATGACGCAGGCCCCCCCGCCAAAACCCGAGGACGACCCCCTTGTACGCGAGACCCAGTTGCGGCGCGACCGGCGCGCGCGCTGGCTGCGCGAGGGTGACATGTCAGTGGGCCGCAGGCTGGCGCAGATCGGGATCCTGGGCTGGATCCTGGTCATCCCGACGCTTGCCGGTCTGTTCGTGGGACGCTGGATGGATGCCCGCCTGTCCGGCGGGATCTTCTGGACCGCGCCATTCATGCTGCTGGGTCTTTGCCTTGGCGGCTGGACCGCCTGGAAATGGATGAACGCGCGATGACCATGGCCCAGGCATTTCCACTTGTCATGACCCTGCCCCTTTGTTTCGCAAGTGGGCTGCTTCTGGGCCTCGCCTATTTCCGTGCCCTGCGCTGGACAACCGCGTTGATCGTCAACGGCGGCAGCCCGGCGCTGGCGCTGGCCCTGTCGCTGGGGCGGCTGATCATGATCGGGGTAGGCTTCTATCTTGCGGTGCTGCTGGGCGGTCTTGCCCTCTTGGCGGCACTGGCAGGCGTTCTGACGGTGAAAGCCGTGATGCTGGGCCAGCACAAGGAGGAGCAGCGATGAAATCACCGCTCGACTCCACCATCCTGTTCCAGCTTGGCCCGGTTCCGATCGCCCAATCCGTCGTCACGACATGGGTCATCATGGCCGTTCTGGTGCTAGGCGCGGCGCTTCTGACCCGCAGGCTCGATGCGCTGCCAGACAGGCGGCAAGCGGCGCTTGAACTGCTGGTCGACACGCTCGACACGCAGATCGCCGAAACCACGGGGGCCAGGCCTGCGCCCTACCGGGGGTTCATCGGCACGCTCTTCCTGTTCATCCTTGTGGCCAACTGGTCATCCCTCGTGCCGGGGGTCGCCCCGCCCACGGCACAACTTGAAACCGATGCAGCGCTGGCGATCCTCGTCTTTTTCTCGGTGGTCTGGTTCGGCGTGCGCAGCGGCGGTGTCGGCGGCTACCTTCGGTCGTTCGCCGCGCCCAACCCGCTGATGATTCCGCTCAACATGCTGTCCAGCGTGACCCGCGTGTTTTCAATGTTCGTGCGCCTGTTCGGCAATGTGATGAGCGGTGTTTTCGTCATCGGAATCGTTGCCTCGCTGGCCGGGCTTCTGGTGCCGATCCCGCTGATGGCGCTCGATCTGCTGACCGGGCTGGTACAGGCCTATATCTTCGCGGTCCTCGCGATGGTCTTCATTGCCGCCGCCCTCGAGCCGGGCAAGGCCCCCGGCACCGATGCGGGTCCGACCACCTTCCCAACCGAAAAGGAAACCTGATGGACTATCTCAGCCATGTCAGCATCGTCTGTGCGGCCTTTACCGTGGCTTTCGGCGCGATAGGCCCCGCCCTGGCCGAAGGTCGCGCCGTTGCCGCCGCGATGGACGCCATCGCGCGCCAACCGGAAGCGGCCAACACGATCTCGCGCACGCTTTTCGTCGGCCTGGCCATGATCGAGACAACGGCAATCTATTGCCTGGTGATCGCGCTGCTGCTGCTGTTCGCCAACCCGCTTCTGGCGTGACCACATGACGATCGACTGGTGGACCCTTGGATTGCAGGCGGTCAACGTCCTGATCCTTGTCTGGCTGCTGTCACGGATTTTCTGGAGGCCGGTGGCAGCAGCCATCACAAGGCGGCAGGACACGGTCGAGGGCATGCTGAAAGATGCAAAGGCCACGCAAGCCAAAGCCGATGACATGCTGGCCGAGGTCCTGGCCGCGCGCGAAGGAATGGCAGCGGAACGCAACACGCTGCTGAGCGAGGCCGCCCTTCAGGCCGAGGGTGCGACCAAGGCCGCCTTGCAGGAGGCCGCCAGCAAGGCCGAAGCCCTGCTGAAAGCGGCGCAGCTTGAAAGCGTGCACATCAACGAGGCCAACCGCATGGTCGCGGCGGCGCAATCGGCCCAGCTTGCCGTGGACATTGCCCGCAAGCTGCTGGCGCGGCTTGATGCCGGAAAGGCCAAGGAGCCGTTTCTGGATCAGCTGATCGACGCTCTCGATACGCTGCCGGCAAAGGACAAGGCGGCGCTTGCGGGGGCGACGGGCGGTGTCGATCTGATCAGTGCGTCGGAACTGGACAGCGCCACACGGATGCGGATCGAAACAGCCGTCGCAGCGGCACTTGATGGTCAGCCGCAGTTGAATTTCCAAACGGACCCCGCACTGATCGCCGGTTTCGAACTGCGTACACGGCATTTCGTGCTGCAGAGCAGCTGGGCGGCGGATCTCGACGCCATACTGAGGGACCTCAAGGATGCGGCCTGACACAAAGGACTGGCTGACCGGCGCTCGCAGTGTTCTGGCGCGCACGACGCTTGGCCCCAGGGCAGAGCACAGGGGCCGCGTTGAAGAGATCGCCGACGGGGTCGCGATGATCTCGGGGCTGCGGGATGTGCGGCTCGATGAGGTTCTGCGCTTTGAGGGTGGGCAGTTCGGGTTTGCGCGGGTGCTGAACCCGGATCTGGTGGGCTGTGTGCTTCTGGACGCGGCGAGCAGGGTCGAGGCCGGTGACATGGTTTTCGGCACAGGCGAGGTTGTCAGCGTTCCGGTCGGCAACGCCCTGCTGGGCCGGATCGTCGATCCGCTGGGTCGCCCGCTTGATCGCAAGGGCACGGTGCTGTCCGAGACGCGCTGGCCCATCGAACGCCCCGCCCCTTCCGTCATAGAACGTGATCTTGTGACCGAACCTGTGCAAACCGGGATCGTCGTGGTGGACACCCTTTTTCCGCTTGGACGGGGCCAGAGAGAGTTGATCGTGGGCGACCATTCGACCGGCAAGACAACCCTGGCCATCGACACGCTGATCGCCCAGCGCAACAGCGACATGATCTGCATCTATGTGGCTGTCGGGCAAAAGACATCCAGCGTGCGGCGGGCCATCGATGCCTTGCAGGCAGAGGGCGCGTTCGATCGCTGTATCGTCCTTGTGGCCAGTGCGGCCTCTGCGCCGGGCCTGCAATGGATCGCCCCCTACGCGGGCATGACAATGGCCGAATACTTCCGGGACCGGGGTCAACATGCTCTGGTCGTGATCGACGATCTTTCGAAACATGCGGCGACCCATCGTGAAATCGCCCTGCTGACCCACCAGTCACCGGGGCGCGAGGCCTATCCGGGCGATGTGTTCTACATCCACGCCCGCCTTCTGGAACGCGCGGCGAAACTGTCAAAGGCCCGCGGCGGTGGGTCACTGACGGCCTTGCCCATTGCCGAAACCGTTGCCGGCAACCTCTCGGCCTTCATCACGACCAACCTGATATCGATCACCGACGGGCAGATCGTGCTGGATGCGCCATTGTTTCATCAGGGTCAGAAACCCGCCGTGGATGTGGGGCTGAGCGTCAGCCGCGTCGGTGGCAAGACACAGACACGGATGCTGCGCGAGGCCGCAGGATCGCTGCGTCTGGACTATGCGCAATTCCTCGAACTCGAAGTGTTCAGCCGCTTCGGCGGAATGCCCGAAGACCGCGTACGCCAACAACTGACACGGGGCGAACGGATCCGCAGGATTCTGCGCCAGCCCCCGCATCACCCTTTCCGCCTGGCGGATGAGGTCGCATTGCTGCTGGCCGTGCAAACCGGCGCACTGGATGCGCTGCCCCCCGAAGCTGTGGACGCTTTTCAGGCGCGGCTTGCCGCAGCGCTTGACAGCGAGGCGGCAGATATCCTTGCAGATATTGCGCGGACCGGAACGCTTGAGACAGCAGGACGCGAAGTGCTTGTCGCGGTGATCAACCGACTTGCCGGTTCTCTGGCCAACGAAACGCCGGGCGACGGCGACCCGTCAGGTCCGGTGACATGACCGCGCGATTGGCAGAAATCAGCGCGCGGATCACGGCGGTTCGCCAGCTTGGGACAGTCGTGAATGCCATGAAGGGTATCGCGGCCGGCCGCGCGCGGATTGCACGCATGCAAGTCCAGGCAGTCGACGGTTATGCCGCCACGATTTCATCGGCGATGGCGCATGCGTTGGGGCCTGACATCTCGATGGTGCAGGCCAGGTCCATGTCCGGGTCCGGCAAGCCTGGCCTGTTGGTCTTTTGCGCCGAACAGGGATTTGCCGGGGCTTTTTCCGAGCGTGTGATCGACAGCATCGGACCGGAGCTTGATCCCGACAGGATGTTCCTGATCGGAACACGCGGCCTTTCCATCGCTGCGGCGCGCGGGATTGTGCCTGCCTGGACCACGGCCATGCCCTCGCACAGCCCCGGCATTCCCAAGCTTGCCGACAGGATCACGACAGCCATTTTTGCAATGGTCGGCACGGAACGGATCGACCGGCTTGATGTGGTGTTTACCGGATCGGACAGAGGGCGTCAGACCATCAAGCGCCAATCCCTGTTTCCCGTCGACATGTCGCATTTTCCCAAGGCAACCGGGGAACGCCCGCTGATGCAGGTCCCGATTGACGGGCTGATCGATTCGCTTGGCCGGGAATATCTGCATGCGCTGATCTGCAAGGCGGCGCTTCATGCCTTTGCCGCCGAAAACGAAGCGCGAATGGACGCCATGTCTGCAGCAGGCAGCCAGATCGCGCGCGAGCTTGAAACCTTTCAGGCCTTGCTGCGCCAGGTGCGACAGGAAGACATCACAGCCGAGATCATCGAGCTTGGCACAGGTGCGAAAAATGCGCAGGGCATCTGAAAACGTCGCAACCATGCCGCGCTTTGACCGTCCATCGGGACGTGTTCGCGCCTCGTCAGGCAGAATGCCCCGTTCATCCGGGCGGTGACAGGCGATGCCGGACAGTCGCCCGCAGATCCAGCCCAACAGCTACATTCGAGGATCAGTGGTGAGCCGTGCAGGATTCGAACCTGCGACCCACTGATTAAAAGTCAGTTGCTCTACCAACTGAGCTAACGGCCCACTAAGGCGCGCTTCTAGAAAGACCCGGGCAGAGGGTCAACCCCGAAAATCGACCTTTCTTTCCAGCATACTGGAATAACGCTGCGGGCCAGAGTATATGCGCGCCATGAAAGCGGACATGACAACGGGCTTGCCCTTCATGAAGATGCACGGGTTGGGCAACGACTTTGTCGTTCTCGATGCGCGCCGTCATGGTCTAGGCAATTCCGGCGGCGGTGGGGATGGACTGTCGAATTCACTGGTCACAGCCATCGCGGACCGCCATCGCGGCATCGGTTTCGACCAGCTTGCCGTGATCTCGGACACCGGGGCCGGTGACGCACATCTGACCTTCTACAATGCCGACGGATCGACATCGGCCGCCTGTGGCAACGCGACACGCTGCATCGCGCGCTTTCTCATGGATGAAACCGGGGTCTCGGCGCTGACCCTGACCACGGACCGCGGTGTGCTGCAGGCCGTGGATGCCGGACAGGGCCTGACCTCTGTCAACATGGGCCAGCCGCAACTGGACTGGTCCGAGATTCCGTTGGCCGGTCCGATGGACACGCTGGAACTGCCCATCGACGGTGCGCCGACGGCCACGGGCATGGGCAACCCGCATTGCACGTTTTTCGTCGCCGACGCCGAAGCGGTCGATCTTGCCGCGCAAGGCGCGCGGATGGAACATCATCCTCTGTTTCCGCAACGGACGAACGTGCAGTTCGCCTCGGTTCTGGGGCCCGACCATCTGCGCATGCGGGTCTGGGAACGTGGCGTCGGGGTCACCCTGGCCTCGGGCTCGTCCTCCTGCGCCACGGCGGTGGCTGCGGGGCGGCGCGGACTGACGGGGCGGCGCGTCACGATCTCGCTGGATGGCGGCGACCTTGTGGTCGAATGGCGCGAGGACGGCGTCTGGATGACCGGTGCGACCATGCATGTCGCCTCCGGCCATCTGACCCAGGCTTTCCTGGACAGTGCGCAATGACCTTGCAGCCGCCGAAATTCGCCACTTTCGGGTGCCGCCTGAACGCCTATGAGACAGAGGCGATGAAGGATCTGGCGACCCGGGCGGGCCTGTCAGGGGCAGTGATCGTGAACACATGCGCCGTCACCTCGGAAGCCGTGCGCAAGGCACGCCAGGAGATCCGACGCCTGCGCCGCGAAAACCCGGATGCGCGCCTGATCGTCACCGGCTGCGCCGCGCAGACCGAGCCCGAGACATTCTCGACCATGCCGGAGGTGGATCTGGTCATCGGGAATACCGAAAAGATGCAGCCCGAGACATGGATGCGCCTTTCCCCCGATTTCATCGGACAGACCGAGCGTGTGCAGGTCGATGACATCATGAGCGTGACGGAAACCGCTGGTCACCTGATCGACGGTTTCGGCACCCGCTCGCGCGCCTATGTGCAGGTGCAGAACGGGTGCGATCATCGCTGCACCTTCTGCATCATCCCTTACGGGCGCGGCAATTCCCGCTCGGTGCCTGCAGGTGTGGTGGTGGACCAGATCAAGCGTCTGGTCGATTCGGGCTATAACGAGGTCGTGCTGACCGGGGTCGACCTGACAAGCTGGGGCGCCGATCTGCCGGCAACACCCAAGCTGGGTAATCTGGTCATGCGGATCCTGCGCCTTGTCCCCGACCTGCCTCGGCTGCGCATCAGCTCCATCGATTCCATCGAGGTCGACGAGAACCTGATGCAGGCCATCGCCACGGAGACGCGCCTGATGCCGCATCTGCACCTGTCCTTGCAGCATGGCGATGACCTGATCCTCAAGCGGATGAAACGGCGGCACCTGCGCGACGATGCGATCAGGTTCACCCGGCAAGCCCTTGCCCTGCGCCCCGAGATGACCTTCGGCGCGGATATAATCGCAGGGTTTCCCACGGAAACCGAAGAGCATTTCCAGAACTCACTGCGCCTGGTCGAAGATTGCAGCCTGACCTGGCTGCATGTCTTTCCCTATTCGCCACGCCCCGGCACACCGGCCGCGCGCATGCCGCAAGTCAAGGGCGCGGCGATCAAGGACCGCGCCGCCAGGCTGCGCGCGGCGGGCGATGCGCGGGTCATGACCCATCTGCAGCAGCAGATTGGCTTGACCCATCACGTGTTGATGGAAAACCCGCATATGGGCCGGACAGAGCAGTTTACCGAAGTGGCATTCGACACCCCACAGGCCGAAGGCCGGATCGTCACCGCGACGATCACCGGGGTACGCGGCACGCAACTGCTCGCCCGGGTCTGACCAGTTTCTTCTTGCCGCAAGTATCCTCGGGGGGAGTCCCGCAGGGACCGGGGGGCAGACAGCCCCCCGCCTTGCCCGGCAGCCAGTTTACAGCCGCCCCGAACTGGGCCTAGTGTCGCGCGGAACAGTCAGGAAGGACCCATCACCATGAAACTCGTCTCGTCCCCCGCCTCGCCCTTTGTGCGCAAGGTGCATGCGGTGCTGCATGAAACCGGCCAGCTTGCCGATGTCACGGTGATGGGCGTCAAGACTTCGCCCGTGGCCACCGCCGCCGAGGTCGCGACAGCCAATCCGCTGGGCAAGATCCCGGCCCTGCTGCGCGAGGACGGCCCCGCGATCTATGACAGCCGCGTCATCACCCGCTTCCTCGATGCCCGCGCCGGTGGCAAGCTATATCCCGAGGCACGCATCTGGGAGGTTCTGACCCTTGAGGCAACAGCCGACGGTATCATGGACGCAGCCGTCTCGATGACATACGAGCGCCGCATCCGCCCGGAAGACAAGGTCTACGAACCCTGGATCGAGGCGCAGTGGTCCAAGGTGTCGCGCGCGCTCGATGCATTGAACGAGCGCTGGATGAGCCACCTGGAAGGGCCGCTGTGCATGGGGCAGCTGGCCGTGGGATGCGCGCTTGGCTATCTTGATTTCCGGCATGATGCGCGCCAGTGGCGCAAGGATCGCGGCGCGCTTGACGATTGGTATGCCGCCTTCTCGCAGCGCCCCTCGATGCTGGCGACCGCGCCGACGGATTAAGCCTTCATGCGCCAACAGATGGCGTGTCAGGCCAGGCAAAAGGCCCCGCGCTGATTGCGCGGGGCCTTGTCATGTCTTCCGGGTGGAACGTTTGGTCAGAAGCGGAACGACAGACCAAGGTTCAGCGCATTGCTGATCAGCCGGGTGTCCAAGGTGCCTCCGCCTTCCAGGTCCACCTTGTTGTCCGAAATGGTGAACTGGTATTCGCCGAAGGCCGCCCAACGGGCGTTCAGCTCATAGGACGCGCCCGCCGTCAGACGCAGGGCCGGTCCGGTGTATTGATATCCGTAGGTCCGGTTTCCATTCTCGGTCACATCAACATGGGGCACGGCGATGCCGATACCCGCACCCAGGTAAGGCGAGAACCGGTCGGCCCACTGGCCGGGCCAGCGCTTCATCACGTTTGCCGTGGCGATGTTGTGCCCGTCCGTGAACTCCAGCCGGGAGAACCCTGCCGGCATCTCGTCGGCGGGGGCATAGAACTTGGCATGGGTCACTTCGATCCCGTAGCCGATGTTGTTCGGTTGCCACCACATTGCGCGCAGGCCGTAATAGGGCGGCATCGAGAAAGACTTTCCATCCCATCCGATGTTTTCGTCGAAGGAAGAGCCATCGGCGCGCTCGCCGCTGACGGTGCTGTGCGGGGCGGTCTGCCAGCCCCCGTAGACACTGATCTCGGTCTCCGCCATCAGCGGCAGCGACGTCAGGACAAGGGCAGCAGCGGCGGCAACGATCTTTTTCAGCATGGTGATATCTTTCAGGCCTCGGGCGGTGTCCGGATGCTTACGATATTGTAACCGCAAGTTTGTTACCATAGCGGCGCGCGTCCGGCGTCACAATATCACAAGGTTGCACCAAAAGTCGCAGTTTGTCACATGAGGCCATTGTGCGCTGGACGAGACGGGGTAGCCCCGCTACATACCGCGTCGGAAAGGCTGCGCTCGGCGCGGCCAGAACCTGTATACGGCCTGTTCGGCCCTGGAATGGAGAAAACCTCGTGTCACACGCAGACGATCACGAAGGCACCCGCAGAGATTTCCTTTATTACGCCACCGCTGGCGCCGGTGCCGTAACCGCAGGTGCAGCCATCTGGCCGCTGGTCAACCAGATGAACCCTTCGGCAGACGTTCAGGCCCTTTCATCGATTCGTGTCGATGTGTCGGGCGTCGAGCCCGGAACACAGCTGACCGTGAAATGGCTGGGCAAGCCCGTGTTCATCCGTCGCCGCACGGAAGCCGAAATCGAGGAGGCGCGCGCAGTCGAACTGAGCCAGCTTCCCGATCAGAACGCGCAGAACCGCAACGACATGTCCCTGGACGCATCCGACCAGAACCGCACGCTGGACGAAGCCGGCGAATGGCTGGTGATGATCGGCGTCTGTACGCACCTGGGTTGCGTGCCCATCGGTGACGGTTCGGGCGATTTTGGCGGCTGGTTCTGCCCCTGCCACGGCTCGCATTATGACAGCGCAGGTCGAATCCGCCGCGGCCCGGCACCACAGAACCTGTGGATCCCCGTTGCCGCCTTCGAAGACGAAACAACGATCAAGCTGGGTTAAAGGAAAAGCAACATGGCTGGAATTCCTCACGACCATTACGAACCGAAGTCCGGTGGAGAGAAGTGGCTGCATTCGCGCCTGCCCATCGTGGCTTTGATCTATGACACGATCATGATCCCCACACCCAAGAACCTGAACTGGATGTGGATCTGGGGTATCGTTCTGACCTTCTGTCTTGCGATGCAGATCGTGACCGGCATCATCCTGGTGATGCACTACACGCCGCATGTCGATCTGGCCTTCGCCTCGGTCGAACACATCATGCGGAACGTGAATGGCGGGCACATGCTGCGCTACCTGCACCAGAACGGTGCATCGCTGTTCTTTGTGGCCGTATACCTGCACATTTTCCGCGGTCTCTACTACGGCAGCTACAAGGCCCCGCGCGAGATCACATGGATCATCGGCATGCTGATCTACCTGCTGATGATGGCGACCGCCTTCATGGGCTACGTTCTGCCCTGGGGTCAGATGTCGTTCTGGGGTGCAACCGTGATCACCGGCCTGTTCGGCGCGATCCCGTTCATCGGCGAACCGATCCAGACCTGGCTGCTGGGCGGACCGGCCGTGGACAACGCAACGCTGAACCGCTTCTTCTCGCTGCACTACCTGCTGCCCTTCGTGATCGCAGCGCTGGTGGCCGTACACATCTGGGCCTTCCACACGACGGGCAACAACAACCCCACCGGGGTCGAGGTGCGCCGCACGTCCAAGGAAGACGCCGCAAAGGACACGCTTCCGTTCTGGCCCTACTTCGTGATGAAGGACCTGTTCGCGCTGGCCCTGATCATGGTCATCTTCTTCGCGATCGTCGGCTTCATGCCCAACTACCTGGGTCACCCCGACAACTACATCGAGGCGAACGCGCTTGCGACGCCGGCGCATATCGTCCCGGAATGGTACTTCCTGCCGTTCTACGCGATCCTGCGCGCCTTCACCGCAGATGTGTGGGTCGTGATGTTCGCGGACTGGATCACCGGCGGCATCATCGATGCCAAGTTCTTCGGTGTTCTGGCGATGTTCGGTGCGATCGCGGTCATGGCGCTGGCGCCCTGGCTGGACACCAGCCGCGTCCGTTCGGGCCGCTATCGTCCGATGTTCAAGTGGTGGTTCGCCCTGCTGTGCGTTGACTTCGTGGTGCTGACCTGGGTCGGCGCAATGCCCGCGGAGGAGCCTTATGCAACGATCTCGCTGATCGCCTCGGCCTATTGGTTCGCCTACTTCCTGGTGATCCTGCCGCTGCTGGGTGTCATCGAAAAGCCGCAGGCTGCGCCCGCGACGATCGAGGAAGACTTCAACGCGCATTACGGTGCGACGTCCGGCACCCCTGCCGAATAAGAAAGGAATAGGGATCATGATGAGAAAGATTGCGATTGCCGCAGTTGCTGCCCTGACCCTTTCGGGTGGGGCGGCCATGGCAGCCGGGGCTGCTGGCCATGTCGAGGATGTGGACTTCTCGTTCGAAGGGCCGTTCGGTACCTTCGACCAGAACCAGCTGCAGCGCGGACTTCAGGTCTATACCGAAGTCTGTGCGGCATGCCACGGGTTGAAATTCGTGCCGCTGCGCACCCTGGCTGATGAAGGCGGACCCAATCTGCCGGCAGACCAAGTGCGTGCCTATGCGGCCCAGTTCGAGATTTTCGATCCCGAGCTGGACGATTTCCGCCCGCGCACCGAAACCGACCATTTCCCGGAATCGAACCTGTCCAACGCACCGGACCTGTCCTTGATGGCGAAAGCGCGCGCAGGGTTCCACGGGCCCTATGGCAGCGGTCTGAACCAGCTGTTCAAGGGGATGGGCGGACCGGAGTATATCCATTCGCTGCTGATGGGCTACACGGGCGAGGAAAAGGTCGAGGCCGGTACAACCCTGTATGAGAACAAGGCTTTCCCCGGTGGCTGGATCGGCATGGCGCCGCCGCTCTACGAGGATCAAATGGAATATGCAGACGGCCACAGCAACGAGATGGAGGCGGTCGCGGAAGATGTCGCCGCCTTCCTGATGTGGACCGCAGAGCCCAAGATGATGGCCCGCAAGCAGACCGGCTTTATCGCCGTGCTGTTCCTGTCGGTCCTCACCGTACTGCTGTACCTGACCAACAAGCGGATCTGGATGCCAGTGAAGCGCAAGGAAAAGAACGCCTGATCCGTTTCGGACAAGTCGAAGTGGAAAACCCCGCCTTGTGCGGGGTTTTTCTTTGCCGTGCCCCTCAGTCGCCCAGATAAGCCGCCAGGGATGGAGGTGGGTTGTCCAGCAAGGCATCCGTGGGCTGCGGCGGCAGGGCAGTGCCTTCGGCCACAAGGATCGTCAATGGCGCGATCCGCCTTGCATCGAAGGGATCGTGACTGACCATCAGAAGAGTCGCACCAGTTTCGCGGGCAAGATCCGCGACGAGGTCCAGCATCTCGGCTTTGAGGGCCGGCCCAAGGGCCGCAAACGGCTCATCCAGCAGGATCAGGGGGCGACGCTGGACCAAGACCCGCGCCAAGGCCACGCGCCCCTGCTGCCCCCCCGACAAGGCACCAGGTTTGCGCGCACCATAGCCGTCAAGGCCCACCCGTCGCAGGGCATCGGATACGCGCTGTTCGTCCCCTTGGCTCCGACGCAGGTCAGGCCGGATCCCCAATCCGACATTTTGCGCCGCAGTCAGGTGCGGAAAAAGGTTGTTGTCCTGAAAGAGCATGGAAATGGGGCGTTTCGCCGGTGGCAGGGTGGTGATGTCCTGCCCTTGCCACAGGACGCGGCCCTGCACCGGTGCAAAGAACCCCGCGATGACATTGAGAAGAGTTGACTTGCCGGCACCGGAGGGACCGATGACAGCCGCCACCGTCCCTGCCTGCAGCGACAGATCGGCGCGCAGGACAAAGGTGTCCTGACGGATTACCAGGCTTTCAAGTGTCAGCATCTTGCCGCCCTCCCCGATCAAACAGCCAGAACAGCAGCAGGCTGAACACCAGCAGAATCAGCCCTGCTCCTGCCGCCGCGTCCATCTTGTAGGCCCCCATGAGCCGCAGGATCTGAAGCGGCAAGGTCGCGCGATCAGGATCGGCAAAAAGGGCGATCACACCAAGGTCACCCATCGACAGCGCAGCCGCAAGCCCGGCTGAAAACCCAAGCGGGCGGCGCATGCGGGGAAGGGTCAGACCCCGCAATCGCGCAAGACCGGTCATGCCAAGACTGTCGGCCAATGGTCCGAAATCGCGCTCGATATCCCGCAAGACGGGGGCCATGACCCGCAGGGCAAAGGGCAGCGCCGCCATCGCATTGACCAGCACCGTCACCGCAAAGGCCCAGCGTGCCGGATCGCTGACCGGATTGATCAGAAGAAACAGCCCGGTGCCGATCACCAGCGGGGACGCCGCGATGCCAAGCAGCCCCAGCGCTTCGACCCCGCGCCTTTGCAGCGCCAGATGAGCCAGCGCAAGGGCCATTGCCACCGTTAGAACAGTCGATGACAAGGCCATGACCACCGATACCCATGCCGCCCGCCAGACCTGTATCGGTACCGCGTCCAGCCCTGACAGACCACGCCAGACAACCGCCCCTAGGGGCAACAAGAGAAACAGCGCCGCAATCAGCAGAACAAGGCAGTCCAGCATCTGCAGCGGCCACTGCTCGGCTTCCCAGCGGCGCGGCACCCTATCCATGCCACGTCCGAATCCGTCCAGAAGGCTCAGACGCAAGGCCAGACCTGCGGCCAGCATGACGATCGCCATCTGCAAAACGGACAGAACCGCAGCGCGGCCAAGATCGAAATCAAGCCGGAATGCCTGGTAGATCGCCAGTTCGACCGTCGTCGCGCGCGGCCCGCCGCCAAGGGTCAGCGCCACGGCAAAGCTGCTCAGGCAGATTGCAAAGATCAAGAGCAGCGCACCCGGCAATGTGGCGCGCAGCATCGGCCATTCCAGTAGACGGAACACATCGCGCGGCTGGCAGCCAAGACTTGCCGCAAGGCGGAATCTCTCGGCCGGAATCCCCTGCCACCCCTGCAACAGGATACGGGTGGCCAGTGGCAGATTGAAAAAGACATGCGCCAGAACGACCCCATGCAGCCCATAGATCTGCACAGGCGGCAGGCCGATCCATGCCAGTGCCTGATTGACGATCCCGGACCGTCCGAACACCGCCAAAAGCCCCAGAACCGCGACAATGACCGGCAGGATGAAGGGCGCGCCCATCAGCGTGATCAGGACGGATCGGCCCGGAAACTGGCGACGCGCCAGGGCCCGGGCCACAGGGATGGCCAGGATCACGCTGAAGATGGCAGACAGAACCGCCTGGAAAACCGTGAAACGGACGGCCGACCAATCGGCCGGGCCAGGCAGGCTTGCCCCGCTTGCGCGCCAGAACACCGCCAGCAAGGGCAGCACGACAAAGGCCACCAGCAGCGTTGCCGCAGCCCAACCGGCCCATGGGCCCGCCGGGTGCCGTCCTAGCGGGACAGGACGCGCAGCCATTCGTCCAGCGCCAGATCGCGCAGCGCATCGGCTTGGTCGATCGGTGCCAAAATCGCCTTTTCAGGCTGGATCAGGGTCGAAAATCCATCAGGCAACCCGCCTTCCGGCATGACGACCGGATACATCCAGTTGGTCGTGGGAATGATCGACTGGAACGCGTTGCCCAACATGAAGCGCAGGAACTGGTCGGCCAGTTCGGGCTGATCGGTGGCCGCCAGTTTGCCCGCAACCTCGATCTGCATGTAGTGCCCTTCGGCGAAAGGAAGGGCCACCTTGCTGTCGTCTTCCTCGGCAATCAGGTGATAGGCGGGCGATGTCGTGTAGGACAGGACCAGATCGGCCTCACCTTCCAGGAACAGGCCGTAAGCCTCGGACCAGCCGGGGGTGACAGTCACGATATTGTCGGCCAGCCCCTCCCAGATAGCGGCGGCTTCGTCGCCATAGGCGGATTTGACCCACATCAGCAGGCCAAGACCGGGGGTGGATGACCGTGGATCCTGGATCACGATCTTCAGGTCGCTGGCTGCCAGTTCGCGGAAATCGGCGGGCTGTGCCGCACCACGGTTCCCGACAAAGGCGAAGTAACCCCAGTCATAGGGCAGGAACAGCGGGTCGGTCCATTCCACCGGCAGGTCCAGATCGGTTTCGATCGTATGCGCCATGAAGAGGCCGGTTTCCAGCGCCGCGGCGATCAGGCCGGTATCGAGGCCCAGCACGATATCGGCCTCGCTGCGCGCCCCTTCCAGACGAAGACGCCCCAGAAGAGCCGCGCCATCGCCCGCAGCGACCAGGTTCAGGATGCAGCCGCATTCCGCCTCGAAGGCTTCCTTCACAGCAGGCCCGGGTCCCCAGTCAGAGACGAAACTGTCATAGGTATAAACCGTCAGTTCCGGGGTCTGGGCCAGTGCGGGACCTGCAGCCAGGACGGTGGCAATCACGAGATGGGGCTTCATTCTATCCTCCAACGATCCGGGCTTCGGGGCAGTGTGGAGGGCGTCCATACCTTCCCTCCGCCGGGTCTAACCGGTTCAGGTTCAACGGGTTCGCCTTGCGGCATCTCAGCGTGGCGGCAGGCCATGCACCCCGAGGTCAGCGCGACCCTAGTGCCGCAGGACAGCCCCATCAAGGCAAAACCGCTTGAGACAGGGCAAGCGCCCCGCTAGACCAGCCGCAAAGGAGTGCTGCACATGAGCATGAACAGCTTTGGCCATCTGTTCCGCGTGACCACCTGGGGCGAAAGCCACGGGCCTGCGCTGGGGGCGACCGTTGACGGCTGCCCGCCGGGGATCGTAATCGACGAAGGCATGATCCAGCACTGGCTGGACAAGCGCAAACCGGGGCAGAACAAATATACGACCCAACGGCGCGAGGCTGACGAGGTGCGCATCCTGTCGGGTGTGTTCGACGGGCAGACAACAGGCACGCCCGTGCAGCTGATGATCGAGAATACCGACCAGCGGTCCAAGGACTATGGCGACATCGCCGAGAAATTCCGCCCCGGACATGCCGACATCACCTATTGGCAGAAATACGGGGTGCGGGACTATCGTGGCGGCGGGCGGTCCTCGGCGCGCGAAACAGCCGCACGGGTGGCTGCAGGTGGCCTTGCCCGGGCGGCGCTGGCGACGCTTGCCCCCGAGGTCCAGATCACCGGCTACATGACACAGATCGGCCCGCACGGGATCGACCGCGATCGGTTCGACTGGGACCAGATCGACCAGAACCCGTTCTGGACACCGGATGCCGTGGCCGCCGCCGCATGGGCAGATTACCTTGACGGTCTGCGCAAGTCGGGCAACTCGGTCGGGGCGATCATTGAGGTGGTTGCGCGAGGCGTGCCAGCTGGGCTTGGCGCACCGATTTATGGCAAGTTAGACACTGATCTGGCTGCGGCGATGATGTCTATCAACGCAGTCAAAGGCGTGGAAATCGGGGAGGGCATGGCCGCGGCGATGCTGACCGGCGAAGAAAACGCCGATGAGATCTTCCTGGGAAATGACGGCAAGCCGGTCTATTCGTCGAACCATGCGGGCGGCATCCTGGGCGGCATTTCAACCGGGCAGGACGTTGTCGTCAGGTTCGCGGTCAAGCCGACATCGTCGATCCTGAAATCGCGGCAGACCATCACCAAGGGCGGTCAGGCCGCCGAGATCATTACCAAGGGTCGGCACGATCCCTGCGTCGGCATCCGCGCCGTTCCGGTGGGCGAGGCGATGATGGCCTGCGTCATCCTTGATCACATCCTGTTGCACCGAGGTCAGATCGGCGGTGCTGTCGGCGAGACCCGTGGGCACATCGGGTAGACCTTGGGCGCGATCCTGACCATCACCTTTCCGATCTTCGCATTGATCGCGATTGGATACGGGGCGGTACGCGCAGGCCTGTTCACGCAGTCCGACATGAAGACGCTGGGCAAATATGTTCTGAACATCGCCTTGCCGGCACTGCTGTTCAACGCCATCGCAACGCGCGATCTGGGCGAGGTGCTGAACCTTGGGTATCTTGCCGTGTTCGCCTTGGGTGGATTGCTGACGATTGGCGTGACGTTCCTGTGGTTCACCCTTCAGGGTACGGGCCCCGCCCGGCGCGCGATCGCCGTCATGGGATCGACATGCCCCAATTCGGGCTTCGTGGGATATCCGGTGATGTTGCTGGTCTTTCCCGATCTGGCGGGTGTGGTGCTGGCACTGAACATGGTGGTTGAAAACTTCCTGTTAATCCCGCTTTGCCTGATGCTTCTGGAATCGTCACGTGACCGGCAGGGCAAATCGCTGCTGCGGATCGCGGGAGGCATCATCCTGGGGGTCGTGCGTCGGCCCATGGTGATCGGCCTGATACTAGGCCTTCTGGTGATGCTGTCGGGGCTGCCTGTCCCACAGATGATCATGCGCTTGATGGAGGTGCTGGCCGCCTCGTCCAGCGCGCTTGCCCTGTTCGTGATAGGCGGCTCGCTTGTGGGCCTTCCGATTGTCGGGCAACGGTCGCTGGCAGCACAGATCGTGGCCGGAAAATTGCTGATCAGCCCGGCCATGACCGCGCTGGTCCTGATGACCTTGCCCCTGATCGGCCTGCCCTTGCTGTCCGGTGACATGGCCGTGGCCGTGATCCTTTCGACGGCCATGCCCATGTTTGGAATCTATACGCTTCTGGCCCAGGATTACGGGCATGAGGGTATCGCATCAATCGCGCTTCTGGGTGCGACGGGGGGTGCTTTCTTTACACTCAGCGGGCTGCTGGCGCTTCTGACCTGATCAGGAAAGCGCGGCGGTTCATGGAGAATCCTTCGGGTGAACGGGCTGGGTCAAGTTTCCTGCCAACGGTCTAGACGGGTCGCCGCGCGCCTGTCATCACACGTTGCCTTCAACCACCGTCACGAGACCGTGGGGCCCTGTTTCAAGCCGCCGGTTTCTGGCGCGAAAGCTGTACGGCAAGGATGCCGGCGGCGATGATCACCACGCCGACAATGTCGAGGAGTCCCAGCGCCTCACCCAGAAGGACGGCGGCGATGGCCACACCGAAGAACGGGTTGAGGAAATGAAAGGTCGCCGCCTTGACCGCACCGATCTGGTTAACCAGCGTGAACCAGACCCAGGTGGCCGCAAGTCCCGGGACCAGCGTGGTATAAAGGAAGGCCACGACAAGTTTCCAGTTCATGGTCACTTCGATCGTCTCGAACATGGCGGAACTGACCGCAAGAACCGCAGAACCCACGAACATCTGCAGCCCGACGATCATCATGACATTGCCACCCGATGAAGCCCCGCGCACGGACAGGGTCGCCACGGTCAGTGCTGCGGCGCCGAGGATGCAAAGCATGAGACCATAAAGGTCCACCCCGGCGTCCAGCCGCGCGCCCATGATCAGACCCACACCCAGAAAACCCAGAACAAGGCCGACAAGGCCCAGACGCGGCAGCTTTTCGCGAAAGATCGCCCATCCCGCAAAGGCCACCATCAGCGGCATGGAGGATGCGATGATCGACGCAACAGAAGCCTCGACCGTCTGCATCGCAACGAAGTTCAAGCCCAGGTAAAGCGCATTCTGGCAGAGGCCGAAGATGATCGTCGCGCGCCACTGCGCACGGGTCAGCCGGAAGGTCTGGCCCAGCGCCAGCGCGATACCGACGCCGATGAGCCCTGACAGAAAGAACCGCAGCGACAGAGAGGCCAGAGGAGGCGCATAAGCGACGATGATCCGCGCCGAGGTGAAGGCCGAGGACCACATCAGGGCAAACATCAAACCCATGGCGATTGCGCGAATATTCAAGTCTGTTTCTGCCTGTCTGCCGGGTTGCGATGACACCCAAAGCAAAAGGGCCGCCACAGGGGCGACCCTTTCGGAATTTCGTCAGGGATGCAAGATCAGCCGTTCACGCTGTCCTTGAGGGCCTTGGCGATGGTCATCTTGACGACCTTGTCGGCGTCCTTCTGCATCTGCTCGCCGGTGGCGGGGTTGCGCACCATGCGCGAGGGACGCTCGCGGCAGTAGATCTTGCCGATACCGGGCAGGGTCACTGCACCGCCGGCACCCACTTCACGGGTGATGATCGCCACCACAGCATCCAGCGCGCTGCCTGCGGTTTTCTTGTCTGCGCCCATTTCATCGGCCAGAGCGGCAACAAGCTGGGTCTTGGTCATCGGTTTTGCCATTTCTTGGTCTCCTTCAACTGCCCGATCTGTTGGGGCTCATTTGTTAGATTTAACTGTATCTCGTGTCTAAACACAACGAATAGTGGGCCAACACAAGATCAAAACGTGCGAATATACGCTTTTTTCCCCGTGATAGCGCGAATTCGCCCGGTTCACAGGAAGGCCGTTTCGTCAAAACTTCGCAATTTCCGGCTGTGGATACGCGCAAGCGGCATGTCCCGCAAGCGTTCCATGGCCCGAATGCCGATCATCAGATGCCGTGAAACCTGTGTCCGATAGAAATCCGAGGCCATACCGGGCAGCTTCAGCTCGCCGTGAAGCGGCTTGTCCGAGACACACAGAAGCGTCCCGTAGGGCACGCGAAAGCGAAAGCCGTTGGCCGCGATCGTCGCACTTTCCATGTCCAGCGCGATGGCCCGACTCTGGCTGAGGCGTTGCACCGGGCCGGTCTGGTCGCGTAATTCCCAGTTGCGATTATCCACCGACGCAACGGTCCCTGTCCGCATGACCCGCTTGAGATCGTAGTCCTGAAGTTGCGTTTCCTCGGCCACCGCCTGCTGCAGCGCGATCTGGATCTCGGCCAGCGCAGGGATGGGCACCCATACGGGCAGATCATCGTCCAGCACCTTGTCTTCGCGCAGATAGGCATGGGCGAGAACGAAATCCCCCAGCGATTGCGAATTCCTGAGACCCGCGCAATGACCAACCATGATCCAGGCATGCGGACGCAGCACAGCGATATGGTCGGTCGCCGTCTTGGCGTTCGAAGGTCCGACCCCGATATTCACAAGCGTCACGCCCGAGCCGTCTTTTCGCTTCAGATGGTAGGCCGGCATTTGCGGCACCTTCTCGACGATGGACAAGGGCGTCTGGGGGTCCGTGATCTCGACATTGCCGGTACTGACAAAGCTCACATAGCCGCTTTCGGGATCGGCCAGCACCTTGCGGGCATAGGCTTCGAACTCCGACACGTAGAACTGGTAGTTGGTGAACAGCACATGGTTCTGGAAATGCACCGGATCCGTCGCCGTGTAATGGGCCAGCCGCGCCAGCGAGTAATCGACCCGCTGTGCCGTGAAGGCGGCCAGGGGTTCGGTTCCGTCAGGCGGCAGCTTGTAGGTTCCGTTCACGATGTCATCGTTCATCGTGTTCAAGTCGGGCACATCGAAAACATCACGCAGGATGAAATCCGCCGCACCTTCCTGCGGGACGGTCATGCCGGGGTCATTGGCCACGGCGAAATGCACCGGGATCGGCGTATCCGACAGACCGATCTGCACCGGCACATCATGGTTCATCAGCAGCAGGCCGATCTGCTGTTCAAGATAATTGCGGAACAGATCCGGCCTGGTGATGGTGGTCGCATGTGCACCGGGACGCGCGACATGGCCAAAGCTCAGGCGGCTGTCGATCTTGGCATGGCTGGACGTGGTGATCCGGATTTCGGGGTAAAAGGCGCGGTACCGGCAACCCGGATGGCCGGACTGCATCGTCTGGGCGAAACGGTCGCACAGAAACCCCGTGGCGCCGTCATAAAGGGCGATCAGATGCGCAACGGCCAGCTTCGGATCGGTAAACGCCCGTGGCTCTGGCTGATCCGGTGTATTCAGCGGCAAATCATCCTGTCTACGCATCACGGCTCGCTCTGTTATGACAGACCGCTGTGCCGCAGTCCCTGGCCCACGTTGACACCCCACAGGACAAGGATCAAGCTGCGACGGGACGTCAGGCAAAGCCGCAGGAAATGCAGGGGGGTGACCATGGATTTCGACAGCGTGACCGCAGCGGATTTCGGGCGCAGCCTGTCCGGTCTGGGGCTAAACCTGCTGGTCCGCGACGTCCCGCGAGAGGCCCGCTTTCTTGTCGATGTGTTCGGCATGCAGGCACATCGGCTCAGCCAAGATTTCGCGATCATCAGCTATCATGGACAGCTTTTGCAACTGCATGCCGACGGGACCTATCATGCCAACCCGTTGCTGTCGCTGCTGCCCGAATCCGGCCCGCGCGGGGCGGGCGCAGAACTGCGCCTGTTTCAATCGGACCCCGACCAGGCCGCCGCACGGGTCGATGCGGCAGGCGGCATGATCCTGCAACCGCCCACCGACAAGCCCCACGGGCTGCGTGAGGCCTATATCATGGATCCCGACGGCTATGTCTGGGTCGCCTCGCGCCCCCTGCCGGACTGATCAGGCCGCGTCGAAATCCAGCACAAGCCTGTCACTGGTCGGCCGCGCCTGGCAGGCCAGGGTAAACCCGGCTTCCAGTTCCCAGGGTTCCAGCGAATAGTTCACGGCCATCTCGGCGCTTCCTTCGGCCACCTTGCAGCGGCAAGTGCAGCACATCCCGCCCTTGCAGGAATAGGGCAGTTCCAGGCCCTGGCGTTCGGCTGCGTCAACGACGTTGTCATCACCCGCCTCGACGGTGAACTGCCGGCGCGTTCCATCAAGCACGACCTCCACCGTCACGCCATGGGCGGCCGCAGCTTCGGCAGCAGCCGAACGGGGTGCGCGCGGGACATCACCTGCCTGAAAGAACCGCTCGAAATGGATACGCTCCTGCGGGATGCCCTGCTCTTGCAGCATGGCCGCCACGTCGTCGATCATGTCACCCGGACCGCACAGGAACACGCCATCCGCGCCCGCAAGGTCGACCGCGCCGGCGCGCGCGAGGGCCGCGACCTTTTCGCCCGTGATACGGCCGTTCAGAAGCGCCACGTCCTGTGGTTCACGGCTGAGGATATGAATCAGCGTGAAACGGTCGACATATCGATCCTTGAGGCCGTCCAGCGCCTCGCGGAACATGATCGAACCGGTATTCCGGTTGCCATAGATCAGCGTCACCTCGGCCCCACGCGCAAGTGCGTCAGCGGCCATGGCGACCATCGGCGTCACGCCAGATCCTGCGGCAACAAGCACCATCCGCGCTTCGCCCTTGGCAACAAAACGTCCTTCCGGTGCCATGACCTGCAGGTGATCACCAGCCTTCAGCCCCTGCGCAAAGCCCGAGAATGCTCCGCCTTCGACATGCTTGATACCAACGGTCAGCGGCTTGCCCGGCAAGCTGGCGATGGAATACGAGCGGCGGATATCCTGCCCGTCCACATTGGCCCGCAGGGTCAGGTATTGCCCCGGCACCCAATGGAACGCCTCGGTCGCCGCCTGCGGCACATCAAAGGAAATCGCCACGGCGTCCGGTGTTTCGCGGTGAACCTCGCGAATGGTCAGATCGTGGAACATGGGCGGTGTCCTTCCGTGGTCAGATGCATTTGAAATAGTCGAATGGTTCGGCACAGGACCTGCAACGGTAATGCGCCTTGCAGGCCGTCGAGCCGAACTCGCTCAGCTTCTCGGTATCGGTGCTGCCGCATTTGGGGCAAGCAACCATCACCTCGCCGAACAGGGACCGGATTGATCCCGAGGATTTGACCGGTGGCGCGATGCCGTAATCGCGCAGCTTCTCGCGCCCGGCCTCGGTGATCCAGTCGGTGGTCCAGGGCGGGCTGAGAACCCGCTCTATCCGGGCCTCGAAACCAGCATCGCGCAAGGCGGCCTCGACCGCCAGTTCGATCGCCAGCACGGCCGGGCAGCCCGAATAGGTCGGTGTGACTCCGGCCACGGCAACGCCGTTTTCGACCCTGACCCAGCGCAAGATGCCCAGATCCGCCACCGTCACGCAGGGCACTTCGGGGTCGGGAACGGCGGCTGCCGCCTCCCAGGCCGCCTCGGCGCTGCCCTGCCAGCAGACAGTCACCAGCGGGCCCCCGGATGGGCGCGGTGCACAACCTGCATCTCGGCCAGCAGATGGCCCAGCGCCTCGTTATGGATACCCTCGCGCCCACCACGCTGCGCATAGGCCGCCTTGGGTTGTTCCAGCAGCGCCTCGGCAAAAACCTCGGATACGGTGCGTTCCCATGTGTCGCGCAAATCGGCGCGCACCGGCAGAACACCGGCTGCTTCCGCCATGCGCGCGGCGTCGGAACTGTCGAACAGTTCATCCACATAGATGTGAAGCGCCTCGACAGCATCGCGCATCCGTGCGGCGCTTTCCTCGGTCCCGTCACCCAGACGGATGACCCATTCACCCGCATGGCGAATGTGATAGGCCATTTCCTTTTCCGCCTTGCCCGCAACACCGCGCACGGTCGCATCCGCGCTGTTCAGGGCCGCCAGCCAATAGGGACGCATGAACGCTGCAAAATAGAACTGCCGCAGCATGGTATGCGCGAAATCCTCGTTCGGACGTTCCACCAGCAGGCAGTTGCGATACTCCCGCTCGTCACGCAGATAGGCCAGATCGTCCTCGGACCTTCCCTTGCCTTCCAGCTTGCCCGCGTGATCATAAAGCGTGCGTGCCGTACCGATCAGGTCCAGCCCCATGTTCGGCATGGCCAGGTCTTCTTCCAGCATCGGTGCGTGACCGCACCATTCGCTGATCCGGTGACCCAGCACCAGGTGATCATCCGCCAGTTCCAGCAGCGCTTCCCAGACAGCCATCACATATGCCCCACATCTTCGGGGGTGTCGTAGAAGGTCGGGTGACGATAGATCTTGTCGGCGGTCGGTTCGAAATTCTCGGCCGTCTGATCGGGATCGGATGCCGTGATCGCGGCCGAAGGCACGACCCAGATCGAATTCCCCTCGCCGCGGCGGGTATAGACATCGCGGGCCGATTGCAGGGCCATCACCTCGTCAGCCGCATGCAGGCTGCCGACATGCTTGTGCGCCAGACCATTGCGCGGACGGATGAAGACTTCCCAAAGCGGTGTTGTCGCAGTCATCGCCTGCTCCTTCTTCTTGCGTGAAATATCCCGGGGGAGTCCCGCAGGGACGGGGGCAGCGCCCCCTTTTTCGTTATTCGGCCGCGATCTTGCGGGCGCGGCGTTTCTCGGCATGGGCAAGCGCGGCCTCGCGCACCCATGCTCCATCGTCCCATGCCTTCTTGCGGGCCTTGATACGGTCCTTGGCCATCGGGCCATGACCCTTGACCACACGCCAGAACTCATCCCAGTCGATGGTCCCATGATCATAGCCGCCCTTGTCCTCGTTCCACTTCAGGTCCGGGTCAGGGATCGTCAGGCCCAGGTATTCGGCCTGCGGCACAGTGGCATCGATGAACTTCTGGCGCAGTTCGTCATTCGTGAAGCGCTTGATCTTCCAGGCCATCGACTGGTCGGAATGTTGGCTGTCCGCATCATGCGGGCCAAACATCATCAGTGAGGGCCACCACCAGCGGTTCAGGCTGTCCTGTGCCATGGCCTTCTGTTCCGGCGTGCCCTGGGCCAGGGTCATCACGATCTCGTAGCCCTGGCGCTGATGGAAGCTTTCTTCCTTGCAGACACGGATCATCGCGCGGGCATAAGGACCAAAGGAACAACGGCACAGCGGGATCTGGTTCATGATCGCCGCACCATCCACCAGCCAGCCGATGGTGCCCATATCGGCCCAGCTGAGCGTGGGGTAGTTGAAGATCGACGAATACTTGGCCTTGCCGGACAAAAGCTCCTCGGTCATTTCCTCGCGGCTGACGCCCAGCGTCTCAGCGGCGGAATACAGGTAAAGGCCGTGCCCGCCTTCATCCTGCACCTTGGCCAGAAGGGCCGCCTTGCGGCGCAGGCTCGGCGCGCGGGTGATCCAGTTGCCTTCCGGCAGCATGCCGACGATTTCGGAATGCGCGTGCTGGCCGATCTGGCGGATCAGCGTCCGGCGATAGCCCTCGGGCATCTCGTCCTTGGGTTCGATCTTTTCCTCGGCGTCGATCCGCTTCTGGAAGCGGGCCAGAAATTCGGGTGTTTCCTCGGTCCGGCCATCAGCCCCGATCAGTCCTTGTGAGTACATGGAAGACTCCTCCGTTCGCTTCACATGTTATAAGTTACAAAAATTGAATCTCAAAGCATTTTTTGTAACACATCTTCCCTATTGCTTTCCGTTCGGGCCAGACACATCTAACGCGCATGGGAAAAACACTTTTGTCCTTTGGTCATGGTTACTCGGCCCGCGCGCTGGCGCGGCGGCTGCTGCCGCAAGGCTGGACCGTGCTGGGGACCACCCGCAACCCAGACAAGGCGCGGGCGTTGAAGGCTGAAGGCATCACCCCGATTCTCTGGCCGGATGGCGATTTGCGCGGCGCGCTGTCCAAAGCCAGCCATGTCCTGTGCTCCGCCGGACCCGAGGCCGATGGCGACCCGGTTCTTGCCCTTTTGCGTGATCAGATCGCGCGGGCCGCACCTCGGCTGGAATGGGTCGGCTATCTGTCCACCACTGGCGTCTACGGCGATCATGAGGGGGGGTGGGTCGATGAGGATACACCTCTGACTCCATCTACCCGGCGTGGGCGGATGCGGGTCGAGGCTGAACAGGCCTGGCAATCGATGCCCGGGTTGCCCCTGCACATCTTTCGCCTTGCCGGGATCTACGGACCGGGTCGCGGTCCTTTCGAAAAAGTCCGCAACGGCACCGCGCGGCGTATCATCAAGCCCGGCCAGGTCTTCAGCCGCATCCATGTCGACGATATCGCGCAGGTGCTTGAAGCATCGATCCACCGGCCCCGTCCCGGTGCCATCTATAACTTGTGTGACGATGATCCCGCCCCGCCGCAGGATGTGATCGGTCATGCAGCCGAACTTCTGGGACTGCCCTTGCCCCCTGAAGTGCCTTTCGATCAGGCCGATCTGACCCCGATGGCACGCAGCTTCTACGCGGAAAGCAAGCGGGTCAGGAATGACCTGATCAAGACCGAACTGGGCGTGAAGCTGCTTCATCCCGATTACCGTCACGGGCTGCGCGCCCTTCTGGCAGGAGAGGCGGCGTGACACTCGATGCGCGCGTCCGGGGCATCGTCAAGTCGCCGGAACCGGAGGTCCCTCCGACCCTGACCACATTGCTTGCAAGCATCAGACCCTCGGAAGGCGAAGAAACCCTGAGCCTGCGGGACATCCTGTCGCGGATCGGGACACGGTCCTTCGCAGCGACACTGCTGGTACTGGGGCTGCTGATGGTCTCGCCGCTTTCGGCCATCCCCTTTCTGCCCTCGCTGGTGGCAGTGGTGATCCTGCTGATCGCGGGTCAGGCGGTGATGGGGCGGCATCACCTCTGGCTGCCCGATACCATCATGCGGCGCCGCATTTCCGCATCCAAGCTGGTGCGGGCGCTGGACAGCCTTGAACGACCCGCCGCCTGGATCGATGCGCACCGCAGCGGGCGCTGGACGGCATTGACACGTCAGCCGATTTCGCTGCTGGCTTACCTGGTCATCATTGCCGTCGCCTTGACCTGGCCGCCGCTGTCGCTTGTGCCATTCTCGACAACGCTCAGCGCCGTGGGGCTGTCGCTACTTGCGGCAGGACAGACGCTGCGGGACGGCATCTTCGTGATGCTGGGTTACACCTATCTGGGGTTGCTGGTGACCGGTGTCAGCGTGGCGCTGGCGCGGGTGTTCTGACAGGCAGATCTATCCGCGCCGTGCCAGAACCTCGACCCCAAGAACCTCAAGCACCTTCGCCTCGATATCGGGGGCATTGAGGCCCGCGGTGGCATACATGTCTTCAGGGCTGGCGTGATCAATGAAAGTGTCGGGCAGAACCATCGACCGGAACCGCAATCCGCTGTCGAAGACGCCCTCGTCGGACAGAAGCTGCGCCACATGGCTGCCGAAGCCACCCACGGCGCCTTCCTCGATGGTGATCAGCGCCTCGTGCTCGGCCGCCAGCGTCAGGATCAGGTCACGGTCCAGCGGCTTTGCAAAGCGGGCATCGGCCACAGTCGGAGTAATGCCGCGCGCGGACAGCGCCTCGCAGGCGCTCATCACCTCGGACAGACGGGTGCCGAACGACAGGATCGCGACGCGCGCACCCTTTCGGATCATGCGACCCTTGCCGATTTCCAGGGGCTCACCGCGCTCGGGCATGTCAACGCCTGTCCCCTCGCCACGCGGGAAACGGAAGGCGATTGGCCCGTCATCATGCGCGGCGGCCGTCGCGACCATGTGCACCAGCTCCGCCTCATCCGCTGCGGCCATGACGACGAAACCGGGCAAATTGGCAAGGAATGCCACGTCAAAAGCCCCGGCATGTGTTGCCCCGTCCGCCCCCACAAGGCCGGCGCGGTCTATGGCAAAACGCACCGGCAGGCGCTGGATCGCCACGTCATGCACCACCTGATCGTAACCGCGTTGCAGGAAGGTGGAATACATCGCACAGAACGGACGCATCCCGCCTGCCGCCAGCGCGGCCGAGAAGGTCACGCCGTGCTGTTCGGCAATTCCCACGTCAAAGCAGCGCGATGGGTACCGCTCGGCGAACAGGTTCAACCCGGTTCCATCGGGCATGGCCGCCGTGACCGCACAGATCCGGCTGTCGCGCGCGGCCTGATCCAGCAGCGCATGCGCGAAAACGGAAGTATAGCTGGGCGCGTTGGACGGGGCCTTTTTCTGCACCCCTGTCAGCACGTCGAACTTCGCCGTTGCATGTCCCTTGTCGCGCGCAGATTCGGCAGGGGCATAGCCCTTGCCCTTCTTGGTGATCACATGGATCAGCATCGGCCCGGTCGCGCGCGCCTTGACCGTCCGCAGGACCGGCAAAAGCTGGTCCAGATCATGCCCGTCGATCGGCCCAAGGTAGGAAAAGCCCAGCGCCTCGAACAGGGTGCCGCCGACGGTGAAGCCTTTCAGAAGGTCCTTGGCGCGCTTGGCCCCTTCGCGGAAGGGTGGCGGCAACAGGCTGACCGCGCCCTTGGCGGCAGCCTTGAATTCCTGGAACGGCTCGCCTGCGTAAAGACGGCTAAGGTACGAGGACAGCGCACCAACCGGCGGGGCGATCGACATTTCGTTGTCGTTGAGGATCACGAACAACCGCTTCTTCAGATGGCCTGCGTTGTTCATCGCCTCGAAGGCCATGCCTGCCGACATCGACCCGTCGCCGATCACGGCAATCGCATCGCCCAGCCCGCTGTCGATGGTGCCACCCAGATCCCGGGCCACGGCAAACCCCAGTGCGGCACTGATCGAGGTAGAGCTGTGCGCCGCTCCGAACGGGTCGTAGGGCGATTCCGACCTTTTGGTAAAACCGCTCAACCCGTCCTTCTGGCGCAGCGTACGGATACGCTCGCGCCGTCCGGTCAGGATCTTGTGCGGGTAGCATTGATGCCCCACGTCCCAGATCAGCTTGTCGCGCGGCGTGTCGAAAACCGCATGCAGCGCGACGGTCAGCTCCACAACACCCAGGCCCGCCCCGAGATGGCCACCAGTGACCGACACGGCCGAGATCGTCTCGGCGCGCAGCTCATCCGCCAGCCGGTGCAATTCATCGTCCGAAAACCGCTTGATGTCGGATGGCAGGTGAACCTGGTCCAGCAAAGGGGTCTGGGGTCTGTCGGTCATGCGTGACCCCTCCGGGGGTTCTGTCGTCTCAATTCTGGCGCGAGATAACGAACCGCGCCGCATCCCGCAAGTTTTCCGCCGCAGCGCCGTAAACAGATAGCGCATCGCAGGCGTCTTGCACCAAGGCTTCAGCGCGGCGTTTCGCCCCGTCCAGACCAAGATGGCTGACGAATGTGGCCTTGCCGGCCCTTGCGTCTTTCTGAAGCCGCTTTCCCGCCGCGGCCTCGTCTCCGGTCACGTCAAGGATGTCGTCCGCGATCTGAAAGGCAAGGCCAAGGGATTGCGCGTAGGATTTCAGGGGGTCGGTATCGGCCCGCGCCATGACAGGCCCGGCCATGGCGGACCAGCGGATCAGGGCGCCGGTCTTTCCGTTCTGAAGCGCGATGATCTGATCGAGGCTCAGGGGCTGGTCCGCGGTTTCCGCGGCAATGTCCAGGGCCTGCCCCAACACCATGCCCCGCGCGCCCGCCGCCTGTGCCATTCCCAGCACCAGATCGGCGCGCACCGCTGCATCAGGATGGCAGTCCGGGTGCGCCAGGCATTCGAAAGCCTGGGTCTGAAGGGCATCGCCAGTCAGCACGGCGGTTCCCTCATCCCATTTGACGTGAACGGTGGGCCGACCCCGGCGCAGATCGTCATCATCCATGCAAGGCAGATCATCATGCACAAGGCTGTAGGCATGGATCATCTCGATTGCCGCGGCCGGCCAGATGGCATTGGCCTGGTCGATACCGTGAAGCCGGGCGCTTTCCATGACCAGAAACGCGCGCAGACGCTTGCCGCCCTGGCAGGTATACCGCATCGCGTCGGCAATCTGCCCTTCTAGCGGGGCCATGACGGTGTCCAGATGCCTCTGCACCTGCATCGCCACTTCATCCAGTCGGGATCGAAACACTTACAGCCCTTCGACAGGTTTCAGCCCTGCGGGCTGACCATCGCCATCAAGGGTGATCGCGGCCACTTTCTCTTCGGCTTCCTTCAGCTTGGCCTCGCAGCGTTTCTTCAACTCGGCCCCGCGCTCGTAGAGGCGGATGGAATCGTCCAATGCAACGTCGCCGCGCTCAAGCTGGCTGACAACGCCTTCCAGCTCCTTCATCGCTTCTTCAAAGCTCATTTCGGCTACGGGCCTGTCGGTCATGCGCCTCTCTCCATCAACACGTCCACATGCGCGGCAACCGAAGCCGCAAGCGCGTCCAGATCATAGCCACCCTCCAGCGCCGATACAACGCGGCCCTGACACATCTCTTCGGCCAGATCGCACAAGCGTCCGGTGATCCAGGCAAAATCCTCGGTCCGCCACCGCAACTGCGCCAGCGGATCCGCCAGATGGGCATCAAAACCGGCCGAGACCAGGATCAGTTCGGGCTTGAGCGCGGACAGGATCGGAAAGACGCGGCCCTCATAGGCGGCGCGCATCGTGGCACCCCCGCTGTCCGGCTCCAGCGGAATGTTGAAGATCGTGTCATGGGCGCCGCGCTCGGTTTCGGCGCCTGTCCCCGGCCAAAGTGGCGACTGATGCGAGGAAAAGAAGACCGCGCGCGGCTCCTCCCACAAAAGGTCCTGCGTGCCGTTGCCGTGGTGCACATCGAAATCGACCACGGCAACACGCGACAAGCCATGGTGATCAAGCGCATGTTTCGCGGCGATCGCCACCGTACCAAAGAGGCAGAACCCCATCGGCGTCTCACGCTCCGCATGATGACCGGGCGGGCGTGCCGCCACGAAGGCATTGCCCACATCACCGGCCAGAACGGCATCGACTGCCGCAATCGCCCCACCGACCGCCCGGCGTGCCGCCTCGACAGATCCGGGCGACATATGCGTATCGGCATCCAGTTGCCGCCAGCCGGTTGCCGGTTCGGCCGCAACGATGCGATCGATGTAGGACTGTGGATGACACCGCAGCAGCGCCGCATCATCGGCAAGTGGCGCATGGAAGCGGGCCAGACCGGCATAACGGTCAGCAGACAGGGCGCGCTCTGCATAGGTCAGCCGCGCCACCTGCTCGGGATGGCCCGGCGGGGTCACGTGCCCCGAAAAGGCGTCGTGCGTCCAAAGCCCTGTGGTCATGCGCCACCTCTTTCCTTCATCTTCCCGGAATCCTCAAGTTCCCGGCCCGGCCTTCTCAGTCCGGTGCCAGCATATAGCCCGCGCCGCGCACCGTCTGCAGATAGCGCGGTTGCTTCGGATCCGCCTCGATCTTGCGGCGCAGGCGCGTGATCTGCACATCGACGGCACGTTCCTGCGCCTGGTCGCGATCGCGTCCAAGATCCTCGACCAGTTGCATCCGGCTCAGCGGCTCGCCCGGACGGGCCGAGAAGATGCGCATCAACTGTGCCTCGGTCGCCGTCAGGCGGATCAGGCTGTCACCCTGCCACATCTCTCCGCGCCCGATATCATAACGCACAGCACCCATCTGCAGCACCTTCGGTGCGGTATTCACCGGCGCGGCCTCGGGCATGCGGCGCAGGATCGCGTTGATCCTGAGCAAGAGCTCCTTGGGCTCGAAAGGCTTTGCCAGGTAGTCATCGGCACCAGCCTCCAGCCCGGCAATCCGATCCGATGTCTCGCCCTTGGCCGTGAGCAGCAGGATGGGGGTTTGCCGTGTTTCCCGCAGGGCACGGGTCAGGCTGATCCCGTCCTCGCCCGGCATCATGACATCCAGAACGATCAGGTCGAATTCCAGCCCCGAAAGAATGCGCCGGGCATGTGCCGCGTCACGCGCAGCCGAGACCATGAAACCGTGCCGCATCAGGAATTTCTGCAGCAGCCCGCGGATGCGTTCATCGTCATCGACGATCAGCAGATGGGAATCCTGTCGGCTCATGTCCCGCTATCCCGCAGCGCCTGATACTTGCGGCGCAGATCACCATCCATCATCGCCTCCAGAACCTGCCGGAAACCCGCCACGGCCTGTGGCCCCGCAGCGCGGTAGGCCGAACGCATGCGGGCCCTCTGCGCATCTGACAGCTTGCGCTCCAGCGCTTCGCCACCCTCTGTCAGATAGAGGTGCCGCTCGCGCTTGTCGGCCTTTCCGACCTTGCTTTCCACCAGCCCGTCTTCGACCAGCGTGCGCAGGACCCGGTTCAGCGACTGCTTGGTCACGCCAAGAAGAACCAGCAGGTTGTTCACCGTAGTGCCGGGGGCGCGATTGATGAAGTGGATCGCCCGATGGTGGGCCCGGCCATATGCCATGCCTGCGAGGATCCGATCGGGATCAGCCGTGAAGCCACGGTAAGCGAAGAACATCGCCTCGATTCCCTGGCGCAACTGCTCATCTGTCAGGAACAGAAGAGATTCACCGCCCGGCGCGTCCGACATCATGCCTTCCCCCTTCGGTTCAGTATGGTAATGTTCCGTCATGCGCGACAGCCCGTATGGACAGACTGCCTCAGATCAAGGCAGTTTAAGTCAGTCTTGTTGACATTCCAAGATGTAACTGGTAGCGAATCGCAGTTTCCACGCAACTTTATGTCCGAACCGGACATTTTGAACGCAATATTCGCAAAGCACGCGAGGCAGGGGAGTGACCGATGGCTGGATATGATGACCGCGATGGCAAGATCTGGATGGATGGCAAGCTGGTAGACTGGCGGTCCGCCAATGTGCACATCCTGACCCATGCGATGCATTACGCCAGCTCGGTCTTCGAGGGCGAGCGCTGCTACAACGGCAAGATCTTCAAAAGCCGCGAACATTCGGAACGTCTGCACTTCTCGGCAAGCTGCCTGGACTTCGAAATCCCTTTTTCGGTCGATGAAATCGAAGCCGCCAAGAAGGACACGCTCGAGGCGAATGGCCTGACCGACGCCTATGTGCGCCCTGTGGCCTGGCGGGGCGCGGGTGAAGACATGGGCGTGTCCTCGGCGCGCAACCCGGTGCATCTGGCCATCGCCGTCTGGGGCTGGGGCAACTACTATGGCGATGCCAAGATGAAGGGTGCCAAGCTCGACATCTCGAAGTGGAAGCGCCCCTCGCCCGAAACGATCCCGGTTCATGCCAAGGCGGCAGGTCTTTACATGATCTGCACCACGTCAAAGCATACCGCCGAGGCCAAGGGCTGTTCGGATGCGCTGTTCATGGATTATCGCGGCTATGTGGCCGAGGCGACCGGCGCAAACATCTTCTTCGTGAAGGATGGCGAGGTTCATACCCCGCTGGCCGATTGCTTCCTCAACGGGCTGACGCGCCAGACGGTCATCGGGATGCTCAAGGAAAAGGGCATCACCGTGCACGAGCGCCACATCATGCCCGAAGAGATGGAAAGCTTCCAGCAGTGCTGGCTGACCGGCACCGCCGCCGAAGTGACGCCCGTGGGCCAGATCGGCACCTATAGTTTCGAAGTGGGCGCGCTGACCCGTGACATCGCGGAAAGCTACGAAAAACTGGTTCGCAGCTGATCACCGGACCCGATCCCAGACTGGGGGCCGCCCTTGTGCGGCCCCTTTCGCATTTCAGAAGTCGACACCACGCTGCGCCTTGATCCCGGCCTGATAGGGATGCTTGACCTCGCGCATCTCGCTGACCAGGTCGGCGTAATCGCAAAGCGCCTGTGGCGCGTCGCGCCCTGTCAGGATCACGCCGCAACGCGGGTGGCGCGCCTCAAGCCCCGCGATCACCACCTCTGGCGTCAAATAGTCATAGCGCAGCGCGATGTTGATCTCGTCCAGGACGATCAGATCGAAATCACCGCTTTCCATCATGTGCCGCGCCTTGGCAAAAGCCGCCTCGGCTGCCGCGATGTCACGGTCGCGGTCCTGTGTGTCCCAGGTGAACCCCTCGCCCATCGTGGCCCAGGTGACACCGCCCAGCTTGTCGAAAAACTGCTTCTCGCCGGTGATCCAAGTGCCCTTGATGAACTGGACGACCCCAACGGATTGCCCCCAGCCAAGCGCCCGTATCACCACCCCGAAGGCCGAGCTGGACTTGCCCTTGCCATCGCCCGTATGCACCAGGACAAGCCCGCGTTCGGGGTCGCCTGACTCTGCAATCTTTGCGCGCTGCACCTTTTGCAACGCTTTCATCTCGGCATTGTGCTTTTCAGCGTCGGACATGCACGCCCCTTCCCTGCTTCTTCTTGCCAAAAATATCCAAATTCCACCGGTGCAGCCCGCACCGGCATCAGCCGGGTTTCATCGCCCGCTGCAACTTGGCCATGCCACCGATCCAGCGGTCGTAGTTCTCGACCTTGGCGCGCATGTAATCCGCGACGGCAGGGTGTGGAAGGATAACAAAGCGTTCCAACCGGATTCCTTCGATCGCAGCGTCCGCCACGGTTTCGGCACTCAGCACGCCGTCGCCCAGTTGCGGGCCTTCGGGGATCCCCTCCAGCATCGGGGTTGCCACGCCCTGCGGACAGAGCATCGAGACGCGGATGCCGTCATCGCGGTGTCCGATGGCCAGACTTTCGGCGAAACCGACAGCCGCATGTTTCGTCGTCGAATAGACCGCCGAACCCACCTGCGACAGCAGGCCCGCCGCCGAGATCGTGTGCAGGAAATAGCCACCGCCCCGCGCCTTCATCCGCGGGATCAGAACGCGCGCGGCATGGACATGCGCCATGACATTCACAGCCCAGGCACGGTCCCAGACCTGCGGATCCGCAAAGGCGACATTGTCGAATGTGGTATCCATGCCCGTCGCGATACCGGCATTCGAACACATGAGGTCGATGGGGCCATGGGTGGCTTCGACATGGTCGATTGCAGCGACGATCTGCGCCGGATCCGACACATCGCAAATCAGCGCTTCATCCACCCCTTCCGGGGTTTCTTCGGGCACACGCAGATCCGCGATGACCACGGAACGGGCACCGGCCTGCTTGAGCGCCCGCGCCAAGGCAAGGCCGATCCCCTGTGCGCCACCCGTGACGAGGGCGACCTTGCCGGCGATGTCCATGCTGTTAACCCGGGCTCATGCCGCGCAGCCGTTCAGACCGCCGCCGCAGCAATTCGACTGTCGTCAGAAGCGCGATCGAGATCACGACAAGGATCGTGGCCACGGAGAGAATAGCAGGACTGATTTGCTCTCGGATCCCGTTCCACATCTGGCGAGGAATGGTTTGCTCATCCAGTCCGCCAACAAACAGAACCACGACCACTTCGTCGAATGACGTTACAAAAGCAAAGAGGCCCCCGGAAATCACACCCGGCAAGATGAGAGGCATCTGTACCTTGAAGAAAGTGGTGACAGGATCAGCCCCCATGCTCGCCGCAGCCCGCGTCAAGGAGTGATCAAACCCCACAAGAGTAGCCGTTACAGTGATGATCACGAAGGGGATACCCAACGTGGCATGCGCAAGGACGACGCCGAGATATGGAATTTTCCATCCAAAGATCGACCAATCCGCGATGCCTATTGCAGAGTAGAAGAAGAACAGCCCTGTCGCCGTAATGATGATCGGCACGATCATTGGCGAAATCAGCACAGCCATGATTGTACGGCGATATGGCATTTCCGGGCGGCTCAGTCCCAGGGCTGCGAATGTTCCCAAAGCCGTGGCAAGAAGCGTCGAGAATACGCCGATGATGATCGAGTTCTTTGTTGCGTTGATCCAGTTCGAGTTCGCCCAGGCATCAGCCCACCAGGCGCCATCCCGGACCACGTCCGGATCGACCATGCCAAACGTCAAAAGCAAATCGTACCAGCGCATCGAATAGCCGGTCGGATCCAGTTTCAGCATTTTTTCGGTGAACGTGAAATAGGGCTCCACGTTGAAGCTCAGCGGGATCACGACAAGGATCGGCGCAATCAGGAACAGAAAGATAAGGCCGCAAATTACCAAGTAGGCGTAGTGCCATATGCGTTCCAGCGTATCTGCGTGTTTTGGAAGTGCCATGAGACTCACCCTAGTTTCAGATTGTCGATCCCGATAAGGCGATCGTAGAGCCAGTACAGGATCAGAATTCCACCCAGAAGCAGGGCGGCCAAAGCGGCAGCAAGCGACCAGTTCAACGATTTCTGCATGTGGAACGCGATCAGGTTTGAAATCAGCTGTCCATCGGCGCCACCGACAAGGGCGGGCGTGATGTAGTAGCCAACGGCCAAGATGAAGACCAGGAGTGCTCCCGCACCTATGCCGGGCACGGTTTGTGGAAAGTAAATCCGCCGGAAAGCGGTCCAACTGGTCGCACCAAGACTGCGCGCGGCGCGCACATAACTGGGATTTATCGGACGCATCACCGAATACAGCGGCAGTATCATGAAAGGTAACAGGATATGGGTCATGGCGATCACTGTCCCAGCCTGATTATACATCATCTGTATTCTGTTCTCGTCGTCCAGAATTCCCAATCCCACCATTGCATCGTTAAGAACACCTTGGCTTTGCAAGAGGATCATCCAGCTTGTTGTACGCACCAAAAGTGATGTCCAGAATGGCAAGAGAACCAGGATCATCAGCAGGTTGGAATAGCGCAGGGGCAACGTCGCAAGCAGATGCGCAACCGGATAAGCCAGAACAAATGTCAGGAAGGTGATGACAAGCGACAGGATCAAGGTGCGCTGGAACAGCTTGACATAGACTTGACGGTTCTCGTTCACCATTTCTATGTCGCCGTTCGCGTTTCGCGTCATGTCGATCGCAGCAAGATAGAAGGTTGCCGTATAGGCGCTGGAAGCAGATCGCATGACCGTCCAAAGCTCTGGATTTTCCCAGTCAGGGTCGATCGCGATAATCGCTTCCTTGTACGGAGGCGCCAGTTTGTCAGCGTTCCGCGCTGTTTTCGTGAACAGTGAACGAGAGCCGGAAATCTCATAATTAATGCGCGTACCAGCCTGTCCCGCGGCGCGCTCTTTCTTGAGAACAACCATGTCTGCCGCCAGCGCGGCATAAGCGCTTTCGTCGATCTCGGATCCAGGGGGGTTTTCGTTGAACCACTCGGTGAGGTTCACCATGATCGGCGTACGCACACCCGTTCCGAAGTCCTCGGTCACGATAAAGCCGTCATTGTGCACGGATCTGTGCAGCATCTGGCCGATGGGCGCCACAAACGTGATCAGGATGAACAACAACAAAGGCAAAACAAGAAAGAAGGCTCGGCGTTTCGCCCGTGCCTCTGCATGGATCAGGGCCTCTTTCAGAGGCTTGCCATCTACAGTGGTCAGCAACAACTCGTTGGACGCGTTGCCAGTGCCCTGATTGGCCAATCCGTCTGTCATAGAGCAATCCCTTTATCCAGTAGATCGGGCCCCAGGAGAGCCCGATCCCATTTTCAAGGCAAACAGCCGTATACCGGCTGATCCGGCTGGAATTAGTTTGCCAGCCAGGCGTTGAACCGCTCGTTCAGCTCTGCGTCCTTGTCGACCCAGAACTCGAAGTTGTTGACCAGTGCATTGCCAAGGTTCTCTGCTGCAGTCGGCATATGTGTCGCCATTTCGGTCACACCATCCGAATACGTCCCCACCAGAGCGCCCGACGATTTACGTGCGGGACCGTAGGAGATCCAGCTGGCTTGATCCGCCAGACGCTGGGTGTCGGTCGAAAACGCAATGAACTGCATGGCTGCTTCCTTGTTCGGAGCACCTTTCGGTACAACAAACAGGTCGAAATCGAGGATTTGACCATCCCACACGACAACCAGCGGCTGCTTCTCGGCGATGGCTGCGTTGAAAATACGACCATTGTACGCCGTGGACATGGTGACTTCGCCATCAGCAAGAAGCTGCGGCGGCTGAGCGCCGGCTTCCCACCAGACGATATCCGACTTGATGCTGTCCAGTTTGGCGAATGCGCGATCCACGCCTTCATCAGTGTCCAGCACGCTGTAGACTTCGCTGGCCGGCACACCATCAGCCATCAAGGCCATTTCAAGAGTAGCCTTGGCCGACTTGCGCAAGCCGCGCTTGCCGGGGAATTTCTCGGTGTCGAAGAAATCGGCAATCGTGGTCGGTGCGGTGGGAACGCTGTTGCTGTTGTATGCGAACACGGTGGACCAAACGATGTTTGCCACTGCGCAATCCTGAAGCGCGCCTTCGATGAAGTCGTCGGTTGCAGGCGTTCCATCGGGTGCTGCAGGCAGCATCGACAGATCGATGGGCTCCAGCAGACCTTCGTCGCAAAGCCGTACGGCATCCGAGAATTCTACATCCGCGACGTCAATAGTGACGTTGCCGGCTTCCACCTGCGCCTTGATCGGGGTTGCAAGGTTGTCCGCATCGACAGAGTTGATCTTGATGCCGGTCGTCGCGGTGAACGGCTTGTGGTAAGCCTCAACCTGGCTTTTCGTATAGGCGCCACCCCACGACATCACTGTCAGTTCCTGCGCCGTTGCAGAGAATGCGATTCCGCTCAGCGCGGTCGCCATCAGAGCTGTTTTGATTTTCATTCAGTTAACTCCCATTGTTACCCGTATTGTTATTAAAGAGGCGGTGCTGCGGGCGTCACATCCGCTTCTCTACTTGCCTGGATACCTTTTCAGAGGTTGCCCTCCAAACGATCATCAAGCGTCAAGCGCCCGGCAATCCTGTGGCAACCATCCAATGTCGATCTGCTGACCCGGCCTCAAGCGCACTTGATCGGGTGCGTTTCTAGTTTTCACGATAAACTCATCGTTGCCGGCAACCCGCAAACGCGTGCGGAAAATGTCGCCCATGTAGATGAACTCCATCACTTCAGCCTTGAGTGTGTGCGCACCAGGCTTCAGACGATCCTTGTTGAATTCAACCCGCTCCGGGCGAATGGACACGCGCGTACGTTCGCCCGGCTTGGACACGTTGACAGGCTTGGCGTCGATCACCTCGCCGCCGTCCAGCTTGACGATGCAGGTATCGCCCTTGATCTCCTGGACGACGCCGTCCATCGTGTTGTTCTCGCCGATGAACTGCGCGACAAAACTGTTCTGCGGCTGTTCATAAAGCACATCAGGCGGGGCAAGCTGCTGGATCCGGCCATCGTCGAACACGGCAACACGGTCCGACATGGTCAGCGCCTCGGTCTGGTCATGGGTCACGTAAACGGTCGTGATCCCCAGGTTGTGGGCCAATCGCGTGATCTCGAACTGCAGGGTTTCGCGCAGCTGTTTGTCCAGCGCGCCAAGCGGCTCGTCCATCAGGACCAGTTCGGGTTCAAACACCAAGGCGCGGGCCAGCGCGATGCGTTGCTGCTGCCCCCCCGACAATTGTGCCGGGCGGCGTCCATCGAACTTGCCCATCTGGACCATATCCAGCGCGCGCCGCACCTTCTCTTCGCGTTCGGATTTGCCGATCTTGCGCACTTCCAGAGGGAAGGACAGGTTTTCGGCAACGGTCATATGGGGGAACAGGGCGTAGTTCTGAAACACCATGCCGATGCCGCGCTTGTGCGGCGGGATGTTGTTGATCGGCTTGCCGTCCAGCAGGATCTCGCCATGGGTGGCGGTCTCGAACCCGGCCAGCATCATCAGGCAAGTCGTCTTGCCCGACCCGGATGGCCCCAGCATCGTCAGGAACTCACCCTTGGGCATCGTCAGGTTCAGGTCTTTGACCACCAGTGTTTCGCCATCGTAGCTTTTTTGCACGCGCTCAAAAGCTACGAACGCGTCGTTCGCACTTGATCCAGCCAATGTCGGCTCCCCGTTCGTTGTTACTGCGCAATCTTTGCCGCGCATTTACCCAAGACTAAAACGCGGCGTCCTGCAGGTTGCAACCCTTTTGCTGTGTCAAATCGCCAAATCCAAGTTTGACAGGCGAAATGGCTTTTCAAAATTCCCAATTCAGGAAATGTTCCTGACATCACTGTCAAGAAAATGCCTGGGATACAGATTTTGCCGTCTTTTCGACCACTTCGTCCGCCTCGGCACGGGTCAGACAGAATGGTGGCGCGAATCCCAGAATATCGCCCTGAGGCATGGCGCGCGCGATCACGCCATGGCCCAAAAGCGCCGCTGCGACCCGCGGTCCGACCTTCTCGGAGGGATCGAAGAACTCCCGTGTGTCGCGATCCTTCACCAACTCGACCGCGCAAAGCATCCCCTCACCGCGGACCTCGCCGACATGCGGGTGGGCGGCCAGTGCCGCATTCATCTGGGCGTTGAAGTAAGTGCCCACCTCGCCTGCGTTCTGCACCAGATTGAGGTCATCAAGCAGTTTCAGGTTGGCAACGCCCGCGGCAGCGCCAACCGGATGCGCGGAATAGGTCCAGCCATGGCCGATCGGACCGTTCTCATCCGTGCCCTGCTCAAGCACTTTCCACATCCGATCCCCGACGATGGACCCGGACAGAGGCGCATAGGCAGATGTTAGTCCTTTGGCGATGGTGATCAGATCAGGCGAGATCCCATAGTGATCAGACCCGAACATGGTGCCCAGACGGCCAAAGCCAGTGACGACCTCATCGGCGACCAGCAGGATGTCATGCTTGCGCAGCACTTTCTGAATAGCGGGCCAGTAGCCCTCGGGTGGCGGCACGATGCCGCCAGTGCCCAGAACAGGCTCACCGATGAAGGCCGCGATGGTATCGGCCCCTTCCCGTTCGATCAGCGCCTCAAGCTCGGCCACCAGATGGGCGGTGAACTGCGCCTCGGTCATGTCGTCCTTCGGCCTGCGGAAGTAATAGGGCGCCTCGGTATGAATGACCTGCGCCAAAGGCAGGTCGAATTTCTTGTGAAACAGCTCCAGCCCGGTCAGCGATCCTGTCACCAGACCCGATCCGTGATACCCGCGCCAGCGGCTGATGATCTTCTTCTTGGCGGGCCGTCCCAGGATATTGTTGTAATACCAGATCAGTTTGACGTTGGTTTCATTGGCATCGGACCCGGACAGCCCGAAATAGACCTTGGACATGCCCTTTGGCGCGCGATCAAGGATCATCTTGGACAGGGTGATGCTGGCTTCGGTCCCGTGACCGACATAGGCGTGGTAATAGGCCAGTTCGCGCGCCTGATCGGCGATGGCCTCGGCGATCTCCTGACGTCCGTATCCGACGTTCACGCAGTAAAGGCCCGCGAACGCATCCAGCAGCCGCGTGCCATCGCGGTCGGTGATGTGGCATCCCTCGGCTGTCTTGATGATCCGTTGCGCGACATTGCCGCGCGCGAATTCGGCCAGATGGGTCGAAGGATGAAAGAAATTCTCGCGGTCCCATTGGGCCAGTTGATCGTTGGTCAGCATCTGCAGCCCCTTTTGGCGGTGATGTGAAATCCTAGTTGTGCACAACCTTTATGCGGCAGCGCCAGAGGTCAACCATACAACCCATAAAATTTGGGTATTTCCTAAATGCGACACCTGAATTCGCTTTTGGAACGGAAAAGATGTGCACAAATTTGGTCAACTCGGCCAAACGCCAGCAAGGAAAGCGCCCATGTCCGTACCTCCGTCCCCCTTGGCCGACCTGCCGTTCAGCAAGGCAGAATACGACCGCCGCCTGACGCTGACCCGGTCTGCGATGGCCGAACGCGGCATAGACGTACTGTTTGTCGAGGACCCGTCGAACATGGCATGGCTGACTGGCTATGACGGATGGTCCTTCTACGTGCATCAGGGTGTGATCGTGACCCATGACCGCGATCCGGTCTGGTGGGGGCGCAACATGGATGCGAATGGCGCCAAGCGGACCGCCTGGCTGCCGCATGACCACCTGCGGCCCTATGATGACACCTATGTGCAATCGAACGAACGCCACCCGATGCAGCATCTGTCGGCGCTGCTGTGCGACATGGGGTTCGAGGCGTCCTGTATCGGTGTCGAGATGGAGAACTATTACTTCTCGGCCAAGGCCTATGTCACCATGATGACCGAACTGCCGCGCGCCACGCTGGTGGATGCGACAGCCCTGGTGAACTGGCAACGCGCCGTAAAATCACACGAGGAAATCGCCTTCATGCGCCGTGCCGCGCGCATTGCCGAAAAGATGGTGGATACAGCCATCGAGCGCGCGCGCCCCGGTGTGCGCAAGAACGATCTGGTCGCCGAGGTCATGCGCGAGGCGATCATCGGCGTTGGCGAGGATTGGGGCGATTACCCCGCGATCGTGCCCATGTGCCCGTCTGGCGCAGATGCCTCGGCCCCGCATATCACCTGGAACGGGGGCGAGTTCGAAAATGATCAATGCACCTTCTTCGAGCTGGCTGGCGTCTATCGTCGCTATCACACGCCCTTCTGCCGCACCGTCTATCTTGGCACTCCCCCGGACGAGGTGAAGCGCGCCGAGGCCGCGCTGATCGAAGGGCTTGAGGCCGGGTTGCAAGCCGCCCGTTCGGGGAACCGCGCCTGTGACATTGCGGATGCGTTGGCCCGTCCTTTGGAGGCTGCCGGCATCCAGCGCGGCGCGCGCTGCGGCTATCCTATCGGGATCAGCTACCCCCCCGATTGGGGCGAACGCACGATCAGCCTGCGGTCCGAGGATCAGACGGTGCTGCAACCGGGCATGACCTTCCATTTCATGCCCGGTCTGTGGATGGACACATGGGGCATCGAGATCACGGAATCGATCCTGATCACCGCTGATGGTCCGGCGGAAACCTTCTGCAACCGCCCGCGCCGGATCTTTGTCAAATCATGACCGATGTGACCCGAACACAGGCCATTCTTGGCGATCTGATCGGCTTTCCCACGGTCTCGTCCGACAGCAATCTGGCCATGATCGACCACATCGCCAACCTGCTGTCCGACGCGGGCGCGCGGGTCGACCTGTTTCATGACGAGACGGGCGCCAAGGCAAATCTTTTCGCCACGATCGGCCCGGAACGTGAGGGCGGGATCGTCCTTTCCGGTCATTCGGACGTCGTGCCCGTCGCCGATCAGGATTGGAGCAGCGACCCGTTTCAGATGGTCGAACGGGATGGGCTGCTTTTTGGCCGTGGTGCCTGTGACATGAAAGGGTTCATCGCCGCCGCGATTGCCATGGCCCCCGATTACGCCCGGCGCAACCTCAAGCGGCCGATCCATTTCGCCTTCACCTATGACGAAGAGGTTGGGTGTCTCGGGGCGCGTTCGCTTGTGCCTGCGCTGCAGGCCCGTGGTATCCGCCCCGCCATGGCGATCGTGGGCGAACCGACCGAGATGCGGATCATCGAGGGGCACAAGGGCTGCTGCGAATATACCGTCGAGTTTCGCGGGCTGGAGGGACATGGCTCCAACCCCGATCGCGGCGTCAACGCCGTGGAATATGCCGTAAGCTATGTCACGCGCTTGATGGAGTTGCGCCATCAGTTGCGCCACCGCGCCCCCGTGGGCGGCCGGTTCGAACCACCCTGGACCACGATCAACGTGGGCCGCCTGTCAGGCGGTGTTGCGCATAACGTCATCGCCGGCCGGGCCGAGCTTGATTGGGAAATGCGGCCCGTGCAGGACTCGGATGCCGATTTCGTGCGGGCGGACCTTGCCGCCTATTGCAATGACGTGCTGCTGCCGCAGATGCAGGCGGTCAGCCCGGATGCCGGGATCACCACCTATGTCATCGGCGAGGTGTGCGGGCTGGAACCGATGGAAGAGAACGCCGCGCGCCGCCTGGTGGCCGAACTGACCGGCGCGAACGGTGCCGATCTCGTGGCTTTCGGCACAGAGGCCGGGCTGTTCCAGCAGATGGGAATGTCCGCGGTCCTTTGCGGCCCCGGCAGTATCGAGCAGGCGCACAAGGCTGACGAATATGTGGCTCTGTCCCAGCTTGATCAGTGCCTGGGGATGTTGAATGGCCTTGGGGAAAGGCTGACGCGCCATGTCTGACCAACCCGATGCGCGCGCCCGTTTCCTGCGCTTGCATGACGCCCTGCGCACGCGGATCTGCCTGCTTGACTACCCGCCGGGCACCCGCCTTTCGGAAGAAACACTGGCTGCTGAATTCGGCACCTCCCGCACGCCTTTGCGCCGGGTTCTGGCCTGTCTTGAAGATGAAGGGCTGGTGATATCGCAGCACGGTGTGGGCACCATCGTCACCGATGTAGACCCTGGCGAAATGGCGCGGACCTATGATCTGCGCCGTGAACTGGCAGGGCTTGTGGGGCGGCTGTCACCGGTTGCGATCACGGATGAAATCGTGGCGATGGGTCAGGACTTTCTGGCGCGTGGAGAGGCGCTGCTGACAAACCCCGAGGTTCGGGCACTCGCGCGGCTGAATATGGAGTATTTCCATTTCGGCACATCGCTGACGATGAACGAAGCGCTGCGCGACACCTCGGAAAGGCTCTATTACCGCACGGCCCGGATCTGGCTGAAGGCCACGTCGCATCTGGATCTGGTCGAAGAGACCGCGATCTTCGTGGCCGAACTGCGCGACAGTCTGCAAGCGCTGCAAGCGCGCGATGCGCAGGCCGCAGCGGATGTGCGCCGCGCACATATCTCCTTGTGCATCGCACGGGTCAACGCCGCGCGCCGCTGAGATCGCGCTGCTTCTTCTTGCTTCAAATATCCAGATCCGGCCCGTGCAAGATGCAATCAGGCCGGATCAGTGTCGATACTGGTTCAGCTGGCGGTGACCAGCAAACCCTCGTCCTTGATCTGGCGATAGGCCTCATCCAGCGACCTGCGGGCACGCTCGATCAGGATATCGGCCTCATTCCGCGTCATTACCAGGGGCGGGCTGATGATCATCCGGTCGCCCACGTGGCGCATGACCAGGTTGTTGGCGAAACACCGTTCACGGGTGATGTAGCCCACGGTGCCGGCTTCGGACGCGAACTTGGCGCGGCTTTCCTTGTGCGGCGTCAGGGCGATGGACCCCATCATGCCGACGATCTTCGCCTCGCCCACCATCGGGTGATCCGTCAATCCGGTCCACAGCTCTTTCATGTAGGGCCCGATATCGGTCTTGACGTGATCGATGATGCCTTCTTCCTCGATGATGTTGAGGTTCTCGAGCGCCACGGCGGCCGCAACGGGATGGGCCGCGTAGGTATAGCCGTGATTGAACTCGCAGGCGCCGATCACCTCGGCCACCTCGTCGCAGACGATCGAGCCGCCAATCGGCTGGTAGCCGGACGACAACCCCTTTGCGATCGTCATGATATGGGGACGGATATTCAGCGTCTGGCTTCCGAACCAGTTTCCGGTACGCCCGAAGCCGCAGATCACCTCATCCGCGATCAGCAGGATCTCGTACTTGTCGCAGATCCGCTGGATTTCCGGCCAATAGGTGTCGGGGGCAACGATCACACCGCCCGCGCCTTGCACGGGTTCCGCGATGAAGGCCGCAACGCGGTCCTCGCCCAGGTCGTGGATGGCCTGTTCCAGCTGGCGCGCCCGCTCCAGCCCGAATTCTTCCGGTGACATGTCCCCGCCTTCGGCCCACCAGTTGGGTTGGTCGATATGGTGAATGTCGGGGATCGGCAGGCCACCCTGCGCATGCATGCCGGACATGCCACCCAGCGAAGCGCCTGCCATGGTCGATCCGTGATAGGCATTCTTGCGGCTGATGATCACCTTCTTCTCGGGCTTGCCCTTCTGCGCCCAATAGGTGCGCACCATGCGAATGTTGGTGTCATTCGCTTCAGACCCTGATCCGGCATAAAATACGTGATTCAGGTCACCCGGCGCCACCTCGGACAGTTTTTGGCTGAGCGCGATGGCAGGCACATGGGTCGTCATGAAGAAGGTGTTGTAATAGGGCAGTTCCTTCATCTGGCGCGAGGCAACATCGGCCAGGCGATCGCGCCCGTAACCCACGTTCACACACCACAGCCCTGCCATGCCGTCGATGATGCGGTTGCCGTCACTATCGGTGATCCAGACACCGTCAGCGCGGGTGATGACACGGGCACCGCGTTTGGCCAATGCCTCCTGCGTCGAGAAAGGGTGCATGTGATGCGCAGCATCCAGGGCCTGCAACTCCTGCGTGGGCATGTGATTGGTAATCAGGGTCATGACGGGCCTCATGCTGGTCGTGAATCGAGACGGGAACACCACTAGCGGGCGATTTCCTCAACGCCCCCAGAATATGATCAAATTTCAGAGTGTCAATCGAATCAGTTTTCGGGATGGTCCAGATCCAGCATTTCGCGGATCTGCTCCATTCCCTGAAGCATATCTTCCCGCATCGCCTTGGCAGCCCCCTCGGAATCGCCTGTTCGGATGCAATGCAGCATGTCCTTGTGCTTGTCCGGCAGATTTTGCGTGCCGATCCGTCCGATCACCACCCGCAGCGAGGGGCCAAAGCGCAGCCACAGTCTTTCCGCCATCTCCGCAAGGATCGGCGCGCTGGCCAGATCATAGAGCATGGCATGAAAACGGTAGTTATTCTCGAGGTAAGCGCGCAGATCACCCGCCGAAATGGCCCGATCAAGGGCGCTGTCTATCTCGGTCAGTTGCACCAGGTCCGCGGGGCTGGCCCGCTCGGTCGCACGCAGCCCAAGATGCGACTCAAGCCATTGTCTGGCATATATAATTTCTGAAATATTCTCGGCTGTCAGTTGCGGCACGCAGACCCTGCGATTGCCTTGAAACACAAGTGCGCCCTCGGCCGTGAGGCGCCTGATCGCCTCGCGGACCGGGGTCATGCCCGCGTTCAGCCGATCTGCCAGCCCCTGGATCGTCAAGGCCTGCCCCGGCGCGATCTCTCCGAACAGGATCTGCTCTCGCAATTTGCGATAGATCACCTCATGGGCTGGAGGGTTCACGGACGCATCCACAAGGGTGTTCATTTTTCGGGCACCATCTTCCATTTTGCCGCTTTTCCCCGCGTTCCTCCAAGACACCTCCTTGCGAGTTTAGCGAGGTCGTGAAAATATTACCATATTGCCATAAGGCAGAAACTTTGATCAAATTCCGGAAAAGGGACAGAAGATCCTCGTATCCATCATAGGGAGTTACCTGATGAGACATCAACTGCTGACCATGACCGCCACCATCGCGCTCATGGCAGGGGCTGCCGCGGCGCAAGAAGTCCGTGTGTACAACTGGTCCGACTATATCGACGAAGAGCTTCTGGCGAAGTTCGAAGCCGAAACCGGCCTGAAACTGATCTATGACGTTTTCGACAGCAACGAGGTTCTGGAAACCAAATTGCTGGCCGGCGGCTCTGGTTATGATGTCGTTGTGCCTTCGGGGACCTTCCTGCAGCGGCAGATCCAGGCGGGCGCGTTCCAGAAGCTGGACAAGTCGAAGCTGCCCAACATTTCGAACATGTGGGATGTTGTGTCCTCGCGGACCGAGCAGTACGACCCTGAAAACGCCTACTCGATCAACTACATGTGGGGCACGACCGGCATCGGCGTGAACGTCGGCAAGGTCACCGAAATCCTGGGGCCGGACGCGCCGATCGACAGCCTTTCGCTGATTTTCGACCCTGCGAATGCCGAAAAGCTGGCCGCCTGTGGCATCATGATGCTGGACGCACCGGCCGAGATGATCCCGGCTGCGCTGAAGTACCTGGGCGAAGATCCCAACAGCCATGATCCCGACGTGATCGCCAAAACCGAACCGGTTTTCATGGCGATCCGCCCCTATATCCAGAAGTTCCACAGCAGCGAATATATCAACGCGCTTGCGAATGGTGACATTTGCGTGGCTCTGGGCTGGTCGGGCGACGTCCTTCAGGCGCGTGACCGTGCGGCCGAGGCCGAGAATGGTGTCGAAATCGCCTATAATGCCGCCAAGGAAGGTGCGCAGATGTGGTTCGACCAGATGGCCATCCCCGTTGATGCGCCAAACGTCGAAGGGGCGCATGCTTTCCTGAACTTCATCATGGACGCGCAGAACATGGCAGCGGCGTCGAACTACGTCTACTATGCCAATGGCAACGCGGCGTCCAAGGAGTTCCTGGTCGAGGATGTGATCGGCGATCCGGCGATCTATCCGTCGGAGGAAGCACTGAACAACCTGTTCACCACGACACCCTGGGATGCTGGCGTTCAGCGGACAGTGACCCGTCTTTGGACAAAGATCAAATCGGGCACCTGAGACCCGAAGCCATGGACCCGCGCAGTATCTGCGCGGGTCCTTTCATGACAAAGGACAGGGATCGGCATGGCACAGACCGTCTTCGCCCCATGGGATGATCCGCAGGCAAAGCCTCTCATCCAGTTCCGGAACGTGACCAAGCGGTTCGGCGATTTCACCGCCATCGAAAACCTGACCCAGGATATTTACGAACGGGAATTCTTTTCACTGCTGGGTCCGTCCGGCTGTGGCAAGACAACCCTCATGCGGATGCTGGCCGGGTTCGAGAACGTGACCGAAGGCCAGATCCTGATCGCCGGACAAGACATGGCGAATGTTCCGCCCAACAAGCGGGCCGTGAACATGATGTTCCAGTCCTACGCCCTGTTTCCCCATCTGAGCGTTTGGGAAAACATCGCCTTCGGTCTCAAGCGCGAAGGCAAACCCAAGGCCGAGATCGACGCCCGCGTGGATGAAATGCTGCGCCTGACGCGGTTGGTGAAATTCGCCAAGCGCAAACCGCACCAGATCTCTGGCGGTCAGCGGCAGCGCGTGGCGCTGGCGCGCAGCCTTGCCAAGGCCCCAAAACTGCTGCTGCTGGATGAACCGCTGGGCGCACTGGACAAGAAACTGCGTCAGGACACCCAGTTCGAGCTGATGGACATCCAGGAAAAGACCGGGACGACCTTCGTGATCGTGACCCATGACCAGGAAGAGGCGATGACCGTGTCCAGCCGCGTTGCGGTGATGGACGAGGGGCGCATCATCCAGGTGGCTACCCCCGCACAGATCTATGAAGCGCCCAATTGCGTCTATGTCGCGGATTTCATCGGCGATGTGAACATCATCGACGGTGTGGCAACGGCCGACGGCGATGGCTATCGGATCGCCTGGGCTGAGGGGCAGGAGTCGTTCTTTGCCAAGACGGCCAACAGCTTTTCCGCCGGGCAGCGCTGCCATATAGCCATCCGCCCCGAGAAAGTGGCGATTTCAGCCGAGCGCCCGGATGATATGGCAAATGCCGTCGAAGGGCAGATCATCGACATCGCCTATCTGGGCAATATCTCGACCTATCACGTCAAGCTGACCAACGGGCAGATGATCAAGGCACAGGCCGCGAACACGCGCCGCCTGTCGCGGCGCACATTTACCTGGGAAGATCGCGTCTGGTTGTCCTGGACGGACACCGCCGCCGTCATTCTGGAGAGCTGAGGCGATGCGGCGCTTCATCCTCATCGCGGTTCCTTATCTCTGGCTTCTGGCACTGTTCCTTGTGCCGTTCCTGATCGTGCTGAAGATCTCGCTTTCGGATATTGCGCTGTCGATTCCGCCCTATACGCCGCAACTTGACCTGTCCACCGGATGGGATGGGATCAAAAGCTTTCTGTCACAGCTTGATTTCGAGAATTTTACCTTCCTGACGCAAGACCCGCTTTACTGGAAGGCTTACGTATCATCGCTTCAGATTGCGGCCATTTCGACCGTGCTGACGCTGTTGGTCGGCTACCCGATTGCCTATGGCATGGCGCAGGCCCCGGATGAGTGGCGGCCTACCCTGCTGCTGCTGGTGATCCTGCCGTTCTGGACCAGCTTCCTGATCCGCGTCTATTCGTGGATCGGCATCCTGTCGAACGAAGGGTTCCTGAACCAGTTCCTGCTGTGGACCGGCATCATCTCGACCCCGCTGACGATCCTGAACACCAATACCGCGGTCTATATCGGGATCGTCTATACCTACCTTCCCTTCATGATCCTGCCGATCTATTCGGCCCTCGAGAAGATGGACGGCTCGCTTCTTGAGGCGGCCGAGGATCTGGGATGCTCGCGGTTGTCGGCCTTCTGGCTGATCACGGTGCCATTGTCCAAGGCCGGCATCATTGCGGGCTGTTTCCTGGTCTTCATCCCTGCGCTTGGTGAGTTCGTCATCCCATCGCTTCTGGGCGGGTCCGACACGCTGATGATCGGCAAGGTCCTGTGGGAGGAGTTCTTCTCGAACCGCGACTGGCCCGTAGCCTCTGCGGTGGCGGTGATCCTGCTGCTGATCCTGGTCGTTCCCATTGTCCTGTTCCAGCGCAACGAGCAGAAACAGCGGGAGATGGATCAATGAGGCGCTTTTCCTGGTTCAACGCCACATCCCTCACCCTCGGGTTTGCGTTTCTTTACCTGCCGATGATCATCCTGATCATCTACAGCTTCAACGAGTCGCGCCTGGTGACTGTCTGGGCCGGGTTCTCGACCAAGTGGTATGGAACCCTGTTGCAGAACGAGTCCTTTCTGGATGCGGCCTGGGTCACCGTGCAGGTTGCAGTCGCGTCATCGACGATAGCGACCATACTGGGCACGATGGGGGCCTATGTGCTTGTGCGCGGCGGGCGTTTCATGGGGCGTACGGTATTTTCCGGCATGATCTATGCACCCCTTGTGATGCCCGAGGTGATCACCGGCCTTTCGCTTCTTCTGTTGTTCATCGGGATCGGTCTTGATCGCGGCATCTTCACCATTGTTCTGGCGCATACCACTTTTTCGATGTGCTTCGTGTCTGTCGTGGTGTCGTCACGTCTGGTCAGTTTCGACAAGTCGCTGGAAGAGGCGGCACTTGATCTTGGCTGCACACCCTTCGATGCGTTCCGCCTTGTGACCCTGCCGATCATCGCGCCTGCGGTGATTTCCGGCTGGCTGCTGGCCTTTACACTCTCGCTGGATGACCTGGTGATCGCGTCATTCACTGCAGGGCCATCGGCCACGACCTTGCCGATCAGGATCTTTTCAGCCGTGCGCCTGGGCGTCTCGCCCGAGATCAACGCGCTGTCGACGATCATGATCGCGATCGTCACGATCGGGGTCATCACCGCGTCGATCATCACGAAGCGCAACAGCCTGGCCCAGCAGCGCGACGAACAGGCCGCAGCACGAACAGCATGACCCGCATCTTTCCGGCTTATGCCTATGGGGATGGCCCCGTCGCAGGGTGCTATTGGGCCGGAACAGTGCCGGATGACAGTGCGACCACGCCTGTTGCAAGCGGCAGGATCACCGCGGATGTCGCGATCATCGGGGCAGGCTTCACCGGCCTGTCTGCAGCCCTTCATCTGGCGCAGGACGGTGTCGATGTCGTTGTCCTGGACAGCATGCACGCGGGGTGGGGCGCGTCCGGGCGCAATGGCGGCTTTTGCTGCCTTGGGGGCGCCAAGGCCAGCAGCGCCGAGCTTGCGGATAGGTTCGGACAGGATGCGCTGACAGGGTGGCGACGGGCCGAACAGGATGCCGTTGCCCTTGTCGCCCGGCTGTTGCAGGACCATGGCATCGCCGCCGACACGCATTCGCAGGGCGAGACGATACTGGCGCATAATGACCGATCCGCGCGGGAGCTGGCACAGGATGTCGCCCGCGTGAAGGCCGAGTATGGGGTGGATGCCGCGTGGCACAGCCCGGATGAGTTGAAGGACACAGGCATGGCCGGGCCTTTCAAGGCCGGGCTGACGATACCCGTGGGTTTTGCGCTGAACCCGCGCAAATACATCGCCGGGCTTTTGCGCGCGGCGCTGGCCGCAGGGGCACGGGTGCATGGGCACAGCCCGGTGTTGCGGATCACGCAGGACAGCGGGGGCTTCACCCTCGCGACCGATCTGGGCAGCGTGCATGCGCGGCGACTGATCGTGGCGACCAATGGCTATTCATCCGAGGATCTGCCGCCCTGGATGGCGGGACGCTACTTGCCGGCACAATCAAACGTGCTGGTCACCCGTCCGCTGACGCAGGCCGAACTGGATGCCGCTGGCTGGACCAGCCGCCAGATGGCTTATGACACGCGCAACCTGCTGCATTATTTCCGCCTGATGCCCGATAACCGTTTCCTTTTCGGGATGCGCGGCGGGCTTCTGGCCTCGCCACAGGCCGAAGCTGTCATTACTGCCCGCGCAAGGCGCCACTTCGAGGCGATGTTTCCCGCGTGGCGCGACGTCGAAACGCCCCATGGCTGGAGCGGGATGGTTTGCTTTTCGTCGAACCGTACCCCTTATTGCGGCCCGATCCCTGACCTGGCGGGGGCATTTGCCGGCTTCGCCTTTCACGGAAACGGCGTGGCCATGGGCAGCTATACCGGCGCATTGCTTGCGGATCTTGTGCAGGGCAAGCCGACCCGTTTGCCTTATCCCGATGTCATGCGCGCGAATGCGCCGCGCTTTCCGCTTGGGCGGTTTCGCCGTGCGCTGCTGCCAGCGGGTTATGCACTGGCCGGATTGGCTGACCTCTGAAAATCAGTCACGGAACATCGCTGCCAGCCGCGCGGTATCGATGGCCATGACGGTCTTGCCGGGCGGCTTGACCGTCGGTGCATCCTCGCCCGCGACAAGGGCATTCACAACCGCCTCTTCGACGGCCTGCACAGAAGCAAGGTAGAACGGATCAAGGTAGTCCTGGTTGATCTCGCTCCGCATGACGACAGGCGCCTGTTGGGGCGGCATGGAGCCTGCATTCGCAGTCGAGAAGGCAAGAAAGATATCGCCCGAATTGTTGCCGCCGGGCGTGCCGTTCCGTCCGATTCCGATGGCGGCACGTTTGGCCACGGCGCGCAGCGACAATGCGGAAAGCGGCGCATCCGTGCCAAGGATCACGATGATGGATCCCTGCTCGGACTCCATAAGGGTGTCTTCCGGCATGGCTTCGCCAACCGGGCGACCCAGGATCGACAACCACGGGCGTATGCCGTGGTTGGCCTGCACAAGCGCGCCGATCGTGTATTCGATCCCGCCGATCCGGATCTTGCGCGATGCGGTACCGGTTCCACCCTTGAACTCGTAACAGATCATGCCGTTGCCGCCCCCGACAGACCCTTCAGGCACCGGTCCGCCCCTGGCTGCATTCAGCGCCCCGATCGCATGATCCGGCGTCACGAACATGGCGTTTATGTCGTTCAGGACTCCGTCATAGGTTTCCGCCACAACGGGCATGGCCCAGGCGTGCTGATCCCGGAAATAATCGGCATAGGTGTCAATCATCCAGCGGGTCGCGCCATGATGGGCCGCGCCCACACCATGCGTGTTGGTGATCATGATCGGCCCGATGAAGTAACCCGCATCGTCGATCCAGTGGGTGCCCGTCATCTCGCCATTGCCATTCAGCGCGTAGTGACCAGCCCAGACAGGTTGCGGCGTGACACCCTCACGCGGGATGATTGCCGTGACGCCCGTCCGCATGCCGCGTTGCGGATCGGTCAAGGTGCTGAACCCGACCCGCACACCCGGAACATCGGTCATGGCGTTGAACGGACCCGGTGTGCCCGGAAAAGGCAGCCCAAGGTCACGGGCGCGCGGCTTGCTCATCTTGATGCCCTGCTTCTTTCAGTTCGAGGTTACAGTATTCGATGCGCCTTGGTGGTCAATGCGCGGATCAGCCTTGGGGTGTCATGCCGGACCGCGCCTTTTCGCGCTTCAGGCCCAGTGAATGTTCGCGCCAGATGATCATGACCCCTGCCAGCATCACAAGGCCCGCGCCGATCAGCATCTGATAGGTCGGAACCTCGTCGAAGATGAAATAGCCGATCAGGATCGCGAACAGCATCGAGGCATAATCGAACGGCGCCACCACACTGGCATCGGCAAAGCGATAGGCCGAGGTCAGGAAGATTTGCCCAAGCCCACCCAGAAGGCCAGCAGCCACCAGAAGACCAGCTTCGAAGGGTTGGGGTACGACCCAACCGAAGGGCAATGTCAGCAGCGACAGCCCGGTCGCCGTCAGCGAGAAGAAGAATACGATGGCCGAGGTCTGTTCGGTCTGGACAAGTTTACGGACATAGATCTGTGCCAGTGCCGCACAGACAGCGCCCATCAGCACCAACATCGCGCCGAAGGCGGCCGATGTATCGACCGTGGGCCCCGACAACAGCGTCAGGCGCGGGGCCAGAACAACCAACACGCCGACAAGACCCAATGCGACGGCAAAAAGGCGGAAGGCGCGAACCTCTTCGTTCAGGAACATCGCGGCAAAAACCACCACAAGCAGCGGAGCGGCATAGCCGATGGCTGTCACCTCGGGCAGCGGCAAGAGCCCCAGACCCGCGAATCCAAGGCCCATCGCCGCGGTTCCCACGAAACCGCGCCAGAAATGTCCCAGCGGAGATTTGACCCGCAGACCGGTGTGCAGATCATGCCGCATCCAGAGCCAGACCAGAATCACCGGCATCGCAAAGAAGGATCGGAAAAAAACCGCCTGTCCCGGAGGAACGTGATCCGCCGTGGCCTTGATCAAGGACGCCATGGTGATGAACAGGACCACCGAACACAGTTTGAGGATAATACCCCGTAATGGCTGCATGAATCCCGATCCTTGCCGATGTCACCGGATGCTTGCCCGCCGCACGGGAAAGGTCAATGCCGCCCGATCGGGACACCAATCAGAGTCCAAAATCAATTCTACTTATGAGCGTATGGCTGATCGGCGGAAAATGCCCGCAAGATCGGCTATTTATTGCTTATTTCGCTCACATTTTATTGTTCGAAAGTTCATTGCACTACTCTTGCGATACAATGAATTCGCACTCATTTGTGCCGGGATCGCTGACGGACTGCTTCGCAAGGACTTGCACGGCCGAGACGGTAGCGACCCCGTAACGAAAGGATGGGACCATGAAAACGACACGTACTCTGATTGCTGCGCTCAGCGCTTCCGCGTTGGCAGCACCCGCATTCGCCGGTTCGGCTGCGCCCGCAGCCATGGAGCCGATGATCGAAGCACCCGCGCCTGTTGCTATCGCAGCCGGCCGCGACTGGACCGGTGGCTATGCCGGTCTGCAGCTTGGCTATGCCGATGTCAGCACCAACCTCGCCGGTGTTGGCGGCGATGATGTCATCGGTGGTCTGACCGCCGGTTATGACTTTGATCTGGGCAATTATGTCCTGGGTGTCGGTCTGGACGCGGACATCACTGATCTGGCTGTTTCCCCCGCTCTGACGCTGGAGCGCGTGTACCGCCTGAAAGTGCGCGGTGGTTATGATCTGGGCAATGGCCTGATCTACGCAACCGCTGGCGGCGTTGGCGCGGACATCGACGGCCTGGGCTACGACACCGGCTATTTCGTCGGTGCCGGCTACGAGCACATGCTGACCGACAACATTTCGCTGGGTGGCGAGGTTCTGTATCACGAGTTCGACAACTTCAAGAGCACCGCAGACATCGAAGCCACCACCTTCCAGGTGCGTGCGAACTATCGCTTCTGATCCGGCGATCTGTCCAGACCAACGAAAAGGGCGCCCACCGGGCGCCCTTCTTCTTTGCGTCGGGCTGTGGCTCAGGCAGCCGACAGCGCGAGATCAAGCAATATCACCGACAAGCATATCCCGTTCGCAAGGATCATCAGGAACACCGCCGCGGATGCGATATCCTTGGCCTGTTTCGCAAAAACAGACCAGTCCGGCGAGAGGTGATCCACGATCGCTTCGATTGCGGTGTTCAACGCCTCGACTGCAAGCAACGCAAGCAGCAGAATCGCCATCAATCCGATCTGGCCCGCCGAGGCGCCCAGCGCCAGAAGCAGCAGCAAGACAAGGACACCGCCAAGGGTTTCCTGGCGAAACGCCGATTCCTGCCACAACCGGCGCAATCCGGCCATGGAATAGCCGGTAGCGGCGATCAGATGGGCAAAGCCTGTCTTGCGCTGCGGTTTTTGCTGGCTCAACTTGCGCCGCCCTTGGCTGGATCAGCGCGCGTCATCTGCGTGGCAAGACCCAGTTGGGCCGCGGGAAATGACAGGTGTAACCATTTGGAATACGCTCAAGGTAATCCTGATGCTCGGGTTCGGCTGTCCAGAAATCACCAACCGGCTCTACCTCGGTCACGACCTTGCCCGGCCAGATCCCCGAGGCCTCGACATCCGCGATGGTTTGCAACGCCTCTTCCTTCTGGGCCTCGTCCACGTAGTAAATGGCCGAACGGTAGGACAGGCCGATGTCATTGCCCTGCCTGTTCAGCGTGGTCGGGTCGTGGATCTGGAAAAAGAACTCCAGCAGACGCCGATAGGTGATGCGCGCCGGATCGAAGATGATCTCGATCCCTTCGGCATGGGTGCCGTGGTTGCGATAGGTGGCGTTGGGGACGTTGCCGCCGGTATAGCCCACCCGCGTACGCAGAACGCCGGGAAGTTTGCGGATCAGATCCTGCATGCCCCAAAAACAGCCACCCGCCAGCACCGCGCGTTCTTCAGTCATCGCAGATCCTCCACCTGGTCCAGATAGGCGCCATAGCCTTCGGCTTCCATGTCATCGCGGTGCACAAAACGCAACGAGGCCGAATTGATGCAATAGCGCAAGCCACCCCGATCGCGGGGACCATCGGGAAAGACATGGCCAAGATGGCTGTCACCATAAGTGCTGCGCACTTCGACGCGGACCATGCCATGCGTGGTATCGGTCAGTTCCTGGATATGCGCAGCTTCGATCGGTTTGGTGAAGCTGGGCCAGCCACACCCGCTTTCATACTTGTCGGACGAGGCAAAAAGAGGCTCGCCAGAGACGACATCGACGTAAATCCCCGGCTCCTTGTTGCGCAGCAGCTTGCCCGATCCCGGCCGTTCCGTACCACTTTCCTGCGTGACCCAGAACTGTTCCGGCGTCAGGCTTGCGACCACATCGGGGTTTCTTTCATATTTCGGCATAACAGTCTCCGTGCTGGCCTGATCTGACATGAAAGCTGCATCTCACAGCCTTGCTTTCAAGGCACATCCGGCTTTTCATCCCGTTTCTCGCAGTCAAAATACCGAGATCGCCTCAACCGGTCGATCCCCAGTCCATCACGACCTTGCCCGCATCCCCGGAAATCATCGCGGCAAAGCCGGTCTCATAGTCGTCGATACCGATGCGATGCGTGATCAAACCCGAAAGGTCCAATCCGCCACGAACCAGCGCGATCATCTTGTACCATGTCTCGAACATCTCGCGGCCATAGATGCCCTTGATGTGGAGCATCTTGAAAATCACCTCGTTCCAGTCGACGGCAAAGCCTTGCGGCGCGATCCCCAGAAGCGCGACCTTGCCGCCATTGTTCATGTAGTGGATCATGTCGCGCATCGCCGGGGGGGCGCCCGACATCTCCAGCCCCACATCGAAACCTTCGGTCATGCCGATCCGGGCCATCACGGAATCAAGTCCCTCCTCATCGGCCTTGACCACGTGCTGCACACCCAGACGGCGGGCCAGATCCAGCCGATAGGGGTTGATATCCGTAATCACCACCCGCTGCGCCCCGGCGCGCTGTGCGACCAGCGCACCCATGATGCCGATGGGCCCTGCGCCCGTCACCAGAACATCCTCGCCGACCAGGTCGAAGCTGAGGGCCGTATGAACCGCATTGCCGAAGGGATCAAAGATCGCGGCCACTTCATCAGGTATTTCAGGCGGAATAGGGACTACGTTTGCTTCCGGGATGCACAGATATTCCGCAAAGCTTCCAGGCCGGTTCACACCCACGCCCTTCGTGTTCCGACACAGATGCCCGCGCCCCGCACGACAGTTGCGACAGATGCCGCAGACGATATGCCCCTCGCCGGATACCCGCGTTCCGACCGCGTATTTGGTTGCCGCCGCGCCGGTCTCCACGATCTCGCCCACGAATTCATGGCCCACGACCATGGGGACCGGGATCGTCGCCTTGGCCCAGTCATCCCATTTCCAGATATGCACATCCGTGCCGCAGATCGCCGATTTCTTCACTTTGATCAGCACATCGGTCGGCCCCGGTTCCGGCATGGGAACCCGCTCCATCCACAGTCCCGGTTCAGCGCGCGCCTTGACCAGTGCTTTCATCTGGTTGCTCATCTGATCACCTCCAAGTCACGCCCCACCTCGGCAAAGGCATCGACCGCCCGATCCAGCATGTCGCGGTTCAGTGCCGCCGACATCTGCGTGCGGATGCGGTCCTGCCCGCGCGGGACCACGGGAAACGAAAAAGCAGTCACAAACACGCCCTTTTCATGCAGACGCGCAGCCATATCGCGGGCCAGTTTGGGATCACGCAACATGACCGGGATGATCGCATGCTCACCCGGCAGCAGCTCGAACCCCAAGGCACCCATGCGGGCGCGGAAATAGGCGGCGTTTTCCCACAAGGCGGCCCGCAGGGCCGTACCGTTTTCCAGCATGTCGAATACCTTGAGGCTGGTTGCCGCGATCACCGGCGCCAAGGTGTTGGAAAAGAGATAGGGGCGTGACCGCTGTCGCAGCCAGTCGATGACAGGCGCACTGGCGGCCGTATAACCGCCCGAGGCCCCGCCCAGCGCCTTGCCCAGGGTACCCGTAATGATATCGACCCTCTCCAGCACGCCACAGGCTTCGGCGGTGCCACGCCCGGTCGGGCCGACAAATCCGACGGCATGGCTGTCGTCCACCATCACCATGGCATCATGACGCTCGGCCAGATCGCAGATCTGCTCCAGCTTGGCCATGTAGCCATCCATCGAGAATATCCCGTCCGTCGCGATCAGCCGGTGTCGCGCACCCGAGGCGGCCTGTAACTGCGCCTCGAGGTCGGCCATGTCCGAATTGGCGTAGCGCAGGCGCTGCGCCTTGCACAAACGCACACCATCAATGATGCTGGCATGGTTCAGCGCATCCGAGATGATCGCATCCTCGGGTCCCAGAAGCGTCTCGAACAGGCCTGTATTGGCATCAAAGCAGCTTGAATAGAGTATGGAATCCTCCATCCCCAGAAAGCCCGCGATCCGTGCCTCCAGCGCCTTGTGTTCTTCCTGCGTGCCACAGATGAAACGGACCGAGGCCATGCCGTATCCATAGCGCTCCAGCGCCGCGCGACCTGCTTCGACAAGGTCGGGATGATCCGCCAAGCCAAGGTAATTGTTGGCGCACAGGTTGATGGCCAAACCGTCACCCTCGACCAACACTTCCCCCGATTGCGGCGAGGCGATCACGCGCTCGACCTTGTACAGCCCCTCGTCGCGCAGACCGTCAAGCCGTTCGGCAAGGTCTTCATCGAACCTGTCTGCTGCGCGCATCCTGTTTGTCCTCCTGCTGATATCTTTCGAGCATAGCATGCCGTGGCGCGATGCTCATCCCGCATTCAGCGCCCGGTCAGATGGCGATTGCATCAGTGGCAACGCGCGGCCGGCCGTTTGCCTCCACAGTCAGGACCGCTTCGATGAAGACCGACCGCCCTTCGATCTCGGCGCAGCGCACATCGCGGGCGGTCTGCAACAGGATATCTGCCGCGCCGGCCATGCGGGCCTCTGACTCCGCGTCCGCGCGCAAGGCTGCTTCAAGCCGGTCCATGGCACGTTCAGGATCACCGAAATCCTCGGGGCCAGTTTCCAGGTGGACGCGGTACTTCCCCTCGGAAGGCGCCGTAACAGTGCCTGTCTTGCGGAAACTGACCTGTCCGACAACCGCACCGATTGCATTGGCGACACCGGCATGTTCCGGCAGGATCATCCGGGTATTCAGGCGTTGACCAACAGCGGGGTAATAGCTTGATGCGGACGCCCCAAGACCGATGACGTCCACCGCAAGACCGGCCTGCAAGGCAACCAGCCCGCGATGCCCGGAAAGGCCGCGATGCATCAGGACATGCCGGGCCAGTTCCGCGGGCGGCAGACCGAAGCCCTGATCTTCTTCGGCGAAGGCGGTTTCAAGCAAAGCAATAACTGTTTGCTCTGTCAGGCGGTCAACGATCATCCGGGCCATCGTGCCCGGATCACGCGCCAGCACCTCGCCCGACCCGGTACGCCTGCGCCCCATCAGGATCAGCGCCTTTTCAGCGGCCTCGTGATCCCAGGTGCGCAGCGCGCCCAGTGCATGGCTTGCATCAGACGGGGTCAGCCCCGCCACCTGCACCAGGCCCCGTGCGACAAGCCGTTGCAGCGCCTGCCCATCCAGCCTGGTACGAAGAACGGCGGCCAGGGGATGCGTCATGTCGCCAATGCGCTGCAACAGAGCCTGTTCGCGGTCTGACAGCCCCCCGGCCTCGATCCCCTGAACCGCCCGGACAAAGCGACCATCATGTTCGCCCGGCACCGCGCTGCGCAGCTGCGTATCAAGCGCGGCATGCACCACATCCGGCGCGTCATGACCAACCAGGCTGATCGGCAGCAGGCGCCTTGGCCCCAGGGTGACCCCGCCATCCAGACCATCAGAGATCACATGTACTTCGCTATCGCCGCCCAGGCCATGGGTGCGCATGGCGACAGCCTCGACCATGGTTCTGTATGGGCCGACCTGGGCGCCATTCGGGTCTATTGCAGGCTTTCCATTGCGCAGAACCGCGACATCGGTTGTCGTACCGCCGATATCCGACACGATCGCCATATCCGACCCCGTCAGCCAGCGCGCGCCGACAATGCTGGCCGCAGGACCGCTGAGAATGGTTTCGATCGGTCGCGCCTTGGCTTGCGCCGCGGACATCAACGCGCCATCCCCGCGCACCACCATCAGCGGCGCGTGAATGCCGATTTCCTTCAATACGTCTTCGGCCCTGCCGATCAAACGATGGGTCATGCCGATCAACCGCGCATTCAGAACAGCGGTGAGGGCACGCTTGGGGCCGTTCAACCGCGCTGACAGATGATGCGAACAACTGACTGGCCGGCCTGTTCTGGACGTGATGATCTCGGCGGCGCGGTTCTCATGCGCGGGGTTCCGGGTTGCAAATTGTGACGCAACCGCGAAGCCTGACACCCCGGAAACAGTGTCTAACCATGCCTCAAGCTGCTTGACATCCAAGGGTGCCAACTCTGTTCCGGCATGGGTGTGGCCGCCCTTCAGGACGACGAAGGGATCCCCGCGCAAGGCGTCGGCAAGGCCATGGGTTTCAAGATCCCGCGCCTCGAACCCGATGTAGACAAGTGCAACACGCCCTCCCTGCCCTTCGACCAGCGCATTTGTGGCCAGCGTGGTGGACAGTGATGCCATGGCGATGGCGCCCGGTTCGACCCCGGCCTGCCCGAGGACAGCGCGCACGGCCGTACCAATGCCAAGCGCCAGGTCGTGCCGCGTTGTCAGGGACTTGGCGCTGGCCACAACCTCGCGTTCGTCGCGCACCAGCACGGCATCGGTATAGGTGCCGCCAGTATCCACACCCAGCAACAACGCCATGGGCCTCTCCTTCACAATGGTCTGTCAGGGTGTAGCCCAGTCTGGCGACTAAACCATTCCATTTGCGTCATCTTGCAGTCGCTTCACAGCCCAGCGCGCCGCATCCGCCACCTCTGCGGCGGGATCATCCACCAGAGACTGTGCAGACCCCATCAGCGCGACATCGCCGGAATTGCCGATGGCGTAAAGAACGTTCCGCACGAACCTGTCCCGCCCGATCCGCTTGATCGGCGAGCCTGAGAAGAACGCACGAAAGCTGGCGTCGTCCAGGGCCGCAAGATCCGCGAGGGGTGGAGATTGAAGATCGGGTCGCGCCTTGTATCCGATCTCGCGTGCGGCAACCGCGAACTTGTTCCATGGGCAAACAGCCAGGCAGTCATCGCAGCCGTAAATGCGGTTTCCCATCAGGGGCCGCAATTCGGGGTCGACCGGCCCCTTATGCTCGATCGTCAAATAAGAGATGCACCGCCGCGCATCCAGTTTGTAGGGGGCCGGAAACGCCCCGGTCGGGCAGATATCAAGACAATTCCGGCACGATCCGCAGTGATCCGCCTCGGCGGGATCGGCTGGAAATTCAAGCGTCGTGAAAACCGATCCTATGAAAAACCAGCTTCCCAGCTGGCGGCTGACAAGGTTCGTATGCTTGCCTTGCCAGCCCAAGCCAGCAGCCTGCCCAAGGGGTTTTTCCGGGACCGGCGCCGTATCGACAAAGACTTTGACCTCACCACCGCCCTGCGCGATCAGCCAGCGGGCCAGACGCTTGAGCCGCTTCTTGACCAGGTCATGGTAGTCGCGGTTTTGCGCATAAACAGACACTGTTCCGGCGCTTTTCGCATCCAGCGCTGCCAAAGGGTCGCCTTGCGGCATATAGCTTTCGCCCAGCATGATCACCGAACGTGCGGCGGGCCAAAGGGCTGCGGGATCACCACGCCAGTGGCTGCGCTCCTCCAGCCAGGTCATCTGGCCATGATACCCTGCCTGCAGAAATGCCGCCAACCTGTCCGGCACCTGCGGCACATCCCAGGGACGGCAAATGCGGCAGGCGTCAAAACCCTCTGCGAGGGCTTGTTCAACCAATTCTTGCTTCAGCCTGTCCACGGCATGCCTGCGGTCGCGTCTTTTCCGGGGTTTCGGGCAACGAGCACAATAGACAGCGCGCCCTGGCCGGTCCCGATCCTATCAGAAATCAAGATCGGCATAATGGGCAGGTGGCGGGAAACCGGGAACCTGATCCGCAAGGATCGACCTGAAAGCCGGCCGCGACTTGATGGTCGCGTACCAGTCCTTGACGGATTGTGACCGGTTCCAATCCACGTCGCTGATATAATCAAGTGATGACAGATGCGCGGCTGCGGCGAAATCAGCCAGGGTGATCGTGTCACCAGCCAGCCAGCGGCGGTGATCCAGCAACCAGGACATGTAATCCAGGTGAAACTTGATCGCCTTGGCGCCGTCCTTCACGTTGCGACTGTCGGGAAAGCCGCGCGCCATGATTTTCTTGTTCACCCGCTCATACAGCAGTTTGGAGGTGACCTCCTGGTGAAACTTGTCATCGAACCAAGAGACAAGACGGCGCACCTCGTAACGCTCATCCCGGCCACGTGGCATCAGCGAAGGGTCCGGGTAAGCCTCTTCAAGGTATTCGCAGATCGCGGCACTCTCGGACATCGTCTTGCCATCGATCTTGAGAACGGGAACCTTGGCCGCAGGGTTGCGCCGCAGGAAATCAGGCGAGGGTTCCCAATACCGTTCTTCAACCAGTTCACACTCGATCCGCTTCTCGGCCAGGCTCAGGCGCACTTTTCGGCAGAATGGGGACAAAGGAACGTGGAATAGCCGCGCCATGGGACGATCTTGCCTTCAATTACGGATTGATCTCCTGCATGCCCTGCCCGGCGCAGTTTTTCAATCCTCGAAACAGGCAGCCCTGCCATCCTTGGCGATCAATTGCGCCCCATCCTGGATCAGGGCGATGCGTCGCTGCTGTGACGACGTCGGATTCGAGGCAGAGCGTGCCTTGGGCGCCGGCAGCACCATGGCCAGGCTGGCCGCCTGCTGTGCCGAAAGGCTTTCAGGGCCAATTCCGAAATAGTGCCATGCCGCGGCATGAACGCCAAAAACACCTTCGTCGAATTCCGCGATGTTGAGGTAGACCTCCAGGATTCGACGCTTGGACCATGTCATCTCGACCATTGGGGTCAGCAGGGCCTCAAGCGCCTTGCGGCCCCAATTCCGCCCGTGCCAGAGGAAGGCGTTCTTCACGACCTGCTGCGTGATCGTCGAGGCGCCCCTGTTCGCGCCTGAATCGATGGCCGTCTTGATCGCGTCCAGATCAAAGCCGGTGTGAAGGCAGAAATTGGCATCCTCCGCGGCCACGACAGAACGCAGCATCACGGGCGCAACCAGATCCGCATCGACCCATTGGCGATCGATCTCGCCAAGATAGCGTTTCTCGGACAGGATATAGGCCGTCGTCGGGGGATTGATCACCTTGTAGGACACCACCCAGACAGCAAGCAGGACAGCCGCACCCAGAAGGGCACGGATCAGCCAACGCCTGAGAAACCGCAGAGGCGATATTCGCCGCACGGCAGGAGCAGGTTTTGACCGTGATGTATTTGTCTTGCGTGCCACAGGCACAGCTATAGGCAAGCCGCGCGCATTCGGAAAGACCGCTCATGCAGCCAGAAGCTTCGCCTCGCGGGTTCTTGCTATGCTGCGCGCCGATTTCCATTTGCTTCGGCCCGGTTCAGTGTCCAGTTCCGGGAAAAGCGCCAGGATCTCGGCCGCTGTTTCATCAGCACCTGCCAGAAGATAGTCGCCAGGATGCAGGCTTTCCGTAGCCGCCCCTTCGGCAAAGATCACCTCATGGCGGTCCAGCAGCAAATGGACATAAGTCACCATCTGACAGGGTGCGGACATGATCGTGTCACCGTTGACCAGCGTCTTGGCGGGAACAAGGATTTCCTGCTCGCCAAAATACATCTCGGCCTTCCAGCCCGTCACCAGCATCCTGTGGTTGGGCGAGACCAGCAACTGGTTCGTGTTTCCGACCGTGCCGGGCATGAACCTGACCGGCGCAAAGCGATCCAGTCCGCCGACACTTGTCTGACCGATCCACCGCAGGGGCCGCATGCCGCTATCGCGTGTCAGAATCAGGTCACCCGGTTTCAGGGTCTCGACAGGGCGCGCGCCCTGCGCCGTGAAAATCATCGTTCCGGCTGTGAAACATGGCACCGGCGGCAGCGAATACTCTGTCGAGGTGGTCACGTAAGTCGATGAACGGAAACTTGAACTGGTCAGGATTGTGCCGTCCGTCGGCATGAAAACGGCAGATGCACCGCTGCGATAGAAGGTGACGCCCGTGATCCGGACATCCTGTCCATCGACCCTGACCGTCACAGTATCGCCCATCCATACGCGCGTCACGGCGAAACCGCCGACAGTATCCCCCTGCGAAGTGCCGATGGACCCGTTGTCGTTCTGGTCCGTGACGGTCAGCGTCGTGGGGTTCAACACGGTATTGCGCGCCGGAGGGTTCCCCGGGTCCATCGTGAAGAAACTGAAGCTGTAAGTACTGGGCATGCTGCCTACCACTGAAGAATTTTTATCAACTTAAGCGGTTTTTCTTGTCTTAAATAAATCTGACAAATGGCAAAAATAAGAAAACCCGGTTCGCTAAAACCGGGTTTTCAAAACGTTTATATTGAACGCCTTTGGGTTGTTTTACTCCGCCGGTACTGCGCGCTCTTCCAGCGTCAGGGGATGCGGAATATGGATCAGCATTTCCTTCGGGCAAACCTGCACGAAGTGGCCGACCTCCTGTTCCCAGTGCTGAAGGATATCCGTCGCCCGGCGACTGCCGGTTTCCGCCAGATGACGTTCGATCAGACCTTTCAGCTGGTCCTCCCAGTATGCGACGGTGACCGGGCAAGTCACCAGGGTTTCCATGTTCATCATCTTGGCGGCAATGCCGTTCGGATCATAAAGATAGGCCATACCCCCGGTCATCCCGGCACCGAAATTGGCGCCGATTTCACCCAGGATCACGGCAACGCCGCCGGTCATGTATTCGCAACCGTTGCTACCGCAGCCTTCGATCACGACCTTGGCGCCCGAGTTGCGCACCGCGAAACGTTCTCCGGCGCGACCTGCCGCAAAGAGGTAGCCATCCGTCGCCCCATAAAGCACCGTGTTGCCGATGATCGTGTTCTCGGACGCGGTCAGCGGGCTGGCCATGGGCGGACGCACCACGATCGTCCCACCGGACAGGCCCTTGCCGACATAGTCGTTGGCATCACCCGACACTTCCAGCTTCAGACCGGGCGCCGCGAACGCACCAAGGCTCTGGCCAGCCGAGCCGGTCAGTTTCACCGTCAGGTGGTTCGGCTGCAGCGCGTTGCGCATTCCGAACCGTTTGACGATGTGACTGGACACGCGCGTGCCCACGGTACGATGCGTGTTCTGCACCGCATAGGACAGCTGCATCTTTTCACCGTCTTCAAGGAACCGTGCCGCATCGCGCACGATTTCCGCATCCAGCGTATCCGGCACGACATTGCGCGGCTTGGCACGGTCGTAGACGATATCGCCTGCGCCATCGACGGTGATCAGCAGCGGGTTCAAATCCAGATCGTCCAGATGCGCCGAACCACGGCTGACCTGGCTCAGCAGATCGGCGCGGCCGATCACGTCATCAAGGCTGCGGGCCCCGATGCTGGCGAGGATCTCGCGCACTTCCTGCGCGTAGAAGGTGATCAGGTTCACAACCTTGTCTGCTGTCCCGGTGAACTTGGCGCGCAGCGCCTCGTCCTGGGTGCAGACGCCCACGGGGCAGGTGTTGGACTGGCACTGACGCACCATGATGCAGCCCATCGCAATCAGGGCGGCGGTTCCGATGCCGTATTCCTCGGCACCCATCATGGCGGCCATCACGATGTCGCGCCCTGTCCGCAGACCACCATCGGTCCGCAGCGTGATCCGGTCGCGCAGGTTGTTCATCGACAGAACCTGATGCGCCTCGGTCAGGCCCATTTCCCATGGCAGGCCAGCATATTTGATCGAGGTTGCGGGGCTTGCGCCCGTGCCACCGTTGTGACCCGAAATCAGGATGATATCGGCCTTGGCTTTCGCCACACCTGCCGCGATCGTCCCCACGCCGGATTGTGCCACCAGCTTGACGGTGACCTTGGCGCGCGGGTTGATCTGCTTGAGGTCATAGATCAGCTGCGCCAAATCCTCGATCGAATAGATATCGTGATGCGGCGGCGGGCTGATCAGGGTCACACCCTTGGTCGAGTGCCGCAGCCGCGCGATCAGGTCGGTGACCTTCATGCCGGGCAGCTGCCCACCCTCGCCGGGCTTGGCGCCCTGGGCCACCTTGATTTCCAGCTCTTCACACTGGTTCAGGTATTCGGCGGTGACACCAAAGCGGCCTGACGCCACCTGCTTGATCTTGGCACTGGGGTTGTCGCCATTGGGTTCCGGCACGAAATGCGCCGGATCTTCACCACCCTCACCACTGTCCGACTTGGCGCCGATGCGGTTCATTGCGACGTTCAGCGTCTTGTGCGCCTCGGGCGACAAGGCGCCCAGGGACATGCCAGGGGTCACAAAGCGCTTGCGGATCGAGGTGATGCTTTCCACTTCTTCGATCGGAACCGGCGCGCCCATCGGCTTGATGGCCAGAAGATCGCGCAGGTGGATCGGCGGCATGGCCTGCATCTTTGCCGAATACTGCTTCCAGATTTCAAAGCTGGCCTTGTTGCAGGCCGTTTGCAGCAGGTGCATCGACGTTGCTTCCCAGGCGTGTGTCTCGCCAGAGCGACGCGCCTTGTAGAAACCGCCGATTGGCAGAACATCAAGGCCACTGCGCCAGCCCTTTGTGTGAACTTCTTCGGCCTTGCGCTGAATACCGGTCACACCGATGCCGCTGATGCGGCTGGTCATGCCGGGGAAATATTCGGCGCACATGGCGCGCGACAGACCGACCGCTTCGAAGTTCAGACCGCCACGATAGGACGACAGAACCGAAATCCCCATCTTCGCCATGATCTTGAGAAGACCCTGGTCGATCGCTTCGCGGTAACGGCGCATTGCCTGCGTCAGGGTGCCTTCGATCAGACCGCGCGAGATTCGGTCCGCGATGCTGTCCTCGGCCAGGTAGGGGTTCACAACCGTCGCGCCACAGCCGATCAGCACCGCGAAATAGTGCGGATCAATACATTCAGCCGAACGGACATTGAGCGAGCAGAAGGTCCGCAGGCCCTTGCGCGTCAGGTGCGAATGCACGGCACTGGTTGCCAGGATCATCGGCATCGGCACCTTGTCCGTGCCCTGCTTGTGATCGGTCAGAACAAGATGTCCCGCACCAGACCGGACGGCGTCTTCGGCTTCGGCGCGGATACGCTCCAGCCCTTTGCGGAGCGCATCATGATCCTCGCCCACCGGGAAGGTGCAATCAATCTCGACCAGGGGCGCGTTGAAATTGCGCGTCACCTCATCCCACTGGGCATTTCCGACAAAGGGGCTGTCCAGCACAAGGATCTCGGTCTGCGCGCTGCTTTCATCCAGCACGTTCTTGAGGTTGCCGAACCGGGTCTTGAGGCTCATCACGCGGAATTCGCGCAACGAGTCGATCGGCGGGTTGGTCACCTGGCTGAAGTTCTGGCGGAAGAAATGCGACAGCGGGCGATACTTGGTCGAAAGAACGGCTGCGGGCGTATCGTCACCCATCGACGCCAAGGTTTCCTTGCCGTCTTCGGCCATCGGGGCAAGGATCTGTTCCAGTTCCTCGATCGTGTAGCCGGCCGCGATCTGACGCTTGCGCAGCTCTGCGCCGGTGAACATGGCATCTTCGCTCACGCCTGCCAGGGCCTCGTCCAGTTCGTTGATCTTGCCGACCCATTCACCGAAAGGCTGGGCTGCGGCAAGACGATCCTTGATTTCGGAATCGTGGAACAGCTTGCCCTCTTTCATGTCGACGGCAATCAGCTGACCCGGCCCAAGGGCGCCCTTCTCGCGCACGGTAGCTTCCTTGATCGGGACCATCCCGGCCTCGGATCCCGCGATCAGCAGACCATCACCCGTCACGACATAGCGCATCGGACGCAGGCCGTTGCGGTCAAGTCCGGCACAGACCCAGCGACCGTCAGTCATCGCAAGGGCAGCAGGGCCATCCCAGGGTTCCATCACCGAGTTGCAGTAGGAATACATGTCGCGCCAGCTTTGCGGCAGCTCGACCGCCTGCTTGGACCAGGATTCCGGAACCAGCATGGTTTTCGCCATGGGGGCCGAACGCCCCGCGCGCACCAGGACCTCGAACACGGAATCAAGTGCCGCGCTGTCGGACGATCCGGCCTGCACGATCGGCTTGATATCCTCGGCCAGATCGCCAAACGCGCTGGAGGCCATGCGGATCTCGTGGCTTTTCATCCAGTTGACGTTGCCGCGCAGGGTGTTGATCTCGCCGTTGTGGGCCAGCATGCGGAAAGGCTGCGCCAGCCACCACTGCGGAAAGGTGTTCGTGGAATAGCGCTGGTGATAGATGGCGAAGGCGGATTCGAAGCGCGGATCCTGAAGGTCGGGATAGAATTCCGCAACCTGTTCGGCCAGCATCATGCCCTTGTAGATGATCGACCGGCAGGACAGCGAACAGATGTACATGCCCTGAATGCCGGCTGCGATGGCGGCCTTTTCGATCCGGCGACGGATGACGTAAAGTTCCCGCTCGAATGTCTCTTCGTCGACACCCTTGATGTTGGAAATCAGGATCTGTTCGATTTCAGGGCGGGTGGCGTTCGCCTTTTCACCCAGGCACGAGATATCGACCGGCACGTGACGCCAGCCGTAGATGTAATAGCCCATCCGCAGGACTTCGGTTTCCACGATGGTCCGGCAGGTTTCCTGCGCGCCGAAATTGGTGCGCGGCAGGAACACCTGACCCACGGCCATCAGGTGGTCGGTCTTCGGCTCGTGCCCGGTCCGGCGGATCTGGTCATAGAAGAAAGGGACGGGGATCTGCACATGAATGCCCGCGCCATCGCCGGTCTTGCCATCGGCATCGACGGCACCACGATGCCAGATCGCTTTCAGGGCGTTAATTCCGTTCTCGACGACCTTGCGCGAAGGCTTGCCGTCAATGGACACCACAAGACCCACACCGCAGGAGGAATGCTCTTCCTCCTCGGCATAGAGACCGTTTTCAGCCATCCACTTGCGCTTGGCTTCTTCGGCGGCGGCCCAGCTTTCATCATATTTGGTCATGGCGTCTGCCTTTCGTTCTTCTGCCGGGTCGGGCGTCCTGCCCTGTCGGAGATCATCTGATATATAGCGCGACGCCCTGCGGCCCGCGCCATGCTGTCACTCTGCCGCGACGGCGCGCGCGCCGTTGAGGTATTCCAGAACCGCCTGCGCCGAGTCGCGCCCGTCACGGATCGCCCAGACCACGAGGCTGGCACCGCGCACGATGTCACCAACAGCGTAGACGCCATCAAGGCTGGTCTTGCCGGTCGTGTATTCCGCACGGATCGTCCCCCAACGGGTCACGTCCAGACCTTCGACACCCCAAAGCTTGGGAAGGTCCTCGGGCTCGAAGCCCAGCGCCTTGATCACCAGGTCCGCATCTTCGACATAGTCGGCACCCTCGATCACCTCGGGGGACTGGCGACCAGAGGCGTCAGGCGCGCCAAGCCGCATCTTCTGCACCATCACGCCGGTGACGGGTTCGCCAACAAAACCTTTGGGCGCGCTCAGCCATTCGAAGATCACGCCTTCTTCTTCGGCGTTCTGCACTTCGCGCTGGCTGCCCGGCATGTTCGCCCGGTCGCGGCGATAGAGGCATTTCACCGAGGTTGCGCCCTGACGGATGGCGGTGCGCACGCAGTCCATTGCCGTATCGCCGCCGCCGATGACCACGACGCGCTTGCCTGCGGCATTCAGCTCGCCACTGTCGTATTCGGGCACTTCGTCACCAAAGCTCTTGCGGTTGGACGCCGTCAGGTAATCGATCGCGCGCACGATGCCGTCGGCATCCGCACCGGGGCCTTCCAGATCGCGGGTCTTGTAGACGCCAGTGGCGATAACGACCGCGTCATGCTTTCCGCGAATGGCATCAAAGCTGATGTCTTCACCAACATTGCAGTTCAGAACGAAGTCCACACCGCCCTGTTCAAGCTGCTCATTGCGGCGCACCACCACATCCTTTTCCAGCTTGAAACCGGGAATGCCATAGGTCAGCAACCCGCCTGCGCGGTCATAACGATCGTAAACGGTCACCTGTACACCAGCACGACGCAGCACATCGGCCGCAGCAAGGCCACCCGGACCCGCACCAATGATCCCGACGGATTGGTCGCGCTCCATCGCGGGCACGATTGGTTTGACCCACCCGTTTTCCCACGCGGTGTCAGTGATGTACTTCTCGACCGCGCCAATGGTCACGGTGCCATGGCCAGACTGTTCGATCACGCAGTTGCCTTCGCACAGCCGGTCCTGCGGGCAGATGCGGCCACAGATCTCGGGGAAGGTGTTGGTGGCCTGGCTGATTTCATAGGCCTCTTGCAGACGTCCTTCAGCCGTCAGGCGCAGCCAGTCGGGGATATTGTTGTGCAGCGGGCAATGCGTCTGACAATAGGGCACGCCGCACTGGCTGCACCGGCTGGCCTGTTCCTTTGCCTTTGCATCGGCAAATTCGGCATAGATTTCGTTAAAATCCTGCCTGCGCATTTCGGCGCCACGCTTTTCCGGCATGTCGCGTTCCACAGAGACGAATTTCAACATAGGTTGCTTGGCCACGACAAAGCTCCGTTCAGGACTGGTTCGCGCCCTTCTAAACCAAGCGCTTTCGTATTAAAAGTCAGCTTTACTGACCTTTAATACGATTTTCGGTTCTGCTTTGCAGCATTCTGCCCCGAAAGGCATCATTTTTAGGTCCACATCGGACTTAAATCGACTCTTTCATTGATAGGACAATACCTTATAGGGTGCTCATCATAGACCTGAGGACGACACCGATGCCTCTCTTCCATCTTTTTCTGGTCGCAGTGATTCAAGGCCTGACCGAGTTCTTGCCGGTTTCCTCGTCTGGTCACCTGATTCTCTTGCCCGCGCTGACGGGAATGCAGGACCAGGGACAAGTGATCGACGTCGCCGTACATGTCGGCACCCTGCTGGCCGTGATTCTATACTTCTGGCCCGATGTGCGGATGGGATTGGCTGGCCTGCCCCGCCTGATGCGGGGTCGAATCGACACCCAAGGCGCATGGCTGGCCCTGTGCCTGGTCATCGCGACCGTTCCGGTCGTCATCGTCGGGCTGATCCTGAACATCACGGGCATCGACGACATGATGCGCGGACCGGTCGTGATCGGCTGGACCATGCTGATCTTCGGGATTGTCCTTTACTGGGCGGACCAGCGCGGCCCCAGTATCAAGACAGCGGAAACATGGTCGCTACGCGATGCCCTGATCATGGGCCTGTGGCAGGTGATCGCCCTCATTCCCGGAACATCGCGGTCCGGCATCACCATCACAGGCGGGCGCTTGCTGGGCTATGCGCGCCATGATGCGGCCAAGCTGTCGATGCTGATGTCGATCCCGACGATCGCGGCATCAGGTCTTCTGCTTGGGGCAGAGGTCGCGATGAGCGCGGATGCCGCGGCCGCGCGCGATGGTGCCATCGCCGCGATCTTCGCCTTCTTCGCAGCCTTGCTTGCCCTCAGCCTGATGATGCGCCTGCTGCGCAGTGTCAGTTTCACACCCTACGTGATCTACCGGGTGGTGCTGGGCATCGCCCTGCTGGTCTATGCCTACAGCTGACGCCGATCAGCCCTGGCGCAGGTTGCGCGCCGAGGCCTTGATCGCGGCATACTGACCCGAGGGACGATAGGGCCACAGGTAATCGGGAAGCACCGCCTCGAGCGAGACAGGCTCGATCCCCAGATCCGCAAAGCCTTTTGCGCCCTCTGCGACCACGTTGTCGCGGGCAAGATTGCGCACCTGGTCGCGGGTGATCTGCGCAGGCACCAGCCCCAGCGTCACCTTGTTCAGCATGTCGAACCCAAAGCCCATCACGCGCGCGACGGGAAACGGGATGTTCACGATCATGCGGCGGCGCTGGATCACGTCCAGCATCTGGCCCATCAGCGCCCGGAACGTCGATACATCCGGCCCGCCCAGTTCATAGATGCCAGGGGCGGCCTTGCCGACGACACCCAGAACGGCAGCGCGGGCGACATCATCCACATAGACGGGTTGAAACAGCGTGTCGGCACCGACAACCGGCAGGATCGGGCCCAGCTGCGCCATGCGGGCGAAACGGTTGAAGAACTGGTCTTCCGCACCGAAGACAATCGAGGGCCGCAGGATGACCGCGTCAGGCATGTATTGAAGAACCGCCTGCTCTCCCAATGCCTTGGTGCGCGCGTAATCGCTTTTCGACGCAGCGTCGGCACCGATCGCCGAAATCTGCACCATGCGGGAAATTCCCATCTCGGATGCGATGCGGGCGACGCGGCCGGGGCCTTCCGCCTGAACGGCGTCAAAGCGGTTCTTGCCAGCCTCGGCCAGGATACCCACGCAGTTGACGACGGCATCAGCCCCCTGCATCACGGCCCGCACGCTGGCATCGTCGCGAATGTTGCACAGCACCGGCTCGACCTGGCCAGGCGTGCCATAGGGCTTTACATGCATCGCCTCATTCGGACGGCGCACGGCCACGCGCACGCGCCAGCCCTCCTTGGCAAGACGACGCGCGATATAGCGGCCCACAAAGCCAGATCCGCCGTAAATGGTGACGAGTTTCGACATGTTGCAGCCTCCGGCCCAAGAAATCCTGCCTGTTCCTAAACCCAGTGCGCCGCTGGGACAAGGCGTTACAGGGTCGCGCCATGCGGTCGCGCCCCTTCCGACACCCACGTCGCGAAAAAAATCCTGCGAATCCACGTTGACACCGATTTGCGGCACAGATAAACGCCGTCTCCACGACACCTGTGCCCAGGTGGCGGAATGGTAGACGCGCTAGCTTCAGGTGCTAGTGTTCGCAAGGACGTGGAGGTTCGAGTCCTCTCCTGGGCACCATTCCCTCCGCGAAGGGAATGACATGACAAACTACCTCTACAAGAACGATCTTCCTGACGGTCTGGACCTTGGTCCAGCGGTCGCTATCGACTGCGAGACGATGGGTCTGAACCCGCATCGGGACAGGCTGTGTGTCGTGCAGTTGTCGGGTGGCGATGGCCATGCGCATATCGTCCAGATCACCAAGGGCCAGACAGAGGCGCCCAATCTGGCCGCCCTTCTGGAAAATCCCGAGGTTCTGAAACTGTTCCATTTCGGACGGTTCGACATTGCGGCCATGTACAATGCCTTTGGCGCCCTGGCGCAGCCGGTCTATTGCACCAAGATCGCAAGCAAGCTGGTGCGCACCTTCACGGATCGGCACGGCTTGAAATACCTTTTGCAGGACCTGGTCGGCGTGGACGTCTCCAAGCAGCAGCAGCAAAGCGATTGGGGCGCCGTGGATCTGACGACAGCCCAGATGGATTATGCGGCCTCTGACGTTCTGTACCTGCATCGCCTGAAAGACGCGCTTGATACGATGCTGGCGCGCGAAGGGCGGACCGAGATGGCGCAGGCCTGTTTCGACTTTCTGCCGATGCGCGCAAAACTGGACCTTGCCGGCTGGCCCGAGATGGACATCTTTGCACATTGATGGACAAGGCACAGACATTCCTTGATACCGCCCGCCGCGTGATCCGCACCGAGGCCGATGGATTGATGCAGCTGGCTGACAACCTGGGCGGCGAATTCGCCCAGGCTGTTGAACTCATGCTGGGCGCGCGTGGTCGCGTGATCGTTTCGGGCATGGGCAAATCGGGTCATGTGGCGCGCAAGATCGCGGCGACCCTGGCCAGCACCGGCACGCCCGCCCAATTCGTCCATCCCGCCGAAGCCAGCCATGGCGACCTTGGGATGCTGACGCCTGATGACGTTCTTCTGATGTTATCCAATTCCGGCGAGACGCCTGAACTGGCTGACATGATCGCCTATTCGCGCCGCTTCAATATCCCGATGATCGGGGTTGCCAGCCGGGCGGACTCGACTCTGCTCAAGCAGTCGGACGTGGCCCTTACCCTGCCCCGCGCGACCGAGGCTTGCGGGACTGGCGTGGTGCCCACGACTTCAACCACGATGACGCTGGCGCTGGGCGATGCACTGGCGGTCGCCCTGATGGAATATCGGCAGTTTCAGCCCGAGGACTTCAGGAATTTCCATCCAGGCGGCAAACTGGGCGCACAGCTCAGCCGTGTGCGCGACCTGATGCATGCAGGCGATGCCCTGCCCCTTGTCAGTGCCATGGCGTCCATGGGGGACACCCTTCTTGAGATAAGCCGAAAAGGTTTCGGTGTGGTCGGCGTGACCGACGCGGAGGGGATGCTGATCGGCATCATCACCGATGGCGACCTGCGCCGCCACATGGAGGGTCTGTTGTCACTGAATGCCGGCGAGGTGATGACGCGCGCGCCCCGCACGATTGCGCCTGACGCCCTGGCCGAAGCGGCCGTCGGCGTGATGAACGAACGCAAGATAACCTGCCTTTTCGTGGTCGATCCCGCGCAGCCCGGCAAGGCCATCGGGCTGTTGCACATCCACGACTGCCTGCGCGTGGGTCTGGGTTAAGCCATGGATTCACGCGACGGTCTGCGATCCCGCGTGATCACCTGGCTGAAGATACTTCTGCCGCTGACCGCCCTTGCCCTGTTGTCGACCCTGTTCCTTCTGTCACGCACGGTCGATCCCACCAAGTCGATCCCGGTCAGCCGCGCCGACCTGGAAAGCCGCACCGGCAGCCAGCAGATCACCGAGCCGTCTTTTGCAGGGGCGACCGAAGAAGGGCATCTGGTTGCCTTTGTCGCGGCCAATGCCCGTGTCGACCCGAACCAACCCGAACGTGTCATTGCGCAGACGATGTCGGCGCGGATCGACCTTTTGCGCGGGGCGCAGATCAACATCACCTCGGTTGTCGGAACCGTCGACGACATCCAGGGGATTGCGATTCTCGAAGGAGATGTGGTGCTGACCAGTTCCACCGGTTACCGGGTCACCACGGAGATACTGACGACCAGCATGCGTGAAATCGCGGCTGAATCCGACGGACCCATCAGCGGAAACGGCCCCCCCGGCAAGCTGGATGCAGGGAAAATGACTCTGTCATCCGATTCGCAGACGGGTAATGTCCATTTGCTTTTCACAAATGGGGTCAAACTGATATACGATCCGCGAAACTGAGAAAGACCATACTGTGCCGTTCCGCCGCCCCCCCTTCATCACAGCTGTCCTTGTACTTGCCATTGCAACCACGGGCCTGGCCGGGATTGCGCAGGCGCAAAGCACCAACCTGGCCTTCGGTGTGATCCAGCAGGACACCTCGCTGCCGGTCGAGGTGACAGCCGACAGCCTGTCTGTCAGCCAGCAGGACGGCACCGCCATTTTCACCGGCAATGTGGTGATCATCCAGGGTGAGATGCGGCTGGCCGCACCGCGCGTTCTGGTCGTCTATGCGGAAGCGACCGAGGGGCAACAGGCGCGGATCGCCCGGCTTGAGGCGACAGGAGGCGTGACGCTGGTCAGCGGTCCCGATGCCGCCGAGGCCGAGCGTGCCGACTACAATGTCGATGACGGTGAGGTGGTCATGCAGGGAAATGTGTTGCTGACCCAAGGCAACAGCGCCCTGACCTCGGAACGGATGACCGTGGATCTCGAAGGGGGCACGGCGCAGATGGATGGACGTGTCAGGACCATCCTTCGCGGATCGGATTGAGAATGGCGACACCCCAGCTGACGCTGACCGAAGGGCAATCCGGCCTGCGTGTCAGACATCTTTTGAAAAGCTACAAGAAGCGTGTCGTGATCCGCGATTTCAGCATGGAGCTGAATCGCGGCGAGGTCGTTGCCCTTCTGGGCCCCAATGGGTCCGGCAAATCGACCACCTTCTATGCCATCGCGGGTCTGGTCTATCCCGAGGGCGGGCAGGTCACGATCGACGGCCGCGACGTGACCAATCTTCCGATGTATCGCCGGGCCAAGCTTGGTATCGGCTATCTGCCGCAGGAAATGTCGATCTTTCGCGGCCTCTCGGTCGAAGACAATATCGGCGCCATCCTCGATATCTCGGTCAAGGATCGGCACAAGCGGCGCGAGCGGCTTGAAGAACTGCTGTCGGAATTCTCGATCGAACATCTGCGACGGGCGCCTGCGCTGGCTTTGTCGGGTGGTGAACGGCGACGTGTCGAAATTGCGCGCTGTTTGGCGGCCGATCCGAAATACCTGCTGCTGGATGAACCCTTTGCCGGTGTCGATCCGATCAGTGTGGGGGATATTCGCCACCTTGTCGCGGACCTCAAGAAACGCGGGATCGGCGTTCTGATTACCGATCACAACGTGCGCGAGACGCTGGAGATCGTGGATCGCGCCTATATCCTGCATGACGGCAAGGTCCTGATGTCGGGCACGCCCGACGAAGTGGTGCAGAACGAGAACGTGCGGCGCGTCTATCTTGGCGAAGGCTTCCGGATCTCCTGAGGGTGCCGGAGAGCTGGAAACGGTCTTGTGCCGCGGCATGGCGCCGAGGCCGCTTGTTCTGATTGACAGACCCCCATGCCTTCGCCTCCAATGGGGTCATGACAGTCACGCAGAGTCCTTCTTGTTCAGTTAGCGCCTTATCATCGCGACAGGGCCTGAAACGCTGCTTGGCCGTCGATATCCAGCAATCGGGCATGACGTAACCTTGGCATGACAGCCATGGTCGAAACCCGAATTGTCATGCAAAGGAGACATGATGCGCTATCAGATCAGTGGCAAGCAAATCGACATTGGTGAGGCCCTTCAAACCCATGTGAAGAACGAAATGGGTATCGTGATGGCGAAATATGCGCAGCGCCCCACGGACGCGACTGTCGTATTTTCCAAGTCGGCCCATGAGTTCGTCTGCGAGGCGACGGTGCACCTGTCCAGCGGCCTGACCGCAGCCGCCAAAGCCCATGCCAACGAGATCTATGCTGCTTTTGATGCCTGCAACGAGAAAATGGACAAGCAGCTGCGTCGCTACAAGCGCCGCCTCAAGGACCATCACCGTGAACGGACCGAGCCTGTTGAACTCATCGGCGCGTCCTCGTATATCCTCGCGGCTGAGGGGAACAACGAGGATTCGGAGCCTGCTTCGCTGCAGCCGATGATCATCGCCGAGATGGAAACCAAGATTCCGTCGCTATCGGTGGGTGAAGCGGTCATGCAGATGGAACTTGCAGGCGCTCCGGTGCTGGTTTTCCGAAATGAGGGCAAAGCCGGTGTAAACGTGGTATACCGCCGCGAAGACGGCAATATCGGCTGGATTGACCCGCGTTAACGACTGCGGGAGACCGCAACCGGAGCATTGAGCGAGCATGAAGATTTCGACCATCCTCCGACCCGAGGCCGTCAAGGTCATAACCTCGGCTACGAGCAAGAAGCGGCTTCTTCATGATCTGGGAGAGCTGGCGGCATCGGTCTACAAGATCAATGCCGCCACGGCCGTCGAAGCCCTGATGGAACGCGAGACCCTGGGGCCGACCGGGGTAGGGCATGGCGTGGCCCTGCCACATGCACGCATTCCTGGGCTTGATTCCGTCCAGGGCGCCTTCATCCTGCTGGAAAAACCGATCGACTTCGACGCAGTTGACCGCGCGCCGGTCGACATCATCTTCGCCCTGTTCGCGCCAGAGGATGCCGGCGTCGAACACCTCAAGGCGCTGGCACTGGTGTCCCGCACCCTGCGCGAGCCGTCTGTCTGTACAAAGCTGCGTGCGAATACGGATCCCGTCACACTCTACACCATCCTGACCGAGGCGCAGACCGTTCAGGCGGCCTGATCAGGTATCTGACTGCCATGGCGCAAAGCCAAAGGTCGTGTAATCGCGTTGGTAGATCGCGCTGACCCTGTCCTCAATGTCCTGATCGTAGATTTCGGACAAAGCAAAGGGGCGGTCAGCAGGCGCATCTTGCGGGGTGGGTGGCTCTTCATGACCCATCTGCTGGGCGAGGGCTGGCAAGTAAACCTCGATCTCGTCCTCGCGCAGGATCATGTCAGGCAGCGTGAATTGCGCATAGCCTTGCAGAACCTGCAACTGGCTTGCCCAGGAGGCATCGACCCGAACCATGGTCTGCCCCGCCAGATTGGCCTTGAGGAAATCAAGAAACACCTTGAAGGCCGCGCGATGCGCGTCCGGCCCGTAGCCTGCATCGGGCAGGGTTTCAGGAATCTGCAACCCATGGGACTTTCGCAGGATCTTGCGGATTTCTGCAAAATGGCCGGGACCGGGGATCAGGATCTTCTCGCAGAATGCAGCATGGGCGCGGGCAACAGGGTGTCGCAGCACCGTGAAGCTACGATGCACGGAATGGCCGCGCATCCACTGGCGCAGGGTTTTCTGTGTGAATCTGGTCTGCAGGCGCGCGCTTTCGGTCTGGTCCAGCGCGGCCATCCAGTCCAGAACCTGGGTTTCCGGCCCGGACCTGATCGGCAAGTACAGCAACGGCGACCGGGCAGCGGCCACATATCCCGGCACGGCCGCACCCCGACGCGGTTCGAAATTCGGCGTGCGTGTCAGGTTGAAGCGGTCAAGCCGCGCCAGCGCATCGGCCATCTGGTCAAAATTCCGGACCTTTTCGGCAATCGGTTCGGGATTTTGTTTCTTGAGGCTCTCATCAAGGCTGTCCAACTGCTGCTCGATGCCCAGAAACCGGGCAAGCCCATTCATCACCGCCACATCCTGCAGGTCTTCATAGGCGACATAGAACGCCGTCTGCCCCGTGATTTGCAGCGCATGCAGCAAGGTGATCTGGAATTCCTGCAGGTCGGTCAGATGCGCCTCGAACTCGTCTCGGTCGAAAACCGCCAGCGCCTCTTTCCGCTTGGCGACATTGGTCAGTTTCCACTGTCCGGTGGCCTGCGCGATCTTGCGGGACACATAGCTGTCCACCGGATTGCGAGTCAGAATGATCTTGGCGCATCGTGGGTCGGACAAGGCGATGTCCAGCACCCTCTGATCGTGGTCATGAAAGAACCGGAACCCACCCAGGCCAGACGTGCCGTGCTTGACCGCCTCGATCAACCGCTGCGGGTTGGCGTCGCGCATCGGCTGCGTGATCCCCAGGATTTCGGTGCGGTTCGGATATCCGATGAAATGCGGATTGAACGCCTCGCCATGGCAAGTCAGACCGTCATAGGCATTCAGGTTGGTTTCCAGGAAATTCGATCCCGTCCGCATTTCCGCGAAAACGATGAAGTAGTCAAAACGCCCCTGCATCATCAGCGCACCAGATAGGGTTTGCGTGGCGATTGGGGCGCATTGGGCATGTCACGCGCAACCGGAAAATCGCCCATCAGATAGGGGTGCATGCCCTGGTTCTTGAGGTTCTGCAGGAATTGACCGAAGCCATCCAGATCGACCATCTTCGGAACCTCTGCCAGACGCCGCAGGCTGCGATTTCCGATCTCATCGAGAATGGTCTGCAAGGGTTCCATCGGTGCCTCGATGAATTCGGCCATCGTCCATATCCGGACTTTCGCCTTGACGTAGGGCGAACGCAAGACGTTCAAATGTTCGCTTTCAATACGCTGGAGGAGGGCCGCATCCTTGCGGATATCCGCAAAATTCCGGTTGGACCGAAACAGCGGAACGGCCCAGGCGCCAGAAATGACCGAAACCTGTGCGTTCGGATCCTTGACGAAATCCCACGCGATATCCTGTATGTCCGCAGGGCCAAACTGAAAGCACTGCCTTTCACCGCGGGTGTTCCAGATCAGATTGCAAAGGAATGAGCGCGGATTGTAGTCGCGCAATGCCGCGCTGTCGGACAGTGCGCCGTTCATCAGGCTTTGACCGCCGGCGAATTCGACCCGGTCGGGCGCGAACAGATGACCATGCACACGCGCACTGGTCGCCTTGGCCAGCCACCCCTCGAAATCCTCGAAAAGGTCGGAAAAGCCTTCGAACACCGAATAGGGGCTGGATGTGATACCATTTTCCCAGCCTGGATTGGGAAAGCGGCTTTGCATGTAGAGACCGGCACGCCCGCGGGTCCGCCGCTCGACCGCCTTGGCAAAGATGCGGTCGATTTTCCCCGGGTTGGGCTCTGTCTTCTTCATTGCACCAGCGGCATCGGTCAGGAACACTTCGTAAAGACGGTTGGCATGAGGCCAGATCTTGCGCGCCACGAAACAGTCCGACCGCCGCAGCAATTGCAAGTGGTCATCATAGAAGATGTGCGGCTTGCCCTGGAAATCGAACTTGCTGAGGGTCAGCGAGCGACTTTCGATATGGCCGGAATAGAGTCTGGCAAGCGACTGGAAATAGCTTTCGTCGGGTATCCAGACGCGCTTGAAGAAAGTGTCATAGGTCGGGCGTTCCGGATCCTGCAAGATCGCGGACAGGGTCTGACGGGTCAGGCACCACCACTGGCTGCCCATGTGTGGAACCAGCCCGTTGGGCATCTTGCGTTTCAGGCCGATCTTGCGCTGCAGTTTGACGAAAGTATCGAACAGATACCTTTGACGCTTCCACGAGAAGGGAAATCGCAAGGTGAAACGTTCCTGGTCCAGACCGCCAACGGTCCAGGGCACATCGGCCGTGGTCGCGCTTTCGATGAAATCGGTTCTGGGACGCGCGGCGAGGTAGTCGATCAGTTCCTGAACAGGCCGCAATGGCAGGCAAGAGCCGGACGCCAGGTAGACATGGCGCACCTCCTGGAATTCGGAAAGCATCATCTCTGCCCCGGCTTGCGACGCCGCGACAATTCCCCATGTCCCCCATTCACAGCGATGCCGCTTGCAGAAGCGCACCTGCTTGAGGTCCGAAAGTGCCTCGACAAAAGCCGTATATGTCTTTTTCGGAACGGACCTGTCGACATGGATGACAACCGGACAGCCCCCGGCCGCCCAGTGGCGGGCGACCTGTTCAGCCCGGCCAAGGGCCGTGTGCACCAGCATCACGATGCCGACGCTCATGCCCAGTTACCCTTGGACATGAGACCCAGAATCTCCAGCTGGCGCCAGTTGATGTACCTCTCGGACCACTTGCACCACAGGTCCGGATCGTCTTGCAGGCTTTCGGCATAGGCCTTGTATTCAACCGACGCCGCGTAATGCTGCTTGCGTGTCAGTTCCTCCTGCGCCTTTTCCGAAAAGGTATTCAGGAACTTGGCGTGCAGAAGAACGCCGCTGGCCTTTTCCCCGCCCCATTCATCATAGACAAGGTTCAGGCCACGCGGCAGCAGCATATGGGTCGAACTGACATAGGCATAGCGCTTGTCCCATTTGACCAGCGGTATCTTGTTCAACGCAGGTGCCTTTTCAGGCTTGTCCGCAAAGAACACCCGACTGCGTGGACCGCCCTGTATCCAGAGATTGCCAAACCGCTTGTTGCGCTTGATGCTGTAATTGCCGGCGTCGAACCAATTGGCGATCTCTATCGGGTCCTGACCCTGCCGATAGGGCTGCGCGCCGATCGGTCCCTTGGGGTACATATCCAGCAGCATCGCCGCGAAAGACTTGATCGACGAAGCATCCAGCCAGTCGGTCAACGCCCTGAGCGATCGGGTATCGCAGAACGGATAGATCAGGAATTCATCCGGATCGACAACAAGCGACCAATGCCCATGGGCATGTTGCATTTGCAGCCAGTTCAACCAGTCGACGCCAAAGCGCGCCCGCTTGTATCCATGACGGGTGTGCCACACCGATACGTCAGGGTGTTCCGCGAGATATTCCAAAGACCCGTCAGTGCTGTCGTTGTCCACCAGCAGAAAGTGGTTCACGCCCATGTCACGATAGTATTGGAGGAAGTAGGGCAGGCGTAATTGTTCATTGCGAAGGGTCGAGAACAGCAGGATATCACCCGGCTTGATCGCGCCCGTTCTGTTGGTCACAGACCGCAATTCGCGCCGCTTGCGCCATGCACGCAGCAACCAGCGCTTGCGCTGAAGCCTCAGACGATATGACTGCCAGACGCCCAATCCGTGCCTTCCCTACATCGCCAGACGCCATGCACACGCCTGACAACCAATCACAAACAGCTTAACACGGCGTTGAAATGGTCCTGCCAAAGGGGCGGTTTGAACCTGCTGCCTGCACACTGCCTGTCGTGCTGATCCGTAGTCAGCATCTCTAACTTATTGATCCAAAGATACATATCATCAACGTTTGCGTAAATGGGATAATCACCAAGGATTTCACGATATATCCAAAGACTGTTGCAAATTACCGGCACACCCAGTGCAAGTGCCTCTGCCGGAGGCAGGCCAAAGCCTTCGGCGAAGCTGGGAAAGAGCCCGCCGCGAGACCGCAGGAGAAGCGCCGCGATCTGCCCGTCCGACAGGCCGGGCATCTCGAACACATGGCGCCCCATGAGCGGATCCTGATCGAGGCGTGCAAAAACCTCGCGGTTTTTCCAGCCACGCGCACCGCAAATCAGCAACTGGGGCATTCCCTCTTGGGGCAGGGTTGCTGCCATCTCTGCCCATAGATCCAGCAGAAAGAGGTGGTTCTTTCGCGGCTCGATCGTCCCGATCGTGATGAAACAGGGTCTGTTGCTGTCAAATCCGGAAGGGAAAGGCGGGTCACTCGCGGGTAGGGGTACATCCACACCCAGATGCGCGATCAGGGTTTCGGGTACAGGGCCAAACGGTTGCATGTGGCGGGTGACGTCGTCACGCGTCTGGGCAGAATTGCACAGGATCAGGCTTGCGTGACGCTGCACGCGTTTCAACATGTTCAAGAAAGTGTCAGGGGTCTGCTCTCGTTGATACTGCGGAAAATCAAGCGGGATGGTGTCGTGGATCATCACGACGATCCGAACACCGCATTCGGACCTTAATGCGTGAAGGACCCGATCCGACAGGTTGGCGTGACCGACATTCACATAGACTGTGCCGGTTGGAAGATGCCTTGCCAGCATCTTGCCAAGTCGCGATGGCAATGAACGTGCCAGCGCAAGGCGGCGGATATCGGATTCCGCGCTCTGACGGGCGTGGGTCAGGCCAGGGCGCAGACGGGATAGCATATCTGGCTTGCCCCATGGCTCTTGCCCCGCAAGCCTGTGGCGACAGGCCGTCAGGCCCTGATGATCCAGCAGCAGAAAGCCCCAGGCTGATCGCACCAAGCCAAAAACAGGGACTGAATCGGCCAGAAACGCATCAAGATAGGCCAGTTCGACCCTGTCGATCCCGGTGGGACGGCGTGCGGCGCGGCTGACCAGACGGGTCAGGTCAAGCAATCGCGCCGCAGCGGGTTCAGTCACTGTATCGCCCGGTTTGCGGCCTTGCGTGCATGCGAAGCTGAAAACCCTGCACCACCCGACACCAGAACCGCTTTCAACAATCAGCCCCCGAAGCTGTTACTCGGCCGCCAGATCCTGCGAGATGATCTCGCGCAGGTAACGTGCCAGATCATCCCTCAGATCGGGACGCGACAGGCCGAAAGACACGGTGGCCTGCAGAAACCCTGCTTTCGAGCCGCAATCGAAGCGTTGGCCACGGAAGCGGTAGCCATAGACCTTGCGACCTTCCTCGATCTCCTGGGCGATCGCGTCTGTCAGCTGGATCTCGCCACCGGCGCCCGTTTTCATCTTGTTCAGATTGTTCAGGATGTGAGGCGTCAGGATATAGCGGCCAATCACGGCCAGGTTGGACGGTTGCGTGCCAGCAGCAGGCTTTTCGACCATGCCCTTGACCGAAACAACCGTTCCCATGTCTTCCTGGATGTCGAGAATCCCGTAGGACGAGGCCCGTTCGGGGGCGACCTCCATTGCGGCGACGATGTTGCCACCGGTTTCGTTATAGGCTTCGACCATCTGCTGAAGGCATGGCTTTTCCGCCGCGATCACGTCATCGGGCAGGATCACGGCGAAAGGTTCGTCTGCAATCAACCTGCGGGCGCACCAGACAGCGTGGCCAAGGCCCAGGGCCTTGTGCTGGCGGATATAGGCGATTGCACCGCTGTCCATGTTCGTTGTCTTGAGGATGTCCAGAAGTTCGGTCTTGCCCTTTTTGCGCAGCTCCGACTCGAGTTGCGGCGCATGATCGAAGTAATCTTCAAGCGCGCCTTTTCCCCGCGACGTCACAAAGATGAACTCCTTGATACCGGCCGCGCGCGCTTCATCGATCGCGTATTGGATCAACGGCCGGTCAACCAGCGTCATAATCTCCTTCGGCACAGATTTCGTCGCAGGCAGGAAGCGCGTTCCCAGGCCAGCGACAGGAAAAATGGCTTTTGTGAGTTTCTTCCGCATTCCTCGTATCCTTGACAAACAACCGCAGCAGGCGGTGCATATATACTACGCTCATTATCACCCTTTTGGATAGAGAGGCACGTCAAAAGGTGAAGAAACAGCCGTTTTTCACCGATCCTGCCAAAGATCGGCAACCAGTGCCTCAGAACCGGACAGCGCCGATCCGTTCGACCTCTCTGGCGACGCGCGTCTTCAGGCGTCCGACACGGAAAAGCGGATCGCTCCGATCGCTGCGTCCGAACACACCGCCTGTCTGTTCCCAGTATCCGGCGGGATCGAACCTGACCCTGTGATAGAGCGTCGTGCGCGACAGCAGGAAAAGCGACACCGTGTGCCCCTGTTCCGCCAATCGCCTTGCCTGATCCCGCAGGGTGCGTTCCTGTGTCAGATACCCTTGCACAATGCGGTGACCGGATGAAAACAGGCTCTGAAACGGCAGGAAATCGGCTTGAGGGTCCGGCATCGGCGTCGGTGCCGTCAGGTTGCGCAGGCGACCTTCCGCAAGACCTTCGGACCATCCCTGCAGCAAGCGGCGAATGTCGCGTGGTTCTTGCTGCCCGGCAATCATCTGCGACAGAAGGCGCTTGCGTTGATCGGCCATGGCTGCGCCAAGCGTCGCGTCATGGCGCGCCGATGGGCAATGTTTTCTGAGGAAAACAACCGTAGAGGCCGCAATCTGGCGCAGATCCCGCACCGTTCTGTCCCTGCGGCGTCGGGGGCTTGCCGCATATCCGTGATGGACCTGGGCCAAGGGGACGATCGCGGTGGAAAATCCAAGCGCGGCCAGACGCATGTTCACATCGGTTTCGTCCAGATAGAAATGGAACGCGGGATCGAAGCCACCCATGCGCGCCAGAACTTCGCGCCGCAGGGCCATATTGGTGCCTTCGGTTTTCACGGCCCATCCGGGCGGCGGCGTCAAGACCGTGGGATTCCGCTGGTTCAGTGTCACATCCTGGGCGGTTCCGGTCTGATCCACGATGCGACCGCGCCATTGAAAGGAGATCCCGTTTCGTCCCAGAACATAGCCACCTGCGGCCGCGACACCCGGATCGACAAAGGGCCGGACCAGATGATCAAGCCATCTTGGTTCGGGAACGGCGTCGTCATCCAGGAAGGCCACGATCTGGCCTGCGGCCTGTGCGATACCCCGATTGCGGGCCGCCGCGATATTCGGCTCGTCAAAGGCAACCGGTTTTATGAACCCGGAAAACGGCAGACGGCTTACGGCCTCAAGACCGGCTTGATCGGCGACCACGATGACCTCGTAGGTCGGATAGGTCAGGCGCGCGACAGCAGCAAGGCACAGCGACAAGGCCGCCGGCCTTTGCCGACTGACGATGACAATGCTGACCTGCGGCTGCGTCATTCCATGCCCATTTCCGCCATCATGGTTTCAAGCCGCGCCACATCCTCTGGGTTGTTCAACTCCCAGAACTGACGACCGCGCGCCTCGACCTCGACGCAAAGGATCCTGCGGCCATTTTCAAGGAACCTGAGCTGTTCAAGCCCTTCGAGTGTCTCCAGCGGACCAGTCGGCCAGCCCATGTAATCGGCCAGCGCGGCCGGCCTGTAGGCGTAGACGCCGACATGATGGAAAACGGGCGTATCCTCGTCCTGCGCATAGCGGCGCGAGGTGAAGGGGATAACCTCTTTCGAGAAATACAATGCGTGTCTGTTCTGGCTGAAAACGGCCGTCGTGCCGCCGACGCGACCGTTCCTGCGATCCTCGAGGAATCCGTTCAGGGCGCGACCGTCGCAGCGCAGAACCGGCGTGGCCACCTGTGCCGCAGGATCTGCATCGAGGCCTGCAATCAGGTCTTCGACGAACCAGGGCGGCGTCAGCGGTGCATCCCCTTGCAGGTTCACGACCATGTCGAAACCAAGGCCCAGCGCCGCATGCGCCTCGGCGCAGCGTTCGGTTCCGTTCTGGCAATCGCTCGAGGTCATGACGACCTCTGCGCCAAAGGCCTCGGCGGCTGTGCGGATACGGTCATCATCCGTGGCCACGACGACCCTGTCGGCCCCGCGGACCTGCATCGCGGCGCGCCAGGAGCGTTCGATCAGGGTCTGTTTATGCCCGTTTGCGCCAGTTAGTGCGACCAATGGCTTGCCAGGGTAGCGGGTCGAGGCATAGCGGGCGGGAATGACGATCAGGACTGTCATCAGGGTCTCTTCAACTCGACTCCGGGGGCGTAGGCGATGAAAAACGGATTTGCATAGCCTTCCTTGCCATAGGTCAGGGGTGCATGATCGTCGAAGCGGACAACATCGCCCCCGGCGCCGCGCAAAACAGCGTGGCCTGCTGCGGTATCCCACTCCATCGTGCGCCCTACCCTCGGGTAAAGATCGGCCTCACCCGTGGCGACAAGACAGAACTTGAGCGATGACCCCGCGCTGGTCATGTCCCTGACCGCATATTTCGCAATGTAGTCATCCGTCGCCTGATCCCTGTGCGACTTTGACGCCACCACCATCAGCCCCGCGTTGTCCGGCGTTCCGACCCGGATCGGGGCGACCTCGCCCATCTTCGCGGGATCGAGTGCGCCTGTTTCCTCGACAGCGGTGCCGTCGGCGAGGGTAAAGAACATCCGCTCGCGTGCCGGGGCATAAACGACACCACGTGTCGGCACACCAGTCTCCACATAGGCTATATTGACCGTGAAGTCGCCGCGCCGATTGACAAACTCCTTGGTTCCGTCAAGCGGATCGACAATCAGGAACCTGTCAGCCTTATGCAAGTGCGAGGCGGCCTGTTCCTCTGTCACAAGGGTTATGTCGGGAAAGGCCGCCCGCAAACCAGCCGAGATCAGGGCATCCGCCGCTTCATCCGCTTCGGTCACGGGGCTTGCGTCAGACTTCACCTTGACCTCGAAATCGTCGGCTTCGTAGATCTTCATGATGACCTCGCCGGCCTCGATGGACAGGCGGCGCATGACCTCGGTCAGTTTCTGGTAATCCAATCACATACTCCCACAATCTTCGTGCCCTTTCGGGCAGGATTGTTGTTCTCTTTACGTCCTCCCCTTATGCTGAACCGGTGGCAGATCGGCAAGTGTCCCGGAACGGACCGATGGATCACACAGGCATCAGGCAGGCAGTAACCGGTTATGTTTCAGCATTCCAACTTCAGGCAGACAGGTCTTGGCGCCGCGGTCACGATTGCCGAACTGATCTACCACAGCATCGTGCGCAACATCCGCAAGTCACATGGCAATGCGCTGCTGTCGATTCTGACCAACATGATGCAGGCGGCGGTCTTCGTTCTTGCGTTCTACGTCATGTTTACCCTTCTTGGCCTGCGCGGGGCGGCGCTGCGTGGTGATTTCATGCTCTACATCATGTCGGGCATTTTCCTGTACATGACCCATACCAAGACGCTGGGTGCCGTGGTCGGATCGGAAGGACCGGCATCCCCCATGATGAAACATGCGCCCCTCAACACGATCATCGTGATTGCCGCGGCGGCGCTTGGCACGCTCTACATCCAGGTGCTGTCGCTTGTGGTTATCCTGTTCGGCTACCATACGCTGTTCACACCCATCACGATCGATCAGCCCGTTCCGGCCTTCGGGATGCTTCTGATCGCGTGGTACACGGGCCTGTCGCTGGGTGTGCTGCTGTTGTCGATCAAGCCGTGGTTTCCCACTTTCGTCAGTATCTTCACGACGATCTATCAGCGCGCGAACATGATCGCCTCGGGCAAGATGTTCGTGGCCAACACGCTTCCCGCGTTCATGCTGGCCTTGTTCGACTGGAATCCGCTGTTTCACGCCATCGACCAGGCGCGCGGCTTTGTCTTCATCAACTACACACCGCGCTACAGCTCTTATGAGTATGCCATCATCGTCGGCACGGTCCTTTTGATGATCGGGTTGATGGGTGAATTCTACACCCGCCGCCACGCCTCGGTCAGCTGGAGCGCGCGGCGCTGATCAATCGACGACCCGCAGCGTCAGGTTGATGCGCCCGGCTTTCGGCAAAAGCCGCGAAGACCCGAAACGGATGCGATCGACACCGTGGAACGCCATGCGCGCGGCGCCGCCCATCCGCAGAACATCACCTGATTTCAGCCAGACCGACGCCGTGGGCTCGCCCTTCCGGGTGCCTCCGACACGGAACAGACCATCATCGCCCAATGACAGGGACAGAACCGGCCATGAAAAATCACGCTCGTCCTTGTCCTGGTGAAGACCCATGCGGGCCCCTTCCCCGTAGAAGTTGATCAGACAGCAATCAGGCGCGCGGACCGGGTCGACCAGATCATGCCAAAGGTCAAGGACGGATGCGGGGATCGCCGGCCAGGCCGTCCCCTGGGGGTGGTGATCCTGATAGCGGTAGCCTGCCCTGTCGGACACCCAACCCAGACGCCCGGCCGAGGTCATGCGGACCGACATCGGCTTGCCACCAGAGGTAACGGGCGAAAACAAGGGCGCCGCGCGGATCACCTCGCGCAGGTCATCAAGCAATGCAATCTGCTTGTCGCGGTCCATATGGCCCTGGAAGATATCGATGCCCTTGAGGGTCATCGTGGGTTCGGTCATCCTTGTGTCCTTGATGATTGCCGCCTTGCGAAGGGGCGTGCGGGTCAATTTTACCCCTGAATCCCTAAAAGGCCACAGGTACGGTGCTTGCAGGCCCTTGGACCCCTCCTTATATACGCTCGGAAGCGTGATGAACGACCTTGTGGAAGTGCAGGCCGTCATCACAAACAGGATCGGGGTGTGGATGCCGGAACGGGTCTGAACCTCGTGTCATCGCCTTGAAGTCAGAAGGGATCGAAAACATGGCCAAAATCATTGGTATTGACCTGGGAACCACCAACAGCTGTATCGCCATCATGGATGGCAGCCAGCCGCGCGTGATCGAGAATTCGGAAGGTGCACGCACCACGCCCTCGATCGTCGCCTTCACCGAAAACGAGCGCCTTGTCGGCCAGCCGGCCAAGCGTCAGGCAGTCACCAACCCGGACAACACGATCTTCGGCGTGAAGCGCCTGATCGGTCGCCGGTTCGATGACACGGATCTGGCCAAGGACAAGAAGAACCTGCCATTCTCGTTGATCGATGGCGGCAATGGCGACGCCTGGGTGAAAGCCCGCGGCGAGAAATACAGCCCCTCGCAGATTTCCGCCTTCATCCTTGGCAAGATGAAGGAAACCGCCGAATCCTATCTCGGCGAAGAGGTGACGCAGGCCGTCATCACCGTGCCCGCCTATTTCAATGACGCACAGCGTCAGGCAACCAAGGACGCCGGCAAGATCGCAGGCCTTGAAGTGCTGCGCATCATCAACGAACCGACTGCCGCTGCACTGGCATATGGCCTGGACAAGAAAGACAGCCAGATCATCGCGGTCTATGACCTTGGTGGTGGTACGTTCGACGTCACCATCCTCGAGATCGACGATGGCCTGTTCGAGGTGAAGTCCACCAATGGTGACACGTTCCTTGGTGGTGAAGACTTCGACATGCGGATCGTCAACTACCTGGCGGACGAGTTCAAGAAAGAACATGGCGTCGACCTGACGCTCGACAAGATGGCGCTGCAGCGTCTGAAGGAAGCCGCCGAAAAGGCCAAGATCGAGCTGTCTTCTTCCAGCCAGACCGAAATCAACCAGCCGTTCATTTCGATGAACAGCGCGACCGGCCAGCCGCTTCACCTTGTGATGAAACTGACCCGCGCCAAGCTGGAAAGCCTGGTGAACGACCTGATCAAGGCGTCGATGAAGCCCTGCCAGGCGGCTCTCAAGGATGCGGGCCTGACCACGGCCGATATCGACGAGGTGGTTCTGGTCGGCGGTATGACCCGTATGCCCAAGGTCGTGGAAGAGGTGACCAAGTTCTTCGGCAAGGAGCCCCACAAGGGCGTCAACCCCGATGAGGTCGTGGCACTGGGCGCCGCCATTCAGGCCGGCGTGCTTCAGGGCGACGTCAAGGATGTCGTTCTGCTGGACGTCACTCCGCTTTCGCTGGGCATCGAAACACTGGGCGGTGTGTTCACCCGCCTGATCGATCGCAATACCACGATCCCGACCAAGAAAAGCCAGGTCTTCTCGACCGCCGAGGACAATCAGAACGCGGTGACCATCCGCGTGTTCCAGGGCGAGCGGGAAATGGCGGCCGACAACAAGATGCTGGGCCAGTTCAACCTTGAAAACATCCCGCCGGCCCCGCGCGGCATGCCGCAGATCGAGGTGACATTCGATATTGACGCCAACGGCATCGTGTCCGTCAGCGCCAAGGACAAAGGCACCGGCAAGGAACAGAAGATCACGATCCAGGCCTCGGGTGGCCTCAGCGATGATGATATCGAAAAGATGGTCAAGGACGCCGAGGAGAACGCCGAGGCGGACAAGAAGCGTCGTGAACTGGTGGAAGCCCGCAACCAGGCGGAAAGCCTGATCCACTCGACCGAGAAGTCGATGGAAGAGCATGGCGACAAGGTGGATCCGACGACCATCGAAGCCATCGAACTGGCCATTGCCGCGCTGAAGGACGATCTGGAAACCGACAAGGCCGACAAGATCAAGTCGGGCATCCAGAACGTGACCGAAGCGGCGATGAAACTGGGCGAAGCCATCTACAAGTCCAGCCAGGACGGTGATGACGACGAACCGATGTCCTCGCAGGGTCCGCGTGGCAACGATGATGACGACATCGTCGATGCGGACTTTGAAGATCTGGGCGACAACAAGCGCTCGTAAGCGTTTCGCGGAACACGGGGGCCGGTCCAATCCGGGCCGGCCCTTACCGTTCCACATGAGGGGGATCCCCAATGGCAAAACGTGACTATTACGACGTGCTTGGTGTGGCACGCGGCGCCTCGGCAGAAGAGATCAAGAAGGCGTATCGCACCAAGGCGAAAGAGCTGCATCCAGACCGCAATGCCGACAACCCCGAAGCCGAAGCCCAATTCAAGGAAGCCAACGAGGCTTATGAGGTTCTGAAGGACGCCGAGAAAAAGGCGGCCTATGACCGTTTTGGTCATGCTGCCTTTGAAGGGGGCATGGGCGGCGGTGGCGGTCGTCCCGGTGGCTACGGCGGAAACCAGGGTGACTTTGCCAGCGCGTTTTCAGATGTGTTCGACGATCTTTTCGGCGACTTCATGGGTGGGCGCGGCGGTGGTCGTGGACGCGCCGCACGCGGTGCCGATCTGCGCTACAACCTGCGTGTATCGCTGGAAGACGCCTATTCCGGCCTTCAGAAGACCATCAATGTCCCGACATCGGTGTCCTGCTCGTCCTGCAGCGGGTCCGGTGCCGAGGGCGGCGCCGAGCCGCAGACCTGCCCGACCTGTTCCGGCATGGGAAAAGTGCGTGCGCAACAGGGTTTCTTCACGGTTGAACGCACCTGTCCGACCTGCAGCGGTCTGGGCCAGATCATCAAGAACCCTTGCAAGGCTTGCGCCGGTCAGGGTCGCGTACACAAGGATCGCGCGCTTTCGGTGAATATCCCCGCAGGCGTCGAGACGGGAACCCGTATTCGTCTTGCCGGCGAGGGGGAAGCCGGGATGCGCGGGGGGCCATCCGGTGATCTGTACATCTTTATCGAAGTGACCAAACACGATCTGTTCGAGCGCGAGAATACCAACCTGTTCTGCCGTGTTCCTGTGTCCATGACGACAGCGGCGCTTGGTGGCGACATCGAAGTACCGACGATCGATGGTGGTCGCAGCCGCGTGAAGATCCCGGCCGGCAGCCAGTCGGGGCGGCAGATGCGTCTGCGGTCGAAGGGCATGCCCGCGCTGCGCGGTGGACCGGCCGGCGACATGTTCATCGAACTTGCCGTTGAAACGCCGGTCAATCTGACCAGCCGCCAGAAAGAGCTTCTGCGCGAGTTCGAAGCCCTGTCCGAGGACAACAACCCCGAAAGCAAGAGCTTCTTTTCTTCGGTCAAGACATTCTGGGACAGCATGAAGGGCTAAAACCGGTCTTTCATCCTGTCCCAAAGGGGGCGCCCAGCATGATGTCGGGTGCCCCCTTCTGCTTTTGGTGCAGATGAATTTATCGACAGGATCTCATACTGGATTAACCGTTGTTCAACCAATGCACGCGAAGCTGCAGGGATGAAACAGCATCGCGCCTTTTCCGAATCTCCCATGCCGCTCTTCGATTGTGACGAGGCGCAGGCGGTCGCACCCCTGCCCCGTGGCAAGCTGCCCTCCTACATCGGTGAGCATCGCAAACGACTGCGGGAACGGTTTCTTGCTGGCGGTGCCGCAGCCCTGCCAGATTATGAAATGCTGGAACTGATCCTGTTCCGCGCCATTCCGCGCCAGGATGTCAAACCGCTGGCGCACCAGTTGCTTGACGCCTTTGGTGATTTCAACCGTGTCCTTTCGGCCCCTGCTGCGCGGCTGTCCCAAGTGGAAGGCGTGGGTGACGCGGTCATCACCGAATTGAAAATCATCGAAGCCGCCGCACAACGTCTTGCACGGTCGCGTATTCTGCAACGGCATGTCATCTCCAGTTGGGATGCGGTTCTTGACTACTGTCACACGACGATGGCGCACAGGGACACCGAGCAGTTCAGGGTCCTTTACCTGGATCGGAAAAACGTCCTTGTCGCGGATGAGGCGCAGGCACAGGGAACCGTGGATCACGTGCCTGTCTACCCGCGCGAAGTGGTCAAGCGCGCTCTTGAACTGAACGCCTCGGCATTGATCCTTGTGCACAACCATCCGTCGGGCGACCCAACCCCATCAGATGCTGACATCATGATGACCCAGCAAATCAAGACCGCGGCTGAGGCGCTTGGCCTGACTCTGCATGATCATCTTGTGATCGGACGTTCGCGGGAATTGAGCTTTCGGTCAGAGGGGCTTCTGTAGAAACAGGGTCAGCGCAGCCAGACTTCAACCCGGCGATTGACCTGCCGACCCCAGGCACTGTCATCGCAGGCCATGGGCATCGCCTCTCCAAAACTGTCGACGGACAGGTCCACTTGCGAGAAATCCGCGATTTCCGCCGCATTTGTAACGGCCTGACGAACCGTCTCGGCCCGGCGCTGTGCGATCGACAGGTTTGACGCGGCGCCGCCATCACCATCACTAAACCCCACGAACATCAGGTGCCGACCGTCGTAGGTGCCATCTTCCAACCGGCTTGCAAGCTGTTCGACATTCGACCGCGATTGCGCATCCAGTCGGATCGACCCTGCTTCGAACCGGAAGGTTGTCGTGAGGCGCTGCATTTTTCCCAATGTCGCGACCATGCGTTTCAGTTCCTCCAGTCCCACCTCTGGTCCTGCCTGGGCGATTGCGTTCGCAAACCTTTCGCCCTGACCCGCCAGTGGGATCGCTTCGGGCGCAAGATCGACAAAGCCGGCCCGACGGATCACCAACTGGGCAGGCATGCTCTGGGTATAGAACAGGAATTCACGCGCAAGCTTTGGCAATCGTCGCGCGGGCAGATACAGAAACATCGGCGCTGTCAGCGGATAGTCCTCGGTCTTCACATTCTGCCGCGTGGCGCGCAGGGCAAAGCCGCAGTCACCCGACAGCGCGAGCCTGCGGGCAAGCCCGGTTTCCGCCGCACTGGCAAGACCGATCCCGAAGGGATCAGCGACAACCGCCAGCGCAAGGGCAAGATCACTGTCATGACGCTCGACCGAGGCTGCAAGTTCCAGATCGACAGCACCCAGCAACTTGTCCACCGCGGTCTGCATCAGGCCGGAATCCGCATTTCTGAGGTGCAGGCTTATCGGTGCATCCGGTCCGCCAATATCGGACCACTGCGTGATCTGCCCCGAAAAGACCCGCGCCAGATCAGCCGTTGAAATCCGGTCGAGCGGCAATGATCCGGGCACGATGGGGACCACGGCATCCAGCGCAAGCACGCGAAACCGTCCCCGCGCCCGCAGATCGCCGAAACCGGCCTCACGCGCCCTGACCAGTTCCTCGGCCCTTATTTCGCGCAGGGACAATGCGATATCCGCCTCATTCGCCAGAAGATCGGCAAAGCCCTCGTCAGAGTTCGTGGACCGAAACCGAAACCGTCCCAGATCACGGCCAGTTTGGCGATCGAAGATCAGATATTCGAAATGGCTCTCGTCAAGCGGTTCACGCCTGACGCCATATCCCTCGCGCAGTGCGAAGCCTTCCAGGAGGGCCGGCATCAGAAGTTCGATCATGCTTGCCGCCCCGGAGAAGGACAGGCGCGCCACATAATCCTCGAGACTGGGACAAGCCGGTCCCTCGCACAGGACCCCGCTGCCATCCACGGTAAGTTCACCATAGACAGTCTCGATACGGTAATATTCGCCATCAAATCCAAGGAAAGTGCCGCTCAGTTGAACGGCACCATCCCTTGACGTCAGCGTGATGTCCTGTGCAGCCGCAGGCACGGCAAGCCAGATCACAAAAATAGAAAGTGCGGCCTTCCAAGCCGCACACATCCTGTACATTCAAATACCCTACTACTGTCGACTAGTTCTGCGCGATCTTCAGGTCTTGCAGAAGGTTTTTCAACACCAGAAAATCGCCAATCGCTTCACAGCCGGGCATGTCGATTGTCAGATCCGTAACGCTGAGGGCCCCACCACCGGTCAGTTGCAGGGTCTGCGCCTCCATCCGGCAGTTGCAGGTTTCGGTCGTGACTTCGGTTTCAATGCTCAGGGCAACATCACCGCTGCGCGATACGGTGCCGGAAGGGAATGTATAGGCTTGGGCACGCAGATCCTGATCAGGCATGGCCTTTCCAAGTTCGGTCAGGAAACCACCGCGCCCCAATGCGGCCTCTGCTGCTTCCCGCGGTGCTGCCTTCCAGACGTGTCCCTCATCCGCATAGTCGGCACCGAATTCGAAGGCATGGATCTGCATGTCGCCCGGGCCTTCCCATTGCACGACAACGCGATCATAGACATCAAGCGAGGTGACGTCGGCCTTGGCCATCGCGGTCATGCCATTTTCAAAAGCAGCCATGAAGACCGCCGTCTGCGACAATGCCGGCATCTGCAGTACCAGGTTGCCTTTGCTGTCTGTGCTTTCGGTTATCATCATTCCGTTGTGATGCAGCGTCACGCGCGTGTCCGGTTGGCATCCGGCGGTCAGGTTCAATTGAACCATCGCAGCAGCCATTGGCCGGGCACTCAAAGCGGCGGTGCAGGGTGCGGCAGCATTCACGCTGGCGGAAACGACCGACGCCCCTGACGGGCGCGCCTCTGCCTTGATCTGGAACTTGTCTTTCGAGTCGGCCATCAGGTCCCGCAAGGGCGCGATGGGGTCCTGATCCAGCCCGGGCAAAGCCGGACCCGTCACGGTTGCCGAGGTAAAGGCAACGGATGTCAGCTCAAGATCGGTGATGCCTGAAAAAGGACCCGCTGCTGTCTGATCGGAAGATGGCATTTGATCCTGTGTCTGGGCCGACGTTTCCACCGGATAACGCATCTCCGCCACGGGGGAGGATTGCATGAGATGACCAGTGAAACCGGCAGCGAATACCGTGGCACCTGAGAGAATCGGATTCTTCAAGTTTATCATTAGACGCTCCGCAATCATCACAGACACGAAACGTTCATCGCAAATCAAACTGGCATCACTGTGACTGTGTTCAGACCAGTTTCAGGCAAAACCGGTCTGAATCAGTCTTTACGGTTCATTTACAGTCCCGAAACCGTTTCATTCAGGGTCGAAATGTGGCGCATCAGGCCAGACGCCCATGGCAATGCTTGAACTTCTTGCCCGAGCCGCAGGGGCAAGTGTCGTTGCGACCCGGATTGCCCCATGTGGCGGGATCGTTCTCGTCAAAGCCTTCAAGCGCACCTTCTGCCAAGGCTGCATCGCCCTGCTGGCCAGATGCGGCATCCTGCGCCGCCTTCATCTGCGCGGCCAGAGCTGCTTGCTGAGCCGCATATTGGCGCACCATTTCCTGCTGTTCCTCTTCGGTCAGCGGTCGGATCTGGGCCAGTTTGCGAGTCACGTCTTCCCGCAGACTGTCGAGCATCGATTCAAAAAGCTGGAAGGCCTCGTTCTTGTATTCGTTCAGCGGGTCGCGTTGAGCGTAACCCCGGAAGCTGACGACCGAGCGAAGATGTTCCAGCATCAGCAGATGTTCGCGCCATTTCGCATCGATAGTCTGCAACAGAAGCTGCTTTTCGATCTGCCGCATGTTGTCGGCACCAAAGGCGGCCACCTTCTCGTCCATGTACTTAGACGCAGCGTCTTCCAGACGTTCGGTGATCTGTTCGTCGTCCACGCCTTCTTCCGCGGCCCAATCAACCACGGGCACGTCGATCCCCAGTTTCTCGATGCAGTCACGATACAGACCTTCGGTATCCCACTGATCCGCATAGGTCTTGGGGGGCATGTACTGTTCGACCAGATCGTCGATCACCTGGCTGCGCATGTCCGAGATCGTGTCGGAAAGATCCTTTGCTTCCATGATCTCGCGGCGTTGGCCAAAGATGACCTTGCGCTGCTCGTTCATCACGTCGTCGAATTTCAGCAATTGCTTGCGGATGTCGAAGTTGCGCCCTTCGACCTTGGCCTGCGCGCGTTCCAGCGACTTGTTCACCCAAGGGTGCACGATCGCTTCGCCTTCTTTCATGCCCAGGCTGGACAGCACCTTGTCCAGACGTTCGGATCCGAAAATGCGCATCAGATCGTCTTCAAGGCTGAGGAAGAAAGCCGAACGGCCCGGATCGCCCTGACGGCCCGAACGGCCGCGCAGCTGGTTGTCGATCCGGCGGCTTTCGTGGCGTTCCGTGGCCAGAACGAACAGGCCGCCCGCTTCTTTCACGCGGGCCTCTTCGGCGGCATGCTCTGCCTCGATGCGCGCGCGCAATTCGTCGGGATGGGCGTCCGGGCTGGCGGCAAGGGCTTCCATCACCTTGAAATCCACGTTGCCGCCCAACTTGATGTCGGTACCGCGGCCAGCCATGTTTGTGGCGATCGTCACCGCGCCGAACTTGCCCGCATCCGCGACGATCTGGGCTTCTTTTTCGTGCTGACGCGCGTTCAGCACGTTGTGCGGGATATCCGCCTGGGTCAGAAGACCGGACAGGAATTCCGACTTTTCGATCGATGTTGTACCGACCAGAACGGGCTGACCCTTTGCATGCGCCTCGCGGATCGTTTCGACGATGGCATCGTATTTCTCGCGTGCAGTCCGATAGACGGCGTCGTCTTCATCAAGACGGGCGATGGGACGGTTGGTCGGCACTTCGACTACACCCAGGCCATAGATCTCCGAGAATTCCTCGGCCTCGGTCACGGCGGTACCGGTCATGCCGGCCAGCTTGTCGTACAGCCGGAAATAATTCTGGAAGGTCACCTGCGCCAGGGTCACGTTCTCGGGCTGGATCTTGCAGCCTTCCTTGGCCTCGATCGCCTGGTGAAGGCCATCCGAAAGGCGGCGGCCAGCCATCATGCGGCCGGTGAATTCGTCGATCAGGACAACCTCGTTGTCGCGAACGATGTAGTCCTTGTCCTTGGTGAACAGCTTGTGCGCGCGCAAGCCCTGGTTCACGTGATGCACGATGGTCGTGCTTTCGGGATCGTAAAGCGATTGATCCGCAGGCAGGATACCACGGTCGTGCAGCATCTTTTCCAGCGCTTCGTTACCCTCGTCGGTGAAGGTCACGTTGCGGGTCTTTTCATCCAGCGTGAAGTCTTCTTCGTTGAGTTCAGGGATCAGCTTGTCGATCGCCTGATAAAGGTCCGAGCGGTCCTGCGAGGGTCCCGAGATGATCAGCGGCGTACGCGCCTCATCGATCAGGATGCTGTCCACCTCGTCGACAATCGCAAAGAAATGGTCGCGCTGGTTCATCTGATCCAGGCTGGATTTCATGTTGTCGCGCAGATAGTCGAAGCCCAGTTCGTTGTTGGTGGCGTAGGTGATATCCGCACCGTAAGCGATCTTTTTCTCGCTTTCAGGCTGTTGCGGATAGACGACGCCAGTGGTCAGGCCAAGGGCGGCGTAAACCTTGCCCATCCATTCCGCGTCGCGCCGCGCCAGGTAATCGTTGACGGTCACCACATGCACGCCTTTGCCCATCAGGGCATTCAGATAGGCAGGAAAGGTCGCAACAAGGGTCTTGCCCTCGCCCGTCTTCATCTCGGCGATGTTGCCCTGGTGCAGGAAGATGCCGCCCATCAACTGCGTGTCGAAGGCGCGAAGCCCCAGTGCGCGACGCGCGCCCTCCCGGCAGTTGGCGAATGCTTCGGGCAGGACCGCGTCAAGGGTTTCGCCATTCTGCAGGCGCGCCTTGAGTTCCGATGTCTTGTCGATCAGCCCCTGATCCGACAGGGCCTGAAACTCGAGCTCCAGTGCGTTGATCTTTTCGACAAGCGGACGAACCGATTTGATCTTGCGGTCGTTAGGGGTGCCGAACACCTTCTTGGCAAGAGTTCCGAGTCCCAGCATATCTGTTCCGTTCCGCTCGTTGACAGAGTTGTGCAAGCCATCTGCTTGCCCGCTCTTTCCGCAGCACATATGAAGAGGCGGGAAAAGACAGCCAAACCTAGCCTCAGGGCGATGTAAGGGGCGGCTTCATGACTGTCAACGCCGGGGGCCGGATGCGCCCGATACAAAGGACGAATCCATGCAGAAACTTCATCGAAATGCCTTCACATCCCTGTCAGCCGCCGTTTTCGCGGTGTGGGCTGCGGGACCTGTGCTGGCGCAGGACACACCGGACGCGGATAGCGTGATCGCCACTGTCAACGGGACCGAGATCACGCTTGGCCAGATGATCATGGCCCGCACGACCCTGCCGCAGCAATATCTGTCCTTGCCGGACGAAGTTCTGTTCAACGGGATTCTGGACCAGCTGATTCAGCAATCCGTACTGGCCCAGACTGTGGGTGACGACACCCCGCGCAGCGTTCAGATCGCGCTTGAGAACGAGCGTCGCGCGCTTCTTGCCGCTGCGGTCGTCGATGACATCCTCAAGGATGCCGTGACGGACGAAGCGCTGCAGAAAGCCTATGACGAAGCTTTTGCGAATGCCGAACCGACCCGCGAATGGAACGCATCGCATATTCTGGTCGAGACCGAGGAAGAGGCGGCAGCCCTGATCGCCCGGCTTGATGCAGGTGAAGACTTCGCAGCCCTGGCGCAAGAGGCGTCCAGCGATTCGTCCGCGGCCAGCGGTGGGCAACTGGGGTGGTTCGAATCCGGCATGATGGTTCCCGATTTCGAGGCTGCGGTCATCGCGCTTGAGGTTGGGGCTGTCTCGGCTCCGGTGCAGACGCAGTTCGGCTGGCATGTGGTCATGCTGAACGAGACCCGCCTGCGCGAAATTCCCTCCCTTGAACAGGTGGCCGATGAACTTCGCCCGCAGGTCGAGCGCGCAGCAGTCCAGGCCCGTCTGGACGAGCTGACAGCCGCAGCAACTGTCGAGCGCCCCGGCGCAGGGATCGATCCCGCGCTGATCAAGAACCTCGATCTTCTGGAGAACTGAGGCATGGGAAAGATCACCAAGGTTTCGCCGCTTGCACCCGAGGCATTTCCCGACCTTCCGGTGATCGAAGGGGTCGCATTTTCTGCGGTTCAGGCTGGCGTTCGCTATCAGGGTAGGACGGATGTGATGATGGCGCGTCTGGCGCCGGGTACGACCATGGCTGGCGTTTTCACGCGCTCCGCCACGCGGTCCGCGCCGGTGCTGGATTGCCAGGCCAAGATCGGTCTGGACAGTGCAGAAGGTGCGGCGATCATCGTCAACTCGGGCAATTCCAACGCGTTCACCGGCAAGAACGGCGTTGTGTCCACCCGCGCAGTGACCACAGCCGCCGCCGAAACCCTGGGTCTGCCCGAAACGCGTGTGTTTTCATCCTCGACCGGGGTGATCGGTGAGCCCCTGCCGCATGAGCGGATCACGGCAAAGCTGAACGAACTTGCCAACACGCTGGACAAGGGCGCAATTGCGGCCGCGGCCCGCGCGATCATGACGACCGACACCTTCCCCAAGGGGGCCGCCGCCGAGATCAGCATCGACGGCAAGCCGGTGAAGATCGCCGGCATCGCGAAGGGATCGGGTATGATCGCGCCCGATATGGCCACGATGCTGGTCTATATCTTCACGGATGCGGCAGCCGAACGATCCGAACTGCAGGCGATGCTGTCGAACCTGACCGATGTGACCTTCAACTGCATCACCGTGGACAGCGATACATCAACCTCGGACACGTTGCTTTTGGCCGCGACCGGTGCGTCAGGCGTCAAGGTCGATAGCAACACCACAGCGTTCCGCGAAGCGCTGCACGGTGTGATGCTGGACCTGGCGCATCAGGTGGTCCGCGACGGCGAAGGTGCGACGAAATTCGTCGAAGTTGCCGTGACGGGCGCGGCCAGCGATGCAGATGCAAAGACCCATGCCATGGCGATCGCCAATTCACCGCTCATCAAGACAGCTATCGCAGGCGAGGATCCGAACTGGGGCCGCGTGGTCATGGCGATCGGTAAGTCGGGCGCCGCAGCGGATCGTGATCTGCTGGCCATCCGCTTTGGTGATCTTCTGGTCGCCGAGAACGGTTGGGTGTCTCCGGCCTACAAGGAAGCCGATGCCGCCGCATACATGAAAGGCGAATACTTGCGGATCGGTGTCGATCTTGGGCTTGGTCAAGGCAAGTGCACCGTGTGGACCTGCGACCTGACGCATGGCTATATCGAGATCAACGCCGATTATCGGTCCTGACGGATGGGAAGCGTGAAAGTCGTTCTTGTTTCCGCTGTGGCCCTGATCGATGCCGATGGGAGGGTGCTGCTGGCGCAGCGCCCTGAAGGCAAATCCATGGCCGGGCTGTGGGAGTTTCCAGGCGGCAAGGTCGAGGCCGGTGAAACCCCCGAAGCCGCCCTGATCCGCGAGCTGCACGAGGAATTGGGAATCGATACCTGGGAAAGTTGCCTTGCGCCCCTGACCTTCGCCAGCCACAGCTACGATGACTTCCACCTTCTGATGCCGTTGTTCGCATGCCGCAAGTGGCAGGGAATCGTAACGCCCCGCGAAGGCCAGACGCTCAAATGGGTGCGTCCGGCCGACCTCAAAACCTACCCGATGCCGCCTGCCGATATTCCCCTGATCCCGATTCTCCGCGATTGGCTCTGATCAGGCGGTTCTTTCCGGTTCAACAGGGCCAAAACCCTGCTACCCGAGGTTGACCGCAGCCCTATTTTCGCTTTTTTTGACCTGAACAGGCGAACAGTGATCAGATTTTTCGACTCTTTGTCGATGAAGGTGATCTAATGTGTGCTGTGCATTCTTGGGAGGATGTGAATGCTGAGAACGATCATCTTGGGAAGCTGCGTTTCTGTACAGGGGACCTATGTCCGTACCTTGGCAGATGGCCGGGTTCTGGTGCGCGTGGGATCGCGCGAATTCATCGGTCTACCGGTGATCCCGAAAGCCGCCTGACGGCAGGCAACAAAAAAGGGGCAGCGAAAGCTGCCCCTTTTTCATTTTCGGATCGAAGGGATCACGCCAGCTTGCGCTCGACTTCCTCGCGCTCGAAGATCTCGATGACGTCGCCGGGGCGGATATCGTCGTAGTTCTCGAAGGCCATGCCGCATTCCTGGCCCGAGGTGACTTCCTTGACCTCGTCCTTGAAGCGCTTGAGCGTCTTGAGGTTGCCTTCATGGATGACAACGTCGTCGCGCAGAAGGCGAACGCCAGCCGATCGGCGGGCCACACCTTCGGTGACCAGACAGCCAGCAACCTTGCCGACACCAGACACCTTGAAGACTTCCTTGATCAACGCATAGCCGATGAACTTTTCGCGGATCTCGGCGCTCAGCAGGCCGCTTGCGGCCTTCTTCACATCATCCACCAGATCGTAGATGACCGAGTAATAGCGAATCTCGACACCTTTCTGGTTCGCCGTGTTGCGCGCAGAGGCGTTGGCACGGACGTTGAAGCCCATGATCGGCGCGCCAGAGGCTTCGGCAAGACCCACATCGGTCTCGGTGATCGCACCAACACCCGAGTGAAGAACGCGAACGCGCACCTCGTCGTTGCCGATCTTTTCCATCGCCTGAACGATCGCTTCGGCAGAGCCTTGCACATCGGCTTTGACCAGAATCGGCAGTTCAGCCACCGTTTCATCAGCCTTGGCCTTGGCCATCAACTGGTCCAGCGTCGTCGCCGCACCAACCGCTGCACGCTTTTCCTTGGCTGCATTCTCGCGGTATTCCGCGATTTCGCGCGCCTGCGCTTCGGTCTCGACCACGTTCAGAACGTCACCGGCTTCAGGCGTGCCATTCAGGCCAAGCACCTCGACGGGGACGGAAGGACCAGCTTCGGAAATACGCTCGCCCTTGTCGTCGATCAGGGCGCGCACCTTGCCCCACTGTTCGCCCACCACGAAGATATCGCCCTGCTTCAGCGTACCCTTCTGAACCAGAACGGTCGCGACGGGGCCGCGGCCCACATCAAGCTTGGCCTCGATCACGGCGCCTTCCGCAAAACGGTTCGGATTGGCCTTCAGCTCAAGGATCTCGGCCTGCAGCGCGATGGCTTCCAGCAGTTCATCAAGACCCAGTCCGGTCAGGGCCGAAACCTCGACATCCTGAACGTCGCCGGACATCGCCTCGACAACCACTTCGTGCTGCAGCAAGTCGGTACGCACCTTGGTGGGGTTCGCCTGCGGTTTGTCGATCTTGTTGATCGCCACGATCATCGGCACCTTGGCGGCCTTGGCGTGGTTGATCGCCTCGACGGTCTGGGGCATCACGGCATCATCGGCCGCCACGACCAGAACCACGATATCGGTCACATGGGCACCGCGTGCCCGCATCGAGGTGAAAGCCGCGTGTCCCGGCGTATCCAGGAAGGTCAGGACGGAACCCTTGTCGGTCGTCACCTGATAGGCACCGATGTGCTGGGTGATGCCACCCGCCTCGGAAGCCACGACCTTGGCATTGCGGATCGCATCCAGAAGGCTGGTCTTGCCGTGGTCGACGTGGCCCATGATGGTCACGACGGGCGGACGCGGCTTGAGGTCCTCGGCCTTGTCTTCGACCGATGCGATCACATCCTCGACATCGGCATCGGACACGCGGATTGCGCGGTGGCCGAATTCTTCGATGATCAGTTCGGCGGTATCCGCATCGATGGTCTGGTTCTGCGTGACCATCATGCCGTTCTGCATGAGGGCCTTGACCACGGCGCCGACGCGCTCGGCCATGCGGTTGGCCAGTTCCGACACCATGATGGCTTCGGGCAACTGCACGTCACGCACGATCTTTTCACGTTCGACATTGCCGCCCATGGCCTTCTGACGCGCACGCTCCTGCTTGCGCTTCATGGCCGCCATGGATTTCGTGCGGCCGCCTTCGCCACCGGCCAGAGCCTGGTTCAGCGTCAGCTTGCCGGAACGACGGTTGTCTTCGCGGACCTTTGCGGCGCGGGCGTCACGCTCTTGGGTATCGGCCTCACGCTCTTTCTTGCGCGGCGCGGGTGCCGCTGTCTTGGCGGCAGGACGGCCGGCGGGCGCTTCTTCGTCAGGCGCCGCGGCCGCTGCAGCGGCCGCGCGCTTGGCGGCCTCTTCGGTCTCACGCGCCTTGCGCTGTTCTTCTTCTGCCTTGGCTTTCAGCGCTTCTTCGCGCTCGCGCTCTTCACGCTCCTTTGCCTCGGCTTCCTCACGGCGGCGCAGACGCTCTTCCTCGCGGGCCTTTTCCTCGGCTTCGCGCTGCGCAGCTTCTTCGCCTTCACGGGCCTTGGCGGCCTGAAGCGCCTTCAGGCGGCGCTCCATTTCCGCGTCAGAGATACCTGCGGGACGTTTTGCCGGATCGCCCAGCGCCGGGTTCGGTGCAGCGCCGCCAGCCGCGGCCTTGCCGGCAGCAGGCTTCGGCACCACAACGCGTTTGCGCTTGGTTTCCACGACGACATTCTTGGTCCGTCCATGGCTGAAGCTTTGCTTCACATTTCCCGGACGCGCGCCGGGGCCACGTACGCCCAGTGTCTTCTTACCGTCGTTGTCGTTCATATGGCTCTTCTATCCTTTTTGACGGTCTTGCCGCCTTCCGGGGCGCGCAGACCTTTCAGTCTTGCCGCTTCCTCTACAACACGCGGGGCCAAACCTCCAGCGGCAAGCACAACGTGTATTACAGTTTGTCGGCCAAAGGCCAAACCCAGCTCGTCTGCAGTGAGCCATCCGATGAAAGTTCCATCCGACGGCGTGCTCAGCTTTGACTTGCCGCGCTCGGACCCATCACTGGCCTGGATCAGCACCTCGGCATAATCCTTGATCAGCCAGTCCTTGACCTTTTCGTATCCACTGACAGCCTCTCCGCTCTTGCGGGCCAGACTGATCAGATCGACCACACGACGGACCAGTTGCGCCTCGACCTGAGCGATCAGATCATCCGGCACGGTCACGGCCTGTTTTGCGGCGCGGGCGAACAGGCCCTTCTTCACGGCCTTTTCCAGCGCCGTACGTTCTGCCGACACCCAGATGCCGCGGCCCGGCAACTTGCCCATGATGTCCGGCACAACCTGGCCGTCCGGACCGATCACGAAACGGACCAGTCCGAACTTCGGCTGTACCTCGCCCGTGGCGATACATTTCCGCTCGGGACCGTCCTGCCGATCCCCTGTTTGCCCGCCACGTGTCATACAGTCAACCAAAGGCCTGAAATCAGGCCTCTGCCTCCTCTTCGTCGAGGTCATCCTCGTCACCGGCCAGATCGGCGGGATCAACCCAGCCAAGCATGACGCGGGCGGTCATGATGAGGTTCTGCGCCTCATCGAGGGAGACATCGAATTTCTCAAGCAAGCCTTCATCCTTGACACGCTCGCCGTTCACGGTGGTCCAGCCGCCAGCCAGTTCCCAATCGGCACATGTCGCGAAGTCTTCCAGCGTTTTCACACCATCTTCGGCCAGGGCCTCGATCATCTGGGGTGTCAGGCCCTCGAATTCAACCAGGCTGTCCTCGACGCCCAGTTCACGCGCATGCTCCAGCGCGGCCTTTGCTGCGGCTTCGATGTATTCGCGGGCGCGCATCTGCAGCTCTTCGGCGGTGCTTTCGTCAACGCCGTCGATCACCAGAAGTTCGTCACGATCCACATAGGCCACTTCTTCCAGGTTGGTGAAGCCTTCGGCCACCAGAAGCTGGGCAAAGAACTCGTCAAGATCAAGCGTATCCATGAACAGGCGCGTCCGCTCTTCGAATTCCTTCTGGCGGCGCGAGGATTCCTCGGCTTCCGTCAGGATGTCGATGTCCAGAGCCGTCAGCTGGCTGGCAAGGCGCACGTTCTGGCCGCGGCGGCCAATGGCCAGCGACAGCTGTTCATCAGGCACCACGACTTCGATCTTGCCGGCTTCCTCGTCGATGACGACCTTGGTCACCTCGGCGGGCTGCAGCGCGTTCACAAGGAACGTCGCCTGATCCTCGTTCCACGGGATGATGTCGATCTTTTCACCCTGCAGTTCGTTCACGACGGCCTGCACACGGCTGCCGCGCATACCGACGCAGGCGCCCACGGGGTCGATGGAATTGTCATAGGAAATGACAGCGATCTTCGCGCGCGAACCGGGGTCGCGGGCCACGGCCTTGATCTCGATGATACCATCGTAGATTTCCGGCACTTCCATCTTGAACAGTTCCGCCATGAACTGCGGATCAGTCCGGCTGAGGAAGATCTGCGGGCCGCGCTGCTCGCGGCGCACATCCTTGATGTAGCAACGGATGCGGTCATTCGGGCGATACGATTCGCGGCCGATCTTTTCGTTGCGCCGCAGGATCGCTTCGCCACGGCCCACGTCGACGATGACATTGCCGTATTCCTCGCGCTTGACCACACCGTTGATGATGGTGCCCTTGCGATCCTTGAATTCCTCGAACTGGCGATCACGCTCTGCTTCGCGCACCTTTTGCAGGATCACCTGCTTGGCGGATTGTGCCGCGATGCGGCCCATGTCCACGGGCGGCACCTCTTCGACGAAGGTATCGCCGATCTGCGGGTTCTCCATGTACTGCTTGGCCTGTTCGACCGTGAATTCGGCCTGATAATTCTCAAGCTCGTCATCGGCCACGACGGTCCGCACGCGGGTAAAGGTGGCGCGGCCGGTCTTGCGATCGATCTTGACGCGGATGTCCATCTCCGAGCCGTAGCGGGACTTGGCCGCACGGGCGAGGGATTCCTCCATCGCCTCGACCACCAGACCGGGGTCGATCATCTTTTCACGGGCGACGGCCTCTGCGGTCTGCAAAAGCTCCAGCTGGTTGGCGGAAGTGATTGCCATGGTCTCAGTCCTCCTCGGAACCGGTGTCGTTATCTGTTTCTATGTCGTCAAATTCGTCTTCATCGATGATACCCGCCGCCTTGCGCTGGCGCAGCATCTCGCGGATCAGCTCGTCGGTCAGGATCAGCTTGGCATCGGACAGCCAGTCGAATTTCAGTCCGACAGTGCCTTCTTCGATGTTGATCAGAACTTCATCACCTTCGACGCCGGCCAGCACGCCCTTGAAACGGCGGCGCCCGTCGATCAATTCATCGGTTTCGATCCGGGCCTCGTAGCCTTCAAACGTCTCGAAATCCTTGAGACGGGTCAACGGGCGGTCGATTCCCGGGCTGGACACCTCGAGCGTGTATTCATCCACGATCGGGTCTTCCACATCCAGAACAGCACTGACGGCCGTGCTGATTTCGGCACATTCGTCGACGGAAATCCCGCCTTCAGGACGTTCCGCCATGATCTGCAGGGTCGAGGTCTTGCCGCCCATCAACCGGATACGCACCAGTTCGAATCCCAGATCCGCGATCACCGGAGTGACGATCTCGGCCAGGCGTCTGTCGATTGCAGCTTTTGCGATCAGGTCGTTGGTCATTGGTCAGGCTTGCCTTTCAGGCACAAAAAAACGGGCGCGCGGCCCGTTGATCTTTCCCGGTGGAGCGGTGGGAGTGGACCCCAACGCGCCGCTGTTGAAGGCCATATACGCCGCAAGACCCGAGTCTGCAAGGGGTGATCGGGCCCAGCCTGTGCCCTAGCCTTCGCCGATGCGGTCCATCACCCGGACAAGTTCCGCGCTGATGCCGGGTTCTGACAGGGCGTGCCCTGCGTTGCGCACCATGTGAAGTTCCACGTTCGGCCAGCGCGCGGCAAGATCCCAGGCCGATTGCGGCGGGCATATCATGTCATAGCGGCCCTGCACGATGGCGCCGGGGATATGGGCGATCCGGTCCACCTGGTCCAGGATCTGGCCGTCATAGTCCAGAAAGGCACCATTCATGAAATAGTGGTTTTCCAGCCGGGCAAAGGCGCGCGCATATTCACCGGGGCTTTCCCCGCCAATTCCGTTGGAATGGAACGATGCCAGCGCATTCTCCCAGGCCGACCAGGCGCGGCCATATTTCGTCTCGACCATCAGATCGCCGGAAAACAGCCGCTTGTGATAGGCCGCGATCAGGTCGTCGCGTTCATCCTGGGGAATCAGATCGACGAAGCGCGCCCATGTTTCGGGCCAGAACCGCCCCGCCCCGCCGCCATAGAACCAGTCAAGCTCGGCCTTCGTGGCCAGGAAGACGCCGCGCAGCACCAGGGCCGTGATGCGATCGGGGTGGGTCTGTGCATAGATCAGGGCAAGCGTCGCGCCCCAACTTCCGCCAAAGACGATCCATTGCCCGATATCCAGATCGGTCCTGATCCTTTCGATGTCGCGTACAAGGTGCCAGGTCGTGTTGTCCTTGACGGATGCATGGGGGCGCGAGCGTCCGCACCCACGCTGATCGAACAGGATCACACGGTAGATCCTGGGATCGAAATAGCGCCGCATGGCAGGGCTGCAGCCACCACCCGGCCCACCGTGCAATACGACAACCGGCATTCCTTGAGGATTGCCCGACTGCTCCATATAGACGGTATGGCCATCGCCCACGTCGATCATGCGCTGATCGAAAGGATCGACCGGCGGATGCAGATAGTGGACTGCGCTTTTTTGGCCCGAGAATTTGTCCATGGTCGTCCTATATAACGCCTGAGAGTAAAAGAGCACATGGAGAGCAGAATGCAAGCCGGACAGACCACAGTTGATCCCGCCGAAGTCGCCAAGTTCGAAGCGATGGCCGCGGAATGGTGGGACCCGAAGGGCAAGTTCAAGCCACTGCACATGCTGAACCCCTGCCGCCTGGATTACATCACGCGTCAGATCGCGGGCGAATTCGGTCGCGACCTGAACACGGCCGATCCTTTCCAGGGACTGCGCATTCTGGATATCGGCTGCGGTGGCGGACTCCTGGCCGAACCGATGGCGCGGCTTGGCGCGGATGTGGTGGGGGCCGATGCGGCGCCGCGCAATATACCCGTGGCGCAAATTCATGCGGAGCAATCTGGCCTGACCATCGACTATCGCCATACCACGGCCGAGGACATGGCCGCGGCAGGTGAACAGTTCGACGTCGTGCTGAACATGGAAGTGGTCGAGCATGTGTCCGACCCGCTGACCTATCTGACCGCTTGCCAGCAGCTGCTGAAACAAGGTGGGTTGCAGATCTGTTCGACCATCAACCGCAATCCCAAAAGCTTTGCCATGGCCATTGTCGGTGCGGAATACGTGATGCGCTGGCTGCCCAAGGGCACGCATGAGTGGAACAAGTTCATCACGCCGGATGAATTGTTCGACCTGTTGCGCAAGGCCGGGCTTGATCCCGTGGATCGCAAGGGATTCGTCTTCAACCCGATCACCTGGGATTGGTCGATCTCGGACCGGGACCTGAGCGTCAATTACGTGACCGCCAGCCTGAAACCCGCCTGAGGGTATCAGTCCTCTTCCAGCTTGAAGCGAAGCTCTCGCAGGATGGGGATGGCTGCGCGCACCTTTTCGTCGCCAAGCTCCGAGATCAGCTCGGCGATCATGGGTGATATGGCATCAAGCGCCGCGTCGCGGGCGCGGCGCCCCGCCGGGCTGATCGCCACCATCTTGCGGCGCGCATCGTCCCAATCCGGCCTGATATGGATGTAACCGGCCCATTCCAGCTTGCCCAGGGTATTGGTCATCGCACCGCGCGTGACGTGAAAGCTTTTCGCCAGTTGCGCGGGGGTGCGTTCGGACCCGGAACGCGCAAGGTGATTGAGCACCGAAAAATGCGAGATTTCCATCCCCTTCGGCAGTACCTTGGACAGGCGGTTCCTGACCAGCTGATCGGCGGTCAGTATCTCGCTGAACAAGGCAACGGCAAGAGAGTTGCTGTTGTCAGGCATCGGGTGGAACAAACCTTCGATCATGGGTCAAAGCGGGCACACGCGCCCTAGCTTGTGCCACGTCGCCCATCGCAAGATCAACAACAGTGACTCCCGGATCGGTTCCCGCATCGGCCAGAACCTCTCCCCAGGGCGAAATCACCATGCTGTGCCCATGAGTGCGGCGCAGGCCGCCTGTGGATGAAGGATGCAGCCCGGTCTGCGCCGGGGCAAGCACATAACACCCCGTCTCGATGGCGCGCGCACGCAGAAGGGGTTCCCAATGCGCCACGCCGGTCACGGGGGAAAAAGCCGCAGGAACGGTCAGGATCTGTGCCCCCGCCTGGGCCAACGCGCGGTGCAGGTGGGGAAAGCGGATGTCGTAGCAGACCGTCATGCCGATTTTCGCGAACCCGGCATCGGCCAGAACCGCACGATCACCCGGCCGGTAGCCAGCGGATTCGCAATATGTCTCGGTTTCGGTCACCTGAACATCGAACATGTGGATCTTGTCATACCAGGCGCAGATCGCCCCATCCGGGCCGATCAGGAACGAGCGATTGGCGAAACGCCCGTCCGCGTCCTGCGTCTTGAGGGCCAGAGATCCGATCAACAGCCACACACCCAGTTCAGCGGCTTCGGCGCGCAGCGCATCGAGGGATGGATCATTGTCCTGATCCATGAGCACTGCGGCTTGGTGCGCGCGGCTGGTGGACACGCAATTGGTCACCTCGGGGGTCAAAATGAATCCCGCGCCCTGCCCCGCCGCCTGTCGCATCATGTTCCGCACCATCTCGATGTTGGCGTGCGGATCATCGCCTGACGTCAGTTGCAGCAGCGCGGCTTTCATTCACCTTCAACCCTGCAAGAGGGCGTCAAGCTTGCCCGCGCTTTCCAGCGCGTACAGATCATCGCAACCGCCCACATGGGTCGTGCCCACGAAGATCTGCGGCACTGTGCGACCGCCATTGGCACGCTTGATCATCTCGGGCTTGCGGTCAGGATGAACCAGGACATCGATCTCGGAAAACGTCACACCCTTCTGGGTCAACAGACGCTTGGCAGCGTGGCAATACCCGCAGAGCGGTGAAGTGTAGATTTCAACGGTTTGCATCTCGAAGACTGTCCTTTGATCACGTCCAACTTGTCCGTGATTTAAGCGTCCTTTGCAACGCGCGCCAGTGTGAGCACGAAAACTTGCGCGGCACCGGCGGCAAGGCAGGCCTCGCTGCAGGCGGCAAGGGTCGCACCGGATGTCATCACATCATCCACCAGAACAACCGTTCTGCCCGCGATGATCGGCCGCCTGGCTGTCGTGATCGAAATGGCCGAGGCAAGGGTCGCAAAGCGGGAGTCACGGCTGGTCTTGTCCAGCGATGCCGTGCGGCGGTGGCGCGTCAGAAGGTCAGGGCAATGGGACTGGCCAAGCCTGGCGGCAATGGCGGTCGAGAGAAGTGCAGCCTGATTGTACCGACGCCGCAACATGCGGGTCCAATGAAGCGGAACGGGCGCAAACAGAAGGTCCGGCAACAGGATGGGTTGCGCCGCCTGGATCATCCATCCGGCGGCCGGCTGGACAATGTCATGCCTATCACCATGCTTGAGCGCCAGAACCATCCGGCGCGCGGCGTCGCGATACAAGAGCGCGGACCGGCCACGCGCCCACGGACGGGCGATCGAAATGCAATCGTCGCAATGAACGGTATCCGCTGCATCGGCCGTGCCGGGAAGCGGAACACCACAAAGATCGCAGACCAATCCGCCGATAAAGGCCGTGTCGCGCCAGCATCCGGTGCAAAGCCCGAAATCGCTTTCGACCATGCCACCGCAACACAGGCAGCGCGGCGGGTAGACAAGGCGCAAGGCCGTTTGAAACTTACCCGCCATCCGCCTATATCCCGCTGATGATCCAGACACCCAGACTGACCGATCGCAGCGCCCTGACCCGCAACCGCATCCGCGCCAGGCGGAACCCTGCCCTGTTCCTTCAGGAAGAGGCCGCCGCCGAGATCAAGGATCGCCTGGAACTGGTTAACAGGTCATTTACGTCCCCAGCTGTCGTGACGGGTCTGTCGCAGCTTTGGCACTCCGTCATGCCGGATGCGCGAATCGTCGCAGATGAAGATGTCCTTGATCTGCCCGAAGCTGCGCATGATCTGGTGATCCATGCCCTGTCCCTGCACTGGGCCAGCGATCCTGTCGGTCAACTGATCCAGGCCAGGCGCGCGCTGCGCCCGGATGGTCTGTGCCTTGTGTCCCTTTTCGGCGGCCTGACCCTGCACGAATTGCGCAGCGCCCTTGCCGAGGCCGAAGCGCGCATCACTGGTGGTTTGTCGCCGCGCATCCTGCCGATGGCCGAGATCCGCGATCTGGGCGGGTTGCTGCAACGCGCGGGCCTTGCCCTGCCAGTTGCGGACAGCGTAAGCCTGACGGTCAGCTATGCCGATCCTTTTGCCTTGATGCGGGATTTGCGGGCGATGGGCGAAGGCAATGCCCTTGAGGCGCGCCTGCGCCGCCCTACCCGCCGTGCCGTCCTCGAGGAAGCGGCAAGGATCTATGTCGACCAGCATGGCGATGGCGAGGGTCGCATCCCCGCGACCTTCGAAATGATATTCCTCAGCGGTTGGGCGCCGGATGACAGTCAGCCCAAACCATTGCGCCCGGGAAGTGCGCAGGCACGGCTTGCAGATGCCCTTGGAAGCATCGAATCGAAGCTGCAAGATTGACGATCCGCCAAGAACCTTTATGTCCCCTGCTGACCCATTCAAAATTCAAGATGAACGAGGGCCCAGATGCTGGATGCCACTTCGACCGAAACGACACAGACCAACGCCGCAAGGCCGCCAATGTCACCCGCCGATCACCCGAAGGTGGCGATGGGGAAAGTTGGTATTCTCGTGGCCAACCTGGGCACGCCGGATAACTACGATTACTGGTCCATGCGGCGTTATCTGAACGAATTCCTGTCGGATCGACGCGTTATCGACTACAGCCCATGGCTTTGGCAGCCGCTTCTGCAGCTCATCATCCTCAGCAAGCGGCCTTTCAGCAGCGGCAAGAACTACGAGTCCATCTGGAACCACGACAAGGGCGAAAGCCCGCTGATGACGATCACCAAGGACCAGACCGCCAAGATCACCGAGGCGATGAAGGCCCGGTACGGCGACAATGTCATGGTGGATTTCTGCATGCGATACGGCAATCCCTCGACCAAGTCGAAGGTGCGGGCGATGGTGGATGCCGGATGCCGCAAGATCCTGTTTTTCCCGCTTTATCCGCATTACGCCGGCGCAACATCGGCCACGGCGAACGATCAGTTCTTCAGGGCGCTGATGGATGAAAAATGGCAACCGACAGCCCGTGTCGTTGATCCGTATTACGAGCATCCGCTCTACATCGAAGCCTTGGCACAATCAGTTGAGCGCGCCTATGCCCAGGAAGAGCACAAGCCCGAAGTGCTGGTCTGTTCGTATCACGGCGTTCCGAAACGCTACCTGATGGAAGGCGATCCCTACCATTGCCAGTGCCAGAAGACGACGCGACTGTTGATGGAGCGGCTGGGCTGGGACAAGACCCAGATCGTGACGACCTTCCAGTCACGGTTCGGACCGGAAGAATGGCTCAAGCCCTATACGGTCGAAGAAGTGGCGCGCCTTGCCAAGGAAGACGGCAAGAAACGCATCGCGGTTATTGCGCCTGCATTTTCAGCCGACTGCATCGAAACGCTTGAAGAGATCAACGAAGAGATCAAGGAAAGCTTCGAAGAGGCCGGTGGCGATCACTTCACCTATATTCCCTGCCTCAACGACGACGATGCCCATATCGCGGCGCTGAGCGCGGTGATCGAGGACAACCTCAAGGGTTGGCTGGATTGACCTGCGGCGGCGCGCGATCTCCGCGCGACGCAGATCCCGAGACAAATAAAAAAGGCGGTGTAAAACACCGCCTTTTTCTTTGTCAGTAGAGAGCTGAAATCAGCTTGCGACTGCTGCTGCAACCACTGCCAGGATCAGCAGCGGAACCAGAACGCCGCCGCCCGAGGAGCCAGCGGTTTCTTCAACAACAACCGGCGCTTCCATAACGGGCTCAGCCATGTTGCCAGCATATGCGGTGGAAGCGGCAGCGGTAACAGCAGCAGCGAGAACGAGTTTCTTCATGTTAACCTCCAGATAATCGGCTGGCGTGCAAAGCACACCAAGCACCCAAGACGTACCTCGTATTATTGTCTAAAGCAGTAATCCAAGGCAATTGCAAATCTGCACGCACCTGTTTTCAGTGCTGCAAGGGAATGTCGTCAAATTAGCAACACCTGTGTTCCAACTTTGGTCATTCCATACAATTCGGCAATATGTTCATTGTAAAGACCGATGCATCCGTTGGAGGATCGCCGCCCGATTTTGCGCGTATCATGGGTTCCATGAATACGGTAATAGGTCCAGCTGAGATAAAGCGCATGTGTACCCAGCGGGTTGTCGGGACCGGGGGGCACGAAGTCGGGCCATTCCGGATTCCGCTCTTTCATCGAGGGGGTTGGCGCCCAGCTTGGGCCTTCCACCTTGCGAATCACGGAAGTGCGACCGCGCCGCGTCAGATCCTCGGACAAGGGCACGCTGGACGGGTAAAGTTTGTAGGTCGTTTGATCTTCGTCCCAGAAATGCAGCGCGCGCGAATCGATATCCACCAGCACCGCGCCGTTGCGCAGATCCGAGAAATAGGGCCGCCAGTCCAGTGTGCGGAAACTCGAGGCGTTCCGACGTACGACTTGCGACAGATCACGCTCCACCTCGACCGTATCGGCACCGTTCACGTTCTGGGCCAAGGCCGGTGTTGCAAGAAGCGACGCGCTTCCGGCAAGAAAGACGCGCCTGTTGAAGGCTGTTCCGCGGTTATCAGTCATCCAAAAACTCCAAGACAGGCAAACTGTCGACGGGGCAATCTTATTGCGTGAAAGACGCAGTCGCAAATCAAACTGGCGTCATTTGGCGCAGTCACGCCGAAGTGGGTTTAATATGCGGTTTCGGCAGGATAAAGCAGGCAGGTTAGCGCGGGAAAACTACACATGTTCAGACTTGCCGTCATTTTTGCCACGACTTCGCTTTTTCTGGCAGCCTGTGCAGCTCCACCTCCGCCCACTCTTGGGCCGGACGGGCGCCCATTGCCACGGGTCTACCGGATCTCTGCAGGGGATTCGGCTGAAATACAGTTCCGCATGCTTGATTCCGTCAATGCACTGCGCCAGGCGGCCGGCGCCGCCCCTATCCAGCTGAGTTCAGAGTTGACGGCAGCAGCGGCAACCCATTCCCGCGATATGGCAGTTCAGAACCGGCCCTGGCATTTCGGGTCCGACGGATCTTCGCCGATCGACCGGGTCAGGCGCGCGGGTTATCCCGGTCAACTGCTGGGCGAGACGATTTCGGAAACCTACGAGACCGAGCTGGAAACCCTGGCCGCATGGATGGACGCACCGGACACCCGCCGCGTGATCCTGGAACCAGCGGCCCGCAACATGGGTTTCTCGTGGCACCAGGAAGCGAACGGCAAGATCTGGTGGACCTTGGTGGTGGGGAACTAAGACATCGATTCCTGCCGAACCGCAGGATCGCGACCAGAAAACCCCGGACACTGTTCGGGGTTTCTTTATTTTCAGATGCGCCGCGTCACGGAAAGATCGAGATCGGTGTGCCGTCCTGGACCATGGAATAGATGATTTCCATTTCCTCGTCGGTGACGGCGATACAGCCCCAGGTCCAATCGTTCTGGCCGTTCTGCCAGCGCTTCGGGCGTCCGTGAATGAAGATATCGCCCCCCGGATCACGGCCAGCAGCCTTTGCGCGGGCGATATCCGCCTCGTTGGGGTAGGAAATGCCCAAGGATAAGTGGAAACGGCTGTTCGGGTTGCGCCTGTCGATGATGTATTCGCCTTCGGGTGTGCGCCCATCCCCTTCGAACTGCTTGTGTCCGGCCGGCGCAAAACCAAGGTGAATGTCATAGGATGCCAAAGGCCGGTCAAAATGCATCAGATGCATGCGCCGCGCCTGCTTGAACACAAGGATACGCGTCACGGGCGGGCCCTTGTAGACCTTGAACTTCGAAGGGGCGCCAGCACAAGCGGACAGCCCGAAGGGTAGCGCCAGAAGGAAAAAACGCCTGTCTAACATATCTGCTCGATCTTCTTTTTTGGCAAACTGATACACGGAAACACGACCTGCAGATAGGCTGAATCGGCTTGATGGCGAAAGCGTTACACCTTGTCGCGGGCGTTCATCCGGTCCTCGATCGCCCTTAGCCGCGTCAGGACCTCGTCACGGTAAGCATCTGTTTTCTCGTTGCTTTCTTCCTGATGTGCATCCTGCATCGAGTTCACGACAAGACCAACCAGAAGGTTCACAACAGCAAAGGTCGTGACAAGGATAAATGGCACGAAGAAGGCCCAGGCGTAAGGATAAGCCTCCATCACGGGGCGCACGATCCCCATCGACCAGCTTTCCAGCGTCATGATCTGAAACAGCGAATAGGCGCTACGCCCAAGGGTGCCGAACCACTCGGGAAAACTGTCGCCAAACAGCTTTGTCGCCATGACAGAGCCTATGTAGAAGATGATCGCCATCAGCAGAAACACGCTGCCCATGCCGGGCAGGGCGGTGATGAACCCCTCGACCACACGGCGCAGGCGCGGCGCGACCGAGATGACACGCAAGACCCGCAGGATCCGCAGCGCGCGCAGGACGGACATGCCCTGCGCATTCGGCACCAGCGCGATACCCACGATCACGAAATCGAACAGGTTCCAGGCCGAGCGGAAAAAGTTGCGCCCATGGGCGATCAGCTTGAGGACGATCTCGATCACGAAAATCGACAGGCAGATGCGGTCAATCGTCAGGATCAAGGGCCCTGCCGCAGCCATGGCGGCATCGGAGGTTTCCAGCCCAAGGGTCACCGCATTCACCAGAATGACGGCGATCACGAAATTGGTCACCAAGGGTAGGGCCAGCCAATCAGCCAGTTTCGTCCGAAAAGTCATCGCTTGCTCCGGTAGGAAGTGGTCTTGCGCGGCGTCAGATATGTGGGGCCTTGAAGGCCGCCGCAAGCTCTACATGGGTCGACCAGCGGAATTGATCTACGACTTGCACCCATTCAAGGCGATAACCTGCTGACAGCAGGATTTTTGCATCACGCGCAAAGGTCACCGGGTTGCAGGACACAAAGGCAATCCGCCCGATCCGCGATTGCGCCAGCTCGCTGACCTGCGCCTCGGCACCCGCGCGTGGGGGGTCGATCACGGCCGCATCGAAGCGTTTCAACTCGTCCGGAAGCAGGGGCCGGCGGAACAGGTCACGCGCTTCGGCCGTGACGCGTTTCAACCCTTCGGCCTGCCGCCACCCCTGATCCAGCGCCTTGACCATCGCGGCATCACCTTCGACAGCGTGCACCTCGGCCTGCGCGGCAAGAGGAAGCGCGAAGGTGCCGCACCCGGCAAAGAGGTCAACGACCCGCGCAGCACCCCCAACCGCCTCGGCGACGGACGCCAGCAGCGCCGCCTCGCCTTCGGCGGTTGCCTGCAGGAACGCGCCCGGTGGCGGGGTGACGCGCGCGGCGCCGAAGCGCTGCACCGGGGGCAACCGCATGCCCACCAGTTCGTCATCCCAGACAAGCCGGGCCAGCTTGAAACGCTCCACCTCGGCAGCCAAGGCGACCCGCAGCGGCCCGTCAAGGGGCTTGCCGCCCGTGACCATCACGTCCAGACCGCCCTCGCTCTGCGTGACCTGAACGGTCAACTCGCCCTTGCGGCTGCCACCTGTGATCGCCAGCGCCTCGGACAGCGGCAAGGCGTCCAGCAAGGCTGGCAGCAAAAGCTGACAATCGGGAATGTCGATCAACGTGTCCGAGGCACGGGCGTGAAACCCTGCCAAAGCGCCCTTCTTGGTGCGGCGGGCCGATAGGGCCGCGCGCCGGCGTGACCGGGGCGGGGATGTGAGGATGGGGCGAAACTCTGCTTCGATCCCCTGCGCAAACAGGGCCGCGCGCACCACATCGGTCTTCCAGCTGGCCACGAAATCATCAGATGCGTGCATGACCTGGCAACCGCCGCAGGCCTTGTAGTGCCGGCAAGGGGCGGCGACACGGTTCGACGATGGCGTGATGATCCGCACATCCGTCAGCCTGTCACCGGTCAAGGTGCCGGTCACGACCTCGCCGGGCAGGGTCATCGAGGCGAATACAGGGCCCTGGGCGATCCCGTCGCCCTGATGCCCCAGGCGGATGATGCGATATTCTGTCATGAGGCGCGGGATACCCCGGCGCGGGCTTTGCATAAAGCCCTATTCGGCGGCATCCCGCAGCCCGATGAAACCACCTGACTGGCGGTTCCAGTAGCGCGCATATAGCCCACCCGCCGCCAGTAGATCATCATGCGTGCCCTGTTCCACGATCCGGCCCGCATCCAGCACCACAATCCTGTCCATCTGGCTGATCGTCGACAACCGGTGCGCGACGGCCAGCACGGTCTTGCCGATCATCACACGCTCAAGCGCTGTCTGGATCGAGGCTTCGACTTCGCTGTCCAATGCACTTGTCGCCTCATCCAGCACAAGGATCGGCGCATCCTTGAGGATCGCGCGCGCCAGCGCGATCCGCTGGCGCTGCCCGCCAGACAATTTCACGCCGCGCTCACCCAGATGGGCATCATAGCCGCGCCGCCCCTTGTGATCCTGCAGATCCTTGATGAATTCATGCGCCTCGGCCTTTTTGGCAGCGGCGATCACTTCGTCCTCGGTGGCATCGGGGCGACCATAAAGGATGTTGTCCCGGGCCGACCGGTTGAACATCGCGGTTTCCTGCGTGACCATTCCAATTCTGCGCCGCAGGCTTTCCTGTGTCACATCGCGGATATCCTGCCAGTCGATCAGGATGCGCCCCTGCTCGGGATCATAAAGCCTGAGCAGAAGCGCCACGAGGGTCGACTTGCCCGCACCGGAAGCACCGACGATCCCCAACTTTTCGCCCGGCTTCACCTCAAGTTCGATGTCGCTGATGCCGCCGGCATCCCGACCATAGGCAAAGCCAAGACCGTCAAAGCGGATGCGACCCTCGGGAACCTGCAGTTCACTTGCGGCAGCGGCGTCATCCAGACGGGTGCGCGGCGTGAGGGTGTGGATGCCGTCTTCGATTTCGCCAATGTTCGAATAGATCGCCATAAGGGTGAAACTGACCCAGCCGGTCATCTGCGCGATACGGATGGAAACCGCGCCTGCGGCGACGATATCCCCCTCTGTCGCGGTACCTTGCGACCAGAAGATCAAGGTGCCGCCGATCAGAAGGACCGGCAGGATCCCCGCCAGAGTCATCAAAGCGACGCGAAACACGGCCGACAGCTTGCCGAAATGCAGCGAGGTATCACGAAACCGCTGCATCGCGCCAAGCGCGGCGCGATCCTCGTGATCGGCATGGGCAAACAGCTTGACCGTCTTGATGTTGGTGATCGTGTCGACAACCTGGCCTGATACCATCGCACGCGCGCCCGCCCGTTTGCCGGCGCGTTCGCGGATACGCGGCAGGAACCAGCGGATCAGCATGAAGTAAGCGGCAAGCCAGATGACAAAGACCAGCGCGACACGCGCATCGATTGCCAGCAGCAGGAATACCGATCCGATCAGCGAGGCCAGGGCAAAGGCCACGACGTTGATCATCTCGACCGCGACATCGGTGATCGCGCGTGCTGTCTGCATCTGTTTCTGGGCGATGCGGCCCGCGAAATCATCGTCGAAGAACTTGACCGATTGCCCCAGCGTCCAGCGGTGCAACCGGCTAAGGACAAGCGGATTCACATTGGGCTGTACGATGATCGAATTGGCCGCCGAGGACAGACCGAAAGCCAGCGGGCGCAGGATCAGGAAGAAACCGACAGCCCCCAGGATCATGGCCATGTTGGACGCGCCAAAGAACATGTCGGGCCCGCTGGCAACCGCGCCATCGATCACCATCCCGAGGATCAGGGCGGTCCCCGCCTCAAGCGCCCCGGCCAGCGCCGATAATCCTGCAGCGAGACATAGCGCAGGCCACGACCCCGACAGCGCCCAGCGAAAGAACGCGCCCAGCGCCTGTGGCGGCGGACCTTCGGCAGGCTGGAAAGGGTCGATACGGGTTGCGGATTGCATCATGGGTCTTTCAGTCATCGGGTTCAGGGAAGAACCTAGCCCGCAGGGTCAGCGGTCAAGAAACCCGCAATCGCGATGGGCCGCAAGGCAAGAAGCAAGATTACCCGCGATCCAGCAATTCTTCGCGTGTCAGGCGGAAACCCGACAGGATCCAGCGCTGTTTCAGCCGTTCAAGTTCGCGGCCAAGGGCGGGGCCCTCGAATTCCGGCATCAAATCAGCGGCGCGCAAGGGAAACACGGCCGCGGCACCTTCTGCGGCGGCCTCAAGGCTCTCGGGCGCAAGAGGTTGGCTCATGACGGCTGCGCGCAGTAGCAGGATGGCGCGCGCATCCTCGATCCCGTGCCGAAAACCCAGCTCGCCCGCATTCCGGCCCGAACCCAAGCCGTCGCGCAGCAGGCACAGCCTGATTTCCTCTGCACGGCTCAACCGCAGGCGACCGGCAGCCTCGGGGCCTGTCATCGAGGCAAGCCGCGCCAACCAGTCAGGCCCAACCTGCGCTTGCTGTTCAAGATGCACCAACGGCGCCAGACTGCGATCGTCGGCACCTGGCAGGATGCGTGTCAGCACGCCACAGGCGCGCATGGCCGCAACCGATGGGGCGGGATCCGGTGCCGAGAGCAGCTTGCCCATCTCGCTGCCCACACGTTCACGCGACAATTGCGCCAAACCGTCCGTGGCTTCGGCGATTGCCGACAGGGCGTTCTGATCCGGCCCCTGCGCATCATCGCCATACCACGCGTGAAAGCGAAAAAAACGCAGGATACGCAGGTAATCCTCTGCGATGCGTGCGGCTGCGTCCTCGATGAACCGGACCCGCCGCGCCATCAGATCGGGCAGGCCGCCAAGCGGATCAAGCACTGCACCCGAGGGGTCGGCATAAAGCGCGTTCATGGTGAAATCCCGGCGGCGTGCATCATCCTCGACCCGGGTTGCATAGGCTACAACAGCGCGGCGGCCATCGGTTTCGACATCGCGGCGAAAGGTCGTGACCTCATGCGGTATGCCGCCAGCGATCACCGTGATCGTGCCGTGCTCGATCCCGGTCGGCACGGGGCGCAGGCCGGCATCCTTGGCCAGTTCCATCACCACCTCGGGGCGGGCATCGGTCGCGATGTCGATATCGGTGACAGGTGCGCCGATAATGGCATTACGGACGCAACCACCGACAAACAGTGCCCTGTAGCCGGCCTGTGTCAGCATCGTGCAGACGGCCTGCGTGTGATCCGCCGTGATCCACTCCGCCGCGATCCGCATCAGCCCTGCATCCTGTCTGCCAATGCGCGCAGAATACGGGCCGTTGCGCCCCAGATGTAATAGGGACCGTATGGCACGGTGAAATAGTGCCGCCTTTGCCCGCGCCAGCGCCGCGACTGGATGATGAAACGGGCAGGATCCGTGACATGGGACAGCGGTGCCTCGAACACCTCGGCGACTTCGCCGGGTTCGGGCCGGGGATCGAAGGGCGCGACGACGCGGGCCAGAACCGGCGTCACGATGAAGCCCGTCACGGTTTCATGCGCGGGCATGGTGCCCAGAACCTCGACATTTGCGCGGTCGAGCGCGATTTCTTCCTCTGCCTCGCGCAGGGCGGCGGCAATGACATCGGCATCGCCTTCGTCCTGCTTGCCGCCCGGAAAGGCGATCTGACCGGGGTGATGCTTGAGGGCGGATGATCGTTTTGTCAGGATCACCTGCATGCCGAACGGCCGCTCGATCAGCGGAACAAGAACGCCGGCCGCACGCAGCGGCCGACCCTCTGGCAAGACGACATCCGGGTTCAGATCGAAATCGGAAGACGGACGCCCCTCACGGCGCAATGCGTCGATAACCCGATCAAGAGGATCAGTCCGCATCCCCGTCCGTCCCTTTGGCCTCGAATCCCAGGGTCTCGGGGTCAAGGTCGTAATGGGCGCCGCAGAACTGGCAATCGGCCGTGACCCGCCCCTCGTCCGTGGTCATCTTTTCGATGTCCTTGGAGGAATAGATCGACAGGCTTTGCCGCACACGGTCTTCGGAACAGGTGCAACCAAATCGCACGGGCTGCGCATCGAAGACACGCGGCGCCTCTTCGTGGAACAGGCGGATCAGCAAATCGGTCGGCGACACGCGCGGCCCGACAAGTTCCAGATTCTCGACCGTGTCCAGAAGAAGATTGGCACGGTTCCAGTTCTCGCCATCCTCGCCATCCACAAGGTCGCGTGCGTGCAACAAGCCATCTTCGCCTGTCGCCTCTGCACCTTTGGCAAAGGGCGAGGCCTTCGGCATGTGCTGCAACATCACACCGCCTGCGCGCCAGTATTCCTTGATCCCACGCTCGGTCGATTTGCCGAAGCTCAGGGCAAAGCGGGTCGGCAACTGCTCGGACTGGGCGAAATACGCCTCGGCACAGGATGCAAGCGATCCACCGGCAAGCGGGGTGATGCCCTGATAGGGGGTCATGCCCTGGCCCTGGTCGATCATGATCGCAAAATAACCCGTGCCGATCTGGTCGAAGGGCGCCCCATCCGTCAGACGATCCGCATCATAGCTTGCATAGGCCCGGATACGTGCCGGCTCGCCTTCCTCGGACGGGCCATAGTAATCCGTGGCAATCATCCTGACAGGGCCCTTGGACTGGACCTGAAGCTGCAATTTCCAGCGCAGCTTGACCGACTGGCCGATCAACGCGGTCAGCAAGGCCATTTCAGCCACCAGCGCCTCGACCACCGGAGGGTAGTCGTGCTGCTTCAGGATACCGTCAAGCACCCCGTCCAGCCGTGCGACACGGCCCCTGATGTCCGAGTTGTCCAGCTGGAACGGCAATACCGTATCGTCCCAGGCGATTTTTGATCCAAGTGTCATGGGGTTTCCTTACGAGCCGTCTCTTGGCATACCGCGTGTATATAGGCGGGGCAAGGCAGGCACCAAGGGAATGGCTGCCACCCGCTGCGCGCAGGGCTTGTGCAAAAGGTGACATGATGATCAGACGGTTTGGTGAAACGCCCCGGGCGGGGCAAAGCTACAGACGCCGACCAGGGGCCTATGCGATCCTGTTGCGCGGCGCGGACATGCTGGTGACGCATCAGGCCGATCCATGGCCGGAGTTCCAGCTGCCGGGCGGCGGGATCGACCCCGGCGAGTCGCCTTTGGCAGCACTTCACCGCGAGGTTTTCGAGGAAACAGGCTGGAGCATTGCCGCCCCGCGCCGTATCGGAACATTCCGCCGCTTCACCTATATGCCTGAATACGACCTCTGGGCCGAGAAGCTGTGCATGATCTACCTGGCAAGGCCAGTGCGCCGGATCGGCCCGCCCAGCGAGGCAGGCCATACCGCGTTGTGGATGCCCCCCGCGGTTGCAGCCGGCAAGCTTGGAAACGCCGGAGACAGGCATTTCGTCACCGGTTTGCTATCCGGTCTTCGACGCTTCTGACTGCGGCGCACCCTTGTATTCAAACAGAACGGCCGAAACGTCATCCGGGAAGTCGTGACCGCCCGCGTATTCGGTCAGGTTCCAGATGAAGGCTTCCAGAAATGCGGTTCCGACCAAATGGCGCAAATCATCCAGCATCCTTGAGGCACCTTCGGTCCCCAACAGGCGTTCTTCCGGGTCGGGACATTCAAGGATTCCGTCGGACAGCACGATCAGCCGATCGCCCGGTGCAAGAACGCAGTCGAACTGCTGATAGATCGCGCTGTCGAACAGTCCGACCGGCAGACCGCCTGCGCCCAGGATTTCCAACGTTCCGTCAGATCGCTGAACCATGGGGTTCGGATGCCCTGCCTGCACCATGACGACACGCCCGGTCTGCAGATCGGCATCGGCCAGAAACAAGGTGAGGTAGTGATCGGTCTGCACCTCCTGCAGGACAAGGCGGTTCAACGAGCCGACAACCTGTTCGGGCGGCAAATGGGTCAGTGCACCATCCGCATCACGCGTCAGGGCGATGTTATGTTCCGGCGCAGAGGATGACATGTAGCTTGCCAGTCGCGCCGTCATCATCGCGGAACTGATCCCGTGGCCGGACACATCCAGCGCAAACAGCCCCGCATGCGTATCGCCGGCCGGATAGAACCCGACCAGATCCCCCCCCACGTGCCCCGAGGATCGCAACAGAAGACAGACCTGCGCCGCGCCGAAGTCATGCGATCTTTCCCGCACCAGCGACTGTTGCAGTTTTTTCGCCTCCGCAAGGTCGGTGTCCAGCGCATCATAAAGCGCCTGAAGCTCGGCCAGGGTGCTGGTGATCAGGCGATTCTTGTCCGACAGTTGCCGCTGCATGTCGATGATCCGCGTACCCGCATTGATGCGGGCGCGCAGTTCTGCGGGATTGACGGGCTTGGTCAGGAAGTCGTCAGCCCCGCAATCAAGACCGAGCGCCACGGCTTCCTTGCCGCTTTTCGAGGTGAGAAGGATGAAATAGCCATAGGATTCCCGTGGCAGGGCACGGAAGGCGCGACAGAACGCAAGCCCATCCATGCCGGGCATCATCCAGTCGCTGAGAACAAGATCCGGCGCCTCAACAGTGCAAAGCGCCAGCGCATCCTGCCCACTGGCGGCTTCGGATACCCTGAAGCCCCACCGGGTCAGAAAGGACGAAAGGATACGCCTTTGCAGGTCACTGTCATCGACCACAAGCGCATGCAAGGGAATGTCACGCACGACCGTCGCGTTCGGGCCTGTCTTCTGGGAATGCTGTGCTTGCGCGGACACGGGTTGCTGCCTTCTTGACATGAAAGCCCCATGTAAAGCGCAATCCCTAACGCCAGCTAAATGTTAGAATTAATCGTATTTACAGAATGTTAAGTTCTTTTCCCTAAGCCTGCAAAGCATGTCGCGGCAGGAGAGGGACATGATCGACTGGACACGTGTGGAAGAACTGCGGGATGAAATCGGCGCTGATTGTTTTGACGAGGTGGTCAACCTCTTCCTGGCCGAAGCTGGTGATGTCGTGACCCGCCTGCGTGACAATCCCGATGTTTCGCGGCTGGCGGTCGATCTTCACTTTCTCAAGGGTGGTGTTCTCAACCTCGGGTTCGTGGCGGTTTCCCACCTGTGCACAGAGGGGGAAAGCCTGGCCTCAAGCGGACAGGGCGACCGGTTCGACATCACGGCGCTTGTCACGACCTATGAACAGTCAAGGCTGGCATTCCTGACGGAGTACCAGTCACGCCTTGCCGTGCGGGCCTCAGCGGGGTGAACGTTTGGCAAGGATACGTTGAAGGGTACGGCGATGCATGTTCAGGCGACGCGCCGTCTCGGACACATTGCGGTCGCACAGTTCATACACGCGCTGGATATGCTCCCAACGAACGCGATCCGCGCTCATCGGGTTTTCGGGCGGCGGCGGAAGGTCGGCCCCGGTCGCCAGCAAGGCGTGGGTGATGTCGGTCGCATCCGCCGGTTTGCTCAGGTAATCCGTGGCACCGATCTTGACCGCCGCGACAGCGGTTGCAATGGCACCGTAACCGGTCAGCACGACGATGCGGCAATCCGGGCGTTTGTCGCGCAGAACCTCGACCACATCCAGCCCGTTGCCATCCTCTAGGCGCAGGTCACACACGGCATAGGCAGGGGGACGGGCCGTTGCAATGGCCTTGCCAGCAGCGACCGAACCTGCGGTTTCCACATCGAAGCCACGTTTTTCCATGGCTTTGGCCAGGCGCTTCAGAAACGCTTCATCGTCGTCGACCAGAAGAAGTGTTCTGTCTTCTCCGATGTCGTGCAGGTCTTCCGCCACGCCTGTGCCTCCTGATCCAGCCAACGCTGTTCAAATCTATTATAGCGCGCGCTGTCAGGCGTCAAACCAACCTGTCATTCTCGTGATGTCAGAGCAAACTGTCATTGGGCTTCCAGAAAGCACTGGATACGGTCCGCCACATCTTCCGCGCGCAAAGACCGCTGAAAGACTTCGACAAAACCATCTTCGGGAAAGACGAGATAGCTCATCGTGGAATGATCGACGAGGTAGTATTCATCGTCACCTTCCTGTTTCTGATAGAAGGTGCGGTAGGCACGGCTGGCCGCGCGAACCTGCTCGGGCGACCCTGTCAGACCCAGCATGCGCTCGTGCAGGTTTGCCGTGAATGCGTCGACAACTTCGGGCGTGTCGCGTTCAGGGTCGATCGAGATGAAAACAGGCTTCACCATCAGGCCACGCTCTTCAAGGATATCGATCGCCTCTGCGTTCCGGGACGTGTCCAGGGGGCAGACATCCGGGCAGAAAGTATAGCCGAAATAGATCAGGCTTGGCTGGTCGATCACATCGGCGTCCGTCACCGTCTTGCCGGTCTCGTCCACCAGAGTGAACGGTCCCCCGATCTGCGAGGCGCCACCGGCAATATTTGTGGTGCGGCACTGGGCGTATTTGTCAGGTGTACCCGCAAGCCTTGTATAGACAAAAACACCTGCAGTCATCGCAATGACAAGACACACCGCGGCGATGGCATAAAAACGGGACATCACGTTCTCCTTTTCCGGCAGGACTGGTTATTGGGTCAGCCGGGGTGCATATTTAGCACTTGGGCCAGACATGCAACGGGACGAATGGGCACATATGAGTGATATGCAGCTTGGCGTTCTCAAGGGGCGCGAACGCGGAAACTGGGTTCGTCTTCGCACGATCATCCTGTTGCGCTGGGCAGCTGTCATCGGACAGCTGATCGCCCTGTTCGTCGCGCAAGAGGCCTACAAGCTGCAGATCGAGATGGGGCTGTGCCTGTTGGTCGTCAGCGTGTCGGTCATGGGCAACCTGATCGCGATGTTCATTTTCCCCGAAAACAAGCGACTGTCGGAAACCGAAAACCTGTTGATGGTTCTCTTCGATCTTCTGCAACTGGCGCTGCTGCTGTACCTGACGGGCGGCCTGCATAACCCGTTCTACATCCTGATCCTGGGGCCGGTGACGGTTTCAGCCTTGGTTCTGACGCTTCGCTCGACCGTGTTTCTGGGGATCACCGCCATCCTTGCCGTGACCCTTCTGGCCGAGTTCCACCTTCCCCTGCGATCAGAGCAGGGGTTCCTTTTGCAGGTGCCCGACATTTTCGTTTTCGGCAATTGGGTGGCCATCACCATCGCTGTGATCTTCCTCAGCTTCTATTCCCGGCGTGTCACCCAAGAGATGCATTCGATGTCCGACGCGTTGCAAGCGACGCAGATGGCCTTGGCGCGCGAGCAGAAGCTGACCGATCTGGGCGGCGTCGTCGCGGCGGCAGCCCATGAACTGGGCACACCACTGGCCACCATCAAGCTGACCAGTGCCGAGCTGATCGAAGAGCTGGATGATTTTCCCGAGCTTCAGGACGATGCACGGCTGATCCGCGAGCAGGCAGACCGATGCCGGGATATCCTGCGTTCCATGGGGCGGGCGGGCAAGGATGATCTGATGCTGCGTCAGGCGCCCTTGGGCACCTTGGTACGCGAAGCCGCGGCCCCGCATATGAACCGTGGCAAGGACATCAATTTTCAGGACGGTCTGACGGACGAAGACAGCCAGAGCCAGCCCATGGTGCTGCGCCGCCCCGACCTGGTGCATGGGCTGCGCAACCTGTTGCAGAACGGGGTTGATTTCGCGTGGGCGAATGTCTGGGTGGAAACCCGCTGGGATGATGAAACCGTTTCGGTGCGCATCATGGATGACGGCATGGGCTATCCCGCGAACATCATGGGGCGGATCGGCGACCCCTTCATGCGGTTGCGCAGAAGCGAACCGGAACGCGCCCAGCGCCCGGAATACGAAGGCATGGGGCTGGGGCTGTTCATCGCCAAGACGCTTCTTGAACGGTCCGGGGCCGAACTCAGCTTTGCCAACGGGCGAGATCCCTATCTTGCCAGTACGGAACAACCCCAGAAGTGCGGCGCGATTGTCGAAGTTGTCTGGCCGCGATCAAAGATCGATGCACGCCATCCGGCGAATGCCACGCCAATGGGGCAGAACCGCCTGCTGGATACCTGATCCGGTAATCCGGTTTCGGGTCAGCGGCTTCTCGGCGTTAACCATGCATTAAGCATTTCGCGTCAAAGCTGTAAGTCATGTTTCCAGACGGGGGAGTCGGGGATGGCTCTGCTCAATCTGTTTCAGTTTGTTGTACCGGTAAGCCTGGGGCTGCTTTTGGGCGGCTTCATCCTTGTTCTGCTGGCCCGGTTTGATCAAAGCGGGCACGCGACAGGCGGTCAGGATGCACCGGCCGAGTCGAAAGGCGAGGGTGCCGATGCCGCCTTCCTCTTCGAAGGTCGTATGCTCTTGCAGGCAAGCGACAGGGCCACACAGCTTTTGCAACCGTCCACGACCGATGGATCAGCCGTTGGCCCGCATAGCCTTGATGATTGGGGGCTTGTGCTTTGCGTGCTGAGACCGCGCTTTCCCGATCTTCCCGACGATCCTTCACAATTCAGGGCATCCCCTGGCGAAAGCGGTCAGATCCGGCTGGACTCCATGGCAGGCGCTGCAGCGGCGGCGCATATCGTCGTCGAATGGTGGGATGACTGGGTTCGCCTTCAAATTGTCGATCACTGCCATGACCAGGAACACGCAATCCCGTCAGCCGACATGTCCGAAGAGGCAGGATGGCTTCGGTTGGCGGTTACCGGTGCGCCCTATCCGATATGGCAAACGGCAAGGGATGGTCGTGTTCTCTGGGCAAACACCGCATATGCGGATCTAGTCACCCGGTTCGAACGGCGCAGCCCCGAAGACATGACGACGGCACAGGGTTTTCCGATCATGTTCGATGTGCCGCTTCAGACAGAATGCGACAACGCATCATATCGCTTGTCGATTGTCCCGTCCGGATCGGTGCAACCCTATTGGTTCGATGTGCGATGCCTGCGGATACCATCAGGATGGATGAATTATGCCACGGATGTAAACGCCGTCGTCAACGCGGAAATCGCCCAGCGCAACTTTGTACAGACCCTGACCAAGACCTTCGCACAACTGTCCATCGGTCTGGCGATCTTCGACCGGCAGCGGCAACTGGCGCTGTTCAATCCGGCCTTGATCGATCTGACCTCCTTGCCTGCGGAATTCCTGAGCGCGCGACCAAATCTGCTGTCGTTCTTTGACCGGCTGCGCGATCGCCAGATGATGCCAGAGCCCAAGAACTACAGATCGTGGAGGGATCAGATCACCGATCTGGTCGCAGCCGCGGATAACGGTCTTTACCTCGAGACCTGGTCCCTGCCATCGGGCCTGACCTACCGCATCAGCGGTCGGCCGCACCCCGACGGTGCGGTGGCTTTCCTGTTCGAGGATATCAGCGCCGAGATATCGCTGACACGTCAGTTTCGGTCGCAGCTTGAATTGGGGCAATCGGCCCTGAACGCGATGGAGCAGTCGATCGCTGTTTTCTCGGCCACGGGCGTTCTGGCATTTTCCAATACCGCCTATCGCAAGATGTGGCATATCGATCCTGACAGCGGTTTCGCCGAAATCACCGTGATCGACGCATCGCGCCATTGGCAATCACATAGCCTGCCGACACCTGTATGGGGTGATCTGCGCGACTTCGTGAACCAGTTCGGGGATAGATCCGACTGGCAGGCCGAGGTGACGTTGCGCGACGGGCGCATGGTTGCCTGCCACGTCGCGCCCATGCCGGGGGGTGCCACAATGGTCCAGTTCATGCCCTTCGAGAAATGCATCGCTTCAGCCACGAGAGAGCTTTTGCCAAGCGCGTGATGATCCGCTTGCCAATCAGACTTGCAGGCAGTGTCAGGCGCGCTACTCTGCGCGAATGTCGCCTTTTGCCACCCGGATCACACTGTCTTCGCCCGACCAGACAACTGCATTCGCAGAGCGCCTTGGTGCGCGCCTGCAGCCAGGCGACGTACTGCTGCTGGAGGGTTCCATTGGCGCCGGCAAGACGCATTTCGCGCGCAGCTTGATCCAGTCCCGGATGGAATATCCCGAGGATGTGCCATCGCCGACCTTCACCCTTGTGCAGATGTATGAAGCCGACACCTGCGAGATCTGGCATGCGGACCTGTATCGCCTGTCCATGCCAGACGAGGTGGTCGAGCTTGGCCTGACCGAAGCATTCGACAACGCGATCTGTCTGGTGGAATGGCCGGATCGCCTTGGCGATCTGACGCCCGCCAATGCCTTGCGGCTGGCGTTCACACAAGGCAAGGACGAGGATGAACGTGAGGTCGCGTTGACATGGACCTGCGGGAAATGGGCAGAGCGCCTGAAGGGAGCTTTCGATGACTGACCGCAGCAATCTGGCCGACGCCTTTGTGGCAGGCACCGACTGGGCCGGGGCCAGCCGGAAACCGCTGGCCGGGGACGCATCAAACCGGCGTTACGAACGTCTGCACCTGCACGGGAAAAGTGCCGTGCTGATGGACGCCCCGACCGAAAAAGGCGAGGATATCGGCCCCTTCGTGCGTATCGCGCGCTACCTCTGCGGGTTGGGGTTGAGCGCGCCGCAGATCCTTGCGACGGATGACCGCCACGGTTTCCTGCTGCTGGAAGATCTGGGCGATGACCTCTTTGCCCGCGTCATTCCCCGGGAACCGGAGCTTGAGCAATCGCTTTACGAAGCGGCCACCGATGTTCTGGTGCATCTGCACCGCGCACCGCCGCCTGCCGACCTGCGGGCTTATGATGCCGCGATCATGCTGAACATGGCGGCGCTTGCCTGGCGTTGGTACCTGGGTGGTGCCCTGTCAGAGGATCCCGCATCGGAACAGGCTTTCCGCCATGCTTTCGCCCCTATACTTGCCCAACATGCCGGTGAAACACCCGTTCTGATCCAAAGGGATTACCATGCCGAGAACCTGATCTGGCTGCCCGAAAGGGCCGGACCTGCACGCGTGGGGTTGCTGGATTTTCAGGACGCGATGAAGGGTCACCCGGCCTATGATCTGGTATCGGTGCTGCAGGATGCCCGCCGCGATGTGCCGCCTGCGATCGAGGACCGGATGATCGCACGATATGTCGCGGCCACCGGGCAGGATGAGACCACGTTCCGGGCTGCCTATGCGGTCCTCGGGGCGCAGCGCAACCTTCGGATTCTTGGCGTCTTCGGCAGGCTTTGCCTGCTGAACGGCAAGTCGCATTACGTGGACCTGATCCCGAGGGTCTGGGATCTTCTGATGCGGGATCTGGAACATCCGGCCCTTGCCCCTGTAGCCGGGTTGATCAAGGGGGCGCTGCCCACGCCAACCACAGATATCCTTGGAAGGATAAAGGAAAAATGCGCGACCGCCCCCAAGCCGTAATGCTGTTTGCGGCAGGTTTCGGCACGCGCATGGGCGCGCTGACCGCGGATCGGCCCAAACCCCTTGTTCAGGTCTCCGGACAGGCCTTGATCGACCACGCGCTTGCGCTTGTCGGCGCTGCGGGCATATCGCGGAAGGTCGCCAACCTGCACTACCGCGCCGAGATGCTGGAGGCGCACCTTGCCGGTAGCGATGTGCAGATCTCGGTCGAGACACCCGACATCCTTGAAACAGGCGGCGGCTTGCGCCAGGCCATGCCGTTGCTGGGGGAAGGTCCTGTGTTCACACTGAACACGGATGCCATCTGGAAAGGGCCAAACCCCCTCAGCCTGGCCCTGCAGGCATGGGACCCGGCGCGTATGGATGCGCTTCTGGTCTGCATAAGCCCGGATATGGCCGTGGGTCACTCGGGCAACGGCGATTTTGTTCTTGATGCGGCGGGGCGCCTGTCACGGGGGCCGGGATGGATCTATGGGGGTGCGCAGATCATTCGGACGGATGGGCTGCAGGACATACCTGACCGCGCCTTTTCGCTGAACCTTCTGTGGGACCGGATGCAGGAGAAGGGGCGCCTTTACGGGCTGCGCTATCCCGGACAATGGTGCGATGTCGGGCGACCCGAAGGCATAGCCTTGGCCGAAAGACTGTTGGGACAGCCTGATGTTTGATCCTGGCGAAAAGCCCCGTCTGTTCGGGCTGCCGCCTGGCGCGGATTTCCCGGCAGCCTTGGTGCATGGGTTGCAGACCCGTTTCGCAGGCAAACCGCCCGAGGCGCTGGCGCAGGTGCAGCTGATCGTGAACACGAGGCGCATGGCGCGACGTATCCGCGATTTGTTCGACAAGGGGCCGGCGCTTCTTCTGCCCGCAATCAGACTGGTGACCGACCTTGGCGATCGCGCGGATCTTGCCACCATGGATCCGCCGGTGTCCCCCCTGCGGCGCAGGCTGGAAATCTCGCAACTGGTGGCAAGGCTGCTGGACAGTCAGCCGGACTTGGCCCCGCGCGCCTCACTCTATGATCTGTCGGACAGCCTTGCGGGGTTGCTGGACGAGATGCAGGGCGAAGGCGTGGGGCCCGATGCCATCAGGCAGCTGGATGTGTCGGACCAGTCAGGGCATTGGGCGCGTGCCCAACAGTTTCTGGGGATCGTGCAACATTTCTTTGACGGTGCCGGCGATGCCCCGGACCGGGAGACGCGGCAAAGACGCGTCATCGAAAGCCTGATTGCGCGCTGGCAGGCAGAGCCGCCCGCGCATCCCGTGATCGTTGCAGGCTCTACCGGGTCGCGCGGCACGACACGCCTTTTGATGAACGCGGTTTCGCAATTGCCGCAGGGCGCGATCGTGTTGCCGGGTTTCGATTTCGACATGCCCGCGTCGGCCTGGACCGATCTGAACGATGCGCTGCTAGCCGAGGATCACCCCCAATTCCGGTTTCGCCTTCTGATGCGCGACCTTGGGCTGGAACCCGGTGATGTTCTGCCCTGGTCGGACAGCCCAGCGCCCTGCCCGCCGCGCAACGCACTGGTGTCACTGGCGCTGCGTCCCGCGCCGGTTACCGATCAATGGCTGTCGGAAGGGCCGCACCTGAGGCAGCTTGACGATGCCATGGCCAAAGTGACGCTGGTAGAGGCGCCATCGCTCAGGGCCGAAGCCATGGCGATCGCGATGCGGTTGCGGCAAGCCGCAGAGGACGGGATCGTCGCCGCCCTGATCACACCGGACCGAATGCTGACGCGGCAGGTGACGGCCGCGCTGGACAGATGGAACATCTTGCCCGATGACAGCGCAGGCCAACCGCTGAACCTGTCACCACCCGGCCGGTTCCTTCGTCATGTTGCGGCACTGTTCCAGCGCAAACTGACCGCAGAGGCACTGATCACGCTGCTGTCACACCCGCTGACCCACTCAGGCGCCGATCGTGGTCTTCATCTGCGCCTGAGCCGGGAACTTGAACTGCATATCAGGCAGAACGGCCCACCCTTTCCCAACGGGGCCGACCTTCGGGCCTGGGCTGACAAACAAAAGCAGCCGGAAGCGAAGGCCTGGGTTGAGTGGGTTGTTTCCTGCTTCACGGAAAAGCCCCTACCGGATGAGCTGGCCTTGTCCGAACGCCTGACCGCGCATCTGGAGCTTGCTGCCCGGATCGCACAGGGACACAGCGGCGAAGGCAGCGGCGGCCTCTGGCTGGAAAAGGCCGGACGCGAGGCGCAGGCACTGGTCGAAATGCTGACGCGCGAAGCCGGCCATGGCGGTGCCATGGACGCCAATGATTATTCCGATCTGTTCGGCGCGATCCTGTCCGGGGCCGAGGTGCGCGACCGGGACGCGCCACATCCGAACATCCTGATCTGGGGGACCCTGGAAGCACGGGTGCAAGGGGCCGACCTTGTCATTCTTGGCGGTCTCAACGAAGGCAGCTGGCCGGAAATGCCGGGCCCAGATCCCTGGTTAAACCGCAAGATGCGCCATGATGCGGGTCTGTTGCTGCCCGAACGGCGCATCGGTCTGTCGGCCCATGATTTCCAACAGGCCATAGCTGCAAACGAGGTCTGGCTGACACGTTCGATCCGGTCCGACGATGCGCAAACGGTCGCGTCGCGCTGGGTGAACCGGATGGTCAACCTGCTGGATGGTCTGCCGGAACAAAGGGGTCCCGATGTTCTCAAGGGTATGCGGGACAGGGGCGACGCATGGCTGGAAAAGGTCGTGCTGCTTGAAACGCCCGTGCCTGTGCCGCCGGCCTTCAGGCCCTCGCCGCGCCCCCCGGTCACCGCGCGACCCACGCAGATGTCGGTGACCGAAATAAAGCGGCTGATCCGTGATCCCTACGCAATCTACGCCCGTCATGTGCTGAAACTGCGCCCGCTCAACAGCCTGATGCAGGCACCCGATGCCCTGCTGCGGGGGATCGTGACGCATGACATCCTGGAGGCTTTCGTCAAGGGTTTGACGGATGCACCTGAAACGCTGACGCAGGACCATCTGATGCAACTGGCAGAGACTGTTCTTGCCGAAAACGTCCCTTGGCCTGATGTCCGTGTGCTGTGGAAAGCCCGGATTGCCCGCGCCGCGGATTGGTTCGTCAACAGCGAAAAGGCGCGGCGCGCACAGGCGATGCCCATCGCCTTCGAACGCAAAGGCGCGGCCGATCTTGCCGGGCTAGGGTTCACCCTGACGGTCAAGGCAGACCGGATCGACCGCGATGAGGCTGGCGCGCTACATATCTATGATTACAAGACAGGCGCCCTGCCTTCGCTGGATGAACAGAAGTATTTCGACAAGCAGCTTCTGCTGGAGGCGGCGCTGGCAACGCGCGGCGCGTTCAAGGATATCCCGCCTGCGACCGTCGCCAAGGCAGCCTATATCGGCGTCGGAAGTGCGCGAAAGGAACAGCCCGCCCCGCTGGATGCAGAGACGCCCGAAAAAGTCTGGCAGGAGCTGGTTGCGCTGATCTCGGCTTATCTGCAGGCCGATCAGGGCTATACTGCGCGTCGCGCCATGTTCAAGGAAGGCGATACCGGCGACTATGACCTGCTGGCCCGTTTCGGGGAATGGGATGCGACCCAGGATGCCACACCCGAGGACCTGTCATGAGGCGGGATGACGCGACAGAGCGACAGGTACAGGCCGCGCGCCCGGATGGGTCCACCTGGTTGTCGGCCAATGCCGGGTCGGGGAAAACCCGGGTTCTGACCGACCGTGTGGCAAGGCTGCTTCTTTCCGGGGTCGAGCCGCAGCACATCCTGTGCCTGACCTACACCAAGGCCGCCGCCAGCGAGATGCAGAACCGTCTTTTCAAACGGCTGGGCGGATGGGCCATGCGACCCGACGATGCATTGCGCGACGCGCTGCGCGAGCTTGGTATCGACGGGCCCATCCAGACCGATGCGCTGCGTCAGGCGCGCACCCTGTTTGCCCGCGCCATCGAGACGCCGGGTGGCCTCAAGATCCAGACGATCCATTCCTTCTGCGCATCGCTGCTGCGTCGGTTTCCGCTTGAAGCGCGGGTTACCCCGCAATTCACCGAGATGGATGACCACTCTGCCCGGCAATTGCGGGCCGAGATTCTTCAACGGCTGGCCGAGGGCAAGGATGCATCCGTGGTCGAAGACATGGCGACCATCTATTCCGGCAGTGACTTTGACGACCTGACCCGCGTCCTGACCGCCCAGCGCGATGCGTTTCAGGACGATGTGACGCGCGATCTTGTTCTGGACTGGTTCGATCTTGCGCCCGGATATGATGCCAAAGCGCTGCGCGCGGCCGTCTTCACGGGGGATGAACCAGAGATCCTGCGCCAACTGGTTCCGGCAATGCTGGCCGGCGGATCGAATGACTGCAAACAGGCTGCGCGGCTGGCCTTGCTGACAGGGCAGGATTTGTCCGAGCTGCCCGAGCTTGAGAATATCTTTCTCTATGGCGGATCCGCAAAAAAACCGTTTGGGGCCAAGATAGAGGCTTTTCCATCAAAGGACTGCCGCAAGACGATCCCGGATATCCTGGACGCGCTCAACGCCTGGATGACCCGCGTGGAACAGGCCCGCGAGGCGCGCCTTGCCTTGGCGGCAGCGGAAAAGACCCTTGTTCTTCATCGTTTTGCGCGCGTCTTTCTGCCCGCCTATGAGCGTCAGAAAACGCTTCGGGGCTGGCTGGATTTCGACGATCTGATCGTCAAGGCGCGGGATCTGCTGACCGATCCGGCGGTGGCGGCCTGGGTCCTGTACCGTCTGGACGGCGGGATCGACCATATTCTTGTGGACGAGGCACAGGACACCAGCCCGGTGCAATGGCAGGTCATCGAAAGGCTGGCACAGGAATTCACCAGCGGGGCAGGGGCAAGGGCCGACGTGCCGCGCACCATCTTTGTCGTGGGCGACAAGAAGCAGTCGATCTATTCCTTCCAGGGTGCCGACCCCCGAGAGTTCGACAGGATGCAGGCCGAATTTGCCAAGCGGCTTGTGTCAACCAACCGGCCCCTGTCCGCAATGGAGCTTGAATATTCCTTCCGCTCTGCCGATGCGGTGCTGCGCCTGGTCGATCAGACGTTCACGGGTCGCGACAGTGCAGGCTTTGCAAGCTCGATGCACCGGGCGTTCAAGAACGCCATGCCCGGGCGTGTCGATCTGTGGCCAGCGATCGAAAAGCCCGCAGCGCCGGAAAAAATCGCCTGGCATGATCCGGTGGACCGGCGCAGCGAAAGCGATCACATGGTTCTTCTGGCCGATCGGATCGCGTCGGAAATTCGCCGCATGGTGGATCAACGCGTGATGATCCCGGTCGAGATCGAGAATACCGGAACATACCGGATGCGACCCGTGCGCGAAGGCGATGTGCTGATCCTTGTTCAGCGCCGCTCGTCCCTGTTCCGCGAGGTGATCCGCGCCTGCAAGGACAAGGGGCTTGAAGTTGCCGGTGCGGATCGTCTGAAGGTCGGGGCCGAACTGGCGGTGCGCGATCTTGCGGCGCTTCTGTCTTTCCTGGCAACGCCGGAAGATGACCTTTCGCTGGCGGTGGCGTTGAAATCACCCTTGTTCGGCTGGAGCGAGCAGCAGCTTTTCACGCTGGCACAGGGTCGAAAAGGCTATCTTTGGGAGGCTTTGAGAAACCGGGCGGACACGCACCCGGACACGCTGACAATCCTGAATGATCTGCGTGATCAGACCGATTTCCTGCGGCCCTATGAATTGATCGAAAGGATCCTGACACGTCATGACGGAAGGCGGCGAATCCTTGGACGTCTGGGGCAGGAGGCCGAAGACGGCATTGATGCGTTTCTGGCGCAGGCGCTGGCCTATGAACGGGGAAACATCCCCAGCCTGACAGGGTTTCTGACCTGGATGGAGACCGATGAGCTGGAGATCAAGCGGCAGATGGATGCGGCCGGAAACCGGATCAGGGTCATGACGGTGCATGGCGCCAAGGGTCTTGAGGCGCCCATCGTCATTCTGCCTGATGCCGGGCGCCGGGATAACAGCATACGCGACATGATGCTTGTGCATGAGGGCAGGGCGTTGTGGAAAACCGCCGGCGACGACGCACCGGCAACTGTCGGCGCTGCACTGCAAGCGCAGCTCGAAGCGCAGGAGGCCGAGCGCGACCGCCTGCTCTATGTCGCGATGACCCGCGCCGAAAAATGGCTGATCGTCGCCGCCGCAGGCGATCTGGGAAAGGACGGCAGCAGCTGGTTCCACCGGGTCGAAGCCGCCATGCGGGCCTCTGGCGGGGTCGATCATGGCTTTGACTTCGGACAGGGTGTGCGTCTTGAAAGCGGTGACTGGAATCTGCCGGAAACAGAGACGGACTCAGCGGAAATCAAACCTGCACAGGTTCTTGAAGGCCTTTTTTCGCGCCCCGCACCAGAGGTGAAGGCACTACCCGAAACGCTCAGCCCATCAGACCTTGGGGGTGCCAAGGCGCTACCCGGAGAAGCGGGAATGAGCGAAGAGGCCGCAAAGCTGCGCGGATCGCAAATCCACCTGCTGCTGGAAATCTTGCCTTCGGTTGATCCGTCGGACTGGGCCCTGCGCAGCAATGGCATTCTGTCGGGCGGTGATCTGGCGGCGGAAGCCGCAGATATTCCCGCCTTGCTGGCCGAGGTAACCAGCGTGCTCAGCAACCCGGACCTTGCATTCCTGTTTGGCAAGGGAACGCTGGCCGAAATTCCGGTTTCGGCAACCCTGCCGGAACTTGGGGGGCAACGGGTTCACGGATTGATCGACCGGCTGATCATTCAGCCGGATCGCATCCTGGCCGTGGATTTCAAGACCAATGGCGTGGTCCCCGACACGCCCGATACCTGCCCCGAGGGCATTTTGCGGCAGATGGGGGCCTATGCGGCCGCGCTGCGGCTGATCTACCCGGACCGCCAGATCGATACGGCGATCCTGTGGACGCGGACGGCACGGTTGATGCCCCTGTCGAACGATCTCGTGATGGGGGCGCTGCGACGCAGCAGCCTCCCTTGACGCTGACGCACGAGGTCCATAGGTTTGCCGCCAACCATTCCCACAGGAGAAAGCCAATGGCGACTGTTGCTGTCACAGACGAGACGTTCGACGCCGAAGTCAAGAATTCCGATATCCCCGTTGTCGTGGACTTCTGGGCAGAGTGGTGCGGCCCCTGCAAGCAGATCGGGCCCGCCCTCGAAGAGCTGTCGGCCGAATTTGAAGGTCGCGTGAAGATCGCCAAGGTCGATGTGGACAGCAACCCGAATGCAGCCGCAGCCATGGGCGTGCGGGGCATCCCGGCGCTGTTCATCTTCAAGAACGGCCAGATCGTATCGAACCGCGCAGGCGCCGCACCCAAGGCCGCGCTGCAAAGCTGGATCGAAAGCGCGATCTGAACCAAAACGGATCAGACGACAAAAAGGGCGCCCCTTCTGTGGCGCCCTTTTTTCTTTGCCTCATCGGCGCCTCAGATCGGCCAGCCGCCACGCGCAAAGGCGGCAGCAATCTTTGCTTCTGCCTCATCGCGGCCTGCGTTTATCGACATCTCTTGCCAGAACCACCACAGGTAGGCCGCAAAGTCCGGCACATGTTCCGTCACGGTGCGAAACGCCTCTGACTGGCCCAGCGCCTGAACATTCGCCCCGATGTGATGAAAATCGGATTTTCCGAACAGGATGAAGGGCTTTTCGAACAGGATTCCGTTGAACGCGGCCGATGAATTCTGGGTGACGACATAGTCGCAACCGGGCAGCAGCCTTTCCATCGACCCGGTCTTGACGCTCAGCCTTGGGTGACGTTCCGCAAGGGAATAGATCGCCTGCCGTTCCGCGTCGCCATAGGTCTCACCGGGGTGGAATGTTGCGATGACCAGCCGGCTGGTATCGTGACGAAGAACAGCCTCGACCATCTCGACGGGGCTTGCCGCCTGGAAGGACCGGCATTCTGTCAGACGGCCCTGCAACGGCACATAGACAAAGCCCTCCAGGCTGACGGGTGGCGCATCCGGAAACAGACGGCGACGCCAGAATCCATGAAAGCGCCGCGCTTCTTTCGGCTCGACGGTTTCGGGGTCAAACGGCGTTTTCGCCACTGCCCAGTTCCATCGCTCGGTCGTCGTTTCTATCTGCCAGAAGGGATAATGATAGACGCGGCGCATCGTCAGGGCGCGGGGATGCGTTGGCTGGTCCATGTGGAACATCGCGTATCCGGGCCGCAAGGCCGATGACAAGCGCGCCGCCTGAGAATTCGCGCGATAGACGACATCGAAGCCCGCATTTCGCAGGACCGAGGAGACCTTTGCGATGAAATTATGCTCGCCTGCCTCGGCGCTTTCGCGCAGGCCGTCATCAAGATAAAAGGTCACGGTCCGCGCACTCGTCATACGCCCAAGGCTATGCCGTGCCGGACCACTCGGCAAGGCCCGCCCTTGTGCCTCAAGGCGTCACGTTCCATATATCGACAGAAGAACGGAGGCCCCAATGGCAGACAAAGACTTTCCCGGCTGGCACGGCACCACGATCATTGGTGTCAAGAAAGATGGCAAGGTGGTCATCGCGGGGGATGGGCAGGTCAGTCTTGGGCAGACCGTCATCAAGGGAAGTGCGCGCAAGGTGCGGCGGTTGTCGCCGGGTGGGTTCGATGTGGTGGCAGGCTTTGCCGGATCGACCGCCGATGCCTTTACCCTGCTTGAACGCCTTGAAGCCAAGCTTGAAGCCACGCCCGGCCAGCTGGCGCGCGCCTCGGTCGAGCTGGCCAAGGACTGGCGTACGGACAAGTATCTGCAAAAGCTCGAAGCCATGCTGATTGTCAGCGACGGGCGCGACATCTTCGTCATCACGGGCGCAGGCGATGTGCTGGAACCCGAGCATGACGTGACCGCCATTGGATCAGGCGGCAACTATGCGCTTGCCGCAGCGCGCGCCCTCATGGACAGCGATCTGGACGCCGAAGCTATCGCCCGCAAGGCCATGACGATTGCCGCCGATATATGCGTCTACACCAATGGGAACCTGACGGTCGAGACGATTCATGCCTGACCAGATTTTCTTGCTTCCATGTATGCCCTCAAAACGGCGTTCATGCGCGTCTGATAACCTTTTCCGCTAGCCCTAAAGTAATCAAGCACGTCCCTGTCGAGACGCAAAGAAATGGCCTGCTTAATTTCTGGTTCCACAAGGCGCGCAGTGGACCAATCTACCTCGAACTCCTGCGGGTCTGCAGTGTCTCCCTGTTCGCGAAGGCGTTCCCAATTGGTTTCACTTTTCATCCTCCGAATCTCTTCCAGAGAATAACGCTTGATATTGCTCTCGCTCATCTCGTCTAGCCTTTCGGGCGGTGATTATCCGATAACTCTCGCCGCGCATTGTATAAATGACGGCGAAATATGAACCGTTTAGTGGCGCTACTGCTATTCTACGTTGCTCGATGTCGCTGCGCGCGTCCAAGGTTAGGTGCGGCGCAATCAGTATCTCGGTCATATCGAGAAAATCGATTTCCCGCTTTACAAGCGTCGCTCGTCTTTTGTTTTCGTCCCATTCGAACATACTGCGAGAGTCCTTTTTCGATAGGTTTTGTATATCATTATCACTTCTTTCAACACCTGCACTCCTACCGAGAAAGGAACTCTGCCGGTCCTTTCCATTGTAAATACATTTTGTATATACAGACGTCAACCCCTTCAAAAGCAATGTCAGAAGACGTACTTGTGAACAAAGGAAACGGGAAACCCAAATGACAGACCTGACCCCCCGCGAGATCGTGTCCGAACTGGACCGGTTCATCATCGGACAAAAGGATGCCAAGCGCGCCGTCGCCGTGGCCCTGCGCAACCGCTGGCGGCGCAAGCAGTTGGGGGACGACCTGCGCGACGAGGTCTATCCGAAGAATATCCTGATGATCGGGCCGACCGGTGTCGGCAAGACCGAAATAAGCCGCCGTCTGGCCAAATTGGCCCGCGCACCTTTCATCAAGGTCGAGGCGACGAAGTTCACCGAAGTCGGGTACGTCGGCCGCGATGTGGAACAGATCATCCGGGATCTTGTGGACATCGCGATTGCCATGACGCGGGAACAGATGCGCGACGATGTGCGCGCCAAAGCCCATCTGGCCGCCGAGGAAAGGGTCATCACGGCGATTGCGGGCGAAGATGCGCGCGAAGGTACGCGCGAGATGTTTCGCAAGAAGCTCAAGGCCGGAGAGCTTGACGATACGCTCATCGAGCTGGATGTGGCTGACACCGGCGGAGCGTTTCCGATGATGGATATCCCCGGACAGCCGGGCAACCAGATGGGCATGATGAACCTGGGTGACCTGTTCGGAAAGGCTTTCGGACAACGCAAGCAGCGCAAGCGGCTGAGCGTGGCGGAAAGCTATGAAATCCTGATCGGGGAAGAGGCTGACAAGCTGCTGGACGATGAAACGGTGAACCGCGCGGCGCTGCAATCGGTCGAGCAGAACGGGATCGTCTTTCTGGACGAAATCGACAAGGTTTGCGCACGCTCGGATGCGCGCGGCGCCGATGTCAGCCGCGAAGGCGTGCAGCGCGACTTGCTGCCGCTGATCGAAGGCACGACCGTCAGTACGAAATACGGCCCCGTAAAGACGGATCATGTCCTGTTCATAGCCTCGGGTGCCTTTCATATTGCCAAGCCATCCGACCTGCTGCCGGAACTGCAGGGGCGCTTGCCGATCCGTGTCGAATTGCGTGCGCTGACCGAAGACGATTTCGTCCGCATCCTGACCGAGACCGAGAATGCCCTGACGCGGCAGTATTCCGCGCTGATGGCAACGGAAGAGGTTGGTGTGACATTTACCGACGACGGCATCGCCGCGCTTGCCAGGATCGCCGCCGAGGTGAACCACACGGTCGAGAATATCGGCGCGCGGCGGCTTTATACCGTCATGGAGCGGGTCTTCGAAGAGCTGTCCTTTACGGCCCCGGATCGCGCAGGCCAAAGCGTGACCGTGGATGCTGCCTTTGTCGATACGAACCTGGGCGAGTTGATGCGGTCCACGGACCTCAGCCGCTACGTTCTGTAAGCTGCGTTTTCAGCACTGGGGCGCTGGGGCGCTTCCCTCATCTGTAGCGACGCAGATAGACGTAATAGGCGCCCCCGCCACCGTGGGTCACATGGGCCTCGGTGATCTGCAGAACCGCTTGCGCAAGGGGCGGTGTGGACAGCCAGTTCGGGACCTGATGCTTGAGGATCCCGCGCGGCACGGGGATGGGGCCACCCTCGTCCCGGTCGCGGCCTTTGCCGGTGATCACCAGCACCAGCCGCTTGCCGCTTGCCTGTGCCCGCAGAATGAATGAGGTCAAGGCCGGATGCGCCTTGTCGATCGTCATGCCGTGCAGATCGATACGCCCCTCCGGGACCAGCTTGCCCCGTTTCATCCGCAGATAGGCCTTGCTGTCCATGTTCACGGGCGCGCCACGCAACCTGTCTACGAGCGGCGGCATAAGATCATGCGACGGTTCCGCCCCCCTGGCCCTGTCGCCCACCCGGAATTCCGGCAATCGCGACTTTGGTATCTTGTGCGGCTTGGGTTTTGGCCGTTGCGGCCCATCATCGGCGCGCGCAGCGTCGGGGGTCAGACGCTCCGGGTGAAGTCTCTCGGTGCTGTCGGCGATCTTGCGCCACAGTTCGATCTCGTCAGGCCGCAGCCGGCGCCGTGTCATTCCAGCATATCCGTCGAGGCCATCGCATAGGCCCGCTGGATCGGCAGAAGCACGACCATGCGCCCCGGATCCTTCAGGCGGCCCGCTGCGCGACCGGCTTCATCCCCGGTGCCGAAGAAAATGTCGGCGCGCTGGGCACCCTTGATTGCAGATCCGGTGTCCTGCGCGACCATCAGGCGACGCATCGGATTTTCGCCATCCTTCTCGATCCATACGGGCGCTCCGAGAGGTGTGAAAGCCGGATCCACGGCAATGGTGCGCAGATCCGTCACCGACCGGTTCATCGCACCCAGCGGGCCCTTATCGGCAGGCACATGGCTGACCTCGCGGAAGAAGACGAAGGATGGATTGTGCCGCAAAAGGTCAAGACCTTCCTGCGGATTGCGGCGAACCCAGTTCTTGATCACCTCGGCGGATACCTGGTGCGATTCAAAGGTACCACGGCGGATCAACTCGGCACCGATGGACCTGTATTCGTGGCCGTTGGCCCCGGCATAGCCGACGCGAATATTGCGCCCATTCGACAGCTTGATGCGGCCGGAACCCTGGATTTGCAGAAAGAACAGTTCGACGGGATCATCGACCCAGGCGATTTCAAGACCACGCCCCGACATGATGCCGTTGGTTTCAATCTCGGATCTGGAAAACCATGGCTGATTGGCCCGCGCCTCTGGCGGCATGCGATAGACCGGAAAGCGGTAGCGTGACGAAGGCGCAAGCGATCCGCTCAGTTCCGGTTCGAAATAGCCCGTGAAAAGGCCGGGCGCGCCATCGTCGATCAGGACCGGGCGGAAAAACAGTTCAAAAAAGGACCGTGCGCTGGTCTGCAGCCGCGCCTCTGTCTGGGCAACCGCACACAGGCTGGACCAGTCCGGGTCCTTCATGTCGGCGCAGGTATTCAGAAAGGTGCGAAAGGCGCTCGCATGGTCATCCTCGATCCAGCCGTCCAGCTGGCTGAATTCGAGGACCCGGTAGGTTGGTTCTGACTGCGCTGTATCTGCTGCCATCGCGAACCAACCCAAGGTCAGGGCTGCAAGCGCCCGGATCATTCGCCCGTGGCGACAAGCTGCCAGTTCGGATCGTCGGTGCCCAGCACGCGGGCAAAGGTCCAGACGTCCTTCTGGCGCTTCACTTCATTGGGCTTGCCTTCGACCACCTCGCCTGTCGCGTCGCGCACCACCGAGGTCATCTCGCCGGTGAAGCGTACGGTCACTTCGGCAAGATTGCTGTCCTTGTCGAAGGTTGCGTTGCTCAGGGTCATTTCGCGAATGCCGATGAATTCGGCCTCGACGGTCAGGCCCTGTGCTTCACGGGCGGCCACGACTTCGGCAAAGGTTTCATGGACATCATCGGCCAGAAACGGCTTGATGCTGTTCATGTCGCCACGCTCGAACCCCATGAGGATCATCTCGTAGGCATAGCGCGCACCCTGCAGGAATTCGCCAACCGAGAAGGACGGCTCGACCCGCTTCATCGCGGCAAGCGTCTTTGCGGCGTTGCTGTCGGCATCAACGTTGTCGGTGATGTCATGATCCGGCCCGCCCTCGATCACTTCGAACCCGCGGCGACGATCAGTGTTTGCTGGTGCTTCCCGGGGAACGGCAGGCTTTTCGAACCCGTCCCGCGTACCAAGCACATTTTTCAGGCGCAGGATCAGGAATATTGCAATGCCTGCCAGAACCAAAAGCTGAAGAATGGGCGAATTCATTTAAACCTCTCGTGGGGTCAGGGCATGGAAAGCGAACTAGACCGGTCTTATGTAGGTGAGGGGGTGGGCCAAGTCCACTACACCATCGAAGGAAAGGAGCAAGCCCATGTGGCTTTTCGCTGCATTCGTTGCAATTCCGATCATCGAGATCGCCCTGTTCATCCAGGTCGGCGGCTGGATCGGCTTGTGGCCGACACTCGGTATCGTGGTATTGACGGCCATTCTGGGGACCATGCTGGTGCGGGCACAGGGGCGGCTTGCCCTGATGGAGCTGCAGCGCGCCTTTTCGCGCCTCGATGATCCGACGATGCCGCTGGCCCATGGGGCCATGGTGCTCGTGGCCGGGGTTCTGTTGCTGACACCCGGGTTTTTCACCGATGCGATGGGGTTCGCCCTTCTTGTGCCGGGCGTCCGGTCTGCCGTGTTCAACTTCCTGCGGTCGCGGATCAGGGTTGCCCATTTCCAAATGGGGCAAACCACCGGATTTGAAGATGACGGGCGTGACGCTTTCCGGCATCCGGCCAGAGGTTCGCATCGCCCGGACGTGATCGATGGTGAATTTCACGAGGTCGATCCCGCAAAGCGGCCTACGCATCGACCATCAGGCTGGACGAAGCATTGAGGCTTCGCACCTGTGCTGCTAGACAACAGCGGAAACATAATTGATCCGGAGATCCCAAATGGCCGAAAACGGCGCAGCCGATACGCCCGCCCAGCCTGCTGCAGAGGCGCAGGCGCCGCAGCTGAAAATGAGCATCCTCAACCAGTTCATCAAGGACCTGTCCTTTGAGAACGTGCTGGCCCAGAAAGGTGTCAGCGGTGAGGTCCAGCCCGATGTAAAGGTTCAGGTCAATCTGGACGCCAAGAAACGGACCGCGGAAAACCAGTTCGAAGTGACCATGAAGCTGATCGTCGACAGCTCGGTCAAGGACAGCGCGTCAAAGCTTTTCCTGCTGGAGCTGGAATATGCTGGCATTTTCCATATCGAGGGCGTGCCGGCCGATCAGATGCATCCGTTCCTGCTGATCGAATGCCCGCGTCTGCTGTTCCCCTTCGTGCGTCGCATCGTTTCGGATGTAACGCGCGATGGCGGCTTCCCGCCGCTGAACATGGATATCATCGACTTCGTCCAGCTCTATCGTTCCGAGCTGGCGCGCCGTCAGGCAGAACAGGCCGCAGTTCCCAACGCCTGATCAACCCTGCTTGAGCCATAATGCGCCGTCGCCCAACGCCTTCACAAAGGCTTCATGGGCGGCGGCTTCTTCTTGCGTGATCAGGCTTGGCAGCGCGGTCGGCCGGGGTTTTGGTCGCCAGGTCTGCTCTGAAGAGACGCTGATTTCGGTTGTGCTGGTCGTGGACAATCCGAAATCGGGCTGCCGGCCACCGATCAGTTCCAGATAAACCTCGGCAAGGATCTGGCTGTCCAGCAAGGCGCCATGCAGCGTCCGCTCGGTCTCGATCCCGAAACGACGGCACAATGCGTCAAGCGAGGCGGGCGAGCCGGGAAACCTCTTGCGTGCGATCATCAGCGTGTCGATCGCCTGTTCCATCGGCAGCAACGGCAACTTGATCCAGCCTAGTTCGGCGTTCAGGAACTTCATGTCGAATGCAGCGTTGTGGATGACCAGCTTCGCATCACCGACGAACTCAAGAAACTTCGGCCCGATCTGGGCAAAGACGGGTTTGTCCCGCAGGAAATCATCGCCCAACCCATGCACTTCGAAAGCAGCCTGAGGCATCCCCCGTTGCGGGTTGATGTATTCGTGAAATGTGCGCCCCGTCGGCATGTGGTTGTAAAGCTCGACGGCGCCGATCTCGACGATCCGGTCGCCTTCAGATGGTTCGAAACCGGTGGTTTCTGTATCCAGAACGATCTCACGCATGGGTCATCCGTCTCCTTATGTCGGCCAGAACTGCGCGAACCTGCTGTGCTGCACTTTCGGGTGTATCGGTAAAGATCACATAATCGGCACGTGCACGCTTTTCCGCATCCGGCATCTGCTTTGCAAGGATGGCGGCGAACTGGTCTTCCGACATCGTGCCCCGTGACATGACACGCTTCTTCTGTGTCGCGGCATCGATCGAGACACAGACAGTCGCATCAACGCGCGCATCGCCCCCGGTTTCGAACAGAAGGGGTATGTCCAACACCACGATTTCGGCACCGGTTGCCGCGATGAAAGCGGCGCGGTCCTGCGCGACAAGAGGGTGCACAATCTGTTCGATCCTGCGCAGCACCTGCGGGTCCTTGCTGATGATCGACTTGAGCGCATCGCGGGACACGGCCCCGTCAATCACCGCGGTCGGGAATGCGTCAGCCATCGGCGCCACTGCTGCGCCACCTTTCGCATAGAGGCGGTGCACCGCTGCATCGGCATCCCAGACCGCGCATCCTTCTGCTTCGAACTGTCGCGCGGTCGTGGATTTCCCCATCCCGATGGAACCTGTCAGACCGATCAGGAATGTCATTTCAACACGGCCGCCCGGATCGAGGCATCTACCGTGGGACGATGTCCGAACCAACGCTCGAAACCGGGGACCGCCTGATGCAGCAGCATGCCAAGGCCATCCACCGTCACGCATCCCATTTCCTGGGCAACACGCAGAAGACGCGTTTGCAGTGGCGCATAGACAAGATCGGTCACCAACGCGCCTTTTTGCAGGCCATCCAGCGGGACCCGCAGTTCAGGCTTTCCCAACATCCCCAAAGAGGTCGTGTTGACCACGGTCGCGGCTTCTTCCAGCATGTTCCCGGCCTGCACCCAGTCAACGACCCGCAGGCGTTTGCCGAAATCATGCTGCAAGGCCTCTGCCCGGATGCGTGTCCTGTTCGAGATCAGGATTTCAGGCACACCAACATCAATAAGGGATGCAACCACCGCACGCGCTGCACCACCAGCGCCGAGGATTGCGGCGGGACCAGCTGCCGGATTCCATTCGGGCGCATTCTGGCGCAGGTTTTCTATGAAACCGTAGCCGTCTGTATTGTCGGCATGTATCTTGCCATCCTTGCGGAAAATCAGGGTATTGGCGGCACCGATCAACGTGGCGCGATCAGTCACCAGATCCGCGATTTCCAACACGGCTTCTTTATGGGGGACGGTGACATTCACACCAACGAAACCGGCCTTGGGCAGGGCGCGCAGAACCTCGGCCAGGTTGTCGGCACTGACCTCCATGGGAATATAGTAGCCGCGGATGCCGTAGGTCTTCAGCCAGTGACCATGCAGCGCGGGTGATTTCGAATGTGCAATCGGCGATCCGATGACCCCGGCCAGCGGGATACGCGGCAAAACGTTCGCATCTGTCGTCATGTTTCAATATCCCCCCTGAGAGAAAGATAAGACAGAAGGTCCAGCAAAGGCAGCCCCAAGACGGTGAAATAATCCCCCTCAACCCGCGAAAACAGGCGCACACCCTCTTTTTCAAGTTTGTATGCGCCCACGGATTCGGCAATGTCGGGCCAGTTCCTGTCCAGGTAACCCTCAAGCCAGTCGTCGCTGAAATCTCGTACCATCAGGCGAACCTGACCAATGTGACGCCAGATGGGTTTACCGGCATCACAGATGACGACAGCGGACAGCAAGCTGTGACGCTTGCCCCGCAGCGCGGTAAGTTGCGCCGCAGCCTCTTCGCGGGTTGATGGTTTGGTCAGAACCTGGCCGGTCAGATCCAGAACCTGATCACAACCGATGACCAAAGCCTCGGGGCGTTTTTCGCTGATGCGCAGGGCCTTCATCTCGGCCAGCGCATCCGCCAGATCGCGCGGGCTTGCGCCCTCTGACAGAAGGGCGTCGCGCAGCATGTCTTCATCGACAGAGGGGCGAACAACCTCAAACGTCAGGCCTGCCTGCCGAAGCAGCTGGGCCCGGATCGAAGAACCGGATGCAAGGATCAGCTGTTGTGGCATGTGTATAACCCGGTGGAGCAGTTTAAGGATTTGTTAGGGATGATTACTGGGCATTTTACGCCCTGGATGCAAGGCGGCGACGAAGGCTGGATAACCCGCATGTCCCACGGTTTTTTTCCCGTTGGGGAATGGATGAATCCTCCGCTGTGGAGAAGCAGTTCCTTCCAACCCATTTCCAGCAATCCATCCACCGGAAAAACTGGCCTGCGTTTTGATTTAAGTATATGTTTTATATGTATTTTTATTGTTTTTCGTGGTCTTCTTCGAGATTTATCCACGAATAATCCACAGCCGTTTCAAGGTGGGAACATCAGCTGGGGTAACGCAGTAATCCACAGGCGCGGGCCCTACCTACAAAAACATCATCCTTTTCTCTTATATATTTATTTTTTAAGAGGGATCATCACAGACGAGGCACAAATGACCGATCTTCTGGCCCTGGCCTACCCATGGATCAAGTCGATCCACATCATGGCGGTGATCACCTGGATGGCGGGCATCTTCTATCTTCCCCGTCTGTTCGTCTATCACGCAGAGCAATCCAGCCCCGGTGACAGTCGCGATCAGATTTTCACGGTGATGGAGTTCAAGCTCTACCGCTACATCATGAACCCTTCGATTATCTTCGTCTGGGTGTTCGGGCTGTTGCTTGTGATGACGCCGGGCATTGTGGACTGGTCGGCAATCTGGCCTTGGGCCAAGGCTGTCGCTGTTGTCGCGATGACATGGTTCCACATGTGGCTGGGGAAACGACGCAAGGAATTCGCCGCTGGTGCCAATGTCCTGTCGGGTCGGAACTACCGGATCATGAACGAGGTGCCGACGATCCTGATGATCGTGATCGTCATCGCCGTTGTCGTGAAATTCTGATCAGAATTGACTTGAGGTCGGGATTTACCTAAAGACTGGTCAAGCCGCCCGTCCGGGCGGATGTTTCCACTTGAAAAAAGACCACGTGCCGCGCTTGTGCCCGGTCTGCAGGATATTTCCATGAACGACGATGTCACCCAAACCATCGAACGCCTGAACCTGTCTGATCTGAAGGCAAAAAGCCCCAAGGATCTTCTGGCGATGGCCGAGGATCTCGAGATCGAGAACGCATCGACCATGCGCAAGGGCGACATGATGTTCGCCATCCTCAAGGAGATGGCCGAAGAAGGCTGGGAGATTGGCGGCGACGGCGTTCTGGAAGTGCTTCAGGATGGTTTCGGTTTCCTGCGCTCGCCCGAGGCCAATTATCTTCCTGGCCCCGATGATATCTATGTCTCGCCCGACATGATCCGCCAATACGCCCTGCGCACCGGCGACTCGATCGAGGGTGTCATGAAGGCACCCGAAGAAAACGAGCGCTATTTCGCGCTGACCAGTGTGAACTCCATCAATTTCGAGGATCCTGAAAAGGCGCGTCACAAGATCGCCTTCGAGAACCTGACGCCGCTTTATCCGGATGAGCGTCTCAAGATGGAAATCGAGGATCCCACGATCAAGGACCGTTCTGCACGGATCATTGATCTGGTGGCACCCATCGGTAAAGGTCAGCGGTCACTGATCGTGGCGCCGCCGCGCACGGGTAAGACGGTACTGCTTCAGAACATCGCGCATTCGATCGAACGGAACCATCCTGAATGCTATCTGATCGTTCTGTTGATTGACGAGCGGCCGGAAGAGGTGACGGACATGCAACGCTCGGTCAAGGGCGAGGTGATTTCCTCGACCTTCGATGAGCCGGCAACCCGACATGTCGCCGTGTCGGAGATGGTGATCGAGAAAGCCAAGCGACTGGTCGAACACAAGCGGGATGTGGTCATCCTGCTGGACAGCATCACGCGCCTGGGCCGCGCGTTCAACACGGTGGTTCCGTCCTCTGGCAAGGTCCTGACCGGGGGTGTCGATGCCAACGCCCTGCAGCGCCCCAAGCGCTTTTTCGGCGCCGCACGTAATGTGGAAGAAGGTGGATCGCTGACGATCATTGCCACGGCCCTGGTTGATACGGGCAGCCGCATGGACGAGGTGATCTTCGAAGAATTCAAGGGCACTGGCAACTCCGAGATCGTTCTGGATCGGAAGGTTGCCGACAAGCGCGTGTTCCCGGCCATGGATATCCTCAAGTCCGGCACGCGGAAAGAGGATCTGCTGGTCGATGCGAAGGATCTGCACAAGACCTTTGTCCTGCGCAGGATTCTGAACCCGATGGGCACCACGGACGCAATCGAATTCCTGATTTCGAAGCTGAAGCAGACAAAGACAAACGGCGAGTTCTTCGACTCCATGAACTCGTAACTTTTTATTTAAAAACAAAAGGTTACATAAAGCATGGACACGATTTTCGCTCTTGCCACCGCGCAAGGTAGGGCGGGGGTGGCGGTTGTTCGCATTTCTGGTCCTTTAGCCCATGATGCGTGTCGCGGTCTTTGTGGTGATGTGCCTGCACTGCGTGTCGCCTCGGTGCGGGTTCTGGTTGATGCGAATGATGTCCGGTTGGATGAAGCGCTTGTTCTGGTGTTCGAAGAGGGTGCCAGCTTTACCGGCGAGAAGGTTGTCGAATTTCACTTGCACGGCAGTATCGCTGTTATAGCGGCGGTTCTGCAGACGCTTGCGTCAATATCTGGATTGCGGGCTGCGGAAGCCGGAGAGTTTACGCGACGTGCGCTTGAGAATGGCCGCATTGATCTTGCACAGGTCGAAGGACTTGCGGATCTGATTGATGCAGAGACCGAGGCGCAGCGCCGTCAGGCGCTGCGCATTTTATCTGGGGACCTTGGCAGACTGGCGGAAGGGTGGCGTCGTGACCTGATCCGCGCGGCTGCCCTTCTGGAAGCAACGATAGACTTCGCCGATGAAGAAGTGCCGGTGGACGTGACCCCCGAGGTTTCAGAGCTTTTGACCGGGGTCAGAATTGCCCTCGCGCGCGAGAGTGATGGCGTCAAGACAGCCGAGCGTATTCGTTCAGGGTTCGAGGTTGCGATCGTCGGGGCACCCAATGTTGGAAAATCCACGCTTTTGAATGCCTTGGCTGGTCGTGAAGCAGCCATCACATCCGAATATGCAGGAACAACCCGGGATGTGATCGAAGTCAGAATGGATATCGGTGGTATTCCTGTGACCCTTCTTGATACTGCTGGCCTTCGCGAAACAACGGACGTGATCGAGGAAATCGGAATCCGCCGCGCGCGGGAACGGGCCGCGATGGCGGACCTGCGTGTCTTCCTTGTTGAAGGTGACGCAGCGCCGGATATGGTCCCTGAGCCTGATGATATCGTCCTGCGGGCAAAGGCGGATCTTTTGAGCGACAAGGCGGGCGGGGTTTCCGGGATCAGTGGCGAAGGGATCGAATCTCTGATAGAGAGTATCAGCAGCAAGCTTTCGCTCAGGTTGGGTTCTCTTGGGGTTGCTACACGCGAACGCCACCGGATCGCCATGCAGCGCGCCGTTCTTTCGCTGGATGCGGCTGCCGAGAAGCTTGAGCTTGGGCCAGATCTTTATGATCTTGCGGCCGAGGAAGTGCGGCAAGCCGTGCGGGCGCTGGAATCGCTTGTGGGGCGTGTGGATGTGGAAAATCTGCTGGATGAGATTTTTTCCAGCTTCTGTGTCGGGAAGTAAGAAATGTTTCACGTGAAACACTCTGATTTCGATGTGGTCGTGGTTGGCGGCGGCCATGCCGGCGCCGAGGCGGCGCATGCAGCGGCACGCATGGGTGTTCGTACGGCGCTGGTGACGTTGCGGCGCGACAGCATAGGGGTGATGTCCTGCAACCCGGCTATTGGTGGCCTTGGTAAAGGCCACCTTGTGCGTGAGATCGATGCCATGGATGGCGTGATGGGTCGTGTGGCAGATCGTTCCGGGATTCAGTTCCGTTTGTTGAACCGCAGGAAAGGCCCCGCCGTGCAGGGGCCGCGCGCGCAATCGGATCGCAAGATCTATCGCGAAGAAATGCAAAGAGAGCTGGGTTTGCTGGAAAACCTGGTGATCGTTGAGGGTGAAGTCACCGACTTCATCATGGATCGCGACCAAGTGCGTGGTGTCAGGCTGGCGGATGGCGCTGATCTGCATGCGAGTGCCGTGGTGCTGACGACTGGCACATTTTTGCGGGGAGTCATCCATATCGGTAACGTGTCGCGGCCAGGTGGTCGGATGGGCGACAAGCCATCTGTCCCTTTGGCGCATCGGATCGACAGTTTCGGTTTGCCCCTTGGCCGCTTGAAGACCGGGACGCCACCGCGCCTTGATGGGCGCACGATCGCGTGGGATTGTCTGGAGTCGCAGCCCGGGGACGATGATCCAGTGCTGTTTTCCTTCCTGTCAAAATCGCCGCCGTTGCGCCAAGTCGCGTGCGGGATCACCCATACGAACGCGCAGACCCATGACATCATTCAGAAAAACCTTCAGCGTTCCGCCATGTATGGTGGCCATATCGAGGGTGTCGGCCCGCGATACTGCCCTTCGATAGAAGACAAGGTTGTTCGTTTCGCGGACAAGACTTCTCACCAGATATTCCTGGAGCCTGAGGGTCTCGATGATCACACGGTTTACCCCAATGGAATATCGACGTCCTTGCCAGAGGATGTTCAGCACGATTATGTCCATTCGATTGTGGGCCTTGAGGATGCAGTGATCCTGCAACCAGGGTATGCGATCGAATATGATTATGTTGATCCGCGGGCGCTTGATTTGCGGTTGGCGGTGCGGGACGTTCCCGGCCTTTACCTTGCCGGGCAGATCAATGGCACCACTGGTTATGAAGAGGCAGCCGCCCAAGGTCTTGTGGCCGGTTTGAACGCCGCCGCCGCCGCTTCGGGGCGTGATCCGGTAACCTTTAGCCGGGCCGATAGTTATATCGGCGTGATGATAGACGATCTTGTCTCTCGTGGTGTGGCCGAACCTTACAGGATGTTCACGTCGCGCGCGGAGTTCCGGCTGTCGCTGCGTGCGGACAATGCCGATCAGCGCCTGACGCCCAAGGCCTTGGACATCGGTTGCGTCGGGTCTGCGCGGGAAGTTGCTTTTTCAAGGAAGATGGAAGCCTTGAGCGGGGGCCGGGCTTTGCTGGATCAAAGCAGCCATACACCAAAGTCGCTTATCTCGTTGGGTCTGAGCTTGAATCAGGACGGCGCACGGCGATCCGCGTTTCAGCTTCTTGCTTATCCGGATGTGACCTTTGATCACCTGGTGCAGCTTGATCCTGGGCTCGCCGAAATCGCGCCCGATATTCGGGAACAGCTGGCCAAGGATGCGCTTTACGCGACCTATATTGAACGGCAACAGCGCGATGTTGATGCGATGCGGCGGGATGAGATGCAGGAAATTCCTGCGGATTTCGCGTTTTCCGGGATCGATGGCCTGTCGAACGAGCTCAAGATGAAGTTGGGCCGTGTGCGCCCTGCGAATCTGCATCAGGCGGCAAAGATTGATGGGATGACGCCCGCCGCGCTGACGCTGATCCTTGCAAAACTCCGCCAAGCTCGAAGAGAGAGGCTTGCGTGAACTCTTTCTCGGCAGAGGATCTCGATGTTTCACGTGAAACATTCGAGAGGCTCCAGTGCTATGCAGCGCTTCTGGAAAAATGGACGCTCAAGATCAACCTGATTTCGCGATCCACGATTCCGTTTATCTGGTCCCGACATATTCGCGACTCGCTTCAGGTTTACCGGGCGGGACCCGAGGCCTTTGACAGTTGGGTTGACCTTGGTAGCGGTGGGGGGTTGCCTGGTGTTGTTGTCGCGATTTTGGCAGCGGAGTCGCCAGCGCAGAAAATGGTTCGATTGGTTGAAAGCGATGGAAGAAAGGCCGCCTTCTTGCGGACCGTTCTGCGAGAGACCGCTGTGCCGGGAACCGTGATCTGCGAAAGAATCGAGGCACTTGCCCCGCAGGGTGCGGATGTGTTGTCAGCCCGTGCGCTTGCGGACCTCAATACGCTTCTGGGTTTTGCGGCCAGACATTTGTCGCCTGCGGGGGTCGCTCTGTTTTCTAAAGGAGCAACCTGGGAAAAAGAGGTTGAAAGGGCGCGTCAGGAGTGGTCATTTTCCTGCGAAGCCCTTGAGAGTGAGACGGAAAAAGGATCCGTGATCCTGAAAATCGGAGATATTGCACGTGTCTGACCCGCTTCGTCCACCAGGGCCTCGAATCATCGCCATCGCGAATCAAAAAGGTGGTGTCGGCAAGACTACCACAACAATCAACCTGGGCGCCGCGCTGGCGAAACTGGGTGTGAAGGTGCTTGTCGTTGACCTTGATCCCCAAGGCAACGCCTCGACTGGCCTCGGAATCGAGGCTGATGATCGCGAATATACCACTTATGAGCTTTTGCTGGACGATGTCGGGCTTTCCGAAGTGATAAAGCCCACGGCGAACGAGGGGCTTTATATCGTGCCGGCAACTGTCGACCTGAGTTCGGCCGATGTTGAGCTTGTGTCGAACGAAAAGCGCAGCTTTCTGCTGCACGACGCCCTGCGCCAGTTCGCGATGGACGATCTGGCCTTTGATTATGTGCTGATCGATTGTCCCCCTTCGCTGAACCTGCTGACGGTGAATGCAATGGTGGCCGCGCATTCGGTTCTGGTTCCGCTTCAGTCAGAATTCTTTGCGCTGGAGGGTTTGTCGCAACTGATGCTCACGATCCGCGAGGTCCGTCAGACCGCGAATGAGGGGCTTCGCATCGAAGGTGTTGTGTTGACCATGTATGATATACGCAACAACTTGTCCCAACAGGTCGAAGCCGATGCACGTGAAAACCTTGGCGAGCTGGTATTCAAGACGATGATCCCGCGCAACGTCCGCCTGTCCGAGGCGCCGTCTTTCGCGAAATCCGTTCTGGATTATGACCCCGAGTCCAAGGGTGCGCGGGCCTATCTGGACCTGGCCAAAGAGCTTCTGAAAAACCATGGCCGAGCGGCCGTCAACGAGGGTGCAGCAACATGAACGACAAGAAGCCGAAAACCCGCGGTCTGGGCCGTGGTTTGTCCGCACTCATGGCTGACGTCTCTGTTCCGGAGGACCGTACCAGTGAATCGGGGCAGGCCCGCCGCCCGGATCTGCTTGTACCGATTGAGAAAGTCTTTCCGAACCCGCAGCAGCCGCGGCGCAGTTTTGTCGCCGAACAGCTTGAAGATCTTGCTGCCTCCGTGCGTGAAAAGGGTGTTATTCAGCCCCTGATCGTTCGTCGACGCGCGCAGCAGGAGGGTACCTACGAGATTGTTGCCGGCGAGCGTCGCTGGCGTGCGGCGCAGATGGCGCAGCTACATGAACTGCCTGTTCTGGTCCGCGACTTCGATGATGTCGAAGTTTTGGAAATTGCGATCATCGAAAACATTCAGCGGGCAGATCTGAACCCGGTTGAAGAGGCTGTCGGCTACAAGCAGTTGATGGAAAAGTTCGGACACACACAAGAGAAGCTATCGGAGGTTCTTGGGAAAAGCCGCAGCTATATTGCGAACCTGGTTCGACTGCTGCAGCTTCCGGAAGAGGTTCAGACCTATCTTCGCGAGGGAAAGCTGTCTGCTGGTCATGCCCGTGCCTTGATCACGGCGAAGGATCCTGCGGCCCTGGCGCGCAAGGTGATCCAGGGTGGTCTTTCGGTTCGTGAGACCGAGCGCCTGGCGAAGGCGGCTGATCTTCCTGCAGGTGGTGGCGAGTCGAGCACCAAGAAGCGCAGCGCGCCCGAAAAGGACGCGGACACCCGCGCGCTTGAGGGCGATTTGTCGGCGAATCTGGGCATGAAAGTCTCGATTCAGCACGATAGCGGGCAGGAGTCGGGTGTGATCTCGATTCGCTATGACTCGTTGGAGCAGCTTGACGATCTCTGCCAGAAGCTTGGGTCCTGACCGCTTAGTTCGTCAGCAGCTCCGACAGTATGGCGTTCAGCACCATGCGCCCCTGTCGCGTGACGGTGATACGGTCGCCGTCGCTTTCGATCATGCCAAGCTCTGAGAGGTGATCTAGCCTGTCTTGCGGTAAGGCTTTGCCGGCAAGTGCCGTGTAACGCGACGCATCGACGCCTTCAGCCAGGCGAAGACCCATCATCAGGAACTCACTGGCCTGATCATCGCCGGACAGGGCGACCCGTTCCTTTTCGCCAAGCGCATCCAGTGTCGTATCCAGCCATTTCTGTGGATTGCTCCAGGCTTCGGTCGCGTGACGCTGTCCGTTCAACGTCAGCCTCCCATGTGCGCCCGGACCGATGCCAATATAGTCGCCATAGCGCCAATAGACCCTGTTATGGCGGGATTCGGCCCCAATCCTCGCATGGTTCGAGACTTCATAGCTCAGAAAACCAGCATCTTCGCACATGTCCTGCGTTGCCTGATACATGTCAGCAGACAGGTCGTCTGGCGGAAGACCCTTCAGTTTGCCTCGTGCATAGCGGTCACCAAAGGCGGTGCCGTCCTCGATCGTCAACTGGTAGAGGGACAGATGATCAACGGCCATGCCAAGCGCTTGTTTCAGCTCGGTTTTCCAGTCCTGAAGCGTCTGATCCTGGCGGGCATAGATCAGATCGAAACTGACCCGGTCAAAATGACTGCGGGCAATCTCAAAGGCGGCCATCGCCTCGGATCTCGAGTGAATGCGGCCCAGCCTTTGCAGATCTCTATCGTTAAGTGCTTGAATTCCCATTGAAATTCTGTTGACGCCGGCATCGGCATAGGCTTTGAAACGGCCAGCCTCGACCGATCCGGGGTTGGCCTCGAGCGTCACTTCCAGGTCGTTGGCCTGAGGCCAGTGTTGTCTGATCCGGTCAAGCACGCCTGCAACCACATCGGGGTTCATCAGGCTGGGTGTTCCCCCGCCAAAGAAGATCGACGTCAGTACGCGCCCCGGTGTTGCCTGTGCGTAACGGTCTATTTCCCGCTGGTAGGCGGCCAACCACCGGGTTTGGTCGATGTGGCGTGCGACATGGCTGTTGAAGTCGCAGTAGGGGCATTTGGCCTGACAGAAGGGCCAATGCACGTAGATGGCGAAGCCGCCCTGTTGCCAATCCTCAGCCAAAGCAGCCTGCAACCAGTTTCCCGAAGGCATCGGCACGGTGGCTGATCCGGTTCTTTTCCCAGCGATCCATTTCACCGAAGGTCTGATCATACCCATCCGGCTGGAAGATCGGGTCGTAACCATGTCCCTGATCGCCGCGCATCGGCCAGACGATCTTGCCGGGCATCACGCCCTCAAAGACTTCGTCATGCCCGTCAGGCCAAGCCAGCACAAGGGTGCAGCAGAAGCGGGCGGTGCGCGGCTGTGGCGCGTTCGCGGCTTCCAGTTCCTCATGGGCGCGGGTCATGGCCATCACGAAATCGCGCCCGTTCGGGGTTTCTGCCCAATCTGCCGTGTAGACTCCCGGTGCCCCATCCAGCGCATCGATGGCTATGCCTGAATCGTCCGCCAGCGCGGGCAGGCCGGTGGCCTGCGCCGCGGCATGAGCCTTGATCCTCGCGTTTCCGGCAAAAGTAGTCTCTGTTTCGTCTGGTTCCGGCAGGTTCAATTCGGCCGCGCCGACGACCGATACCCCAAATGGCACAAGAAGATCAGCGATCTCGTCAAGCTTGCCCTTGTTATGGGTCGCAACCAGAAGACGATCGCCAGAGAATTTACGCATCGACCGCAGCCCTTTGCGCGGCGACAAGATCCTTCACACCAAGTTCTGCAAGATCCAGCAGTTCGTTCATCTGTGCGCGGGAATATGTGGCGCCCTCTGCGGACATCTGAACCTCGATCAACTTGCCGCTGGCCAGCATGATGAAATTGCCATCCACACCGGCTTCGCTGTCTTCGGGGTAATCAAGGTCCAGAACGGCCTGACCTGCGTAAATACCGCAAGAAACAGCTGCAACAGGCTCGATCAGGGGGTCGGTGGTCACCGCGCCTGTCTTCATCAGCTTGTCCACGGCCAGGCGCAGTGCAACCCAACCGCCGGTGATTGACGCGCAGCGTGTGCCGCCATCCGCTTGGATCACGTCGCAATCAACGGTGATCTGGCGCTCGCCCAGTGCCACGCGGTCAACGCCGGCCCGCAGCGAACGACCGATCAGCCGCTGAATTTCAACGGTCCGGCCGCCTTGTTTGCCGCTCGCCGCTTCGCGACGCATGCGGCTTGTGGTCGAACGGGGCAGCATCCCGTATTCTGCCGTAACCCAGCCAAGGCCGCTGCCCTTGATGAAGGGGGGCACACGATCCTCGATCGTTGCGGTACACAAGACATGCGTATCGCCCATCCGGATCATGCAAGACCCTTCGGCATGTTTGGTCACGCCGGTTTCAATTGAAATCGGGCGCATTTCGCTTAGTTTTCTGCCTGAGGGGCGCATGTCTGGACCTTTCCTGAGTTATCGCCGGGGATACAGTCCAGACAGCCCGAAACGCAAGCCTGATTGACCTTTTCCACGCAGGCTCTTTAATGGTGTTCCATCAGGAAAGCCGCGATGACCGAAGGAAAATCCATCCTCGATGAGATGAACGACCGCTCGCGCGAAGTATTTCGCCGCGTTGTCGAAGGCTATCTTGAAAGTGGCGATCCTGTCGGAAGTCGCACCCTGACACGGACGATGTCGGAAAAGGTCAGCGCGGCGACGATCCGCAACGTGATGCAGGACCTTGAATACCTCGGGTTGCTGGGAAGCCCCCATGTCAGCGCGGGCCGTATCCCCACGCAGCGTGGATTGCGGATGTTCGTGGATGGCCTGCTGGAGGTGAGCGATCTGAACGAACAGGATCGCATCAAGATCGACGAAACGCTTGGCAGCAACACTTCGGATGTGACCGGTATGCTGGACAGGATCAGCACGGCCTTGTCCGGCGTTACTCGCGGCGCATCACTTGTGCTTGCCCCCAAGCACGAGGCGCCGATCAAACACGTGGAATTCGTCAACCTGGGCCATGAACGTGCGCTTGTCGTTCTGGTCTTTGCAGATGGCCATGTCGAAAACCGCCTGTTCACGCCGCCTGCCGGGCAAACACCCTCATCGATGCGCGAGGCCGCGAATTTCCTGAATGCGCTGATCGAGGGCAAGACCCTGTCGGATCTTCAGACGGCCATCCGCCGCGAGATCGACTCGCGCCGACAAGAGATTGACGGTCTGGCCCATGCCCTTGTGGAAAGCGGAATCGCGGTCTGGACCGGAGAGGGAGACGCGCCAGAGCGTCTGATCGTCAGGGGGCGCGCGAACCTTCTGAGCGGTGCGGGCGGGGATGAAGAGTTGGACCGGATCCGCCACCTGTTCGATGATCTCGAGAGAAAAAAGGATATCGCCGAGTTTCTTGACCTTGCCCAGCAGGGCGAGGGTGTGCGCATTTTTATAGGCTCGGAGAACAAACTTTTCTCACTTTCGGGTTCCTCTTTGGTGGTCAGTCCATATATGAACGCTGATCGGAAGATCATCGGTGCGGTTGGGGTCATCGGACCCACGCGCCTGAACTATGGACGGATTGTGCCGATCGTGGACTACACGGCACAACTGGTTGGACGCATGATATCTGACCGGAGCTAGAGGTGAGTTATGGCAGAGCCGAAAAAAGACGATTTCCTTGACGATATCGAAGCCGCAGAAGCGGAAGAATATGCAGAGGACTCGATCGAATATAGCGCTGAGGCAATCGAGCTTGATACGCTGCGTGCGGAACGCGATGAGCTGAAGGATCGGTTCATGCGCGCCCTTGCCGATGCCGAGAACGCGCGCAAGCGGTCCGAAAAGGATCGTCGCGAAGCAGAGCAGTATGGCGGATCCAAGCTTGCCCGCGATCTGCTGCCGGTCCACGACAACCTCAAGCGTGCACTTGAGGTTGCGACGGATGAGCAGCGCGCGACCTTTGGTCCCCTGCTGGAGGGGGTCGAGCTGACCCTGCGCGAATTGCTCAGCGTCTTCGGCAAGCACGGGATCACGGTCATCAGCCCGCAGGTTGGCGACCGTTTCGATCCGCAACTGCATCAGGCCATGTTCGAAGCCCCCGTTCCCGGCACCAAGGCGGGCGACATCATCCAGGTGTCCGGCGATGGTTTCATGCTGCACGACCGTCTGCTGCGCCCTGCGCAGGTCGGCGTGTCGTCCATGCCTGCAAGCTGACAAGGACGCGTTCAAGCTTTCACCAACAGGGGCGTCGCAATCAGGTTTGCGACGCCGCTTTAAGTTCGTAGATCAGCTGTAGCGCCTCCCGTGGGCTCAATTCGTCGGGATGTATCGCCTGCAAACGCTCTTCCAGAAGGGATGGCTTTTGTGGTGGCGCTGGTTGGGGTGGTGGTGCCATCGAAAACAAAGGAAGGTCGTCCACAATCGCCTTTTGCTTGCCCGCACCTTCGCGTTCACCCTTTTCCAGCGCGTCAAGCACCACGCGGGCACGGCTGACAACCGCATCGGGCAGTCCCGCCAGCTTTGCGACCTGCACACCATAGGACCGATCCGCCGCACCCTTGCGTACCTCATGCAGGAAAATGACGTCGCCCTCGAACTCCTTCACGCTGACCGTTGCATTATCCACCCGGTCCAGTTTTCCGGCCAGCGCCGTCAGTTCATGGTAGTGGGTCGCAAAAAGCGCGCGGCATCTGTTCATGTCATGCAGATGCTCAAGCGTCGCCCAGGCGATGGAAAGCCCGTCATATGTGGCGGTGCCGCGGCCGATTTCATCGAGAATCACCAGGGCATGGTCGTCCGCCTGATTGAGAATGGCAGCGGTTTCGACCATTTCGACCATGAAGGTCGATCGCCCGCGCGCCAGATCATCCGAGGCACCCACGCGACTGAACAGCTGACTGACCAGACCGATCTCGGCGCGCGCTGCGGGCACGAAGCTGCCGATCTGCGCCATAAGGGCGATAAGTGCCGTTTGGCGCAGAAATGTGGACTTCCCCGCCATGTTCGGGCCGGTCAACAGCCAGATATCGGTGCCGTCACCCAGATCGCAATCATTGGCGACAAATGGCGTGCCACCCTGTTTGCGCAGTGACTGTTCCACGACGGGATGCCGTCCGCCTTCGATCAGCAGGCGCCGGGAATTGTCGATCTTGGGCCGTGTCCAGTTCTCGCCCCGGGCCAGATCTGCAAGGGCGCTGGACAGATCCAGTTCCGCCAGGGCCCGCGCGGTTGCGCCGATATGGGCGGCAGCATCCAGAATACTGTCTTTCAGGGTGGAATAGAGTCGCTTTTCGATCTCAAGCGCATGGCCGCCAGCGTTCAGGATGCGGGTTTCCATCTCGGTCAGGTCAGGGGTGGTAAAGCGCAGCTGGTTCGCCGTTGTCTGGCGGTGGCGGAATGTGTCGGACAGGGGTTCTGACAACATTCGTTCCGCATGTGTCGCCGTGACTTCGATGAAGTAGCCCAGAACGTTGTTGTGCTTGATCTTGAGCGACTGAATGCCCGTCTGGCTGGCATATTCGGTCTGCATCCTTGCGATGACGGATCGCCCCTCGTCCCGAAGGGCGCGCATCTCGTCCAGTTCGGCGTCATACCCCGTGGCGATAAACCCACCATCACGCGCCAGAAGCGGCGGCTCAGCGACAAGTGCCTGCCCCAGCAGATCCATCAACGCGTCATGACCCAAAAGCGCCGAAGCGGATTCCTTCAGCAACGCAGGAAGAGCGCCGGTCTCCAAGATGGTGGCAATCCTGTTGGCCTGCTCAAGTCCGTTGCGGATTGCCGCAAGGTCGCGGGGCCCACCGCGATCCAGGGCAAGACGCGACAGGGCGCGATCCAGGTCAGGAACCTTGCGCAGCGCCTCACGCAGATCGTCACCCAGACGCCCGTTGTCATGCATGAATTCAACGGAATCGAGCCTGCTATTCAGCGTTTCCAGATCACGGGCCGGGCTGGACAGCCGCCGCTCCAGAAGGCGCGCGCCACCTGCGGTGACAGTGCGATCAATCGCAGACAACAGGGACCCCGCCCGCCCGCCGGTCAGTGCATGGGTCAGTTCCAGATTGCGCCGCGTTGCGGCATCGATCTGCATGACCCCGGCTTCGGCCTCTCTGACGGGTGGGCGCAAAAGTGGCAGGTTTCCTTTCTGGGTGATGTCCAGGTATTCCACCACCGCGCCCAGCGCCGACACTTCGGCACGGTTGAACGTGCCGTAGGCCTCGAGCGACCCAATTCCGTAGAGGGCGCACAAACGCTTTTCCGCCGCGGTACTGTCAAACGCGGCCCTGCCAAGCGGCGTGAGGGCGGCACCGGAATCAGTGACGATTCCCGCCAGATCAGCCTCGGCTGCCTCGGATATGACAACTTCTGACGGCATCAGCCGCGCCAGTTCCGGGCCCAACCTTACCGGTGACATCGGCATCACATGGCATTCGCCGGTCGAAATATCGACCCAGGCCAATGCGGCCTCGTCCCGCACCAGGGAAAAGGCGCAAAGGTAATTGTTCCGCCGGGCTTCCAGCAGGGACTCCTCGGTCAGTGTTCCGGGCGTCACCAACCGGACGACATCGCGCCGCACCACCGATTTCGAACCGCGCTTCTTGGCCTCGGCCGGGTCTTCCATCTGCTCGCATACCGCGACACGAAACCCCTTGCGGATCAGGGTCAGCAGGTAGCCTTCGGCGGAATGGACAGGCACGCCGCACATGGGGATATCCTGCCCGTCATGCTGGCCCCGTTTCGTCAGTGCAATATCCAGCGCCTGAGACGCGGCTACGGCATCCTCGAAGAACATCTCGTAGAAGTCGCCCATCCGGTAAAACAGAAGTGCGCCGGGATACTGTGCCTTGATCCCGAGATATTGTGCCATCATTGGCGTTGCGGCGGCTTGTTCTGCTGACACGGTATCCCCTCGTTTTCTCGGCAGACCTTACAAATCCCGCTTCTTTGGTAAAAGGCGAAAACGCAAAAGCGTTGAGGCGCAGGCTGCGGCAGGCTAAGACGCTATGACCCTCAGAAAGAACAGGCCGCAGCGCATGACAAAGACCAGACTGACCCGCGAAGAGGCTCTTGCCTTTCATATGGAGCCGACACCCGGCAAGTTCGAGATCACCGCAACCGTACCCATGGCCACGCAGCGCGATCTGAGCCTGGCCTATTCGCCCGGCGTCGCGGTCCCCTGCGAGGAAATCGCCGCCGCCCCCGAGACGGCTTATGACTACACCAACAAGGGTAACCTTGTGGCCGTGATTTCCAACGGAACGGCGGTTCTTGGTCTGGGCAACCTTGGCGCGCTGGCCTCGAAGCCGGTGATGGAAGGCAAGTCGGTTCTGTTCAAGCGTTTTGCCGATGTGAACAGCATCGACATCGAGCTGGACACCGAAGACCCCGAGGCGTTCATCAATGCCGTTCGTCTGATGGGCCCCACATTCGGCGGCATCAACCTCGAGGATATCAAGGCGCCCGAGTGCTTCATCATCGAGCAGCGCCTGAAAGAGGTGATGGATATCCCTGTCTTTCATGACGACCAGCACGGCACGGCCGTGATCTGCGCCGCCGGTTTGATCAATGCCCTGCATCTGTCCGGCAAGAAGATCGAAGATGTACGGATCGTTCTGAACGGGGCAGGGGCGGCCGGGATCGCCTGTCTCGAGCTGCTCAAGTCGATGGGCGCGAAACACGACAATTGCATCATGTGCGACACCAAGGGCGTGATCTATCAGGGTCGCACCGATGGGATGAACCAGTGGAAATCGGCCCATGCCGCGCGCACCGATCTGCGCACGCTGGAAGAGGCGATGAAGGATGCGGATGTGTTCCTTGGGGTGTCCGCCAAGGGTGCGGTGACGCAGGCCATGGTCGAATCCATGGCGCCGGATCCGGTCATCTTTGCCATGGCCAACCCTGACCCTGAAATCACACCGGAAGAGGCGCATGCCGTGCGCCCCGATGCCATCGTTGCGACCGGGCGATCGGACTATCCGAACCAGGTGAACAACGTCCTTGGGTTTCCCTACCTGTTCCGCGGTGCGCTGGATATCCACGCCCGTGCCATCAATGACGAGATGAAGATCGCCTGCGCCGAGGCTCTGGCCGAACTTGCACGCGAGGATGTCCCGGACGAGGTGGCCATGGCCTATGGCCGCAACCTCAGCTTCGGGCGCGATTACATCATACCGACACCGTTTGACCCGCGCCTGATCTATCGCATTCCACCCGCCGTCGCGCGCGCCGGCATGAAAACGGGCGCCGCGCGCCGCCCGATCATCGACATGGACGCCTATGAGGTCGGCCTGAAAGGCCGCATGGATCCGACCGCGAATATCCTGCGCGGGATTCATGCGCGTGCGCGTGCGAACCAGGCGCGGATGATCTTTGCCGAAGGTGACGATCCGCGCGTCCTGCGCGCGGCAGTGACCTATCAGCGGTCCGGTTTGGGCAAGGCTCTTGTCGTCGGGCGTGATTACGATGTGAAGGCCAAGCTGGAAGCGGCGGGTATGGCCGATGCCGTGGCCGAGCTGGAGGTCGTCAACGCGGCCAACACCCCAAATCTCGAGACGTACAAGGACTTTCTCTATCAGCGCCTGCAGCGCAAAGGCTTCGACCGGCATGACATCCACCGGCTGGCGGCGCGTGACCGGCACGTCTTTTCGGCCCTGATGCTGGCGCATGGGCATGGCGATGGTCTTGTGACCGGGGCCACCCGCAAGGCCGCACATGTGATGGAGTTGATCAATCATGTCTTCGATGCGGACGCGGCGCATGGTGCGGCGGGCGTGACTGCGCTGCTGCACAAGGGCCGGATCGTGCTGATCGCGGATACCCTTGTCCATGAATGGCCTGACGAGAACGATCTTGCCACGATCGCCCAGCGCGCTGCCGGCGTCGCACGTGATCTGGGGCTGGAGCCGCGTGTCGCCTTTGTCAGCTTCTCGACCTTCGGTTATCCGCGGTCAGAACGAGCCGAAAAAATGCATCGTGCCCCCCGTGTTCTGGAAACGCGCGGTGTTGATTTCGAATTCGAAGGCGAGATGACCGTCGATGTGGCCCTGAATCCGAAGGCGCAGACGACATATCCGTTCCAGCGCCTGACGGGTCCGGCGAATATCCTCGTGGTTCCGGCGCGACACTCGGCTTCGATCTCGGTCAAGCTGATGCAGGAAATGGCCGGGGCGACCGTGATCGGTCCGATCCTGTCGGGTGTCGACCAGTCGATCCAGATCTGTTCGACCAGTTCGACCGCCAACGATATTCTCAATATGGCGATGCTGGCGGCCTGCAAAGTGGGCTGATGGCAAACAGCAGGGGGCGGAATGGCGATCTATAATCTCGGCTCCATCAACGCCGATCTTCTCTATTCCGTTCCTCATCTGCCCGGGTCGGGCGCAACGCTTGCAGCAACCGGTTTTCGTCGTGGCCTGGGTGGCAAGGGTGCCAATATGTCCGTTGCTGCAGCGCGCGGGGCGTCGCATGTCGTTCATATCGGCGCGGTTGGCCAGGATGGGCGCTGGGCGCGGGATCTTCTGACGGAATATGGCGTGGATACGCGACACATAGCGGTTGTGGATGACGCGACCGGGCATGCGATCATCCTGTTGGACCCTACAGGTGAAAACACGATCGTCATCGTCCCCGGCGCAAATCATGCCATGACCGAGCCGCAGATCGGTCTTGCGCTGGCAGAAGCATCGCCCGGCGATATCCTGCTGCTGCAGAACGAGACGACGCATCAGGCGTTTTGCGCCAGAACAGGGTCTGATCTTGGCTTGCGCGTGATCTATGCCGCCGCACCGTTCGACGCCGATGCCGTGAAGGACCTGCTGCCTTTTATGGATATGCTGATCCTGAACGCGGTCGAGGCCGGGCAATTGCAGCAGGCACTTGGCAAGGCCCCCGATGATCTGGGTGTCGCGGATGTCGTTGTGACCCTGGGTGGCGATGGCTGCCGTTGGTTTCATGCCGAAACCGGGCAGATCAGGGACTTTTCGGCCCTTCCTGTCACGCCTGTCGATACAACAGGGGCAGGCGATACGTTTACCGGTTTTCTGCTGGCGGGTCTGGATCGTGGGCAGCCGATGGAGCAGGCCATCGCCCTGGCGACCAAGGCGGCAGCCTTGATGGTGACGCGGGTCGGTACTGCTGACGTGATCCCCGATCTGCTTGAGATCGAGCAGATGGATCGCCCCCGGTAAAGCCGCTTTTCGCGAGGTCTGTTCCGGTCTAGCCTGCGCCTGAAAACAGGAGGGCCGGATGACGGATCACGTGACAACCCATCAGGCGGCGGAAGACGCCCGTAACGAGACGATCAAGATCTGGCTCAACGGGAAGATCGTGCCCAAGGCCCAGGCCATGGTCAGCGTCTATGACAGTGGCTTCATGCTGGGCGATGGCGTTTGGGAGGGTATCAGGCTCTATAACGGGAAATGGGCGTTTCTGGACGAACATATGGACCGCCTTTTCGAGGCGGCCAAAGCCATTGATCTTGATATCGGGCTAAGCCGCGATCAGGTCGTTCAGGCCGTGCTGGATACGCAGGCCGCCAATCAGATGACCGAGGACGCCCATGCCCGCCTGATGGTGACGCGGGGCGTCAAGACCCGGCCTTTCCAGCATCCCTCGCTGTCGCGGCAAGGCCCCACGATCGCGATCATCATGGAACATTCCAAGCCCAGCATTCCGCGCCCGATCCGGTTGGCCACGGTGCCGCATCTGCGCGGGCTGCCGATGACCCAGGATCCAAAGCTGAACAGCCATTCCAAGCTGAACTGCATCCTCGCCTGCATCGCCGCCGAGAAGGCAGGCGCCGATGAGGCATTGATGCTTGATGTGCATGGCTTTGTGAACACGACCAATGCCTGCAACTTCTTCATCGTCCGCAAGGGCCAGGTCTGGACCAGTACCGGCGACTATTGCATGAACGGGATTACGCGCCAGAAGGTGATCGACCTATGCCGCGAAAACGGGATTCCGGTGTTCGAACGCAATTATTCCCTTGTCGATACCTACGGAGCAGACGAGGCTTTTCTGACCGGCACATTCGGCGCGCAGACCCCGGTTGGCCATATCGACGGGCGCCAGATCGGCGAGGGTCAGATGGGTCCTGTCACCAAGCATATCAGGATGCTGTATCAGGCACTGATCCAGCGGGAAACGGCCTGATCATGCGGATCGCAATGTGGTCAGGGCCGCGCAATCTGTCGACGGCGATGATGTATTCCTTTGGGGCGCGGGCCGATTTCGCGGTGGTGGACGAACCTTTCTATGCGGCTTACCTGCAACGCACGGGGCTGGATCATCCGATGCGCGACCAGATCCTGCGATCGCAGTCCGTGGATCCCGATGTGGTTGGGGCGATGCTGACCGGACCGATCCCCGAGGGGAAGCCGCATTTCTATCAGAAGCACATGACCCAGCACATGATTGCCGCGATGCCGCGTGATTGGTTCGCGCAGGTAAGGCATGTATTCCTGATCCGTCATCCGGCGCGCGTGGTGGCCAGTTTCGGGGCGAAATACGACAATCCCACGCTGGCCGATATCGGGTTCACGCAGCAGACCGAGATCTACCAACAGCTTCTGGAACAGGGTCTGGACCCGCTTGTGATCGATTCTGCTGATATCAGGCGCGATCCATCGACCATGCTGAACCGGCTTTGCACCGCGCTTGGCCTTCCATTTGATCCTGCAATGCTGTCCTGGCCGAAAGGCGGGCATCGGTCTGACGGTATCTGGGCAAGCCATTGGTACGGTGCCGTGCATGAATCGACCGGTTTTGCCCCGGCCGAGGGGCCTTTGCCCGCGCTTTCGGGTACGGCCGCCGAACTGGCCAAGCAGGCTTTGCCCCATTACGAGGCGCTGAGCGCGAAAAAACTTTAGAAAACCGAACTGGCCTGAAACTTTCACGGACCTTGATGCGTGGCTTCATCACAAGGGGTGAAATCCCCCTGAGACCGCATAAAAGGAAAGGTTCCAATGATGAAATTTGTTTTGGCTGCAGCATTCAGCGTAGTTTCCGGCGTGGCGATGGCCGCCGGTGGTATGGCCCAGATGGTCGAGGCCATGGATCAGGATGTGTCCGGCGGCACTGTCACGGCATCGAAAGTCGTGGCGGATGTGAACGGTTGGCTTGTCGTGCATCGCACGGATGCAGCAATGAAACCCGGTCCCGTTGTCGGTCATGCACCGCTGCGGAAAGGTGAAACCTCAGACGTGGCGGCCATCCTGACCGAAGAGGTGGCTTCGGGCGATATGCTGATGCTGATGATCCATGCAGAAGAAGGCGGCATGCAGACCGGCATCTTCGAATATACACTGGGCGCCAAGGAAGACGGCCCCATTCGCGTCGATGGCAAGCTTGTGATGACGATGATCACCGCGAAGTAATAGCGCGGCCTGAACCTTGGGTTCTGACCAACGCAAAAAAGAAGGGCGGCGCCTTGCGGTGCCGCCCTTTCTTGTCTTGTCCGACAGGTGCCGTTGATCAGCCCTTGATGCGACGGTTCCGGGTTGCGATCAGCTTCAGGCGCAGTGCGTTCAGGCGGATGAAGCCCTGTGCATCCTTCTGATCATAGGCGCCTGCGTCGTCTTCGAAGGTCACATGCGCCTCGGAATAAAGGCTGTGATCCGACCAACGGCCGACGCAGGTCGCAAGACCCTTGTAAAGCTTCAGCCGCACGGTGCCGGTCACATGTTCCTGGCTCTTGTCGATCAGAGCTTGCAGCATCTCGCGTTCGGGGCTGAACCAGAACCCGTTATAGATCAGTTCCGCATAACGCGGCATGATGCTGTCCTTCAGGTGGCCAGCGCCAGCGTCCAGCGTGATCTGTTCGATCCCGCGATGCGCCTCAAGCAGAACGGTGCCGCCGGGCGTTTCGTAGATGCCGCGCGACTTCATGCCCACGAACCGGTTTTCAACGAAATCCAGACGCCCGATCCCGTGCTTGCCGCCCAGTTCGTTCAGCTTGGTCAGAATCGTGGCGGGGCTCATGGCCTCGCCATTGATGGCCACGGCATCGCCGCGCGCGAAGGTGACTTCGATATATTCCGGGGTGTCGGGTGCATCCTCGGGCGACACGGTGCGCTGATAGACGTATTCGGGTGCCTGCTCTGCAGGGTTTTCCAGCGCCTTGCCCTCGGACGAGGTGTGCAGCAGGTTTGCGTCCACGCTGAAGGGCGCCTCGCCGCGCTTGTCCTTGGCGATCGGAATCTGGTTCTTCTCGGCAAATTCGATCAGCTTGGTGCGGCTGGTCAGATCCCAGATGCGCCAAGGGGCGATCACCTTGATTTCCGGGTTCAGCGCATAGGCGGACAGTTCAAAGCGAACCTGGTCATTTCCCTTGCCGGTCGCGCCATGCGCCACGGCATCGGCACCGGTTTCGGCGGCAATCTCGACCAGGCGTTTGGAAATCAGCGGCCGTGCGATCGATGTGCCCAGCAGGTAAAGCCCTTCGTACAACGCATTGGCGCGGAACATCGGGAACACGAAATCGCGCACGAATTCTTCGCGCACGTCTTCGATATAGATGTTCTCGGGCTTGATCCCCAGCAGCTCGGCCTTGGCGCGGGCGGGCTCCAGCTCTTCGCCCTGGCCCAGATCGGCGGTGAAGGTCACGACCTCGCAACCATATTCGGTTTGCAGCCATTTCAGGATGATCGAGGTATCAAGGCCGCCTGAATAGGCCAGCACGACTTTCTTGGGCGCGGACATGTGTTTTTCCCCAGTGAATGCGTTTTGCGGCGATTAACGGGTTTTGTGCCGCAGGGCAAGGAGGCCGCCGTGCCGCAGCTTTGGCTTGCGTGATGGATCAAGCTGGGCCAGAGATCGGACATGACCCAGTTTCAAGATCAGGCACGCGCGGCCGAACGCGCCATGCGCGAGGTTTTTCCCGCCACACCCTTGTTGCGCAACGCGCATCTGTCCGAGCGGTTCGAGGCTGACATCTGGCTGAAGCGCGAAGACCTGTCGCCGGTGCGATCCTACAAGCTGCGCGGCGCGTTCAATGCGATGCGCAAGGTTCTGGCGGCTGATCCGGGGCGACGGCTGTTTGTCTGCGCCTCTGCCGGCAATCACGCGCAGGGTGTCGCCTTCATGTGCCGGCATTTCGGGGTCAAGGGTGTGATCTTCATGCCGGTGACGACACCGCAGCAGAAAATCCAGAAGACCGGAATGTTTGGCGGTGATGCGGTCGAGATCAAGCTGAAGGGCGATTACTTCGACGATACACTGGCCTCTGCGCAGGCGTTTTGCGCCAAGGAAGGCGGGCATTTCCTGTCGCCTTTCGATGATGCCGACGTGATCGAGGGTCAGGCCTCCGTTGCGGTCGAGATGATGGACGAGATGGGGCAGGTTCCCGATCATATCCTGTTGCCCGTCGGTGGTGGTGGACTGTCCGCAGGTGTGCGCAGTTTTTTCGGCACTGATCCCTCCTATACATTCGTTGAACCGCTGGGCGGTGCCAGCCTGCAGGCGGCCCTGTCGGTCGGTCGGCCGGTGATGCTGGACAAGGTGAACACCTTTGTCGATGGCGCGGCCGTCGCCTGTATCGGCACACAGACATTCGCACGCCTCAAGGATGTGTCCCTGCATGATGTAGTGACCGCGCCCGAGGACCGGATCTGCACGACCATCCTCGAGATGCTGAATGTCGAAGGGATCGTGCTGGAACCTGCCGGAGCGCTGGCCGTGGATGCACTGGTCGACGTGGCGGACCGCATCAGGGGCAAGACCGTGGTTTGCATCACATCGGGCGGGAACTTCGATTTCGAACGCCTGCCCGAGGTCAAGGAGAGGGCACAGCGTTATTCCGGGGTGAAGAAATATTTCATCCTGCGCATGCCGCAACGACCCGGAGCCTTGAAAGAGTTTCTGAACATCCTTGGTCCAGACGACGATATCGCGCGGTTCGAATACCTCAAGAAATCGGCGCGCAACTTCGGTTCTGTGCTGATCGGGATCGAAACGACCCGCCCCGAGAATTTCACTTCCCTGCTGTTCAAGCTGAACAAGGCCGGGTTCACCTATCGCGACATCACCAATGACGAGACTTTGGCCGAGTTCCTGATCTGACAGGCCCCGGTTTCCACCGTCAGCCTGTCTGCGCAAGAAGCGCGTGATGCCGTGCCGTGTAATCGGCGCGCACCTCGACCGGTGGGCGCAAGCGGATCGAAAGGCCGCGGATCACTGTCTGATCCGGCTTTCCGAACAGCTTGTCTGCCTCATCCTTGCTGAAGCCGGCAATCTCGATGGCTTCCATCCAGGCGCTGATCCGGTCTGCCTGCTTGATCTGTTTCTTGATCGCAGCCGGAATCGCGGCCGGAAGGCCGAAACGGATATGGATCGCGGCTGTCAGCCTTGTGTCCAGCTCTTCATAGCCGGGGCCGACGGCGGATTTGACCGGGCTGATCATGTCGCCGATCACGTATTCCGGGGCATCGTGCAGCAAGGCTGCCAATTGCCACTTGGGCGCTATACCCGGTGCCATCCGGGTGAACAGCGTCTCCACCAGAAGCGAATGTTCGGCGACGGAATAGGCATGATCGCCGCGCGTCTGTCCGTTCCAGCGCGCCACGAAAGCAAGACCGTGGGCGATATCCTCGATCTCGATATCGACAGGGGTAGGATCCAGCAGGTCAAGACGGCGGCCTGACAACATCCTTTGCCATGCGCGGGGCGATTTCGACATGACTCCTCCCAAGCTCAATCAGCGTCTTTTGAGCAGCTTGCCGGTGGCGGCGCAAGCTTCCGTCGGCAGGCATGACAATTTCCGATGCCGGGCTAGTTTGATGGAGCGTTGTGACGAGGCTCAAACAATGATACGCGCAGCGCCAAATTAGTTTGCATGAAGGGTGCCCAGATGGCCAATGATTACATCGTCAAAGATATCGCGCTTGCCGCTTTTGGCCGCAAGGAGCTGGATATCGCAGAAACCGAAATGCCGGGCCTGATGGCCTGCCGCGCCGAATATGGTGAAAGCAAGCCGCTGAAAGGCGCGCGGATTGTCGGCTCGCTGCATATGACGATCCAGACTGCGGTTCTGATCGAAACGCTGGTGGCACTTGGTGCCGATGTGCGCTGGGCGTCCTGCAACATCTTCTCGACGCAGGATCACGCGGCCGCGGCAATCGCCGCAGGCGGCACGCCGGTTTTCGCGATCAAGGGCCAGACGCTGGAAGAGCATTGGGATTACCTGGACAAATCCTTCATGTTCCCCGAAGGCGCGAACATGATCCTCGACGATGGTGGTGATGCGACCCTTTACGTCCTGTTGGGTGCCCGCGCTGAAGCCGGGGAAGAGATCATCCCCGTCCCGCAGTCGGAAGAAGAAGAAGTCATCAAGGCGCAGATCAAGAAGCGCATGGCCGCAAGCCCCGGCTGGTTCACCAAGACGCGCGACGCGATCAAGGGCGTGTCCGAGGAAACGACGACCGGCGTGCACCGCCTTTATGACCTGCACAAGAAAGGTCTGCTGCCGTTCCCCGCGATCAACGTGAACGACTCGGTCACCAAGTCGAAGTTCGACAACAAGTATGGCTGCAAGGAATCGCTGGTTGACGGTATCCGCCGTGCGACCGACACGATGATGGCCGGCAAAGTCGCCGTTGTCTGCGGTTACGGCGATGTGGGCAAAGGTTCGGCCGCCTCGCTGCAAGGTGCAGGCGCGCGCGTCAAGGTCACCGAAGTCGATCCGATCTGCGCGCTGCAAGCCGCCATGGACGGATTCGAGGTTGTCCTGCTGGAAGATGTCGTCGCCACCGCCGATATTTTCATCACCACGACCGGCAACAGGGACGTGATCCGCATCGACCACATGCGCGCGATGAAGGACATGGCGATCGTCGGCAACATCGGCCATTTCGATAACGAGATTCAGGTTGCTGCCCTCAAGAACCACAAGTGGACCAACATCAAGGAGCAGGTCGACATGATCGAGATGCCTTCGGGCAACCGTATCATCCTGCTGTCCGAAGGTCGTCTGCTGAACCTGGGCAACGCCACGGGCCATCCGTCCTTCGTGATGTCCGCCAGCTTCACCAACCAGGTTCTGGCGCAGATCGAACTCTGGACCAAGGGCGACGAATACAAGCCCGGCGTCTACATCCTGCCCAAGGCGCTGGACGAGAAAGTGGCCCGCCTGCATCTGGACCGCATTGGTGTGAAACTGACCAAGCTGGATGCCGACCAGGCGGCCTATATCGGCGTGACGCCGGAAGGTCCGTTCAAGCCGGAACACTATCGCTACTGATTGCAGACACTGTTTTCGATGCAACGGCCCGCCAGTGTGCGGGCCGTTTTGCTTTCCTACTTTTGATAAAAGCGTTGAGTGTTGGTGAAGACTCGCTAACCTTTCACTCGGACCGATGGGACGCATTGGCCGTGGTACCAAAAAAATTGACTGGTAAGGGAGCTAGGAATGGGAAAGCGTGACGATCTGATTGCGAAATATGCAAGCGATCTGAAGAACAAGTGCGGCATGGAGCCTGACATGGCCCTGCTGACAAAGGTCACGATCGGCTGCGGCCCGGCGATTTACAACGCAGACGCCGAAACCGTTGCGGCCTCGCAGGACAGCGAGCTGGAGACCGTGAAGAACAATTTCCTCATCAAGAAACTGGGACTGCCCGACAGCCCCAAGCTGATGGAGGCGATCAACTCCGTGGTGGAAACCTACGGCAAATCCGAACGGAACAAGTACCGCGTGGTCGTCTACTACATGCTGACCAAGCATTTCGGCAAGGAAGCGGTCTACAAGTAAGCAGGCGATAGCCTGATCGTGGGCGGCCCGCATGTCTTGCGGGCCTCTCGCTGTTGAGACGAATTTTCGGCACTTGGAATTTGCGCGGCCGCTGGTCTGTGGCTAATGTCGAATTGTCGGGCCAGTATGGCCGGAACCTAATCCAGTGATCACGTGTGGTGTGTAGGGAGCACGTGGGGTGACGGGGGGTTCTGGCCTTGGCCTGCGCCCCCCGTATTTTTCGAAATCATCCGTCCAAACCGGCAAGAGCGCAGATGATCCGCCATTCCTCTGCAGTGACCGGCTGTACCGACAAGCGCGAATTTCGCACCAGAACCATCTCGGTCAGTCGCGGATCGGCCTTGATCTGCTCCAGTGTGACGGGCGTCTTCACAGGCTTGACGGCCTTGATGTCGACGCATTCCCAGCGCGGATCGTCCGTTGTGCTGTCCGGATGTGCAGGATTGATCACTTCGACAATCCCGACGACCGCCTTTTCGTCCTGTGAATGGTAGAAAAAGCCAAGGTCACCAACCTCCATCTCGCGCATGAAGTTGCGCGCCTGGTAGTTGCGCACGCCGTTCCATTCCTCGCCGTCTTCACCTTTTGCGGTCTGGTCATTCCAGCCCCAGACCGAAGGCTCTGACTTGAACAACCAATAGCGCATCAACCGATGACCTTTTTCCACGCAATCAGTTCGACATCCTGGAACAGACCAGCCTTGGAATAGGGATCCCCCGCCGCCCAGCGCCGTGCTGCCTCCATGTCTTCGACCTCAAGGATCAAAAGTGATCCGATCATCTGTTCGTCCTTGTCCAGCAAGGGACCGGCCTGCCGCACCACGCCGGTTTGGGTCACGTAGTCCAGATGTGCGGCGCGATTGGCCAGGCGTGTCTCTATGGCGCTGGGTTTGTCCCGTGCGATAAGGGCGATCAGCATTCATTCCTCCTTCAGGGGACGCGACAGTAGCATATCCATGGCTTGGCGCAGCTGGATCTTCCCGTCAAGCAGGGCCACGACGGCGGCGGTGATCGGCATCTCCACCCCTTGCTCGGTGGCGCGCTGCAAGGCCGCGCGTGCGGTGGCGGCTCCTTCGACCGTAATCGACGGGTCAAAGGCCGTGTTCTGGCCCAGCGCCATGCCGAATTGCATGTTCCGGCTTTGCGGACTTGTGCAGGTCAGCACCAGATCACCGAACCCGGACAGACCCGACAGGGTTTCCGGCCTGGCCCCAAGGGTCAGCGCCAAGCGCTGCATTTCGGCATAGCCGCGCGTCATCAAGGCAGCACGTGCGCTGTCGCCCAGCCCGGCGCCCGTGACAGCGCCTGCAGCAATCGCGATCACGTTCTTCAAGGCGCCGCCAAGTTCGGCGCCGACAGTGTCTGTTGTGCGGTAAACCCGCAGATTCCGCGTTGTCAGAGACTGCTGCAGGATCGCGCCCTTTTCGGGATCACCACAGGCCAGGGTCAGTGCCGTGGGCAAGCCCTGTGCGATATCGCGGGCGAAACTGGGCCCTGTCAGGATTGCAGCGGTGCTTCGTGGCAGCATCTGGCGCAAGATAGCGACCGGCCCCATTGTCGTGCTCAGTTCGATCCCCTTGCAGCATGCGACCAGATCGCGCCCGTCCAGCACCGTGCGATGTTCGTCGATCACATCGCGCATCCGTTGCATCGGCACGGACAGCAGGACAGGACCGTCGCCTGCCGGGATGTCGGCCTGAATGGCCAGGGAAACCGGCAGGGGAATGCCCGGCAGGCGCTGGGCGTTCTGGCGGGATTGCCGCATGGCAAGCACCTGTCCTTCGTCTCGCGACCATAGCGTCACCGCCTGTCCGGCTTCTGCCAATGAAATGGCAAGCGCCGTACCGAAGGCGCCCGCGCCCATGACTGTGATCATGCCTTTGCCCCTTTCTTTCCACTTCCCAGAAGCGCAGGGCTTGAGGTGTCCAGTGGCCAACGCGGCCGCGCGACCAGAGTCAGGTCGTCTTGCGAACCCGCTCGATACCTCTCCATCCCGGCATAAGCGATCATCGCTGCGTTGTCCGTACAGAGCGACAAGGGCGGCGCAACGAAGCGTACCCCGTTTTCTGCTGCAACAGACTCGAGTTTGCTGCGGATAAGGCTGTTGGCCGCGACCCCTCCGGCTACGGCAAGGACAGGGTCAGCAGGGTTTTCCGCCAGATAAAGGCGCAATGCCCTGCGCGTTTTCTCTGCCAGCACATCGGCAACTGCCATCTGGAAGCCCGCGCAAAGATCGGCCCTGTCGGCGGGGGTCAGCCCGCCTTTTTCTTCCACGATCCGGTCCCGGGTCCGCAGAAGGGCGGTCTTCAGGCCGGAAAAGGACATGTCGCATCCCTCGCGATCCAGCAAAGGTCGTGGAAAGGCATATCGGGTTGCATCGCCCTTGCGTGCTTCGGCTTCGACCGAAGGGCCGCCCGGCTGCGGCAGGCCAAGAAGACGGGCCGTCTTGTCAAAGGCCTCTCCGGGTGCGTCGTCTATGGTGCCGCCCAGACGCGTGAAATCATCGGTACCCTGCACCAGAAGAAACTGGCAATGCCCACCAGAGACCAGCAGCATCAGATAGGGATAGTCGATCTGGTCGGTCAGGCGCGGCGTCAGGGCATGACCTGCAAGGTGGTTCACCCCGATCAGGGGCAGACCGGTGCCGACGGCAAGGCCCTTGGCGCACATGACCCCCGCCAGAACGCCGCCGATCAGGCCGGGCCCTGCGGTCACCGCGATGGCATCCACATCGGAAAGGGCCACACCTGCGCGCATCAGTGCCTGTTTCACGCAAATATCGATTTTCTCGGCATGGGCCCGGGCTGCGATCTCGGGTACGACACCGCCAAATGCCGCATGCAGATCGGCTTGTCCCAGCACGATGGAAGACATGATTTCCGCCGGATCAGAGCCGCGTTGCCGCACAACGGCTGCCGCAGTATCATCGCAGCTGCTTTCCAGACCCAGTATCGTCAGCGCCTTGGCCATTGGTCGTTCAATCCTGCCACTATCGGCCCTGAACGTTGCAAGACCCTGTGTTGCGAGGTAACACCAGACAAGGATGCAAACAATCCCGGCGCAATCATGACACGGCCAGTCATCTTGTTGACCCGCCCCGAAGCGTCATCGCACAGGATGGCGAAGCTGTTGTCTGTTGCATTCGGTGATCGCCTTGACGTGTGCATTTCCCCTCTGATGGAAATCGTGCTCGATCCGCGATTGCCAAGCCTCGATGGCATCAGGACCCTGATCTTTACCTCTGCCAATGGCGTTGCGGCCTATGTCGCGGCCAACGGACCCAAGTCCCTTCCCTGTTACACCGTCGGTGATGCAACCGCCCGGGCCGCCATGGCTGCGGGTTTGCAGGCGACATCCGCGGGGGGTGATGCCGATGCGCTGGTCGCGCGCATCAAGCAGGACAAACCTGCGGCGCCGATGTTGCATGTGCGTGGCGCGCATGCCCGCGGCGACATCCCGGAAAGACTCGGCGCAGTCGGGGTCCCCGTGGCCCAGGCGATCGTCTACCATCAGAATGCCCTGACCCTGACTGAAGAGGCAAAAGCGCTTCTGGACGGGGACAGGCCGGTGATCCTGCCGCTTTTTTCACCACGAAGCGCCGCATTGATGGGATCCGCGCCCGTCAGTGCCAAGGTTTACGCCGTCGCGATAAGTGAAGCGACCGCCAACGCCCTGCGTTTTGACGTTGAACAGATGCATGTCGCCAGCCATCCTGATTTCGAAAGCATGGCCAAGGTTGTCGCCGATCTTCTTGACACCACCCCCTGGGACAAGCAGATGCCATTATAAGGCCATGCATGGCTTGAGGCAGAAAGCCCGGCACAGTAGGCTTTCATCTGATCCAAGTATGCGTGATATCAGATTCGAAAGGGTTGCTGCCGGTGCCGGAAAACAAAAAGAACTCCCCGAACCAGGAACGGCCCAATGACGAAATCGAAGATGCCGTCATCCTGAACGATCCAGCGGACGATGGCGACCCGTCGTCCAAGGCCGCGGCCGAGGATGGAGCAGAAGTTGAAACCCCCCCTGCGGACCAAGATCAAGAGATATCCCAGGAAGATCCCGTGAATGCCGAGGCGGCAGAAGCTTCTGCTGACCAGAAGGATGAGTCCACCCCGGCAGATCAGGAAACACCCGAGACAGAAACACGCCCCGCAGATGATGGCGAATCCGGCGTCACAAAGCCCGAAAAGCCGGCCTCGACCGAACAGGTTGTGATCAGAAAGGGTGGTTTTGTCCCGATGTTGCTGGGCGGTGTTGCAGCGGCGGCCATCGGCTTTGGTCTTGCAAGAAGCGGCGTTCTTGAGGGAATGCCTTTGCCTGGCCTCGGGGCTGGACAAAGCCTTTTGACCGAGATCGACCAGAGGACAGCCGCACAGCAGGCGCTGGTATCCGATCTGCAGGCTCGCCTTGCCGCACTCGAGGCGGCTCCCCAGCCTCAAGCCCAGCCTGACATGCCCGATCTCGGCCCTGCGATCGATGATCTGACAACGCAAATCGGCGTTCTGGCAGGCCGGATCGACGCATTGGAAGCCAGACCCGTTGCGGAAGGTGCCGCTGTCGACCCGCAGGCACAGGCTGCCCTTGCCGATGCGCGCGCCGAGCTGGATCAGATCCGCACCGCTCTTGCGGCGCAACAGGCACAGATTGCAACGCTCTCGGATGAGGCTGCGCAAGTTGAAGAGCAGGCGCAGCTATCGGCGCAGGCGGCGATGACGCGTGCGGCCGTGACGCGCATCGTCACGGCCCTTGATGCCGGGACAGTCTATACAGAGGCGCTGAACGATCTGACTGCCGCGAATGTCGAGGTTCCGACAGCCTTGCTGGAACAGGCGGATACCGGGGCACCGACGCTTGCCGCCCTGCAAGCCGACTTTCCCGAACTTGCACGTGACGCGTTGCGCGCGGCGCGGCAGGCACAGAACCCCGGCGGCATCGGCGGGTTTTTCGAGACCCAGCTCGGCCTGAGGTCTCTGCAGCCTCGAGAAGGGGATGACCCGGATGCGATCCTGTCGCGGGCCGAAGCGGCGCTGCGCGATGGACGACTGCCCGAAACGCTGGCTGAAATCGCGCGCTTGCCGCAAGAGGCGGCGACGGTATTGGCCGATTGGCAGGCCCGGGCCCAGATGCGCGTCACATTGACCGATGCCGCGCGCAATCTTGCCCAATCTCTGAACACGAACTGAAGGATAACGGAATGCTGTGGTCGCTCATCAAGATTATCCTTTTCGTTGTTCTGGTTGCCGCTGCAGCGATGGGGGCCGTCTACCTGATGGAACTGGATGGCGGTGTTCGCATCGCCGCCGCCGGGTACGAGATCAACCTGATACCGCTCTATGCCGTCATTCTTCTGATCGCGCTTGTGTTCCTGGTCTGGCTGACCCTGCGCCTTCTGGCCTTGCTGGTGGCTGTCCTGAAATTCATCAACGGGGATGAAACAGCACTAAGCCGCTATTTCAATCGCAATCGGGAACGCAAAGGCTATCAGGCCTTGTCCGAAGGCATGCTGGCGCTGGCGGCTGGTGAGGGGCGTCTTGCCATGGCCAAGGCCAGCAAGGCGGAACGCTATCTTCACAAGCCCGAACTGACCAACCTGTTGACAGCCCAGGCGGCCGAGATGTGCGGCGACCGGCGCAAGGCGGAAGAGGTCTACAAACGTCTTCTGAAAAACGATTCCACCCGCTTTGTCGCGGTGCGCGGTATCATGAAGCAGAAACTGGCGGATGGTGATACGGCAACGGCCCTGAAACTGGCCGAAAAGGCACTGGACCTGCACCCCAAGCATGAAGAGACGCAGGATGTTCTGTTGCGCCTTCAGGCCAGCGCGCATGACTGGGCCGGTGCACGCCGCACGCTTGGTGCGAAACTCAAGTATGGCAGCCTTCCGAAAGACGTGCACAAGCGCCGCGATGCCGTTCTGGCCCTGTCCGAGGCAAAGGAAGTTCTGGCAGAGGGCAATGACATCACGGCGCGCGAGGCCTCGATCGAAGCCAACAAGCTTTCGCCCGATCTGATCCCTGCAGCGGCCTTTGCGGCCCGTGGTTACATCGAGCAGGGCAACGCCAAATACGCAACCCGCGTGATCAAGAAGGCCTGGGCCGCCCAGCCGCATCCTGATCTTGCCGCTGCCTTTGCGGCGATCGTGCCCGATGAAACACCGGCAGCGCGGTTGAAGCGGTTCAAGCCACTTGTCGCCCAGCATCCGGATCACGTGGAGTCGCGCCTCTTGCTGGCCGAATTGAACATCGCGAACGAGGATTTCCCCGAGGCACGGCGTGCGCTGGGCGATCTTGTTGATACGGCACCGGATGCCCGGGTGATGACAGTCATGGCTGCCATTGCCCGTGGCGAAGGCGCGTCTGATGTCGTGGTCAAAGGGTGGCTGGCCAGGGCCTTGACTGCCCCACGCGGTCCGCAATGGGTCTGCGAGAACTGCCACAACATACATGCGGAATGGGTGCCCATCTGCGAGAATTGCAAATCCTTCGACACGCTCGCCTGGATTTCGCCGCCCGCCGGTGCGGCTTCGGCGCAGGCCGGGTCGGAAATGCTTCCCATGATTGTGGGTTCGATCCAGGATCAGACCTCGTCACAAGATGACGAAGTCCCGGATGCGGAACTTCTTCCTGATGAAGAAACCTTGCATCGTCCGATAGATGCGGCTGCGCCGGATGGGGATACCGCCCGAAAATAGGTCTTTTCCATCCATGGGCGGGGTGCTATAGCCCCGCCTCACAGGCCGCTGTAGCTCAGCTGGTAGAGCACGTCATTCGTAATGATGGGGTCGGGGGTTCGAGTCCCTTCAGCGGCACCAATTTCCAAAACAACACATGATCAAGATGCACCAGACCCCTTCTGTCCAGGGGGGGGGCTTTTTGTCGCGTCAACGTTTGCAGGGCGGGCAAAGGCTGGCCACGCCCAAGGTGATGCCGGGCGTGGCAGCCGTTCCAGGCCGATCAGACCGGAATCATGAAACCGTCGAAATAGGCCATGATCTCGGCATGGGCATCCACTGGCAAGACTTGCGCCACGTATTGATCCGGGCGCACGACAAGTACGGCGCCCTGCTGGCGATCTATGCCGCGGTGGTCGAAAATGTCGACTCCGCTTTTCATATCCGGACAGAACGCCTTTTCGTAGTCGATCAATCCGTATCTGCCTTTGCGCGGCAGCAGCAAATCCGGCAAGGCTTCGACATCCATCTCGCGATGTGGTGCCTGAAACACTGCACGCAGATCGATCACGCTGTCGATATCTGCAGTCGCTGGTGTGAAGCGCGCGATCGGCCCCTCAAGCAGGCACTGGCAAAGGGCGGCAATCTTCCCTTGAGGTTGACCGTGATCCCCTTTGGCGGCAAAGGCGATCACACGCCACCGGCCATCGGCCTTGATCGCATGTCCCAGATGCATCGGCTTCGCGTCACAGAGCCGGATGACGGGCGCTGAATGGAATCGCATGCCGGTCTGATAACCGGTGGCAAGCATCTGATGTGTGCCGGTGCCCGTCAGAAGCGATGGTGCATATCTGGTCTCGACACCCGCTGTATAGCGGCCATGCTTCTTGAAATATTGCTGAAACTGGGCTGACTCGGCGGCGTCCTTGGGTTTGGCGCTGAACAGGCGCGCCATGTCCTTGTCGAAATCGATCAGTTCCTTGGCTTTCGCGCGCCGCTCTTCGGAATAGGTATCCAGCAGGGTTGCATCGGCTTGCCCGCGCAGCACGGCGGCCAGTTTCCAGCCAAGATTGAAGGTGTCGGCCATGGACACGTTCATGCCCTGTCCCGCTTTCGGGCTATGGGTATGGCAGGCATCCCCTGCGATGAAGATGCGCGGGACACGTGATCCCCGCTCGGCCTCCGGCACATCGTCGAAACTGTCGCAGACACGCTGTCCAATCTCATAGGCGGACCACCAGGCGACTTCCTTCACATCCAGCGTATAGGGCGCAAGTATTTTGCGCGCCTTGCTGATCAGCATCTCGGAGGTCACATTGTGATCGGCCGCACGCTCGTCGCCATGCAATGCGTCAAGTTCGATGTAAAGTCTCACCATGTAGCCGCCTTCGCGTGGAATGACGAGAATGCTGCCATCATGGGCCGACTGGATCGCAGCCTTGAGCCTGATATCCGGGAAATCGGTCACGGCCAGAACATCCATGACACCCCAAAGCTGGCGTGCAGCCTCGCCCTTCAGGTCATAACCCATCGACCGGCGAACCGTGCTGCGTGCACCATCGCAGCCCACCACGTATCGGGCGCGAATTATCTCGGTCTGTCCTGTGCTCTCGCCGTTCTTGAAGGTTGCAATGACGGGATAGTCCGGGTCGTCCGTCATCGTCAGATCCACCAGATCGTGGCCGTAAACGGGCTCCAGCCGGCGGGAAGAGTTGCGCATCAATTCAAGATAGAAATCGTGGATACGCGCCTGGTTCAGGATGACATGCGGCATCTCTGACAGATCGTCTTCGACATCCTGAATGCGGTCAGCGCGGACAAGGGGAGAACCATCTGCACCGGGCCGCCAGAATGCGACCTCGCTGACCCAATAGCTTTCCTTGAGGACTTTCTCTGCAAAGCCGAAGGCTTCGAACATCTCGACAGAGCGGCAGGCAACGCCATCGGCTTGACCGACTTGCAGTGGGCCTGATTTGCGGTCCGTAATCATGGTCACGATATCCGGGAAAGCCGCCAATTGCGCCGCCAGCGTCAAGCCCGCCGGTCCACATCCCACGATCAGGACGTCCACAGCCTTCGGTGAGGTGGCGTCAAACCTGATACCATCGGCGATACTGGGGTCACCACTGCGAAATCCGTTCAGATGATACTGCATTTGGGCTGATCCTATTGCTACGTATGCTTATCAATAAGTCGCATGAGGTCTGCCTGTCAATATCGTAAGCATACGTATCAAAATTTGGAGGAATGGCTGGTCTGGGCTTCTGGAGGCGGCTTTTCACCGAAAAGGGCCGCACATTGTCGTGGAGCCTCTGTGAAACCACCGGAGTGCGCGTAAGTGTTGCCTTCCGGCGTGCATGCGGATTGTCGGATATGTCCACATGTCTTTGAAAGGTGGGCTTTCCTGCAGTCTGGGGAAGGCTTCAAGAATAGCCCCTGACCAAAGCGCTTGCGAGCAAGTGCCACCCATCGGCAATGACAAAGAACGCCAGCTTGAACGGCAATGACACGATTGCAGGCGGGACCATCATCATGCCCATCGACTGTTGATTTCCACCGAGAACTGACCCGGGTTTTCCATCGAG
>LXYH01000007.1 GCA_001650895.1 Rhodobacteraceae bacterium EhC02
GTGTCGAGCGGGGGGGGAGGGGTAACGATGGAAAGCAACGTCAACCCCATGCACTGCGCCTCAATTATGGTCTAAGTGGTGACAATCGGATCAACTTGCCGAAAATTGATAACCTGACCCAATGGATTGGAGAAAAAATGCTAGAATCCGAGTTTAAAACAAGCGAACAGCGCATTGCAGACTTGCAGGCCCAAATCCAAGATCAAGATGCTAAGATTGAGGCGTTGGTTTCATCAATAGCGCTTCTGGTGCTAGCTCAAGTTGAGAACCACGATGATGTAAGAATACCAAGGGAACTTGGTCAATACTGTACTTCTAATCTGGATGCGGCGCGAGACGGCGGCACAGCACGAGTTCCCGCCCATGTCTTTAGGCGCAAGGGAGAACTATTTGCAGATTTGTTGAACGAAATCCGCGGCCGAGATGATTTTCTGAGCCTATACTGGGTTCGCAGTATTCTGCCTTGGCGAGATGAACAGAGGTACAATCGAATTAGCAGGATACGTGCAACAATAGACCAAATTTGTGATCGAGTCGGTATTTGAAAGAAAGTCATAAATTGAAATTGCACATGGCCCCGAGATGCACAACAAAGGCCAAGACCACATGTTGCCGCAGCAAAGGTCGCGCTGTGAACGGCTGGAATGTGTGCCAGTTGATGGCGCAAGAGGTGGCGCACCTTCCGGCCCTGCCAATGGCATGTGGCACCAGGGTGAAGGTCGGCTGAAGCTAGCACATCTTGGGGGTTAGCGACACCGACCCAACAACCTCATGAACGAAATTGAGTTATTCTTTGAACTATGCGACCATAGGCTGCAAAATTTGTTTGCACAGAGGGAAATGGGAACTTGCTTAGGAAAAAACTGTCAGCCCTGGTCATCTTGACCTCGCTAGTTCCCGGTATGGGGTATGCGCAAACTGCAACCACTCGAATGGCCGAATGCCTCGTTTCCTCCACTACAGGTGCCGAAAGAGTGGCATTGGCTAGATGGATTGGTTTCGCGATTATCGCTCACCCTTCCGTTAGCGAAAATGTGGCCGTTCCCAAGGTCGTGATTGATCAATCTGACCAAGAAATCGCTGAACTATTGACCCAGTTGATGACGGACAGATGCCGAGCGCAATCGATTGCGTCACTGGCCGAAAGCGATGCAAGCTTTGAAAATGCTTTTGAAGTACTTGGCGCGGTAGCAATGGAAGAATTAATGAGAGACAAAGCCGTGGAGGCAAGAATAACCGCGTTTGCGGCACTTATTGATGAGTCCAGATTTTCTGGAATGGACTAACTCATTTTGATGCAAGGTCTACCCAGTTTTTCTGGTCTCTATTCTGGGAGGGGGAGGGGGTGACGATGAAACCATGCGACAACCCCATACGCCCTGCCCAGCGCCTTGCGGATGCCCCCCGGTGCACAGCAAAGGCCAAGACCACAGGTAGCCGCTGCAAAGGCCCTGCCGTGAACGGTTGGAAGGTTTGCCGGATGCATGGCGCAAGAGGTGGCGCACCTTCCGGCCCTGCCAATGGCATGTGGCGGCATGGTGAAAGGTCGGTCGAGGCCCAGCGCACGCGGCGAGAGATACAGGCACTTGCTCAGATTTCAAAAAGATGCGCGAGAGTTTTGGGGGCTGGACCAGTAAAGTAAAATTTGTCCCGTATCACCCGCCCCGCCTCTTGAGAAAAAATCTTTCTCAAAGCCGGAAGTTATTATTTTGTCGACTCACAGAGGACATCACGAACAACCTCCAGGTCGCCATTAACTTGCTGGAACAACTGCGCAAGATTGCCAGCGTAGTTAACAGCATCACTGCGATACCGATTGATAGTGAAGTAACCGTAAAAATTCCCATCTCGGTCTACTAAAACTGGCACTGAGTTATCTGTGGAATACTTGTTCCATGGACTCGACGTGGAATACTTGCTGCCAAATGTTCCGTGCTTATTGAAAATACTGTCGCCGTTGTACTTACTACCTTTTCCATGTTTGTTGCAGATCGAGTTAGCATCATACTTATTGCATGTCAGACACCCCAGAAATTTATCGTGACCTACCCCTCCAAAAAGGAGGAGTTCCTTTGCGCTAACCGGGCTGGCGAGCAACGAAAGTGCCAAAGCAACAATGTACCTTTTCATATATTTTTCCTCAGGAAACTTGCGGGCTACTTGCGAAAAATGCCGAATTAAGGTGGCGAAAATTGGGCGCTGCTTGACCTCATGTCCAGTCACTTCAGGCGACAGACAGGCTCGCCACGCCTCCTTGCCGCTACAAATAAGTTTGTCAGCTCTCAGTCGAACCGAGTGGGGGCCTAGCGATCTTGGTCGGACTTCTGGTCAGGGACCGGATGGGGTAAGTGGCGCACCATAAACCGCAACAAAAAAGGTTTTCGCTCAAAGACGCCCAAGCGTTTTTTCTTGGTGGGGCATTATGTTGGGTAGGCCTTCTGCGCCTTCGTTTTATCCAATGAAATCAAAGGTGGGTGGCGGAGACGATGGGATTCGAACCCACGAGACCCTTTCGGGCCTACTCCCTTAGCAGGGGAGCGCCTTCGACCACTCGGCCACATCTCCGCGGATGGGTTTATCCATCACACGAGCGGGGGACAAGGGGAAAATAGGCGCAAACGCACATCTCGAAGGCTGGCCGCCTTGCCGGGTATCGCGGCCCGATGGACCGCCCCGGACCTGCGGGCGGGGGCCGATTGTCGGCTTGCGGGCACAGTCCGGCCTGGAAAGCGGCGGGCGGGGCGCGCGGGCATGGACATGATCACGGGTTTGACCTAGTCAAGTGGGGTGTGGTGTGTGAACAGGGATGGTCCCATGACGTTTGCGAAATCCGGCTGTCGCATGATCGGCAGAGCGCTGCTTCGCAAGCGTCCGCCAGCATGCCACGGCCCCGTGGCACTGGTGTTTTGCCTCGCCCTCGCGCAGCCCCTGCAGGCGCAGGATCTGACGGGGCTTGCGCTTTCCGGCAACTCCCGCGACATCCCCGGCTTCAACCTCAACGGCGCGCCGGGCCTGATCGAGATGCCCAGCGCCGCGATGGCACCGGATGCCACATTGTCGGGCAGCCTGTCGCGGATCGGGGGGATCACGCGCAGCACGATAACCTTTCAGATCACGCCGCGCCTGTCGGGCAGCTTCCGCTACGCCGCCCTTGACGGGCTGACCCGGCTGGGGGGGCAACCCCTGCCCGGCCTTGACGGTCAGACCTATTACGACCGCAGCTTCGATCTGCGCTACCAGGTCCTGCGCGAAGGGCGCTATCGTCCGGCCGTCACCATCGGCTTGCAGGATTTCGCCGGCACCTCGCTTTACGGGGCCGAATATATCGTGGCCAGCAAAAGCCTGACGCCGCAGTTGCGCGTCACAGGCGGTCTGGGCTGGGGGCGCCTTGGCACCCGGAACCCGTTCGCCAGCACGGGCGCACGGCCCACCGACTTGCTGGAACAGGGCGGCGTGCCCAGCTATGACCGCTGGTTTCGTGGCGACATGGCCGCTTTTGGCGGGGTGGAATGGGCAGTGAACGACCGGCTGACCCTGAAGGCGGAATATTCATCCGACGCCTTTTCGGAAGAGGTGTCGAACGGTCTGCTCTCGTCCAAGACAGCCTGGAACATCGGCGTGGATTACCGGATCGCCGAGGGGGTGCAGGCCTCTGTGGTGGCGTTGCAAGGCACGACCATCGGAGCGCAAATCACTTTGCACACCAATCCGCGCAGCACAGGCGTACCGGGCGGCACCGAAACGGCCCCTGCGCCGGTCTACCGCCGCACCGCGCCGGAACGGCGGGATCTTGGCTGGCAGCAGGACAGCGGGCAGAAGGACAGCCTGCCCGCACAACTGGCCCAGGCGCTGAACCGCGAGCGCCTTGTCATGGATGGACTGACGCTATCGGCCGATCGCGCCACCCTGCGACTGGTCAACCCTGTCTATGCCTCGGAACCCCAGGCCATCGGGCGCAGCGCGCGTATCATGTCGCGCATCCTGCCCGGATCGATCGAGACTTTCGTGATCGTGCCCGTGGTCAATGGCATGGCCATGTCGGCCATCACCCTGCGGCGCAGTGACCTGGAAAACCTTGAGAACGCACCCGCCTCTGCCCTGCTGGATGTCACGCGGATCACGGCAGCCCCGGATACGGCCCGTGACCCGGCGCAGGGAACCACCCCGGCCCTGACATGGTCATTCGGGCCGAACCTGCGCTACAGCCTGTTCGACCCGGACAGCCCGGTGCGCGCAGATCTTCTGGCCACGGCGCGGGCGGATCTGCGCCTCGCCCCCGGCCTGATCCTGTCCGGCGCCGCATCCAAACGCCTGGCGGGCAATCTGGACAGCATCGGCCGGCGTGATGCCTCGGCCCTGCCCCGTGTCCGGACCGACTATGCGCTTTATGCCCGCGAGGGTGACCCGTCGATCGACCATCTGACACTGACACATTACATGCGACCGGGGCGCGATCTCTATGCGCGGGTATCGGCGGGCTATCTGGAACAGATGTATGCGGGCCTCTCGGCCGAACTTCTGTGGAAACCCGTGGACAGCCGTCTTGCGCTGGGGATCGAGGTGAACCAGGTCCGGCAGCGCGATTTCGACCAGCTTTTCGGCCTGCGCGACTACGAGGTGACGACGGGCCATGTCTCGGCCTATTACGATCTGGGCCAGGGCTTCCACGGCCAGCTGGATATCGGCCGCTACCTGGCCGGGGATGTCGGGGCGACCTTCAGCCTAGATCGGGAATTCGCGAATGGCTGGCGTCTGGGCGTGTTCGCGACCTTGACCGATGTCTCGCCCGAAGACTTCGGCGAAGGATCCTTCGACAAGGGGTTCCGGATCACCGTGCCCATTGGTCACGTGTTGGGGCAACCGTCGCGGCGACAGGGCAACCTGACGGTTCGCCCGCTGACACGTGACGGTGGTGCGCGCCTGGATCTGCGGGATCGGCTTTATGAACAGGTGCGCGACTACCACCGGCCGGAGCTGGAAAAGAAATGGGGGCGTGTCTGGAGATGAGGATGGCGGATCTCTTGCCGAACCGGTCCACTGCAGCGCGACTGCTGGCCGCAGCGTTGGTGGCCACGCAACTGGCAGGGTGCAGCAATGACCCGACCCGGATCAACTATGGCGCGCTGTCCAAGGGTGTCGCCGCCCAACTGGGCGTGGCCCTGCCGTTCGGAGGGTCTGCCCCCGCGCTGTCGCAGGGTCTTGCCGATCCGGCCCTGGTCCTTGCGCAGACAAACGCGCCCGTGACGCTGGCGCAACCCATGAACGGAACCGCGCCCTTCTACATGGTCGGCGTGCGCGACAACGGCCCCTGGCGCACCTATGCGACAGGCACCCGCCAGACGCTGGTCCTGCGGCAAGGGCTTGTGACGGCCACACGCGGGCTGGGGCGTGATCTGATGGCATCCGAGGTCGACCAAACACTGGCGCTGCTGCGATCCGGCAAGCCTGGCCAGGCCAGGCGCGTCATGCAGGTACTGGATGGCGAGGACATCACGCGCGAGATCGCGCTGGATTGCACCCTTGCCGTTGGGGGGCAAACCCGGACGGCAACCGGACTGACGGGGCGCGCCATGACCGAAGACTGCGCAGCGGGCGATCTGCGGTTTCGCAACAGCTATGTCGTCGACGCGGCGGGGATGGTGATCCAGTCCCGGCAATGGCTGCCCACGCTGGTCGGACCGTTGTCACTTCAGGTGCTCCGCCCCTGAGACGCCGCCGTTCTCGGGCCGATCGAACAAAAAAGGCACCCAATGGGTGCCTTTTTCTGTTTTCCGCGATCCGGTCGGGATCAGTTCGTGCCGGTGCCGCTGCTGGCCCCTGCCACGGTGACGGTCACCAGGCCCAGCGTGGCCAATGTCACGACCGTCGTAACCGACGCACCGCCAAGAATGCCACCGGCAATCGGCGCGCCCTGCGAGGACCGGATGGTCAGATCATCAGCGGGGTTTGCATCATTCGCCAGAACCGGCGTAACCGATGCAGCGGCGATTGCGGCTGCGAGGGCAATTTTTTTCATAACATTCTCCAACATTGAACCAAACAAAAAGGCGTCGCCTCTGCGTCAGGGTTACTACAAAGTTACCCTTCGCGGAAGGTGGCATCTCCCTGCTTTCGGCATTTATGTCGAAAAATCTGTACTATTGATTAAAATTGCCACGGAACAGCCTGCGCACCCGTCGCGATCCATGCCTTTACGTCACCCTGCCGGCCCAGGTTCACCCCGAAAGCTCACATCTGTCGGCAGGGCGATGGATCAGGTGTTGAACAGGAAATGCAGCACATCGCCATCCTTGACGACATAGCCTTTGCCTTCCGATCGCATCTTGCCCGCTTCCTTGGCCGGCTGCTCGCCGCCCAGCGTCACGAAATCATCATAGGCGATGGTTTCCGCGCGGATGAATCCACGCTCGAAATCACCGTGGATCACGCCCGCGGCCTGTGGCGCGGCGGTGCCCTGACGGATCGTCCAGGCGCGCGCTTCCTTGGGGCCGACAGTGAAATAGGTCTCAAGGTGCAGCAGCGCGTAGCCTGCGCGAATCAAACGGTCCAGACCAGGTTCTTCCAGACCCATTTCGGACAGGAACATCTGGGCTTCTTCTTCGTCCAGCTGGCTGATCTCTTCTTCGATCCGTGCGGAAATCACGACATGCGAATTGCCTTGTGCCGCCGCCATCTCGGCCACGCGGGCCGACAATGCATTGCCTGTGCCCGCGTCTTCCTCGGCCACGTTGCACACGTAAAGCACCGGTTTGGTGGTCAGCAGCTGCAGCATCCGCCAGGCCTTTGCATCCTCGGCATCGACCTGAACAGTGCGCGCAGGCTTGCCCGCCTCAAGCGCGGCCAGGGCCTTGCGCAGCAGCGTGTCCTGCTGCACGGCATCCTTGTCACCACCCTTGATCTTGCGCACCAGCCCCTGAAGCCGCTTCTCGATGCTTTCCATATCGGCCAGCATCAGCTCCATCTCGATGGTTTCGGCATCGCTGACAGGGTCAACACGGCCTTCGACATGGGTGATGTCATCGTCTTCGAAACACCGCAAAACATGGGCGATAGCATCGCATTCGCGGATATTGGCCAGGAACTGGTTGCCCAGGCCTTCACCCTTCGATGCGCCTTTCACAAGGCCTGCGATATCGACAAAGGTCATCCGCGTCGGGATGATCTGCTTGGATCCCGCAATCTTCGCCAGGGTATCCAGCCGATGATCCGGCACGGCGACTTCGCCCACGTTCGGCTCGATCGTGCAGAACGGGAAATTCGCCGCCTGCGCCGCCGCTGTCCGGGTCAGCGCATTGAACAGCGTCGACTTGCCCACGTTGGGCAGTCCCACGATTCCCATCTTGAAACCCATCTGCGGCCTCCTTGTCTGCAACGCTCCGCTCTTAAGCCGGGGCGGCGCGCGGGGCAAGGGCGCAGACTGCATCAAGGATTGAGTTTACCTCGCGTTTGCGGCACATCGGGGCAATCGCAGGGAAGGACAGCCGCCAATGACTCGTATCGACGCCAAATTCGCCACCCTCAAGGCCGAGGGAAAGAAAGCCTTCGTGGCTTATGTCATGGCGGGCGATCCGGATTACGCGACCTCGCTTGAGCTGATCAAGGGGCTGCCCGCCGCCGGCGTGGACATCATCGAGATGGGCCTGCCCTTCACCGATCCCATGGCGGACGGCGAAACCATTCAGCTGGCCGGACAGCGCGCGCTCGAGGCGGGCCAGACCCTGCAGAAGACGCTGGATATGGCGGCAGAATTCCGCCAGACCGACAACACGACCCCGATCGTGATGATGGGTTACTACAACCCGATCTTCAATCGCGGGGTCGACCGCTTTCTGGTTGATGCCAAGGCGGCGGGGATCGACGGGCTGATCGTCGTCGACCTGCCCCCGGAAGAAGATGACGAACTGTGCATCCCCGCGCAGAACGCCGGGCTCAACTTCATCCGCCTGGCCACACCGACCACCGATGACAAGCGCCTGCCCAAGGTGCTGCAGAATACCAGCGGGTTCGTCTATTACGTGTCGATCACCGGGATCACCGGCTCGGCCGAGGCCAGCGCCGCCGATGTTGCCCCCGAAGTGGCGCGGATCAAATCGCAGACCGATCTGCCGCTGATCGTGGGCTTCGGCATCAAGACGCCCGAGGCCGCGCAGGGCATTGCCGCCGTCGCCGATGGCTGCGTCGTGGGCAGCGCCATTGTCGCGGAACTGGCAAAGGGCCGCCCGGTGGCCGATGTGCTGGCCTTCGTGCGGTCGCTGGCGGACGGCGCGCATCGCGCCTGACAGGATCAGGCCTCAGGCGGCCTTGCGGCGCAGGATATGGATGGCCGTGTAGCGCATGACCGCATCCCCATCCTGGTTGACCACCTCGTAGGCGATGGTCGTGCGCCCGCGGTCAGGCCGCGAGGCTGACGGGACCGAGGCCACGACCTCGGCCCGCGTGGTCAGCGTATCGCCGGGGCGCACCGGGCGCAGCCATTGCACATCGCTCATGCCCGGCGATCCCATCGACGCCTCGTTCCAGATACCGGCCTCAAGCGTCTGGGTGAAAGAGGTCAGCATCGTGTGAAACCCGCTGGCGATGATCCCGCCATAGGGCGACGCGGCCGCGGCTTCGGCATCCAGATGGAAAGGCTGCGGATCCCAGAGCCGCGCGAAATCGGTGATCGCGTCAAGCGGCAGGGTCCTTGCCCCGGTCTCGAACCGAAACCCCACCGGCAGATCATCGAAAAACATGGCATCCCCCCTTCTGTTTCGGCCAAGACTAACCCGCGCTTGGCAGGCTGCAAATGAATGATTGCCTGATAACGCCCCGATTGGTAACCAAAGCTAACCAAATCCTGCGAAAGGCCGCCGCCATGCCCGTGATCACGAACATCAACGATCTCAAGCGCATCTACCGGCGCAAGACGCCCAAGATGTTCTATGATTACGCGGAAAGCGGCAGCTGGACGGAACAGACCTTCCGCGAGAACACATCCGATTTCGACCAGATCCGCCTGCGCCAGCGTGTCGCCGTGGACATGACCGGCCGCAGCACCGCAAGCCAGATGATCGGGCAGGACGTGACCATGCCGGTGGCGCTGGCCCCCGTTGGCCTGACCGGCATGCAATGCGCGGATGGCGAGATCAAGGCCGCGCGCGCGGCAGAGCGTTTCGGCGTGCCGTTCACCCTGTCGACCATGTCCATCAACTCGATCGAGGATGTGGCGGGCGCGACGTCGAAACCCTTCTGGTTCCAGCTTTATACCATGAAGGACACCGATTATGTCAGCCGCCTGATCCAGCGGGCCAAGGATGCGAAATGCTCTGCGCTGGTGATCACGCTGGACCTGCAGATCCTGGGCCAGCGGCACAAGGACCTCAAGAACGGCCTGAGCGCGCCGCCCAAACTGACGATCCCCACCATGATCAACCTGGCCACCAAGTGGAGCTGGGGGATCGGGATGCTGTCGGCCAAACGGCGGCATTTCGGCAATATCGTCGGCCATGTGAAGGGGATTTCCGACGCATCGAGCCTGGGGGCCTGGACAGCCGAGCAGTTCGATCCCAGCCTTGACTGGGGCAAAATCGCCAAGATCAAGGAAGAATGGGGCGGCAAGGTCATCCTCAAGGGCATCCTTGACGCGGAAGACGCGAAGATGGCGCTGAGCGTGGGGGCGGATGCGATCATCGTGTCGAACCACGGCGGGCGGCAGCTGGACGGGGCGATCAGCTCGATCCGCGCGCTGCCCTCGATCCTCGATGCGGTGGGCGACAAGATCGAGGTGCATCTGGACAGCGGCATCCGGTCGGGCCAGGACGTGCTGAAGGCGGTCGCGATGGGGGCACGCGGCACCTATATCGGGCGGGCCTTTGTCTATGGTCTGGGCGCGATGGGTCAGGAAGGCGTGAAGACCGCGCTTGAGGTGATCCACAAGGAGCTGGACATCTCGATGGCGCTCTGTGGCAAGCGCCGGATCGAGGAGCTGAACCGCGACGTGCTGCTGGTGCCCGAGGGCTTCGAGGGCCGCTGGCAGGCCTGATCCGCAAGAACCTTCGGGGGTGTCCCATGATGGGACATTTTCCGGGGGCAATGATTTCAACGGGTTGCGGGACGGCGGTAAGGGTTTGTTAACGGTTTGCGGGGTGGAGCCCGCCTTTTCCCTGTCTTGATCCGATGCCCTGAGGCGTATTCCGATCGCTTTTCGGCTTGAGCCGGAACATGAGGACGTGAGCAGCGACAGTCGGGGCGCCTGATGCAAATCGAAAGGCTTTCGCGTGGACAACCTGGCGCAGGGAAAGTGTCTTTGCGGCGACGTGAGCTTTCACATATCGGGGGAGTTCGACAGCTTTTTCCTGTGTCATTGCGCGCGCTGCCGCAAGGATAGCGGTTCGTCACATGCGGCGAACCTGTTCTCGTCCAAGGCCAGGATCACCTGGCTTGCGGGCGAAGACAAGATCACGACCTTCCGGCTTCCGGGAACCCGGCATGTGAAGTGCTTTTGCCGCGATTGCGGTTCGGCGCTGCCGTTTTTGCAGGCCGAGGAGGGTGTTCTTGTCGTGCCGGCGGGGTCGCTTGACAGCCCGCTTGGCCTGCGGCCAACCGCGCATATCTGCCTGTCCAGTCGCGCGGATTGGGACGATGATCTGGCCCTGATCGCGGGTTTTGACGGGCTGCCCGGTTGACGTTGGGGGGGCTGATAGACACCACCGCCATCGCCGACACGCGGGGTGGCGATCCAACCTCTGTCTGGGGCAGTTTATCCCCGCCCAGTCATCGAGCCTCAGTTCGTGCCACTACGGTTGCAAAATCGCCGCCGCCGATTTGTTTCCGGGGGGCGTGTCGGCGATTGCGCGGCGGTGCGGGCACCTTGATTCCGCGCGGTGTCCGGCCCCCTTCCCCGCGGGATCGCTTTGACAGCCTGCCCGCGCCGGGGCAGTGTGGCCGCACATATGTGACAAGGTGCTGTTGATGCTGGTTTTCGCCAATGCCAATCTGGTTCTCTTTGCCGTGCCCAAGACGGGCAGCACGGCCTATCACCTGGCGCTCAGGGGCAAGGCGGATATCGTGCTGGCGGGGCGCGCCGCGATCAAGCACATGACCGCGCGCAAATATGACCGGCATTTCGCGCCCTATCTGGCGCAGGCGCACGGGCTGACGCCGGAACGGGTGGCGGTGATCCGCGACCCGCTGGAGCAGGTCCGCAGCTGGTATCGTTACCGCCAGCGCCCCGATACGGCAGGCCGGCCCAACAGCGCGGCGGGCCTGAGTTTCGATGAGTTCGTGCTGGCCTCTTTGCAGGACGATCCACCGCCCTACGCCCGGCTGGGCAACCAGCTGGCCTTCGTGTCGGACCGGCAGGGCACGATTCGCATCGATCACCTGTTCGCCTATGAACGCCCGGTAGTCTTTCGCCAGTTCCTGTCGGACCGGCTGGGTTTCGAGGTGAAGACCGACCAGAAGAACGTCTCGCCCCCCGCGCCCACGCCGATCAGCCCACAGGTGGAGGCACGGCTGCGCGCAGCGCGGACCGATGAATTCGCCCTGCATGACAGTATCCTGGCGGCAGGCGGCCATCTGGTCACGACCCTGGGCGACAGCGCACCGGATGAGGACTGAAACCGCGAAAACCGGGCGATTCCCCCCTTTTCAAGCAGGGTGAATGCGTCTATACGCGCGACTTCACGCGGACATACAGCCTTGGAGGATGTCCGCCCTAACTTTGGAGAGATATTATGGCTGGAGAAATTCCTGATCTTCACGCCCATGTCCGGACGGGGACAGGCAAGGGCGCCGCTCGTCAAGCACGTCGCGACGGCATGGTTCCGGGGATCGTTTACGGTGGTGGCGCAGAGCCGCTGGCAATCAACATCCCCTTCAACGCGCTGCTCAAGCGCCTCAAGCAGGGCCGTTTCCTGTCGACGCTGTTCAACCTGAAGGTTGAAGGCCAGGAAGACGTCCGCGTCATCTGCCGCAACGTGCAGCGCGACGTGGTCAAGGACCTGCCGACCCACCTGGACCTGATGCGCCTGCGTCGCACCAGCCGGATCAACCTGTTCATCCACGTCGACTTCATCAACCACGAGAAGTGCCCCGGCCTGAAAAAGGGCGGCGTGCTGACCATCGTGCGTCCCGAGGTCGAACTGAACGTGCTGGCCGGTGACATTCCGGATCACGTGACCGTGGACCTGGCCGGGCTGAACATCGGTGACGTGATCACCATTTCGTCCGTGTCGCTGCCGGAAGGCAGCAAGCCGACGATCGACCGCGATTTCGTGATCGCCAACATCTCGGCTCCGTCGGGCCTGCGCTCTTCGGGTGCGGATGACGACGCCGAAGGCGACGACACCGAAGAGTGATCGCGTCCACCCCTTGCGGGACAGTGACAGACAGGCGCGACCTTCCGGGGTCGCGCCTTTTTCACATGCGCGGCCTTTTGGCCTCTCAGGTCTGGTGCAGGACCGTTTCATAGCCTTCGAACACCGGCGCGCCCATCAACGCCTCGCGCGTCGTGGTGTTTCCCGCGCCGCGATGGCTGTCGCGGAATTGCTGGGACCGTGTCCAGCCATCGAAATCGGCGCGGCTGGCCCAGATCACATGCGAGGTATAGAGCCGGAACCCGTCGCCATCCGGTCCCTTCAGCAGGCGGAATTCGACAAAGCCGGGCATGTCGTTCAGCCGGCTTTCACGGTCGCGCCACATGGTTTCGAATGCCTCTTCGTGACCATGACGGACCTTGAAGCGGTTCATTGCGATAAAGGACATTCCTGCCTCCGCTGATGGATCATTCGGGGTGGCGCCGCCTTGGCGGGCTGGGGCATAAGATTGAAAACGCCGGGCAAGGTCAATATCGTGATCGTCGGGCAAGCTGGAAAGGACGCGGGCATGAAGCTCTTTGTCGGGCTGGGCAATCCGGGCGCGAAATACGCGGGCAACCGCCACAACATCGGCTTCATGGCGCTTGACGCCATCGCGCAGGCGCATGGCTTTGCTCCCTGGCGGTCCAAGTTCCAGGGCCAGATCAGCGAGGGGCGGCTGGGCGGCACGCGGGTTGTGTTGCTCAAGCCAGAGACCTTCATGAACCTGTCGGGCCAGTCCGTAGGCGAGGCGATGCGCTTCTACAAGATCGACCCGCCCGATGTGATCGTCTTTCATGACGAGCTGGACCTCGCCCCCGGCAAGCTGCGCCTGAAGCAGGGGGGCGGGCATGCGGGCCATAACGGGCTGCGCTCGATCCACGGGCATATCGGCGAGGATTATGCGCGTGTCAGGCTGGGGATCGGCCATCCCGGCCATAAGGACCGGGTCGCGGGTTTTGTGCTGTCGGATTTCGCAACGGCCGATCAGACATGGCTTGACGACATGATGCGCGGCATTGCCGAAGGGGCGCCGATGCTGGCGGCGGGCGAAGGGCCGAAGTTCCTGAACACGGTGGCGCAGCGCATGGCGCCCGCACGGCCCGAAAAGGCGGCACCCGTGAAGACCGAGATGCCCAAGCCCGCGCCCGCGCCGGAGCCTGACACGCGCAACCCGCTGGAACGGTTGATCGACCGTTTCCGCTGATCCCTCAAGCCCAAGGATACCCCCCATGCGTTCCCTGTTGAAATGGACCCTGCGCGCAGTTGCGATGCTGATACTGGCCGCCGTGGTGCTGGGCGTCTGGAAGCGCGAAGAGATCGGGCGGCTGCTGGCGGTGAATTCCTTGTTCGCCGAGGAGAAGATCGTCGGCAATTTCAGCGGGATGGAGCGGCTGTTCCTGACCGTGCCGATGGCGCGCGGGGATGGGCCTGTCAGCCCCCTGCCCCAAGGTGCGGCCATGGTGCCACCCGAGGGGATGGAGGACTGGATCACAGAGCGCGCCGTGACGGCGCTTGTCGTGCTGAAGGATGGCGAAATACGGCACGAAAGCTATCATCTTGATACCACCCCGACAGACAGGCGGATCAGCTGGTCGGTGGCGAAATCCTACCTTTCGGCCCTGATGGGGATCGTGCTGGAAGAAGGGGCCATCGACAGCCTGGACGATCCCGTCACCAAATATGTGCCCGCGCTGGCGGGGAGCGCCTATGACGGCGCCACGATCCTGAACGTGCTGCAGATGGCAAGCGGCATCACGTTCAACGAGGATTACCTGGATTTCAATTCCGACATCAACCGGATGGGCCGCGTGCTGGCGCTGGGACAGTCGATGGACGGTTTCGCCACCGGACTGACCGAGACATTCATCGCGCCGGGGCGGCAATGGCAATATGTGTCGATCGACACCCATGTGATCGGGATGGTGATCCGGGGGGCCACCGGCCGCAGCATCCCTGACCTGATGCAGGAAAAACTGATCGCGCCCATGGGCCTCGAGGCCGACCCCCTCTATATCACCGACGGTCATGGCACGGCCTTCGTGCTGGGCGGCCTGAACCTGACCACGCGCGACTATGCGCGGTTCGGGCAGATGTTCCTGCAGATGGGCGACTGGAACGGGCGGCAGATCGTGCCGATCGACTGGGTCGCGGCCTCGACCGAGCCTTCGGCCCCGACAGCACCGGGCGCCGAACAATACGGGCTGCAATGGTGGATGGCCCCGGATGCGCCGGCGGGCGAATTCTATGGCCGGGGCATCTATGGGCAGTACATCTATATCAACCGCGCCAAGGGCGTCGTGATCGCGGCCAATGGCGCGGATCGCGCGTTTCGCACCGCAGGCGCAAATGAACAGAACATTGCCATGTTCCGCCGCATCACGGATGCTATGTAGACAGGGTGTAGACCAGCAAAGACGAGGTTCCCATGGTTCTGGACAAATATGCCTCCCTCAATGTCCTCGGAGAGGCGCTGACCCCCTGCTCATATGACCCGCTGACCGGATTCTTTCGCGATGGTCATTGCAACACCTGTGCCGAGGATCAGGGCAGCCATACGGTCTGCGCCATCATGACGGCGGAATTCCTGGCCTGGTCGAAATATGTCGGCAATGACCTGTCCACCCCGCGCCCCGAATTCGGCTTTGGCGGGCTGCAACCGGGTGACAACTGGTGCCTGTGCGCCGGCCGCTTCCTGCAGGCGGTGGACGAGGGCTGCGCGCCGCGCATCAATCTTGACGCGACGCATCAAACCGCGCTGGAGATCGTCCCCTTCGAGGTGCTGGTCCGCCACGCTCTGCCGGAATAGCCCCGGCCGCTCTTGCACATTTTTGGAACGATGAAGCCGGAAAGATCGCTCCTTCCGGCTTCTTCTTGCTGGAAATATCCCGGGGGGAATCGTCGCACCGCGACGATGGGGGGCAGAGCCCCCCTGCCCCGATCAGACCTTCATGTCGAAGCCCAAGTGTTTGGCGACGGTGAAGATATCCTTGTCACCGCGCCCGCACATGTTCATCACGATGATATGGTCGGCGGGCAGGTCGGGCGCGATTTTCGCCACATGGGCCAGCGCATGGCTGGGTTCCAGCGCGGGGATGATCCCTTCCAGCGCGCAGGACAGCTGGAACGCCTCAAGCGCCTCCTTGTCGGTGATGCTGACGTATTTGGCGCGACCGATGTCGTGCAGCCAGCTGTGTTCCGGCCCGATGCCGGGATAATCAAGCCCCGCCGAGATCGAGAAGCCTTCAAGGATCTGGCCGTCCTCGTCCTGCAGCAGGTAGGTGCGGTTGCCATGCAGCACGCCGGGGCGGCCGCCGGTCAGGCTGGCGCAATGCTCCATCTTCTCGTCAACGCCCTTGCCGCCGGCCTCGACCCCGATGATGTTGACCGAAGGATCGTCAAGGAAGGGGTAGAACAGTCCCATGGCGTTGGACCCGCCACCGATCGCGGCGATGACCGTATCGGGCAGGCGGCCTTCGCCCTCCTGCTCCGCCAGCTGCCAGCGCACTTCCTTGCCGATGATCGACTGGAAATCGCGGACCATCGCCGGATAGGGGTGCGGGCCTGCGACGGTGCCGATGCAGTAGAAAGTATCGCGCACATTGGTGACCCAGTCGCGCAGCGCGTCGTTCATCGCATCTTTCAGCGTGCCGCGCCCCGATGTCACCGGCACCACCTCGGCACCCAGAAGCCGCATGCGGAAGACGTTGGGGGCCTGGCGTTCCACGTCATGCGCGCCCATGTAGACCACGCATTTCAGGCCGAACTTGGCGCAGACCGTGGCCGTGGCCACGCCATGCTGACCGGCGCCGGTTTCCGCGATGATCCGGGTCTTGCCCATGCGGCGCGCCAGGATGATCTGGCCCAGCACGTTGTTGATCTTGTGCGCACCGGTATGGTTCAGCTCGTCCCGCTTGAGATAGATCTTGGCGCCGCCGAAATGCTTGGTCATCCGGTCGGCATAGTAAAGCGGCGAGGGGCGGCCCACGTAATGGGTCCACAGGTCGTCCATTTCCGCCCAGAAGGTCGGGTCGGTCTTGGCTTTCTCGTATTCCTCTTCCAGCGACAGGATCAGGGGCATCAGGGTTTCAGACACGAAACGCCCGCCGAACTGGCCGAAACGGCCTTTCTCGTCGGGGCCGGTCATGAAGGAATTGATCAGATCTTCGGGCATCTTGGGCACTTTCCTTTGGCTGGATCAGTATCTAGCCCGTCTGCCCGGATCGGTAAAGCCACACGGCATGTTTTCAGCGACAGAGGTTTTGCGCCCCCCCCCGGACATGCGCGGCAGCACCGCCGCGACGCAGGGATCAGTTCTGTTCCAGTGCCCTCGTGATCTGCGCCAGCGCCGTCACCGGATCGTTCAGCACGCCATTGGCACCCACGGTTGTCGCGATATCGGCATGCAGATGCGTGATCTCACCGGCAACATAGATCAGCGCGCCGGGCGTCAGCAGGCGCGCGGCCCTGATGAAGCGAGCAAGCGGCAGGATCATCGCATCGGACGAGGCCGACAGGCCGATCACGGGATAGTCGCCCATATGCTGCGCCATCAGCAGATCATCGTGATCCTGCCCGATCTCGAGGTCGATTTCCCATCCCTCGCGGCGGAACAGATCAGCCGCCATCGACACGCCCATCACATGGCTTTCGCCGGGACATGCCGCAAAAAGCGCACGGCGCTTCGGGCTGCCTTCACGGTCATAGAACACCTTTTTCAGGCCGCAGATGATCGCCGTCAGGCGGCTGGTGGCAAGGGTGACCTGCAGGAATCCGATCTCGTCATTGTCCCACAGTTGCCCCAGACGCCGGGCCGCTCCCGAGATGTAGCCGATATAGACCTCGGATAACGGCAAGCCGTCGGCCTGCAGCCCGACCAGCATGTCGGATGCGGCGGCGTGACGGTCCGAGAGCAGCGCCTTGACCAGCAGGTCGATCTCGGCCCCGGTGGCGTGATGGTCCGAAAGCTGGGCGCGCTTGGGATGTTCGGCCAGTCGCCGGACCACCTCGCGGGCCAGTTCCGTCACCACCCCGGATTCAAGCCGTTCGGCCTGTCGTTCGGCAGCCGACAGGGCTGAATGAAAAAGGTCCCTGTCAATCACGGCATCCCCCTTGCGAAAACGCGTCCGGGCGGATCGTCGCTCTTGGCCACAATTTATCGCTCACCACCATGATGGCAGCCTTCAATAAGTTCGGATGTCGCGCACTGATCCGGGTGTCCCGGCATTTCCCTGAGTGCAAAAGTATACCGAATTATCGAATCGTCAAAAAGATTCTGGTTTGCCGATATGTCGGTGACAGCCTGCCGGCTTGCCCCTTGTTCAGCGCAGGCGCGGGGCTGCCTTGGGTGCCGCGACCTGTCGCGCCGCGCTGACGAAGGCGGCAATCAGTCCGCGATCCTTGACACCCGGCGCGGACTCGACGCCCGACGACACGTCAAGCTGCCGCGCCCCGGTCAGGCGCACCGCTTCGGCCACATTGTCCGGTGTCAGGCCGCCGGCCAGCATCCATGGCCTTGTCCAGTACTTGCGCCCAGCCAGCAGCCGCCAGTCGAAGGACAGCCCGTTGCCGCCCGGAAGCACCGCATCGCGCGGCGGCTTGGCGTCCACCAGAAGCTGGTCGGCCACGGCCGCGTAATCATCAAGCTGCGCAAGGTCCTCCGCCCCGGCGATCCCCACGGCTTTCATCACCGGCAGACCATAGCGGGCACGGACATCGGCCACGCGGGCGGGGGTTTCGTGGCCATGCAGCTGCAACATGTCCAGCGGCACCTGCGCCATCAGCGCGTCAAGGGCCGCATCATCCGCATCGACCACCAGCCCGACCTTGGCCAGACCCGCCGGCGCCTCGATCGCCATCTCGCGGGCGGCGCCCAGGCTCAGGTTGCGGGGCGATTTGGGGAAAAAGACAAAGCCGGCATAGGCCGCGCCAGCCTCGGCGACCCATTGCACATGTTCGGGCCGCGTCAACCCGCAGATCTTGACCTGGATGTCAGCTGTCATTCCCTGCCTCCGTCGCGCCGGAAGGGCGCGGGTGCGGGCCGCATTAGCGCGTTCAGGAGGCTTCGTCCAGCAGTGCCAGAACCTCGTCGCGCCCTTCGTTCTTCAGCCGCTTCTCGCGGCGCAGTTCACGCTCCAGCGCCTCGACCTCGCGGGTGCGCCGTGCCGCTTCGGCACGGTGCTTGTGCTCGCGCATCCATTCCCAGACGAAACCGATCAGCACGCCAGAGATGATCCCGCCGAAAATGACCACGAACAGCGGCAGGGTGATCTGCGCGCCGAAACCGATCAACCCGGTCACCGTTTCCGGCAACAGGGTCAGCGTCACCTCGCCCCGGTTCGCGGTGGCGACCACGATCAGGACAATGGCCAGGCAGGCCAGAAAGGCGTAGCGGATGTATCGCATGTATCAGGTCACTTTCCGTTCAGACGGTCACGCAGCAGTTTACCGGTCTTGAAGAAGGGCACGTATTTTTCCTCGACGGGGACAGTTTCGCCGGTGCGCGGGTTGCGCCCGATCCGGGCCTCGCGCTTCTTGACGGAGAAGGCGCCGAAGCCGCGCAACTCCACGCGATCACCGCGCGCCATGGCATTGGTGATCTCTTCGAAGATCGTGTTGACGATCTTTTCCACGTCCCGCTGGAAAAGATGGGGGTTTTCCTCGGCAATCTTCTGAATCAGTTCCGATCTGATCATCGGTCATATCTCCCAGGTGCTGTCGTTTCTTGGTCGCAGCTTGTGGGTGACTATAGAAAGAAAGATCGCATCCCGAAACAGGAACGATCTGCAAAATCAGTTATTTGACAGAACAAGTCTGCTCGCGGGGCGGATTTTTCGCGTGAATTTGGCCCAAGCCGCCCCTGTCCGGGCCATTACTGCGCTGCAGCATGGCCGAATGATGCGGCGCGGCATCTGGCGCGCACGCTTGATTCGAAAAGTTAACGGCCCCGCCTTGCAGCGGGGCCGTCCACATCTTTCACAGGTCCGACCCTCAGGTCAGGATCACTTGTCGCCCTTCAGCGCGGCGCCCAGGATATCGCCCAGCGACGCACCCGAGTCGGACGAGCCATACTGTTCGACGGCTTCCTTCTCTTCGGCGATTTCGCGTGCCTTGATCGACAGGCCCAGACGGCGGGTCTTGCTGTCCACGTTGGTCACGCGCACATCGACCTTGTCACCGACCGAGAAACGCTCGGGGCGCTGTTCGGCACGATCACGGCTCAGGTCCGAACGACGGATGAAGGACTTCATGCCCTCATACTCGACTTCGACGCCGCCATCCTCGATCGCGGTCACGGCCACGGTGATCACCGAGCCACGCTTCACGCCGCCAACGGCCTCGGCGAACTTGTCACCGCCCAGGGCCTTGATCGACAGGCTGATGCGCTCTTTCTCGACATCGACCTCAGAAACGACCGCGTGGACCATGTCGCCCTTGCGGTAGTTCTGGATCGCGTCTTCACCGCGCTCGTCCCAGGACAGGTCGGACAGGTGAACCATGCCGTCGATGTCGCCGGGCAGGCCGATGAACAGACCGAATTCGGTGATGTTCTTGACTTCGCCTTCGACTTCGGTGCCCTCGGGGTGGGTTTCCGCGAAGACTTCCCACGGGTTGCGCTGGGTCTGCTTGAGGCCTAGGGACACACGCCGCTTGGCCGCGTCGATTTCCAGCACCATGACGTCGACTTCCTGCGAGGTCGACACGATCTTGCCGGGGTGCACGTTCTTCTTGGTCCAGCTCATTTCCGAGACGTGAACCAGGCCTTCGACACCGGCTTCCAGTTCGACGAACGCGCCGTAATCGGTGATGTTGGTCACGCGGCCGGAATGCACCGAACCCAGCGGATACTTGGCGGCCACCAGATCCCACGGATCTTCCTGCAGCTGCTTCATGCCCAGGCTGATGCGGTGGGTGTCCTTGTTGATCTTGATGACCTGGACCTTGATGGTCTCGCCGATCGACAGGATCTCGGAGGGGTGGTTGACGCGGCGCCATGCCATGTCGGTGACGTGCAGCAGGCCGTCAACGCCGCCCAGGTCAACGAATGCACCGTATTCGGTGATGTTCTTGACCACGCCATCCACGGTCTGACCTTCGGTCAGGTTGCCGATGACTTCGGCGCGCTGTTCGGCGCGGCTTTCTTCCAGGATCGCGCGGCGCGACACGACGATGTTGCCACGACGACGGTCCATTTTCAGGATCTGGAACGGCTGCTTCAGACCCATCAGCGGGCCTGCATCACGCACGGGGCGCACATCGACCTGGCTGCCGGGCAGGAACGCGACAGCGCCGCCCAGATCCACGGTGAAGCCACCCTTGACGCGACCGAAGATGGCGCCATCGACGCGCTCTTCGCTGGCATAGGCCTTTTCCAGACGATCCCATGCTTCCTCACGGCGGGCCATTTCACGCGAAATGACGGCTTCGCCACGGGCGTTTTCAACCTGACGCAGGAAGACTTCGACCTCGTCGCCGACCTTGATGTCGGGCTGTTCGCCGGGATTGGTGAATTCTTTCAGATCGACGCGGCCTTCCATCTTGTAGCCGACATCGATGATGGCTTGTCCCGCTTCGATCGCGATGACCTTGCCTTTGACAACCGAACCCTCTTCGGGGGTGTCCATTTCGAAGCTTTCATTCAGGAGGGCTTCGAAATCCTCCATAGTTGCGCGCTGAGCCATGTGGTCTCTGATTTCCTTTACAACGTTGTTTCTGGCCGTGCGGTTGTCTCCGCCGGTCTTGGGGTTTCATTGGTCCTGCCAAATGCAAACAAGGCCCGGATCACAGCGCCGCGGATCAATGACCCGTTGCGATGTTCAGGCCCGGCATGGGCACTGTCCGTGCGGACGGTTGGGCAATAGCCCCCTTGCCCTTGTTTTGCAAGAGGCAAAGGCGCGCGGCGCCCCTGCCCCCTGGATCGTTGCAGCCCCGGCCGGCGGATCAGTGCCGTTCGATCACCAGATCGGCGCGCGACTTGCGCACCTTGGCGCGACCATGCAGCCAGTCCTTTTCGGCATCGCGGTAGCCCAGCGGCAGCAGCAGCACCGATTTCAGCCCCAGTTCGCCCAGGCCAAGGATCTCGTCGACCGCGGCAGGATCGAAGCCTTCCATCGGCGTGGCGTCCACGCCTTCCTCGGCAGCGGCCATCAGGGCAAAGCCCAGCGCGATATAGGCCTGGCGCGCGGCATGCTCGTGATTCACGGCCGGATCGCGGGGCAGATAGGTGGCTTTCAGATTGTCGTAGTAGCCTTTCAGCGCATCGGTCAGGCCGCCGCGCAGGCTGGCCGTCAGGTCGACGAAAGCGTCGATGCGGGCCTCGGTGTAATTGTCCCAGGCCGCGAAAACCAGCAGGGCCGAGCCATCGACGATCTGCTTCTGGTTCCAGGCCACCGGCGCGATCCGGGCGCGCAGGGCGGGATCGGTGACCAGCAGGATCTGGAAAGGCTGCAACCCCGAGGATGTGGGCGCCAAGCGGATCGCCTCGAGGATACGCTCGATCTTGTCCTCAGGGACCGGCTTGCTGGGGTCCATCGCCTTGGTTGCGTAGCGCCAGTCCAGTTTTTCATAAAACATTTCAAATCCTTCTCGCGGGGATGACATCGTGTCAGACAGCGCCAGATAGGTGCCATCCGCCGATCCGCAAGGGTGCATTGGCGCAGGGTCACCTTGCGCAAATGCGAAGCCGCACGAGGGCCGGATGTCAGCCGCGGTGCCGGCGCGCGTCGATCGCGGCGATGGCGGCGGCCACGGCGGCGTCGATATCCAGCGCCGAGGTGTCGATGAGCACCGCATCCTCGGCCGGCTTCAGCGGCGCGGTGCTGCGGTCACTGTCGCGCGCGTCACGCTGGCGGACATCCTCCAGCACCTCCGGATAGGTCATGTCGCTGCCCGCGGCGCGCAGCTCTGCATGGCGGCGATGGGCGCGCACCTCGGGGCTGGCGGTGACGAAAAGCTTGGCCTCGGCCTCGGGGCAGATCACCGTGCCGATGTCGCGCCCGTCCAGCACGGCGCCACCCGCACGTTGGGCAAAGGCACGCTGGAAATCCAGCAGCGCCTCGCGCACCTCGGGGATGGTCGCCACCTTGCTGGCCGCCTGCGCCGCCGCAGCACCGCGCAGATCGCCGCGTTCCAGGTCATGCGGGGTCAGGGCGCGGGCCGCCGCGACCGGGTCGATCCCCTCCAGCATCCGGACGCCCACGGCGCGGTAGAGCAACCCGGTATCAAGATGGGCAAAGCCGAAATGCGCGGCCACCGCCCGGCTGATCGTGCCCTTGCCCGCCGCCGCGGGCCCGTCGATTGCAATGGTGAATGCCATGGCACAGGCTCCTTTGCCTCAGGGTTACCCCAAGGCGCTTGCGGCTTCAATAATAGGGACCGTTGCGCCGGTGATCGCGCCAGACCATCCACAACAGCGCCAGCGCCAGGCCCAGCAGCGCGTATTTGCCCTGCGTCAGGGACGCGGCATGTTCCGCCAGCGCGGCATCATTGCTGCGCACGATCCCGGCCAGCACGGCGTTTTCCCACAGGTCCGTCGCGGTATAGAGAAAGGGCACCATCGCCAGCCACACCCGCCCAAGGCGCCAGATCATGCTTGCCAGCAACAGCCCCAGAAGCGGGGGGAACAGCGTATCAAGCCAGCCGATAGGGCCAAGGTAAAGCGCCCGCCCCTCGTCGGTCAGCGCCGCCAGCCAGTCCGAAAGGCGTGCCTGATCGTAGCCGGTGATCCAGGTATCGGGCGGCAATTGCCCGCCCGAGGCAGGCATCAGCCAGATCGCGCCGACACCCAGCAACAGGGCATAGACCAGGCCGGTCAATGCCCCCAGACGCCGGATGTAACGGCGATAGCTCATGCGGTGGCCCGCGTAATCCCTGCGCCCAGGGCCCGCATCAGCGGCTCGAACACCGGGAAAGAGGTGGCGATGGGGGATGCGTCATCCACCGTGACGGACGCGCGGCTGACCATGCCCAGCACCAGGAAGGACATGGCGATGCGGTGATCCAGATGGCTGGCCACGGTTGCGCCGCCCGGAATGTTGCCATGCCCCAGTCCAGTGACGATCCACCAGTCGGGACCATCCTCGACGGTGACGCCATTGGCACGCAGGCCGGTGGCCATGGCCTCTATCCGGTCGCTTTCCTTGACGCGCAACTCCTTGACGCCACGCATGACGGTCCGGCCCGTGGCGCAGGCGGCGACCACGGACAGCACCGGGTATTCGTCGATCATGCTGGCCGCGCGCTCGGGCGGCACCTCGATGCCGTGCAGGTCGGGCGAGAAGCGCGCGCGCAGGTCGGCCACGGGTTCGCCGCCTTCCTCGCGCAGGTTCTCATAGGTCAGGTCCGCGCCCATCTCGCACAGCGTGGTGAAAAGGCCCGCGCGGGTCGGGTTCAGGCCGATATTGGGCACCAGCACGTCCGAGCCCGGCACGATGATCGCAGCACAGACCGGGAAGGCCGCGCTGGAGGGGTCGCGCGGCACCACGATGTCCTGCGCCACCAGTTCGGGCTGGCCGGTCAGGGTGATCTCGTGCCCCTCGTCGGTATCGCGGGTCACGATCTCGGCACCGAAGCCCGCCAGCATGCGCTCGGTATGGTCGCGCGTCGCCTCGCGCTCGATCACCACGGTCTGGCCGGGCGCGTTCAACCCCGCCAGCAGCACCGCCGATTTCACCTGTGCCGATGGCACGGGCACGGTGTACCGCACGGGCACGGGATCTGCCGCGCCGACGATGGTCATCGGCAGGCGGCCGCCCGAACGGCCGACGGATTGCGCGCCGAACAGCGCCAGCGGATCGGTGACCCGCGCCATCGGCCGCTTGTTCAGGCTGGCGTCGCCCGTGAAGGTCGCGGTGATCGGCGATGTCGCCATCGTCCCCATGATCAGCCGCACCCCGGTGCCCGAGTTGCCGCAATCGATCACCTGATCCGGTTCGCGAAAACCGCCGACGCCCACGCCATGCACCGACCAGCGCCCACCGCCATGTTCGATCACCTCGGCCCCGAAGGCGCGCATGGCGCGCGCGGTATCCAGCACATCCTCGCCTTCCAGCAGACCCTCGATCCGGGTCTCACCCACGCTGAGCGCGCCCAGGATCAGCGAACGGTGGCTGATCGACTTGTCGCCGGGCACATGGGCCTCGCCGGTCAGCGGGCCGCAGGCGGTGGATATCATCGGAACGGGGGCGCCATGACCGGACATCGGTTCACTCCTCAAGACTGGTTTGGCGCGTGATAGCCGAGGTCGCGGCCCCGGTCCATCGCCGCTGCTTCTTCTTGCCAAAAATATCCCTGCGCGACGCCCGCCCCGCAGGGCCAGGCCCGCCGGATCAACGCCGCCGGAACGTCAGGTAATGCGGCACGCGGCCTTCACGCAGAGCCTTTTGCTCATAGCGGGTGGAGATCCAGTCAGACCAGGGCTGCCGCCAGTCGGCAGGGCCTTCGGCCAGCCATTCGAACCCGGCCTTCGGCACTTCCTCAAGCGTCTGGCGCACGTAGTCGGGAATGTCGGTGGCCACGCGAAAGATCGCGCCGGGCCGCAGCACCCGCGCCAGGGGCTCAAGGTGTTCGGCCGTCACAAAGCGGCGGCGGTGATGGCGCTTCTTGGGCCAGGGATCGGGATATAGCAAAAAGGCGCGCGCCACGCTGGCCTCTGGCAGGACATCGAACAGGTTGCGCGCATCGCCCGGATGGATGCGGATGTTCTGCACCTCCGCCTTGCGGATCTTGGCCAGCGCCATGGCGACACCGTTCAGGAAAGGCTCGCAGCCGATGATGCCGACATCGGGGTTGGACGCGGCCTGATGCACCATGTGCTCGCCCGCGCCAAAGCCGATTTCCAGCCACAGATCCCGCGCACCGAAAAGCGACGGCAGGTCCAGCGGCACGCGGTCGGGGTTTTCCTCCCAGCCGACGGCACCGGGGGACAGACCGTCAAGGTCCTCGTCCAGCAGCTGATACTGGCTGTCGCGCAGGGTCTTGCCCTTGAAGCGGCCATAGAAATTGCGCCAGGGCGCACCGGATGGGTGTTTGCCGTCAGTCATGATGGCGCCCGTCTAGCGGTATCGGGCCGGCGCATCAAGCATCTGCGCATGACTGCCCCGAACCCACGGTCGCGTCAAAATCAAATTGACGCTCATAACGCGAAACAGGTATCTTGAATGTGGGTTAATTCAGTGTGTGGGTGGTGTCATGAGTGCTTCGCGTTTTCGCGTCGTTGTGGGTCTTTGTGCGGCAGTGGGCTGGACCGGCCCGATCCTTGCGCAGGAGCGCATTCTCGAACAGGACGGGATCGCCATCGAGCTGGAAGAGCTGCTGTCCGAAAAGGGCACGTTCCGGCTTGAGTTCGGGACGACCATCGTGTCCAGCCGCCAGGACGGCATCAGCGGCCTTTACGAGAGCATCCAGACCGGCACGGGCGAATTCGTGTCCCTGCCCGTCGAACTTGGCGTGACGGATCGGCAATCGGACACGTTTCTGGCCACGCTCGGCCTGCGCTACGGGCTGACAGCATCCTCCGAGGTCTATTCACGCCTGACCCTGCGCCATGACGAGGCGCGTTTCGTCGACACGGCCACCGGCCAGACCGACACCCTTTCGGACAGCGCGTTGCAAAGCCTTGTTGTCGGCGCGAACTACCGCTTTCAGGACGAAGGCGCGGGGCCCGGCCTGATCGGTTTCGCCGATGTCGCGGTGCTGGAAAACACGGCGGCACGCGGGACGGACCTTGCCTCGGGCACGTCCGGCACCCTGGGGCTGACGGCCTACCGTGTCCTTGATCCGCTGGTCCTGTCGGTGACCGCGGGCTACCGCGCCAGTTTCGCGCGCGATACCGGGGCGGACCGGGTCGATCCGGGCGACATCTTCTTCATCAATCCCAGCATCGGGTTTGCCGTCAACAACGAGGTGACGCTGACGGGCGGGATCGGGCTGAACTTCGTGGGCGATGACCGAGTGAATGGCACGGGGCGCGATACCGGGCGCACCGATGCCGAACTGCAATTCGGGCTTGCCTATGCCTGGGACAAGAACACGACGCTCAGGGCCGATGCCCGGACCGAGGTTCTTGGCGACCGCAGCTTTACCGCCGGCATCACCGTGACCCGCAAGTTCGACAAGAAGTGACCTTCGCCGGCGGCGAGGTGACGTGAACGGGGACAGGCATGTGGCCTCCCCGGAATTTTGACCAGTGACAGGAGAGTGACCGAATGAACATCTTCACCAGACTTGCCACAACCCTGCTGGCCGTTCTTGGCCTTGTGGCGATCCTTGCCAGCCCGGCATCGGCGCAATCGCTGACGGCCTCCGACATGAGCTTTGCCTTCGGTGGCAAGGCGACATCCGCGGCGGCGGCCCCTGCGGCGACCACGGCGCCCGTCGCCATCGCCTCGGCGCGGGGCATGACCCAGACCGAGATGCAGGAGACCCAGGGCGCGGTTGCGCCGGTGGTGGTTTACGGCCTCGCGGTGGCGGGCCGGATCGCCTATGTGGGGATCACCAACAACCTGGCGCGGCGCACCGCGCAACATGCGGCGACGCGGTCCTTCGACAGCGTGGTCCGGCTGGGGTCCAGCACCACCCGCAACGGTGCGCGGGTGATCGAGCAGAACAACATCAACCGGTTCAACACGATCAATCGCGGGTGGAACCGGATCAACTCGATCTCGCCGCGCAACCCGCTTTCGTCGCGGGTCACGCAGCCCTATCGTCGCTGACATCATGACAACCGGGTCCGGCCGCCGCTTGCGGTCGGCCCCATTCGGAAGGCAAAGCCCATGGATCACGCCAAGATCACGCAGGTTCTGGAAAGCCTGCCCACCGGGGTGCTGTCGCAGCACCGGTTCGTGCGGCACTATTTCTATGGCCCGGACACCAGGCTGCGTCGGGTGCGCACGCATCTGAAACGGCTGCACGACGACATGATGTTCGATTTCCTGGACAAGGGGCTGGCGGTCACCACGGCTGCGCGGCTGGATCATGACGGGCTGATGCAGTCGGTCGGGATGATGGAAAGCGCGGCGGCCGAGGCGGGGCTTGAATATGACGGGTTCGAGATCGTTCTGGACGATGTCGAGGACCAGGTGACGCTTGAGCCGCTTGAGGATCATGTCGCATCCGGCAGCTATCTGCGCCTTGCCCTTGGCGCAGGGCGGTTCGGCTATCTGCTGTTTCTGGGCGGCAACAAGACCGATGGTTACCTGTTCGATTGCCTCGCCCTTGTCGATGACGGCAAGGCCACGCCCCAGATTCTGGCAGGGGCGCCGCGCCTTTACAGGCAGCCGGTGCAGGGAATGATCGATCCGTTCGGAGTCGAGGTCACGGGCACAGCCACGGATATGACGCATCCGATCACTGTGCCGTTCCGCATGGCCACGGATTACCCCACCCCCGAAGAGGTCGCAGCACTGGCGGCGCAACATGGCATCGCCCCTGACCGGATCGAACGGGACTGGCCGGTTGTGCTGGAACGGCTGGTCGCCGCCGGCCAGACCATCGGGCGAAGCGATCCAATCGCCTATACGGCCGAGTTGAAGCGCAACGGCCGCATCACCTGGACCGAGGGTGATACCATCCCGCGTGGACAAGCTGCGGCTTGGCCCATGCTGTTCGGCGCCCATGTCACGCTGGACACGCTGCGCGCCGCGCTGACGGGCGAGCGCGATATCGTGGCGCTGACCGATGCGGCAAGCTGAGGGATCAGGGCAAGACATAACGAGAGGCCTGCGCCTTTGCGCAAAATAAAGGCACAGAAATCAATCGGCAGAGATTCGTTTTTGTTAACCAGTGAAAGGAGAGTAACCAGATGACCGTCTTTTCAACCTTTGCCATCAGGATGCTGGCCGTTCTGGGGCTGGTGGCGATGACCGTGGCACCGGCGACAGCGCAGTCGCTGAATGCCGCCGACATGGCCTTTGCCTTTGGCGGCAAGGCCACGACGCAGGCACCGGCCGCCAAGGCCGGGGACAGCGTCGCCATCGCCTCGGCGCGGGGCATGACCCGGACCGAGATGCAGGACACCGAAGGGGCCTGGATCCAGATCCCGATCATGATCGGGCGGGTCGCCATTTCGGGCTTTACGCGTCACGGCCTGAACCAGACCATCAACCGGGGCATCAGGCCGGGCGCCATGGTCAGCACGCTGCGCAATCCGACCAGTATCCGCACCTTCACCAGCGGTCCCAACGCGGGCACGACCCGCTATATCGGGCCACGGTCAACCGTTGTGGTCAACAGCCAGGGGCGCATCGTATCGACTTGGGGACGGGGTCGCTGACATCTACCCCCCAAACGGCGGGCATGTCTGGCATGGTCGCCCACGCCAACCCTTGGTGGCCCCCATTCCATGGGGGCCATCTTCACCACAGGACAGTATCATGAGCAGATTGCTGGCGATCTTCGCGCACAGGGAGCAGGCGCAATTGCGAGGGAAACGGCCTGCATGGAACAAGGCACGGGTCGGGAGTGCCATTGCCTATTCCCGGGAAGATCGGAATACCGATTGGATCAGAGCGGATACCAACGGCCGGTTCACCGGTGATGATGCCCTCGCGGAGGTTCTGTCCACCATTGCGCAAAAGGATTTCATCCGGGGCGCCTTCATCGCGTTGAAGCAGGGTGAAAGCATGGACGCGGGCCTGGAGCGAGGTCAGACGATGAAATTGTTTTCGTCACGTCATGATCTGCATCTGGACACCGCATTCCTGTAAAGGCTTGAGAGAGAGATGATGCAAAAGAGATATTTCTCGGTAGAGGTTTGCGGCAGCGGTTTTCACATACCGACCGACGATACCGCAAGACGGAGGGCTTCGTGGTGATGTGCCTTATCGACGCCGCCGAAGTCTTTGCCGTTCAACGGGCCGAACTGGACGGTTTTGACGGATATCCGCAACCGCATGGCGGCTTCGTCTTTCATGGCGAGAGCGGCGATTTGCAAGAGGATTGGCCCAGTCATCACATCGGGAGAGACGGATGACAAACAAGGATTTCGGCGGGCCGCAAGCCATTCGCATGATCCTCGACAGGATGCCCGAATGTCCCGACGCCTTGCAAGATGACGGGCTAGCGGCAATCGCGCATCTGCGCGATGCCCCTGTGGCCGCGCTGGCCCGTCACCTTTTCACCCAGGCCGAGATGGACGCGATCACAGATCTGATGATGGAACATTTCGAGGCGGGTGGCTTTGTTGCCGACACGGCCATCGACCATCTTGTCGCCAACCGCGCGCCGGAGTGACCGATGACAGCGCAACCCATGGGCCTTGCTTGTTCCTGCCTGCCCAGAACCGGAGCATATCATGCGTGATCTTCGCCTTGCCCTGTGCCTTGTCACGCTGCTGGCCGCCGCGCCCGCCAAGGCCGACATGTTCCCCGGCGAGCAGTTGAACGGCCAGCCGGTCGTGAACACCTGGAAGGCGCTGCGCGATTTCAGGATCGTGAAACAGCAGCTGGATTATTCCTGCGGCGCGGCCAGCATGGCGACGATCCTGAACGAATTCTATGGCATGTCCGTGACGGAAGAGGATGTGCTGACCCGGATGGGGGCGACGGACAGATCGTCGTTCCAGCAGCTTGCGGATGTGGCGCCCTCCTACGGGGTCAGGGCGGGCGGGCTGATACTGTCCTTCGACGATCTGAGGCAGCTCAAGATCCCGGCAATCGCCTACGTACAGTATCGGGGCGAGGATCATTTCACCGTCATTCGCGGGATGCGCCGTGACGGTTTGGTGCATGTGGCCGATCCGTCCTGGGGCAACCGGCAGCTGACGGCACACCAGTTCCGCCGCATGTGGGAGGCGCCTGATACCGACGGCACGCCCCGTGGCCGCATCCTGCTGCTGATCCCGCAGGACATGAGCCTTGCACAGATCGACACGACATTCTTCAGGGAACCGGCAGGATGGTCCCTGTCGCTGCGCGCCATACCGCTGTCGCACTGACGCCAGACAGTCGTCATCAACGCAAAAAGCGACAAGATGATCCGCGGCGTTTTCTCATGTTCCGACACCGAGGTGCGGGTCAAGCTGCTGCATCGGCCGTTTGGCGCGGCGGCGCTGGCAGGGGCATGGACAGCCGCGGATCGCTGGTTTGTCGAAAAGACCTTCAGCGGCGACACCCTGCTGCTGGGGGTCGAAAGCGACCGGGATACCCGGCGGATGCTGGCCGTCCGGATGCGTGGCGATCTGGCGATCACGGCCGTTCCGGGCGGACTGTTCCGCGACCGGGTGCGCGAGATCGTCGATTTTGACCAGCCATTGGCCGAGCTTGCCAAGGGACCCGCCTACGGCGTGTTCTGGACCATGGCGGCGGGGTTCGGCCCCGCTTTCCGCGCGCGGCTGGCAGCGCTGGCCCAGAGGGCGTCACCGGGGGATACCTTTTCAAACCTGCTGCATGACGGGGATTTTCCGGGGCAGGATGGTCCGGACGTAGTGCTTTACCGGAACTATTTCGATGACGAGACATGCCTGCGGCTGCGCCCCGCGCTGTGGGATGCCATCCAGGAGGAGGCGCCGCGCGCGCTGCGCCTGGGCTGGATGCAGGTGGAACATGTCAGCTTTGACGGCGAGACCTATGACTTTGGGTCGCGCTTCACCCTGACGCGCGACAGGTAGGCTTCGCGGGCGCCGGTCCGCACGGGGGCCTTGCACATAAGAAAACGGCGCACCATCTGGCGCGCCGTGATCTTTTCCGTTGCCGGTGTGGCCGGATCAGAGGGCTTTCTTCAGCGCCTCTGCCAGATCGGTGCGTTCCCAGCTGAAACCACCATCCGCATCGGGTTCGCGCCCGAAATGGCCATAGGCCGCGGTGCGCGCATAGATCGGGCGGTTCAGTTGCAGATGGGTGCGGATCCCGCGCGGGGTCAGGTCCATGACCTTGGGGATCGCCGCCTCGATCGCGGCGGCGTCCACATCGCCGGTGCCATGCGTGTCGACATAGATCGACAGCGGGCGCGCCACGCCGATGGCATAGCTAAGCTGGATCGTCGCACGACCCGCCAGCCCTGCGGCCACGATGTTCTTGGCCAGGTAGCGCGCGGCATAGGCGGCCGAGCGGTCGACCTTCGTCGGATCCTTGCCGGAAAACGCGCCGCCACCATGGGGGGCTGCCCCGCCATAGGTATCCACGATGATCTTGCGGCCGGTCAGGCCCGCGTCACCATCGGGGCCGCCGATGACGAACTTGCCGGTCGGGTTCACGTGCCAGACAGTATCGCTGGTCACCCAGCCTGCAGGCAGCACTTCAAGGATATAAGGCTCGACCACGGCGCGCACGTCGTCGCTGGTCATGCTTTCGTCCAGGTGCTGCGTGGACAGGACGATCTGGGTCACGCCCACCGGCACGCCGTTTTCATAGCGTACGGAAAGCTGCGATTTCGCATCCGGGCCAAGGGTCGGCTCGGCGCCCGATTTGCGCACTTCGGCCAGGCGGCGCAGCATCGCATGGGAATACTGGATCGGCGCGGGCATCAGCGCGGCGGTCTCGTTCGTGGCATAGCCGAACATGATGCCCTGGTCGCCAGCGCCTTCATCCTTGTTTTCGGCCGCGTTCACGCCCTGGGCGATATGGGCCGACTGCTCGTGCAGAAGGTTCGTGATTTCGCAGGTGGCGTGGTGGAACTTTTCCTGCTCATAGCCGATGTCCTTGATGCAGGCACGGGCGATGTCGGGAATACGCTCCATGTATTCGGCCAGCTTGGCCTGGTCCGAAAGACCGACTTCGCCGCCGATCACGACGCGATTGGTTGTTGCAAAAGTCTCGCAGGCGACGCGCGCCTCGGGTTCCTCGGCCAGGAAGGCGTCCAGAACCGCGTCGGAAATGCGGTCGCAGACCTTGTCAGGGTGCCCTTCCGAGACGGACTCGGAGGTAAATACGTAATTCTGTCGTGACATGAAACGTGCTCCATTGGGTTCATCCCGTCACGCCAGGAAGCCGTTGTGACAGGGGTGATGCGTGGTTACGCGCGGTATGGCGGGGCGTCAATCGCTATTTGGCGCGTCGCGCCCGTATCTCGCGCCCGACTGATGCGCCAAGCAACCCGAGGATGATCAGCATGATCGGCAACTCGCCCCAAAGCGCATAGATCGTGGGCGGAAGCGCCCGCGGCAGCGGCGCATCCAGCCAGCCTGCCGTGTCCAGTGGCAGCGCGGCGGTGACCCGCCCATGCCCGTCGATCATGGCCGACACGCCGGTATTGGCCACGCGCACCATGGGCAAACCCTGTTCGATGGCGCGCAGCCGTGCCTGGGCCAGGTGTTGATAGGGTCCCGAATAGGTGCCGAACCAGGCGTCATTGGTGATCTGCATCAGGAAATCCGGGCGCTCGGGTGCGCCAAGGATCGCCTGGGGAAACACCGCTTCGTAGCAGATCAGCGGCAACGCATGACCAAGCCCCCCCAGATCCATCAGGCGGGGCCCCGCGCCGGGCGAAAACCCGCCGCCGCGCGAGGCGGCCATGCCGTGAATGCCGAATTGGGCCATCACCTCGCCAAAGGGCATGTATTCGCCAAATGGCACAAGGCGGTGCTTGTCATAGATCGCCCGGATCGTGCCGCCGCCATCAAGATAGATCGCGGAATTGAAGGTGCGCTGCCCGATGAAGCGCTGGATGCCCAGCACCACCGGCACACCATCGGCGGCAAGGGTGATCGCCTCAAGCTCGGGTTCGGCGTTTTCAAGGATCACGCTCAACGCGGTTTCGGCCCAGATCACCAAGTCAGGGCGCGGCTGCGCCGGATCAAGGCCCATGGCGGCGGTATAGTCGATCTGGCGCTGGAAAAAGACCGGGATCGCGGTGCGGTCCCATTTCAGATGCTGTGGCGCATTGGGCTGGATCATGCGGATCACGGGACGATCCGACAGTGCGGCGGGATCGGCCTGCGCCGTGCCCCCCTGCCCCGGCCCAACGGCGACCGTGCCACCCCAAAGTGCTGCGGCGCAGACCATCGCAAGGCTGCCCGCCCCCCACCAGCGAAGACGCGGCGAAAACAACTGCACAAGGCCGACCGCCGCCAGAAGCGCAAGGAGGGTCAGGGCGTGATGACCAAGAAGCGAGGCGATGTGCACCAGCGGCGTGTCGACCCAGACATGCCCGATCAGCGCCCAGGGAAACCCCGTCAGCACGTAGGAGCGCAGCACTTCGACCAGCGTGAAGGCCGCGACGAAGGCCAGGGCCCGCCCGCCCAAGCCGCGCACCGATGCCGCCGCCGCAGCCCAGAACAGGGCCAGTCCCGCCGACATGCCGATCAGCGCAAAGGGCGCCATCCAGCCATGCCGGGCCGCGTTGACCAGGAAGGGTTCGATGATCCAGAACAGGGCCAGGGCGAAATGCCCGATGCCTGCCACGAGACCCAGAAAGGCCGCCTGCCGGATGCTGCCCGCGTTACGGATCAGCTGGAACAAAAGCGCAAGGCCGAGGATCGCGGCAGGCCAGAGATCGAAAGGCGCCTGCCCAAGGGCCACGGCCAGACCGGACAGCAGGGCCAGCAGCAGCCTGACGCGCCGGCCCGGCGCGCCGGGTTGCATCTCAGACGGCAGCCGCATGTGGCAGTCGGACCCTCAGACGTTTGATGCGGCGCGGATCGGCGTCCACCACCTCGAATTCGATCCCGGCGGGATGCTGCACCACTTCGCCGCGCACGGGCACACGGCCCGCCAGCATGAAGACAAGGCCGCCCAGCGTGTCGATCTCTTCCTCGTCGACATCCTCGTGTTCGGTCAGCGATTGTCCGATCTCGGCCTCGAATTCCTCGAGCGGGGTCTTGGACAGGGCAAGATATTGCCCCGGCTTCTCCACCGACCAGAACTGGTCCTCGTCGGTGTCATGCTCGTCCTCGATCTCGCCGATGACCTGTTCGATCAGATCCTCGATCGTGACCAGACCGTCCACGCCACCGTATTCGTCGATGACCAGCGCCATATGCTTGCGCTCGGACTGCATCTTCTGCAGCAGCACGCCGATCGACATCGAAGGCGGCACATAGAGAAGCGGGCGCAGCATCTGCTTGAGCGAGAATTCGCCCGACCCGCCGTTGAACCCGTGCTTGAGCGCGAAATCCTTCAGGTGCAGCATGCCCAGCGGCGTGTCCAGCGTGCCCGAATAGACCGGCAGTCGGGTCAGGCCGGTCTCGCGGAACAGCTCGACCAGTTCTTCCATGGTGATCGTGTCGGGAACGGCGGTGATATCCGCCTTGGGAATTGCCACATCCTCAACGCGCATGCGGCGCAGGTTCAGGATATTGTGAACCTGCTGACGCTCTGGCGCCGAAGACAGCGCGCCTGCGTCACCGTCATCCTCACCGCTGTCTGCGGGGCTCAGCGCCCCGATGATGCGGCGGAAAAATCCACCCGATGACGTCTTTTCGGCCTCGGAATAGGGCAGCGCGCTCTGCGCCGCCTCCGTAGACCCGTCTATGCTGTCGCCCATCTTGCCTTTCCAGAATGCGGAAGCACTGCTTCCTTGAAATACCTGTGCACACGCCCAAGGCGCGACACGCTGCGCCTAATATGGGTCAGCCACCCCCAGTTTGCCAAGTATCGCCACCTCGATTGTCTCCATCAAAGTGGCATCCTTGTCACGAACATGATCGTAGCCCAGCAGATGCAGCGTGCCATGCACCACCAGATGGGTCACGTGATCGGTCATTGCCTTGCCTGCTTCGGCCGCTTCCCGCGCACAGGTGTCATAGGCGATGGCGATATCGCCAAGTTCGATCCCCTCGCCCGCATCCTCATCGAAGAAGGGATCGTCCTGCGGGGTTTCGTCGGGGACATAGGGCGCTTCACCGTCCTCGTCGGCGGCCAGATCCTGTGCCGGCCAGCTGAGCACGTTGGTGGGCGCGGGTTTACCCCGAAACTCGGCGTTCAGGACCGCGATGCGCGCATCGTCACATCCCAGCAGGCTGATCATGTAGAGATCGGGATCGAACCCCAGATGGTCCAGCGTGGCGCGGGCCGCGGCCTCGGCCAACGGTTCAAGCCCGGCATCGGCCCAACGGTCATCTTCGATCTGCGTATCGGTCAGCATGCGGCCTTCTCACTGTGGGTGCTGTCGCGGTGGGGGCTGTCTGCCCCCACACCCCCGAGGATATTTTCGGCAAGAAGAAGCGGGGGCGGCGTCAGACCGTCCCTTCCGCCTCATAGGCTTCGATGATGGCGGCCACAAGGGGATGGCGGACCACATCCTTGGAGGTGAAATAGTTGAAGCTGATCTTGTCGATGGTTTTCAGCAGACGTTCCGCATCCGCCAGACCCGAAGACACACCGCGCGGCAGGTCGATCTGGGTGCGGTCGCCGGTGATGACCATGCGCGACCCTTCGCCCAGGCGGGTCAGGAACATCTTCATCTGCATCGAGGTGGCGTTCTGCGCCTCGTCCAGCACCACGAAGGCATTGCTCAGGGTGCGCCCGCGCATGAAGGCCAGCGGCGCGATCTCGATCCGCTTTTCCTCGATCAGCTTGGCGGTCTGCTTGCCCGGCAGGAAATCGTTCAGCGCGTCATAAAGCGGCTGCATGTAGGGATCGACCTTGTCCTTCATGTCACCGGGCAGATAGCCCAGCTTTTCGCCCGCCTCGACCGCGGGACGGCTGAGGATGATGCGGTCCACCTGACCCGTGATGAACATGGACACGCCCGCCGCCACGGCCAGATAGGTCTTGCCGGTGCCCGCCGGACCGATGCCGAAGCAGAGTTCGTGCTTGAAGAGATTCTGCACATAGGCTTTCTGCGCCTCGGTGCGGGGTTCGACCAGTTTGCGCCTTGTCTTGATCTCGACCCGGCCGGAGCGGAACATCTCGAGCTGGTCGCCCGCCTGCGCGCCGGTTCCCTGTTCAGAGCTGCCCATGCGGATCTGCCGGTCGATGTCGCCCTGTTCCAGCCCGCGCCCGGCCTCGAGCCGTTCATAGAGCGCGTCCAGCACTTCGATGGCATTGGCGGTGGCGCTTTCCTCGCCGAAGACGGCCAACTGGTTGCCGCGCCGCAGGATCTGCACCCCCAGTTTCTTTTCAAGCTCGGCCAGGTTGCGGTCATATTCCCCGCAAAGGTCGATCAGCAGACGGTTGTCGGGAAATTCGGCCAGACGTTCGATCTGGGTGGCGGCATCGAAGGGCGGGGGCAGCACTGTGATAGCCAAGCAGGTCTCCTTGCAAAGGCCGGGCCTGCGGAGGGCGGACCCTGTCACCTGAATTGAATCGTGCCAAGTTGCGCGCCATCACGCAAGCGGCTTGATCATCATCTAGGGTGCATCAGGCAAAAAAACACCACAGGCGGGGACCTGTGGTGCGATTTCTTGCACATGGTGGGCTGATCAGAACCAGTCGCGGATGTTGGAGCCGGACTTGAACGGACCCGTCGCCACGCCCGGAGGCGCTGCATTGGAACAGACGGGCGAGCCATCGGGCTGGAGACGCGCCGACAGATATCCTTCGACGCCATCGTCGATGATCCAGTGGTCGCAGCCGGTCGGATCGACCCAGATGCCCGCGACCAGCTGGCTGAGGTGCTTGGCGTCCCGACCGCCGTCGCGCGTCTTGTCCGGCCCGATTTCCTGGCAGGCCGTCAGCGCAACCAGCGCGCCAAGCATCGCGATACCCTTGAGATATGTCATTCCCGATCTCCTCAGCGCAGGCAGATGATTTCGACGCGGCGATTCTGCGCCATGCCGTCAGCGGTGGAATTGGTGGCGCGCGGCATCCGCTCGCCGAAACCGCGGACGTCGATCACGTTGGCACCGATGGATTGCGCGACCTGCGCGACCGCATTGGCGCGACGCTGGCTGAGGCGCATGTTGTATTCATCCGAGGCGCGGCTGTCGGTGTGACCATGCACCAGGAAGGCACGCGCATTCGCCTGACGGAAGAAATTCACCAGGTTCTGCTTTGCATGGGGGTGGATCTGGTGCCGGTCGGTGGCAAAGAACTGATCCGTCGGCATGACGCCGCAAATCTCGCCCCGGTGGCAGACCGGGTTGCCCTTGCGGTCGATATGCGGCGACATGAAGCCTTCCTCGCCGTCGTCCATGACCCAATGTTCGCAGCCATCCGGATCGATCCAGATCGTGGGAACGTAACGTTCGCCCTTGATGGTGTTCTGCTGGGCAACCGCCGGTGCGACGATTCCGGACAAGGCCAGCGCCGATACCACCACACCCGCCAGCGCCATGCGTCTGGATTTCATTGCCATGCTGGAAGAGCCCCCATGCTCACTCGTTACAACCTTCGTCCCTCAGGAGACCTGCCAGGGACGCACACACATTTCCGTCAGTTTAACCGAAACCCGTTGAGAGAAAAGAAAAATCCACAAGATATTGTGCTGACCTTCGCAACAATCCCTAGAAACAGCGCGGATTTTCAACGAATCGGCGCAGTCGTCCGCGACCTATCAACCAATGCGGTAGTGCGTGATCCGCTTTACACGTCACTCATCGCGATGCGGGGGGCATTGCAGCTGTCAGAGCAGGACGCCCGACAGCGAATTCGATCCGCTGCCGATGATTCTGACACGCGCGATCTGACCGATCGGGGCGGCACCGTTGCGCAGCGCATCCTCAACATGGACAGCGTGCAGGTATTCCGACTTGCCGACCATCTGGCCCTCGCGCCGTCCGGCGCGTTCGAAGAGGACCGACACCTCGCGCCCGATCATGCTGTCCTGGATGCGGCGCTGCTGTTCGCCCAGAAGCGCCTGCAACCGGTAAAGCCTGTCTGTCTTGACCTCTTCGTCAAGCTGGGGGCGCTCGGCGGCGGGGGTGCCGGGGC
>LXYH01000008.1:0-88347 GCA_001650895.1 Rhodobacteraceae bacterium EhC02
GCTTACTGCTTCAATTGAAATCGGGAACTAAACGCGACAACCAATGATCGTCCTCGGACGACTGTTCCACCTCCTCAGCATCGAGAAAGAGAACGTCCGATTCATCATGAAAGGCAGGCGCTTGAGGCTTCATATGTGCAAAATACTGGGTTTTTGCTTTTTACCCAAGGGTTTTATCGGAATGCGCCCGCGCTCCTTATATTGCACGCGCGCGGCACGGTCTGCCAGAATTCTCTGATCGCGCTCAGCCTATGCAAACGAAGGGGTTTCTGATGAGCAGTGCCACAGAGCACGCCCTTGCATTCGTTTACAAACGGTCGTTTAGTGACGCTACATGAAACTGCAAAAGGCTTGTTTTGATGCCATTGGTAGGCTACGCGCGCGTTTCAACCGAGGATCAAACCCCCCTGCCCCAGTCGCAGGCCTTGAAATCCGCGGGTTGCGCCGAGATCCATGAAGAACAGGCCTCGGGCGGAAATCGTGCGCGGCCGGTCCTTGCGCGCGTGTTGGAGCGCGTGGCCAAGGGCGACACGCTGGTTGTCGTGCGCATTGATCGGCTGGCGCGATCACTGTCGCATCTCTTGGAGGTGATCGAGCGGCTTGAAGCCAAGGGCGCGTTCTTCCGTTCCATTCAAGACCCGATCGACACGGCCTCGCCGCAGGGCAAGTTCACGCTGCAGGTCTTGGGTGCTGCGGCCGAGTTTGAGCGCGCCCTGATCCGGGAACGCACGAAGGCCGGATTGGCCAGCGCAAGGACCAAAGGACGCGTGGGTGGCAATCCTGGCCTGCGCGCGCGAGACCCTGCCGCACAGCGCAAGGTGCGGCAGGCGCGGCAGGACGGCTATATGGAGCGCCTGAATGAGACGGCACAAGACTGGGTGCCCCATGTGCGCCGCCTGCGGCCCGACATGGCCTGGGAAGACGTGCTGCGCATCATCAACGGCCCCCTGCCCGAGGCGCGGCGCTGGACGCAAAGCCGCCTGCTGCGCGCGGTGAATGCCTATGTCGGCAACGGCTTCCTGCCCGAGATCGTTTTGGCCCGCGCCGGGCGCCGCGAAACGGACGACCGCCTGCCAGCGATCGTCGCCGCCATTAAGGGCGCGGATCCCGACATCACACTTCAGGCCATCTGCAACCGGTTGGAGGCGATGCGCGAGCGGACACCCCGCGGGCGGACAAGCTGGCAGCCGTCATCCGTGAAGATGTTGTTGGAACGAGCCGAAAGGCTGGGGATGCTTGACTGAATTCACTGACGGCCGCTCTTGTGTCTGTCTGACTAAACCACACCAAATCTAGAAAGAGCTTGCGCGAATCTAATCGCTCGGGCAATAGTCTCGAAAAATAACGCGCGGTCACATAAAAACCGCGCCCACGAATCGAGGCAGAGATGAGCGGAGCTGAGCAGGACCTAGACATAGCCATTGGGCACTACGCAGAGCTTCTCGCGTCCAACCTTCACGCGCAACGTGCAGCCCACTTCCCTCCCGACGCCAAGAAAGTCATGCGCAGCCTGACAAGCGGCGAGGCGGCAGAGTTGCTTGGCGTTGATCATACTTACCTTCGCAAGCTTCATCGAGAAGGAAAGATCGCAGACGTCGAGACGACCGCGGGTAGTCACCGCCGGTATACTCTGGATGATGTCTGGGAGATCCGGCACGCCCTTGAGGCAAACGCAAAAAAGCCAGGCACCTACGTACCTGGGCGCCGTTCTGGGGACGAGCTTCAGGTCGTCTCTGTCGTGAACTTCAAGGGTGGCTCTGGGAAGACGACAACATCGGCTCACCTTGCTCAGCGCCTTGCTCTCAAGGGGTATCGGGTGCTCGCGATCGACCTTGACCCCCAAGCCTCCCTTTCCGCGCTGCATGGCATCCAGCCCGAACTGGACCTGATGGAGGGTGGAACCCTGTATGACGCGGTGCGCTACGACGAACCGGTCCCGATTTCGGACGTGATCCGCAAGACCTACATCCGCGGTCTCGATCTGATTCCCGGCAACCTCGAACTCATGGAATTTGAGCATGAAACGCCTGCCGCCATCCAGCGCGGTGGTGCCCGGGCTTTCTTCGCCCGCGTGCGTGACGCGCTTGACAGTGTCGAAGCGGACTATGACGTTGTCGTCATCGACTGCCCGCCGCAGCTTGGGTTCCTGACCATGTCTGCCTTGTCGGCGTCGTCCGGGGTGCTCGTCACCGTCCACCCACAGATGCTCGACCTCATGTCTATGTCGCAGTTCCTGCGCATGACTGCCGATCTGCTTGGGGTCATCCGGGACGCCGGCGCAAACCTTCGCTTTGACTGGCTTCGTTTCCTGCCAACCCGCTACAAGGTGGGCGACGCACCACAAACCGAGGTCATCGCCTTCATCCGAGGTCTTTTCGGCAGATCCGTCCTGACCAATCACATGGTCGAATCGACTGCGATTTCGGATGCGGGGCTGACAAAGCAGACGCTCTACGAGGCCGACAAGAAGGAATTCACGCGCCAGACTTTCGATCGCGCGATCGATTCCATGAACGCCGTCAACGACGAGATCGCTGCGATTATCCAGAACACGTGGGGACGCAATGGCAAGAAAGCCTAAACTGGGTCTGCCCTTGCAGACCCTGCGCAACGCGCCCGACGCTCTTGAGGGGCGCAGGCTCCGTGGTGGTGTTTTCGAAATCCGCCCCGAGCATATCGAGACTGCAGGTCGGCTCGATGACCGGCTGCAAATTGAGATCGAGGGCCTCAAGGCGTCGATTTCCAAAAATGGCCAACGGGTTCCGATCCTCGTCCGTCCGCTTGAGGGTGATCGCTATAGCCTAATCTATGGCCGCCGCAGGCTGGAGGCTTGCAGGGAGCTTGGGATCAAGGTCCGCGCCATCGTCACCGAGATGGAGGGTGATCAGGCACTTCGTGATCAGCTTTTGGAGAACCAGGAGCGGCGGGATCTGAGTTTCATCGAACGTGCGCTCGTCGCCGCCGCCTTGCTCGATGGTGATCATCTGAGCGCACCCGAACGCACCAATAGGGGTGTAGCCGAGGTTCTCAATCTGACCGAGGCGGGAGTTTCGCAGCTGTTAGGCGTGGTCCGTACCGTCGGGGAGGAACTGATCCTGGCCATCGGTGCAGCGCCGGGCATCGGTCGGCCACGATGGGAAGAGCTCAAGAAGTTGCTCGGTGCTGAGGATGCTGATCACGAACTGCTCGCTGCCTTGGCCGGTGAAGCCAAGAACGCTCACCCAGGCGGCATTGATGAGAAGTCCGATCAGGCATTCTTGGCGGTCCTCTCTGCTGCCGGGAAGCCCGAGTACTCTGAGTCCTCGCCTCGCCCGCGCGGGCGGCCCGGCACGGTCATACCGGGTGTCGGTGCCGCAACTGTCACGACTGGACGCCGTGGTAAGCAACTCAAGCTCGAGTTGAGGGCCGAGGACAGTGATTTTGTCAGCTGGTTGGAGGGCAACGCCCCACAGCTGCTTACAGAGCTTCATGAGCGCTGGAAGCGCTCAGAAGACTGAGGAAGAGCAACCAACAAAAAGGAGGCACGATACAGGCAAAAAAGAAAAAGGCCCCGAGAAGCTAGCTTCACGAGACCTTTCTTGGGTTTCGCACGGGACCAGCCCGCTACAAAACTTCAGTTTTCGCACCTCTGAATGTAGCGATCTGGCCCCTTTCCCGCAAGCGCAAAGCGATTCGCGGGCCAGGGAAATTTTGCCTTCGTGAATGACATCATGGAGTACACACCGATTTCGCCGTTTATGCGGCCGATCTCGCACGCCCATTTGCGGGTAATCGAGCGGCCCGAGGAATCTGTTCCCGGCAAGCCGGTCAACAAGTGGGGGCTTCTCCGTGAGTTGTCCAAGGCGCAAGCGGCCTTTGGGGTCTCTGAGCGTGATCTGACCGTCCTCCAGGGGCTTCTCAGCTTCTTTCCGGACGATGCGCTTGGCGGGAACGCCGAAATGGTCGTTTTCCCTTCCAATAGGGCGATCTGCGAGCGGCTGAACGGCATGCCGTGCTCGACGATGCGCCGTCACCTAGCCCGTCTGGTGGAGGCTGGCTTGCTCATGCGGCGCGATAGTCCCAACGGGAAGCGGTATGTACGCAAGCGTGGCGAAGATCGCGTGGCCTTCGGCTTCGATCTCTCCCCGCTTTATTGCCGGGCAGAGGAGATTGCACGGGCCGCAGAGGCCGTGCGTGAGGCCGAGGACCGTGTGCGACGGCTCAGAGAGGTAGTTAGCCTCATGCGTCGCGACTTGGCCGCCCTGGCGGAGTTTGGCGAGGAAATACAGCCCGGCCTTGGCCTATGGGACCAGCTCTGCGACAGGGCCGCCCTCACAGCCCGCGCCCTTCGCCGTAAGCTTTCGCTTGAGGATCTTTCGGCATTCCGGACTGAACTGGAGACCCTTCTTGACCAGGCGCGCAACGTCATTGATGGTCCTGAAACAGAAGATATGAACACCAATGATGCCCGATCTGAGCGCCACCATCATAGTTCAAATAAAGAATCTATAGATTTTGAACCTGCCTTAGAACAAGGCGGGGCGGCGGCCGGCGCATCTGAACCTGAACCGGATATGCCTGAGGCTGGCCTTGAAGATCCTGACACTAGACGAGTCCCAAAGATTCCGCTCCATCTGGTGATCGCAGGGTGTCCGTCACTCAAGACCTTCTACCAAGGCGATGTCCGACACTGGCATCAGCTTTTCGACGCCGCCTGCCATGTGCGGCCAGCCATGGGGATCAGTGCGTCCGCCTGGGAAGAAGCGCAGCGTTTCATGGGGCCGGAACAAGCCTCGATTGTCATTGTGGCAATGCTGGAACGCTTTGCCGATATCAGATCGCCCGGAGGGTACCTCCGCGCACTGACATCTAAAGCAGCGGTGGGTGAGTTTTCCTGCGGGCCGATGGTCATGGCGCTGATCGGCAGGCGAAGTGTGACTTAACAGCTGTTAAGTTCCGCCCTGCACGCATTGTGCTGACGTGACTTAACAGCTGTTAAGTCACGTTTTAGCAGTCAGGCGGTATTTGAGAGGGAAAGGACTGAGGTTTGAGGGGTGACGGGAAATGAGATCGGGAGAGTGGCTTCCGGCGCCCGTCATGGAGAAGATCTGATGACGAAAGCTGTCCAGAAAATCACCCTGTCCCCATCGCGGGATATCCCCTTCGACAAGCTCGTGCTGAGCCAGTCCAACGTCCGGCGCATCAAAGCGGGCGTTTCAGTTGAAGAACTGGCTGAGGACATCGCGCGGCGTGGTCTGCTGCAGGGTTTGACCGTCCGGCCTGTGCTTGGTGCTGATGGTGTCGAGACCGGCACGTTCGAAATTCCAGCCGGTGGGCGGCGCTTTCAGGCGCTGTCGCTGCTGGTGAAGCAGAAGCGGCTGGCCAAGACCGCGCCGATCCCCTGCATTGTTCGGGATGCGGCGTCCCAGATTCTGGCCGAGGATGACTCGCTGGCTGAGAACATGCAACGTGTCGCTCTGCACCCGCTCGACCAGTTCCGCGCCTTCCAGGCCTTGCGCGTGAAGGGTCAGGGCGAGGAAGCGATCGCGGCTGCCTTCTTCGTGACGCCCCAGATCGTCAAGCAGCGCCTCAAGCTCGCCTCCGTGGCCCCTGTCCTGCTCGAGGTCTATGCCGAGGATGACATGACGCTGGAACAGCTCATGGCCTTCACGGTGAACCCGGATCATGCGCGTCAGGTGCAAGTCTGGGAGGCTGTGAAGAACTCCTGGAACAAGGAGCCCTACGCGATCCGTCGCATGCTTACCGAAACCTCCGTTCGTGCATCGGATCGCCGCGCGGTCTTTGTCGGTGTTGAAGCCTTCGAGGCAGCCGGTGGGGTGGTTCTGCGCGATCTGTTCCAAGGCGACGACGGCGGTTGGCTCGAGGACCCTGCCCTGCTTGATCGGCTGGTGGCCGAGAAGCTTCAGGCCAAAGCCGAGGCGCTTGCCGCCGAGGGCTGGAAGTGGATCGAGGTCGCGACCGACCTGCCCTACGGCTACAGCCACGGCCTGCGTCGTCTGGCCGGTGATCCGGCGCCGATGACCGATGCGGAAACCGCGGCCCACGCGGCGCTGCTCACCGAGTATCGTGCGCTGGAGACCGAATATTCCGGCCAGGACGAATACCCCGAGGAGATCGACACCCGGCTCGGTGAGCTTGAAACGGCGATGGAGGCCTTTGAGGCGCGGCCATTGATCTTCAATCCGGCCGACGTTGCCCGCGCGGGCGCGTTCGTCACGCTTGATCGGGATGGCAGCCTCGCCGTCTATCGTGGCTATGTCCGGCCTGAGGACGAGCCGCGCGAAGAGTCCGCGGTTCAGGATGCCGACAACGCCGATGCCATGGGGCAGGGTGCTGATGCGAGTGGTTCCGCCTGGCAGCCCGCGTCTGTTTCGTCTGTCGGGACCATCATCACATCGGGTGGCCAGCCGATTGGCGCGGACCTGTCCGAGGATGAGGATGATGGCGCGCTGAAACCGCTGCCCGAGCGGCTGATCATGGAACTGACTGCCTATCGCACGCTGGCGCTGCGCGAGGCCATCGGGCGCACCCCCGACGTGGCGCTGACGCTGTTGCTCCTTAAGCTGGTGACGGACACGTTCCGCACCTCCAGTTCTTCAGGCAGCTGCCTCGAGGTATCGGTGCGTCATGTCTACATGTCGGCGCAGGCACCCGATCTGAAGGACAGCGTTGTGGCAAAGCTGGTCGATGAGCGTCACGCGGCGTGGGAGGCTGATCTTCCCCTCAGCGATGATGCCGCACTCTGGGACTATCTGAACGTGCTCGACCAGGGCAGCCGTCTCGCTCTCTTGGCGCATTGCCTCAGCTTCGGGATCAATGCCCTCCATGAGAAGGTGAACACCTATGGTGCGGGCATCTCCGCCAGCGGCCTGACCCGGCGCATGGCGCAGGCCGATCTTGTAGCCCGGACGGTTGATCTCGACATGGTCGAGGCAGGCTGGGAACCGACGGTCGACGGCTATCTCAACCGCGTGCCCAAGGTGCGTATCCTCGAGGCTGTGCGCGAGGCGAAGGGGGAGGGAACCGCTCAGCTTCTCGACCACCTGAAGAAGGGCGAAATGGCGACCGAGGCCGAGCGGCTCCTGAAAGGCAGTGGCTGGTTGCCCGAGGTCCTGCGTCGCACCGATTTGGTCGCACTGGACGGCGAAGAGTTCGTAGAAGGGCAGGGGGATGACGCGGTTCAGTCTGATGAGGTAGATCTTCCTGCCTTCCTGACGGTCGATCTGCCCGACAATGTCGCGTCGATGATGGCCGCAGAGTGATCTGAGCCGTCCGGGGGCGGGGAAACCCGCCCTCACCCTCACAAAATACAGCAATATCAATATGATGAATGCGAACTCTCGCATTTGGGATGAGGAATCATGTCTGCAACAACCATCATCGACACAGCCCCTCTGGGGGCGCTGATCCGCTACACTGACGGCAGTCCCAAGCCGCCGGCACGCTTCACCAAGAAGCTCGCAGCCTGGGAGCGATCAAACGGCGTCGGCCGTCTTGTAAAGAAGGAACCGCCCCGGCTTTATCCGACCTGGACGGCACCAGCTTCCTTCACGCTGCATGAAGGGAACTTCTCCTCGGACGGGGTGATCCTCGTCACCATCATGCGCAGCCATTCGGCCGACAGCCGGCTTGTCTTCGAGGTGGCGGAGGAACCAAAGCCCGGGCAAGTTTGCGTGCTTCTGGACTTCGGTGGCAACACCGAGCTGCTGCATCTGGCGGAATCCATCACAGCAGCCGAGCTGTGGATCACGCGGGAAGGCTATCGCAACGCGCGGCTCGAAATCGTCGGTGCAGAGAACGGCGATAGGGCAGGGGGCGCGGACTTGGCCGCCTGAGCCCCGACAATGCGTGAGAGGCCTGCCCACTGGCGGGCCTCTCACCGACCACAACCCCGCCCCGTAATGTCGCGGGGCGCCGAAGGATCCATCCCCCAAGACGGAGGTCTTCCACCATGAGCCTGCCCGGGAGGCTGGCGATTGAGCAACTCAGCGGGACAACAGGCTCCTGACGTTGGGGCACCATCCCCCGCTCGCCATTCCCTTCCTTGGCCCGAATTCTGTCTTCGAGATCAACCCGCGAGGGGTCGGACTACGGGCAAGCCCGTGCCGCCGGGCGGATTCGGCCCCGCTTGAAGAGGGGGGGCCGAACGCACCCGGTGATGTCAGCCAGTCTTTGGGCCTGCGGGGTCCTGTCGCGCGGGGGATGGTCCCCCGCCTCCAAGACAGGAGCCAAACAGATGTCCCGCAAAGATGCACACGCCTTCGCTACCTCCCTCGCAGCAACGCTCATGGTTTCGATCGTCGTCTTCCAGGCAGGGGATGGAACTTTCGGCGCCGTCCCCGCCGATGAAATCGACGGTGACGAGGTCGCTCTCGTGGCCGAGATCGACCCGTGGGGATAACCCCCACGGTGTCAAAAAAGGCTCACGCGGAGGCGCAGACGCGCCTCCTGCCGCAGTGCCGCCCTCGCGCGCGCTACCGGCGAGGCCTCCGCACAGCGGACCGTTGATGGTGCATCGCCAGACGGCCCGAGGCCGCGGATGCGCCAGTCGCAATGCGACCGCCACAAGGTCAAGATGATGGACGTGTTCGGCCCTTTCCGACATTGGATCCGAGATCAGTATGCTGCATTGCAGCGCGCCGAAGCGGCCATTCGTATAGAACATATATGAGCGGAGGGTGGCATCAAATCCAGTGGTGGCACGAGAGCGAGATCCACAGTACACGTTGAGATTGAGAGCCTGATGGCCCTACAATTTAATTTTTTGGATTGCCCATGCACATTTCGAGAGTTCAAATTCGCAATTTCCGTAATTTCAAGAGCATTGATGTTCCGATGTCAAAAAACTCGGTGCTGATTGGAGAAAACCGCGCTGGCAAGAGCAACTTCATACATGCTTTGAGGCTTGTTCTGGACACATCCCTCCCTGATCGATCGCGTAGCCTCAAAATTTCAGACTTTTGGGACGGCATCGAAGATCCCTTTGCCGAAGGTGGCAGCTCGATCGAAATCGACGTCGATTTTGTAGGGTTCGAAGCCAACCCAGCCACACATGCATTGCTTGCCGATTTTCGGATCGCTGACGACCATACAGTTGCGCGAATTAGTTATCGGTTCCGGCCTGACTGCGAGGGTGAGCCTTCTAGCGAAGCAGATTTTGACTACATTATTTTTGGGGGCGGCGACGAAACCCGATCAGTACCTTCAAAGACGCGTAAAAGGCTCGTTCTTGATGTACTACATGCACTTCGGGATGCTGAGTCAGATCTAGCGAATTGGAGGAAATCTCCGCTCAGGCCGTTAGTTGAAGATGCCTTTTCAAGGATTCCCGATAGTGACCTTGTAAGCGTTTCCAGCGCGATTGAAGGTGCTGGAAACGCTCTGCTTCAGCTAGGTGAGATTACTACACTTGAGGCAACTTTGCGTGGAAAACTGCATGCGATTGGTGGCCCGCGCAATGACATTGATGCGAAGTTCGGCATTTTGTCTACGGACCCGTCACGACTAGCTAGCATTCTGAAATTGTTCATCGATGGTGGCTCAAGGGAAATCGGAGATGCGAGCCTTGGATCCGCTAACCTTGCGCTCCTTACCCTTCAGCTGGCTGAGTATGAATGGAAACGGGCGCAGAACGAGCAGGATTTTACGATCATTGCTATCGAAGAACCCGAAGCGCATCTCCATCCTCAACTACAACGCAAGGTGTTCAGCACCTTGTTTCAAGAAAATCTGGAGGCCCCTCAAAGCCTCATTGTTAGTACACATTCTCCAAATATTGCTAGTGTCACGCCGTTCAATCAAATTGTTCTGCTACGTAATTGTGGAGAAGACGGGTCCATTGCTTTTTCATTGGCAAATTTGAATCTGGCCGCACACGAAATGGCTGACCTACAAGGTTATCTCACAACAACACGAGCCGAAATTTTCTTTTCAAGTGGCATCATCTTCGTGGAAGGTCCATCTGAAGAAGCACTAATTCCAGCATTTTCTGCTACGTTGGGCCATGACTTAGACGCTTTAGGTATCACGGTTTGCAGCGTTGATGGCGTCGACTTCGGGCCTTATCTTAAGCTGGCCACAATGCTTGGTTTGCCATGCAGCGTTATTACTGATTGGGACCCAATCGCTGGAGGAACACCTCTTGGATGGGCGCGCGCTAAAAAGTTATTGCTCTCAAAACGCGATATCCAAGGCGCTGCTGCTGTCACACCAGCGCAGTTAAGCCGCCTTGATACCGAAGAAGGTACCCTTCGCGCAGCTGCGCGAAAGTACAATATCTATTTGAACAGTAGCACATTGGAAATCGAGCTATCGCAAGACCCAGATCTTGCTGATGTGCTTTTGTCGATCCTGTCTGAGCAAACTTCTTTCGGTCCAGTTTTGAAAAGTCGAATTGCAAGATATCAAGCAGATCATGCTGAAATCGTGCCAGAAAAACTGATGTTGATGATTGGATATGTAGGCAAAGGTCGCTTCTCTCGTGAACTCGAAAAGAGGATTGTAGGCATTGCGCCACCTGAGTACATAAAACACGCAATTGAACACGTGGTTGCAAAAGCCTGATGTCCGGCACGAGGGCTCTTAAGGCCGCTATTGGATCGTTGTCTCAGAATCCAGAACAGTTGTTGGCGGTAAATGTTACAGACCACTGTGTTGTTCTTGCTGGGCCGGGAAGTGGAAAAACCAAGACGCTCACAACGGCTATGGTAAGAACGCTGCTGGAGGACGTACCTGAGCCAAGAGGTGTTGCTTGCATAACATACAATAACGAATGCGCCTTCGAACTCGAAAAGCGACTTTCGGCATTAGGTTTAGAACGCGGCACCAGAGCATTTATTGGAACTGTCCATGGCTTTGCGTTAAGTCAAATAATCCTACCATTTGCTCGCTGCGTTTTCCCCGACTGGCCGTCTGATATTAGCGTGATCTCAGAGGCAGATAGAAAAGACGTTGTTGCTCAGGCCTATGCTTCCGTTGGCGGTGTTGGCGATCCGCAAAATCGATGGAAGTTTGCTGAAACGAAGAGAAAATCGGAGATTGATAGATCAGTTCCTGCATGGCGAGACACAAATCCAGAGCTCGCTGACTTTGTCGAAGCCTACGAAGGAATACTTAAAGCCCGCAAACAAATTGACTTCGATGGCATGCCGTTGCTTGCCTACGATATGGTGTCGAGATTTCCTTGGATTTCCGAAGCGCTGAAAGCAAAGTACCCTGTCCTGTTTGTCGACGAATACCAAGACTTAGGGTATGCACTGCATGAATTGGTACTGAAACTCTGCTTTGAAAGCGGTATTAGGCTCTTCGCCGTCGGCGATATCGACCAATCCATCTACGGGTTTGCAGGGGCGGAACCCTCATTGCTCGAAGGCTTGTCTGCCCGAGCTGATGTTCAGACCATACGCCTTCGCTTCAACTACAGGTGTGGCACGGACATCATAGATGCCTCGATGGCAGCTTTGGGTGCGGAGCGAGGATATGTTGGGCCAGACAATGCTGGAAAGGGCGCGATCAGGTTTCATCAAGTTGATGGAGACGACAATGCTCAAGCGAAGTATGTACTGGAATCTATCCTACCTGATCTTCAATCGAGGGGGTATAAGCTTGGTGAAATTGGTGTCCTCTACCGCTGGGCAAAACACAGTGACAACCTTGTTTCGATTGCCGAAGCCCAAGGGATCCCTGTGGTTCGGGCTGACAACAAAGCCCTGATAAAGAGAAATTCGCCGGTTTCGAGGTTTGTAGAAAGATGCGCTCAATGGGTTGTCGGAGGTTGGAAAAATGCTGATCCAAGATTCCAACGGCTTTGCTATGATGCCAGTTCTTTGGTGTACGGCGGGACCGCCTCGGATGACGAGAAGCGCCAAATGGAACATGAGCTCATTACCTTCCTTACCCCTATGGACGGGGCGGCCTCGACCCACTCTTGGCTGCTCGACTTCAAGCGCGATATTTTATCGCCTTGGTTTGCTCGAAAGCGCACAATATCGGAACACTGGGATAATTTAGACGAAATGATTGGGAGGACAGACCCCGCCAAGAAAGGCGGCGCAGATCTCAAAATGGCTCAGTTTTGTGGAGACTCTTCCGGAACTGGTGCTATTAACCTGAGCACTTTTCACAGTTCAAAAGGTCGAGAGTTTCGCGCTGTCATCCTGCTCGGGATGAACAAAGACGTAATACCAAATTGGCGAAGCAACAACGATCCGAATAAGATGAACGCTGAAAGGCGGGAATTCTATGTCGCCGTGACCCGCGCAGAGCAAGAGCTACATGTTGTATTTCAGAAAGGGCATTATTCAGTTTTTGTCCGCGAGCTTTACGATCGAACGCAACAAAATAAATAGCCCGGTCTAGCATAGGGGCGGTCCACCAATTTGACCTCAGAGGCTGAATTTCGCGGTCCATTTTCAAAAAATACCGCGAAACACACACATTTTGGGATGTCGGCTTTTAGTCTCGCTCCATGCACTGCATGCGACGCAGCGAATGTCCGCAATCCGCACTTTGTGACGGTCGCTCGGAGGTGGGCAGGGTTCACACTGACCGTCCAAGTGAGGCCGCTCCTGTCCTATTCGGCGCCAGGCCCGAATGACCGGTTCAGGGAACGCGCGGCTTCGGGTTCTTTAGCCGCAGGGTTGGTAATCTATCAGCGGATTTCCATATCACCGGGAGTTGTGCCAGCGGTTAGCGCGTCCACGAACCACTGCGGTTTGCGGCCCCGGCCGGACCAGGTGAGCGCCGGGTTCTCAGGGTGCCAGTATTTCGGCGGGGCGGGCGCACGCGTGGTTTTCATCTCAGCACCTACTAGTTCGGCCAGCGAATAGCCCAAATCCCGGGCGAAGGCTTCCACCTTGGCGCGGGCTTCCGCCTTCTGCCGATCCTCAAAGGTGGAGATCGCCTTGGCGACGTCCTTCTGCATTTTCTTCAGCTCGCTGAGTGACAGTGCCTCGAGATCGAAATCAGCCATTAGTACCTCGTGTCTTTAATGTTCCGTTATTGATAGCCCGTCGCGTCATGGCCCCGCAACTCCTGGCAGGCAAGGGCAGGGGTGGCGATAGTGGATGATCGTCATTTTCGCCGTCCGTGGGGTGCTGGGCTTGGGTTCAGGCAGTCCCGATGGGCAGGGTGACAGGGTCTGGCATGGGCTCCCGGTGCCTCTCTGGCTTCTGGGCCGTCCCTTCGACTGACAATCCCCTAATCCCGTTCGGTCTCCTGCGCGCAACCCCGCGTCAGTCCGGGCCGTGTTGGCCGCCTTTGGCGTCCTGCCCGCTCCACCCCGGTCCTCTGGGGGTTTCCGGTGTCCGTTCCGTCCACCGTGCACGCGTCACCCGACGGGCTTTTCCAGGGTCTTGTCGAAGGGACGGTCCCGAAGACAGGACACACAGGAGCTTATCATGCAGAACATCGTCATCCTCGCCGGCAACATCGGTCAGACCCCCGAAGCCCGCACCACCCAGAGCGGCACAAAGATCACCAACTTCAGCCTCGCCACCTCCCGCCCCCGCCTCTCGGAAGGTCGCGTCCTGCGCGACGAGAACGGCTACCGGGTCACGGACACCGAATGGCACCGCATCACCTGCTTCAACGGTCTCGGCAAGACGGTCGCGGAGCATTGCGAAAAGGGCATGAAGGTCCTCGTCCATGGCCGCATCCACTACACCAAGTGGACCGACAGCATGGGCAATGACCGCTACGGCTGCGAGATCATCGCCGAGAAGGTCGACTTCCTGAGCCGCCCGAAGGCAACCGAGAATGAAAACCCCGAGCTGGTCGACCGCGATGACGAGATCCCGTTCTGAAGAGAACGGGGTCTCCCCTCGGACCCGGCGGGGAAACCCTCCGGGTTCGCTGTGCTGCCATAAGGCAGCTTCGAGCCATTACTAGACATTGAAGCGTGTCAGTATACAGATTGACCGATGTCGATGATCCAAGACCAAGATAAAATAGAGAGAACCGTCCTGCCAGCCGACCCCAGCTTTCGGGGGATCAGATGCGCGGACATCGATCTTCACATCGAGGACGCCCGGCAGCATGCACTCGCCAACACGAAGGACGAATTTCTCCTATCCTTGATGCAGCTTCTGGCACTCCCAGGGAACGGGCATACACGCTTGATCCCGAATACGGCCATAACGGTCTTGCCGCTGAGGTTTGTGACGATCGGAACTGCCGTGCGCTTGCTCGACGCCTCGCCCGGTTTCGCCGGGGGGATCGGTGGCGAACTGATATCCATTAATGGTGTTCCCATCGGCGAGATCGAAGTCGCCGCAGAGAAATTTCTGGCGGGAACGAGACAGCGAAAACGCGTCATCGGGCCAATCCTCTTCGCTTGGCCGAGCGCATTGCGCCGCTTGGGCGTTTATTCCGGCGGCGGCACAATCGAATACCAGATCCGAAGTGAGACGGGGCAAATCAGCGAACTAGTCCCGGATATGGCAAACATGGTTCCCGGAACTGCGTTCTACCCTCGAAACGAGCACGGGAAAGTGGGCGCATCCTGGTCTCCGAAGTCCTTTCTGGAGGTCAAGGATTTTGGCCAACACGGGCTGTCATTGGTTCTTCCGAGCTTTTTCGATCCCGGTGAAACGTCGCTCTCAAAAGCGGTTTCCAAAGCGGCACAACTCGTTAAATCGCGGCCCGGCACCCGCCTTCTGGTCGACGTTCGAGGAAATACTGGCGGCAACTTTCTTCTGACCATGCCCTTGATTGACGCGATCTCGGAGGGGGCAGAAGGCCGCCGAGTTGGCGTGCTTGTCGACAAGTTCACCTTCTCTGCCGCTATCGTCTTCGTCGCCATCCTGAAGCACCGTCTCGGAGCGCGGCTTGAACTTGTCGGGGAAGAGATGGGGGACGGTCTGACGTTTTTTGCGGAAGGGGGAACTATCGACCTCCCGTCCAGCGGCGCGGTCGTCCGATACTCATCGGCCTTTCATGATTGGGCGGGAGGACGCACCGACGAGACCACTCCAAGCGAGATCGCGGAAGTGATGGTGCCGGTCGGAGCTCTGGAGTTGGACCGTGACTGGATCGCACATTCGGATGAAGCCGCAACGCTGGATCGGTTCTACCGGGAGGTTCTCGATAGCCTGAATACCTAGACGACAATCCAAACTGCTGCCTTTCGTGCCTCTATCGAAAGTTAGAGGAGGGCCGGTTTCGCGGTGACGGGTTGAGGGCTGGGAGAGTGGCTTCCGGCGCCTGTCACGGGAGATAGCCGATGGGCGTTGTAGAAGTTCTGGATCCGGTCGCGCCGGCACGGACGGGTGGCTGGAAGGTGGATGTGAGCCGGGGTGAGCGGAACGGGCGGGTGTCGTCCGAATGGTTCAACCGGCCCGATGATGAGCGGTATCTCTCGCTCGACGATCTCTGGGCCAATGTGAAGGGCCGGTCCGAGCGCAGCCGCAGCCGCGTGGTGCAGACGGCGGACATCCGCGTCGAGGCCACGCGCGACAGCGCCGAGCGGCTTCACCTGGTTCTGCCGAAGGCGCATGAACCGGTTGCGCCCACGCACTGGGCCTTCGGCCAGCTTGCCAGCATCGTCGGTGCGCCGGCCTCCTACCTGCGGCAACTGCCCGCGCCTCTGGCGGGGATCAACCTGCAGTATGGCCTGACCAACCACCGTGCCGAGCAGGTGAAGACCTTCGAGACGGAAGACGGCCGCACCGAGTTGCGCGCGGTGACGGGCCCTGATTATGGCCGTATCCATGACCACGAGTTGGTCGAGGCGGTGCAGCGCATTGCGGGCAATGGCACGGGTGACACGCGCTGGAAGGTGCCGGGCGTGCTCGACTGGTCGACCGGGGTCTACAACCCAGATGTCGAGATCAGCCGTGACACGACCACGCTTTATGCCTCGGACCGCGACGTCTTCCTGTTCCTCGTCGACGATCACAACCCGATCGCAGCGGGCAGGCTGCCGGATGGCTCCCCCGATCTCTACTTTCGGGGCTTCTACTGCTGGAACTCCGAGGTGGGTGCGAAGACCCTCGGCATGGCGAGCTTCTACCTGCGGGCGGTGTGCCAAAACCGCAACCTCTGGGGCGTCGAGGATTTTCAGGAGATCACCATCCGCCACTCGAAATATGCCGCTTCCCGTTTTGCCCATGAGGCGGCCCCGGCGCTGACGCGCTTCGCCAATTCCTCGCCGCAGGGCTTCGTGAACGGCATCAAGGCCGCGCGGCAGCAGATCGTGGCGCGGACCGATCAGGACCGGGATGACTTCCTGAGGAAGCGCGGCTTTTCCAAAGCCGAGTCCGGCAAGATCATCGAGAAAGTGCTGTTGGAAGAAGGCCGCCCTCCCGAAAGCATCTTCGACTTCGTGCAGGGGATCACGCGGCTTGCGCGCGACAAGACCCAGCAGGATGCCCGCCTCGACATGGAGGGACGGGCCAAGAAGCTCCTAGACCGGGTCGGCTGAAGGAGCCCCTAGGCAGCGATCGCCCGACACTTGGGCGGCTGACCACGGGGCCGGAGGCTCTGGTGCCTCCGGCCTCTTTATTGCCAAAATGGATTGCTACCCACTTGCAAAATTTCAAGTTGGGCGGACATGCATGGATGATACTGATTGGTCTGATCGCGCGTTTTATGATGATGGCGAATGGGTTACCTGGTCGGAAATTGACGAGCAGCTTCGCTACAAGGAGTGGGGGGCAAAGTACCCCAACGCCATTCGGTCAATGATACCCTACTTTGAAAACCTCATATCACTGGCGGAAAGCTACCACGCGGAGACTGGCCTTCATCTCGCCGTCTATGGCGATATCGGCGAACTTTTCGGCGCGATCACTTACGGAATCAGGTTGAACAGGACCTACGCCCAAGGCGCAGATGGAAGACTTGGCAACGACCATGTCGAGGTGAAAACCATTACGCCGTTCAAGACCAAAGAGGTAGTGGTGGTCGACACGGCGGGAAATTTCAGCAAGCTACTTGTGGTCAAGATCAACGCGGATTTTCAAGTATCGGGTCGAATGATCGACCGAAAGGCATTGCCAAAACGGCAGGGTCGATACTTGCGTGTCCGATGGAGTGATTTGCCATCGGCAAGATAACTGGTTGGTGCCGTCCGTCCCCTCCGAGGAAGAGGGCGGCAGTTTGGTCTTTGACGGATGAGGCGGGGAGAGCGGCTCCCTGTGCCGTCGGAGATATTCCCGATGTTCGACCTGTCCCTGCCCATCCACTCGACCACTTGCCCGGCGAGGTTCGCGCCGGTCTTTGCGATTGGCAACGCTGATCCCAACCATCCCTTCGCCTTGACCCTGTCGCGCCGGACGCCTGCGGATCTGATGTCGGGCCGGGCCGCCCCGCTGGTCCTCGCCCGTTTCGTGACGCTGGCCGAGGCCATGCAGGGCGCGATCGACCACGCCGAGGATATCGCTCCGGATGCAGCGCCGTATCTTCTGGCGATCCTCGACCGCGATGAACAGCTAGTGCTGGCCGGGGGCGCCAGCGACGGGGCCGTCGCCTGGTGTCATCCGGTGGCCAGTGCAACCGAGGCGCGGGGCGTCGTGACCGAGGCGAGCCAGCTTCGCGCGCAGTCGGGCCGCGCTGCCGCATGGCACGAACCCGCTCTCGCGCAGCGGCTGCGGCACCGTGCCGATCTGCTGGATGCCCGCCTTGTCGATCCGCTCTGGCGCGCCTTTGCCGCCCGGGCGCTGCAGGTCGCGGCGTGACGCCCGAGAGACAGAGGAGGGCAGGGGTTTCGGGAGTTTTGCCGGGTGAGAGAGATCGCCCGGCTTGGCTCCAACCTTTGCCCCTTACCGGAGTTTCCCGATGAACCATACTGAACCCACGCTCGCACCGCCGATGCCGCCCTCCACCATCGATTTCGGAGCGGTCCTCGCCGCGCATGCCGAACGCGAGGCCCGGACCCTCGCCCTGCGCCCCGGCAACAAGGATCGCCTGTTCGCTGGCCTGATGGCCGCCGGCATCACCCATGTCACCGTGACCTTTGACGGTGCCGGTGACAGCGGCCAGATCGAAAGCATCGGCGCCTGGTCGGGCGAGACCGCCGTCGACTTCCCCGTGACCGAAATCCCCTATGCCGCGCTGACCTGGGATGACCCCGAGGTCGAGATGCGCAGCCTGTCGCTGGAGGATGTCGTCGAGCAGCTCGCCTACGACTTCCTCTCTGACGCCCATGGTGGCTGGGAGAACAACGACGGCGCCTACGGCGAGTTCTGCTTCGACGCTTCCGCCCGCTGCATCCATCTTGAGTTCAACGAGCGCTTCACCTCGTCCGAACTCTTCACCCATGATTTCTGAGGGGGGACAGCGATGGCACATCCGTATCACCACGCCCTCTCTTCGGTGAAGAAATGGGGCGGCACGGTCGACTGCTACATGGCGGTGCATACCTGGTTTGATGCATCGAAATCGATCACGGCCGATTTTCGGCATCGGGCCCTGCGGCACCATGCCGAGGGCATCTTCATGGCCGAGACGATCTTTGGGCCAACGATCACGCTCTCGACCGGGCGCATCATCCCGACCCGGTGGGTCGGCGAGCAGCATGTGAAGGAGGACCTCGGCTTTATCCCGAGCTTTGCCGACTGGGTGAAAGCGATCCGGCCCGAGCCATGGATGGGCAGGGCCGAGCGGATCGAGGCATTGGTCGATCCACATCTCGCCTCGCCCGTGGTCGAGGTCAGCTGACATGACCGATCCCGCATACCTGCGCCTCGACCTGTCGCCGACGGCGTCGCCCTTTACTGTCCTGCGCGCTGCGGTCCGGGCGCTTCACCCCGACACGCGGGCCGTGCGCAGCTTCCGGACGGCGCGCAAACGCTTCTACCGACAGATGCTCTGCGCGCACGCGGCGCGTCAGGCAGCAGGCGATCCGCCTTCCGGCTGATCGCTCTGCCTCATCCCCTCATCCCAATCCAGCGCCCTGCCCCTTGGCCGGGCTTCGCAATCTCAGGAGGTCCCCATGGCGGATTACTTCACTCATTTCTCATGTCTGATCGACGTCGGCACGCCCGACAAGGCTGACCGTGCGCTCGCGCTGTTTCATGACCTGCGCGCTGCGGATCAGGACGCCGACGACCCGGAGGTCTCGGGCTTCACTCTTGCGCGCCAGGACGCGCCCGAGGGCAGCACCCTCTGGATCCATGACGACGACCACGGCGATGTCGAGGCGGTTATCCGCTTCGTGCTGCGCCTTGCGGAGGACCTCGACCTCACCGGCCTCTGGGGGTTTCAGTACGGTCTGACCTGTTCCCGCCCGCGCCTCGACGCCTTCGGCGGTGGCGCACATGTCATCGATCTGGGCGCGCGCAAATCCATCGGCTGGACCAGCACCGAAGATTGGCTGACCGCCGCGCTGAACGGAGAGGACGCACATGCCTGAGGTGATCTGCACAACAGTCTACCAGTTCCCTGAACTCTCCGACGTCGCCAAGGACAAGGCCCGCGGCTGGTATCGCGAACTCGGCCCCCACGACGATTGGTGGGATGCGGTCTACGAGGATTTTGAGCGCATCTGCGAAATCCTCGGCATCCGGCTCAAAACCACCCCTGTGCGACTGATGGGCGGCGGCACGCGCCAAAAGCCCTGCATCTGGTTTTCAGGGTTCTGGAGCCAGGGGGATGGGGCTTGTCTGGATGGCTATCTCAGTCATGCCAAGGGCGCGGCCGCGCGTATCCGGGACTATGCGCCCCAGGACGCGACGCTGCAGAGCATCGCCGACCGGCTTCAGGCCATCCAGCGGCGGAACTTCTACCAGCTTGCCGCCGAGATCAGCCACCGAGGTCGCTACTGCCACGAATACACCATGTCGGTGGACGTCACCCGCGACAGCCCGACCTGGCAGCCGCCGACCGAAGATGCAGAGGAGGCTGTGATCGAAGCGATCCGCGATCTCGCCCGCTGGCTCTACTGCCAGCTTCTAGCCGAATACGATCACCTCACCTCAGACGAGGCCTTCGAGGAGGGGATCATCGTGAACGAATACAACTTCACGGAAGGAGGGCGGCGGTTCGGGTGAGCACGATACTTTCGAAGAACTTTCCCGACCGAACGCTTGCACTGTACGTCAAGATGGCGTACATGATGGATAGCAAAACAGGAGGCGACCATGCTTGGTTTCCACGACACCACGCGCGCGATCGATGAGCGTAACGAGGCCCGGATGAATTTCCGGACGAAGCCGCGCATCAAGACTGCGATCCAGCAGGCGGCGGCGCTTTCTGGCGTCGACGATTCCGTCTTCACGATGAATGCCGCCTACCAGGCGGCGCTGGCAACGATCGCAGCGCATGAACGGACGGTGTTGCAGCCGGTCGATCATGAGGCGTTCTTCGCAGCGCTTGACACCCCGGCGGCGCCGACTGATGCCCTGCGCTTGGCCTTCCGTCGGCATGGCAAAACGGTTGTGTCGCAGTAAATGGCGACATCTGAACCGGCCTCTTACATCATCGAGCCGTTCGATCCAGAGAAACATGATCGGGCGGCTTTTTCTTGCGGTGTCGAGCAAGTCGACAACTATTTTCAGAAGACCGCGAACAAGCTCGCCAAGGCGGATAATGTCCGCCTCTATGTGATGGTTGACCGAGACCGCACGGTCATTGGTTTCTATGCTCTGAATGCGCACGCGGTTCAGTTTACGGATCTTCCTGCAAAGTTTGCGCGGACCCGGCCTTCGCATGGCAACATTCCTGCCGCCTACATCTCCATGATCGGGCGGGACCAGAAGTTCAGCGGCGGTGGGTTTGGCGGCGATCTGCTTGTCGACACCCTCCGGCGGATTGCCGTTGCCGCTGACGCGATTGGCGTCGCGGTCGTCATGCTCGATGTGCTCGACTGCGGCGATCCAGATCGCGTCGCGCGCCGCAAGGCGCTTTATGAAAGCTACGGGTTCCAATCATTGGCTTCGAACCCGCTGAGAATGTTCATGGCCGTCAGCACTGTTCTCAAGCTCATCGCAGAAGAGGACGACGTGCAGAAGAAGGAAGCGGCGCTCGCGGAACTGGCGCGGCTCGGACAGAAGTTCGACCGAGGTTGAAGTCCTGAAGACCCAGTCCGCAACACTATAGCTTGGCAACTACGCTCGTTTTGCCAAACTACAGTGTGGCAAAAGCTCCGAATGATTGCGAGAGGCCCGGACAGCGGTATGGGGCATCACCAGCCGGTACCGGGATCACCTGTTCCCGTCGATCCACTTCGACATCAGCCCTTTGTCGCGGAAACACTCATCCGGCACGGCGCGGCGTTTGATGCGGGCGAGACGTTCGGCGAAGGCGACCTGCTTTGATGTCGGGCGGCTGTCCTGCGTGCCCGGCTTCAGCCTGGCCTGCGCGTCGATCCAGGCGCTGAGCGCGCGCAGGTCTTGCTGAACCTCCCAAGGCAGAAGTGTTTGGTTGCGCAGGGCCAGCGCCCGCGCATAGGCGATCTGCTTTGGCGTCGCGGGCAAGGCATAAGTGGTGCTTTCCATCGGGGGTCTCCCTTCCTAGCTTGGCTCTCAATATAGAACATAACAGGAACAAAAACAAGCCGCCTGCGCAGTTCATGGGGTTTGAGAGGAAGAGGAGGGCCGGGGAGGGTCAGGCCTGAGGGCGCCCGAAAGAGGGTGTCCGGGCCTGATCTTGTCCCTCATTCCGGAGTTTCCCAATGACCCATCTCGCCCCTTTTGCGACCGAGTGCGCCCTTGCGCCTGTTGTCCCCATCCCATCCCCCGATACGGCCGCTGCGATCTTGAGCGTGGCCGAGGCGCTGCAGCCTGATCTGGCGCAGGGCTTCCAGATCGACGCGCTGCGCTTGCGCGTTGAGATGGAGCGCGCCTTTGGCGGCTCTGATGCGACCGGCGCCTGGGATTGGAAGCTGGCCTATGAGGCGGGCGAGGCAGCGCTGGTCCTGTTCCTGCGGAAGTTCGGCCGCGCGCTGTTGGCGCGGGCTGGCTCGCCCGCCGCGCTGCTGCCGATCCTTGCCAAGGTGTCCGGCCTTTTGCCGACCCATACGCGGCGCTCGGAGGAGATGGAGCGCTTCCAGCAGTTCTCGACGCCGCTGCCCATGGGGCTGGCGGCACTGGCGGCAGCACAGATCACCGCGCGCGATCTGGTCTTGGAGCCATCGGCTGGGACAGGCCTGCTGGCGATCCTCGCGGAAATCGCAGGCGGCAGCCTGATGCTGAACGAGCTTGCCGACACCCGCGCCGATCTTCTGCGCCGCCTGTTTCCGGGGCGTCCGGTCACTCGGTTTGACGCGGCGCAGATCGACGATCATCTCGATGCACGGCTGCGCCCCAGCGTCATCGTGATGAACCCGCCATTCTCGGTTGTGGCCAATGTCGGTGCCCGCACCACCGCGGCGACGGCCCGGCACCTGCGATCGGCGCTCGCAAGGCTTGCGCCCGGTGGGCGGTTGGTCGCCATCACCGGTGCCAGTTTCGCGCCCGATGCGCCCGCCTGGGCGGAAACCTTCGCCCGCCTGACCGAGACCGCGCATCTGGTGTTCACAGGCGCTGTGTCGGGTTCTGCCTTCGCCAAGCACGGCACCAGCTTCGAGACGCGGATCTCGGTATTCGACAAATGCCGCGGTGGCGAACTGGGCGGCATCACCGCCGATCTGCACCAGCCGCTGTCCCATGACGCAGCGCACCTCTTGTCCCGGATCACTGCCGAGATCCCGCCGCGTCTCGAACTGGATCAGGTTCCAACGGCGAAGCAGGGCCGCTCTTCCCCCTTCCCGGGAAATCCTGCCCGCACCGCGCACACGGCCATCAGCACTTCGCGCGCCACGCCAGCAACACCTCCCACCAATACTGCCGCGCAGATCGAGGCCGCAGACCTCGCCTATAGCCTGCGCGATGCGACCGAGGACGATGCCAGCGCTCGCCTGTCGGATGCCATTTATGAGACCTTCCGGTTGCAGGCGATCGACATCCCCGGGGCGGAACCGCACCCGACCAAGCTGGTGCAATCGGCGGCCATGGCCTCGGTCGCGCCCCCGAAACCCAGCTACCGCCCTAGGCTGCCAGCGACCATTCTGCGCGATGGCCTGCTGTCCGACGCGCAGCTCGAGACCGTGATCTACGCCGGCGAGGCGCACGGCGCGCATCTCGCCGGGTCTTGGTCCGTGGATGAGACCGGCGATATGGTCTCGGCCGCCAAGGACGATGATCCCGACGCCATCCGTTTCCGGCGCGGGTTTTTCCTGGGCGATGGCACCGGGGCGGGCAAGGGCCGCCAGTCGGCCGGGATCGTGCTCGACAACTGGGCGCAAGGACGGCGCAAGGCGCTCTGGATTTCCAAAAGCGACAAGCTTCTGGAGGATGCGCAGCGCGACTGGTCCGCACTCGGGCAGGAGCGCTTGCTGGTGACGCCGCTGTCGCGCTTTGCGCAAGGCCGCGACATCCCGCTGACCGAGGGCATTCTGTTCACCACCTATGCAACGCTGCGCTCAGAGGAGCGCGGCGCCAGGAAATCCCGTGTTGATCAGATCGTCGACTGGCTGGGGGTGGATTTCGACGGAGTGATCTTGTTTGATGAAAGCCATGCCATGGCGAATGCCGCCGGATCGAAAGGCGAGCGCGGCGATGTCACCGCCTCGCAGCAGGGCAGGGCGGGTCTGCGCCTGCAGCACAAACTGCCCAATGCCCGCGTGGTTTATGTCTCGGCCACGGGCGCGACCTCGGTCCATAACCTCGCCTATGCGCAACGCCTCGGCCTCTGGGGCGGCGAGGACTTTCCGTTCGCGACGCGCGCGGAATTCGTCGAGGCGATCGAAGCCGGTGGCGTAGCAGCGATGGAGGTGCTGGCGCGCGATCTGCGCTCCCTCGGTCTCTACACGGCCCGGTCGCTTTCCTATGACGGCGTCGAGTACGAGATGCTGGTTCATGCGCTCAGTCCCGAGCAGCGCGGCATCTATGATGCTTATGCCGGGGCCTTTGCCATCATCCACAACAACCTGGCGGCGGCGATGGAGGCTGCGAACATCACTGGAGAGTCTGGCACTCTGAACCGGCAGGCCAAATCCGCCGCGCGCTCGGCGTTCGAATCCGCCAAGCAGCGTTTCTTCGGCCATCTCCTGACTTCGATGAAAACTCCCACGCTGATCGCCGCCATCGACGCCGATCTCGCCGCAGGCCATGCGGCCGTGATCCAGATTGTCTCGACTGGCGAGGCGCTGATGGAACGCCGCCTGTCAGACATCCCTACGGATGAGTGGAACGATGTGCGGGTGGACATCACGCCAAGAGAGGCTTGTCTGGACTACCTCGCGCATTCCTTCCCGGTACAGCTCTACGAGCCCTTCACCGATAGCGAGGGCAATCTGTCCTCGCGGCCTGTCACGCGCGATGGCCAGCCGGTGGAATGTCGCGAAGCTGCGCGCCGCCGCGACGCGCTGATCGAGCATCTGGCCTCGCTACCGCCCGTGCCAGGGGCGCTGGATCAGATTGTGCAGCGCTTTGCCACAGACGTCGTGGCTGAAGTGACGGGCCGCTCGCGCCGCATCGTGCGCAAGGGTGAAGGGGCAGCGGCACGGCTGGTCGTGGAAAGCCGGGCAGGCTCTGCCAATCTCGCGGAAACCGCTGCCTTCATGGATGACCAGAAGCGTATCCTGATCTTCTCGGATGCCGGTGGCACCGGGCGCAGCTATCACGCCGATCTTGGGGCAAAGAACCAGCGCTTGCGGGTGCATTATCTCTTGGAGCCGGGCTGGAAGGCCGATGCGGCCATTCAGGGTCTGGGCCGCACCAACCGGACCAATCAGGCGCAGCCGCCACTGTTCCGCCCCGTCGCCACCGATGTGAAAGCGGAAAAGCGGTTCATGTCGACCATCGCGCGTCGCCTCGACACGCTCGGGGCAATCACGCGCGGCCAGCGTCAGACCGGCGGGCAGGGGCTGTTCCGGCCCGAGGACAACCTTGAGTCGCCCTATGCCCGCGATGCGCTGCGCCAGCTTTACCGCCGCCTTTATCGTGGCGATGTGGCGGGCTGCTCGCTGATGGCGTTTGAGGATGCGACGGGCCTCAACCTGACCGATGAGACGGGCCTCAAGGACGACCTGCCGCCGATCACGACCTTCCTCAATCGGCTGCTGGCGCTGACGATTCATATGCAGGGCATTCTGTTCACCGCTTTCGAGGAGCTTCTGGCGCAGCGGATCGAGGGGGCCATCGCAGCCGGGGTCTACGATCTTGGGCTTGAAACCCTTCGTGCCGAGAGCTTTCGCGTGACGGACGCACGGGTGATCTACACCCATCCCGGCTCTGGCGCGGAAACCCAGTTGCTGACCATCGCGCAAAAGCAGCGCAACACGCCGACCTCGCTTGCCGATGCGCTCGACTGGCTCGACGACCCGAAGGCGCGGCTTCTGGTCAACAGTCGCTCGGGCCGGGCCGCGGTGCAGGTGCCCGCCACCAGCCTGATGCTGGACGACGGCACGATCGAGCCGCGCCTGAGGCTGATCCGACCCACCGAGGCAAGCACCGTGCCTATGAAGATCATGGAGGACACCAATTGGCTCGAGGCTGACCGTGGAGCCTTCGCCGCCGCGTGGACTGCCGAACTGGCCGAGGTGCCGGAATTCTCGGAAGCCACGCTTCACATCGTGGCGGGGCTGCTGCTGCCGATCTGGAAGCAACTGCCGCAAGATGAAACCCGCGTCTACCGGCTGCAAACCGATGACGGCCAGCGCATCATCGGCCGCCGCGTATCGCCCGCCTGGGTCGCGACGACGCTGGCGGCCGACGCGCCAAAGCTGTCAGCCGCGCAGGTCCATGCCCTCGTTCTGGAGGGCAAGACCGTGGTGCGCCTGGCCGAGGGGATGGAGCTGCACCGGTCCCGCGTCATGGGCATCAACCGGATCGAGCTGTCGGGCTTTTTGGGCGCCGCCAAGGATCGGCTCAAGGCCGATGGCTTCTTCTCGGAGATCATTGCCTGGAAGCTGCGGCTGTTCTGCCCGACGGACTCTGGCGGCATCGCAATACTCGATCGCCTGCTTGCGCGTTGTCCTGTGACAGGACTACATGCGCGCGGAGGGTGTTGAGCCATGTATTCCGAGACTGAAGATTTGATCCGCGCACTCGCGGAAAATGCCGAAAGCGTTTGTCGCCATTACCTTCCCGCCGGACGGCGGGAGGGGTCCTACTGGATCGTGGGCGATCTGCAGAACAACCCCGGCCGGTCGCTCTTCGTGCGGCTGACCGGTCCTACGTCTGGGCCGGGGGCGCGAGGAAAGTTCACCGACGGTGCCACGGGCGAGCATGGCGATCTTCTCGACATCATTCGTGAGCGGACCGGGATCTCCCGCTTTCCCGACCTTCTGACCGAGGCCCGTATGCATCTTGGCCGCCCAATGCCGGTTCTCCCGGATACGCCAGTGCCGAAGAAGCCCAAGGCCCCCGGCGGCACACCAGCCGCCGCCGCGCGGCTCTTCGCAGCCTCCATCCCAGTCGCAGGCACGCTTGCCGACACCTACCTCCGCGCCAGGGGTATCGGCCATGGCGGGGTGATGAGCGCCCTGCGCTTCCACCCGAAGTGCTGGCATCGGGATGAGGGTCAGACCAAAAGCATCCCCAGACCGGCGCTGATCGCGGCGGTCACCGATGGGGCAGGGGCCTTGCAGGGCGTGCATCGCACTTGGCTTGCGCACGACGGCAAGGGCAAGGCGGAGGTCAAAACGCAGCGACGGGCCATGGGTCACATCTTAGGCAACGCTGTCAGGCTGACCCCGCATGACGACATCCTCGTGGTCGGCGAGGGCATCGAGACCATGCTGTCCCTGTCCGAGGCGGTGCCGGGCCTTCCCGTCTGGGCGGCGCTCTCATCCGGTCACCTCGGAGCCGTCCTGCTGCCGGAGCGGGTGCAGCGCCTCTACATCGCCATCGACCGCGATCCGGCCGGGCAGCGCGCGGCAGAGAGGTTGAGCGCCAAAGCCACAGAGGTCGGGATTGCAGCCCAAGTGCTCGAGCCGCTTCTTGGGGATTTCAACGATGATCTCCGGGCGAACGGCAAGGATGCGCTGCGCCAGCATCTGGCAGGTCAGATCGGGCCTGAGGATCAGCAGCGCCTGTTGGGCTGAGCAACGCCGCCGCAAGGGTTGGTCCAGGATAGCGGGGGCAGGGGTCATGTATCCCTGTCGCGGGTGTGGATCATCACCTTTGCCTCTTTCCGGGTAAATCTCATCCACCCGACACCCGCGCGGCCTTCAAGAGATGGGCGTGCTGCCGTCAAAGGGTCCGCCCCCTCAAGGGCGGCAGGCAAGCTATTTCCGCCGCGGGGGAAGTGCCCCCGCTTTGCATCGCGAAACAAATAGCCTGCCTGCCGCCCTCCTCCACTGCGTTTCGGCCCCGAAGAGGGGGTGAAGGGGCGTCCGCCATGACGGCTCAGAGCTGCCCATGAAGGCCGCGCGGGTTGTCGCGCGGACGAGACAGGCCCGGAGGCAAGAAACCGATGACGATCCACACCCACGACGATGCGTATGAACCCGCCCACACCGCATCCCAGACAGCCCATGCGCTCGACGAGCTGCAACTCTACGGCTTCCGACCCTTTGATGAGCCCGATCCGCGCCCGATGCCCGATGGGCAGCGCCTTGCTGTCGCCGTCGCCGACATCTTCGATGCCCTCGTTGCGACCCTGCAAGACACCCGCATGGAACCCGACCTCGAAGAGGTGCTCTGGGGCCAGGTCAACCTCTTCCACCGCGCCACGGCGAGGGTCGAGCGGTCGCTTGATGACAACGAGCAGGCGCAGCGCCGCCTCCAGCGCGAGCAGGACGGCTCCGAGGTGAAATCCGTCGAGCTCGAGCGCCTGACGGCCGAAGGCCTGACCCTCATCGAACGTCGGAACTGCATGGACATGATGCGCGATCACGCCGCCACAGAGTTCGTCCATCACACGGGCTCGGCCTGGCGCCCCCGCACCGGGTCGATGGTGAACCGCCAGCACATGACCGCAGCGTTGATCGACAGCCGCGACTTCCTTGCCGCAAAGCGCCGCGCAGAGACCGAGGTGATGCTGCCCGCAGGCCCCAAGGTGGCCCTCACCGGTGGGACCGACTTCAACGATCACCGCCTGATCTGGGGCAAGCTCGACCAGGTCCGCACCAAGCATCCCGATATGGTGCTCTTGCACGGTGGGAGCCCCAAGGGCGCCGAACTCATCGCCGCCAAATGGGCCGAGGCCCGGGGTGTGACGCAGGTAGCCTTCAAGCCCGACTGGACCAAGCACGCCAAGGCAGCCCCCTTCAAGCGCAACGACGCGATGCTGGACGTGCTGCCGGTGGGTGTCCTCGTCTTCCCGGGCACCGGTATCCAGGAGAACCTCGCCGACAAGGCTAAGAAGTTGGGCATTCCGGTCATGAAGTTCGAGAAGGGGGCGTGAGCCCCCTTTCCCCTCTCGGGGAAATCAAGGTGGAAGGACGTGCTTCCACCTGATATTGTGTAAAAAACCTCAGACTATCACCACATGTACCACAGTCCGATCCAACTCGATGTCTTCCCGACCGACGTGCAGATGCGCCGGATCGATCCGGCGCGAAACATGCGTCGCTTCTATCGGCTGAAGGTGCAGCGCGATCTGTTCGGCCGCGCAAGCCTCGTACGCGAATGGGGCCGGATCGGTTTGCGTGGCCAGATGATGGTCGAGACCCACCCCGATGAAGGCAAAGCCATCACCGCGTTGCTGAAGCTCACGGCGGTGAAAAAGCGGCGCGGGTACGTCGACTTGACCAAGGCAGTTTTTTAGAAAGAGATCCAGCTCAGGCCATCTTCTTTTCGAGCTTGTCTTTGCGATCTGGCCAATCGGGGAGGACTCTATCCAAGAGTTCAAAGAATTCCGGGCCATGGTGTGGAACAGCAATGTGGCAAAGTTCGTGGGTGATGACATAGTCAATGGCATCCACGGATGCTTCAATCAGCCTACGATTGAGCATGAGGCGCGAAGAAGATGACATGGATCCCCATCTTTGTCGAAGTTGGCGCACGATCAGTCCCTTCGGCCGGAATTCCTCGGGTGCAGGGAAGCGAAGCAAATTCACCTCGAGACGTTCGGCGAATTTGTTTTGGGCCCTCTGCCGGTACCAAGCCTCGACAAGTTCGCGTGTGACCTCGGGTCGCTCCGGTCTGTGAGTTTGCACAACGATGAAACCTCGGACCAGCTTTACCACGGCTTGAACGTGGGGAACCACCTTCAACCTATACTGACGTCCGAGGTAAAGGTGGGTTTCGCCTGCCACATACTGGCGATTCGGGGTGCGCGGGAGGAACTGGATGAAGTACCGCTGCTGGCGCCGGATCCACGCGGCGCGCTTGCGCACTTTCTCCTCGATAGCGGCCAGTGGAGCATCCTGTGGAGCAGCCACGACAACAGAGGCATCTGGCTCTACAGCGATTTCCAGTGTCGTCCGGTCACGGCGCACAATGGAGAAATCGATGCTGTGTTCGCCATATCTGACGCTGTGTCGCACCGCCTTCATCCTGGGAACCGTGCTCGGGCCAGGTCCATTATCTTGAGCTCAAGATCGTCCATCACTTCGAGTGTCAGTTCGATTCCGCGCTCATCGCGAAGGACATCAAAGAAATAATCGTCGATGGCGTTGCGCATCTTGTTCTGAGCGATGTCGTTGGACCAGACGTCGACGATGTGGTGGGACTTGATGATATCGATGATGGTGAGCGCAATGGCGGCAACTTCATCTGGCGCGATTCGTTTGCCGTTGTCGGTCGCGAGCGCGCCTTCGAGGATCCCGAAAAACGCCTGCCCATCGTCGTTGCCCTTGATCGAACCCGGCACCTCTCTGCCCCGGTCCTTGCGCGCGATCTTGCTCGCGAGATCGACAACGTTCTTGAGGTAGTCCCGTTCGGAAATCCGTTTGGCCCGGTAGTCGCGGATGGTTTCCTCCAACAGCTCCGAGAAGCTGCGGTAGAAGGTCGGGTCCTCGTCCATCTTTTCGGTGATTATCCGGCGCGTCGCGCTGGCGATCCGGTCCGCCCTCGATGCCTCGGAGACGCCCGTTTCCTCCACCACTGCCTTCAAGGCGTCCGGATCGTTGATGTTGACCATCTCGATGATCGTTTCGGCCGGCATGGCAACCACATGGTCATCCAGCAGCTTCTGGATCTTCGGCTCGAACTCCTTGACGTCGACGGTCTCCTGGTAGCGCAACTGAACCGAGCGCCGCAGCTCAGAGAACTGCTTCCAGTCCCTCTTCATGGCGGCGATCTTCGCTTCGTCGAAGACGTCAAAGAGCTTGTCTGACGACAGCGAGATATGGAGGCAGCGGCTGAACGCCTTAAGTCGTTCATAGAACTCCTGCCGGATCGCCTCATCGGCCACGAACTGTTCGAACTGCTCCATGTCCTTCTTGTTCTTGACCGGCTTGAACAGGTCCCAGAGCTGATCGTGTAGCTGGGGCAGCTTCCGGATTTCCTCGCGCACGTCGTGGACAGCGTTAGCGATATCGGCGGCATCAAAGCCCTCGAAGGCGCTGTAGGTGGTCAGCGCCGTGTCGAGTTCTCCGAGCAGCCCCTCGTAGTCGATGATGAAGCCGAACTGCTTCTCGGTCGTGCCATCTTCGTAGAGCCGGTTCACCCGGGCGATCGCCTGCAGAAGGTTATGTTCGCGCAGCGACTTGCACACGTAGAGCACGGTGTTGCGCGGTGCATCGAACCCTGTCAGCAGCTTCGAGACCACGATCAGGATCTCCGGATCGCCCGAGCCCTTGAACGCGTCGATGATCTGCCGGGTGTATTCGTCTTCGGTCTTGTACCGGGCCATCATCCGCGTCCAGAACCCGCGCACGATGTCCTTCGATTCCTTGTCGATCTCTTCGTTGCCCTCGTTGTCATCGGGCGGCGAGATGACGATCTCACTAGTGACGTGCCCGATTTCGTCGAGCACCTCCTTGAAGCGGACTGCCGCCGCTTTGGACGGCGCCACAAGCTGCGCCTTGAAGCCCGTGCCTTGCCAGTGTTGGCGGAAGTGCTCCGAGATATCGAAGGCTTTCGCTCGGATAGCCTGGCCCGTCTTCGACAACGCGTCCATCCGGGAGAACTTGCGCTTCAGGTCGGCTTTCTGGCTGGCGGTAAGACCCTCGCTGATCTTGTCGAACCACTTGTCGATCACGCCGCCATTGACATGCTGTTCGACAAGTCGGCCCTCATAGAGGAGCGGCACGACGGCCCCGTCAGCAACGGCCTCGTCGATGGCGTACTTGTGGATGAGGCCGCCAAAGGTCGAGAGGGTGTTCTTCTCCTTCTTCAGGAGCGGCGTTCCGGTAAAGCCAAGATAACAAGCCCTCGGAAGCAGCCGACGCATCCGCGTGGCGAACTGGCTGTGACCGCCATAGCGGCCGGTCTGAGAGCGATGGCTCTCGTCGACCAGAACGAAGACGTTGGCATCCTCGTCGACGTCCTCGGCAGCTTTGGCGGCCGTATCGAATTTGTTGATGATGGTCGTCACGAGTGGTGTCCGGTTTCGGATCAGCTCGATCAGATGGTTGCCGCTGGTTGCCCTTATGGGTTCCAGTTCACAGGACTTGAATGTGTCCTTGATCTGTTTGTCGAGATCGTCGCGATCTGTGACGATCAGAATACGCGGATTGGAAATGGCCTTGTCGAGTGCAAGCGCGCGCCCCAGCATCACCATCGTCAGCGACTTGCCCGACCCTTGGGTATGCCAGATCACACCACCCTTCCGGCGGCCATCCAGATTGAACTGATGGACGCGCTCAACAGCCTTCCGGATACCGAAGAATTGCTGGTGGCGCGCGACCTTGCGTGCTCCGCCATCGAACACGGTGAAGCGACGGATCAGGTCTAGCAGGCGTTCCGGCCGGCACATCGCATGGATTGCGCGGTCCTGAGCGGTGATCGCGCGAGCACCCTCGGCCGCCAGATCTTCAAAATGGGCGCGCGCAAAGGCGAAATCGCCCGAGAAGACTGCGTCGGCCTCCGCCGCCGTTAGGGGTCGATTTGCCAGCGGATCGATGGTTTCGTCCCGTTCCTCCTCATCCCGCCATGTCTGCCAGAACTGCCGTGGCGTGCCTACGGTGGCGTAGCGCGCTTCGACACGGTTCATCACCATGAGAAGCTGCGTGAAGTGGAACAGCTGCGGGATGTTGTCTTCGTTCTGATAGCCGATCAGCTGGCTGCCAGCCTTCTTCAGGCTCTCGGTCGGCCGCTTGTTCTCGATCACGAGGAACGGGATGCCGTTCATGTAGGCGACGATATCGCACCGCTTGGTCTGGGTGCTGGCCGTCCGCTCGACGGAGACCTCGGCCGTCACGTGATAGACGTTGTTCGCGGGCGTCTCCCAATCGACGTAGCGGAACGAATAGGACTTGGAGTCTCCCTGGATCGTCTTGGTGATCGTCGTGCCAAGGACGAGGGTGTCGTAGATATCCTGGTTGGTGCCGCGCAAACCCTTCTGACGGTCGGGCGTAGGCTTCAGGCGCCGGATCGCCTCGTGGGCGTCCTCAAGATCGAAGGGATACTCCCTACCGCGGTAGGTGAAGCTGTTGATCTTCAAAAGCTGGTCGGCAAGGACATCGTCGAGCACCACATTGCGTAAACGGCCACCCCGCAGGCGCACCGCTTCTGCCTGAGGCAACGGCGTGAAGCCAAGAGCGACAAGCAATTGCAGCGCCGGAATCTGGGATTGATGTTTCTCACGAGCGTCGAAACCACTTTGCACGTGCATCAGGCCCCCCAAACCTGGGCGGACGCCGCATCGAAGAAAGCGACGTCTAGTGCGACCCGATCATCGCGCGAATGTGCCAATGCGGTAGCAGCGCCTCGTATCTGCTTGTTTCCAGGACTGTTTGGGTCGCCATAGAGGCCGACATAAACTTGCCCGATCTTGCCCCGCGTAATTTTCTTCAGAACATGCTGGTCGTTGTCCGCAAGGCTATGACCGAAAATGAATAGCGCATCATTGCGCTGCGCCATTTGCGACGAGAAGCTCTTGTAGGAATGGTGCAGGTATGCGCTGTGTTTGATCTTGGCGAGCTTCTGATTGCTTTTGCCCTCGGCCACGAAGAGCGGGAACTTGTTCGCACCCATTGCCTCTCGCGCCTGTTCTAGCAACGGCTTGCCCGTATTCACCCATGTGTACTTCTGCAGTTCGGCACCCGCGTCGAACAGGTGAAGTGCCCCATGGAGGTAGTGGACCCGCTGCCCGTGTGCGCCGCTCTCCCCCATCCAGTTTACATATTCGGGTTCCGTATCTTCATCGCGGCCGAATCCGTCGTTGGCGGCCAGATCGATAGGGTCATCGAACCCCATGTCGTCGTGCATGAGCGTCCAGTAAAGCAGAAGGTCATAGTTCAGGGTGTAAACCTTGCCATCCTTGTTTCCATCGCCGAGGAAATGCGACAGGAACCGGCGGCAGGCCCAGAACTGTTCATCCGCAATTTCATTCGGGATGTTGGGGTGATTGTTCGCCACGGTCTGAATGAGGATGTCCTTCAGAGCTACCGCATCGGACGCCATCTGTTTTGCGGCGACTCCCGCTGTGCTCGAATAGACAGGGACAATGCGCGATGCGTCTTCCAGCAGTTTGATGACGTGTTCAAAGTCGGTCGTCCCGACCGCTTTGAACACATCAGGAAGCCTTGGGGCCGACGAGAAATCCGCCTGCTCGAAGAGTGAACCATAGGTGAAAATCTTCGGGCGGCAGGCGATGCTGAAACCGTTGCCGAGCAGCAGGTGCCGCTTCTTGAACTGCGCCGAATGCTCAATCGCTTCATCAAAAGTGCGGAGTTGGATCATGCTTTACCCCTTCGGCGGATACGGGTCTTTCCCGTAGGTGTTGCGTTCGCGGATCTTGCCGTCACGACCCTTGAGAAGTGCCTCGCCCTTCGTGTCGGCGGCCCGTTGCTTCGAGTGCTGCCAAGCCTCTGCTTGCGTGTCCGTGACCTTGCTGGCCCGGTCAGCGCCTTCGCGCTTTGATTCCCACTTCCCGTCCGCACGCTGCTGGGTCCAGTAATTCTTTTCATCGGCCATCTTGGGTCTCCCCTGCAGGGTTGGAAGGTGTTGTCGGATCCACCGTCACGCGCCATTCCCCCGTCAGCAGCTTCTGCATCAGCCCGCGCTTTTGGTGGATTAGGGCGTCGATTTCGGCGTCGATGCACGCCAGCTCCGCCTGTGTCGTTATTGCGACCTCGGCGATTGCGGCTTGTTCGGCGGGGTCCATCGGCAGGAGCAGTTTCCCTTCAAGGAAGCGGCGGTTGGTGATGGCGATGGTGTTCTTGGCGCCCTTCTGCACCAGCGGGTGCAGGTAGTTGCGCACGGCGATGGGGGATTCGAACAGCGCATCCAGGATCACGCCAAGCGCGTGGGTCGCGGGCGTGAAAACCCCGTAGAGCGGCGAGACGATCACCTCTTGCGCGATCTTGCTTTGCTTGATGATGCCAAGCGGGAACTCACCGGTCGGGCTTTTGGTATAGACAATGTCGCCGGGAAGGACGCGGTTGTAATGGCCTGTGTCGGCGGCGGCGAAAGATCGGCCAAGATGCTCGATCTGGTTGATCAACCCCTTGTGGACCGAGACCGAGAACACCTCCTCGGCACCTGTGCCATTCAATCCATGTTCCGTCAGCACCTGACCCAAGGCAACCTCGCACCACTCGCCATTGTGGCCAGGCAACCTTTTGCGCCCCGTGAACAGATGAGAGCGCATCCAGATGCGGCGGGACAGGTTCGCCTTGCGTAGTGCGGTCAGCTTTTCGATGGCGTCATCCCATGTCCGCAGGATTTCGGCGATCTTGCGTTGTTCGGATAGGGGTGGGACTGGAATCTTGAGTGATCCCAACGCATCTGCATTTAGGCCGAGCATTGTCCCACCATGCGCCCGCCGTTCGAGCAATTTCTGGATTTGCGAGGACCCAAGAAATGCGCTCACGAAAGCTGGAGATGTCACGGTTTTGTCGAGCGCTATCCTCATCAATCGTGGATTAATGATCCCAGGCTCGGCACCCTCAGGCACAACCAGCAGACGGCCAACCGTTCCCATCATCGTGATAAGGATATCGCCAGCTTCAACAGCGCAACTCTTGAGTGCCGAGAATGCTTTCGGGGAAATGTAATACCGCTCGGCGTTTACGTCGCCGCTTACAACTTCCTGTTGCCCGTAGACCTTGAAGCCAGCCACCACATAGCTGTCTTTCGTCACGGCAGAGCCAAATGGGCCAGCTTTGAGCACTGGCCGCTTCTTCCCGCCAAGTTCATCAAGTCGGCGAAAAATCCACTCACTACGCATCTCCGCCGCCCTTCTTCCGCCCCTTCGCGCCATCAGCGATGCGCTTCAACTCCTCCAGCTCATCAGTCTCGCTGGCCGCAAGAGCCTGCGCGGCCTTGCGTGCTTTGTCGAAAGCGTCATACCGATCATGTGCGATGCGCTCGGCCTGCTTGGCCGATACGGACCCGGCACCTTGCAACCGCGGCAGTTCGTTGCTGGTCAGGAAGGTGTCGAGCACGCCTTCCCAATCGGCCAGCCGCATGGTCTGGCGGCGACTTGCGCGCAACTCGGCGGTGTTCAGGAAGGTTTCAACGATCAGGTTCAGTTCCTTGATCTCGGCCTCGCCCAGATAGTTCTTTGCAGTGCCCACATCCGCCTTGCGCAGGGCGCGGCCCTTGCCAGCGTCCTTCCAGGTGGTCAGGCCCATGTTGGGCTTGCCCGCGTCTGCCCGAGCCCGGATCAACTCGCCCGCCGTGTGGCTGGTCACAGCGTAAAGCATCTTGTTCTGGATCGTGGCATAGAAGGTGGGGATGGCCTGCGACCGCGCATCGTAATCCTCGCTCAGCGCCAGGATGTCGCGCACTTTCTGGTAGAACCGCGCCTCGGACGCCCGGATGTCGCGGATGCGTTCCAGAAGCTCGTCGAAGTAATCCCACTTGGGATCCTTCAGGCGTTCGTCGTTCATGACGAAGCCCTTGACGAGGTATTCCTTCAGCGCAGCGGTCGCCCACCGGCGGAACTGTGTGCCACGCGGGCTGCGCACCCGGTAACCGACGGCGAGGATCATCTCGAGCCGGTAGAGCGTGACTGACCGCTTCACCTGGCGCGGGCCCTCGGTTTGAACTGTCAAGTATTCCTTGACAGTTGACTCGGGCTCCAGCTCGCCATCGGTAAGGATGTTGCGGACATGCAGGCTGACGTTCTGTTTTGAGGTCTGGAACAGCTCGGCCATTTCGATCTGACTGAGCCAGACGGTTCCATCGACAGCGCGCAGCTGGATCTCGGCCGCGCCGTCGTCGGTGCTGTAGAGGATGATTTCGCCATCAGACATCGACGCCCAGCTCCTTCAGGTAGCCAGCCATGCGGCCGCGCACTTCGGCCAGCTCTGCTTCGATAGTGCTGATCTGCTTCTGCAGGGCGGCCACATCGATTTCTTCCTCTGGCTCAAAAGTATCGACGTAGCGGGGAATGTTCAGGTTGAAGTCGTTCTCGGTGATTTCGTCCAGGCTGGCGCGGTGGGAATACTTGTCGACTTCGGCGCGGGTCGCATAGGTCTCCAGCACCCTGTTGACATGCGTCTCGTCCATCACGCTCTGGGTCTTGCTGGGCGTGAATTCTTTGCTGGCGTCAATGAAGAGAACATCGCGCCGGGCTTCATTCTTGCCGCCCTGTTCGCGGGAACGGTCGAAAATCAGGATGGCGACCGGGATGCCGGTCGTGGTGAAGAGGTTGGCCGGGAGGCCAACGACCGCATCAAGCAGGTTCTCTTCGATTAATGCCTGCCGGATCCGCCCTTCGGCCCCGCCACGGAACAGAACGCCATGCGGAACGATTACGGCCACTCGGCCGCTCTGGCGCTTGGCGATCTCGATCATGTGGGTGATGAAGCCGTAGTCGCCCTTGGACTTCGGCGGAATGCCGCGCCAGTAGCGCTTGAACTGGTCCGTGTCCGCACTCTCTGCGCCCCATTTGTCGAGGCTGAACGGCGGGTTGGCCACCACCACGTCGAACTTCATCAGATGGTCGCCCTCGACCAGCGCAGGGCTGTTGAGCGTGTCGCACCACTCGATGCGGGCGGCGTCCTTGGCGTGCAGAAACATGTTCATACGTGCCAGCGCCCATGTCGCGCCGTTCACTTCCTGGCCGTAGAGGGCGAAGTTCTCGGAGCCGACCTCCTCAGCCGCACGGATCAGCAGCGAGCCGGATCCACAGGCGGGGTCGCAGATGGTGTCACCGGGCTTTGGTGCAGCCAGCTTTGCCAGCAAGCGGGACACGGCTGAGGGCGTATAAAACTCGCCAGCCTTCTTGCCCGCGTCCGAAGCGAAGCGGGAAATCAGATAGATGTAGCACTCGCCGATGATGTCCTCGGTCACTCGCGTCGGGCGCAGATCGAGCGCGGGCTTGGCGAAGTCCTCCAGCACGTTCTTGAGCCGCCGGTTGCGGTCCTTGACGCGCCCAAGGTTGGCCTCTGAGTTGAAGTCGATGTTGCGGAAAACGCCTTCCAGCTTGGCGCGGTTGGCATCCTCGATCCGCTCCAGTGCGATGTTGATCCGCTCACCGATGTTGGGTTCGTTCCGGGCCTCGTAGAGGTCATAGAAGCTCGCGCCTTCGGGGAGGACGAAGCGCTCGCGCTCCAGCCTACGGCGGATCCGGGTTTCATCCCCGCCATACTGCTTGCGATAGTTTTCGAGGTGATCGTTCCAGTGGTCAGAGATGTACTTCAGGAACAACATCACGAGGATGTAGTCCTTGTACTGTCCAGCATCGACGACGCCTCGGAAGGTGTCGCAAGCGGCCCAAGCCGTCTGGTTGACCTGTTGCTGTGTGAGTTGGTCGGTCATTTCGACGTCCTTTCCTGCCGTGTTTTGGGGCGCAGCCTGTTCGCTCGCTCGACGAGGATCAGGCTCATCATCTTTCTGCGTGTCTCGGCGACGAGCAGGGCTAGCGCTCGCTCCTGTTCAGCAAGAGCATCAATCGCAACAATCTTTTCTTGGGTCTCAATGTCAGGGATATCAAGTTCCAGGTCATCGAGGCTGGATCTGGGGATCATCCGGATGTTTGTGCCGCGCGCCGCTCCATCAAAGTGGCGCTGTGCAGGTGGCTGGTTGATGGCCCATGCCAAATACTCCGGCATCACGACATCATGTTTCGGGCGGAGTACAAGCAATGGCAAAACTGCAAGCGCACGCTCCCGGAGCCGTTTGTCTAGAACGGACGCCGTGTTTCGCTCTCCCCGCGACCGAAACACAACGTCGCCTGCCCGCACGAAGTAGCGGTCAGCCAAGTCCTCTAATTGCACGCGCGTAAGGCGTTCTGGGTGGATAACACCCTCGGCTGAAATGTCCCGCAGTTGGATTGCGAGAACGCCGCCAAACTCTGTGGCTTCGAGTCGGCCCCGGGCCGTGTATCCGCTGTGAATGGTGCAAGCATCTGCAAGTAGCATTGTAACATCTCTGTAGGTTGCCTTACAGCATTTAAACGACAGAAGCGGCGATGTCAACAGAGTTCTTGCTGTAGGTAGACCTACAGCAAATGCAGAAATCAAGGTGCTCGAGTTGCTAGTCCAGCGCTACGAAGCTTCGCAGTGCTGACTGCGCAGACCGCTGGCGCGGTTCTTCCCAATGTTGCGACGCGGATCAGGCCTCCAAGTGTAACCAGTACCGCGTATGCCGCCGTTCCCCTGTCCGCATGAGCGCGCCCATTTCGACCAAGTCCTGCAGGTCCCGGGTCGTGGTCGCACGCGATGTACTGGTGATGGCAATGTAGTTTTCGGCGCTGAGCCCGCCCTTAAACCCATCGGGCCCCTCACGGAACATGCGCTCAATCACCTTGGCCTGCCGGTCATTCAGCCGGTCGCGGAACTGGTCGTAAAACTTCGCCTTGGCGATGAAGAAGGCAACCCGTGTCAGCGTAACCTGCTGCGCCGTGAGGACGGTCTCTGCGAACCAGAGCAGCCAAGCCGTCACATCCAGCGTCTTCTGGTGGGTTTCGAGCTGGTCGTAGTAACCCTTGCGGTCGCGTTCGATCGTGTAAGCCAGTGCGATCAGACTCGGCTGGCCGATGTTCTGGGCTAGGGACTTTTCGGCCAGAGCGCGCCCGAGGCGGCCGTTGCCGTCCTCGAACGGATGGATGCTTTCGACCCACAGATGCCCAAGCGCCGCGCGCGTCAGCGCGGGCAGTGGCGTGGACCCCTCCGGCGTTGTGTGGTTGAACCAAGTGATGAAGGCGTCCATTTCGTCCGGCACTTGTGTCGATGGCGGAGCTTCGAAATGCACCTTTGGCCGGTCGATGCGACCGGACACGATCTGCATCGCGTCGTCATGCTGACGGTAGGCACCTATCGTCTCGAGGCCACGATCATGGGAGAGGAGCATCCCGTGCCAGCGACAGAGGGTGTCGTGGGAGAGAGGTTCTGCATAGTTCGAATAGACGTCGACCATCATCTCAGCGATGCCCTGCTCGCGGGGTTTTGATGGTGCACCCTCTGTGGTCAGTCCGAACTGCCGGCGTAAGGAGGACTGGACACTGGAGCGATCAAGGACTTCGCCTTCAATGGCGCTTGTGCGCATTGCTTCCTCGCTCAGAAGCTCGATACGCAGCCGGTCGCGCTCTTCGCCTGTCACGTGGCGGACGGCTCCTAGTATCTCGCCGGATGATAGAAGAAACCGCCGCTCGAAAGGTTCGACTGCGGCGCTGTCATAGACGAAGTTCGGCCAGTCGGGGTGTGTCCAGTTCCAGCGCATGAGTTACAGAATCCTTCTCTATAACTCATTATGTAGCACTTTTGTGATTTATAGAAGCCGTTTCTATACATCACCGGCGCAGCCCTAGGAGGGGCATTTCTACATACCGCACCAGATCAGCCTCGCTGCATCACCCCTGGCGCGCGTCAGGCGGCCTCAAGCATGGGCTCGTAGCGCACCTCGGCCATGGCATTGTTCAGCCAGGCGGGCTGCAGATCGCCGTTGTTCCACTGGTAGAGATAGCCAACCAAGCTGCCGGTGTTCTTGCAGAGAATGCGCATGATCGGTTCGCCGGTAAGGCGGGTCTTAGGGGTCATGTTGAGTTTGACTGCCATTGCCCGCTGTTTCTTCGTCTGTGCCAACTGTGATCTCCTGAACTCGATGTGTTTAGGGGGAGCATTATTCCCGCTGCCACCTGTCGTCGTTCCATGCACCAAACGCGGCAGTGGATGACATTTGTGGGCGTTCGCTTGCTACTCCCGGTTGTAGGCGTTAAATGCTGTCGCCAAATCAACTGGTCACGTCCTATTACGAAAACATCCGAAACATGCCGAAAAGTTTTCCCGTATGTCACTGAAAAAGAATGGAAAATTTTTTCTCCCGCCAGAGAGAAAAGAGGAAGATTTCAAGGTGCTGTTTGCGCGTGTGGCGGCAACTGGTGTAGGGCGACCCGTCGACAAGGATGGCTGCCCACAAGGCCCATGGACACCGGACCTGCTGGCGGAGGCTATCTCTGAAATCGAAGCCAACCGGGCCGGTATCGAATTGCGCACGGTTCAGCTTTGGTTCGAGGACAACGAAAAGGGAATAAGTCCCAATAACATCCGTTGGCTTGCGAGGGTGCTAGGCTGCAATGATCCCGAAGCCGCGAGTGCTTGGCAGGCTGAGTTGAGCGCTGCTCAGTCTCGCTTGACTGCCAAGCGACGTGTACGTCGCCGTGGAAACGCCTCCAATTTGGCTGAGCCAGAGGATCCTTGGCATGAAGCAGCGGAAATTGGCCTGCCCGAGATCGAGGGGGCTTCGCGGAGCTTTGGACTTGCGCGCGCTACCGAGGCGTTCTTCTCACGAGGGTCAATTCTGAACCTGCCGGCCGCAGTCTTCGCAGGGGCTGTCGCGCTCCACTTCGTGTCCTATTTTCTATCCATTCACAGCGTCACATACATTCGCGATGACGGGGTTGCGAAGCAGGTCGGATTCCTCTGGGCCCCCAACTGGACCGTCCTGTTCGTCGTGTTCCTGCCGCTCTTTTTTGCGACCGTCGCCGATCATATCCTCACATGGAAGAACGCAAACCGCGTCCGGCTTTTGTCCGCCATCGGTGACGACCGCCAGACTGGGACTTGGATGTTGAGGGTCGAGGCGTCGTCCCACACCTATTGGGTGGTGCTCCTGATATGTGTAGGCTTCGCCGGCGTGTTCCAGTGGGTCAGCGTGCGCCTGCTTCCGTTGTTGAACGGAGGCGGAGACTACGCGATTGATTGGGGGTCACTTGCGCTTGTAAAGCCCGAACATATTGGGGTTCTACAACAAACTGCATTCACAGGGATCGCCTATCTTTATATGTGCCTCTGCTTTTACCTGTTCATCGCTGGCTTAATCCTGCTCTCCAGCCTCGTGGACGATTTCGTGCACATCAGAACCTTACTGGCGGATCATCCGGGGAACGACCATGTGGGAGAGACCGAGGCCAGCGGCTCTGCTATCATAAGGGGCATTGTCCGCTCTACGATCGCCGGTCTGCTTGTAGCTATCAGCATGAAGCTCACGAGCTCCTACCTCGTTACACCTTCCCCCAACATTTGGGACTGGCTGATTTCGGATGCGCGCTCGGTCCTATCACCGCCCGTTCTGCCTGCCGAATTGGACGTGTTCAGCAAGCCAAATCAATACACCAGCCTGCTTGTCGTGCTCCTTGTCTCGACCATCTATCTCTACGGAACAATCCGCATTGGCGCATCCGTTTCGGCAGGCCATTCATTAGTCCGCGCGAATCTAGCCGTTATCTTTCTAGTGGCCGTTTATATGCTGATCGGCGTCATTCCCGGGTTCTCCCTGCTACTCGGGGCTGGCTTGGTTGTCGCCGTTTATGGCTTGTTTGATCCTGATTTCGGGTTTCGGTGGAAACGGCATGGAGGCCAAAGTTATGTATCATAAGTGGCTTGACCGCTGGGATGAGCGCAGAATGCGGCGCGGTGACGATCTCAAGAGGACGACGGAGCTGGCGCTTGATGCAGAGCTTGCGTTTCCTGCAGCCAAGGGCGTGACCGACCTTGGCGCATTTTGCGCACGTTCTGAGCAGGTTACTCGCAATTCAGACCTATTTTTCGGCCTTGCTGCTGGCGCGCCCGAAGTGTGCTGGCAAGATGACGTGCTCCATTTCCCATCTAGCATTTCGACTGGGATGACCGAGAATGACATGGTTTCTGCGAAGGTGACGATGGCAAGGTCCTCCGATCACGCAGTCGTCGTTTTCCACCATTGGAATGCTTCATCGCGTAATGCGCCGCTTGCTCGGTTCTTCGCTGCGCGTGGGATTACCGTGTTCGAGATGGCGATGCCTTATCACCTTGAACGGACGCGACCGGGCTCTTTTCACGCCGATCATATGCTTAGTCCGAACCTTGGCAGGACCATTCAGTCTATCCGGCAGGCGGTCGTCGATGGAAGGCAGCTCATCAAGATCGCGCAGCGCGCCGGATACCGGAAGATTTCTGTTCTTGGTATCAGCTTGGGTTCTTGGGTTGCAGGCTTGATTGCTGCGCATGATCCGGCTGTTGACAAGGCCAGCCTACTACTGACTGGGGGAGACCTTGCGGAGATGGTCTGGACAGGTGGCGCAATGCGACACATTCGGGCAAGCTTGGATGGCAAGATCGAATTGAGTGACCTGCGGCGTGCTTGGGCGCCCTTAAATTTAGAAAGTTATGTGGGCAAATTGGCGCGTCCAGCGCTTGATGTGCAGATATTGCTCGCCACGAGAGATCGCGTTGTTCTGCCGACTGTGTCTGAGAGACTTGTGCAACGACTAGAAGGCGCCGGCACATCGCTAAACGTCGAAAGGCTGAACTGTGGCCATTACTCGCTGACACTTCCGCCCTACATCATCACTACTGGCATGAGAGCTTCGCGGTTTTTGAGCCGCTAGTTGCGCTTAGCGCCGTGCGAAAGTCCGCCGAGCTAGACTAGACTCATTGCGCCGCAACTTTTAGACGATGGCTACCATTTTTTGACCAAGGCGCTAGCCCTTCGGTTACGATTGTGCACTGCATTCATGCACGCGTCGTGCGTGGCAGTTTCTGCTCGTGACCCAGTTCGAAGAGTATGGCGTCGATCTCGGCCCAGACACGGGGCTCAACCTGGCCGCGGATCAGGGCCCATTTGCTCAACACATCGAGTGGATCATGAGCGCGGAGCAGGGTGGCCAGTGCTGCGGTATCGACTGCCAACGATGTACGCGCCCGCCATTCAGTGATGCGGCTGCGTGGCTCCTCCGATGGTGCGACGAAGTGCGGATCGAGCTGCCAATCCTTGACCGCGCGGCGCAGGGCTGCGCGGATGACATGGGCGGGGTCGACGCCGCAGTCGATCAGGGCTTCCTCCTGCCGTTCCAGCGCGTTCACCCGGATATCGACTTTGCGTGTTGCAGGTAGGCTTCTGGTCTGAGGGCGTTGAGCTGCGGAAGGTGTCGCGATCTCAGACCCACTTTTGACGCTTGTCTGCTGTGTCAGAAAGGGTGGTGCGCTGTGCTCAGGACCTTGAGTTCTTTCCGCCGTCTCCACTTTCGGGTCCGACGGCTCGAAAGCTATGACAGCCCGTTCCGACTCCGCCCTTTTCGGGACGTCTTCAAAATCCTGCCGTAGAGACGCCGCATAGGCGGGGTCGGGCCGGGTGACGGTGGGGATCTTCTTCCTCATGGTGCCGGCCTCACTTTTCCAGGATGTTGTTGAGGATGTCGGTCGCCTCCTCAATGGCTTCGACCACATGACGCACATGGGGGCGCATGAGCGGGTTCGGATCGGCCTGCTTTTGCAATGCAATGGCGTGCAGGAGGCCCTTTTCGTCCATCTCCTTGTAGGCGTTTCGGCGCAGCATGACGGTCTCAATCAGGGGAAATCGGGCGACTGCCGCTTGGATGAGGGCTGCATCAGCACGGGTGGTCTTTGGGTCGACCATGTTCAGGACGACATGGTGGCGCGGCAGACTGTCGGGGTCATCGACGCGGGATCGGAGCTTCTCGAACCAGTCGGCGGTCTGGGCTCCGACATCGAGGTCTGAGGTGGAAAGCATCACAGGCGTCACGATGTGGTCGGCCAGAACGGCAATGCTGTCCGACCATTCCGCACCGACACCGGCGGTGTCGATGAAGACAAAATCCGCCAAGTCTTCCTCATAGACCTGCTCGATTGTGCGGTCGACGGCGGTCACGCTCTCGGCGGTCGCTGAACGAAGCAGAGGCGAGCCAAGACCGTTCGCGTCCGCCCGCCTGTGCCAAGTGCCGAGTACCCCAGTGCTGTCGGTATCGATTAGCAACACCCTACGCTTGGCAGCCACGGCAGCACTGATGAGCGCGCGGGAAAGCGTGGTTTTGCCACTTCCCCCTTTCCGGGCCATCGCGGCGATCACCACAAGATTGTGGTTCGGCATGAGATACGAGCTTTCTGCAAGAGTAGTGAATAGACGCAAATATATTGAATCGTCGCTACCCCGTGGAAGCTGGCGCGTCAAGCAGAAGACGTGGTGCGCGATGCAAGGAGCGGGTTGCAAGTGCCATGATGCAATTTGCAGCACGCGGAATGAGGGATGCACGACACGGGAGACGAAATGCAGGATGCGCGATGCAGGGCCCAAGGAACGCGGGCCATTCACCATCTGCCAAAAGACGGGATGCAGGGAACAGCAAGCAGAAAACTCGGGACAAGATGCAGAGTGCATTTGCCATTGTCCAAGTGTCAGAAAACAGGATGCAGAAGGCGCAAGACACCCTGCATAGAACGTCATGCGGGATGCAGAAGGCGCCAGACGTGATGCATTGAGCGCGATGCGCGTTGCCTTTGCCAGAAGACGTGAAATCGGCCCCGAAGGCCGATTTTCTACATTGAGTACAAGCCCTTATGTCCGACTCCGCTTGCGCTGGGAGTCGGTGGGCTTGTACGAAGATGGCAAGAAATAGGAACGTTAACTTTACATGCCTCGTGCCCGTCGCCTCACCGAGAAGGAACGCCTCAGCATCGCCAAAGCGCATGCTGAGGGTGTCCCTGTGCGCGAGCTGGCGACCCGCTACGGGGTCAGCCGTGTGTCGATCTACAACGCGTCCAACCACGGCACCGAGCGGCAGGAGGCCAATGCCAGCCGCTCGCGCGTGATCGGAATCCGGGTCAGCGCCCGCGACCTTCGCGGTTTTGACGCAGTTCTCGGGCGGAGGGGCATCGCGCATCGCTCAGACGCCATGCGGCGCCTGATGCTTGCCGCCGACAACATCCTGCGTCCCGATGAGGTGATGGCGGAGGAATTGCGGACGATGAGTGCTGCGCTCAACCGGGTCGGCAACAATGTCAACCAGGTGGCCCGGAGGCTGAACGAGGCCAAGGTTCGGGGTGAGCTTCCACCCTATACAGCGGCAAGCCATGCCGAGATTCGGGAACTGGCGGGCCTGGTCTTCGACATGGCCGACCAGATCCAGCAACTTTTCCGTGCCCGACGTCGTGCGCTCGATCTGGACGTGACCAATGCCCTCGCTGGTCTGGCGACAAGAGGTCAGAATGGCGCGGACTGACGGCGCGCGGGGTGCGGGTCCTGCGCTTTTCGACCGTGATTGGAGCCGTGTCTCGGGCAGCTGGCAGGGGCTCGCGAAGGGGGCGCAGATGGTGCGGGCCGCGCGCGGACATTCGCCTGCGATCTTCAAGCCGATTTCCAAGGGTGGTTGCCATACCGGCGCGCAGCTCCGGACGCAGCTCACCTATCTCACCACAAAATCGAGCCACATCCTCGACAGCCGTGGCACCCATGACGGCAAGAAGACCCTGACCGAGGCGGAGATCGAGCGCGTGGCACGGCGCTTCGAGAACCAGTGGGGCGAACGGCACAGCCCGAAGCTTGGCCATACCTCGCATCTCCTGATGGCATTTCCCGTCGGCACGAAGGGCGAGGAGGTGCGCGACATCACACGAGCCGTCTGCGAGCGGTTGTTTCAAGGTGGGGGGTCGCATTTCGACTATATTGCTGCAATACACCAAGATCGCGCGCATCCACATGCGCATATCGTTCTGAACCGCCGCAGCAAGGATGGCGAAATGTTCTTTCTCGGGAAAGACCACCACTTCAACTACGACGCCTTTCGGGTGGCGATGGTCGAGGCGGCCCAAGCCCACGGAATCCGGCTTGAGGCGACACGTCGCCTCGACCGCGGCGTCACGACCTACCGCGCCGAGATAGACGAGGTCTACAAGGCCCGTGACGAAGGGCGGCCCCCCGTTGAACGCCAACGCACAGGGGCTGATCTCGACGCGGCCCTCCGATCGGTGGCCCGCAATGCCCTGATCTACCGTGGCCTTGCCGCCGAGGCCTCACGGTCGAACTTCGACGATGTAGCTGAAGCGCTCGAGCGAGCCAGCACCATCCTTGCCAGTGGCAATTCAATCCAATCTGATGGAGCCATTTATATGTCCGAAGACGAGACAGCGTTTGATACGCTGATTACTGAGTTTTCTCAAAACATCCGCCAGATCGAAACGGCGATCGACCGGGCGCCCGCGTCCGAGCGGCCGGAAATCGAGCGCAAGCTCACCGATGTTCTGGCATCGGTCGCGCATCTTAACCCGCTCGGGGATCGTTCGGCCGCGCTGCTTGATGCGCCCTCACCAGACGGTATCTATGCGCGCGCCAATATGCGCGAAGACCAACTCGAACGCCTCGACGAGGGGGATGTGAAGGCACGGCTCACGGAGGCACTGCAGGGCACGGGCATCGATCCCGAGGCCGTCGCCGCCCGCATGCGGGAGGGTGCCGGCAATGCAGCCCTCGAACGGCAGTGGCTGGCGCAGGATCTGCGCGCCATCGCCAAAGCAGGCGGCCTCGATCTGGAGAAGGGCGAGGACCGCGAGGAAGCGCTCGACCAGCTGGAAGCCGTTCATATCCGCCTGGGCGATACCCTGACCGATGCGCGCATCCTGCGGGCGGTCGACGATGTCGATGAGGCGGAGGATGCCGAGGTCTCGCTGGCCGAGCGTCTGACGCTGCCAGAACGCGATCTGGCTGACGAGCGGCCAGACGTGTTCGCCCCGTCCGAGCGGCAGGACTTCCAGCAGCTGGTCGCACAGTTCCGCCGGACGGATTTTGACCACCCGTTCTCGGACGACCCTTCCGTGCGCAGGGCGGGTGCTGTCGAGGTCGAAGAGGCGCGCGCTGCCTTCAACGCCTATGCACAGCGATCGCCCGATCATGCCGAACTAGCCTCGATGGCCTGGGACAAGATCACCGACAGCCGCAAGCCGCAGGAATACGCCGTCGAGGAGAAAGATCGCATGCTTCATGCCGGCGACATGGATCTTGCGCTGCGCGATCCCTACGACCGCTTGGGCCCAATCACAGAAGAGCTTCGCACCGTGGCCCGCTACCGCTCCGAAATGCCGGACGGGGATCTGGAGGCAGCCATCCAGAACGAGATCGGCCAGCTTCGCGCCGAGGGTGCCTCCCGTGCCTATATCAGCGAGCGCAGTCTCGAGATCGAGGATCGGGCGCGACAGGATTATGCCGAACGGCGCTATCTGGCTGAGACGGTGCCAGATGTCGCTGCCTTCCTGCGCAAGGCCGAGACCGAGGATGCAACGCCGATGTCAGAGGCGGAGCAGCAGCACCTGGTCGCACAGATCGACAAGAGCCTGACCCCTGACGCGGTCGCGGCGCTACGTGCGGGCAATGCCGAGGTTCTGGACAAGTTCACTGAGCAGCCGCTGCGTCAGCTGGAACTCGCCAAGGCCTACCTCGAGAGCAGTGAGGTGACCGCCCACGGCCCTGCCATGGAGCGGGTGCTCGACGCCATGGCCGAGGAGCAGATCGAGGCACAGCGCGCGCGCCATGTCGCGGCCCACGGCGAAAAGGGGATCACCCATGGATAAGGGCAAAATCGCCGGCGGCATCTTTAGCCTGACGCTGGTCGGCCTCGCCATCGGCTATGTCGTCGCGACGGGCTACCTCAGCATTCGCTATGGGCTGTCGACGGGAGCTTTCGACATCACCTTGCTTGCGCGGGAATACCGCGCGCTTGGTGCCACCGCCCCGAAGGACTTCCTCTGGGTGAACCTGATCCTGAGCGGCTTCGGCGTCGCAGCTCTGCTGCTCAGCGTCACGCTTCTGGGTGAGGCGTTGACCAAGTTCGGCACCACGCATTGGCAGACCAGGGCGGAGATGAAGCGCAACGGCTTCTTCGCCAAACCGGGAGGCGGTTTCATTCTCGGCAAGCAGGGCCCCCCGAAATCGAAGCGCCCGTTTCTCGTGTCCAAGACTTTTCCCCATGCGTTGATCGTGGCGCCGACGGGCCGAGGCAAGGGCGTGGGGTTCGTGATCCCGAACCTGCTCACCTACAAGGGCTCGGCCGTGGTGCTCGACGTCAAGGGTGAGAACTTCCGCGAGACCTCGCGCTTCCGCGCCAGCATGGGAGACAAGGTTTTCCGCTTTGCGCCCACCGACTGGGATCGCCCGACGCATCGCTACAACCCGCTGGCACGGCTCGCGGCCATGACCAACCCAGACCGGCAGCAGATGGAGCTCAAGCTCACTGCCAAGCTCTTTCTGCAGACCGACAACGAAAAGCTGAGCGGCCTTCTGGCTGGGGGCATCGATTTGTTCGTGGCGGCGGGTCTTCTGGCCTTCGAGCGCGGCGTGCCCACAATCGGCGAGATCTACCGCATCACCGCCTCGGGCGGCGACAAGCAGAAAGAATATCTGAAGCGGGCGCTGGAGGTGAAGAATACCTCGGCCAAGCTGATCTTCGAGCGCATGGCTTCAACAAACAACGACACGCTGACCTCTTACCTCTCGCTGTTGATGACTTCGGGCCTCGATACCTGGGACAACCGCGCGATCGACGCGGCGACAGCAACCTCTGATTTCTCCTTCCGCGACATACGCCGGCGTCCGCATTCGATCTATCTGGTGGTCGAGTCCGAGATGATCCGCCCTCTGGCCCCGCTCATCCGGCTCTTCTTCTCAGACTTGATTGCGTCCTTGCAAGCGCAGGAGCCCGGGGACGATGAGCCATGGCCCGTGATGATCATGCTCGACGAATTCGACCGGCTCGGAAAAATGCCAATCGTCGCCGAAAGCATAAAGACGCTGCGCTCGTTCGGCGGCAACCTTGCCATCGTCACCCAGACCATCCCGGCTCTTGATGAAATCTACGGCGAAAATACCCGCCGATCTCTGCAAGGTGGCGCAGGAGTGAAGCTATATCTCACCCCTTCAGAGCAGAAAACCATTGAGGAACTTAGCCAGGCCGTGGGCAAGACCACCAAGCGCGTGGTCACCCGCTCGCGTGCCGTCGGGCGCAACCCATTCGAGGGGCGCAGTGTCTCCGAGCGGACCGAAGACACGCCGCTTTTGACCGAGGATCAGGCCCGGCGCATGGACCTCGATGAGGTAATCCTCGTGATCGACGCGCAGATGCCGATCCGGGCGCGGCGGATCAAGTACTTTGAGGACCCTGGACTGAAGTCATTGCATGCGGGTCAGGTGGGCAGTTTCCCCTATCCGGACGAGGACCGATTGCGCCGGGATCGGCAGATGTCCGAGACCCGCGAAACTGTTGAGAAGCTGAAGCTGGAGTTGCGGGAGGTGCGAGCAGAGTATGGTGCGAAGGGCTCTCCACCCCAGACACCCACCGGTGCGCTGGAAGCCCCAGCTGAAGACGCAGTGAAAGCAGATCCTTTGTCCCGGGCGCGCGGCCGAGCGGCACGCGCGGCTGCCAGCAGGGCTGGCGGCGGCCTGCTGTCGCTCGATCTTGCAGGGCTGGGGATCAGGGGCGGAGACAAGACTGAATTGATCTCGGCGGTCCAGACCACGCGGGCGATTATCGCAGAGTATGCCTGAACAGAGTATGCAGTTGCTGTCGGCCCATTGTGGACATTGGAGTCAGCACCTGCGCTGCGGCGCGACTTCGCCAGACCGGCCGTTCGTGCACCGCACCGCATTTTCGAGAAGCAAATGTCGACAGAGCGGACTTTGCGAAACGGGTTGGGTAACTTCACCAGGCAGCGTTGCAGTGAGACGCACTTGTTCAAACGTCTAGTAGACCCACGGAATTTCTACTATATCTTGTGCGACCATGGGGAAAAGGCTTAGATTTTGATATGTCACGTTGGTCAGAGCAGTTTGAAAGCAATGCGATCCATCAGACGCTGAAACAAATGAGCGACTGGCTCAATGTTGAAGTGAAAGATATCGACGCGGATCATGAAGCCGAAAGGCGTCGACTTGCGAAGTCGATCAGCGCAATTATAGAAGTTGTAGGCGGTCTGGACCCCGAATTATTCCCTGACCAACAGCTTTCGCAATTGAACCAGCATCTGCGGCAAACGCCAATGTGGAACAATTTACAGGCCTATGCATCCAGCCCGACCACTCAGCATTTGCGCGAGGCCAATGACCATCTAACTTCAATTGTCCCGAACATATTTCAGTTGGCTGCGCTCTCACGACAACCGAAAGCGCGTGAGATTATTAGGGCAGTAGAAGAAGCATACGATGCGTTCTGTTCGGCCCTCGAAAAACGCGATCACGACTTTAAAGCTCGCTTGGACGAGAACAACGACAAACTTGGCGCGCTGGATCGTCAGGCCCGTGACCTTACTGAGGCTCAAGCGACCCTCAAACAGAACACCGAAACTGCGCTAACGGCCTGGCAGAGCGAGTACACGGCTGCACAGTCAGAAAGAGCTGAGGCGTACTCGAAAGCCCAAATTGAGCGTGGGACAAAGTTTGACGAGGCGTTGCGGGAATGGCGCGCCAAGTCGGAGACTGAGATCAAGGACATTAGCGCGAAGCATACCGAAAAGCTGCAAACCGCCTTTGACAAGTATCAGAACGACGCTGACATCCGCATCGTTGATATGAAGGCGAAGCACGAGGCCATACTGGAAATTCATGGACTTGTCGGCACCGACGGGGTGGCTGGCGGTTACCAGAAGGGTGCCACTGACGAACTGAAAGCGGCTAACTTCTGGCGTTGGGTCTCTATGGGCGCTCTTGCTGTCGCGGCCATTTGGATATTGGTCAAATACTTCATGGGTTTTGATCTGACCCCATCCGGTGAAGTGAACTGGGCAGAGGTTGTTACTGCCGCTTCGCTGACGCTGATTCTACTGGGTGCAGCAGGCTATGCGGCGCGCCAGTCAAAACTGCACCGCGAAACCGAACAGCACATGCGGTGGTTCGCGCTAGAGATTAAGGCAATCGACCCATTCCTGTCGTCACTTCCATCTGAGCAACAGAACGAGTTGAAGAACCAACTCAGCCAAAAGCTGTTCGGGCAAAACCGCTTAACTGCAGACAAGAGCGAAGGCAGTGTTGATCCTGCAGCGTTCAAGTCGATAACGGATGCAGTGCTGAGCATCATTAAGATTACTGGCAAGGGCTAGCGCCTGGTCACCGATTTTGTCGGCGCAACCCCCAAACGGGGAGGCGCCGAGCGCGCCATAACCGTAGCCAAGCAAAAAGAAAGGTTTTGGGGAATGCTGAGTCGGGGATCAGAGTGGCAGCGATGGGAACCGCATATTCATGCGCCAGGCACGGCGATGAATAACCAGTTCAGCGGGCCGACGGCCTGGGAAGACTACCTGACCGCCCTTGAGCAGGCTTCACCAGTGATCGAAGCGATCGCAGTCACCGACTACTATGTGACGGAAACCTATGAGGAGGTGCTTCGGCAAAGAGACGTCGGCCGACTGCCTCGCGTCAGACTCGTCTTTCCCAATGTCGAGTTGAGGCTGGACGTAGCGACGGCCAAAGGCGGCTTCGTCAACTTGCATCTCTTCGTCAGCCCAGAAGATCCAAATCATGTTGTAGAGCTGCGTAGACTGCTGTCTCGGCTGCAGTTCAATGTAATGCAGGATCGTTTCGACTGCACCAAGGAAGACCTCATCCGGCTTGGCAAGAAGGCCGATCCCAAAATAACCGATGAAGGTGCGGCGCTGTCCTATGGAGCAAACCAGTTCAAGGTGAACTTCCAGAAACTGCGCGAAGTGTTTTCCGAAAGCGGGTGGGCGAAGAAAAACATCTTGATTGCAGTTGCGGGCGGCGCGACCGACGGCACCTCAGGCGTGCGCGAGGCCGCCGATCAAACACTCAGACGCGAGATCGAGGGGTTTGCGCATATAATCTTCGCGAGCAGCGTAGCGCAGCGAGAATTCTGGCTCGGCCAGCGTGACTTGGGCCCAGCACAAATCCGCGCGACCTATGGCGGGTTGAAGCCATGCCTTCACGGAAGCGACGCGCACAAGATCGAGGATGTGGCGACGCCTTTCGGCGACCGGTTCTCTTGGATCAAGGGCGGGCTGGAGTTCGATGCGCTTCGCCAGGCCTGCATCGACCCAGGCGGTCGTTGTCATGTCGGGGCTGAGCCGCCGGCGTCGGCCACACCATCGCAGGTCATCGCTTCAGTCGAGATCCTCAATGCGCCGTGGATGGTCACGCCGGTGATCCCGCTCAACCCCGGCCTCGTGGCAATCATTGGAGCGCGCGGATCTGGGAAGACCGCGCTTGCGGATATGATCGCGGCCGCCTGCGACTCGATCTCCGACGACTCGTGGAATGCCGACGAATGGGCTAACCCCTCGTTCCTTGTGCGGGCGCGGCCCTTGCTTGCCGATGGTAAAGTCAAGGTCAGTTGGGCCGCAGGTGGACCGAGCACACGCGCTCTGGACGGTTCAGATGCGAATGGCCCGGTAGCCTATGATCGCGTGCGCTATCTGTCACAGCAGTTCGTCGAAGAACTCTGCTCGGCGAGCGGCCTAACCGATGGCCTGATACGCGAGATCGAGCGCGTGATTTTCGAGGCGCATCCCGACGATGCGCGGGACGGCACTTTGGACTTCGCCGAACTGCTCGAACATCGCGCATCCCGACATCGTTTGGCCCGCGATCGCGAGGCCGAGGCGGTCGCCCAAATTTCCGACCGGATAAGCACCGAGTTGGAAAAGGAGAAGCTGATCGCGTCCTACGAGGGTCAGGTGGCGCAGAAGAAGAAGCTGGTCGAGGCGTACACAGCCGACCGGGCGAAACTGGTCTCGGCCGGTAGCGAGAAGCGCGCTCAGCGCCATACCGATCTAGCTGGGGCCGCCAATCAGGTTCGCGCAAACTTGCGTCGATTTTCAGGGCAGCGGCAGACGTTCTTAGCGATGCAGGACGAGGTAAAGGACCTGCGGCGCAATCAGGCTCCGGAAATTCTACGGCAGGCGCAGGGCCGCCATTCGCATAGCGGCATGTCGCCCGAGCAATGGGCGGCGTTCCTGCTGGATTACAAGGGAACAGTCGATGACGACTTGACCGGCTATGTGAAGTGGGTCGACGGCAGGATTGCTGAGCTGAAGGGCACAGCGCCCGCGGCCGGCGACGCGAACACGCCGTATTTTGCGGACGATATCGACCTGACTACCCTGTCGCAGGCCATGCTTGATGCGGAGATGGCGCGACTCGAAAAGCTGGTCAGTGCGGACGAGGAGACCCAGCGGCGTTACACGGCCCTGTCCGGCAATATCGCGACCGAAACCGCTGCGCTGCATACGCTGACCGACAAGCTCAAGGACGCGCAAGGCGCAAAGGATCGCGCGCGAGAACTACAGACTGAGCGCGAAGGTGCCTACGCGCGCGCTTTTGACGCGCTGGTTGCCGAACAATCGGTGCTGGAGGAGCTGTACGCGCCGCTGATGGCCCGGCTCGCCGCCGCCTCGGGAACGCTGCACAAGCTGTCCTTCTCGGTCGCGCGCATTGCTAATGTCGAACATTGGGCGAGCGAAGCAGAAGACGGGCTGATCGACCTGCGCAAGGCGGGCGCATTTCGTGGCAAGGGCACGCTTTTGCAGAAGGCCAACGACCTGCTGAAAAAGGCATGGGAGACGGGCGATTCAGCCGAGATTCGCACTGCAATGGCCGAGTTTCGGCGGCTCTACCAGAAAGAATTGCTTGATCATTCGCCCATGGCGCACACCGACCAGGTCGAGTTTCGCGCGTGGTCGAAACGCTTTGCGCAGTGGCTCTTCAGCACCGATCATATCTCGATCCGCTACGGTATCGACTATGACGGCGTCGATATCCGCAAGCTGTCACCGGGGACACGGGGAATCGTGCTCTTGCTGCTGTATCTCGCGCTCGACGACAGCGACAATCGCCCGCTCGTGATCGATCAGCCCGAGGAAAATCTTGATCCGAAATCGGTCTTCGAAGAACTGGTGCACCTGTTCATCGAAGCCAAGGCGCATCGCCAGATAATCATCGTTACGCACAACGCCAACCTCGTCATAAACACCGACGCCGACCAGATCATCATCGCAGAATCGGGACCGCACCCTCACGGTGCACTTCCACCGATCACCTATCGGTCAGGGGGCCTAGAAAGTGCTGAGATTCGCAAAGCGGTTTGCGACATCCTTGAGGGCGGTGAAGGCGCGTTCCAGGAGCGCGCGCGCCGCCTACGTGTTAGGCTGGAACGCTAGAGCGAGAGATCGCCGACGTCATTTTCACCATCGGCGGCGGCGCAATGGATGAATGTCCGCGTTCCATCCCCGCTGCAGCTGCTCTTTTGCAATGCAATCTGACCGCTTTCCGCCCCATGTGTTGATGACAAATGCAGCGCAATGCTGGGCCAAACGCTACCAAAAGTGCTTGGCCCAGCATTGGGGGCAACTTTTGTAAGAAACCAGTCGAGGCACTTGCTAAAGTCGAATGTTGCGCTTCGTAACCGGTCGTCAGCCGGCAACAGCAGGGTCCAAATTTCAGCTAGCGTCTAATCTCGTGGGCGAAACCAGGCTAGGCGAGATCCCTCCGCCGTGCGGTTCTGCAGGTCGAAAAGCCGTGACTCGTGGATGACTTGCCGCCAAGATGTGCAGCCATAGTCATCCGGCCGTTCGTTTGGGTATCGCGCCTTGACCCACCGAACAGCGGCATCGACGGGTGTCCATCCACCTGCTGCCAAGGCTTGCGCTGCCTCCCTGAGAGCTCGGGCGATGACCACACGGCGCCAGGGGACTCGGCCTTTGACGAAGAAATCCTGGACTTCGGCAGAAACCAATTGATCAGCGACACGTTCGCGGGTCGCCTCCAAATCCTCGGCCCAACTGCGCAAGTCGCTATGGGCACGGCCTATGTCATCTAAGGCCTGCGCAAGGGCTTCCTGTGCCTTTAGGCAGCCTTCGAGTGTGCGGACGTCGTGTTCCTCGATGAAGTGATGAACGAGGTGGTTGCGCATCTCGACAAGGTTGCGCAGGTCGGCTTCGGTCCTGTTGAAATCATCCTGGGTCAGGATGATCTGCATCCTGAAAGTGACTGATGGGGCGTCATTTCTTGGTTGCCCTTTACCTTCTTGGCCCTGAGGCACGAGGAAGGAGCCCAGCATTTGGCGAATGAGCATTCCAAGAGTATTGCAGCGTATTTCGTCGGCTCGGTCGGTTTGCGCCGTTGCAAGTGTTGCGATGGGGGAGGAGATTTCATGGGCTGTCACAACCGACTTCAGTAGCAGCTCATAGACCTGCAATCGCAGGATGCACTGCCCCATAAGGCGCTGAACTTCGTGCGCTGAGGTTTTCAGATCGTAGTCGATTGCCTTGGACATGATCTCTCTTGGGACTGGCTTGCTTGGCAGTCAAGCGTGCTTTCAGAACGGATACAAAGCCTTTCCCCAGGCAATCTACGTTTACGCGTTCAAGATGCAGATATTACCTGTGCCGGATCATCAAAACGAGCATCTGGTGCTGCAGCGCCTATGTCGCACCTGTGTCAGCCGCAATTCCGCCCGACGCGTCCCGTGCTACTGGCCTTTGGACACGGCAACACCGTCCAACTTCATCGTCCTAGGCGCCGCGCCCTCTCGGCCATCCTCACCACCTGCGCGCTGGCTGTCGTCGCCGCAGTCCGCGCGACAGCTGGTGCCTGCACTGCCCCACGCCCGATAGCCTCCCCAGTGGTAAGCGCTCCGATCCGCGCCCTTCCCTGAACACCGGAGGTGTTCAAAAACCCGCGCATCACTCCAGCTGAACCGCTGACAATCGCCGGAGCCGCCGCCACCATCAGGTTACCCGAAATCCCCCGCACGATCAGGGGCGTCGCCGCGACGAAGCCTTTTGCGAGAAAGATCATCACGAAGAACGGCACCAGTGAGCCGATGTTTGTCGCTGAATTCGGATCGCCAAGCTGGGCCATAAGCGAGTTCGCCATGCCAACAACGGTCGAGAACATGGCGGCGATCACGATGGGGTAAAAAGCGTAGCTGATCGTCGTTGAAACCCATCGGTGGAAGAAGTCTTTGGTAGCGTCGAAAAGCGACAGTGCAATCATGATGGGGGCAAGCCCCAGCATCAAGGTCAGCATCATCTTGGCGAAAATGAGCACGATGCCTGTCATGAAGCCGAGCAGACTCAGGAGGATGAGTCCAATCCCGCCCAGAATTGCCCCAGTCATCCAGCTCATGCTGCTGCCGATTGCGTTCAGGTACTGGCTGAACTCCGTAATGAGTTCATCGAACTCTGCGGCAAAATAGGTTGCCCCTGCCCCGCCACCGCCGACAGACGAGATCAGAGCACCAGCCACATAATCCAAGCCACCGATAACGGCGTTCGCAACAGCATTAAAGTTGGCCCAGTTGAAGGCAAACAGCCCGATCATGGTGAGCTTCACGAGATACCAAAAAAAGCTGACCCCATCCATGCTTCGGAACTGGAAAGCCATGTTGATGCAGACGCCGATCAACGACAGTGTAACCATCAGCAAGACGATCGTGCCGGTATTGCTCGCAACAGCCCCAAACTGAGACTCGGCCGCATCGGCAAGGAACCCGTCCGCGGTTCCGACCATCCAGCTGACAACACCCATTACCAGTTGCCTTGCGCTTCGCAGAGGTCCTGAACCTGCCGGGCGGACTGGTTCTGTTGGGCGCGAAGGGCTAGCCGCGCTTGGGTGTGTTCCGCCTGCGTGATCATCGAGAAGCGTTTCTCATACTCCTCCGATGCGGCCTCCCATGCTGGGAAGCGGACGTCACAGCCGCAATCGCCGGACGCCTTGATAGATTCCCATGCGCGCAACTCGTAAAGCCGCATCAAGGTGAGCGCCTTGTAGGCATCCCGCGGATGGATCTCATCCATCCAAGTCGGACGTGCCGGGCGGTCATTGCAGATCCGGTACTGCTGGGGTGCTATGGTCACGGTCAGATCGTTTGTGATCTGCGGCGACGTTTGTGCCGCAAGCGGTGCGGCCAGCATGATGATGGCAGCGGTCGCGGAAATCTTACGCATTTAGTTTTCCTTTCTGATCATTCGGCAGAGACAGCAGGGCGTCGTCCATCCGCGTTTCCGGCACTGCTCTGGTCTGGATATTTGGCCTGCCCGGGCAGGAAGAACTCGGTGATGCCACGCGCGCCGTCATGGCGACCGGCCTGGATGATCACGTCGATCGAGCCCTCGATGTAGTCGACCATGTCGGCATAGGTCATCGGGACTTGCGCTTTCAGGGCGGCGATAGCGAGGCGGCGGACGGCAAGCTGTGGATTCTCGGCATGAAGCGTGGTCAGTGAGCCACCATGGCCGGTATTGATAGCCTCAAGGAAGGTCATGGCCTCACGCCCGCGAACCTCGCCCAAGACGATCCGATCAGGCCGCATGCGCAGCGTGGACGCTAGGAGCACATCGGCGCTGCGGGCCTCGGCGTCCCGGTCGGCGATCAGCGTTACGGTATTTGGCTGCTCGGGGCGCAGCTCGGCTGCCTCCTCGATGGTAATGATCCGCTCTTCGGGTGGGATCAGCGACAAGATCTTGCGCGCGGCAACCGTCTTGCCGGTCGATGTGCCGCCCGAGACGATCATATTGAGCTTGTTCTCGACACAAAAACGCAGGGCCGCGTCGATGTTACCCGAGGCCACCACATCGCGCAGGGCAGCGTTTCTTTGCCGACGCAGACCTTCGAGGCTGCGTTCCTTGCCATAGAGAAACCCGAGCTTGATTGCTTCGAGTGGCAAGGAGGAGAAAAACCGCAGTGAGATCGAAAACCCGCCTTCCACCGCCGGAGGCTGGATCACCTGCGCCCGGATCGGGCGGTCGCGATACAGGATCGACACCGAGACGATCGGCTTCTTGGCGCTCAACGTTGTTGACGCGGCCGAGGCGATCTGGTTGCCGAGGTCCTTGATCTCGGTCTGGGTGAGCGGGGTGCCGAGGCATCGCATGAAGTGATCGCCTTGGAACTCACCCCAGACCTGCCCGTCGGGGTTGATGCAGATCTCGATCACGTCGGCGCGCCCAACATTTGCACCCAAGCGGTCGAGCGAGGCCTCAAGATAACTTGCCGCCATGTCAGAATATCTCCAGGTCGCGGTCGACCATGACCGTGATCCGCGTTCCCTGGTCGACATGGATCACTGGACGAATTGCCAGATAATCCTGAATGACGCTTTGGGTGCTGTCGCCAAGATCGGCCCCGACATCCTTGGCGATATCGGCCGCTGCCTCATCCTCGATCTGTCCGGCCGCGGCGGCGGGCAGCGCCCCGATCAGCGAAATCAGTGCCGCTGAGCCAAAGCGTTGCGCAAAACGCGTATCGACAAACCCGGTCGTGCCGGTGCGTCCTAACTCATCGCCGCCAAAAGCGCTGATCTCCACGGTCTGATTGTCGGGCAGGATGATCCGGTCCCAAGCCACCATGACCCGCGATTGCGCCAGTGCCAAGTCGGAGCGGTAGCGCCCGATCAGGCGTGCGCCGCGTGGGATCAAAACGCGCGTGCCGTCGAAGGAATGGACGTCTTCCGAGACGATGGCGCGGATCGCACCGGGCAGTGTGCTGTCGAGCGCGGTTTCCGTGACAGCATGAATCATCGTGCCCTGGATGACAGTATTTGAGGGGTTCACGATCACTTCGGCCCTGGTGACGGACGCGGGCCGCGCACCCGCGCGCACAAAGGCTTCGTCTTCGTTGAGGCGGGCCGCCTCCTGCGCGTCTTCGGGGTCTCTGCCCGAACCCAGCCCAGAGAAGGCGATCATCGGGGAGGCGATGCGCTCTGCGCGGGCCTCAGCTTCCGCAAGGCGGCGGCGTTCGAGTTCTGCAAGCCGCAGATCCTCGTCGCTCTCTCCGATGGCCGCAGGTTCAGGAGGGGTCAGGCGCGCGACTTCAATATCCATGCGCAGCTGGTCAAGTTCGCGGTCACGCTCGGTCAATTGCCGCTCCAGCGTCCGCTGAGCCTCCGCTGAGGCCTCCTGAAGGGCTGCAATCTGCGCCGTCAGATCGGCGATAGCCTGTTCGGTGCCATCCACGGATCCCTCAACGGGACGTGCGCGCAATTCGGCCAGTTCGGCCTGCAAGGTGGCGAGGCTTTCCATCAGGGCCAGCTCGGTCTCCGAGGGGCCGGTGATCTCTGGCGGCGGCGGGGCCGGTGCCTCGACCGGCATAGGTGTCAGATCGCCAAAGCCTGAGCCGGTCGTCTGGAACTCCTCTGGTGCTGCAGTCGGCATCGGGACGGGCGCTGCGGGCTGCAGGGCCACCCAGGCCAGCAGGCCCGCGACCGCGATTCCACCGATGCCGAGAAGAGCCGTCATCGGTGGCGGACGCGGACGTCCTGCCTTTTTTCCCGTCGTGCCTTCAAGGGCGGCCAGCCGAGCTGCGAGATCTTCGGTGTCCTGGCTCATGAGGCAGGCCCCGTCATATCTTGAACACACACCGCCTCTTCGCCGAGGCGAAGTACCCATTGGCGGTTCACACCCGAGACGCGGATGACGCCATCGCCTTGCGCGGTGCTGTTGACGGCCCGTTCGCCACCGTTTGCATGACGAAAGATTGCCGGAACCGGCGCGTTCCGAGCGAAACGGAAATAGGTGAAGGTGCCATCATCCCAGATGGCGGTCGGCGTGAACTCCTCTTGCGCGCTGACCGCATAATTCGCATTTGGCGCGTCTGCCGTTACAGCGCGAGTCGGTCGTGCCTGCGCATCGGGATAGCGGAACTGCACGACGTAATGCGGCGTCTCACGGGCCTCAATCACATGGAAATAGTAAGAGCGGCGGTTTGTGTAGACCGTGATGTTGGTGGCAACCCCAGAGGCGGCGGGCTTGATCGCGAAAGCCCGCCCACCCGGGACGCCATCGAACTGAAAGCCCACCGTGTCGCCTGCGATGATCGACCGGATGGTCTCGCCTTCCCCAAACTCGACGGTGGTCACGCGTGTGAGCGTGGTGACGATCCGGTAGACCTGTCCTTCGGTCCAGGTTGCAATCCGGACGCGGTTGTCATGAGGGCCGGTGCGCGGGGTTACTTCCGCGAGGGCAGTGCTCGCCATGAGGCCAGCGGCAAGGAGGCCAAGTACCCCGGTACGGAGCATCCGGGGACGGAAAATATGAGGCAAGGGAAAGATCATTCGGAGCGGTCCGATCGGATGGCATATTGGGTGACGGTGAAGCCGAAGGGGTTTTCCCAAACCTCATCGATGGAGCGGGTCTGTTCGGGCTGGAAGTCAAACATCAGCGTTGCGGTGAACATGCCCACTTGTGCACCCTGAGGGCTTGTAAGGCGCTTACGTAGACGCACTTGGGCGCGGTTCTCGCCGATGAGGGTGATTGATGCGATCTCGACCGCCATCTCGGCGGCAGGGCCGTAACGATCAGGCGGATAGGTTTCCTGCCCAGAGGTCCACATGGCGCGCATGCTGGCTTCAGCAGCACCTCCAGACTGTGCCAAAATCCGGCGGACGCGCAGGTCGTTGTCGAGCTGGTTGTAGGTCTCACGCTCAAAAATGTAGCGGTAGATTTGCGCCTCTATGACCGCAGGGCGCTCGGAAAGCCGCACGGTCTCAACGGTGGCGTTCGGCAGAGCCATGCCGGTCTCGGGATCATAGGGCACGACGACGGGTGCCGGGGTCTCGATCAAGAGCGCCACGGCGGCGGCGGCAAGACAGCCGACCACACCGAAGCCCGCGCCGCCAAGGCCAATCATTTTCCAGAGCTGTTCCCGGCGCAGGGCGCCATGGATCAGCTCCTCCTCGACGAGCTCGCGGGCGGTGATGGTAGAGAACCCGCTCATGGCGTGAGGCTCGGCAAAGTGAAGTCCATGTAGCGGCGCTCTTCGGCGATGGTGGCCGCATCGACCACACCGGCATTGCCCGCACCGAGGGTCTGGATGGCCTCCAACTCCCACATCCGCGTCATGGCGATGGCCAGTTCCGCCGTGACGCGCGTGTTGTGATCCATCGATGCTTTGAGATCTTCCATCTCGGGGATCATCGAGACCAATCGTTCGACGCGCTCTAGCGACAGCGCTGCCTCGGCATGGCTGTTCTGGGCGGCGACTGACATCACCGCTCCGGTGGTCGCGCGCGTGGCCACGCCTTCGGCACCGGGCTTGCCGCTGTTTGCGATTTCGCTGAGTGTATCCTCATCGAAACCGGCACTTGCGAGCGCCTGAGTCATCTGCGTGCGCATCGGTCCGGCATTGGGGCCGATGAGGTTACTCCAGTCCCCGGACTGAATGCCGCGGATCAGCCCGGGGATGTCCTCGAACTTGGCTTCCAGCAGACCGTCGAGACCGTCGCCCATGACAAGGCCGAGAATGCTGCGCGGGCCCGTGAGGGAAGCATACATCTCGTTGAGCTGATCAAGCTGGTTCTGAACCACTTGAAGCTGTGCCAGCGCGTTATCCAGCAGGTCAGTCTGCAGCCCAAAATCCTGCAGCATCTGTTGCAGTTGGCGGATTTCCTGGGCGATGTTCTGGGTGTCGACGGTGGGCACACCCTGTGCGGCGACGGGGCTGGCGAGGACGGTGACCAGCGCCAGAGAGGCAGCGCCAGTGGTAAGGGTACGGGTGATGCGCCGGATCATTGCAAAGTCTCCAAGGTGAAATCCATATATTGCCGCTCTGCGGCTTGAGCCGCCGCCATGGCGATCTGCTCGGCGCTCAGAGGCTCGGTGTGTGCCGCCTTGATCCGGGTGCGGATCGCCACCAGCCGGGCGAGCTCGGCACGGGCATAGGTGTTCAGTGCAATTGCCTCATGCAGGTCTTCGGTCTCATTGATCCGGGTGATGATGTCCTGGACCCGGAGGGCGGCTGCGCGGACCGAGACCAGAGAATAGTCTCCATAGACACCCGCACCATGCGCCGAGAGGCTGAAACTCGCGTTCGCCAGAAGCACCGGATCGATGGTGCCCAAGGCATCGATGCCGCCGACAGTCGCGAGATAACTGTTGTATTGCTGCGGGATGACCACAACGTAGTGTTGGGTTTCCGCGAAAGGCGGCACCCCGCCGTAGTTCTGCACGTTCCCTGGGCCTGCGTTATAGGCGGCGAGGCCGTGGATGATATTGCCGTCGAACATGTTCAGCATCTGCGCGAGGTAGCGCGCGCCGCCGGTAACCTGCAGGTAGGGGTCATCGTAATAGGCGGGGTTGATCCCGAGATCGCTCGCCGTGCCGGGCATGATCTGGGTAAGACCAAAAGCCCCCGCAGGCGAGCGCGCACCAATCTGAAAGCGGCTTTCCTGCCAGATCAGGGCCTGAATGAGGCAGCGCCACTGCACGAGCGACAAGCCAGCGCGGCTTACACCCGGCAGGCCGTGGGTATCGCGGGCCGCACGTATGATCAGCGCCTCGATCCCTTCCCGGGCGTCACCGAACATGCGGGCTGCGGCGGGGTTGTTGTCCTCGGGCGCATAGAGACTGGACGCAGCACTTTCGACGCCATCAGTGGCCCCCTGCCCGGCCTCAAGCCCTGCCACAGTGCCCGCGACATCACCGGTCCCAAGTGACATGGAATCCATGAGGCCGTTCAGCGAGGCAAGCTGTTGGCGCTCGATCTCGGCCAATTCTTCTTCGCGGCTCAGCCGGTCCTGCTGCAAGGCCAGATCCCTGTCGGTCTGCTGAAGGATCGCTTGCCGCTCGGCAAAGAGCCGCAGATCGAAGGTCGGCACGCCTTGCGCGGCAGCCGGCCCGGCATAGGGATTGGCCAGCGCAAGGCCGAGCATAGAGAGAGGAAGCAAAGCCCGCATCAGATCAGCCGCCCGCCCCGAGCATCACAAAATCGCATGCCGTGTCGCGCCGCGTGACTGCCGTCCCCATGGTGGAGACCGTTGTCGTGGAAGACCCAGCCCGCGCCGGGGCATCGCGGAAATTGAAGCAGTTCGCTTCCGCGGGGTTATATTGTGCGCAGGCCGTCAGCATCAGGCCGAGGCCGATTAGCATCAGCTTTGAGGAAATGGTACGGGTCATGGCACTCTCCAGAAATCAGGGCGGTCGCGATAGTCGGAGCCTACGAGGTCCTCGCCTTTCTCCATGCCGCCAAGGATGGTCACGAGGGGGCCAAGGGCGCTGAGATCAGCGTCGATCACTACTGCGCCGCGATCATCGCGCACAAGCGCCAGCCGCGAGGCAGAGCCGACGCCCAGAAGCACGTCGAGCTCCTTGTCGCTAAGGCCCAGCATGGCGTAGTCGGCGGCCGAGGCGCGGATATTTGGCAGAAGCACTTGTGTCGGCACGGCTTCCACGATGGTCTTGCCGGTGCGCGTGCGCTCGAGCTGGCTCGCATACTGCGTCATCATCACGACGACGGCGTTCTGCTTGCGGGCCGTCACCAGCCAATTGCTCAGACGTTCGGCGAAATAGGCGTTGTCGAGCGCCTTCCACGCCTCATCGATCACGATGATCGTCGGCTTGCGGTCCTCGATCACCCGCTCCACGCGGCGGAAGAGATAGGACAGCACCGCCATCCGTTCCCGCTCGCTTTCGGAATCGAGGATGCCGGTCAGATCGAAGCCGGAGACATCGCCATCCAGGCTGAAAGTGTCTTCGGTATTCGACCCGAAAATCCAGCCGTAGCGGCCTTCGGCCGTCCATTCCTGCATGCGCTCGAAAAGATCGCCGTCGTCATCGGTCGAGACCAGCAGCGAGGCGAAGTCCGACCAGTTGCGCAAGCCTGCGTTCCCGGCACTGGCGTTCTGGCGCACGACCTCTTGCAGCCGGTTGGTCTGCACCGGGGTCAGGGGCCGGTCGCGGCGCTCAAGGAGGCTCGCGAGCCAGTCGGCCAGCCAAGCCTGACCGCGCGCATCGATCTCGGTTTGAAGCGGATTAAGTCCTGTGGGACGTCCGGCCCGCACGGTCGAATAGCTGCCCCCCAAGGCGCGGACGGCCATTTCCATACCGGCGCGGTAGTCGAAGACAAAAAGCCGTGCCCCTGCGCGCCGGGCCATGGTCATCAGGAAGGCCGCGAGCACGGATTTGCCCGAGCCGGGACGACCCAAGATCAGAGTGTGGCCGCCAGTAGGTTCACGGTCCGGCGCGCCTTGCTCATGGAAATTAAAGCGAAATCCACTGCGCTCGGGTGTTGGGAAGAGCGTGATCGGCACGCCCCAGGGCAGTTCTGGTCCAGTCTTGCCAAGCGGTGTGCGGTGGAAAGTGGCGAGATCAGCGAAGTTGTGGTTGGTGATCGCGGCCTTGCGGCTCCGCGCGCCAGTATTCCCGGGATGTTGCGCCATGAAATGCGCCCGAGCTCCGAAGGCTTCCGAGATCAGATTGATCCCGGAGGTCGCGGAGATGTTGCGGATCTCGGCCGCAATATCGTCGAGCGCCGCTTGGCTGCGGGCATAAACCGCCACCGTCATATGGTGCTCGCCAAAGATCAGGCGTTTGGATTCCAGATCGTCCTGGGCCAGCTCAAGTTCCTGCGCGAGGCTGACCGCGCCGTCGTTGGCAGCCTGCATCAGCCGGAGCTGCCGCTTGATACGACCCGCCATGATGTTGACGTTGATCGGCACGAAAGAATGCGTGACCACCATGTCGACGGGCAAATTCAGCTCGTCGAGCATCAGACTGTCGGTCTTGGCGGGGTAGTTCTTGACCGCGAAGATCGCGCCGACCTTCTCGCCCACGGCACCATCACTGAGCACGATGGTGGTGCCCCGGAAGGTGACACGGGTATTGGCCACGTCTTCCGCAATCACGCCAAGGCGTGAGCGGGGAAAGAGCGGATGCTCCTCGCCGGTGTTGAGCGAGCCGAGAAAACCGAAGAGCTCGCCGGTGCTGGCAGCCAGCAGGCTGGGCTTCAGCTCATCAAAGGACGACAGCAGAAACCCCACGACTTCGTCGAGCTTGCGGAGGCGGCGGGTCGTGTCGGCCGCAAACCGCGTGCGGGAGGCGCCAAGGCCGAAAGGCAGGCGGCTGCCGGTCTCGGGGCGTTTCAGGACCGAAAGCGTAATTGTCTTGTCGCGCAAACCCGACCGTCCGAGATGGGTACGCCAACGCTGGTCGACGGCAGAGGCAAACCCTTCACCCGGAATGGGGGGCAAGGTCACATCGACCGCTTTTGAAACCTTGTGCAGGTAAAAGGAAAACCCGGTGCCGACCTGTGCGACGATCCCCGCCAGAAGGCTGCCGATCCGGTCAAGATGCGCGTCCTCGCTCGTGGTGCTGTTCACCCCCTCAAGGCGGATGCATTGCATCAGCTCGTTGCCCCGCGTCCGGATTGTCCGGTCGGTGACGAGGCTGACATAGGGCAGCATCGACGAGAGCCGCTTCTCGCCCTTGACCCAAGCGGGCAGCGCCGTCAGCGGATCGAGCGCGTCCGCCGCCTCAATAGCAATTCCATCACGGGGCATAGCTGTCGCCCCCGTGCAGCTTGCGGTTCGTTGTGGGCGGGGTTTCTTGCAAGGTGATCACCAAGACATCGAGGAAGTTCGGATCCCAGTCCGCGGCTTTCCAGAGCGCAGGCCAAGCCAGCGCCGCGCCAACAGCCACTAGCCCGCTCTGTACCCAGAGGAACAGCAAGCTAGAGCCAAAAAGCCAGACCATGGCATACATGATCGGCAGGCCCATGAGTTTGGGTGGCCTCAGGAGGCCAATGAAGACGCGGGACTGGTCAGCCATGATTTTTGCTCAGGTCGTCCAGATTGCGGCGACAATGGTCGGCGCTGCGGCGATGCCGGCGATCGCCACCACCACCCAAAGAGCTTGGCGGAAATCGAGGATGCCAAAGAGCCAGGAGAGAAACACACCGATCAGCGCCAGTGTGCCGATCACGATGCCCAAGGGACCGGTGATGGCATCTACGATGCCTTGCAGCAGGGTCTGCACCGGCGAAAGATCGATGCTCTGCGCAAGCGCAGGCCCCGCCAGCACGACAAGGGCCATCGCACCAAGCACAGTAGTTAAAGGTCTGGACGTCACGACAGTTCTCCTCTGAGCCGCTGGAACACGGCTGTCACACGGGCCACATGGCCTTGGGTTTCTCTGAAAGGGGGAATGCCGCCATGGCGGGTGACCGCTTCAGGACCGGCGTTGTAAGCAGCCAGCGCGAGCGGGCCATCACCGAACTGGTCGAGCATCATCAAAAGGTAGCGGGCTGAGCCGTCGAGGTTTTGCGCCATGTCATGCGGATCGACGCCAAGATCGCGTGCGGTCTCGGGCATGAGCTGGCCGAGCCCGATGGCCCCGACCGAGCTGAGCGCACTTGGGTTATAGGCGCTCTCGACCTCGATGTTGGCGCGGTAGAACAGCGTCCAGTCGGTCACCGAGAGGCCCGCACGGCGCAAGGCGTTGTGGCCCGCATAGCGCAGGGCAGTGGTCTCAATGGCCTGGAGGATTTCCGGGGAAGCTAGAGCGGCGTGTGGTGCAAAAGTGGCGGCAGCAGCGACAGGGCTCAGAGGATCATTGTCCTCACGGGTCTGCGGTGCTGCAAAGAGAAAAAGGCGATCTGTTTGGCCCCTGCTCAGAGCCTCATCATCACCCATGAACGCGCGCAGGGCGCTCGTTCCTTCGGTGGCCGAGATCAGTTGGCCGTCAGGGCCAACCGAGAAGATGAAACCATTTGCGCCCGTCAGCGTTTCGGCGGTCAGGGGAGCGGCACAGACCCCTGTAGCCAGTGCAAAGACGAGCGCAAGTGCGCGATCAGTCGTCTTTGACCAGAACCGGGCCGGTCCGCGGCTCGGGCGTGCGCCCAGGGGCGGCATGCCGTTCGCGCCCACCCTCTTCGAGCGGGATGCAGGTCGTTTTGCAGCCCATGTCAGCCAGGAAGCTGACGAGGCCAACGATGGTCTTGAAATCACGCAGCTTGAGGACGCTGCGGCTGGTGACGAGCATCTTGTCGTCACGCCCGTCAGGGGCCACTGCCCGGACGACCCAGGTGCCGTACCAGCTGTTGTGGCGCTTTTCGGCCCCTTCCTTGCAGACCACCTCGATGAGGTAGCCCTCGGCAAGGAGGCCGCGCAATCCGTCTTCTGTAACCACATTCGGAGCTTCTTCTATCATGGCCATCCGCTTTAGGTCCTTTGCCTGCCTGAGGTGCAGTATCAGTCCCACGGAGTCGCAACACCGTGGGAGATACAAGACAACATTAACGATAGCAAGACAATAAAATCGACTTGACGAAACTCGCCTTGCTTCGATAAGAGTGATACCTGACAACAGCGTGATCTTAAAGACGGCAAAGGAGTTTTGCCCTGCACATGACTTGTGTGCGCAACATAGCCTTGCTGACGATGATCCTCGCTGCTTTGGCGGCAGGTCCAGTGGATGCCTGCACTCCGCCGGAACGGCCGTTCCTTCCCCAAGCCCGAGAAGACATGCAAATTTATAGGGATCTGATCCGGGGAGATTTCGAGACCTACATTGCTGAGGTGCAAGACTATTTCCGCTGCCTCGATGAAGAGCGCGCGCGGGCATTCAGCGAGGCCCGCGAGGTCAGCGAGGACTATGGACGGTTCATTGACGCTATTGAGTAAAGTGGCGCGAGAGCAGCCTGCGCTCGCTCGAGGAACCTGACCTGGAAATAGCCCCGGCATCTATCGCCGGCATACTTTGCCAGGAGTTGCCGTCTGAGCGGTGCTTCGCAGAGGTAAGACCTGACGTCTGCAGCGATGAAGTCTGACTGCGGCGCCGTATGAGGCGATCGTGATGCATTTGAGCCTACCATACCACTGCTTGGCTCAAGCCGTTGCCGTTAACCGATGCTTCCTGTCGCCCTGCGATGAAATCTCCTTGCTATCGTTAGTGTTGTTTCGTATCGACGCACTATTATAGAGGGAGTCGGCGTCATGAAGCAAATGATCCGAAGCGCTGCGACTGCCGCAGCCATAACCGTATCCGGCCTGCTCGGCACGGCAGCACCGGCCCAAGCTTACCCCGTCGACTGTGCGATCCTGTTGTGTCTTGCAGGTGGCTGGCCGGCCTCGGCGCCCTGCGCCCATGCGCGGGCAGTGTTCATCCAGCGGATTACGCCTTGGCCGATCGAGCCGCCCTTGCAGATCTGGCGCTGTCCCATGGGGGCGTCGTTCAGTAGCCCTGCAGCCCCCTCGCCGAGGGAGCGGCTCATCAACATCGCGTCTCAGGTTTCGCCGTCGATTAGTTTGCCTGACAGCTCGCTTCCCCTCATCCCGGTGCAGGCAGACGAACAGGCTAACGCCGACATTTCCGGCGATGCCTTTGACTTCGTCAGGAGCATCCGAGTCTACCATATCCAGTTTAGTCAGCGTCGAAACCGGGATGGCGACTGCATCCGCTCCGATGCGACACGCCTTGGCTCTTACGGGGTTCAAGGCGATTACCGTTGGTCGCGCTCGAGCGTCGCTCAGGTACCGCCAGCTTCCGCCCTGCCCCGATCCCTGCACTGTGCCTCGGTGAATTATCGCGCGGTCTTTGTCGACTGGCGTGATCATGCGGGAAACTACGGCTTCGAAGAGGTCCGATACTGAACGAGCGCGGGCCAGCCTCGCCCAGGCCCGCGTCCCTGAAACCGTGCACTGGAGACCGTGCACTGAACCCCAAAACGAGAACGACGCCAGACCGTGAAGCCTGACGCCGCGCTAGAAAAACCACTGAACACGATTTTTCTAGCGCAACGTCGAAACGTCTGCAACCAGCAAAGTTGTTTTGCTGGCAAGAATGTTTTTACCTAACGGCATGGCGTTGGTCCTCTCAGGAGAACCTGACCATGGAACCTACAACCGGACTGATCCTGCGCCGGATCACACAGACCGAGCTTTCCGTTTCCGCTCACAAGCTGGCGACCTTTATCCTAGATGGGATTTCCTGGAAGGAAGGTTACAACGGCTTGCCCCGGGGAACGGCGGCATTCACTTTGTCGGCTCTTGCCGAAAAGGTCGGCGTCTCGCGGCAATATCTGAGCGTCCTGCTGAACGAGCTTGAGACCTCAGAGCTCCAACTCGTCCGCCACAAGCCCCATGGCAAGTATGCACCTTGGCTTTTCCGCTTCACGGCCTTCGATAGGGAGGAAGAGCCCCGCGACGTCGAGTCAGGCGGACGCGACACATCACTATATAAAGAAAATACTAACAAAACTATATTTTTGGGACAAATCAACATTAACGAAAAATCGAACGTTTTCCAGACCTGTTGGGCTGAGCTAATCAAGGCTGCTAAGACCGCCTTGCCATGCTGGAACGTCGACACGCAGGTCATCTGGGAGCGTTTCCTTGCCTTCAACCGGGCGCGTGGCAATGACGAGGTGCCGGCGGGCTTTCTGCTTGGCTTCATGCGCCGTTGGCGCAATTCGCCTGGTGAAGTGCCCCGCCAAATAACCACTCCAGCGCCTGAGAAACCGCTCGATCCTCGAGAGCGAGAACTGCTGGCACAGATTGCAGCCGCTCCAAGCATCAATCGACAGTTTCACGCGTCAGATTTGTGTCGTGCGATCGGGCAAGCCGCCTACGACGCCCGGGTTTTTGACGTCATCAAGCGGTTCGCCTGTCCAAAATTCACCGCGACCCTCGCTGTGCACGGCCAAGCGGTGCTGGCAGGGGAGATTTCGCGATGACATTGCTCATGATGAGGCTGCCACGAGGGAAAGGTCGATGTTCAGGTAGCGTGCAAATCACGCGCGCAAAACCTCCCCAGCTGCCACTTAGCCGAGGATCGACAGCGTTTGCGCCAAGCGGTCGATGTCCGGATAAATATCGGGAATGATATCGTATGATGTCGTCATGTGATGTGCCCCCAAAAACCTGTTTTGCGTCCATGGTCGCGCTTCAGGCGCGCAATGTAGGTGGCGTAAGGCTCAAACGTTCCGTAATCCTCAATCCGACCGTCCAACCCCTCGCATTCAACCAAGTGCTGGGCGGCATAGCCGTAGCGCTTTGATCTGACGTTCGACAGCGTGAAGTCGATTATGGCTCTCAGCGCCAGTGTGGCAGCCAGCGGAAATCGCGCAGACAATGCCTCAGCAGTGGGTACCAGAAGTTCATAGCGCTCGCCGTTGATTTCATCCGGACGGTCGATCAGAAGCCGCGCTGCGCGCTCCAGCGACGGCCACCTAAGGAAGAAGTCAAGCGCGGGCAGCAGGCTTGGATGTGCTGCCGCCTGATTCATTGCCCGTTCCTCGGCCTCGATATCCTCGAAATCAGGAAGCCGCTTCAAAAAATCGCGCAGATATTCGGACAAACGTGTGCTCTCAAAACATCTCCACCTGGAATGACATGCCTGTCTAGCCTGCGTTCAGCAAAGCGGTTTGGAGACACGGCGCGGAACGATTCCAAAGGCTGCGGCACAATTATGCGGGTAGCCCCTGTTGCGCTATGCTCTGCGACCTCGGCGCGCGATCTGGCCCTGGAAACCTCGGCGCTGACCCATGGGCACCTGACGGGCCAAGAGGCGGCAGCAGCCTTTGTTGATATTCTAAGGGCTGTCACCCGTGGCGTGCCCCTTGAACAGGCAGTCACGGAGGCAATTGTCCAAACTCATGGCGAAACGGCCGTTGCTTTGGCGCATGCCGTCTCTGCCCCGCGCGGAGGGAGAGCTGAGACGGTAGAAAGTTTGGGCGGTGGTTGGGTTGCCGAAGAGGCGCCTGCAATTGCGGTTTATGCAGCGCTGGCCTCCGACAGTTTCGCCGCTGGCCTCCAGATCGCCCTTTGTCATTCCGGTGACAGCGACAGCACGGCTGCCATTGCAGGTAATTTGCTCGGGTTGCTCTACCCAGCACAGGTGGCTTTGCACCCGGCTCATGATCAAATCGAATGCCCGGACCTGATAGATCGGATTGCACGGGATCTTGCCTTGGACGAAGATCCGGCGACGCGGCTTTCGGACCAGTTCTGTGAAAGGTATCCGGGTTGGTAAACCGTCGTGCAACAGCCTTCCTGCATGGCGCTGCAAACCCGCCTGATAAGGATTGGCGCAATCTGATGTTCCCGATCAAAGAGATACTCGATGCGCTCGTTGATCGTGGACAGCAGTCTTCGCAAATCAACGCCTTCAACGTCGTTCGAAAGAACAGACGGATCAGGCATTAATTCGCGGAAAGCAAACCGGCGGCGTAGCGCTGTATCCAAGAGAGCGATGGAACGGTCGGCTGTGTTCATCGTACCGATGACGTGCAGGTTTCTTGGCACGCCGAAAGGTTTTTTCGAGTAAGGGAGTGTCAGGCTAATTTCGTTGTCCATCCCGAGCCGCTTGTCAGGCTCGAGAAGGGTGATCAGTTCGCCGAATACCTTCGAAATATTCGCCCGGTTAATTTCATCGATGATGAGGACAAAACTCTCAGGATCCTTCGCCAGCATTCGATTGTCACCGCCCTCATCGTCCAAGCTGTCATCTTTCTGATCTGCTGGAACCAACCAGGATTGATCCGGATGGCTCGTCCAATTGGGCATGTTGTGGTTTTCCCATCCGCCCGTCGGCTCAACCCCGGTTTCCTGACCTGCTTGAACAAGTGCTTCACGATATTGTTGCAATGAGAACCCGGCGGTGTTCGCTTCAGCAAGTCGAGTGGCGATATCCTGTACAACCTGCCGGAAGGTGCCATCGCGTACGGGCGGCATGACGCCTACCGTCAACAGCCCCGACGAAGTGTTAGCGCTCATTTCATTCGCCGCAGGACTTCTTATAGGAGCATCGCAGGCCGCTTCTGCCCGCTCCGAGATCCGACGAAAGATCCCGGCAACAGGTACCAAGCGAAATCCCGTGTCTGTCGATCCGCCTTCGGCTTTATCGGTAGTTGGCCGGAGACCTTCGACAAATTCCTCGTACGAAATCGACTGGTGAAAGGTCACGAATTCGATGCGCCCCTCGCTCACGAGCTTCCGATACACGTTCATCAATGCAGATCGCTGACCCTTGCCCTTCAGCCCGGATGCGGTCTGCTCACCCAAGCAAAGCCGAACTGCTTCCCATGCCGTTCGATAGGTTTTGCCTGTGCCTGGCGGGCCATAGAGGATCAAGTTCACTGCAGAAGGCGCTGGTGCTCTTGTTGTGTCGGTCACGGCGTCCGCCTCCGCTTGAGAATTGAGTTTATAGGTAAAAATGGTAGAGCTGCTTGGGTTTGGTTCTGTGCTTTTGGGCGACGGCACTTGCGCAAGTTTCTGAAATTTTTCCCCACCAAGGGCTTGGCAGATATTTGGGAAAGCGTCCTTCAACCCCATCGCGGACGCGAGATCGCCCGCGCGGATAGAGACATCCATTGCTGCCTTTTCCCTTGCAGGTTCGATGAAATAGTTCAGAGCACCGAGCCTGATCCGGTCTGCGCCTTCCATAAGATGCTCGTAGCGCTCAGGGCGCTCTCCGGGCTGATCGTTCTGATCCACGATGATGAAGCCAGCGTTATGAAGACGTGCGGCAGCATCGGCCTTCTGTCCCCAGCCACCGTTTAGTTCCGTCTTGTTGAGGATGAAGCCAATAAGCGGTTTGGTTGGGTAGCTACCTCAACGCTGCGCCTGTTTCAGGTCATCCGGCAGGATCGCATCTGGCATGTTCTGATAGCAAACCGGCCGCAGAAACCGACGGATGGACAGGGTTCCAACGCTGGTGGCGCCAAAATTGGTCGAGGCCGGATAGGGTCCACCGTGAACCATCGTATCGGCGACTTCAACGCCAGTAGGGAAACCGTTGACCAGCAAGCGACCGGCTTTGCGTTCGAGAATTGGCACATAGGCACGGGCCAGCGCCGTATCACTGTCATCCATGTGCAGTGTGCAGGTCAATTGCCCGTGCAAGCTGCGGGCCACGGCACGCATTTCATCCTCATCGCGCACCCGCACGACAAGGCCCAGCGGACCAAACACCTCTTCGCCCAGCGCAGGGTCAGCCAGCCAGGCCTCGCCGCTGGTTTGATAAAGGTAGGGGGTTGCCTCACGCCCTTGGCAGGTGGTCTTCAGCACTTCCTGCACACCCTCGTTTTCGGCGATACGTGCTTGCCCGCTGCGATAGGCCTGCGCGATGCCATCGGTCAGCATGGTTTGTGCGCCTGTCGCACCCAAGGCCTGGCTTGCCGCGGCCACAAAGGCGTCAGCGTCAGTGCCGTCAATCACAACCGCCACGCCTGGATTGGTGCAAAACTGCCCCGCCCCCATGGTCAGCGATCCGGCCCAGCCTTTGGCAATTTCAGAACCGCGCGCGGCGAGTGCGCCCGGCAGAATGAACATCGGGTTCACCGAGCCAAGTTCGCCGAAAAACGGAATGGGTTCGTTGCGCGAGGCACACAGATCGAACAGCGCACGCCCCCCGACCAGCGACCCAGTAAAGCCCACCGCCTTGATCAGCGGGTGCTGGACCAGCGCTTGCCCGACATCGCGCCGCCCGCCCTGCACAAGGCTGAACACGCCAGCGGGCATGCCGCAGCGGGCAACCGCGGCGTGGATCGCTTCGGCCACAATCTCGGCGGTGCCGGGATGGGCGCTGTGGCCCTTGACCACGACCGGACACCCGGCGGCAAGGGCTGCGGCCGTATCGCCACCTGCCGTGGAAAACGCCAACGGAAAGTTGGACGCGCCAAAGACGGCGACGGGGCCAATCGGGCGCTGAACCATCTTCATGTCGGGGCGCGGCAGGGGCTTGCGCTCAGGCAGGGCCGGATCGTGGCGCCGGTCCAGATAGTCGCCCGCAAGGATATGATCGGCGAACAGGCGCAACTGACCGGTGGTGCGGCCACGTTCGCCTTGCAGGCGCGCTTCGGGCAGGCCGGTTTCCTGGCAGCCGATCAGGGTGATCGCGTCGCCGCGGGCATCAATCTCATCGGCGATGGCGTTCAGAAAGGCGGCACGGTCGGCACGGCTGCTGACGCCATAGGTTTCGAACGCCGTCTCGGCGGCCTGCACTGCGGCATCGACATGCGCGGGTGTGCCGACGGAAAAACGGTGTGATGGCCCGTGCGCCGGGGCGCTGGCAAAGCTGTCGCTGCCGGCCACCCAAGTACTACCAATCAGGTGCTTTCCGTGCGGCGCGAAATCTGTAGGTTTGGTCATCGTAGAATCCTTTGAATTTGACCAGATCAATCTGGCATCCTGATCTGAATCTTGATGTCTTCGGCACGCCCTTCGGCTGCACGTTCGAAGGCCGCGATGCTGTCGTCGAAATCATATGTCCCGGTGATCAGCGGGCCCACGTCAATCTGGCCGCTGGCCAACAGGTTGATCGCGCGGTCATAGACATTGGCGTAGCGAAACACGGTGAAAAGCGCGATTTCGCGCACCTGCAAGGCCACGATGTCCACCGCCACCGGGTCAATCGGCATGCCCACAGCGACAATCGTACCGCCAGGCCGCAGCAGGTCCGCAATGCCGCGAAAGGCCGCCGCCGCACCGGAACATTCAAACAGCACATCCGCCCCCCAGCCGCCCGTCGCGGTGCCGATCTGTGCGGCAGGGCTGCCGTTGCGCGCGTACAGTGGATGGATACCAGGGTACTGCGCGGCAATGTCCAGCTTTTGATCCTGCGGGTCAAAGATGAACACATCCGAACACCCCGAAGCCCGCGCCGCCAGCGCCTGCAACAGGCCAATCGGCCCGGCCCCCAGCACCACGGCAATATCGCCGGGCTTGATCTGCACTTTGGTGGCGGCCTGAATGCAGACCGCCAGCGGCTCGACCATTGCGCCCTGTGCGGCAGTGACGGTGGCGGGCAGACGGTAGCACAGCGACGCAGGATGCACGACCTCGGGGGTCAGGCAGCCGTGATCGGGCGGCGTGGCCCAAAAGGTCAGGCTGGGGTCAAGATTGTAGCGCCCGATCCGGCTGGCGCGCGAGGTGAAATCCGGCACGCCCGGCTCGACGCAGACACGATCACCGATGCGCAAAGTGGTGACATCACCGCCCACCTCGACCACGACACCCGCCGCCTCATGGCCCAGAACCATCGGCGCGCTTACGACAAAAGGACCGATGCGCCCGTGTTGGTAATAGTGGACATCGCTGCCGCAGATGCCCACCACTTCGGTTCGGACGCGCACAGCATCGCGGGCAAGGGTCTGCGGCAAGTCGATCTCGCGCAGCGACAATTCCAGCGCGCGCTCCAGTACCAGGGCTTTGGGCATCGTGGTTCCTTTACAGACAGGTATATCCGGCATCGACGTTCAGGATGGTTCCGGTGATCAGGCTGGCCGCGTCCGAGGCAAGAAACTGCACCGCCGAAGCAACCTCGTGTGGCTCGCCCAAGCGCCCCATGGGGGTAAGGTCTTTCCAACGGGCCATCAGGGCCTCGCCATTCTCGACACTGTCAAGCAGCGATGTGGCGATATAGGTGGGGGCAACGGCATTGACCCGCACGCCCCGCGTCGCCCATTCCACGGCCAGCGACCGGGTCAGTTGATGCACCGCCGCCTTGGAGGCGTTGTAGTGGCATTGCGGCTGCGGCGTGTTTACGATGTGCCCCGACATCGAGCCGATATTCACAATCGCGCCGCCGCCCGCCCCCAGCATGGCGCGCCCGAAGGTCCGGCAGCAGCGGAAAACGCCGGTCAGGTTGACCTTGGTCACGAAATCCCAGTCGTCATCCGACAGGTCTTCTGCCCCGGCAGAGGTGACAACGCCTGCGTTGCAGACCAGAATATCCAGCGCGCCCAGCCTAGCCGACAGCGCCTCGATCGCGTTGGTGTCGGTCACGTCCAGAGCATGCGCTTCGGCAGCCAGCCCCTTGCCGCGCAGGGTTTCCGCCGTAGCCTCGGCCCGTTCGGCAACCAGATCGGTGCAGATCACATGGGCACCGGTCGCGGCCAGCGCTTCGGCGCAGGCCGCGCCAATGCCCTGCCCCGCGCCGGTAACCAACGCGCGTTTGCCCGCAAGGCTAAGTTTCGCAGCATAGTTCATTCCGGTCTCCTACTGTTGATCAGCGCTGAGCGCGCGTTGGTTACCGGCACGCGGCATTCCGGACCATTCAGGCGGTCACGACAAAAGCCCGCGTGCCGCCAGATTGCCCATCAGCGCGCGCAGACCAAAGGTCCAGGGTGCGGCCTTGTCCGACCCGGTCACGGTATTGGTCAGCGTGCCCAAAAGCGGCGTGCTGATGTCCACCACGTCGCCCGGCTTGTGGGTGAAGCCGCTGCCCGGTGCGCCCCGGTCTTGCGTGGGGGCAAACATCGTTCCCGTGAACAGCAGGAATCCGTCCGGGTACTGGTGATTGGCGTTGCAGGTCTGGGCGACCAATTCCGCAGGCGAGCGGCTGATTTCAGACATGTTGGATGCGCCCGAAATCTCAAACCCGTCAGTGCCGGTGACCTTCATGCTCAGCTGTGCGGTCTCGATATCGCGGATGGTGAACGCATCGTCGAACAGGCGGATGAACGGGCCAACCGCGCAAGAGGCGTTGTTATCCTTGGCCTTGCCCAACAGCAGCGCCGAACGCCCCTCGACGTCACGCAGGTTCACATCATTGCCCAGAACAGCGCCGCAGATCGTGCCGCGCCCGTCAACCACCATGACGATTTCCGGCTCGGGGTTGCTCCAGTTTGAAATCGGATTTATGCCCACCTCGGCCCCGTAACCGACGGCAGACATGGGTTGCGATTTGGTGAAAACCTCGGCATCGGGGCCGATGCCCACCTCAAGATATTGCGACCACAGCCCTTCGGATTCGAGTGCGCGCTTGACGCCCTTTGCCGCCTCGGATCCGGCCCTGATTGACGACAGGTTGCCGCCGATCAACTTGCCGATGCGGCTTCGGATCACGTCGGCCTTGGCCGGATCGCCCAGCGTGCGTTCGTCGATGACCCGTTCGATCATCGAACTGGCGAAGGTTACGCCGCACGCCTTGATCGACTGCAGATCGCAAGGCGCAAGCAGGCAGTTTCTATCGCCACCCGACCGCATGGCAGCAGGTTCATGTAAGAACGCGTCGAGCGGGCCAAGGTTTTCGCCCTCAAGGCTGTCGAAACTGCCAGCGATGCCGGCGTTCAGCAGGTCGGTCATTGTCGGAAAACTGGCAGTGACATCAATAATGTGCCCGCCCCGCAAGACCACGACCGAGGGGCCATTGACATCGGCACGCCAGACGCGCCCCACAAGTTTCGCGGTTTCATGGTTGATAGGCAGCATTTTCACCTCTCAGGGTTAGATTTGTAGTATTACTATCGCCTCATGCGGAAAAATGTCAATCACCCAAACGCGCGGCAGCAACCCGACCGGTGTCAGAAACAAGCCGCCCATTTTCGCAAAAATCATTTAATTTCAACATACAGCAGGCTTTCGCTTGAGGCTTGCCGCCACAAAACCTTGTGGAAGGCCCGGGTGCCAGCCCATTTCACACCGGGCCGTGATAGTCGTTCTTGCGCAATGGACACTTTCATATATAGTAAAACAAACATCCAGTGACACAAACAGAGTGGCGGATATTCGATCATGCTTCAGAACCTTATCGGCAAGATGATTATTGACGGCGCTGTGGTTGCCGCGCGATCCCCCACTGTTGAGGTGGCAAACCCGTCCACCGGCGAGATTATCGGCGTGGTCGGCATCGCCAGCGCGGATGAGCTTGAGCGCGCGGTGCGTGCGGCCCGCGCGGCGTTCCGCCCCTGGGCCGATCTTCCCGCCAAGGCACGCAGCCTGCATTTGCACAATCTGGGCGACGCCATTGCCGCTGATGCCGACGCAATGGCGCGGCTGATGACACTGGAGCAAGGCAAGCCCGTGAACGAGGCGCGCGGCGAAATCCTGAAACTGGCCGAAACCTGCCATTTCTACGCCGAAGAGGCCGCGCGCATCCACGGCGAAACCATCCCCAACGACAGCACGGATTTCGACTCGACCGTGGTGCGCGAACCGATCGGCGTGGTGGGGGCGATCACACCCTGGAACTATCCCGCCGAACTGGTGGGCTGGAAGCTGTGCGGCGCATTGGCCGCAGGCTGCACCATTGTCATCAAGCCCGCCGAAATCACCCCCTTCACCGCGCTGGCCATCGGCGCGAAATGCATCGAGGCGGGGATACCTGCGGGCGTGGTCAACGTGATCACCGGGCCGGGATCGGTCGTGGGTCAGGCGTTGGTGGAACACAAGGGTGTCGACAAGATCGCCTTTACCGGCTCATCCGCTGTCGGTTTGAAAATTCAGCAATCTGCCACTTCGGTCAAGCGCATGGCGCTGGAACTTGGCGGCAATTGCCCGATGGTCGTGACGGCAAGCGCGGATCTGGACGCCGCGGTTGCGGGCGCGGCGCGGCGATCCTTTCGCAACTGCGGCCAGATTTGCATCGCGATCAACCGGATCTATGTGGCGCGGTCGGTGTATGACGCGTTTGTGGCCAAGCTGGCGCAGGCCGCCGATGCGCTGCGCGTGGCCGACGGGCTTGCGGACCCAAGCGCCGATCTGGGCTCCATGGCGTCGGCCGAACCGCTGGCCAAGACGCGCGCGCACCTGAATGACGCTGTGGCCAAGGGTGCCCGGCTTCTGGCAGGCGGTGCGGCCCCCGAAGGTGCTGCCTTTGCCAAAGGGCATTTCTTCCGCCCCACGGTGCTGGCTGATTGCACGCATGAGATGCTGGTGATGACCGAAGAAACCTTCGGTCCCATCGTCGGCGTCGCCCCATTCGACACGCTGGCAGAGGCGGTGCAGAAATCCAACGACACGCCTTATGGCCTTGCATCCTATGTCTATGGCAAGGATGCCGATGAAATCCGCTACCTGTCGCGGCGGCTGGACTATGGCAACGTGGCCGTCAACACGGTGGATGCGGGCATCATCAACGCGCCCTATGGCGGGCGCAAACAATCCGGTGTCGGATATGAGCATGGCCGCGAGGGCATGCTGGAATACATGAATTTCAAGCACATCCGTGTGCGTTACGACCTGCCCGAAGGGGCCTGAGCATGGCTTATCTTGGCATAGATATCGGTACTTCTGGCTGCAAGGCGCTGGTGCTGTCCAAATCCGGCGACATCCTGGCGACCCACACCACGACCTATGATTACGCCCGCCCGCAATTCGGCTGGACCGAGCAAGACCCGCAGCTCTGGATCGAGGGGGCGCGCGCCTCGGTCGGGAAAGTCCTCCAAACGGTGCCAGCCGACCAGATCGAGGCGGTGGGACTTTCGGGGCAGATGCACGGCTTTACCCCCGTGGACGCCGCAGGCCGCGTGGTGCGCCCGGCGCTTTTGTGGAACGATCAGCGCAACGCCGCCGAGGCCGCCGACATCGTGGCCCTGGCCGGGGGGCGTGACGCGCTTCTGGGCATGACCAACAACGACATGCTGACCGGCTATACCGCGGGCAAGATCCTGTGGATGCAGCGGCATGAGGCAAAGGCGTTCGACACGGTCGCCCATGCGCTGAACCCCAAGGATTATCTGCGTTTTGTCATGACCGGCGAATATGCCACCGAAGTGTCGGACGCCTCGGGCACCGGCCTGTTCGACGTGCGCCGCCGGGAATGGAGCGCCGATTTGCTGGCCTTGCTGCCATTCGATGCCGGTCTGCTGCCGGAATGCCACGAATCCGATGTGGTGTCGGGGCAGATTTCATCGGCGGGTGCGGCCTTGTTCGGGCTGCGGCCGGGCACGCCGGTGATCGGCGGCGGCGGCGATTCCGTGATCCAGTCGCTGGGCACCAGCGTCGTGCGTCCGGGGGCCTTGCAGACCACCATCGGCACCGGGGGCATCCTTGCCGCAGCGCTGACTTCGCCCGCCGACAATCCCGAAGGTCGCTTGCAGGTCTTTTGCAATGTGGCCCCCGATCTGTGGCACTGCATGGGTGTGTCGCTGAACGCGGGCGCATCGCTGTCCTGGCTGGCGCGACTGCTGGGAACCGGAGAGGATTATGCGGCATTGGTAGCGCGCGCCGCGGAGGTTCCGGTTGGGGCCGAGGGGCTGGTGTTCCTGCCCTATCTGAACGGCGAACGCTGCCCCTATCCCGACCCAAACGCTCGCGGCGCCTTTGTCGGCCTGACCGGACGCCACGATGCCCGGCACATGACACGCGCCTTGATGGAAGGCATCGTGTTTGCCTTTTACGACATCTATCAATTGATGAACCGCATGGGCATCGAGAAATCGCTGATCAAGGCCTCGGGTGGCGGCGCACGATCGGACGTGTGGCGGCAGATGCAGGCCGATGTGTTCGACTGCCCGGTGGTGACCACGGTCGGCGCGGCCGAAGGTGGCGCATTCGGCGCAGCCCTGCTTACAGGGGTTGCCAGCGGGGCGTGGTCGGACGTGGCCGAAGCGGCACTTATTTGCCGCGACCTGTCGCAACTTGATCCGAACCCAGCGACCGGGGCCACCTATCGTCAGGCTTTTGGCGTCTATGCCGGTCTTTATCCGGTACTGAAGCCCAGTTTTGACGCGATTCAAACATATGAGGCAGGCGCATGAGCGGTTTGTGCAACGATCTGAAAGCGGTCATTTTCGATCTGGACGGCACCCTTATCGACAGCGCGCCGGACATCGCCGCCGGTGTCAACAAATACCTGTCGGACAATGGCTGGCCAACGCTGGATGTGGCGACCATCGAGGCGTTTATCGGACACGGGCCGCGTCGGCTTATTCTGGATGTCTTTGCGCATATTGGCCACCCCGATGATGACGCATCGGTTGATCGCGCGCATCAGGCCTATCTTGCAAACTACCGTGAAAGTCCTGCGGCCAGAACGGTGTTCTTTCCCGATGTGCGCGCAGATCTTGAACTGCTGGCAAAAAGCGGGCTGCGATTGGGTATCTGCACCAACAAGCCCGACGAAATGACGGGGCGGGTGCTTGCGGCGTTGGGGATCGCGCATCTTTTCGAAGCGGCGATAGGTGCCGATGCGGTCCCTGATTGCAAACCGCACCCCGGCCATCTGCAAGCCGTCGCCGCGAGAATGGGCCTTGCGAATGGCGATTATATCTATGTCGGCGATACTGTCGTCGATCAGGCCACGGCGCAGGCCGCCGGGGTGCCGTTTTATGTCGTGCCTTGGGGCGGCGGCAGAGATGTCGTTGTAGCGCCCGGCCACCGGTTGAACGGCCTGTCCGAACTGGTCAAACTGGCACAACACGCCGCCAAAAAGGATCAGGTATGAGTGCAAGCCTGCTCAAACGCATTCTGGAGATGACCCAGAACATGGGTGCTGCGGAAACGCGGATCGCAGAATACGCCAGTTCGCACCCCGATGAGGTGATGTATATGAGCATGGCAGCCCTTTCAAAGAAATGCGAGGTCAGCGATCCGACGATCATGCGGTTCTGCCGCCGGCTTGGCTTTGAAGGCTATCAGGATTTCAAGATCAATCTGGCGCAAACCCTCGTGCCCGCTGCCCCCTTTGAATACGAACAGATCACCGCCGAGGATTCTGTCGAAAATGTTGTGCGCAAGACCTGCCGCAATTCACTGAACGCCATTCAGCGCGCGCAAGAAGACCTGATTCCCAGCCAGATCGCCGCCGCCGGAGAGGCGCTGGCCAAAGCGACTTGGACCGGGATTTACGCCACCGGCATATCCGAGATCACCGGTCTGGACGCAGAGCATAAATTCCAACGGTTGCGGATGCGGTGTGAGGCGATCATCGGCCGCAAAAAGCAATGGATGCATGCCGAGCAATCGCGCCCCGGCGAGGTTGCGCTGATCTTTTCGCAATCCGGTGCCACCCGGCAGATGGTAGAGATTGCCTCGGCCGCTCGGGCGGGCGGTGCGCGGGTTATTTCCATCACGGCGGCTGACAGCCCACTGGCGCATCAATCCGACATTCTGGTGGCGGTCCGCCCCTATGAACACACTGAATTGATGACCCCGCTTGCATCCCGGCTGAACCATCATCTGGTGGTGAACATGATGGTGACCACCATCGCCGTTGCCAAAGGGTCCGCCTTTCCCGACCAGCTTCCGGCCCTTGATTCCTGGCAGACCGACAAGATCTAGGGTGCTGCATCCCCGAAACCAAGCATTCGGCCCGGCACCGGGCGATGACTGCACAAGATGGAGTAGACCATGACTGCACAGAACGAAGCCAAGAAACTGGCTGGCCGCAAGGTTATTGAGGAATTCGTGAAAGACGGGATGAAGCTTGGCCTCGGCTCTGGCACCACGTCGCATTTTTTCGTGCGCGAGTTGGGAAAATACGTGGCCGAAGGCATGACGCTGACCTGCACCACCACCTCCCGCTCGACCAATGATGTTGCGCGCGAAGTTGGGATCCAGCTTACCGACCCGAATGAGATTGGCGAGTTGGACCTGACCGTCGATGGCCCGGATGAAATTGACCGTCAGTTCAACATGATCAAGGGCGGCGGGGCCTGCCTGTTGTGGGAGAAAATCATCGCCCATGCGTCGAAACAGATGATCACCATCTGCGACGAAACCAAGATCGTCGATCATCTGGGCGCGTTCCCGCTGCCGGTCGAGGTGGTGCAATTCGCCTGGAAACAAAGCGACCGCATGATCCAGAACGCGTTGCGCGATCACGGCATCGCCCAGATCGACACCCGCCGCCGGATGCGCGACGGCCAGCCTGTCGTCACCGACAGCGGCAATTTCATCATTGATTGCCATTGCCTGCGCATTGACGCCCCGGCCAAGCTGGAAATTGCGCTGAATTCCATTCCGGGCGTGGTGGAAAACGGGCTTTTCACCCGCGAATCGGATGGCATGGTTGTCGGCTGTCTGGATGGCACTGCCTACGTAAGCATGCGTCAAACGTAGTATTGGCCCGATATTTGTTAGTATAACTCTGCCTTGGCGTCACCCCCGGTGACGCCAAGGATTTCGCAAAGGCGCCATGCATTTCACTTATTAACGTTAAATCAGTGGCTTGGGGCGAAAGGCTCGCCCCACCTACAGATAGAAAACCGATCCGAATGCTAAGAAGTGATTGACACAACGCAAACAGTATATAGTATTACTACATACTTGAAATCTGGGGGAGGACCCAAAATGACACAATCACAGATCATGAATCGACGTGGCGTTCTGAAGGTGGGGGCGGCCGCTGGCGCTGCATCCTTGCTCGGCGGTACCGCCTGGGCGCAAGACCGGGTTTTCCTTCCCTATTCCAACAAAAGCCTCGACTACTATTTCTTCGTAATCCAGGAAGAAGCGGTCAAGCGCGCGGTTGAGGCCAACAAATGGGAATTCCAGGCCACCAACGCCAACTTCGACAACACCCGCCAGTTGGAACAGTGGCAGTCGCTGATGCTGAGAAACCCTTCGGCAATCATTTCTGACCCGATCGACAGCCAGGCCATCGTCTCGGCAATCAAGCGCTACAACCAGCGCAACATCCCCGTCGGCATCATCGACACGCCCGCCGCCCCTGGCGCCGATGTGGCGATCACCGTCAGCTTTGACAACTTCATCGGCGGTCAGGTTGCGGCACAGGAAATCATCAAGCGGCTGGTCGAGAAATATGGCGAAGCAAAAGGCACCGTCCTGAACTGCTTTGGCGCGCTGCAATCGGTGGCATGGCGCTTGCGCAAGGAAGGCATGGACGCGGAATTCGCAAAATACCCGAACATCAACTATCTCGCTCGCCCGACCGAAGGCGCGCTGGAACAGATGTTGTCCGTCACCCTTTCGACCCTGTCGGAATTCCCCGATCTGGACGCGGTCCACGCCCCGTCTGACAGCCCTTCGCGCGGGATCGCAACTGCGCTGAAGCAAAAGGATCGCTGGAAAAAGATCGGTGAGGAAGGCCACGTTATCTTCGTCAATATTGACGGCGAACCAGTGGCGTTGAACTGGATCAAGGAAGGCTACATGGATGCCTGCGTCAGCCAGGACCCGATCGCCTATGGCGAAATCGCGGTAGAGTTGCTGAGCAAGCATTCGATGAAGGGCGAGGCGGTTCCGCTGGGTGCCTACAAGAACACCAAGTATTTCTGGGAAGGCGCTGAAATCGTCGCCGGCGATGCTGGCCCGACCATGATCATCCCGCCCTTCGTCATCGACCCGTCCAACGCGTCGGATGAACGGCACTGGGGGTTTGTTGCTGAAAACGTCTGGAACATTCCCTACACTTAAGTCTCCCTGTCGTCCGCTTGTCGGGCGCCAACTCCGCCCCCCCGCACAGCGGGGGGTCGGCTTTTGAACAAAAAGGGACGACAGCATGCCAGCGGAACCGAAGACAGCCACGACGCCGCCCGACGAAATCTTTCGCATTGAGCAAGTCGGCAAACGCTATGGCAATTTCGATGCGCTGAGCGATGTGTCGTTCAGCATCCGTCGCGGGACCATCCACGGGCTGTTGGGAGAAAACGGCGCAGGGAAAAGCACGCTGGTCGGCATCATCTCGGGGCAAAAGACCGCGACTTCGGGGCATGTGCAGTTTGACGGCGAACGTATTGACGCCAAAGACGTGCGCACCATGGAAAACGCTGGCGTCTTTCTTGTTACGCAAGAGCCGATGATTATCGACCATCTTTCGGCCGCCGAGAACCTGATGCTGGGCATCTGGCCGCAATCCCGGGGTTTCGTTCGCTGGCGCAAGCTGCGCGCCGATGCGGACCGGATGCTGGCAGGCACAGAAATCAACCCTGCCATGCAGGCAGGCAGCCTGGATGCGGTGGCGCGGCGCAAGCTCAATATCCTGCGGGCGATGTTTTCGGGTGGCAAGGTTATCATTCTGGATGAACCCACCGCCGCATTGACCGTCGATGGCCGCAAGCAACTGTTCGACTTCATGCGGCGACTGAAGGGTGAGGGTGTCACTTTCATCTTCATCTCGCATTACAATGATGAAATTCTCGATATCTGCGATTCGGTCAGCGTGTTGCGCGATGGCAAGTTGGCGGGTGGATCTGATGATGTCAGCGCCATGACATCGGAACAGTTGTCGGAACTGGTCCTTGGCCGGGGGCTGAAACTGTTTCAGCGCAAGCGGCGTGATGTGGCGGCGATGCCTGTGGCGATCACGATAAGCAATATCCGCTCATCGCACGTCAATCTTGACCAGCTTGAGATTCACAAGGGCGAGATCCTGGGTTTTACCGGCCTGCCCGGTGCAGGTGCAAAGGAGCTGGCGCGCTGTCTTTTCGGCCTGGTTCCAAGCGGAAGTGGCACAATCCGTTTTCACGATGGGGACGACACAGCCGCCCTGCCCCAATCCCCTGCCGAAGCATTCAAGCGCGGAATTGCATTCTTGTCCGACGATCGACGCCGTGATGGTGCGGTGTCGCAAATGGCAATCGGGCGCAACATTTCACTGTCGTCGCTGGCTACCGTATCACGCTGGGGTTTTCTGAACCGCGCGGCTGAGGCACATCTTTCGGCACGGTATTTTGCCTCGATGGGGATCAAGGCGGCCAGTGCGGAAGCGGCGGTCGACACCCTAAGCGGTGGCAACCAGCAAAAGGTCTGTCTGGGCCGCGTCATGGCCACCGACCCGCGACTTCTGATCCTGGACGAGCCGACGCGCGGCATTGACGTTGGCGTCAAGCAAGATGTTCTGCAAATCATTGACGACCTGACCGCGCAAGGCGTCTGCGTCATCATTGTCTCCACCGATACCGATGAACTTTTCCGCGCGGCTGATCGCGTCTGCGTTTTTGGTGGCGGGCAGTTGCGGCGCGAATTTCGTGGCGCAGAGATCACCATTGACACACTTCGCGACAGTATGGGCGAAGCATGACACAATCTGAAAACAAAGTAGGTCGCACTATGGACGCCTCAACGAACACCGGTACCGCGAAGCCCGCAAAATCCAAGGGCGATGTCGGCAAAACACCACTGGCCTGGGTGCTGCAAAACGTCGTCTGGATCTGGCTGGTGGCGCTTGTGGTGCTGTTCGGCCTGTTCAACGAATTCTTCTTTACCGTTTTCAACATGCAAAACATCATGGTTCAGGCCACCGTGTTGGGCATGCTGGGTTTGGCGATGTGCCTGCCGCTGCTGGTGGCCGAAATTGACCTCTCGATCCCTGCCAACATGGGGTTTTCCTCGGCGGTGGGGGTGATTGCGATGAATGAACTGGGGCTGCCCTGGTGGCTGGCCGCCGGAACTGGCGTGGCTGTGGCGACGGGCATCGGCTTTTTCAACGGGTTTTGCATCACGCGGCTGCGGATGGTTTCGCTGATCCAGACGCTGTCGATGATGATCATCCTGCAGGGCGCCTTGCTGGCGATGACGCGTGGCAGGACGCTGACCGAACTGGGAGACTCTTACGTCTGGATCGGCCAGGCTTCTGTGGGCGGCGGATGGCCTGTGATGCCGCTGGTCTTTGTGGCGTCTCTCATAGGGCTGGGCATCGTGCTGACGCGCACCGTTTTTGGCCGCTGCATCTATGCCGTCGGTGGCAACCCGGTTGCATCCAATTCCGCCGGCATCCGCGTTGAAGCGACCAAGATCAAGACCTACACGCTGGCCGGTTTCCTGGCGGGCGTGGCCGGGTTCTTGCTGGCCTCGTGGCAAATGGCCATTACCTCAAACCAAGGCGAGAGCTTTTTGCTTTACGCCATCGCGGCACCCATCATCGGTGGCGTGTCGGTGTTTGGCGGGCGTGGCAATGTCATCGGCGTTATGGGCGGTGTTTTGCTGCTGACGGTCATTCAGGTTGGGCTTGCAATCATCTCGGTACCCTCATTCTATGTGGGTATGATCGGGGGATTGATGATCTTTATCGCCGTTGCAATAGATGCGCTGCGGGTCCGGATGTTCGGCTGACGGCCAACCCAAGACAGGCCGTCCTGGTGGAAGCTGCCGGGTGCCGCGCCTGAACGCGGCGGGTATGCTTTCATCTGATCAATCTGGCGCGGTTCAGCTTTAGCCACCTATTAGGAAATGCCATGACGTTAAACAGCCAGACTGGAACCCGCGATGTTGATCGGCTTATCCGTGGGTTGGTCGCTGAAATTGGCGCTGACTCGGTTGTCGACGCGGCTCAGGACCTATCCAGGTATTTCAGGGACTGGACTGGCGATTATGTCGGCACCGCCTTGGCCGTCATACGCCCCGCCACGGTCGACGCCGTGTGCAAGGCGGTGCGCTATTGCGCGCAAGAAGGCGTGCCAATCATTCCGCAAGGCGGCAATACCGGTTTGGTAGGCGGCGCCATTGATAAAACCGGCCGCTGTGTCATCCTGAGCTTGGAGCGATTGAACCAGATCCGCAGCATCGACCCCATCAATCTTTCTGCAATTGTGGATGCCGGCTGTGTTTTGCAAACACTGAAAGCGGCCGTTGCTGAACAGAACTGTCATTTCGCGGTTTCCTTGGGGGCCGAGGGCAGCGCGCATATTGGCGGGATTATTGCCACCAATGCCGGTGGTACCAACGTGGTAAAATTCGGCATGACCCGCGCCAATATCATGGGACTTGAGGTCGTATTGCCGGATGGCCGTCTTTGGAGCAATCTTCTGGAATTGCGAAAAGACAACCGCGGACCTGACCTCGGCCAGATCTTTGTGGGAAGCGAGGGAATATACGGAATCATCACCGGGGCGTGCCTGAAGCTTTCTCCAGCACTCAAGACGGTGGAAACGGCTTATGTTGGCTGCTCATCTTTCAAGGATGCAATGCAGCTTTTGAACATGCTGCGCGCCCAGTGCCACGAATTCCTGTCGGGATTTGAGATCATATCGAACAAATGTCTGCCGTTTGCCCGATTGGCATATCCCGATCTGCGGATGCCTGTAGATCAATCCATTGCAGTGCATGTCTTGATAGAGCTGTCCTGTGTCGCACAACTGCCCTTGCGCGATAACCTGGAAGCATTTCTGGCCGAAGCGCTGGAAGGCGAGATGATTGAAGACGCTGTAATTGCGCAAAATCAGGCGCAAGCTGGCAGCTTCTGGAAAATCCGTGAGGGACTGGTAGAGGGCTACGCAATTAACGGATATCATGTAAGAAGCGATGTTTCGGTCAAGCTGAGCGTGATCCCGAACTTGATCGAGCAGCTTGAGGCAATGCTCCATCAGGACTTCCCCCACTGGACCCCACAAACCTATGGTCACGCTGGTGACGGCAATGTCCATTTCATCGCAGTTCCCCCAAAGGGCATCGACACCCAAAAAACGTACGAAACCGGTCGTGATATCGAAGCCGCCATTTTTAGGATTGTTGATGACCTTGAGGGATCGTTCAGCGCGGAACACGGAATCGGTCGCACCAAGAGGGATCGTTTTTGCAAGACAAGTGACCCAGTGCGGGTTGCCCTGCTGACAGCGATCAAACAGACGATTGATCCGGCGGGTCTTCTAAATCCTGATTGCCTAATTCGGTACGAAGAACAGACTTGTCCGAAGGCATCAGTTGTTCTTGCCGAAACGTTGCGAGATATCTGAGGATTATTGGCTCTGCCTCAATATGTGTGGCGGAGCGGGAGCATTGGGACCGTTCAATTATCTGGGGTCACGCCGCGCGCTGGAAGAG
>LXYH01000008.1:88363-94858 GCA_001650895.1 Rhodobacteraceae bacterium EhC02
CCCTTTTCAGTCCAGCGCATCTGCTGTTTTTTGACCATTCGCCTTGCGACCAGGTTGTTGACGCTCGCTTCGGCTGACGTCGAGGCGATACGCTTTCCGGCACGGTACCTCTCACCATAATTGGCAATCGAGCTGCGATTTTGCTCGATGTAGGTTGTCAGGTTCATCAGGCCCTGTCGGAACAGGTGGCAGGTGGTGCTGCCAAGGGCCTCCAGCTTGGACAGGCGGAGGAGATGATTGATCAAATCAAGAGCCCGATCTGTCTGGCCATTCCACAGTAGCCATCGGACTGATTCGACCGCCTCAGCAAGGTTGTCGGGCGCATCTGGAGGTGGTCGCCGCCACACGCTGGCCCCAATCTGTTCAATAGGGCGCAGCTTCATGGCGATATGAAACCAGTCGAGGATGTGCGTTGCTGGCTGTGGCAACGCGGTCTTCAGACGCTTCAAGCATTCCGCACCGTCCGAGATCACAGTGATCTCACCTTTGCCCTGATACCCCAGATATGTGAGCGCATGCAGCGCTTCTGCGCGCATTCTAGTTCGGGATGTCCCTGAAAACGCGAACAGAGTTCCGCCGTTGCTTCCCACTCCGCCCCTGCTCGCATGACAAATGACGGCTTCGAAACTGCGGGTTTCACGCCCTCTAACTTTCGGAATATGTGCAGTATCGATGCTGAGAACGAACTCCCGTTCAAGATCACCTGGAAGTGGCAGTTCGCCTTGGCGTCGCTCCCGAGGGTCCAACTTTTCATGGAACATGCGCAGCTTTTCGTTTTCTTCCAAACGCCTCCCAACAGCCAAGGTGCGGTGCCGAAGGGTCGTGAAGCTCTTCGGCGACTGCTCTGGCAGAAATTCAGCCAGAATATCCGCCGCCGTTCGGTAGGGCATCATAGCGCCCAACTTAGCGTTCAGCGCCATCAGTTCGGGCGTTGCCCTATCTGGGCAGAGCTCGGAAACAGGGGTGATTGTGAAGTCGACGCCGGGGATGCAGTGTCTGCATGGGTACAGCCGAGAGCTTGGCACGGTGACAGCGCCGTAGACCGTATGTATCGTTCTGGTCGAGTAATCCTTGATCGGCCGGGTTCCGCCGCATCCCTGGCAATGACGTCGAAACAGAATATAGAGGGAGCTCTGCTGCTGGACGAGGTGCCGTTGAAGCGATGCCAGAATCGCTTTGCCGTCGTCGATCGAAAGGCCAACGCTACCGTCGGCCAGATCCTCGAAGTTCTTCTCTATTTCAAATTCGCAACGTTGCCCGCGAGTGATTTCATCGGACCCTTCAATACTGATTTTCCAGCGCATTCTGCCTCTCCACTGCAACAGTTCGCAGAGAGTAAAACTCGGTTCGACAGGTTATGCACCCCAGAGAATTGAACGGTCCCGTATCGCATTTAAAGACAAAATCTCATATTTAATGGCAAAGAACACCCATTGATTTTGTTGAACGGGAGTGGACAGAACATGGGGGTCATGCGGGGCGTTTTCTGTTTGCGACGGTCAGCCGACCATCGAGAACTGCGGCCCTTGTGACGGCTACTCGGTGAGCCCCTTTGGGCGACCAACGCATCCTCCTGCGCTTTCCCATGCGGGCATTGGCAATGTCATCAACTGATCCTTCGGCACGAGAAGACGAGATGGGCAGCCCGTTACGGTACCGTCGGCCATAGTCGACAAGGGCTTCCATGTTGTTCGCGAGATAGGTGTACAGTGTCTCGCAGCGGGCCTGCACACGAGCGGCAGCGGTGCGGACAGCCAGAGGTTCTTCCCCGAGGCCGACGCAATCATGCATCAGCGCCTTCAGATATGTTTCCGCCACCCGTGCTCTGCCATGCCAAAGCCGCCAACGGAGGCTTTTCGCGGGGCGCTGGAACAGCACTGGAACTCCAGTGAACCCCGGTGTCTGGACCAGACCCTGAACGGCGGCCTCGATATGTTGAATGCGCATCGAGATGTGCCACCAGTCGAGGATATGTTTCACCTGACCGTCGCCACCCACGGCATTCCGTATGAGGTTCGGGAGAGCAAGCTCGCCATCAGAGATTACCGTCAACAGACGGCCTGGCTTCCATCCATAGTCGGACAGCTCTTCTCGCATGCGGCTGCTTGGCGATGCCGTCGCATTGGCGACCAAGCCAAATCGTCGGCACATATTGCGACTTTCAATCTTGCCGACCACAAGATCCAGGTGTCGCTGCTGATACTCCGGTCGACAGCGGATATGCGCACCGTCCAGAAAAACCGTCAAACCACCTTTGGGCGGGGCTTCAACGGGATCGCCTGATGCCCTTCGACTTTTCTCGAGCCCAGTGGCTACTCTTCCCAACCGGTCACGCACCGTGGTGTGATGGGGCGGATGGCAGGGGAGGAAGCTTTTCATCAGCCGCGCCGCTTCGCGAAAGGTATGCCGGGAACCAAGGTCCGCATGTAGCCGTTGCAGCTCCGGGGTAGCCCGGTCTGGAAAGAAATAGGCCAGCGGAGAAATAGGTCCACCGGGCATCGCCGCTGACCTGGCATCACACGAACAGCGGCGCATGCGCGCGGCTTTGACCCGAACCCGCCCAAAGAGCGTGTCGAGATCGCGCGTGCGATAGTCATGAATGGCACGAACCGAGGCGCAATCCGGGCATACGCGGCTTTCTCGAATGATCTCATCGACCTGATCGTAAAGGATTACCCTCTGGATCTGTTCGAGGATCCTTTTCCCATCCTCGAGGCGCAGCCCGATCCCGTCTGGGCAGGTCACCCGGTATGGTCGAGAAATGCCGTCAAGCTGATGAGTGCGCTTCTCCCCGTTGTCGAAGGTCGTTTCGATTGTAATCCGTACGTCCATGGCAGCCCCCCATACAAAGAGCTTACCTTAGCACAGGCCAGATCACCGACGACGACCCCCATGTTCTGTCCACTCCCCCCCGCATGTCGCTCAAAAGGCGCAGCATTCCGCCATCGATGGACGCACCACACGCCATGAAGGCTATGCCCAGTCCCTCAAGCACCGCAAAAGGATCGAAGAGGCCTGCGGCTGGGCCAAGACCGTCGGCGGAATGGCGCAAACCGTCTATCGCGGCATCGAGCGCGTACGGTCCCGCTTCATCCTCACCATGGCCGCCAACAACCTCGCACGACTGCCGAGGCTCCTCACGGCGTGAACAAGCGGAGAAGCCGAATACCGCTATCCCCTTGCCTGGGACAACCCAGCCGACCCGTCCAGAAACGCCAAAACAGAAAACCGTTCCGAACCCGCGACTATTTCAGCGGCCTGTTCTCATGATCGCTGTCAACCCCTTGTTTCATGGTAAATAATCCGGCTGGGCCGGGGGCTTCCTTGTGTAGATGCGCAGGGTAGGAGACGGAACTGAGACGACGGTTGAGCAAGCTCTCATGCGCGGGTTGGCTACCGCATGACCGTGGTTTCGTCCTGGGGCTGCCTCGCTCTAGGGATCGGGCATCGACAGTGTCGGCCCATAACAGGGCACGAGGGTTCCCCACCGCGTTCCGCCCCCAACCCTGCGCATCGGCATGGGTCGGGTGCTGTTCTTCCTTGTCCTCTCAGGCCGCGGCTGGCGTGGTGGTGCGGGCAATCGCCCAGATGAAGCCTGCCATCTCGCGCGCGATGGCCGTGATGACCACCACCTTGGCCTTTCCGGCCGCAACCAGATGCCGATAGCGCTGGCACATCCTGAGCTGGCCCTTCCAGGCTATGTCGCGGACAACCTGCGGCAAGGCCTCCAGCCGGGCAAGGAGCTTCGGGCTGACGCGGGCCTGCATACGGTAACTCCAAGCGCCCTCGATCAGCGCGCGCCGGGCGAGACCGCTGCCTGCTTTGGTGATCCCGCCCCGCCGAACGCTTGCGCCGCTGGAATGCTCTGAGGGCGTCAGCCCAAGATAGGCCATCAGCTGGCGCGGAGTGTCGAAGCGCCGGAAGTCGCCCACCTCGGCCACCACCGTCACCGCGACGATGAACCCGACGCCGCGCATTGCCTGAACGGCGTCAACGACCGGTGCGAGGCTCCAGGTCGGCAGAAGATCCGCGATCTGGCCCGTCAGACGCTCCACCCTTGCCTCCGCGTCCGCAACGGCATCGATGTAATCCTGAAGGACGATCTGTTGCGCCGGATGCGTAAACCGCACCATCGCGAGCCAGCGCCGATAGGCGCCCGTCCAACCCTTCTTGCCGGGATAGATACGGCTGTGGCGAAGCAGGAAGCCCTGCAGATGCTGGCGCGCCTTGCCCGCTACCCGCATCGCCGTCGCCCGCGCGCGGACCAGATCACGCATCGCCTCATGCGCCGCATCCGGCACCCAGACCGCTGTCAACTCGCCTGCCCGGTGCAGCTTGGCCAGCATCACCGCGTCGCGGCGGTCGGTTTTCACCCGGTCGCCCGCCCTCACCGGGATCAGCGACGGGGCTACCACGATACAGTCATGCCCCATCTCGACGAGATAGCGATGCAGGCCGTAGCCGCAAGGGCCCGCTTCATAACAGAAGTGCAGCCGCGCTCCGCCAGCCGCCAGTTTTTCAACCAGCTTGCGCACATGATCAAGCCGGTGCGGCACCGTCCCCAAGTGGCGAACCTCGCCGCCCCGTTCACCTTGCGCAATCGCAACCGAGATCGTCGCCTTGTGGACATCAAGTCCGATAAACGTGCTACCCTGCATGCGGTCTCTCCCCCATTCTTGAGGCTCGGCGCCCGCCAGCCGGGCGCAACCCTCGAACGGAGAATGCCGCGGGAGAGGCCGCCGACCCAGTCAGCTCACACCGCGATCATGGGGTCTAGAGGTAGCGGCCTCCGCGCTGCAGAACTTCGATCTCGTATCCGTCGGGATCCTTGATGAAGAAGAAGCGTGCGATAATTTCGCCCGCGGGGGCGAAGTCGACAATTTTACGAGGCGCATAGCCCAGCCCTGTCAAACGGGCGTGGGTCGCGTTGACATCTTCAACAGACACGGCAAGGTGGCCATAGCCGTTGCCAAGTTCGTAGGGCTCTTCTCGACCCTTGTTGACTGTCAGCTCCAATTCGAAGGTGCTTTCCGCATTCGCGAGATAGATCAGCGAAAAGGTCTCAAAATCCAGACGCTGTTTGATCGTCAGGCCGAAAGCCTGCTCGTAGAAGGTGAGCGAAGCGGCTTCGTCCTTCACGCGGATCATGGAGTGGATCATTTTGGGCATGGTGCGGGCCCTCCTGCGAGCTATGCGTGGAAATGGGTGACGGGGTTTGAGAGTGCGGCGTATCGTGGCGGGTGTGTGATCCTGCCAGAACTTCCAAAAGGAACGATACGCCATGGAGAAGACTACAGAGATCATCCCCGTTCGTCAGCCGGAATCTGTTGAGGACCCGCTGACCGAGATCGCTCGCGACGGAGCACGCCGGATGCTGGCTGCCGCGCTCCGAGCCGAGGCCGACGCCTTCGTCGCGCAGCACGCCGAAGAGTTCCTGCCGGACGGCCGCCAGCGGGTTGTCCGGCACGGTTACGGGCCGGAGCACAGCATCCTGACCGCGGGATCGGTGCGCTCGACGTTCAGCGCCCGAAGGTGCGCGACCGCGCCACTGATGTGCCGGCCGAGAAGAAGATCCGCTTCACCTCGGCGATCCTGCCGATCTCGTGCAGGCCATGGGCGGCACCGGCATCTCCAAAAGCCATGGCGACGTCAACCTGCGGCGCGCGCTGTGCCAGGCCGCGACCGTCATGATGCACCGAGGTCGTTCGACCTGGCTCAGGACATGGGCCGCACAGGTTGCCCGCCGCCGTGGATCGAAGCGCGCGATGGTCGCGCTGGCGCGCCGCATCGGTGTCATCCTGCATCGCATGTGGGTCGAGGATGCCGACTTCCGTGCAGATGGACGGGCTCTGAATATGGTCTGAGAAACCGGACCCCCAGCGGACGCCCGCCTCACGGCGGGCCTTCGAGGTCCCCCCAGGGACGCGGTTCCGATGATGCCGTGGTCCGGACTGTTGCCGACACCGATCGAGCACGCCAATGAGATGGGCACATCGGAATTGCATTGAACTAGCATCATGTTGGCGGCCGCCGCGCCGACCACGGACCGAAGCATGCACCCGGGGTGATCTCAAACGAAGGCCGGCCCGAGATGGGCGACAAAAAGATTGCCTCAACCCGTCCGCTCCTCTGCGGGTGAAAGCTCACGCCCAAAAGGGCTTGACCGGGACAGCCCCGTTACCGAAGTCCTGAGCCAAAATTGCACGCCGAACTCAGTCGGGGCGCGCTGCTCTTTGGGACGGGGCCGTTGCGCTCAGCGCGCCGCCTGCAGGATCATATCAGCGGCCTTTTCTGCAATCATGAACACCGCCGCTTGGGTATTGCCCGCCACCACGGTCGGCATGACCGAGGCATCGGCGATGCGAAGACCCGCGAGGCCGTGCAGCCGAAGTTCGGGGTCGACCACTGCCATCGGATCGACTCCCATCTTTGCCGTGCCGGTATTGTGATAGGCTCTGTTGATGGCGTGGATGCCCCCTCCTGACGGCATCGCAA
>LXYH01000009.1 GCA_001650895.1 Rhodobacteraceae bacterium EhC02
TGAAGGCTCCTGCGAGGATTATTTCCCGCATCTCTCCTGAGGGTACTGCCGGACTAATCCGAACCTGTCTCTGCTTGGACAATGACGTTTCCGCACACCACGCAAACGGGCCTCAGGTTGTCGAGGCTCTCGTGGTAACCGTGATTATTATAGTGATCGACGAATACGTCGATTTGTTGGGACCGGATGGTGCGACACTAGCATAGCACGGCTGCTCCGCCTTATTGTTGCTCACGGTTGGTTGTCGCCTGTTCACAACGCAACCTGTGTCATTCATCCAGATCGGCAGGGACAGAGGTGGCTGCGCAAATCTGAACAGCTGGGATAAGTGGATTTTCCGCGCAACAGCAGCATGATGCTGCAAGCGAGGAGAAGGGTGCTGTCAGACGAATTCGAACCAGTCTCAGCTTGGACAGTGGCACTGCCCCTTATGCCGCGCCGAGACCGCGCCACTCGGCCAGAGCGGCGGCCCGAACCGATGCCCTCGCCCGCATCATGGTTCAGGCCATTCTCAAGGCTCAGGTTCCCGGCCGGAAGGTCGCGCGCGTCAGCAAGGTCACGCCAGCCTCTTCGGCGGTATCGTAATAGGTGAACCCGGTGCGGTTGGCCCGGCGGCCTTTCATCTTGACGGGAATGCCCGCGCTGGCCTCTGCCGCGTCGGCGTCGGGCACTTCAAAGCCAAGGTGGAACACGCCCTCACCCTTGGCATCCAGATGCAGCCGCTGCGGGCTGGGGTTGTGGTCGGGCTGGCAGAGTTGCAACTGGATATCGGGCAGGTTGCAGATGCGGTATTGCATGGACATGAAGCCTTCGGTGCTGGGCACCTGCAATTCCTCGTATTCGGTCAGCGGCGGATAGGCGACCCAAGGGCCGATGCCGATGGATTCGTAATATCTTTGGGTCGCGTCGATATCATGCACGACGATGCAGATGTGATGCAGCTTGGAGAATACAGGGTTCATACCGATCACTCCCTGACAGGAACGGTGTAATTCAGAATGCGGCGCCCGCCATCGGGATAGATCGTCTCGCCGGTGATATAGGATGCATCGTCCGAGGCCAGGAAAGCCACCACACCCGCGACCTCTTCCGGCTCGCCCAAACGGCCAAGCGGCGTGCGGGCAAGGATGGCGTTCATGCCTGCGCGCTCGGTGAAGGCACCCTTGATGATCTCGGTCGCTATGGTGCCGGGGCCAACCCCACAAACACGGATGCCGTGGGGCGCGAAGGCTACGGCAGCGGTCGATGTGACCTGGTTCATCCCACCCTTGGAAATCGCATAGGTTGCCACATTGGGGTTCGCCAGCCCCGAGTTGATCGAGGACATGTTGATGATCACGCCGCCCTCGCCCTGGGCGATCATCGCCCGCGCTGCGGCCTGTGTGCCAAGGAATGCCCCCTTCAGGTTCACCCCCATCACACGGTCGAAGGTATCCGGCGACACGTCCAGAAAATCCATCACTGGGGCGATGCCTGCGTTGTTCACCATCACGTCGATCCGGCCAAAGGCCGAAACCGCCGCCGCGACCAGCGCATCGACCTGATCCTTGTCAGCCACATCGGTGACCACGGCCAAAACCGTCTCTGGCGTGCCGATCTCGGCTGCGGTGGCGTGCAGCCGGTCGGCGTTCACGTCCGCAATGACAACTTTTGCCCCTTCAGAGAGAAAGCGCACGGCGGTTGCCCGTCCGATGCCCTGCGCTCCGCCCGTGATGACGATGACCTTGCCGGAAAACCTCATGTCCGTCTCCTTCAGTAGACAATGCTTTCGGGCAACGGCGTGCCCAATCGGATTCTGTGATAGCCCAGTGGCGTCAGATCAAGGCTGACAAAGCCGCCGTGCAGGATGGTTTCTGCCACGCCCCGCCCGGCGGCGGGCGCGTGCATGACACCATGACCCGAAAACCCGGTGGACAACACAAGGTTCGTGATTTCATCATGCCGACCCACCACGCCGTTATGATCAAGGGCGTTAACCTCATAATGCCCGGCCCAAGCGCGATCCAGGCGCAGCTCCTCCATCGCCGGAATGCGGGTGGCCAAGGCGGGCCAGAACACCTCCTGCATCAATGCGTGATGCGGCTCAAAATCACCCGTGGCGTCGGGGTCGCTATCTGCAGGGGGCTGGATACCACCGATAAAGCCTTCACCTTCGGCGCGGATCCAGATGCCGGAACTGTCAAACAGCATGGGAAAGTTGGCCGCCTTCAGGGGCGCGCGGAAACTGAACACGCTGCGTTTGCGCGGGCTGACAGGCAGCGGTTGGTCAAGTTTGGCCATCAGCGCGCCCGAGGCGGCACCCGCCGCCATGACACACCAGTCGCAGGGCAAACCATGACCGTCTGCCAGACGCACGGTCCGGATGCGGTCGCCCGCTACATCAAACCCCGTGACCTCGCCCGAAAGATAGCGCACGCCCAGATCCCTGGCCGCCCCGCGCACCAGCGACAGCAGGGACCAGGCGTCGAACCAGCCTTCGCCAGTGGCGCCGAAGGTGCCGATCCCCACCCCCTCCGTCGAGATATAGGGGAAGCGATGCGCGATTTCGTCCGGGGTCAGGGCAATCACATCGGCCCCTTCCCCGCGCTGCATCGCGGCCCCTGCCCGGCTGTCGGCAACTGTGTCCGGGCCACCAAGGATAAGATAGCCGTTTTCGACATAGCCGATGTCAGCAGCCGGCCCGAAAACCTGCTTTATCCGGCGGAAGAAATCCACGCTGAAAAGGCTCATGTGGATGTTCACCGGCGTGCCGAACTGGGTGCGGATCGCGGCAGCCGACAGGGCGGTGGAGCAGAACCGATAGGTCAGATCCTTTTCGACCACGGTAATATCTCCGGCGAAGCCTTGGCGACGCAGGAACCATGCGGCAAAACTGCCCATGATTGCCCCGCCGACAATGACGATCTTTTCGCTCATCCCCTCAACGCATCGTGATGGGATCGAGCGCGGCAAGCGGCCAAGCCTTGGCCTTGCAGGGAGCGGACAACGCGAAAGAGGCTTTTTCCCAACAGCTCGCCCTCAACCATGTTGTTGATCCATTCCATCCCGCGCCCCTGATCTCAGCAGGTGCCAAGCCCAAGATGGGCGCGAAAGCGGTTCTTGATGAACACCGCATCGCGGGGCGGCAGGGATCGCGGCAGGTTCTCGGCCTTGATCTTCAGCACGAACAGGCGTGGGCCGGTCGCGGATTCGCCCAAGCGTTTGACCAGATCATCCACCTCAGCAAGGGTGCGGCACTCGCCGGTTTCGGCAAAGCCCGCCGCCTCGGCTATCTTGTGCAGTGCAATGCCGCGCCCGGTATGACTGGTCTGCATTCCGGTTTCGCCGAAATGCTGGTTGTCCAATACGATAATGTCCAGATTTCGCGGCGCGGCCACCGCAATCGTCGCCATCGACCCGAAAGCCATCAGCATCTCGCCATCGCCAGTGATGACCATCACGCGCTTGTCCGGTTGCGCCTGCGCCAGTCCCAGCCCGGTCAAGGCGGCCCCGCCCATCGCGCCCCAAAGGTAATAGTTGTCAGCGGTATCGCCCGCCGCATGTACGTCATAACTGGGCGAGCCAAGGCCCGTCACCACCAAAACCCCATCGCGCGCGGCCAGAAGCTTGACCACGGCGGCGCGCCGATCCATCGCCGTATCCATCCCGCCTACCATTTCTTTTTGTCCAGAAGCCGTTGCCCGATCAGAACCGCGATTTGCTGATCGGCATCAAATGCCATAACAGCCGCCTGCGAGACGATCTCCACCAGATCTTCGCCAGTTTCGGCGCGCATGACAGTGACGCCGATGGCTTTCAGCGAGGCCTCGGTGGCCTGTCCTATGGGCACTTGCCACGGGTTGAACTCTGCCCATTCGCCGCGCATCGTTACCAGCATCAGCAAGGGCGTGCGGGTTTGTACCGGCAGTGACAGCATGTTGATGCAATTGCCCACGCCCGACGACTGCATCAGCACGACGGAACGCTGACCGCCCAGCCATGCGCCGGTGGCAATGGCGATGCCTTCCTCTTCGGTGGTCAGCACATTGGTCTTGATCTCGGGGTCGGCGTTGAACAGCCGGATCAGTGTGGAATGCCCGGCATCGGGCACATAGGACATCTGATGGATGCCGGCCGCCTTCAGCACGTCAAACAGTTCAAGCGGCCAGTCCTGGGCCAGATCACGGGGCTTGTCCCCTGACGATATCGTTTCGGCGACTGTCATTGCACGTCTCCCGGTGCCGCAGGTTTGGCCCTCTATAGCCTTATCAAGCCGTGCTTAGGTCGGCCCTTTTTGTAGAACAGATATAACGATATTGTATAGCATGGAACTTTCACAGCTTCGCACCCTGATTCATGTCGCCGAACTGGGCAGCCTGTCCAAGGCGGCAGACCGGCTACACATCGCGCAACCCGCTCTGAGCCGTCCGATCCGCCTGCTGGAGGCGGAACTGGGCGTGCGTCTGCTTGACCGCCATGGGCGCGGCATGACTGTCACCGATCATGGGCAAGAGGTGTTGCGCCATGCCTTGCGCGTCATGGCCGAGCTTGAGGAAATCCGCGCCTCGGTCAGCGATGAGGATGCGCCCTTGCGCGGCCATGTCTCGATCGGGATGCCGCCCACGGTGGCTGACATCCTGTCCGAACCGCTTGTCGCCGCCTTCCGAGAGACACATCCCGATGCGACGTTGCGCATTGTCAGCGCCTATTCCAGCTACCTGATGGATTGGATGCACCGCGGCGAAATTGACGCGGCCATCCTTTATGATCCGAAATCCGCGCGCACATTGCGGGTGCAGCCTCTGCTGGAAGAGGTGCTTTTCCTAATCGGTCCTCCCGGTTCCGGCCTGTCGCAGGACGTTCCAGTAGATTTCAGAGAACTGGACGGCGTGCAGCTCCTGTTGCCCAGCAAAGGCCATGGCCTGCGCGCAATCCTTGATAAATGCGCAGAGCAGTGCGACTTCGCCCTGAGTGTTCCGGTCGAAGCGGACAGCTATTCCACGCTGAAATCTTTGGTGCGCGCCGGGCATGGATCGACCATCCTGCCCAAGGCCCCGATCCACCGCGATCTGGCGGCAGGAGAGCTCTGCGCTGCGCCCTTGCACAACCCGGTTCCCATGCGGCGGCTGATCCTGTCTTTACCGGCAGACCGCCCCGTTTCCCGATTGGCGCGGTTTGCCGGACAGATCATCGCGTCGAATGTGGCGGGGATGGTTGAAAAGGGGGTTTGGCCGGGGAGGCTAGGCTGATGATATCAAGCAAGATTTTTAGGGGGCTGAACAGGCAGCGTTGGGTCTTCCCGTAAAGCCAGGCGACCGCCGTACTCGTCTTAGATCGGCTTTGAACGCTCTATCCACCCAGCAAATCGCTTGATCAGCGGCCAAACGCAGGCGATCCTGCTAAAAAGCGGCAAGCTAATTGGGGCATGTCGGTTGTTAAGAATATGAAAAGGCTGGAAATGGATCTTGATCAGGCAATGCGGGAACGTCGCTCTATTCGTGGATTTTCCGACCGGCCCGTTTCACGAGAAATGTTGGAAGAAATTATCGCCCTAGCAAACCGCGCCCCATCTTCGATGAACACGCAGCCTTGGCACCTTCACGTCCTGACCGGAGAACCTCTTGAACAGGTGCGCCGGGGTAATACCGAACGGATGCTGGGCGGTGTACCCCCGAGCCGCGAGATAGAGGATTATGCGGCCTACGAGGGCGAGCATCGCAAACGGCAAATCGACATTGCCGTGCAATTGTTCGAAGCCATGGGGATCGAACGTCACGATGCAGAACGCAGGCAAGACTGGGTTATGCGCGGGTTTCGTCAATTTGACGCGCCGGTATCTGTCGTTGTCTGTTTTGACAGGGTCCTTCTGAACAATACAATCGCTCATTTTGACACTGGCGCTATGACTTATGGCTTGGTGCTGGCCGCATGGAGCCGTGGGCTTGGCGCCGTGATCAACGGTCAGGGCATCATGCAAAGCCCTGTGGTGAGAGAGATCGCGAATATCCCCGAGGATCAGGTGATACTGACCTGCGTGGCGCTTGGTTGGCCGGATGAAGAGTTCGTAGCTAATTCCGTAATTTCAAGGCGGCGCGCGGTCGACAACGTCACCCGCTTTCTGGGTTTCGAAAAGTAAGAATCTGCCGCAAGGTCTGTTCAAGGCTAGGTTTCAGATGGTGGTGTCAGACGAATTCGAACCAGCCTCAACTTGGACAGTAACACTGCCCCTTATGCCGCGCCGAGGCCGCGCCACTCGGCCAAGGCGGCGGCGCGGTTGAACTTGAAATTGTCGCGCGAGTAGAGGTGGCGTTCCTGGTTGAAGTGGTTGTGAACCGAAGAGTGGACAGCGGCGAATTTCTGCAAACATCGCATCTGTCGAAAGCGTAGCATCGCACGTTCACGTCGTCGAAACGGCAGGTGGGAGTTCTCCGCCCGATTGTTCAACCAGCGACCCGTTTCCTGCTTCAAGATGTTGCCAACGGCCTTCATAGCCGCTCCATACGACCGGAGCTTATCCGTCACCAGCACTTGCGGCTGACCATAACGCTTCATTGATTTTCTGAGGAATTTCAATGCAGCCTTACGATCCCGGCGCCTGGTAACGTAACTTTCCAGTACTTCGCCTTCGTGGTCCACGGCGCGCCAGAGATAGTGCGTCTCGCCGTTGATCTTCACAAAAACCTCATCCAGATTCCAATGCCAGTTCGACCATGCACGCATTCGGTTGATCCGGTTTCGCCGGATCTCGGCAGTGAACATCGGACTAATCTGTTCAACCAGAACCGCACGGTCTCGTGGCTGACGTCGATCCCCCGCTCATGCAGAAGATCCTCGACATTGCGCAACGAAAGCGGGAACCGCACGTACAGCATCACAGCCAGACGGATAATTTCGGGAGAGGTCTTGAAGTACCGGAAGGGGCTAGGTTTTGTCATCGATGAAGGCTAGCCACTCGCCCTGCCCGTCTCAAGCTGGTTTCTTCTGACAAGACCCAGGCGGATGATCTCAGGGCTGGTTTTGAAATACCGAAATGGGCTGCGTTTTTTCATCCGGCGAGGCTATGCAACCGCCATGCCCGTCTCAAGCTGGTTTCCTCTGACAAGACCAGCCTGTGCAGATTCCGTTGGGTCGATACAGATCTCCACAAATGTAAGTCGACTCCATTCGCAAAACGGACCTGCGGTGACCATCCTGCAGACTTCAGGCTCAAGTTGCTTGTCATGTGAAAAAATTCCATTCAGGATTGTGTCGAGCATTCATCTGTCGAGAGAAAACACTTGATCATTCGCCTTTTCGCTGTCTGCCTTCTGTCTCTGCTTCCCGCGTCGCTTTTTGCCATGGAGTTCACCGTGAAGCGGACCGATATGAGGCCGATCCGCGCGCCGACGATCAGCGTCGCTGCGGTGGGTGAAATCCGTTCCGGGGATACGGAAAAACTGAAGGCCGCCTTGGCCTCTGTCGACAATAGTGGTGTGAGGGACATTATCTTCACCTTCGACAGCCCTGGCGGATCCCTGATGGAGAGCATGGAGATGGGCGAGTATATTGCGAGTCTTTCTCCGCTTGTCTCGGCCCAGGTCGGCGGAACCGATCAACCTGGGGCGATCTGCGCCAGCGCTTGTGTCTATGCCTACTTGGCGGCTGATTACCGCTACATTTCATCTGATGCCCGGATCGGGGTGCACCAGTTCAGGTTTTACACCGACGAGATTGACGGCCAGCAGGGTGCGGCTCTCGGCCAGCTCATCTCCGGGATGTTGTCGGAGTATATTCGCACCCATCGCGCTCGGCCGGAATTCTTCGAGGCGATATCCGGGGTCGATCATGACGACATCATGTGGATTCCGCGCCAACAACTCGAGGATTGGCGTGTCGTAACCAATGCGGTCTATGATGAGCGTGAGTTCTACATCAATCTGAACGGGAAGATCGCCTTGAGGATGGAGCAAATTGCCATCACGGGCGACAGTTTCTTGACACTCTTCTGCTCTGAGGGGCGTGTATCCGGTGTCGCAGACCTGCACGAGCCCGAGTTTGCGGCTTATGGCACCTTCGATCTCACAGTTAATGGCGTGGAATACCCGGTGGACACCTGGGATATCATCGACCGCGACGACGGCCGCGGACGGATTGTTTTCAACATGCCGTCGAGCGCGGCCCGTGCCGCCATGGCCGCAAGGACCCTGGGAGCGCGGATGGTTGCGCCAAGCAGGTATGTCTTCTTCGGTTTCGAGCAGACCCTGCGCGCCGGGCTTGTGCCGGAGATGATCCGTGGCTGTCTCAGTGCAGCACCGGCTGCCCGTGGTGCGATGACCGAACTTCCGGCGACTGATTTCCCCGGGAATGACCTGACCAGCAACGGCATTCGCGATGTTAGCTTTGCACGGTGCAAGGAAATCTGTCTCGAATATGAACAATGCCGTGCGGTGTCGTATGTCCAGGCGCGTGCCTGGTGCTGGCCCAAGGGCCAGGCCGGCAATCGCAGGTCCGTGCAGGGTGTGATCAGCGCCATCAAGAGATAGCACGGCGGCACGGCTGACCAACGCCTTGGGTTCCAAAAATCGTTGCAAGCGCAATAGCCGCTTATGGCAAGAATACATGAATGCATGCTTGTATTGCTTAACTAAAGGATCAGACCGTGCCCATATTTTTCGTTCTTATCATTTGTGCTTGGTTCATCTGGGGTGATCCGCCTAAAACTGTCGCCAACTGGTTCTGGGCCGATGATGCTGCGCCTTGGGAAACGGTTGATGCCTTCTATTATCCAGACCGCTCCAATCTAACACTTTACCAATCAAACAAGGGGTTAGACTCAGTGCAAGAGTGCCGCAATTGGGTGCGCTCCGCTGCCGCATCTCATGGCGATGCAAACTTAATCCGTGGTGATTATGAATGCGGCGTAGAGGTGGTAGATACGTTTGTAGGAATATCTGTATATCGGACTACTGTGCGCTAAGTCTCTTACTGGATGGCATGACCATCTTGGGTTAACAAAATATTCTTCCTATTTTATATACATATAACCCGCCTATGGGTGCCTAATAAAGGCAACATCAAGATGCCCGGCCCTGACCCTCACGCACTCTGGATAGAGCAATGCGACGGACGCCTTGTGGTGAGTTTCCAAACCTACTTCTGGACCGGCAACAAAGGAAACCGCAAGGCGCGCGCTGTATCCATCCTGCGCCGCCTGACGCGGGGTGCATGGTGCTGTCGCTGGTGCGGCGATGACTTGCCCGACTATCTCAGGGCCGATGCACTTTATTGCCGCGAATCCTGTCGTAAGCGCGCTGCTAGGCAACGGCGCAAGGGAACTCGGGCATGATGACCGTCCCAGGGGGGGATTCAAAGCCTGACATGCGGCGCTTCGGGACCGATGGTGGTATCCGGTCAACCATAAACCGTAACAAAAAAGTTTTCTTAATAGCACTATTGTTCCCGCACGTTCCGAGGCAGTCCACGTAAGGGTGGGGGATATGCTGGGGGATGCGAAAAACGCTTTCCCTTCAATTTCAATTACTTAAGGGGTGTAAGTGGCGGACTGGGGAGGATTCGAACCCCCGACCCCTTGATTCGTAGTCAAGTACTCTATCCAACTGAGCTACCAGTCCGTGGAGGCGGGGTTTAGCCCCAAGGTCAGGGCTTGGCAAGGGGCGATTGCGGTTTTTTCGCACGCCCCCGAAAACAGCACATCAATTCCCCTCCCGCGGCAGGGTGATCAGGAAGGTTGTGCCCTCCGGGCCTGTCGCCTCAAGCTCCAGCCGACCACCATGGCTGCGGATCAGATCCTGCGCGATCACAAGGCCAAGCCCGGACCCGCCCTTGCGCGCCCCGCCCTGAAACGGCTGGAACAGATGCTCGCGGGCCTTTGCCGGCAGACCCGGACCGGTATCGCTGACACGGATCACCCATGCCGTGTCCCGGGCTTCGGCGGCGACGCTGATTTCACCGGGCTTGCCGGTCTGCGCAATCGCCTGCCGCGCGTTGCGGACAAGGTTGAAGATGACGCGGAACAGCTGCTCTGGGTCCGCCTTGACGACGAGGGTGCCGGGCACATCCTCGGACAGGCTGACATCGGCATCGCCGACCGCAAGGCGCTCGCTGTCCAGCACATCGGACACGACATCCAGCAACAGGATGTCGCGCAGCCGTGGTGCGGGTTCCTCGGCCTTGCCGAAGGCCAGCGTGCTTTCGCACAGATGCACCGCACGGGTGATCGAGTTCACAAGCTTGGGCGCCAGCCGCTTGACCGCCGGATCTTCGGACATCTCGATACGGTCCACGAACAACTGGGCCGAGGTCAGCATGTTGCGCAGGTCATGGCTGATCTTGGCCACCGCGCCACCAAGTTGCGCCAGCCGTTCCTTTTGCTTGAGCGCACCGGTCAGCTGGGTCTGCAGGCTTTGCAGGGCATCTTCAGCCTGCCTGAGTTCGGTGATCCCCGAGGTCGGCTGGATGATGCGCCGCCCGTCCTCGGGTGCTTCGGCATAATGGCTCATGGCGCGCGCCACGCGCGCGATGGGCATCACGAGAAGGCGTTGCACCGCCAGGAACAGCAGCGTCGCCGTGAAGATCGAAATGACCGCCGACAGGATCAGGATGCGCACGCCATATTCCAGCATGGCAATCCGCAGCGGCCCCGTTTCCATGGTAACCTCGATCAGCAATCCCGCCTCGCGGGTGGGGTTGCCGATCACGCGGATCACTTCGGGGGCCTGGTCCAGCAGCTGCCCCAAGGCATCACCGATCAATTCCAGCGCGGGCGGATCACGCAGGTCATAGGTGCGGTCCACCACCTGCGGCATGGGAGAGGCAAGGACAAGCTGCCGCGCCTCGTCACGGCGCAATACGACGTTGAACACCTCGGCGTTGCGCAGCAGTTCCTCTTCGAGATCGGGTGAGATCACGTCATCGGCCAGCAAGGCCAGGCTGGCGATCTGCGCGCGCTCGAGCCGCAGCAGCAGGTAGTCCTCGCGGAAGCGCGCCACGGACGGTACGAAAATCAGGATCTCGGCCAGCATCACGAAGATGATGGTCAGGATCAGGAACCGTCCTGAAAGCGAATGCAACATCGACGCCTCTTTACTGGGTCACGGCAGCCATCTCTGCACCAGCCCGACAACCTTTTTCACGACAGGGTTATCAAACAGTCGGGGCGAGAAATAGGCCCCAGCCGCGCGTTTGTTGATCTCGGCTATCGTCGGATAAGGGGCCACCATCCCGGCCACGGCCGACATCTTGAGGTTGTTGGCAATCGCCATGGACCACAGCGCGATCAACTCGCCCGCCTGATGCCCGACGATGGACACCCCGACGGGGCGGCCCTTGTGGACCATGACCTTGATCAGGCCCTTTGTTTGCAGGGTGGCGATAGCCCGGTCGTTATGGTGATAGTCAAAGCGCGCCACCTCGAGTGCCGCGCCGAATTTCTGGCGCGCCGCAGCCTCGGTCAGGCCGACCTGGGCCAGTTCAGGGTCGGTATAGGTGGCCCAGGGGATATGGGCGGTTTTCTGCCGGGCCGGCAGACCGAACAGCGCCTGGCGGATGATCAGACCCGCATGATAGCCCGCGACATGGGTGAACTGCAGCCCGCCTGCGACGTCACCGATGGCAAAGACGCGTTTGTTCGTGGTCCGCATCCGTTCATCGACCCTGATGCCATGACGGGTCGCTTCGATCCCCGCTGCCTCAAGGTTCAGCCTGTCGGTATTGGATTTGCGCCCCACCGCCACCAGAAGATGCGTGCCCTTGAAGACGCGCCCATCCTTGACCGCGACCTCGATCGCCCCGGTGGCGCCACGCACCTCGGCGGCCAGCGCATCCTCTGCAATGGTGATCCCTTCATGACGCAGATGATCCAGAACGACCGACGCCATTTCGGGATCGTCCTTGCCCAGCGCCTTGGCGCCTTCGATCACCGTCACCTCGCAACCCAGTCGCCGATGGGCCTGCGCCATTTCCATGCCGATCGGGCCGCCACCGATGATCAGCAGGTGATCGGGCTTTTCGCGCAGATCGAACAGTGTCTCGTTGGTCAGATACGGCACTTTGTCCAGGCCGGGGATGGGCGGAACCAGCGGGCTTGAACCTGTCGCGATGACGATCCGCCGGGCGCTGATGGTATCCTCGCCCGCCTGTACGGTGTTCGGTCCGGTGAAATGGCCGAAGGCCCGGATCACCTTGACGCCCAGCCCCTCGAACCGTTCCTGGCTGTCGACGGGTTCGATCTGCGCGATCACGCGGGCCACATGATCCTTGGCCGCGGCATAGTCGATCTGCGGGGCGACAGGCGTGATCCCCATCGCGGCACCCGCCGTCATCGCATGGGCGGCGTGGCCCGCCGCCAGCAGCGCCTTGGAGGGCACGCAGCCGTAGTTCAGGCAATCGCCCCCCATCTTGTGACCCTCGAGCAGGATCACATCGGCCCCCATCTGCACGGCCCCTGCCGCGACCGAGAGACCACCCGACCCCGCACCGATCACCAGGATATCTGTCTTGAGATGCGCCATCACAGGGCCTTTCCGCGCCGCAGCGCCTTGATCACGATCGGCAGCAGCGCCAGCAGGCACAGCCCCAGAAGCGGCAGCAGGATCTGCGGCTCGAAGATGATGCCGAGGTTCGGGGTCTCGCCGCGTTCGAACACCTGCCCCAGGCCAGCCCCCACGGATGTAAAGACGACCCCGCCCGGAATGATGCCAAGGAAGGTCGAGATCACGAAACGGTTGAGCGGGACGCCCACAAGCGCCGGCACAAGGTTGGCCACGAAAAAGGGAACCGCAGGCACCAGCCGGATCAGGAACAGCATGGACCACTGATTCTCGTCGATGCCGTCCTTGATGCGCTTCACGGCACCTTCGCTGCTTTCCATCCGGGCGGCCAGACGCTCGCCCAGCCCCCAGCGCGCAGCCAGAAAGATCAGCGAAGCGCCGACGGTGGCAGCCGTGATGTTGAACAGCGCGCCCGGAAAGGTCGCGAACAGGAAGCCGCCTGTCAGCGTGGCGATGGTGGCCCCCGGCAGCGAGAAGGCCACGATCACGACATAGGCCAGCATGAACAGGGCCACGGTGGCCGCATAGTTTGCGTCACGAAAGGCCAGCAGGGCCTCGCGGTTGTCGCGCAGCATGTCGAATGTCAGCGTATCGCGCAGGGTGAAGGCACCCACAGCCGCCACAAGCAGGATGACGATCAGCGGCAGGCGGCGCATCCACCCGTCGGATGTCGCCTCGGATCGGGTCGGATGGTCTGCCTTGTCGCGCATCGTGTTCTGTCCTTTTTGACTCTGGTGGCCAAGATGCGCATATGGGCCCGGTTTTGACAGGCTTTTGCATCAGCCTCACGCGCGCTTGATCCGGGGTGACGAAACCCGTGAAAATCGGCGCACTTTGGCAAGGAACTGAAACATTTGCGGCCCGCCACCGCCGATCCGGGCAGGCACATCGCGTTTTTTGTTGCAAAACCGCGCGAAAACCGCCGGGCACGGTTTGACTTGGGGAAAACCCCTGTCTATAGGACGGGCTTCGGATATCACGGGCCGGCGCGAATCTCGCGCATAATGGCATTTGTTTTGGAGACGGAGCGATGAAACGCACCTTTCAACCCTCGAACCGCGTGCGCAAGAACCGTCACGGCTTTCGTGCGCGCATGGCCACCAAGAACGGCCGCAAGATCCTGAACGCGCGCCGCGCGCGTGGCCGCAAGGTGCTGAGCGCGTAAGCGCCCGCACGTTGTTGAAGGCATGACACCGCCGGAGGCCCCCGAGACTGGCACTACCGCCAGACCAGGGGAAACGCCACCGGCGGTTTCCGTTTGTCCGCCGTCGACCGGACCGCGTCCCGCCATCCATGTGATGAAGGAACGCGCCGATTTCCTGCGGTGCGCCCGCGCAGGTCGGCAAGGCACATCGGGAATGATGGTGCAGGCCCGCCAGCGGCGCACCGACGAAGCGGCCACCGGCATCCGCGTCGGCTTTACCTGCACCAAGAAGGTCGGCAATGCCGTGGCACGCAATCGCGCAAAGCGCCGTCTGCGCGAGGCAGCCCGCATGGTGTTGCCGGAACACGGCAGGGATGGATGGGACTATGTCCTGATCGGTCGGGCCGAGGCGACCGCCGCCCGCCCCTTTGAGGATCTCAAGCGCGATCTTATATCGGCGCTGAAGAAACTTCATCAGACCAGGCCATGACACCGCTTGCCCATCTTGTCGCCCTGCCCGTACGCGCCTACCGGCTGATCCTGTCGCCCTGGGTCGGGTTCAGCTGCCGCTATCAACCGACATGTTCCGCCTACGCGCTTGAGGCGCTGGAAAAGCACGGTGCCTTCAAGGGCAGCTGGCTGGCCGCGCGCCGGATCGGGCGCTGCCATCCCTGGGGCAGTTCCGGATATGATCCCGTCCCCGACCGCAAGGGATGCGGCCACAACCATGACCGCATGCCCGATTGATCAGCCCTGCTTTTCGAAGGTGATGATCACCTCGCCGATGTCGACGCCGAAGCGTTTCATATAGGCACGGTTCAGCAGCCGATCTTCGGTCAGCAACCACATCCAGTCGTCGAAGGTCACCCGCAGCGTGCCATCCGGCACGGGCAGATCGATCGTGTAGCGCCAGTTGAAGCTATCGCCGCGCTCTTCCCCGAAGGCCGTGCCGATCACACCGGGCGCAGTGCCTTGCCATGTGTCCTCGCCCGTCTTGTCCAGCGTCCAGACGCGTTGTTCGGTGCTGCCGTCCTCGTAAACGAAATCCTCGACAAGGCGCAGGGTCCGGCCATCCCATGTGCCGTTGATCTCGACCGCGAAGCGGCGGCGCACGGTGCCGAAAATATCCTGGAACTGGCCGTGGGCGACTGTTCTGCCCTCGAAAAACTCCTCGAGGTTGAGGCTGCGCGTGCTGAGCTTTTCATCCTCCAGCGCCGGTTTGCCGGTACATCCCGCAAGCCCGATGACCAATAACATCGCCAAGATCCGCATCGTCTTCTCCTGTTGTCCTGCCATGGATACGCGCCGAGGGCGTGAACGGATCGACAAAGACGCGCAACGCTGGCATTCGCTGGCCTGTCGCGCTACATGGCAGGCAAAGACAGGGCGCAGACATGCTTGACGATTCCGAAGATATCCATCCGCTGTTTCACGGGGCCCCGAAAAGCACCGAGTTCAAGAAACTGCGCAAACGCATCGTGCAATACACGCGCGAGGCGATTGAACAGTACGGCATGATCGAACGCGATCCCGCCAACCCCGAGGCGCGGCCCCGCTGGCTGATCTGCCTGTCGGGCGGCAAGGACAGCTATACCCTGCTGGCCGTTCTGCACGAACTGCAATGGCGCGGCCTGTTGCCTGTCGATCTGCTGGCCTGCAACCTTGATCAGGGCCAGCCCGGATTTCCGGCAACCGTTCTTCCCGAATTCCTGGAACGCATGGGTGTGCCGCACCGAATCGAATACCAGGACACCTATTCCATCGTGGTCGACAAGGTGCCCGCCGGGCGGACCTATTGCGCGCTGTGCTCGCGCCTGCGCCGCGGCAACCTCTACCGCATCGCGCGCGAGGAAGGATGCTCGGCCGTGGTATTGGGCCATCATCGCGATGACATCCTTGAGACCTTCTTCATGAACCTGTTCCACGGCGGCCGCCTGGCGACAATGCCGCCCAAGCTGGTGAACGAAGAGGGGGATCTTTTCGTGCTGCGCCCCCTCGCCCATGTGGCCGAGGATGACTGCGAGCGTTTTGCCCGCGCCATGAATTACCCGATCATCCCCTGCGACCTGTGCGGATCTCAGGACGGGCTGCAACGGCAACAGGTCAAGCAGATCCTGGACGGCTGGGAAAAGAACAGCCCCGGCCGCAGGCAGGTGATGTTCCGCGCGCTGATGAACGCCCGACCCTCGCATCTTCTGGATCCGGGCCTGTTCGATTTTGCCGGCCTGACCCGCAACTCCGTAAAATTCGACCAAGTCGAAACGGATCCACCCCGCCTGCGTTAAACTTGCCTTGAGAAAAGACGCCTAACTTGCCCTGGGAACAGGACAGGAACATCAGGCATGGGGCAATCCTTCGAAAAATGGCAGGCATGGCTGCGGCGCGCGGGGCGGATCATGCTGTCAGGGCCTCAGGCCCTGGCATTCATGCCGGCAATGGCACTGGCGGCCTTCTGGATCGGGGGCGAGGCGTGGTTGATCATCGTGGCGCTTGGGGTGCCGCTGATCCTTGCCGTCGCGGCACGCGGTGCAGAGGGCAGGCCAGGCTCAGCGATGACGCCCCCCTCACCGCCGGAGGAATCGATGGAGGCCCTGAACCGGGCACTTGAAACGGCCATGTCAGGCGCTGCCAGAACCGGGCGATCGACGGGATGCATCATGTTGGCGGTGGATGATCTGCGCGACCTGCTGGATCGGCACGGCCTTGGCGCCACGGAAACAATCATGCTGCGCCTCGCTGCGCGGATCACGTCATCCCTGCGCGAAGGGGACCGGGTGGTGCGCCTGCCCGGGGGTGAATTCGGGATCGCCATCGCCCCGATGCGTCATCTTGATCTGGAAAGCGCGATCCAGATGGCCGGGCGGTTGCAACTTTCCATCGAAGAACCGTTGTCCCTGGATGCGACCACCGTCTACCTGTCCTGTTCCGTGGGCTTTTGCCTCGCTTCACGCAATCCCGGGCAGGGCAGCATCGACCTGCTCGATGCCGCCCGCTTGGCATTGTCCGATGCACAGCAGAACGGACCTTCGGCCATTCGCGCCTATAACGACAGGATGCGGGCATCCCGCGTGCGCGAAGGCATTCTGGCCGACGAGGCGGCGGCCGCGCTTGAGGGCGGTCTGATCGTTCCCTGGTTTCAGCCGCAGATTTCGACGGATACGGGGCAAATCACCGGGTTCGAGGCACTGGCGCGCTGGCAACATCCCGAGCGTGGCCTGATCTCGCCAACCGAGTTCCTGCCGGTCCTCGAACAATCCGGCCAGCTTGAACGCCTGGGAGAGGTCATGCTCTTTCACGCGCTGACCGCGCTGCGGTCCTGGGATGCGGCCGGGCTCGACATTCCGCGTGTCGGGGTGAATTTCGCAACCGAGGAACTGCACAATCCCAAACTTCTGGACAAGATCCGGTGGGAGCTTGACCGCTTCGATCTGCCTCCCTCGCGTCTATCGGTCGAAGTGCTGGAAACCGTCGTGGCGGCAGCCCCTGACGATACGGTGTCCCGCAACATCAACGGCTTGGCGAAACTGGGCTGCGTCATCGACCTGGATGATTTCGGCACCGGGCATGCCTCCATCTCGTCGATCAGGCGCTTTGCCGTGGCCCGCATCAAGATCGACCGTTCCTTTGTCCTGAAGGTCGACCGCGATCCCGAACAGCAAAGAATAGTCAATGCGATCCTGACGATGGCAGACCGCCTTGATCTGGACACACTGGCCGAAGGCGTGGAGACCCTTGGCGAACATGCCATGCTGGCGCAGCTTGGATGCGGCCATGTACAGGGATTCGGCATTGCCCGCCCGATGCCCTTTGACCAGACGGCGGACTGGATCCGCAACCATAACGCCAAGCTGCAGCAGGCACCCACGATTGGCCATTCCGCCGGGTGATGCGCTCAGTGGCATGACCGGTGCGGCAGGCCGCCCCGGATCGCCGCAGAGCATGGCGAATGGCCGCAGAGAACCGGGTTTTTCCCATAATCCGCTTGACCTTTCGGCTCGCACTCTGTTGAACCAGCCTCACTCAGACAGGACTGGCGGGAGCCCCCGATGGACGATCAGAACAAGAACCTACTTCTGGCAACAGCACTCAGCTTTGCCGTCATTCTGATTTGGTTCGTACTGTTCCCTCCACCGGAACAGCCCGCCGTTGACCCGAACGATCCCGCCGTGGCATCGGCGCCCCTGGCGACCACGCCACAGACGGCAACCGGCGATCTGCCTTCCGAAACCGAGGCTGCCGTCGCACCGGCGGAAGATACCCCGCGCATCATGATCGAAACGCCGCGTGTGTCCGGATCGATCTCGCTGTTGGGTGGACGCATCGATCAGCTGTCGCTCAAGAACTACCGCGTCAGCCAGGAGCCGGGCGCGGATATCGTGACCGTGCTGTCCCCGATCGGAAAGCCCAACGCCTACTACGCCCTCTATGGATGGGCGCCCGGCGCCGGTGTCGCGCCCGAGGATGTTCCGGGCGCCAACACGATGTGGCAGCAGGAAGGCAGCAACACGCTCAGCCCCGAAACACCGGTGGCCCTGGTGTGGGAAAACGGCAAGGGCCTCACGTTCCGGCGCCAGATCGCGATCGACGCGAATTTCATGTTCACCGTCACGCAAAGCGTCGAGAATACCGGCGCAAACAGCGCCAGCATGGCACCCTACGGGATCCTCGCCCGCCACGGAGAGCCGCAGGGCCTGAAGAATTTCTTCATCCTGCATGAAGGCCTGATCGCCATGGCCGACGGCACCTTGACGGAGACCGATTACAAGGACATGCCGGACTTCGCCTTCAACGATCGCGAAGGCGCGCGCGCCGAAGTCACGCAAGTCACCGAGAATGGCTGGATCGGCTTTACCGATCATTACTGGATGTCCACCCTGATCCCGGCGGCGGGCAGCCCCTTCAAATCCGTCGCGAAATACGACAACCAGCGCGACATCTATCAGACCGAGGCCGTGCTGCCGACGCAGACCGTCGCGCCCGGCCAGACCATCACCGCGGAAACCCGGCTTTTCGCAGGACCGAAGGAATGGGCGACGATTCGCTCCTACGAAAAGGATGGTGGCGTCGACCGTTTTCTTGATTCCATCGACTGGGGCTGGTTCTTCTTCCTGACCAAGCCGATCTTTGCCGTCCTGCATTACATCAATGTGACCCTGGCCGGCATGGGGCTGACCGGGTCCATGGGCTGGGCCATCATCGGGCTGACGCTGCTGATCAAGGCGCTGCTGTTCCCGCTGGCCTACAAATCCTACGTGTCGATGGCAAAGATGAAGGAACTCCAGCCCAAGATGGAGGAACTGAAGAAAGCGGCGGGCGACGACCGTCAAAAGCTTCAGAAAGACATGATGGAGCTTTACAAGAAGGAAAAGGTGAACCCCGCCTCGGGCTGTCTGCCGATCCTGCTCCAGATCCCGATCTTCTTCTCGCTCTACAAGGTGATCTTCGTCACCCTCGAATTGCGCCACGCGCCCTGGATCGGCTGGATCACCGACCTCAGCGCGCCGGATCCCAGCTCTCTCTTCAACCTGTTCGGTGTGCTGCCGTGGGATGCGCCCGATCCCAACTCCTTCCTGGCGCTGATCTTCATCGGCATTCTGCCGATCCTGCTGGGTATCTCGATGTGGCTGCAGCAGAAGCTGAACCCGGCGCCGACCGATCCGACACAGGCCATGATCTTTGCCTGGATGCCTTGGGTCTTCATGTTCATGCTGGGCGGTTTCGCCAGCGGCCTGGTGGTGTACTGGATCGCGAACAACACGATCACCTTCACGCAGCAGTACCTGATCATGCGCAGCCAGGGCTACAAGCCTGACGTGTTTGGCAACATCAAGGGCAGCTTCAAGCGCAAGCCGAAAACCGGCGCGAAGTGATGGGGCGCCTGGCGCAGATCTGGCGCTATCCTGTCAAGTCGCACGGGCGCGAGGCCATTGCATCGGCCCGGCTTGCAGCAGGCTGCTGCCTGCCCGGCGACAGGATTTGGGCCGTCGCGCATGAGGCATCGCGGGCCGATGATACGGCGTGGTCGCCCTGTTCGGGTTTCACCCGCGTGGCCTCTTCGCCGGCGCTTGCGGCGATCCGTGCCGAACTGCATGCGGACGGGCAGACCATCACTCTCTCGCACCCCGATCAAGGCAGCCTGACCGTGGCGCCTGACCTGCAACCCTCCACCCTGCTGGACTGGGTGCGCCCCTTGACCGCGGAAGGTCGCGCGGCACCCGCGCGTATCGTCCGCGTGCCAGGCCGCGGCCTGACCGACAGCGACTACCCATCCCTGACCATCGGCAACCTGGCATCGCATCGCGCGGTCGAAGGCCGTTTGGGGCGAACGCTTCAGGTCGAACGCTGGCGCGCGAATATCTGGCTTGACGATCTTCCGCCTTGGGAAGAGTTCGACTGGATCGGACGCACCATCCGGATCGGAGAGGCCAGCTTGCGCGTGACGGAACGGACCGGGCGTTGCGCCGCGCCCTCAGCCAATCCCGATACCGGAAAACGCGATAGCGATCTGTTGGGCTTTCTGGAAGAACAGTGGAACCATCAGGATTTCTGCGTGCATGCCGAGGTCATCACCTCAGGCACCATCGCAATCGGTGACACAGCAAAGGTCGTGTGATGCAACAACTTCCCTTCCCCCTCGCAGAAGAGCCGGATGCACAGACGGCTGAAATCGGGCGCCTTCTTTTCGCGGGCGAGACCGAGTTTCTCAAAGGTGTTGTCGCCATGTCCGGACTGCCGCCAGCAGACCGGATCGAGGTGTGTTTCGCAGGCCGTTCCAACGTTGGGAAATCCAGCCTGATCAATGCCCTGACGGGTCGCAAAGGGCTGGCGCGCGCCTCGAACACCCCGGGACGCACGCAGGAAATCAACTTTTTCACCGTCGGGGCCCAGCATTACCTGGTCGACCTTCCGGGCTATGGCTACGCCAACGCCCCGGTGGCCGTCGTCGCCAAATGGCAGAAACTGCTCAAGCAATATCTGTCGGGCCGCCAGACCCTGCGTCGCGCCTTCGTGCTGATCGATGCGCGCCACGGGATCAAACCCGTGGACGAGGAAATCCTGTCCCTGATGGACAGCTCTGCCCTGGCATTTCAGGTGGTTCTGACCAAGACCGACAAGATCAAGACGTCGGAGCGCGATGCGGTTCTGACCCAGGTCCGCGGTGCGCTGGCAAAACATCCCGCCGCCTTCCCCGAGATCATCCTGACCTCTTCCGAAAAGGGCGAAGGCATCGCCACCCTGCGCGCCGTGATTGCCACGCTGGTCTGACCTCTTTTCTTCTTGCCCGAAATATCCCGGGGGGAGCGTTCGCCGCAGGTGAACGCTGGGGGCGGCGCCCCCCCTGCCCCGGTTCGTTCAGACGTGCTGGCCGCCGTTCACCTCGATCTCGGTTCCCGTGATGTAGGATGACTGATCCGAGCACAGGAAAAAGATCGTCGCCGCGACTTCATCCGGTTGGCCCAGACGCCGCATCGGCAGTTTCTCGACGATCTTGTCCGTGCCCGGCGACAGGATCGAGGTTTCCACCTCTCCCGGGGCCACGGCATTCACGCGCACACCGAACGGGCCGAAATCATGCGCCATCTCGCGGGTCAGCGCGGCAAGTGCAGCTTTCGACGTGGAATATGCGGCCCCGGCAAAAGGATGCACGCGCGCCCCTGCGATCGAGGTGATGTTGACCACCGACCCCTGAGCGGCCGCCAGTTCTTCCTTCAACCCACGCGCCAGCACAACCGATGCGAAGAAGTTGACATGGAACACATGCCCCCATGTCCGCAGATCGGTGCTGATCGTGTTGAGCCGCTCGCCCGTGTTTCCCTTGGGCGAGATGCCCGCGTTGTTGACCAGCGCATCCAGTCGCCCATCCAGCCGCTCGCGGATATCGGTCAGCTTGGCGATCGTATCCTTGGGATCGGCAAGGTCGATCTGCACATGGTTCTCGGCCCCGCCACCCCAGGGGCATTCCGCCGGAAAGGCATGGCGCGAACAGGTGATGACGCGCCAACCTTCGGCGTTGAACCGTCGCACCGTGGCATGTCCGATCCCGCGGCTTGCGCCGGTCAGCAGCAATGTCTTCTGTCTGTCACCCATGCATAGCACCCCTTGTTGCATTGCTGCGCCGAGCCTATCACTTAGCTTGGCCGATACAACGCGACACTTGGCAGGCCGGACCCCAGCCGATAGGACAAGGGGGCAAGAGGAACACGGGATGAAGAAAAGAGACATGAACCGCGACTGGATCGCCACCGCCCGGACCCTGTCCGAGGCCCTGCCCTACCTGCAACGCTACGCCGGGGCCATTGTCGTCATCAAGTTCGGCGGCCATGCCATGGGCGATGACGAGGCCATGGACACCTTCGCCCGCGACATCGTGCTGATGCGGCAGGTTGGCGTGAATCCGGTCATCGTTCATGGTGGCGGCCCCATGATCAACGAGATGCTGGACAAGCTGCAGATCAAGTCCGATTTCGTTCGCGGCAAGCGGGTGACCGATGAAGCCACGATGGAAGTGGTGGAGATGATCCTGTCCGGCCGGGTCAACAAGCGGATCGTCCAGGCGATCAATGCACAGGGTGGCCGCGCTGTCGGGCTGTCCGGCAAGGATGCGAACCTGATCTTCTGCAAGCAGACCAACCCCGAGCTTGGTCTGGTTGGCACCCCCTCGGAGATCGACCCGTCGATCCTGCGGACATTGTTCGATGCGGGCGTGATCCCCGTCATAGCACCTTTGGGTGCCGGCCATAATGGCGAGACCTTCAACATCAATGGCGACACCGCTGCAGGGGCGATCGCCGCGGCGCTCAAGGCTGACCGGTTGTTGCTGCTGACGGATGTCGCCGGGGTGAAGAACAAGGAAGGCGAAGTCCTGACAGCGATCACCGCCGAGCAGATTCGCGAAATGACAGCCGATGGCACGATTGCTGGCGGCATGATCCCCAAGACCGAAACAGCCCTTGAAGCCATCGAAGGCGGCGTGCGGGCCGTTGTCATTCTGGACGGGCGCGCGCCCAATGCGACGCTTCTGGAACTGTTCACGGAACATGGTGCGGGATCGTTGATTCGCGCCAGTTTCGATTGAACCGGACCGGCGCGCAGGCACCCCGCATGCAAGCGGTCCTGACTGCGGCCAAGGCTGTCCATCTGGATATCGCGGGCGCGTTTCATCCGCGCCCGGACCAGGGGTGCCCGCCCGGCACCGGCACCCTGCTGTTGCTGGCCCCGCAAGAGCCGCAGTTCTGGCCAGCCTTCACCGAAAGCGCCGAATACCGCGATGGTGCGCCCGATCCGATGGACAGATGGTCGGCAAAGGTCATTGGGCAATTGGCGCAGGATCTTGGTGGAACCGCGCTTTTTCCCTTTGGCGGTCCGCCGTTTCACCCGTTCTATTCCTGGGCGCTGGCCTCGGGGCGGGCCTGGGCCTCACCCGTGCGGCTGCTTGTTCATGACAGCGCGGGGCTGTTCATATCCTACCGCGGGGCGCTGGCCCTGCCGGGGCGGATGCAGCTTCCAGCCCCCACAGCCCCCATGCCCTGCACGACATGCATGGACAAGCCTTGCCTGTCCGCCTGCCCTATCGGCGCATTGGGGGCAGAGGGCTATGACGTCCCGGCGTGCCGTGCCCATATTGCAGGCAACGCGGGCCGCGATTGCGCCGAAGGCGGCTGCCTGGTGCGCAGGGCCTGTCCCGTCAGCGCGCGCCATGGCAGATTGCCGGAACAATCCGCCTTTCACATGAAAGCCTTTCGATGACCCTGACGTTGATCCTGATGCGCCATGCGAAATCCGACTGGGGCAGCCCCGGCCTTGCCGATCATGATCGCCCGCTGAACGGTCGGGGATTGCGCGATGCGCCTGCGATGGGGCAATGGCTGCGGGAAATGGGCCATCTTCCCGATCAGGTCCTGTGTTCCACCGCCACGCGGACCCGCCAGACACTCAGCGGGCTTGGGATCGACGCGCCCACGACGTTCCTGCCGGCACTCTATCATGCCGACCCCGCCACCATGCACGACGCCTTGCAGCAGGCGCAGGGGCGCAAGGTGCTGATGATCGGGCACAACCCCGGCATTGCCGCCTTTGCCGATGGCATGCTGCGTGACGCCCCGGACCATCCAAGGTTTCACGACTATCCGACCTGCGCCACGCTGGTCGCGGAGTTCGATCTGGAAAGTTGGGCGGATCTGCGTTCCGAAACGGGACGGGCCATGGACTTCGTGATCCCTGCGGACCTTGCCTAGCCGAAACGCAAAACGCCGCCCGAGGGCGGCGTTTCACGTCAATCTTGTTCAACCGCTCTAGTGCCCCAGGATCTGGCTGAGGAACAGCTTGGTACGCTCGGACTGCGGATTGTTGAAGAACTCTTCCGGTTCGTTCTGTTCCACGATCTGGCCCTGATCCATGAAGATCACTCGGTTCGCCACCTGACGGGCAAAGCCCATCTCATGCGTGACGCAGAGCATGGTCATGCCTTCTTCGGCCAGGCTGACCATCGTATCCAGCACTTCCTTGATCATTTCGGGGTCAAGTGCCGATGTCGGCTCGTCGAACAGCATGATCCGGGGGCGCATGCACAGCGAGCGGGCAATCGCCACGCGCTGCTGCTGACCACCGGACAACTGACCGGGATATTTGTCGGCCTGCTCGGGGATCTTCACCTTGGTCAGGAAATGCATCGCGATTTCCTCGGCCTCGCGCTTGGGGATCTTGCGGACCCAGATCGGCGCGAGAGTGCAGTTTTCCAGGATCGTCAGATGCGGGAACAGGTTGAAATGCTGGAACACCATGCCGACCTCGGACCGGATCCGGTCGATGTTCTTGAGGTCGGAGGACAGCACGGTACCGTCCACCGTGATCTTGCCCTTCTGGTGTTCTTCCAGCGCGTTGATGCAACGGATCAGGGTGGACTTGCCCGACCCCGACGGCCCCGCGATAACGATACGCTCGCCGCGATAGACGGTCAGATCGATGTCGCGCAGCACATGAAAGCTGCCATACCACTTGTTCATATTCTCGATGGAGATGGCAACTTCGTCAGAGACGTTTGTTGCAACGCGCCCGGTCGATTCCGTGTTCAGCCCAATCTCGGCCATGATGGTCTCCTCAGCGATGATCGGTCCGGAGGCGCTGCTCCAGATACATTGAATAACGTGACATGAAGAAGCAGAAGACGAAGAACAGCAGGCCTACGAAAACATAAAGCTCCCAGTAGATGCCGTTCCATTCTGCCGTAGCCCGGATCGCATTGGTCAAGCCAAGCGGATCGCGCAGGCCGATGAAGACCACCAGCGTGGTATCCTTGAACAGGCCGATGAAGGTGTTCACGATCCCTGGGATCGAAATCTTCAGCGCCTGCGGCAACACGATCAGCCGCATCGACTTCCAGTAGTCCAGACCCAGCGAATCCGCCGCCTCATACTGACCGCTCGGCAAGGCCGCCAGACCGCCGCGCACCACTTCGGCCAGATAGGCCGAGGCAAAGAGCGTCACCATGATGATCACGCGCAGCAGCAGGTCAAAGGTGGTGCCCGGCGGCAGGAAGTAGTTCAGCAGCAAGGATGCCGTGAAGAGCCACACGATCAGGGGCACGCCGCGGATCACCTCGATGAAGGAGACGCAGACCCATTTGATCAGTGGCATGGAAGATTGCCGCCCAAGCGCCAGCATGATGCCCAGCGGCAGCGACAGCACGATGCCGGACGTCCCGATGATGATCGCCAGCATGAAGCCGCCGAACTGGTCCGATGATACGGCGGTCAACCCCCAGGGCATGATCCCGTCCAGCGCGCCCATCACATGGGGCAGCAGCGGAAACAGCCCGGCCGCGCCGATGAAGGACAGCGGGTTCATGAAGATCATCAGGAAGGCCAGGATGCCCGCCAGCGACCCGCCCAGCATCCCGAAGCGCGCACCGACAGCCCGCCCGATCAGGATCGTCGCCAGAAGACCCAGCGCGACCAGCACCGGCAGCCAGACCGACCCGCCCCAGAGCAGGAAGAACGCGACGAAGGGATAGGCCAGAGAGAACACCAGCAGGGATCGCGGCAGACTGGAATAAAGGATGGGCGCGACGGCCACGACCAGCAGCAACAACGCGACCAGAGGACGCCAGTAACCGAAGATGAAGATCAGGCCATTGCTCAGTTCGTTCTTCATGGCCGACACGAATTCGATGCGCTGCGTGGCGTTCATACCGCCACCAAACACCTGGTCCGCCCCACCGGCAGCCGCAAGGGCGTCACCATGGAACAGCGTCGCCAGAAGCACATCGTCGGTCGGATAGAAACCGAACAGGATCTGCAGCCACCGTTCGTTGATCACGGCCCAGCAGGCGGCCGTTTCAAGGCCGCGCGCATCGCGGATCTCGCGGCATTCGCCCAGCGATCCCGCATCCCAGATGCCACCCAGCGTCCAGGGAAGCACGCCGGACAAGACGTACCAGATCACATAGAGCGACAGCAGCGTCAGGATCGTGTTGAACCAGCCCGAGAACAGATTCTCGCGGGCCCATTTCAACGCGCCGGTCTGCCCCAGAGGTGGTGCCGCGGCTTCGATCATGTCGCGGCGCACGAAGGCGACGGATTTGGATCTGTCCTGGCTCATCTCACCGCTCCTTCAATTTGACGCTGGAGTTGTAGAGGTTCATCAAGGCCGAGATGATCAGACTGGTGATCAGGTAGAAGATCCCCAGAAGCAACATCCCTTCAAGCTCGCGCCCGGTCTGGTTGATGGTGATCCCGCCCAGGGTCGAACGAACGTCCATGTAACCCACCGCGATCGCCAGCGAGGAGTTCTTGGTCAGGTTCAGATACTGCGAAATCAGCGGCGGAATGATCACCCGCAGCGCCTGCGGCAGGATGATCAGCTGCATGGTGCGGTTAGGCTGTATCCCCAGCGCAAAGGCCGCTTCGGTCTGCCCCTTCGAGATGGCGAGGATGCCCGAGCGCACGATTTCCGCGATGAAGGCCGAGGTATAGAGCGACAATGCCAGCCAGAGCGCGATGAACGAATTGCGGATCTGCAAACCGCCCGAGAAGTTGAAGCCACCCAGTTCAGGCAGTTCCAGCGTGACCGGACGCCCCATGACGAAATAGGCCAGCAGGGTCGGCACGAAGAAAATCAGCAGCGAAAGGCGCAGGACCGGAAGCTGCTGCCCGGTGGCCTGCTGCCGCTTGCGCGCGATGCTGCGCAGCACGAAGATGCCGATGATGGACAACACGAAAACGGCCACGACGATGCCTGAGCCTGACTCCCAGATCGGGCGGGGAATGTAGACGCCACGGTTCGAAATCGCGACGCTGTCCCACAGGATCATCGACGCCCCGCCCCCCTCGCGGAATTCGCGGGGTTGCGGCGTGGCCTCGGTCATCACGGCGAACACGATCAGGATCCAGATCAGAAGCGGCGTGTTGCGCATCGCCTCGACGTAGAATGTCATGATCCGCGCCACGATCCAGTTCTTGGAAAGGCGCAGGACACCCGCCAGAACCCCGATCACGGTGGCAAGGATACAGCCCAGAAAGGCGACAAGAAGCGTGTTCAGGATCCCGACCACGGCGGCACGCGCATGCGTGTCCTGCGAGGAGAAGGGGATCAGCTGCTGGTTGATGTCATAGCCAGCCGTGCTCCAGAGGAAGCCAAAGCGGATATCCTTGCCCAGCGCCGCCAGGTTGGTGACGGTGTTGTCCACCAGTTCGACCAGCAGCAGCATGATCAGGATGGCTGCGACAACCTGGATGGTCATCGAGCGATAACGCGCATCGTAGAGAAGCTGGCTTAGCCGGAATGTCTCGCGCGGGGGGTCGGTCGCTTCGGCCATACGCACTCCTGAACGGAAAATGAGAGATGGAGGGCCATACTGCGCATGGCCCGCGAAGAGGTATCAGTCGATCAGACGGTACAGGACCCAGGGGGCCGGCACAGGCCAGCCCCCTGAAAGTCAGATATCAGCGGAACGGCGGAGCGTAGAGCAGACCACCTTCGGTCCACTGTGCGTTCAGGCCGCGTGCCAGGCCGACAGGCGTGGCTTCGCCGATGTTGCGCTCGAACACTTCACCGTAGTTGCCCACGGCTGCGATGGCGCGAACGGCCCAATCCTTGTCCAGGCCGATCATTGCGCCCAGTTCACCTTCGGTGCCCAGAAGACGGTTGATCTCGGGGTTGGCGGTCGGGCCTGCGGCCAGTTCCATCACGTTTGCCGAGGTCACGCCGTACTCTTCAGCAGCAACCAGTGCGTTCAGCGTCCAGCGGACGATATCGCCCCAGTCGTTGTCGCCATGGCGCACTGCGGGTCCCAGAGGCTCTTTGGAGACGATTTCCGGCAGGATCACGTGCTCGCTTGCGTTCTCGAAGGTTGCGCGGGTCGCGGCCAGGCCGGACACGTCGGTGGTGTACACGTCGCAGGCACCGGCAAGGTACTGCTGCTGGCCTTCTGCGTTCGTCGCAACAGGCACGGGCTCGTAGCTGATGTTGTTGGTACGGAAGAAGTCCGCCAGGTTCAGCTCGGTCGTGGTGCCGGTCTGGATGCAGACGGTGGTGCCGTCCAGTTCCTTGGCCGACGAAACGCCGATGTCATTGCGCACCATGAAGCCCTGACCGTCGTAGTAGTTCACACCGACGAAATCCAGTTTCAGGTCCGTATCGCGCGAGAAGGTCCAGGTGGAGTTACGCACCAGAACGTCGACTTCGCCAGCGGCCAGCGCGGTGAAGCGGGTCTGGCTGGTCAGCGGAACGAATTCCACGGCCTGCGCGTCACCCAGCACAGCGGCAGCGATTGCGCGGCACAAGGACACGTCGAAACCCTGCCAGACACCGTTGGCATCCGGTGCAGCGAAACCCGCCAGACCTTCGTTGGATCCACACTTGAGCGAGCCGCGTGCCTTGACGTCGTCAATCGTGGCTGCAGCGGCGGCACCGGCAGCCAGCCCAGCAACTGTGAGCGCGCCCAAGAAAACTTTTTTGTTCATTTTTACCTCTTCCTGATTGACCGCTCTTTAAGCAGAGCGCTTTTACCGGCCCAGCGGACGGTTGGATTGTTCTGGGGAGAGTGGCCCCCAGTGTTCGCAACTTTGGTCGGATTCATCGCATTCCGTCAAGTCAATCATCACGAAACGCAAAGGGAGAAAAGATCATTCCGTTGCGGAAGCCTGAGGATTCGGCAGTTATTCGGAAGGCCGCGAAAGATCGTGGAAGAATTTTGCGTGCAGGAATGCCGATCGTTTCGTCGCGGCCATGGCCTCTGCCTCGTCATCGACGCCCCATTGCTCGATCTGCCAGTCTTCATCGACCCGCGACAAGCGCCAGACGTCCTCGGCGGGCAGGTGATTCATCATGGCCGCAAAGCCGAGAATCAGCGAACCGGACAGGCTGACCAGGTCGTGAAATGCGGCCAGCGCGAAATTGTCCATCGCGTGAACCCGGTCCGCCAACCGCCTGAGTGCAGCGCCATCCTGGGGAACGTGCATCACGCCTGATGCGGTCGCCAAGCGTGCATCCAGCGCCTCGGCAGCCCAGTCAAGGACCGGGTCCCACATCTGCGCCTGTCGCGCGATCAGTTCAGCCGGCCCCGGCGCGCGATAGCACAGCAGATCACTGTCACCGTAGTCGGCGATCATCTGCGCCACCTCGGCATGCTGGATGGCGACCTTGTCGATGGCCGCGTTGGCCGAGCGCGTGACAGGCATGGTCCGCGGGTCGATCGCACCCTCCTGGGCATCCCATTCGGCGGCGATGGCCGCGGCCATGGCGCGCGTCGGCACGATCAGTGCGGTCTTGGCCGGTGTCTTTACCGGACGCCCATCCAGATGAACGGCAAAGCCCCCCGATGCCTCGACGGCACTGGCCGCTTTCCAGAAACGCTTGGCTTTCCATTCGCTCATGCTGCGACCCTCCAGATTTCGTCAAGCCGGGATGGCAGATCCTCGAACCTCTCGATGACATGGTCGGCCGCATGAAGCGCCGTCGGCGCGTGATAGCCCCAGCTGACGCCAATGGCCCGGATCCCGGCAGCCCGCGCCATATCCATGTCATAGCTGGTATCGCCCACCATGACCGCGTCGCGCGCCTCGACGCCGGTTTCGCGCAGCGCCGCCAGCAGCATGGAGGGATGCGGCTTTGACGGGTGGTGATCGGCAACCTGCCGGGTCTGGAACAACCCTTCCAGACCGTGGCTGGCGATCAGCGCATCAAGACCGCGCTGCGACTTGCCCGTGGCCACGCCCAGCAGCGTGTGGGACTGTTTTGACAACAGATCCAGCACCGCACGCGCACCCGGATAAAGCGGCGAGGTCTGGCGCGTATCGCTGGATACGCGGGACGTCATGTAAGCCTGCTTGTATCCCGCCACCAGATCGGCGCGCAGCCCTTCGGGCAGGTCGGGCACAAGCCGGGCCATCGCCTCGTTCAGCGACAGGCCGACAATCGACAGCACGGCCTCACGCGGCGGCACGTCCAGCCCGTGCATGGTAAAGGCCGCAGCCATGGCACCCAGGATATCCGCCTGGCTGTCGACAAGCGTGCCATCGACATCGAAGATCACCAATCGCAGCCGATCCGTCACCGCAGCGCCTCGAACGGATCCTCTGCGGCCAGATCCTCGGTCCAGCCGAACGTGTCCCAGCTATGGGCCATGTGATCGGGCAGCGGGGCGGTGATGGTGATGACCTTGCGCGTATGCGGGTGCTCGAACCGCAGCATCCGCGCATGCAGGTGCAATTTCTTCGAGATGATGCCGCCCAGTTGCGCACCCCAGCCGTCGCCAAGGTTCTCCTGACCCGAACCGCCATATTTGCCATCACCGACAATGGGATGGCCGATCTCGGCCATATGCGCGCGCAACTGGTGCGTCCGCCCTGTCAGGGGCTCCATGGCCACCCAGGACGCCCGCCCGCCGACACGGTAGAGCGTGGCGTAAAGCGTATGCGCCCGTTTGGCGCCCGGCGTCTTGTCGATGTCGCGCGGGTGGACGGCGTGCATCTTTTCGCCTTCGCCCTTGGCCCCATGTCCCGGCGCCTTGACCAGCCCGAACTTGATTTCGCCCAGGTAGGGTGTCGGCACACCGGCGACCAGCGCCCAGTAGATCTTGCGCGTCTCGCGATGGCGGAAGGCTTCGGTCAAGGCCGCGGCGGTCTTGCGGTCGCGCGCCAGTACCAGAACACCGGTGGTGTCCTTGTCCAGACGGTGCACAAGACGCGGCTTTTCCTCGTAGCCAAAGCGCAACGCCTCGGCCAGGCCGTCCACATGCTTGACCGTCTTGCTGCCCCCCTGCGTCGGCAGACCCGCAGGTTTGTTGATCGCAATGATGTAATCGTCGCGATAGATCACCGCATTCTGCATCATCTTGATATCTGCAGGGTTCAGCCGGGTTTCGGTGACAAGGGTCATCTGCTCGGCGTCCGGCAATGGCGGGATGCGCACCTGCTGACCGGCAACAAGCCGGGTTGCGGCCTTCACCCGGCCACCATCGACACGCAATTCACCCTTGCGGCACATCTTTTCGACCATGCCCTGGGTCAGGTGCGGGAAGATCCGCCGCAGCCAGCGATCAAGGCGCTGATCACTGTCGGCATCGGAAACGGGAATGGTTTGGACACGGCTCATTGGAGCACCTCTCTTGCGACCACCATGGCCAGGACCAGCGCACTGAGCGACAGGATCACCGAGGCCCCTACATAGAAGGCCGCAAGCATCGTCTCGCCGCGCTCATATAGAGCCATCGCATCCAGCGAAAACGCCGAAAACGTCGTGAACCCGCCAAGAACCCCTGTCAGCAGGAAAGGGGCCAGCCGGGTCGCATCGCGCTGTGCCAGAACCACGACAAGCAGCCCCATCAGGAACGACCCGATCACGTTGACGGCCAGCGTGCCCCATGGAAAACCCGCCCCAAGCAGGCGCAGCGCGCCCATGGAGGTCAGATAACGGGCCGTAGCCCCGATGGCGCCGCCGAGGGCGACCTGCAGCAATGTGGTCAACATGCCCGCACCAGTGAAGAGGGGGGCGGGGAATGTCAAGTTTTCCCAGAAAAACGGCGCGCTAGCCCTGCTCGCGCCTTGAACGCAACTTGCTGAAATAATCCAGCCGCCGCTTCAATTCCCGCTCAAAGCCACGCTCGACGGGCTGATAGAGAACCGGGCGTTTCACCCCGTCCGGGAAATAGTTCTGCCCGGAAAATCCGTCTTCGGCGTCATGGTCATAGGCATAGTCGGCACCATAACCCTGTTCCTTCATCAGACGGGTCGGCGCGTTCAGGATATGTTTGGGTGGCGGTTCCGATCCGGTCTTGCGCGCCAGCGCCATCGCCGCCTTGAACCCCACATAGCCCGCGTTCGACTTGGGCGCCAAGGCCAGGTAGGTGACCGCCTGCCCCAGCGCCAACTCGCCTTCGGGGCTTCCCAGTCGCTCATATGTCTCCCAGGCCTGCAGGCACACGGCCTGCGCCTGCGGATCGGCAAGTCCGATATCCTCGACCGCCATGCGCGTCAGACGGCGCGCCAGATAGCGCGGATCCTCACCCCCGGTCAGCATCCGCGCGAACCAGTAGAGGGCCGCGTCAGGGTCTGACCCGCGCACGGATTTGTGCAGGGCTGAAATCAGGTTGTAATGCTCGTCCCCCGACTTGTCGTATTTCGCGGCGCGCCGCATCAGGCGGGTCGCCAGCGCATCGGTATCCAGCTTGCCATCGACACGCCAGGCCGCGACCTGTTCGATCAGGTTCAGCAGCGCGCGCCCGTCACCATCGGCCATCTCAAGCAGCGCCTCACGCGCAGGGCCGGTCAAAGGCAGGGCGCGGTCCAGTTCCTTTTCCGCCCGCTGCGCCAGCCGTTCCAGATCCGCGGGATCCAGCCGCTTGAGCACCAGGACCTGGGCGCGGCTCAGAAGTGCGGCGTTCAATTCGAAACTGGGGTTTTCGGTGGTGGCCCCCACCAGAAGGATCGTTCCATCCTCCATATGTGGCAGGAAACCGTCCTGCTGGGCCTTGTTGAAACGGTGGATCTCGTCCACGAACAGCAAGGTGCCCTGCCCGTTCGCACGGCGGATCTTGGCCGTCTCGAAGACCTTTCGCAATTCGGGCACACCGGTGAAGATCGCGCTGATCTGGACGAAATGCAGATCGGTTTCATCCGCCAGAAGCCGCGCGATGGTGGTCTTTCCCACACCGGGCGGCCCCCACAGCACCAGTGAGGACAGCGAACCCGAGGCCAGCATGATCCCCAGCGGCGCGTCAGGCCCAAGGACCTGCTCCTGACCGATCACCTGGTCCAGCCGCTGCGGACGCAGACGATCCGCAAGGGGGCGCGGCGACCCCTTTGCCGGTTCCTTGCCTTCGGTGTCGAAAAGATCAGCCATGGCTTACAGCCTGCTGCGCAAGGACAGCCGCTGCAAGCCACGTTGCAGATCCATCCGCAGCGCACGTGCCTGAAGCGCCTCGCGCAAGGCGTCCCGCACCTGCGCGGTCCGCGTGACCGGTTCCCCGTTGATGGACAGGATCACATCGCCGGGGCGCATCCCGAACCGGGCGCCGTAAGGGCCGGGGTTTTCCACGACGACACCTTCGGCCCCCAGCGGCAGGTTGAATTCCGCCAGCACGGCCGGATTGACGTTCAGGACCGTCAGACCGGGCAAGGGTGTGCTGTCGTCAAGCCGAACAGGCGCGCGCGGCGGTGTCTCGGGGGCGGATCGCAGTTCCACGGCGGCGCTGACCTGTACACCCTCGCGCAACGACGTGACCTGCGCCGCCTTGCCCAGACCCGCAACACTCATCCGAAAGACCATCTCGGCGGGCGTGTTCACGGGTTGGCCGTCCACGGTCAGGATCACGTCACCAGCCCGCAGGCCCGCCTCGGCAAAAGGGCTGGACGGGTGCAGGGCTGAGACAAGGATGCCGCCGGGACGATCCAGCCCGAGAGAGGCCGCGATATCCGCATCGACCGGTTGCCCCGACATGCCCGCCCAGGGGCGTTCGAAACGGGTGCGCCCCTCGCGGGCCTGTTCGACGAACCGGGCCACAAGGTTGGCGGGGATCGCGAAACCGATGCCGTTCGATCCGCCCGACCGCGTCAGGATCGAGGTATTCACCCCGATCAGCGCGCCATTCACGTCGATCAGCGCACCACCGGAATTGCCGGGATTGATCGCCGCATCCGTCTGGATGAAATAGCCGCGCCCCGTACCGGATGCCGTGCCTGACCGCGCCAGACCTGACACGATCCCGCTGCTGACGGTCTGCCCCACGCCGAACGGATTGCCGATCGCCAGCACCAGCTCCCCCACCTCGACACTGTCGCTGTCGCGCAGCGAAAGCGCGGGCAGGTCCGATGCCCCTTCAATCCGCAGAATGGCCAGATCGCTTTCCTCGTCGCCAAGGATGACCGTGGCATCATATTCGCGCCGGTCGGTCAGCACGACCCGGATATCCGTCGCCTCGCCCACCACATGATAGTTGGACACGATGATCCCGTCAGGGGACAGGATGACGCCCGAGCCAAGGCTGTTCTGCACCTGCGGGCGCACGGTGCCGAAATCGCGAAACAGATCCTGGAAGAAGGGATCACCTGCAAAGGGGCTGGAACGTACCGCAACAACGCGCTTGGCGTAGATGTTCACCACGGCGGGCGCGGCCTTTTTGACAAGCGGTGAAAAGCCAAGCTGGATCTCGGCCTGGCTGGTGGGCACCCGCGTTTCGGCCGCAAGCGCCAGTGGCGCCAAACCGAAGGCCATGACCGACAGGATCGCAAGACCGGAACGCAGCATCGGAACCTCCCTTGTCCTTTGCCGTCATATGATCCCCGCAGCGGCAAGATGCAAGTTCCGCAAGACCGGGCGCGGCAAACGAAAAACCCCCGCCCTTGCGGGACGGGGGTCTCTGTTCTTGGCCAAAAGGCCCGAGGATCAATCCTCGGCAACCTCTTCGGCAGCGACGCGCGCCTTGTCGGCGGCACCTTTGGCGGCCGGATCGCGGTCGACGAATTCGATGATCGCCATCGGCGCCATGTCACCATAACGGAAACCGGCCTTCAGGATGCGGACATAACCGCCCTGACGTTCCTTGTAGCGCGGGCCCAGGATGTCGAACAGTTTTGCCACATAGGCATCCTGCTTCAGCTGGGATGCGGCCTGACGGCGGGCATGCAGATCGCCGCGCTTGCCCAGCGTGATCAGTTTTTCAACGATCGGGCGCAGTTCCTTTGCCTTGGGCAGGGTGGTCTTGATCTGCTCATGTTCGATGAGCGAGCCGGCCATGTTCGCCCACAGCGCCTTGCGGTGCTCATGGGTACGGTTCAGGCGGCGGTAGCCTCTTGCGTGACGCATTGTCGTTCTCCTTCAAGCTTTATGAAGCTTTTTGCTTTGTCTGACGGCCGATGCGTGTCAGCCGCTCTCCTTGGGGCACCATGCCCTTGTTTTCCCCGCTACTGCGGGCATTCATGGGGCAGGCTTGCGGCCTGCCCCATATTCTCAGAACGCGTCTTCGAATTTCTTGGCCAGATCTTCGATGTTGTCTGGCGGCCAGTCCTCGACATCCATGCCAAGGTGCAGGCCCATGCCGGACAGCACTTCCTTGATCTCGTTCAGCGACTTGCGGCCGAAGTTCGGGGTGCGCAGCATCTCAGCTTCGGTTTTCTGGATCAGGTCGCCGATATAGACGATGTTGTCGTTCTTCAGGCAGTTTGCCGAACGCACCGACAGTTCCAGCTCGTCCACCTTCTTCAGCAGAAGCGGGTTGAACTCCAGACCGTCGTCGTCATCCGAACGGGTGGCGCTTTCCGGCTCGTCGAAGTTGACGAAGATCGACAGCTGGTCCTGCAGGATGCGCGCGGCATAGGCCACGGCATCATCAGGGGTCAGCGACCCATCGGTTTCGATCTTCATGGTCAGCTTGTCATAGTCCAGAACCTGACCTTCACGGGTCGGGGTCACTTCGTAGGACACGCGCTTGATCGGCGAATAGATCGCGTCGATCGGAATCAGACCGATCGGTGCATCTTCCGGCTTGTTCTTGTCGGCCGAAACATAGCCCTTGCCGGTGTTGACCGTCAGTTCCATGTAAAGGTCCGCACCATCGTCCAGGTGACAGATCACGTGATCCTTGTTCAGGATCTCGATGCCCGCGCTGTCCGAAATGTCACCAGCGGTGACGACGCCCGGACCCTTTGCATTCACGGTCAGGCGCTTGGGCCCTTCCACTTCCATGCGGATCGAGACACCCTTGAGGTTCAGGATGATGTCGGTGACATCCTCGCGCACACCGGCGACCGAGGAAAACTCGTGCAGCACGTTGTCGATCTGCACAGAGGTGATGGCGGCGCCCTGCAGCGACGACATCAGGATGCGGCGCAGCGCGTTGCCCAGCGTCAGGCCAAAGCCCCGCTCCAGCGGTTCGGCGATCACGGTGGCCTGACGGGCCGGATCGTTGCCCGGCTTGACTTCAAGCTGTGTCGGCTTGATCAGTTCGGCCCAGTTCTTGTGGATCATGCGTCCCTCCATTCTTGTCTTGTCCTCATGTCCAAAAGGCCAAGACGCCCGAGGTTTCTAAATGACGTCGAGGGGCCGAGCGCAAGGCGCGGCCCCCTGAAAAATAAGCGGGATCAGACCCGGCGACGCTTGGGAGGGCGGCAGCCGTTGTGCGCGATCGGGGTCACATCACGGATCGAGGTGATGTTGAAACCGACAGCGGCCAGGGCGCGCAGTGCGCTTTCACGGCCCGAACCGGGGCCCTGCACTTCGACTTCCAGCGTCTTCACGCCATGTTCCTGAGCCTTCTTGCCGGCGTCTTCAGCGGCCATCTGGGCGGCATAGGGGGTCGACTTGCGCGAACCCTTGAAGCCCATGGTGCCGGCCGAGGACCATGCAATCGCATTGCCCTGCACGTCCGAGATCAGGATCTTGGTGTTGTTGAACGACGAGTTCACATGCGCCACGCCTGCAGCGATGTTCTTGGAGACCTTCTTCTTGCCTCCGCGACGGGTATCACGTGCCATTGATGCAGCCCTCCCTTATTTCTTCTTGCCGGCAATGGCCTTTGCGGGGCCTTTGCGGGTGCGAGCGTTGGTATGGGTGCGCTGGCCGCGAACCGGCAGGTTGCGACGGTGGCGCAGGCCACGGTAGCAGCCAAGGTCCATCAGGCGCTTGATGTTCATCTGCGTCTCACGGCGCAGGTCGCCTTCCACGGTGTAGTTGGCGTCGATGTGCTCGCGGATCGCGAGGACTTCGGCGTCCGACAGCTCGTTCACGCGACGGGTTGCGTCGATGTTCACGGCTTCGCAGATGGCTTTGGCCGAAGTATGGCCAATTCCGGTGATGTAGGTCAGGGCGATCGGGACCCGTTTCTGGGTCGGGATGTTTACGCCGGCGATACGTGCCACGTGTCACTTTCCTTTTCGTTGCGGTTCCGTGGTGCCAGAACCTTTTTTCACAACGTAGGCCCGAGGCATCGTGCCATCGGGCCGCAGCTGAATTCAGGTGTCGATTCGTTTGCAGGTACGACCCGCGCAGAATCAAGTCTCGTGTCCGAGATAGGGCTGGTTATGGAGAAAACCGGGGGCCGTCAAGCCCCCTGCCCGTGGTTTCCTGCTTTCCCTCCGGATCAGTCCAGAACGGCGGCGATCGCCTTTTGCACATCGCCGATTTCGGCCAGACCATCAACCGAGCGCAACTGACCCTTGGCATAGTAATACCCGATCAGCGGCGAGGTCTTCTTGTAATACTCCATGAGGCGCTGGCGCAGGCTGTCTTCGTTGTCATCCGCGCGCCGCTTCATGTTGGTGCCACCGCACTTGTCGCAGACTCCGTCCACGGTCGGGCGATGGGTGACGTCATGATAGACCTCGCCACAGTCGCCGCATGTGAAGCGGCCTGTGATCCGCGCCACCAGGGCGGCATCGTCCACCTGCATCTCGATCACGGCATCGAGCGTCTCGCCGGTGCTGGACAGCAGATCGGCCAAGGCATCGGCCTGGGGCAGCGTGCGCGGGAAGCCATCGAAGATGAACCCGCCCGCCTTGTCGCCTTCCAGTTTTTCGCGGATCAGCCCGATGACGATCTCGTCCGTCACCAGCTCTCCTCGATCCATCACATTGGCCACGACACGCCCCATCTCGGTCCCGCTGGTGCGGGCCTCGCGCAGCATGTCACCAGTGCTCAGCTGGATCATGTTGCGCGTCTCGACCAGATGGCGTGCCTGTGTACCCTTGCCTGCCCCGGGGGGCCCCAGAAGTATGATGTTCATCTGCGCGCCGGTGCCTTTCTGGTCGTGCGTTTCTTGCTCTTGCCGCGAAGCTGCGACTTTTCGATCAGACCTTCGTACTGATGCGCCAGGAGATGGCTTTGCACCTGCTGGATCGTGTCCATCGTCACCGACACCACGATCAGAACCGATGTACCGCCAAAGTAGAACGGAACAGCCAGTTCTGCGCGCAGAATCTCGGGAAGCAGGCAGACCGCCGCCAGATAGGCCGACCCCAGCGCCAGGATGCGGCTGACCACGTATTCCAGGTATTCGGCGGTTTTCTTGCCGGGACGGATACCCGGAACAAAGCCATTCTGGTTCTTCAGGTTCTCGGCCACTTCATCCGGCTTGAACGACACGTTGAACGTGTAGAAATACGAGAAGAACACGATCATCACGACGAAGAACAGCAGGTAAAGCGGCTGTCCCGGTCCGAAATAGGCCATGATCGTGGACATGACGGGACCCGTATCGGCACCCGAAAAGGTGCTGATCGTCGCCGGCAGCAGCAGCAGCGAGCTTGCAAAGATCGCGGGGATCACGCCGGCGGGGTTGACCTTGACCGGCAGGCTGGACGAACCACCCTCGTAGACCTTCATGCCGGCCTGACGACGGGGATACTGGATATGGATCTTGCGCAACGCGCGTTCCATGAACACCACGAAGGCAATCGTCACGATCACCATCACGATCACGCCGATGATCACGGCGGGGCTGATGGCGCCCGAACGGCCCTGGCTGAAGAACTGCGCCATGGCAGCCGGGATTTCGGCCACGATACCGACGAAAATGATCAGAGAGATACCGTTGCCGATGCCGCGCGCGGTGATCTGTTCACCAAGCCACATCAGGAACATGGTGCCGCCCACAAGGGTGATCACGCAGGACGCACGGAAGAACAGGCCCGGATCGGTGACAAGATCGCCCGCCTCAAGGCTGGCGGCCAGCCCGTAGGCCTGCAAGGTCGCCAGGAACACGGTGCCGTAGCGGGTGTACTGGTTGATCTTCTTGCGGCCCTGCTCGCCCTCTTTCTTCAGCTGCTCCAGCTTGGGAACCATCGAGGTGAGAAGCTGCACGATGATCGACGCCGAAATATAGGGCATGATGCCAAGGGCAAAGATACCCATCCGGCCAAGCGCACCACCGGTGAACATCGACAGGATGCCGCCGATCCCTGTCGCCGCGCCTTCCATGAACTCGCGCAGCGATGCGCCATCGATACCCGGCACCGGAATGAAGGTGCCAAGGCGATAGACGATCAGAAGGCCAAGCGTGAAGAAGATGCGATTGCGAAGATCGGTCGCCTTGCCAAGGGCGGCCCAGCTGGTGTTCGCCGCCATTTGTTCTGCTGCAGATACCATTCGCGGTCTCTCTCATGTGACAACGCCGCCAGAGCGGTTTTCCGGCTCAGGCGGCGTTCAGGAAAACTAGGGCCTATGTAAGCGGCGCGCGCGCCGCTCACAACCCGTTATTCAGCCGCAGGGGCCTCGGCAGCTGCCGCAACGTTCAGCGCGCCACCCAGTTTCGCAACCGCTTCCACGGCTTGAGCCGAAGCACCGGTGACGTTCAGCGTGACCTTGGCCGAGAATTCGCCCTTGGCCAGAACGCGCACGCCGTCCAGTTTGCGACGCACGAGGCCCGAGGCCACCATGACATCTTCGGTAATCGGCGCGGAGGCGTCGATCTTGCCGGCTTCGATGAACTTCTGCAGGATGCCCAGGTTCACGACAGCATAGGCCTTGCGGTTCGGCTTGTTGAAGCCGCGCTTCGGCAGACGCTGATAGAGCGGCATCTGGCCACCCTCGTAACCACCGATCGAGACACCCGAACGGGATTTCTGACCCTTGATACCACGGCCACCGGTCTTGCCGGTACCCGAGCCGGGGCCACGGCCCACGCGCTTGCGCTTCTTGGTTGCGCCTTCGTTGTCGTGCAGTTCATGCAGTTTCATGTCGCTTCTCCTTGTGCCGGATGCGGCCCCCAGCGACGGGAGCGGCCGAACACGGCTTTGAATGTTGAAACAGGGCGGGACTGATCCCGCCCCGAATGATTATTCGCGCTCTTCGATGATCTGGACGAGATGCGGGATCTTGGCGACCATACCGCGGATCGAGGGTGTATCCTCGAGTTCGCGGGTCTTGTGCATCTTGTTCAGACCCAGACCGATCAGGGTCTGGCGCTGCTTTTCCGGACGGCGGATCGGCGAACCGATCTGCTTGACCACGATAGTTTTTGCCATGGGACCGTTTCCTTACGCTTCAGCCGCTTCGGCAGCCGGCGCATCGTCCTTGCGCAGGATGTCGGCGACCTTCTTGCCACGACGCTGTGCCACGGAACGGGGGCTGGATTCTTTCTTCAGCCCGTCGATGGTGGCGCGGATCATGTTGTAGGGGTTCTGCGAACCGAGCGACTTGGACACGACGTCCTTGAGGCCCAGCATCTCGAACACGGCGCGCATCGGACCACCGGCGATGATGCCGGTACCTTCCGGTGCTGCCCGCATCACGACCTTGCCGGCGCCGTGGCGACCTTCCATGTCGTGGTGCAGCGTGCGGCCTTCGCGCAGCGGCACACGGATCATCTGGCGCTTGGCCTGTTCCGTTGCCTTGCGGATGGCTTCGGGCACTTCTTTCGCCTTGCCCTTGCCAAAGCCCACGCGGCCCTTCTGGTCACCCACGACCACGAGCGCTGCAAAGCCGAAACGCTTGCCGCCCTTCACGGTCTTGGACACGCGGTTGATCGCCACGAGACGATCGGCGAACTCCGGAGCGGCCTCTTCGCGGTCGCGACGGTCGCGGCGGTTGTCTTCTCTTGCCATTCTCTCGTCTCCTTAGAACTTGAGGCCACCTTCACGCGCAGCGTCGGCCAGAGCCTTCACCTTGCCGTGAAAGAGGAAACCACCACGATCGAAGTAGCAGTCTTCGACACCGGCCTTCTTGGCACGCTCGGCGATCGCCGCGCCCACCTTGGCAGCTGCTTCGACGTTGTTCTTGCCAACGACACCAAGCGCCTTCTCCAGGGTGGAGGCAGCGGCCAGGGTAACGCCACGCACATCGTCGATCAGCTGCACGCTGATGTTCTTGTTGCTGCGGTGAACCGAAAGACGCACGCGACCCGCGTTCACCTTCCGAAGTTTGTTCCGAACGCGCAGGCGGCGCTTCAGAAACAGGGTTCTTTTGCTGTTTGCCATCTCTCGCGTCCTTACTTCTTCTTGCCTTCCTTGCGGAAGATGTACTCACCCTTGTACTTGATGCCTTTGCCCTTGTAGGGCTCGGGCTTGCGCCATTCGCGGATATTCGCCGCGACCTGGCCCACAAGCTGGGCGTCGTCACCTTCCACAACGATTTCGGTCTGCTTGGGGCAGGTCACCGTCACGCCGTTGGGCACCTCGAAGTTGACTTCGTGGCTGTAGCCCAGCGACAGTTTCAGCGTGTTGCCCTGCATCGCGGCGCGGTAACCCACACCGGTGATCTCAAGCTCTTTCTTGAAGCCGCTGGTCACGCCGGTCACAAGGTTCGCCACCATCGAGCGGGACATGCCCCACTGCTGGCGCGCGCGCTTGGACGTACCACGCGGGGTGATCGACACCAAGTTGCCATCGACGGCAATGGTGACATCGTCGGTTGCGTTGAAATGCTTGGTCCCCTTGGGGCCCTTCACTTCGACGGTCTGGCCGGACACGGACGCCGAAACGCCTGCGGGCAGCTCGACCGGTTTCTTACCAATACGAGACATTGCCTTCCTCCTTAGAAGACCGTGCAGAGCACTTCACCGCCAACATTGGCGCTGCGTGCTGCTGCATCCGACATCACACCTTTCGGAGTGCTGACAATCGACACACCCAGGCCCTGACGGACCGACGGGATGTCCTTGACGCCCATGTAAACGCGACGTCCGGGCTTGGAGACCCGCTTGATTTCGCGAATGACGGGGGTGCCATCGAAATACTTCAGGCTGATGATCAGGGTCGGGTGACCATTCTCATCGGTGCCCTTCTCGTAACCGCGGATGTAACCTTCATCCGCCAGCACATCCAGAACCCATGCCCGCAGCTTGGATGCCGGGGTCATGACGGTGGACTTGCCACGCGCCTGGCTGTTGCGGATACGGGTGAGCATATCGCCGATAGGATCGTTCATATCAGTCTCTCCCTTACCAGCTGGATTTCACCAGGCCGGGGATCTGGCCCATGGAGCCCAGGTCCCGCAGCGCGATACGCGACAGTTTCAGCTTGCGATAATACGCGTGCGGACGGCCGGTCAGTTGGCAGCGGTTGTGCAGACGCACAGCCGAGCTGTTGCGCGGCAGCTTCGCCAGCTTCAGGGAGGCGCGGAAACGCTCTTCCATCGGCTTGGACTGGTCGTTCACGATCGCCTTGAGCGCAGCGCGCTTGGCGGCGAACTTGTCCACCAGCTCCTGACGCTTCTTTTCGCGTTCGATCATAGATTTCTTAGCCATTACTCTCTCTCCCGCGCTTAGCTGTTGAAGGGCATGTTGAATTGCTTCAACAGCGCCTTAGCTTCCGCGTCGGTTCTCGCGGTGGTGGCGATGACGATGTCCATACCCCAGACCTCATCGACCTTGTCGAAGTTGATCTCGGGGAACACGATATGCTCCTTCAGGCCCATGGCGTAGTTGCCGCGGCCATCGAAGGATTTGCCCGACACGCCGCGGAAGTCGCGGATACGGGGCATTGCGATCGTGATCAGACGATCCAGGAATTCGTACATGCGGTCGCCGCGCAGCGTGACCTTTGCACCCATCGGCATGCCCTCGCGGACGCGGAAGCCCGCGATCGAGTTCTTGGCGATGGTCGTGACGGCCTTCTGGCCAGCGATCGTCGACAGGTCTTCCTGCGCCGATTTGGCCTTCTTGCTGTCGCGCACGGCTTCTGCACCGCAGCCGATGTTCAGGACGATCTTGTCCAGACGCGGGATCTGCATGTCGTTCTTGTAGGAGAATTCCTCCTTCAGAGCGGCGCGGATCGCGTCCTTGTAGAGCGCCTTCAGACGCGGGGTATAGGTTGCGGTATCAAGCATCGATCACGTCCCCCGTGGTCTTGGCGAAACGCACCTTCTTGTCGCCTTCAACCTTGAAGCCGACGCGCGTTGCCTTGCCGTTCTTGTCCAGCATGGCCAGATTCGACAGGTCGATCGGCATCGCCTTGGGGATGCGGCCGCCCTGGCTGGTCTGGCTCTGACGAGTGTGACGGATGGCCATGTTCAGACCCTCCACCACGGCTTTGCCGGCCTTGGGGTCAACGGACGAAATCGTGCCCTGCTTGCCCTTGTCCTTGCCGGCCAGTACGACGACCTTGTCGCCCTTCTTCAGCTTGGCAGCCATCTTACAGCACCTCCGGCGCGAGCGAGATGATTTTCATGAAGTTCTTGGCGCGCAGCTCACGAACCACCGGCCCGAAGATACGGGTGCCGACCGGCTCGTTGTTGTTGTTCAGGATGACTGCTGCGTTGCGATCGAAACGGATCGCGGTGCCGTCTTCACGGCGAACTTCCTTGGCGGTGCGAACGACGACGGCCTTGCGGACATCACCCTTCTTTACGCGACCGCGCGGAATGGCTTCCTTGACGGACACCACGATGATGTCGCCAACGGACGCATACCGGCGGTGCGAACCGCCGAGAACCTTGATGCACTGCACCCGGCGTGCGCCGGAGTTGTCAGCAACATCCAGATTGGTCTGCATCTGGATCATTTGGTTTCTCCCGACCTTTGGGGGCTACTATCGGCTTCTCCCCAGGGTTTCGATGAACCGAAAGGTTATCGCTTAGGACGCGATAACCTCCCAGCGTTTCGTTTTCGACTTGGGCGCACATTCCTGGATACGGACGGTGTCGCCGACGTTGAAAGCGTTCGTCTCATCGTGAGCCCGGTATTTCTTGGACTTACGGATGGTCTTTTTCAGAACAGGATGCGTGAAGCGGCGTTCCACCAGAACGGTAACGGTCTGGGCATTGGCCGTGCTTGTCACGGTGCCTTGAAGAATACGTTTGGGCATCTGTCAGGCTCCTTATTCTGCGGCCGCGGCTGCGGCTTTTTCGTTCAGCACGGTCTTCACGCGCGCCACTTCACGGCGAACCGTCTTGATGCGGGCGGTGGATTCCAGCTGGCCAGTCGCCTGTTGAAAGCGCAGGTTGAATGCTTCTTTCTTCAGCGCAACCAGATCCTCGCGGAGCTGATCGAGGGATTTATTGCGTAGTTCCTGGGCGTTCATGTCGCCGGTCCTTTTTAACAACGTCACCGGAGAGCCCCTTGTGACAGGGTCACCCTGATTCCCGGTGGAGATGGATGAAGGGGCCGTATAGGCCGGTTCCCTCAAGTTGACAAGGCCTGTTTGCAACAGACCCCGGTTCGGAAAAAGACAAGGCGGGGTTACCCCCGCCCTGCCCTGTCATCTGACGGCGAAAACCTTACCAGTCTTCGCGCGCGACCACGCGGGTCTTGATCGGCAGCTTCATCGCGGCCAGGCGCAGGGCCTCGCGTGCGATGGTCTCGTCAACGCCGTCGATCTCGAACATCACGCGACCCGGCTTGATGCGGGCTGCCCAGTAATCCACCGAACCCTTACCTTTACCCATACGGACTTCGGTCGGCTTCGAGGTAACCGGAACATCCGGGAAAATCCGGATCCAGACACGGCCCTGACGTTTCATGTGACGGGTCAGAGCGCGGCGAGCCGCCTCGATCTGACGCGCCGTGACCCGCTCAGGCTCGGTGGCCTTGAGGCCGAACGACCCGAAGTTCAGGTCGCTGCCGCCTTTGGCCAGACCGTGGATACGGCCTTTGTGCTGCTTGCGGAATTTTGTGCGCTTAGGTTGAAGCATCTGTCATTCCTCCTTAACGGCGGCCGCCGGCGCCACGGGGCGCGGGACCATCCTGGAGTTCCTGCAGACGACGGTCATGGGCAGACGGATCGTGCTCCATGATTTCGCCTTTGAAAATCCAGACCTTGATACCGATGATGCCATAGGCCGTGGTGGCCTCGACATGGGCGTAATCGATATCGGCACGCAGCGTGTGCAGCGGCACGCGACCTTCACGGTACCATTCGGTCCGTGCGATCTCGGCACCGCCCAGACGACCGGCGACGTTCACCCGGATACCCAGGGCGCCCATGCGCATCGCGTTCTGAACAGCACGCTTCATTGCGCGGCGGAAGGACACGCGGCGTTCCAGCTGCTGCGCAATGCTTTCACCGACCAGAGCGGCGTCCAGTTCCGGCTTGCGGACCTCGACGATGTTCAGGTGCAGTTCGCTTGCCGTCAGCTTGGCCAGCTTCTTGCGCAGGGTTTCGATATCGGCGCCTTTTTTGCCGATGATCACACCCGGACGGGCCGCATGGATCGTGACGCGGCACTTCTTGTGCGGACGTTCGATGATCACGCGGGCAATACCGGCCTGCTTGGCTTCTTCCTTGATGAACTTGCGGATCTTCAGGTCTTCCAGAAGAAGATTACCGTAGTCCTTGGTATCGGCGTACCAGCGGCTGTCCCAGGTGCGGTTGACCTGAAGGCGCATGCCGATCGGATTGACTTTCTGACCCATTAGGCTTGCTCCTCAACTTGACGCACCTTGATGGTGAGTTCCGAGAACGGCTTGACGATACGGCCGAAACGACCGCGTGCACGCGGACGACCGCGCTTGAGCGTCAGGTTCTTGCCCACATAGGCCTCGGCGACGACCAGTTCATCGACGTCCAGGTTGTGGTTGTTCTCGGCGTTGGCGATTGCGGACTGAAGGCATTTCTTCACGTCCACTGCAATCCGCTTTTTCGAGAAGGTCAGGTCCGTCAGGGCCTTGTCCACCTTCTTGCCGCGGATCATCGCTGCCACCAGGTTCAGCTTCTGCGGGCTGGTACGAAGCATGCGCAATTTTGCCATTGCTTCGTTATCTGCCACGCGGCGGGGGTTTTTTTCCTTGCCCATGACTTACTTCCGCTTCGCTTTTTTATCGGCCGCGTGACCGTAATAGGTCCGGGTCGGGGAGTATTCGCCGAATTTCTGGCCGATCATGTCCTCGGAGACGTTCACCGGGATATGCTTCTTGCCGTTGTAGACGCCAAACGTCAGGCCCACGAACTGGGGCAGGATCGTCGAGCGGCGCGACCAGATCTTGATAACTTCACTGCGTCCGGATTCGCGGGCAGCTTCGGCTTTCTTCAGCACGTAAGCGTCGACGAACGGACCTTTCCATACAGAGCGAGACATCTGTTAACGCCCCTTCTTCTTGGCGTGACGCGAGCGCAGAATGAGCTTGCTGGACGCTTTGTTCTTGTTCCGGGTGCGCGCACCCTTTGTCGGCTTGCCCCACGGCGTCACCGGATGACGGCCACCCGAAGTCCGGCCCTCACCACCACCATGCGGGTGATCGATCGGGTTCATGACCACGCCGCGAACGCTCGGGCGGATGCCCTTGTGACGCATGCGGCCTGCCTTGCCGTAGTTCTGGTTGCTGTTGTCGGGGTTCGACACGGCACCGACGGTGGCCATGCATTCCTGACGCACGAGACGCAGTTCACCAGACGACAGGCGGATCTGGGCGTAACCGCCATCGCGACCCACGAACTGGGCATAGGTGCCCGCCGCGCGCGCGATCTGACCACCCTTGCCGGGCTTCATCTCGATGTTGTGGACGATCGTACCGATCGGCATGCCCGAGAACGGCATCGCGTTGCCCGGCTTGATGTCGACCTTGTTGCCTGCGACGACAGCGTCGCCGACGGCCAGACGCTGCGGTGCCAGGATATAGGCCTGTTCGCCATCCTCGTACTTCACCAGCGCGATGAAGGCGGTCCGGTTCGGGTCATACTCGATCCGCTCGACGGTGGCCGCCACATCGAATTTGTTACGTTTGAAATCGACGATCCGATAGAGGCGTTTCGCCCCGCCGCCCTTGCGGCGCATCGTGATCCGTCCGGTGTTGTTCCGGCCGCCATTCTTGGTCAAACCCTCGGTGAGGGCCTTGACCGGACGTCCTTTCCACAGCTCCGAACGGTCGATCAGAACCAGCCCACGCTGGCCCGGCGTCGTCGGCTTATACGACTTGAGTGCCATGCTTTCTGTCTTCCGTTGTGCGTAGCGGGGCCAGGCCCCGCGATGTTGAAGGCCCCCGAAGGTGCCCATGGTATAGGGCCCCGAAGGTCCCCGTCTCAAAAGTCCATGGCCCCGGTAAATCCGGGGCCATGGAAGATTCGCGTCCTACTATCAGAGACCTGTGGTCACGTCGATAGTGTTTCCCTCTTCCAGGGTCACATAGGCTTTCTTGACGTCCCGACGCTTGCCCGGCTGGCCGCGGAAGCGCTTGGTCTTGCCTTTGGTGATCGTGGTGTTGACGGCCTTGACCTTCACACCAAACAGCGCCTCGACGGCCTGCTTGATTTCGGGCTTGTTGGAATCCATCGCCACCTCGAAGACGACCGCACCGTTCTCGGACACCATGGTGGCCTTTTCGGTGATGATCGGCTTGCGGATCACGTCGTAATGTTCAGCCTTCGCGCTCATTTCAGACGAGCCTCCAGTGCTTCGACACCCGCTTTCGTGATCACCAGGGTGTCACGCTTGAGGATGTCATAGACGTTTGCGCCCATCGACGGCAGGATATCCAGACCTTCGATGTTGCGGGCGGCCTTTGCGAACATGTCGTTGACGGTTGCCCCGTCAATGATCAGCGCGCGCTTCCAGCCCAGCTTTGCGACCTGCTTGGCCAGAACCGAGGTCTTGCCTTCGGCTTCGGCGGCAGAGATGACGACCAGTTCACCGGCCTTCAGCTTCGCGGACAGGGCATGCTTGAGGCCCAGTTTGCGGAACTTCTTGGTCAGCTCGTGGCCGTGGCTGCGCGGGGTCGGGCCCTTGTAGACACCACCATGACGGAAGATCGGCGCGTTCTTGTCACCGTGGCGTGCGCCGCCGGTGCCCTTCTGGCGATAGATCTTCTTGGTCGAGTAGGAGGTCTCCGAGCGGGTCTTCACCTTGTGGGTGCCGGCCTGCGCATTGTTGCGCTGCCAGCGGACCACGCGGTGCAGGATGTCGGCGCGCGGCTCAAGACCGAACAGCGCCTCATCCAGGTCCACGGAACCGGCCTTGCTGCCGTCCAGATTGATCACATCAAGTTTCATGCTTCACCCCCTTCGGCGGGCGCTTCTGCGGCCGGTGCCTCGGCGGCAGCCGCGGCCATGGCCGATTTCAGGGCCGCCGGGAACGGAACGTTCTCGGGCAGCTTCTTCTTGACGGCGTCCTTGATCGTGACCCAGCCACCTTTGGAACCGGGAACCGCGCCCTTGACCATGATCAGGCCACGTTCAGCATCGGTTCTCACGACTTCCAGGTTCTGCGTGGTCACACGCACGGCACCCATGTGTCCGGCCATCTTCTTGCCCTTGAACACCTTGCCGGGGTCCTGGCACTGACCGGTCGAACCATGCGAACGGTGGCTGATCGACACACCGTGCGAGGCACGCAGACCGCCGAAGTTGTGGCGCTTCATCGCACCGGCAAAACCTTTGCCGATGGAGGTGCCTGCAACGTCGACCTTCTGACCGGCAACGTAATGTTCGGCCGAGATTTCCTCGCCCACGCCGATCATGTTGTCGGGGCTGACGCGGAATTCCGCGATCTTCCGCTTGGGGGCCACGTTGGCCACCGCGAAATGACCACGCATGGCCTTCGAGGTCCGCTTGGCCTTGGCATTGCCAGCACCCAGCTGAACGGCGGTATAGCCGTCCCGCTCGGGCGTGCGCTGTGCCACGACCTGCAGGTTCTCAAGCTGGAGAACGGTCACAGGGATCTGCTTTCCGTCTTCCATGAAAAGCCGGGTCATGCCGACTTTCTTTGCGATTACACCAGAGCGCATCCTGGATACCCTCCTTCTTACGACTGCAGCTTGATCTCGACGTCCACACCAGCGGCCAGGTCGAGCTTCATCAGCGCGTCCACGGTCTGGGGAGTCGGATCAACGATGTCGAGCAGACGCTTGTGCGTACGGATCTCGAACTGATCACGGGATTTCTTGTCGATGTGCGGCCCACGGAGAACCGTGAACTTCTCGATCTTGTTCGGCAGCGGAATCGGGCCACGCACCGTCGCGCCAGTGCGCTTTGCGGTGTTGACGATTTCCTGCGTGCTGGCGTCCAGTACGCGGTAATCGAATGCCTTCAGCCGGATGCGAATGTTTTGGCTTTGCATAGTCTAGCCTTTCGCGGCGTTGGAGTTGATAGGAGGACCACCGGCTCATCCGGTGGCCCTCTTCGAACCCGAAGTGGTCTTTTACTTCAGAATTTTGGACACGACACCCGCACCGACGGTACGACCGCCTTCACGGATGGCGAAGCGCAGGCCGTCTTCCATCGCGATCGGTGCGATCAGTTCGACGGTGAACTTCAGGTTGTCGCCCGGCATCACCATCTCAGTGCCCTCGGGCAGCGTCACGGTCCCGGTCACGTCGGTCGTGCG
>LXYH01000010.1 GCA_001650895.1 Rhodobacteraceae bacterium EhC02
CAAACCGTCGCCCTGCTGACACCGAGCTCCCAGACCGCATCGCGCACTCCGCTTTCCAAGCTGCCGGTGCCTGCGAGATAGTCCCGAACAAGTGGACGCAGCACCGCCGCCCTGCGCGCGGCTTCCGCTCCATTTGCACCAAATTCGTCTCCGTCACTCTCCATAGCCCTTGGCCACGCGCCCCCTTAACCTCTGTCTCAGCTTTAAGGGTAAGAGTATCGCAATTAAAGACAAAATCTCATATTTAATGGCAAAGCATACCCATTGATTTTGTTGAACTCGTCATCTCGCATTTAAAGGCAACGCGACATCCAGCGCCCCGCTAAAAGCCTCCGCTGGTGGCTTTGGCATGGCAGAGCACGGGTCGCGGAAACTTATCTGAAAGGGCTCATGCACGATTGCACCCGCCTTGCGGAAGAACCTCTGGCTGTCCGCACCGCTGCCGCTCGTGTGCAGGCCCGATGCGAGACACTCTACACCTATCTCGCGAACAACATGGAATCCCTTGTGGACTATGGCCGACGGTACCGTAACGGGCTGCCCATCTCGTCATCTCGTGCCGAAGGATCAGTCGATGACATCGCCAATGCCCGCATGGGAAAGCGCAGAAGGATGCGTTGGTCGCCCAAAGGGGCTCACCAAGTAGCCGTCACAAGGGCTGCAGTTCTCGATGGTCGGCTGACCGTCGCAAACAGAAAACGCGCAGCATGACCCCCATGTTTTGTCCACTCCCCCGCCATTTCCCTCGCGATGGCAGTTGTCACGACGGTCGATTTCTTTCCGCGCTGAACCAGCTTTCGATATCGAGCGGTAAGACGCGACTGGGCTTTCCAGGCAATGTCCTGAATCTCCGCCGGCTGCTCCTTGAGGATGTAGAGCTTTCGCTCGCCCGGTCGTGCCTGCAGGCGGTAGGTCCATGCGCCCTCGATCAGCTTGTGGCGAACGCGGGCATTGCCTGCCCGGGTGATGCTGCCACGCCTCGTCGTCTGGCCCGTCGAATACTCGCTTGGCACTAACCCCAGATAGGCCATCAGCTTGACCGGTGTCTCGAACCGCCGCACATCACCGATCTCGGCCATGAAAGTGACGGCGCTTATAAGGGCGACACCCCTCAGAGCCTGGAGCGCATTCACCGCCGCTGCCAGATCCCATTCCGGCACCAGAGCCTCGATGTGCCCAGTCAGCCGTTCCAGGCGCTCTGTTGCGTTTCGTTCGGCCTGCAGCATCTCCTGAAGGGCGATCTGATGTGCGGGATGGTCGAAGGCCAGACTTTGCAGCCATCGGCGATACCGCATTGTCCACGGCTTGGTCCGCGGGTAGGTCCGTCCATGGCGCAGCACGAAGGCAGAGACGAGTTGTCGCTTGTGACGCTGATCTTCGGCGGCACTTTCCCGCGCCCGGACAAGATCGCGCATCGCTTCATGTGTCTCATCGGGGACCCAAACGGGCGTTAGCTCGCCTGCGCGCAGCAGGCGCGCCAGGCGAATGGCATCCAGCCGGTCCGTCTTGACCCGCTCGCCAGCGCGCACCGGGATCAGCGAGGGCGCGACCACGCAGCAGTCGTAGCCAAAGGCCCGCACCTGCCTGTAGAGACCATATCCTGTCGGCCCGGCCTCATAGCAGACAGAAACATTTCCCCGCCCCGAGAGCTTCTTCAAAAGCTTGTCGACGCTCCCAGGGGTATTCTCGAACGTGCCCAGACTCAGGACCTCGTCACGCCGCTCACCACTGGCGATCGCAACCGCGAGCCTGTCCTTTGACACGTCTATACCAACGTAAATCGATGCTTGTGCTTCGGGCATGCCTTTCTCCATCGCAAAAGGACGGCACCAACCGTCCAACGATCAAGATACGCTATGATCCGTCAGCGGCGGGCCGGTGAAAAAAGACATGCGGTCTTACATGAGATGGGCACATCGGAATTTGCATTGAACCAGCATCATGTTGGCGGCCGCCGCGCCGACCACGGACCGAAGCATGCACCCGGGGTGATCGCAGACGAAGGCAGGTCCGAAAAGGGCGACAAAGGACGATTACCTCAACCCGTCCGCACCTCCGCGGGTGAAAGCTCACGCCCAAAAGGGCTTGACCGGGACATCCCCGTTACCGAAGTCTGGAGCCTAAGGGGGACACCGTAGGCGCAACGTATGCGCCGTTTCCGCCCCATTGATTTTGCGATTGCAGCCCGCCTGTCTACCGCTTGGGCTTGGCACTGTGAGCTCGTCGGGGAGTCCTGGACGAGGTCATTTTGAGGGAATGAGGCGCTGCGTGTAGGCCCATGGCATCAGGGCGTCGATGTCCTTGGCCGGATGGCCATTTGCGATGCTGATGAACAGGTCGCGCAGGTAGGCGTAGGGTTCGACGTTATTCATCTTGCAGGTGCCAATTAGACTGGCGAAGCGGGCCCAGTTGCGGCCGCCCTCGTCATGGCCTGCGAACAATGCATTGCGGCGGTTCATGGCCGGGCTGCGGATGGCGTTTTCCACCAGGTTGGAGTCGATGTCGACGCGACCATCGTCGAGGAACAGCCGGAAGCCATCCTGACGTTTCAGCATATAGGCCATCGCCTCGCCGAGATCGGATTTGCGCGAGACGCGGGCGGCCTGCGCCTTCAGCCAGGCGAAGAATGCGTCGACCAGCGGGCGGGACAGCTCCTGCCTGACGGTCCGGCGATGATCCGGATCGCTGCCGCGGATGGCATCCTCGACCTTGTAGAGTGCCGCGATGCGCAAGAGCGCCTCGTCCACGATCGGCGAGCCCTTCTGCGGCTTGGCCTTGATCAGCTTGCGTCGGCCGTGCGCCCAGCAAAAGGCCAGCCGCAGCGGATCGCCACCTGTGCGCTTGGGTGTCGCCAGGTGAGAATAGCCGCCATAGGCATCGACCTGGATCGTGCCATTGAAGCCAGCGAGGATTTCCGCGGCATATTCGCCTTTCCGCCCGGGTCTGTAATGGAACACGACCCCCGGCGGTGCGGCGCCTCCCCAGCCTCGGTCGTCCCGCAAGACGGCCCAAAGGTAGCCAGTTTTCGTCTTTCCTTTCCCCGGATCCAGCACCGGGGCGGTCGTTTCATCGACGTAAAGCCTTGTGCTTTCAGCCATCAACCGTTTCGCCATATGGTCAACCACGGGGGCAATCAGCGCGCCTGTCCTGCCCATCCAGTCAGCCAGCACCGAGCGGTCGATCGGAACGCCGTGCCGGGCCATCACCACGGCCTGCCGGTTCAGTGGCATGAACTCCGAGTGCTTCGACACTGCGATCTGGGCCAACAGCGGCTCGGTGGGCCAACTGCCCTCCAGCAGATGCGCCGGCGCCTTGGCTTGCACCACGCCCGTGCGTCCCTTGGGGCAGGCATACCTGGGGCGGACCGTAACGATCACCTGATAGCTGGCCGGGATGTAATCCAGCCGTTCCGACCGGTCTTCACCGATCCGCACCATGTCGCCACAGCCGCAAGGGCAGACGATGCTCTCCGGCTCAAGCAAACGTTCGACGCGCGACAAATGTTCAGGCAAGGCGCGGGCCTTGCGGGGTGCGCGCGGCTCGCCCTTTTCTGTGTCCTGCTCGCTGGCCGCGATCCTGTCCTCGACAGCGGCGATTTGCGCCTGTGTTTCGGCGATGGCGGTTTCCAGATCTTCCAGTGCAAGTTCCAGCTGCGTCGGGTCCAGCTTCTCCGATTTCGGCCCGAACTTTGTGCGCCGGTAATCCTGAACCTGACCTTCCAGCTTTTCGATCAGCGCCTTTAACTCCGTGATGAAGGCGTCCTTTTCGGCCACCACCGCCTGCTCATGCTGGCGTGCCGCACGCTCGACCGAAAGCTCGAACTGTATCGCCGCAAAGGCCTTCGCCACCTCGGGCGGCAGGTCTGGGAACTGGCTGAGATCGAAGGGCTGCGACATGCGCCTTCCTACCCGATCCGTGACAGAAAGCCCAATAAAACAACGCCAAAATCCACCCGCTGAGTCATCCTGCCGCAGTCGGCGGCTGCACCCGGCGCGCAACGGTCCGGCGCCAATCCAAACCTTCGACCAGAGCTTCCGCCTGTGCCCGCGACACCCGCATCACCCCGTCCTGAACCTTCGGCCAGGCGAAGCTGCCTTGCTCCAGGACCTTGTAGGTCAGCACCATACCGGTGCCGTCCCATACAAGAATCTTCATCCTGTCCCCGCGCTTCGAGCGGAAGATCACCGTCACCCCGGAATGCGGATCAAGCTTCAGTTCCGTCTGGACCATCAGCGCCAGCGCCTGATGGCCGCAGCGGAAGTCCACCGGCTTGGTCGCGATCAGGATTGGCAGCCGTTGACCCGCGACGATCATGCCGCCCCGCGCAGTGCGCGCACCAGCGCCGCCGCCCGATCAACGGGAACATTGCCCGCGATCCGCACTACCACATCCGCACCCAGTTCCACCGTCATCATGCCGGCCGCATCCGAGCTTGCATCAACCGACGCCCCGCAAACGGGTGCAGGTTCCGCTTCGCAAACCACCGCCAAAGGCACAAACATCGGCTCGGGCCCTTGGGGCGCAGGAAGATCCGTCAAGATTTCGGCAGGCACAGCCAGCAGACCCTGACGGGCATGACGGCGCCAGTCGGAAAGCTGGTGCGGTATAAGACCATGGCGACGGGCGACATCCACAACTCGGGCCCCGGGCTGAAAGCTTTCCGCCACAATCCGCGCCTTCACATGATCAGGCCACCGGCGGTTCCCCCGCCGAGGCTCAACAACATCACACCGTCCGACAAACCCATCCCCACCATCCACCATGCAAGACCCCCATCTGTCACCGCAGACCTTCTCGCAGGCGCGTCACCCAACGAAAACGCGCGAAATCAATGGGACGGAGACGCCGCATACGGCGCAACCGCGCGATTTCCGTTGAGAGGGGCGCGCAGGCGAGCACGAAAAGGCGAGCGGGATCCTGCCGCAATGCCCTCATGGGTCGGCGGACTTTGCCCTCGATGGCACGTGAGGGTGCGCCGCTGCTGATGCCGGACATCACAGAAGTCAACCGATGAGTTTTTTGATGAAATGGACCGCATACTCCGGTTGATCATGCGATTTCCGGGTGATGACCTCATAGGGGTCGCTCTTCCATTGCAGCTGCATCGGGAGCGTGCAGGCCGCGCCGAACTTCACGAAAAACTCAGCGACATCACTTGAGAGCAGTGCCACCGTATTCGGATCACCCTGAATGAGAGACATTGTCGCGAGCGCCGAGCGCGTTTCGAGCAGGGCCAACGGAAAGGCAAGGCCCGCCCTGCGGTATTCCTCTTCGAGCGAGAGCCGCATCGGCATGCCGGCCTCATAGACGATCCAGCGCGACTCCGCGAGATCGGCGAGCTTAATCCGCTCTTTGCCCACCAAAGGATGCGCTGGATTGGCAACCACAGTCAGCCGCTCATCGTGAAAGGCGGTCACATGATATAGCTGCGGCGTGGCACTGACCGAGCTGCGCCCGATCACGAGGTCCAGCAAGCCGCGGTCAAGCTGACGCAGAAGTTCGGCACTGCTGTCTTCGATGATCTCGAACGAGGTCTGCGGGTAGCGTTTGAGGTGCTGCTGGATGACCTCATTGAGAATGGGCACCGCCCCCATGATCGTGCCAATGCGCAGTCTGCTCCAATTGCCCGCGGAGATGCCGTCCAGCTCCATTTCCAGCTTGCCCAGCTGCGCCAACATCGATTTCGCATTACGGATCACGCATTCGCCCGCCGCGGTGGGGGTCAGCCCCCGGTTAGAGCGGTGAAAGAGTTTTTTGCCCGTCAGCTCTTCCGCCTCTTGCAGCGCCTTTGTCGCACGGGGCTGGCTCATCGCGATCAATTCGGAGGCGCGTTTGAGCGAGCCGCTGTCATCAATGGCGGAGATCAGCAGCATATGGCGCAGCGACAGTCTGACGAGAGGGCGGCGGCTCACTTCGTGATTTCCATTTTGTTATGCCCATATAGGAACATCGAGGATTTACGGGCAAGATATACACTCTATTATGCGGAAATGAGCATAATTTTGGCGTTTCGTAAACCAAAACGGCGTATTTTGCTTGCTTTTTGCTATACCAAGAGGAGGGCGTTCATGGGGCTCATCAATTATGTGACACGCGTCCAGTTCGGTTATGGCGAACTTGCGACTTTGTCATCGGAACTGGCGCTGGCCGGAATCGCGCGTCCGATGGTGGTTACCGACAAGGGTGTGCGCCAACTCGGGCTGCTTGAAAAGATCGAGGCGATCCTCGGCTCCAGCCCCGTGGCGGTTTTTGACGAGACGCCGGGCAACCCGAACGAAGCCGCCGTCCACGCCGCGACCGAGGTGTTCACCCGGTCGGGCGCAGATGGGATCATCGCGGTCGGCGGCGGTTCCGCGCTTGATCTGGCCAAAGCGGTTGCAATCCTGGCGGCGCATGGCGGCACGTTGAAAACCTATGCTGCAATCGAAGGCGGCGTTGAAAAGATCACCGCCAAAACCCTGCCGACCATTGCCATTCCGACGACAGCTGGCACCGGCAGCGAAGTGGGCCGTGGCGCGATCATCATTCTGGCCGACGGGCGCAAGGTTGGGCTACTGTCTCCCTATCTGGTGCCAAAGGCGGCCATCGTCGATCCGGAACTGACCCTGACCTTGCCGCCCATGCTGACGGCGGCGACGGGGATGGATGCGATTTCGCATTGCATCGAGACCTATCTGGCCCCCTCCTTCAACCCTCCCGCTGAGGGCATTGCGCTGGAAGGGCTCAGGCGCGGCTGGGCGCATATCGAGGCGGCAACGCATGAACCGGGCAACAAGGATGCACGGGCCAATATGGCGATGGCAGCGACGATGGGCGCGCTGGCGTTCCAGAAGGGGCTGGGCTGTGTGCACAGCCTCAGCCACGCGCTCGGCGGGATCAATCCGCGGCTGCATCACGGCACGCTCAACGCAATCTTCATGCCGGCGGTGATCGACTTCAACCGCACCGCGCCCACCGCGATCCAGGAGGATAAATACGCGCATATGGCGCGCGCCATGGGGATTGGCTCAGGCGATGAAATCGGGACGGCAATCAAGGCGCGCACGCAGGCGATTGGCCTGCCGACGCGGCTCTCCGAGCTGGGGGTGACAGAGGACATGTTCGAGGCGATCATCACCGGCGCATTGGCGGACCACAGCCACAAGACCAACCCGATTGAGGCCAGCGCACAGGATTACCACCGGATGCTGACGGCCTCACTCTGACACGTTGAGAGGGCCGCTCACGCCCCGCGCGTCGCGGCTTTCTTGTTTCCGCAGTTGCATGCTCTTGATTCCACCCCCGCTCACGCGGTGCGGGAAGCCTGCGCCACGCCATATCGCAAGGGAGCCATCTGATGCCCGATCTCAAAGACCATTCCTTCCACGGCAAGCACCTGATTGCCGGTTCCTGGGTTGCCTGCGCGGCGACGTTCCAGAGCGAACCGGCGCACGGTCCCCGTCGGACCTTCAGCTCGGGAACGGTCGAACTGATCGATCAGGCGGCAGAGGCGGCAGAGGCGGCATTCTGGAGCTATGGCTATTCCACCCGCGCCGAGCGGGCGGATTTTCTGGATGCCATCGCCGATGAAATCGAGGCGCGGGCCGAGATCATCACCCTGATCGGCACGCAGGAAACCGGCCTGCCCGTCGCACGACTGCAGGGCGAGCGCGGGCGCACGGTTGCGCAGTTGCGGCTGTTTGCGACCCATATCCGCAACGGCGCTTATCTGGATCGCCGCCATGATGCCGCGCTTCCCGAGCGCGCAGCGGGGCCACGCCCCGAGATCCGGCTGATGGAGCGGCCCGTGGGGCCTGTGGCGGTGTTTGGCGCGTCAAACTTCCCGCTCGCCTTCTCGACGGCGGGGGGCGATACGGCGGCGGCGCTGGCGGCGGGCTGTCCGGTGGTGGTCAAAGGCCATTCGGCCCATCCAGGGACCAGCGAAATCATCGCCGAGGCGATCCATGCGGCGATTGCGAACACAAAGATCCATCCCGGCGTGTTCAGCCTGATCCAAGGCGGCAATCGCGCGGTCGGCGCGGCGCTGGTGCAGCATCCGCTGATCAAGGCGGTGGGCTTCACGGGCAGCCTTGCGGGGGGCCGGGCGCTCTTTGATCTGTGCGCACAACGCCCCGAGCCGATCCCGTTCTTCGGCGAATTGGGCTCGGTGAACCCGATGTTCATCCTGCCCGAGGCGATGGCGGCGCGCGGGGCCGCGCTGGGCCGTGGCTGGGCGGGCTCCTTGACGATGGGCGCGGGGCAGTTTTGCACCAATCCCGGCATCGCGGTCGTGCTCGAGGGGCCTGCGGCGGAGGCTTTCGTGGTGAGCGCCGCCGAGGCGTTGGCGCAGGTCGCGCCGCAACCGATGCTCACGCCCGGCATCGCGCAGGCCTACCGCGCGGGGCAGGCGCGGTTTGCGGGGAGCGCGGCGAAGCCCGTCTTCACCAGCGCGTCCGAGGGCCGCCTCGCCTCCCCCAATCTCTTTGAGGTGACGGTCGATCAGTTCGTGCAAGACCACGGCCTGCGCGAGGAGGTGTTTGGCCCGCTCGGGCTGGTCGTGCGCGCCCGCGATCTCGCCGATCTGCAGCGCCTCGCCAAGGCGTTCGACGGCCAGCTCACGATGACGCTGCACATGGATGCGGGCGATCTGGAGGCCGCGCAGAGCCTCGCGCCGATCCTTGAACGCAAGGCCGGGCGGGTGCTGGTCAACGGCTTCCCGACCGGGGTCGAGGTGGTGGATGCGATGGTCCACGGCGGCCCCTATCCCGCCTCGACCAATTTCGGCGCGACCTCGGTGGGCACGCTGTCGATCCGGCGCTTCTTGCGCCCGGTCAGCTATCAGAATTTTCCGACGGCGCTGCTGCCTGAGGATCTGCGCTAACCCGCAGGAGGAACCCCGGGGCCGATGGGCCTCGGGCGGTTTAAATGGGAGGACTATCACAATGAAACACTTGAAACGGACCACACTCACGGCCCTTGCCTCGCTCACGCTGGCCGCCAGCGTTGGCGTCTCGGCCGCCGCCGCGCAAACGACGCTGACGGTGACGCATTCCTCGCCCGCCGATAGCCATTTCGGCGTCGCGGCGATTGCGTTCAAGGAGGTCGTCGAGAAAGAGACCAATGGCGCGATCACGGTCGTCATTCAGCGCGGCGACAATGAGCGCGAGGCGATCGAGAGCACCCAGCTTGGCGCGCAGGAATGCGCCATCGGCTCGGCGGGGCCGCTGGGAAATTTCATTCCCGAGATCCGCGTGCTCGATGTGCCGTTCCTGTTTGACAACTATGCCCATGCACGCGGCGTGCTGGACAGCGAGATCGGCGATGAGCTTCTGGCGAAATTCGACGCAAGCGGTCTCAAGGGCGTGGCCTGGCTTGAAAATGGCTTTCGCCACCTGACCACGGGCACGAAGACTGTCAGCGGGCCCGAAGACATGCGCGGCATGAAAATCCGCACGATGGAGAACGAGGTTCATATGAAAGCTTGGCAAGCGGCAGGCGTCCTGCCAACGCCGATGGCCTTTTCGGAACTGCCCTCGGCGCTGCAGCAGGGCACGGTGGACGGACAGGAAAACTCGATCTCCGTCATCCTGTCGAACAATCTCGACATGATGCAAAAGCATCTCTACCTGACCCGCTACGTCTATTCTCCGGGCATCTTGCTGTGCAATCTCGACTTCATCGATGGCCTCGATGACGCAGGGCGCAAGGCGGTTGATGATGGCGCACAGGCGGCAGCCGTGGCGAACCGCGCCCGCATCGAGCAAGATGACACGGCGGGCATCGAGACGCTGCGCGGGCGTGGGATTGAGGTGATCGAAGTAGCCAACCGTGACGCTTTCCGCGAGGCAATGTCGGGGGCGAATGCCGATTTCGATGCGCAGTTCGGGGCTGATCTGCTCAAACGCATCCGCGAGTGGAAGGCGCAATGAGCACAATTGTCACGTTGATACGGCGTGTCGACGCGACAGTCGCGATGGGGGTGGCAATTGCCGCCTCCCTCGCTCTCGCGGTCGCGGCACTGGCGAGCTTTTGGCAGGTCATGGGGCGTTTTGTGTTCCAGATTCCAGCCACATGGTCCGAGGCGCTGACCCGCATTGCACTGATCTGGATGGTGATGCTCGGGATATCGACAGCGCTGCGGGCGGGGGCTTTCGTCGCGATTGATCTGCTGCGCGATGCGGTGCGCGGTCGGCTGCGGTTTGCACTTGAACTCGCGATCACGCTGGCCTGTTTGTTCCTGTTCGCGACGCTGTTCTGGCTCGGCTGGGAGATGGCGCTCCGGGTGCAGCGGCAGGAGATGGCAGGGCTCGGGATTTCGATGAGCTGGGGCTATGCCGCAATTCCCGTCGGGTCCGCTTTCGCAGGTCTCGGCGTCGTTGCCCACTTCTTGCAAAATGCGAAGAGGATTGCATCATGACCGGTGCTATGATGACGGCGATGCTGGTGCTGTTCGCGATTTCGGTTCCGATTGCGATTGCGCTGTGTCTGGCCTCGATGGTCGGGCTGTTTGGCTTCACCAGCCTGCCCGCGATTATCCTGCCGCAGCAGATCTTTATCGCACTTGATAAATTCCCGCTTGCGGCGATCCCGTTCTTCATCCTTGCGGGCAATCTGATGGAGGTCGGCGGCATGTCGCGCCGCCTCGTGGAATTCGCGCGCGCCTTTGTCGGGCCGCTGCAGGGCGGCTTGGCAGCGACCTGCGTGCTGACCTGCATGATGTTTTCGGCGATTTCCGGCTCCAGTATTGCGACGATGTTCGCGGTGGGCACGGTGCTGATCCCCGCGATGCGCCACTATGGCTATCCGGTCGGGTTTACAGCCGCGCTGATGGCGGTCTCGGCGGAGCTGGGCGTGATCATTCCGCCCTCGATCCCGATGATCCTTTACGGCGTGGCCACCCAGACCTCGATCCCTGCGCTGTTCCTCGCCGGGGTGTTGCCGGGCCTCCTGATCGCGGGGGCGCTCTTGGTCACGGTGTTGATCTGGTGTCGCCTGCGGGGCTGGGGCAAGCGCGATGGCGATGGCCGCCTTGACCGCTGGACCGCCACGCGCCGCGCGATCTGGGCGCTGCTGATGCCGGTGCTGATCATGGGCGGGATCTATGGCGGCGTCACCACGCCGACCGAGGCGAGCATCATCGCGGTCGCCTATGCGCTGCTTGTCGGGTTTGTGCTGCACCGCGAGATGACTTGGGCGATGATGCTGGGCGCTTGGCGGCGCTCGGTGGTCACCGCTTCGGTGATCATGTTCATCATCGGATCGGCCAGCGTTCTGGGTTATCTGCTCAACCGCCAAGGCGTGCCCGATGCGGCGGCGCTCTGGCTGACCAGCTCGTTTGAGGGGCCGCATGCGCTGATGCTGGCGGTGAATCTCATGCTCTTCGTGGTGGGGATGTTTATCGAGACCGGGGCCAGCATCATGGTTCTCGGCCCGATCCTGCAAGAGGCCGCCGTTCGTGTGGGGATCGATTCCGTGCATTTTGGCACGGTGATGATCGTCAACCTCGCGCTCGGCATGATCACTCCGCCGCTGGGCGTCAATCTCTTCGCCGCCGCACAGATCGCGCAATGTTCGGTGACGGTGATGCTGCGGCCGCTTTTGATCTTTGTGGCGGTGATCGTGGCGTGCCTCCTGGTGATCAGCTTCGTGCCCGCGATTTCGCTGACGCTGCCGGGGCTTATGACTCGCTAAGGTCGCCCGCGTCTGTCTTCGGGGGCGGTCTTCAGGAGTGGAGATCGCCCCCGACCTCTCTCAAATACTGCCTGCAAGGATTTTCCCGATGTCCGCCGCTTTGCCCAACCTCTTGATCCAGTCCCTGCGAGAGATCGCGGGGAAGCGGCATGTCTATACCGGCGCGCGCGCGACGCGACGGTTCCGCAAGGGCTATCGCTACGGGGATGGTGAGGTTCTGGCGGCGGTCGCCCCCGCTAACCTGATGGAAAAATGGCGTGTGCTGCAGGCCTGCGTCGACGCAGATGTGGCAATCATCTTTCAGGCGGCAAACACCGGGCTGACGGGGGGATCGACACCGTTTGGCACAGGCTATGATCGCCCCATCGTCATCATCAGCACGCTGCGGATCACGCGGATCGACCTTTTGGCAGGCGGTGAGCAGGTGCTCTGCCTGCCCGGTGCGACGCTCGATCAACTTGAGCGGCGGCTCAAACCGCTGGGCCGCGAGCCGCATTCGGTGATAGGCTCAAGCTGCATCGGCGCCTCGGTGACGGGCGGCGTGTGCAACAATTCGGGCGGCTCTTTGGTCCAGCGCGGCCCTGCCTATACCGAGCTTGCGCTTTATGCGCAGGTGGATGTGCAGGGGCGGCTGCATCTGGTCAATCATCTCGGGATCGATCTGGGCGAGCGCCCCGAGGAGATCCTGTCGCGGCTGGACGCGGGGCAGTATTCTGAGGCCGATGTCCACAGTCCGCAGGGCGCACTGGCCTCCGATACCGCCTATAAATCCCATGTCCGCGATGTCGAGGCCGCCACGCCCGCGCGATTCAATGCCGATCCGCGCCGCCATTACGAGGCCTCTGGCTCGGCGGGCCGGATTGGGGTGTTCGCGCTGCGGTTGGATACGTTCCCTGTCGCCGCGAAAGAGCAGGTGTTCTACGTCGGCAGCAATGACCCCGCCGATTTGGCGGCGATCCGGCGGCATGTCCTGACGCAGTTCAAAACCCTGCCGATTGCGGGCGAATATATGCATAAGGACGCGTTCCGCGCGGCGCAGGTCTACGGCAAGGACCTGTTTTTGTTCATCCGCGCCTTTGGCAGCGTGAACGTACCGCGCGCCTTTGCGGCCAAAAGCTGGTTTGACGGGGTGACCGAGGCGCTGGGGTTGGGCAAAACCCTTTCCGACCGGATGTTGCAACTTGCGACGCGGTTGATGCCAGAGCATCTGCCAAAGCGGCTGATCACCTACCGCGACCGTTATACCCATCATCTGATCCTGCGCACGGGCGATGCGGGCATTGCAGAGATGCGCGCCTATCTCGGCTCTATCCTGCCCAACCAGCAGGGCGATTTTATCGAATGCACGCCAAAAGAGGGCGAGGCCGCCTTGCTCAACCGCTTCACCTCCGGCAGCGCGATTGTGCGTTACCGCGCGGTGCATCCCGCCACGGTTGAGGATATTGTCGCGCTCGATGTTGCCCTGCCGCGCAACACGGTGGAGTGGTTCGAGACGCTGCCTGCACAGATCGAAGCGCGGATCGCGCTGAAGATCTATGTCGGGCATTTTCTGTGCCACGTGATGCATCAGGAATATCTCGTCAAAAAGGGCGTGGATTGCGCGGCGCTGGAGCATGAGGTCTGCGAATTGCTCGATGCGCGCGGGGCAGAATATCCGGCGGAGCATAATGTTGGCCATCTTTACGAGGCGAAACCTGCGCTCAAGGCGTTTTATCGCACCCTCGACCCGACCAACCGCTTCAACCCCGGCATCGGCAAAACCTCGAGATGCCGGGACTGGCATTAAAAATTGGGCCCATGTTGATAAACGAGCGATTTTGCGTCGATCGCGTGACACTGCGTGCGCTCTATGACTGTTGATTTCCACCCAGAAGTGAGCCGGATATGGAGTGAACCCCTCGGGCTGGACCACAGGACCTGACCTGCCCCCCAGATGCTCCCTCGCCGTGATGTAGAGTCTGCCCAACCTGAAGGAGCAGACGACATGAGGAAAAGCCGTTTCACCGAGGCGCAGATTATCGGGATGATCAAGGAACAGGAGGCTGGGCTGCCCACATCCGAGCTCTGCCGGAAGCATGGGCTGAGCCCGGCGACGTTCTACAAGCTGAAGGCCAAGTATGGCGGGATGGACCTGTCGGATGCCAAACGGCTGAAGCAGCTCGAGGACGAGAACGCGAAGCTCAAGCGGCTGCTGGCCGATGCCATGCTGGACAATGTGGTGCTGAAGGATCTCCTGGGAAAGAACTGACGACACCGATGGCGCGGCGGGATGCAGCGCTGCGAGCGATGCGGGATCACGACATCTCTCAGCGCCGCGCCTGCACCCTGGTCGGTGTCGATCCGAAAACAGTGCGGCGGGAACGCTCGCCCGACAACCCGGATATCCGCAGGGAGATGGGCAAGATCGCCGAGAAGCGGCGACGGTTCGGCTATCGCCGGATCGGCATCCTGCTTGAGCGCAAGGGGATCACGATGAACCACAAGAAGCTCTACCGCCTGTGTCGGGAGGAAGGCCTGTCGGTCCGCCGCAGGCGCGGCCGCAAGCGCGCCCGTGGCAGCCGATCGCCGATGCCGGAAGCCCTGCGCCCGAACCAGCGCTGGTCGATGGACTTCGTGTCCGACACCTTCGGAGCGTCGCGCCGTTTCCGGATCCTGGCCGTGAACGATGACTGCTGCCGCGAAAACCTCGGCCTGATCGCCGACACCAGCATCTCGGGCGACCGCGTCGCGCGGGAGCTGGATGCGCTGGTGCGGCTCTACGGCAAGCCCGAGAGCATCGTCAGCGACAACGTCCTATGTCGGGAACGATTTGCCGTTTGAGGCATCAGATCACGGGGCATCCGAGCGACCGGATACCTGTTGAATGGTTGCCCAGGCGGGCACCGCCGTCAAGAAGTGGTCTCTTCCATAGCAAATACAGGGTCGGCCCGATCGCCGCCCTCACCGTCCTCAAGACGAGATCCTAAATCCCAAGCGGAAGGCCCAAACATTATCTACGAGGTCAGGAAGCTGCCTCCACGGCTCTACAGAGAGGGGTCCTTCCGCCTGGGCTCGCCCCCTCAAAGAAGGGGCGATAGGGTTCGCCGGATTTGATCACGGCGTGAATGGTGCGGGCCATCTTGGCTGCAATGGCGGTATAGGCCTTGCGGCGCAGATCGGGATTATGGCGATCCTGGGCGATGTACCGTTCGAACTTGTCGCGGAAGCTGTTGGCGGGCTTCAGCACGGCAGCCTGACTGGCCAACCAGAGCGTTCGGCGCAGGCGGGCGTTGCCATACTTCGAGATCTTGCTTCGTCCGCGGAACACACCGGATTGCACCGTCGCCAAGTCCATGCCGCAGAACTTCAGAAATTGGCGGTGATGGCGAAAGCGGCGCAGATCACCGGCTTCGGCCAGAACGGCCAGCGCGTTGACAGGTCCGATCCCGGGGATCGTGCGCAGCATCCGATAATCCGGATGGTCGGCCAGCAGCTCGGCAGCACGGTCCTCGATGGCATTGCGCTGCTGAACAAGGCTGCGTCCCTGTGCCAGAACAAGGCGGAACATCCGTATCGCATCGGAGTCTGGCGCAACCGGCAGGCCCACGGAAGCTTTTGATGTCTCATATATATCTGCCAGAAGTGCCGCCTTGCCGACACGGCGACCGATCACCGGCCAGGCGGCTTCAATGAAGGCGTCTTTGTCCATGGCGGTGGCTCTGTTGATGGCGTGGATGCCCCCTCCTGACGGCATCGCAA
>LXYH01000011.1 GCA_001650895.1 Rhodobacteraceae bacterium EhC02
GTGGGGCGCGGCTGATCGGGCTGGGCTGCGGGGGCTGCATCGCGGGCGGGGCGCACACGCGGCGCCATGACGGCCTTGTCCACCGAGGTGGCGCCGCAGATGGTGCAGCTGATCATGCCGGCGCGGGCCAGCTTGTCATAGGCCTCGGACGACTGGAACCAGCTGTCGAAGCGATGGTCATTGCTGCATTTCAGCGAGAACTGGATCATCTGGCCTGCTCTGCGGTCATCGCGCCATCTGCCCCGGGCGCTTGCGGGGTGCCATGGTGCCGCGGTCCACCGGAATGCGCCTGCGCCCTGACTATGTCCAGACATATAGGCTTGGCCCGCGAAATCAAGTCAGCGCCGCAGCCGCTTGGGATCGAACTGCTTGATGATCTGCGCCAGTTCGGGTTCCTGCACGGCCTTGGCGGCCTTCTTCTGGCTGAACCACTTGCGCCGCCGCGCCCCGGATTCGGGATAGTCCTCTGCCAAGTCGCGCACGCGCACGGGGTAGACCATGGCGACACAGGGCAGCAGCGTGTCCGGGCCCAGCACCTTGGCGTAGGAGAACATGCCCAGACAGATATCGATGGCCTGACCTTCGACGCCCGCCTCTTCCCAGGCTTCGGTCATGGCGGCGCGGGCGGGGGTGACGCCGTCCATCGGCCAGCCCTTGGGCAGGATCCAGCGCCCCGAGCCGCGGCTGGTGACCAGGAGGATCTGGGTCTTGTCCTTGACCACCCGGTAGCAGAGCGCGGCGAACTGGGTACGCACATCGCTTTTGTGCGCGGCCTGTAGCCGGAGGGGCAGCTGCTTGATGCTCTGGACCGTCAAGAACCGGGGCCTTTCTGGATGGCGATGGATCGGGGCGCGCCCAGAGGGGTGCGTCGGTCAAGACTACAGCACGGATCAGATCAGTTCCAGTATGTCACAGGGACAGGTTACGATTTCGTTGAGGGGGGGATGTCAGTTGCTGTTGCGCGCCTCGATCACACTGCGCAGCAAAAATAAAATGTCATCCGGGTCAATGCTGTAACTAACAAAGTCTGCGCGTTTGTCATCGTCTTCGGGAAGGTCTCTCGTTCTGGAAGCGGGCACCACAACCGCGCGATGCTGGATGTGAACACCCTTTGGGATTTTGTTATTTATGTGCACGACCCCGGGCCGTCGTGCAAAGCGTGAGACATGCATCGAGCCAGTCGAATAGTTTGCCACGAAGGCGTCGCAGGTGGTTGCAATTGCGATTTTTTCCAGAGATGTCTTTCCTATAATTGACCGAGTAAGAATGGGTTTCTTGAGAAGCGATAGTATCGCAGCGACTACGCCTTCATCATTTCGGATTTCTTGCGCATCGTTTGGGCCAGGATCAGGGGGGCAGGTCCAGCCATCAAATATTACCTCAAGTTCCGGGTATTCTTCTGACAACTGTTCAAGAATGTATGCTGTTCCTCCTACTTGCTCGATCCAACTGCGCTTTTGACCAGTCACACCCCACCAGAGACGAAGGGTTTCGGATGTCCTGCTTTCTGTATATTCATTTCTCTTGGATAGGGCGGCATTGAGAATCAACTTCTCAAAGCGTTCGTTTCGATCAGGTGATAGATAGGGGAACGGGAACCCTATAAAGCAATAAAACTCGCCTAATTCAACCGATCTGCTGCGTAAGTTCTCTGGCTCGTAAATAGTAGTTTCGGGAGTAGAGCTGAAAAGCTCTTCAGGTCTCAAGAAAAAGGCTCCCCTTTTTGTGTAGATTTTTTGAATTCTGGCAAGAGTTCCGCTTTCATCCAGTGCTGCGATTCCGGGAAGGATGTCATAAAAAAAGTGATATGGACGACCAAATCCGGAAATACCCCCGCCGAAACATCTTCTGGCTTTGGTGCGTTTTGGTTTCGTGTTACAAATCCAATGGATTGCGTCTGACAAGCAAGAGGCGATAGAGTTGTCTGATAGATGTGGCTGAATCACTACAGATTGCATTCGCTTAGGGAAAAAAATCACGTCGGCATAGGTGACGTGTTGTAAGATAATAAATGGCTCGGAAGGACCTTCGAAAAACAGAAGATTTACATTATTGTCGGATATATAACTGAAAGAGCAAGTGGCGTTGTCTTTCGTGAACACGTCTCTAAATACTATTTTTCCATCTTTGGCCGCTGTTTCAAAAAATCTTGAGAATGCATCAATTTTTCTTAATTCCTCAAAAAAACTTTCTGGCAGCGATTTTTTAGAAGGTTCAATATTGGTGATAAAACCTTTGGGGTCGACGGTTTTAAGTTTGCTTAGAATTATCTCTCTTCTCTCTTGCGCATCTGTAAGGGCGTACTTGTGTAGCGAGACTTGAAGTTGGTCGTCTTGCAAGGGTCCTTGCACAAGAACGTTCATAAAATAGTTCAACTTCTCTTCGATGGCCTCCAAGGGCTCTTCGACAAAATAAATCTTTGCCCAGAGGTCGCGGCGCCCCTTGGTTGCAATATAAAGGCTTGCATTGCTGAAATCTTTGATTGTGATCTTGAAACCGCATCTCAAGCGTTTGTCGGAAGCCTTGTCGAGAACACGAGAAATCACATCCGGGCGTTCAACATCCAGTGGGACACGTGTCTCGCCGGTTTCGCTTTCGACAATGAGTTCCAGCGGTCCCCCTTCTTCTTCCCCTCGCAGGATCCATCCTGCCAATATCACTTCGGCGCTCTTATTGAGGCCGTTGTTTCGGGGTGAATCGAGAACAGCGGCTTTAATCTCTGCGATCTGGGAGGGGGGGGTGAGCGTTTCGACATGTGCTCTGAACATTGGGATCATCCACTTAAAAAAGACTTTGTCCCCGCGCCAACCTGGCGCGGGCGATTTCTTCCAAGAGCAGGAACTGGTCTTCCCAGTCGATATCCATCGACTCCGCCTCTTCCATCTCGAAGAAAAAGGGACGGTGGCCGATGCGGTCACCAGTGTCGCGCATGACTTTGAAGGGGATTGCGTAGATCGCGTGGTTGATCTCGAATACCGGGGTCAGGTCCTGACTTCGGGGCCAACGCTCAACCGTGTTGTCGTAGTTGAAGGGCCGACCATCGCGCCACAGGAATTTCTGGAGCCTGGTCGCGCTGACCATGCAATCATGGCCCTCTGCCAGTTTTTGCCTGTAGGCGTCCAGCGCGCGCTGATAGAGCGCGGAGGAGGCGAAAGGATGGGTCACGTGACTCCAGAACAAGTGTCCATCTTCGCACAGGTGGGCGATGTAGTCGCGAATGAATGCCCCCATCGAGGTGGCGCTGTTGCCCCATTCGTCCGGGCGGGGCAAAGGTTCCACCCGTTGATCGTGATGCGCCGCAAAATCTGCCGCGTAATCGAGAACCTTGGGGTCATTGGACGAAACGATGATCCGGTCCAACCCGTCGACACGTTGAAATTGTTTGAGTTTCAACTCGATCAGACCACCCGGAATGTCGGCGAAGGGGCGGGTGTTCTTATTCACCACCCTTTCGCTGCCGGCACGACAGGGGATGAAGCCAATGATCTGCATGGGTGCGGTCCTTCTAACGGCGGTATTTGTGGTGTTCGCTGGGGGCGATGGTTTTCTCTTCCGATCCCATGACGATTTCGGCTTCGCGGATCCTGGTGACGTACTCCCGGAATGCGCCGGTGGTCAGATCCAGCGCCACGGCGTCGAAATGCGCCCATTCGGTATTGCCGAACTTGACGTGTTTCTCGACCATCCGCGCCCCGGCGGCGATGGCGAGGCATGAGCCGAACCAGCCCTCGTCATGGCTGGAATAGGCCGGAATGATGTGGGGATGATCGCGGGACAGATGCTTGTAGTGGCGCACCACGGCAACGTTGCAATCCTGTGCCGGCGTCGGATAGGCCGAGTTGGCCTGCATGAGGTAGAGCTGCGGTGCCTTGCTGAAGGTGTCCAGCACCCAGGCCTCGAAGGCCTTGTCGGTCATGCCGGTGGACAGCACGATGCCGGTGTCGCTATCGGATGCCACTTTCGCCAGATAGTCGCGATGCTCGGATATGGTCGAGGGCAGTTTGACCAGCTCCGGCTTGAAATCCCTGATGAACCGATAGGAGGGCTCGTCCAGGATCGAGGCAAACCATCGCATGCCGATGCGTTTGCACAAAGTGTCGAGGAATTGAAAATCCTCGGCGGAAAGTTCCAGTTGGTGGCGATAGGCGCCGAAGGTTGTCCCGAAGGGCGAGGTATAGGGGGATAAAAGCTGCGTCCGGGTATAGAAGCTGTCGACATCTCGTTTCTGGACCTTGACGAAATCGGCCCCGGCGGCGCGCGCCGCCCGGACCATGCGTTCCAGCCGTCCACGGTCACCGAAATGGTTTGTGGTGATCTCGGCCACGATGGAGACGGCCCAGTCATGACGATCCGTCGCCGGTTCGCTGGGGGAAAACTGGAGTGCTAGATCCTCGGGGGTAAGGCGCGAGAAGGTCTTGTAGCCCACATGCATCACGTCCAGATCGGTCGTGCCGAGCATGTAAAGGGCATTCAGCAGAAAGTGCTCCTGCATGTCGATGATGAGCCTGCGTTTCTGCGTGTCGCCTTGTTCATAATGTGCGCCGCTGATCGCGGCATAACCTGCCGAAGCGTCGAAATCGAAGCCCACCATGTAGACGGTCTGGCTACGCCCCTTGCTGCGCGCGACTTCGAGGGCAATCTTGAGAGCGGAGACGAAAAGCACGTCCTCAATCACGAATCCGCCGGACAGCAATCGCTGCATCATCAGGTCGCTGCTTTCCTGTGCCAGTGGCACATGCGGCACCCTGACGGTCCTTGCACCCTCGGGCGCAAAGTCGGTCGAGGTCACGTAGAGTTCGGCGCGTGGCCCCGTGTCTTTCAGGGCCTTCTTGACCCAGTCGGCGTGAAAGACGGTGATATCGGCGCGCCGGATGCGTTCGGCATCGTTGACGCCGATTACGAGGTGACCGTCGAAAACCGTCGCCGGAACCTTGTCGACTGATGTGCCCTTACCGAGGATGAAGATCGTATCTGTGTCGTATGTCGATGCGATGAGGTTGATCTGGCTCGAGAAATTGTCCGGCATAAGGTTCACCATTTACCAATACGTCACATCGCGCTTCATGGGCCAGGGCAACACCTGCCAGAAGGTCCCATGATTTTGCGCCTTTGGGATTCACGAAACGGGCGAAGGATCCGCGGATCACGTTGAAAAGGTTGTAGACCGCGCAGCCCATGATCCGGCCTTCAGGATTTTCCGCAAGCCCGCTGCCGATGTCGGGATGATAGGATGAGGAGAAGCCCACGATCCGGGACTGCGGCACGTAGGGAATGCGCCCCGTGGTCATGGTTTCATTCAGTTCGGGCATCATCAGCATGCTGCCGGCATGCTTTCCTGCACGCCAGATCGACAGGGAGGTTCCCCATTCCTTGAGGCCCGAGCAGAAATTCTCGGTCCCGTCGATTGGGTCCAGCACGGCAACCCATTCCGTATCGAGGCGCGCACCGGATTTCCAGCTTTCCTCGCCGATGAATGTCAGGTGAGAGAGCCTGTCGTTGAGAAAGGTTGCGATCTGCTCCTCTAGATAGATGTCGGCCTGTGTGACCGGACTTCCATCATCCTTCCAGGAAATGTCGAAACGACGTTCCTGCAATTCGGGAAGAGATGCCGTGATCAGTTGGGCCACATCACGCAGCAGGTGGGAGATATCTGTCATCGGTTGCCTTCTGCGCATTCGGGAATATTGCAGTCTAAATGGGCATTCCTGCCAGTCACGACGTCATAAAGAAATTGATCTGAGCTGTTGTACTCGGCAAGGAACTCAAGAATTTCAGGTGACCGGAAAAGGGCAGCGTCAAAGTGGTAGCGGCTTTTGTTGTCCCGGTTTGTCACGAGAGAACGGGTGCCTGTCATTTTGTAGACGAGGTCCGGCAGATCCCTTTCGGTAGCCACGAATTCAAACTCACGCAATGTGTCTTCAAACTGGCTTTTTGACAGATGCGATGCAGCGCGTCCCAACACTATGCGGCTTTGCTGATTCTGGAATAGGCCGGGTTCCGCCATCAGTTGAGCGATGATCGAACCTGGTTTTGTATTGTCCGTCTCCCTGATCCTTTCGGAAATGGTTTGTATCCCTTTCGAGTGGCGACTGTAAAATTCTGCTCCGCGATGATAGATCTCTATGAGCCAGTTGTAATGCGATGCAACCTGATCAACGGGTGAACGGATCGCCGAAAAAAAACGCAGGCGCCGTTGCGTCATAGATGACAAGAAGCTTTGCATGCTGGGAAGTGGGACATGCCCGGACACCCAGGCAAAGTTTTGCAGTCTGTCCGCCGCAATGTAGGGATGATCAAGCCAGTGTTCGATGTGGTCCTGACCGCGCAACCCCGCTGCGGAAAGATGCCTCGTTATGGTTGTCCCGGCTGTCTTCGGAACATGGACGAAAACAATCAGATCGGTGTGACGCTTTTTTCCGAACAGCCTTAGCGGCATCAGATCAGCCCCCGGAGGAAGGCGGCGCGTTTCCAGCCAACCAGCGTGCTGCCTCCGAAGGGGCGGTCGAGCAGGAGCGCGCTCAGTTCGCGGGCCTCGGTCTCGTTCAGTTTCTTTTGCAGGCGCAGCACGTCGTAGTTGTTGAACATGCCGCGATAGAGCCCGTCGAGCTTGATGATGGGCAGGCCGATTTCCAGCAGGACAGCGGCGTTCTGATGGATCTGGCTGCCCATCATGAAGACTTCGGTGGCCACTGCAGAAATTGCATCGGTCAGAAGTTCTTCGATATTGCCACTTCGCTCGGGGACATGACGAACCAGGTAGCCAGCAAATTCGTCTCGGGTGGTGAGCAGCGCTTCTTCGTTCAACTCGTTGACGGGGGTGTCGATACTGACGTCGACCTTTTCGCCCAAGCTGAAACGACGTCCGATGAAGCGACCCGCCAGCAGCTTTGTCACACTTTCTGTCCCGAAACGGGGCCAATGTACGAGAGAGCTGGTACGGCTGTCCCGGATCATAACGTCCTGAAGCGCCGGGTTGACCCGTACTTCATTCAGGAACCTGTCGGAGCTGTAGAGCGCGCGGAATTCCGAGGGCATGGAGACGCAGCGCTTGAGGGTCTTGGACAGTTTCATCTCGCCCCGCTTGATCACGACGGGGCGCACGTCGGTCAGGCGGTAGCCTTTCCAGTAGGCCTTGAACCGGTCGGCCTTGAGCACGCTTTGCGCCATCGAGATGCAGAAGGAGCCGAGGTGATACTCGATCTCGTAATTCTCGGTGCCGCCCAGCACCTCGGTCTGTGAGGTGGCGAGTTCGTCGATGAACTTGTCCAGCCCGCGCGAGGCATAGAACACGCTGTCGTTCAGCATCAGGAGGCGGGGGCATGTCCCCTCCCACCGGCGGGAGAAGAGGTGCAGGAAGCCGGTCTTGTAGCTGCCGAAGTCGCGACCGAAGTTCGACCGCTCGATATAGCAGTCGATCAGGCCGCGCAGTTCCTCGGGCTGTTTCACCTTGAGGGTGTTGACGCCCAGAACATAGAGGCCCTGCGCCTTGGCGGCGCGCAGCAGGCGGATCACGTCGGGGCGCAGGCGGCCCTTCTGGTAGAGCGCCAGCAGCATGATGGGCTGGCCGTCGTAGCCTTCCTCGAAATGGATTTTCGGTGATTTGCCGAGGGTCTTGACCCGCTGGTATTCGGATTGCGCACCGACGATGATCCGTGCGGCCGGATAGAGCATCACGCTATGGATGCGGTGAATCAGTTTCATTTCAAATCACGCCACTTCTGCAGGTGGCGCATACACCGCCACTCGTTAACAACGCATTGGGTCTACCAGCCGCGCGCGAAATGCGCCAGAGTAAGATGGCCTGATGCGGAGTGCGGCCTGCCTTGGGGCCTGTCTGCCGGCAAGGTGACCATTTTGTTTGCGTAACCCGTTCTTGTTGTTTGCCCCATGTCCCTGTCAGGTCCGATCGCCCTTTCCCCTGCGCCATTGACCGACCCCGCCGGGGCGCGGCCCGAGCCTGTGCAGGCGGTCACGATCCTGATGGCGACGCGCAACGGGGCGGCCAATCTGGTGGCGCAACTGGACAGTTTCGTGGCCCAGGCGCATCCGCCCGCGCAGGTGATCGTCAGCGACGACGGATCGGATGACGCAACGGTGGCGATCCTGACGCGGTTCGGGGCGGACCATCCGGGGCTGGGCCTGCGGATCATCGCGGGGCCGCAGCGCGGGGCGGCGGCCAATTTCCTGCATCTGCTGAAGGCGCTGCCCGCGGATTGCGGCATCATCGCCTTTGCCGATCAGGACGATGTCTGGCTGCCCGACAAGCTGGCGCGCGGGGTGCGCGCGTTGCGCGATGTGCCGGCGGGCTGTCCCGCGCTGGTGGGCGGTCGCAGCTATGTCTGCGATGCGCAGCTGGGCCGGCGGCGGCTGTCACGCATGGCGCCGGACATGCCGTCGTTCCGCCATGCGCTGGTACAGAATTTTGCGGGCGGCAACACGATGATGCTGAATGCCGCCGCTGCGCGCCTGCTGCGTGCGGCCGCGCCCGAGGCGGGGCGGATCGTGATGCATGACTGGTGGGCCTACCAGATCGTGTCGGGGGCCGGGGGGGCGGTGATCTTCGATCGTGCGCCGCTGGTCCTTTACCGGCAGCACGGGGGCAACCAGATCGGTGCGAATGCCGGGCCGGGGGCCGCGCTGCGGCGGCTGGGCTGGTTGCTCAAGGGGCGGTTCCGGCGCTGGAACGCGATCAACCTGCGGGCGCTCGAGGCCTCGGCGCATCGGCTGACGCCGGACAACCGGGCGGTGCTGCGGGACTTCGCGCTGATGCAGCGCGCGGGTCTGATCCGGCGCATGGCCCTGCTGCGACGGCTGGGCCTGTTCCGGTCCGGCATCTCGGGGCGTCTGTCCTTGTGGATGGCGGTGCTGCTGGGGCGGGTCTGAGGCCGCGGGCCTTATTTCATCAGGTCCTGGTGGCGTCTGATCGCATCCTCGACATCGTCGAAAACCTCGATCCCCCGATCGTGCAGGACCAGGCCCGCATCGCAGAAGCTGCGGATGTCGGCCATGCTGTGGCTGACCATGATGGCGCTGGATTGGGCCATGCGGGCGCGGAACACCTCGCTGCTTTTCTGGCGAAAGCGGGCGTCGCCGGTCGCTGTCGCCTCGTCGATCAGGTAGGTGTCGAAGCGGATGCCCATCGAGATGCCGAAGGCCAGCCGTGATCGCATGCCCGCCGAATAGGTGCGCACCGGCATGTGGAAATGCTCGCCGATTTCGGCGAAGTCCTGCACGAAATCGGTCAACTCGTCGGTATCGACACCATAGATGCGGGCCACGAAGCGGGTGTTCTGCGCACCGGTCATGTCGCCGTGGAAGCTGCCGGAAAAGCCCACGGTGAAAGAGATCGTACCGTCGCTGATCACCCGGCCGGTATCGGGGCGCAGGGTGCCTGCCACGATGCTGAGCAGGGTGGATTTGCCCGCCCCGTTGCGGCCCAGCAGCGCCAGCGAGCGGCCGCTGGGCAGCGTCAGGTTGAGGTTCGAGATCACCGGGCGGTATTCGCCGCGCACCCAGAAGCCCTTGGAGATGTCTTCGAAGGCGATCACGGCGCGGGCCCTGTCCTGTGCAGCATGGCGCCCCTCAGCCCCGGTCGCGCAGACTGTAGTAGATCAGCGCCAGCACCGACCACAGCAGCGTCAGGAAGAAGGCGGCAAGCGCCAGGATGATGAAGCGTTCCGGGTAGGCCGCGCGCTGGGCGAAGGTGGGCTGGATGAAGCTGGCCAGGTAAAGGCTTTGCCGGGTCGCGTTGGATCTTGCCGCATCCAGCGCCATCAGCGAGGCCTGGTAGGTCGTCTCGGCGAAGCCCTGATCGACCAGAAGGCTTTCGTATTGCGCGATCAGCCGGGGGTATTCGGTCTGGTCCACGGTCACGTCCTGTTCGGCGAAGTTGCGCCGTTCTTCGGTAATGCGGTTGCGCACCACGTCGATCCTGCGCTGGGCCTGTCGCACGCGCGGGTCGGTGGCTTCCGAGGTTTGCAGCAGCAGGTCATGGTCGATCAGCGCCTCGGCCAGTTGTTGCTGCAGGTTGTTCAGCACACCCAGACGCCCCTGGATATCGGCCTGCGGATCGACGATCTGGGTGCGCACGCGGAATTCGGCCAGCGCTTCGCGGGCGACGCGCAGACGCGCGACGGCGGCGTCGAGATCGGCCTCGGCGTTGCGGGTCGTGTCGCGGCGCGCCGTCTCGTTCAGGCGGTTGATCATCACTTCGCTTTCCTCGACGATCATGCGGGCGATGGTCTGGGCGCTTTGCGGATCGCGGGCGCGGACCTCGGCCAGCATCAGGCCCGAGGACTTGTCATAGGTCACATTGACCATGCGGCCCCAGAACCAGACAAGATCCTCGATCGTGGCGGTGGGCCAGAGGGAATAGACCGGATCGGCGGGCCAGTCGGCGGTGTAGTGCCCCATCAGGTCGAAGCGGGCGTCGATCCGTTCGACGATTTCCTGGCTCTGGACATATTCGAAGAGAAGGTCTGAGTTGCCGGGCGCGCCACCGCCGAAGACATGTGCAAGCCCGCCCATCAGGTCGCTGGCGGAACTGGTTTCCTCCTGCCGGATGGTGAAGCCGGTCAGCGATGCATATTGGTCGCGCGCCATCCCGAAGAGATAGAGCGCGATCAGCGCGAGGGGCAGCAGGATGACCAGTGCGATGCTGAGGAACAGGCCGCGATGGCGACGCCTGACGCGGGCCTCGCCCGCCATGGGCATCAGGGATGGCGTTGCGGGCTGGGGCGGTGCCTGTTGCGGTGCGACGGGCCTGACCGGCGTGGGCACGGCCGCAGGTTGCGGCGCGGGTGGCGTGGCAGGGGGTGAAGCAGGTGCAGGAGCAGGGGCTGGCTGTGCTGCGGGTGGGGCAGCGGCGGGCTGTGCCGCCGCAGCGGGCTGGCCCGGTGTTGCCGTCTGCGCCTCTGGGACTGCCTGGGCCGCCTGGGCCGCCTGGGCCGCCTGGGCCACCTGGGCCGATGTCACCCTTGAATCACTCATACTGCAACCTTCACTCGATAAACCGGCATGGTAATGTGCCTTGCAAGGGCTTATCAACTAAAGAGCGCAAGCCCAAGCCCCAAGGTCTTCCGGGGTGGCGGGGTTGTGCTTGGCAGGTGTGAAAGTAGGTGGTGCGATGTCAATGCCGATGCCCGCAGGGCCCGGCGCCCATGGCGCGAATGGTTTGAACCCGGTTGCGCGGGTGCGTGTGATCGTGGCCTTGATGCTGCGCGAGATGTCGACGCGCTATGGCCGCACGCCGGGCGGCTATGCCTGGGCCATCGCCGAGCCGCTGGGCATGATCATCGTTCTGGGCATGGCCTTTGCGCTGCTGGCCAATGCGCCCTCGCTGGGCACGTCATTCCTGTTGTTCAAGGCGACGGGCTACATGATCCTGCAGGTTTTCACCGTGCTGGGCGGCAATGTCGGCAATGCGCTGACATTCTCGCGGCCCTTGCTGCTGTATCCGCGTGTCACCTGGGTCGATGCGATCGCGGGGCGGTTCATCCTGAACCTGATGGTGGTGGTCGTGGTGACGATCCTGATCATCTGGGCGATCGTGCTATACGACGGGCTGACGCTGATGCTGGACTGGGGGCCGATCATGATGGCGATGGGGATGGCGGGGCTGCTGGGGCTTGGGCTGGGCTGCCTGAACTGCTACCTCTTCATGCGCTTTCCGGTCTGGAACCAGCTGTGGCGCATTCTGACACAACCCTTGTTCCTGATTTCGGGTGTCATCTTTCTTTACGAGGACATGCCGATCTTTGCGCAGCAGTGGTCGTGGTACAATCCGCTGCTGCACCTGACGGGCCTGATGCGCGAGGGGTTCTATCCGCTCTATCGCCCTTCCTATATCTCGCTGGCCTATGTCGGGGTCTGGATCCTGGTGCCCATGGGTCTTGGTCTTCTGCTGCTGCGGCGCTATCACCGGGAATTGCTGAACCGCTAGAAACCGGGCGGCACTGACCGGAACAGCAAGGAGATGTCGTGATGCAATTCGTCGATGAGCCCAAGGGGCGGACGGAGGATGTCGCCGCGCATTTCGCAGAAACCTTCACCGCCGCAGAGGGACCTCTGGAAGGGGCGCTGATCGGGGGCCTGGTGCGCGAGCTGCTGACGGACACGCCCCCCCGTGACCTGCATGTCTTTCTGGCCTGCGAGGGTGAGGCGATCATCGGCGGCGCGATCTTCAGCCGGATGCGCCATGATCAGGACGCGCGCCAGGTGTTCATCCTGTCGCCGATGGCGGTGGTGCCGGACAGGCAGGGGCAGGGCGTCGGGCAGGCCTTGCTGCGGCATGCGCTGGCGGCGTTGCGCGCGCAGGGTGTGGATGTGGCGCTGACCTATGGCGATCCGGCGTTCTATGCAAAGGCAGGATTTGCGCAGATCACGCAGGCGCAGGCGGCTGCACCCTTCGCCTTGCAGCAGCCCGAGGGATGGCTGGGCCAGTCATTGACGGATGCCCCGTTCACACCTCTGAAAGGCGCGGCCAGTTGCGTGGGCGCGCTGCGCAAACCCGATCTGTGGTAACGCCGTCGCGCGCACCCGTCCTGGCGCAAACCGTCATCAGCCTGAGGGGGGATTTCTGGAGGCGGGTACCGGAATCGAACCGGTCTACACGGATTTGCAATCCGCTGCGTAACCTCTCCGCCAACCCGCCGCCGAGATGGCGATGCAACTAGCGGATATTCCGGGCCGCTGCAAGACCTCAGACGAGAGCTGCGGCAGATCGCACGAGGCGGCGCATTCCCGTTGCCCAGCCCCCGACGATGTGACAAAAGACGAAAGCAGAGACTGAACGGAAGAGTTTAGCTGATGACAGATTACGCCGCGCGCCGCACCACCATGGTGGATACGCAGGTCCGTCCTTCGGATGTGACGAAATTCCCCATCATCGAGGCGATGCTTTCGATCCCGCGCGAGGAATTCGTGCCCGACAACCGCCGCGAGGCGGCTTATGTGGGCGAAAATCTGGATATCGGCGCGGGACGCGTGATGCTGGAGCCACGCACGCTGGCCAAGATGCTGGATGCGCTTGATGTGCAGCGCGACGAGATGGTGCTCGATCTGGGCTGCGGGCTTGGTTATTCCTCTGCGGTGATCGCGCGCCTGGCCGAAGCGGTCGTGGCCGTGGAAAGCATCGAGGCACTGGCCTCCGAGGCGCAGGATATCCTGTCGCGGGAAGGTGCCGACAACGTGATCCTGCATCAGGGGCCGCTGGCCGAGGGTGCAGCACAGCATGGTCCCTATGATGTGATCGTGATCGAAGGGGCGGTCGCTGAACTGCCGGCCTCGATCCTTGATCAGTTGAAGGACGGCGGGCGCATCGCCTGCCTTTTCATGGAGGGGGCGCTGGGCGTCGTGCGCATCGGCTACAAGCTGGACGGCGGCATCAGTTGGCGGTTTGCCTTCAATGCCGGCGCACCTGTGCTGGCGGGCTTCGAGAAACAGGCAGCGTTCAGCCTTTGAATGGACAATGGGGGCGCGGCGGCAGCGCCCCAGACATCAGTTGACGGGATGAAGCGATGGCACGGATGACCAAAACCACGGCGCACAAGACCAGCAGCGGCAAGGCAAGACACTTGCACAGGTTCGTGGCGGGGGTGGTCGCCGGGATGCTGTTCCTCGGGGCGCCCGTAGCGGCCGTGTCCGAAACCCTCGCGGATGCCCTGGCAGGGTCCTACACGAATAGCGGTCTGCTTGAACAGAACCGCGCGCTTCTGCGGGCGGCGGATGAAGATGTGGCCGTGGCGCTGTCGGCGCTGCGTCCGGTCGTCAGCTGGGTCGGCGACGTGACCTACAACAAGGGCGAGCAGCGAGCCCTGGCGGTCGGCAACCTTGTGCGCGAAACCGAAGAGACCACCGCGTCCCTGGGCCTGTCGTTCGAGATCGTTCTCTATGACGGCGGTCGGACGCGCATGGGCGTGGATATCACCAAGGAATCCGTGCTGGCGACGCGCCAGTCGCTTCTGAGTGTCGAGCAGAGCATCCTGTTGCAGGCCGTGCAGGCCTTCATGGATGTCCGGTCCAATACCGAGATCGTGGCCCTGCGGCGCAACAACGTGCGCGTGATCACCCAGGAACTGCGCGCGGCGCAGGACCGTTTCGACGTGGGTGAAGTGACCCGGACCGATGTGGCCCTGGCCGAGGCGCGCCTGGCTGGCGCGAATGCGTTGCTGGCGCAGGCCGAAGGCGATCTGGCCGAGGCGCGCGCCTTCTACCGCTTTGCCGTGGGGCGTGATGCGAATGCGCTGGCCGCTCCGCCGGCCCTGCCGGCGCGGCCCGCATCGGTTTCGGCGGCGCAGGACCTTGCGATGCGCAGCCATCCCGACATCCTGCGTGCGCAGCACGAGGTGACCGTGTCGGACTTGCGTGTACTGGTGGCCAAATCGGCGGCGATCCCGACCGTGCGCCTTCAGTCGCGTTACGGGGTGACCGAAGATCTGAACAACACCGATTACAGCCGCGGCGGCAGCATCGGGATCGGCGTGTCCGGCCCGATCTACCAGGGCGGGCGCAATTCCGCGCTGGAGCGGCAGGCGATCAACCGCGGCACCGCGGCCCGTTCCGCGCTTTACGAGTCGACGCGGCGCGTGGCGCAGAACGTCAGCACGGCCTTTGCCCGTGTCGATGTGGCCCGTGCCGCGATCGAGGCCAGCGACCGGCAGATCCGCGCGGCCCGCACCGCCTTTGAGGGGGTGCGCGAAGAGGCATCTCTTGGGGCGCGCACCACGCTGGATGTGCTGAATGCCGAACAGGAATTGCTGGATGCGCAGGCCAACCGGATCACGGCGGTGTCGAACCAGTATGTGGCGGGCTACGGCCTTCTGGCCGCGATGGGGCAATTGACGGCGCAGAAGCTGCGTCTGAACGTGCAGGTCTATGATCCCAGCGCCTATTACAACCAGGTGCAGCGCGCGCCCAGCAAGATCAGCAGCCAGGGACGCCAGCTTGACCAGGTCCTGAAGTCTTTGGGAAGAGAGTAAAATACTTTCTATCTGTTGTGCGAACTGCTGGCAGAGGCTACACTTGCCACGAGGCGAGAGTGGTAATTCGACATGAGCGATCCTGTGACCAATGTGGCAATCGAGGACGTCTTGTCCTCCATCAGGCGGCTGGTGTCCGAAGATGCCCGCGTGCGTCCGCTTGGGCTGCGCGCCGAGCCTGAGGTGCCTGAGGCCTCTGCAGGCAAGCTGGTGCTGACGCCGGCGCTGCGTGTCTCTGCCCCCGCTGGTGACGACGCTGGTGACGACGCACAGGGCGAAGCACAGCAGGATGCCGCAACCGAGGCAGAGCCGTCCGCGGTCGATCAGGATCATTCCGAAGACGCGCCGACGCAAGACGCCGTGCAGGGCGACCTTTCCGATCAGCTGGCAGAGGATGATGCCCACCACCCCGCCGAGGCGGAGATGGCGCAGGACGGTGACGATGCCGCCATGGCATGGGAAGATCATCTGGATGATGCGCGCGATACCGCGCCCCTGCGTCTGTCGGATGCGCTGGTGGCCGATATTCCCGAAGCCATGATCGACATGGCCGAGGAGGCGGGCGATGCGGATGCAGCGCCTGAGGACATGGTGTCCGAAGCGGCTGAAACCCATGACGCCTGGACGATGTCATCCCCGGCACCCGAGGGTGGCGAGGCGATGATCGCTGATGTCGAAGATCCGGCTGCATCGGCGGATTTCGTCTTTGCATCGTCGCGGGATGCTGCGGGCTATGAGGATGCGACCGGACAGTCGGCGGCTTATGACGCTGCCGACGACGGCGAACCCGCAGCCAGCATTTTCCGCGACGAAGATACCATTCTGGACGAGGAAAGCCTGCGCGAACTGGTGGCCGAAATCGTCCGCCAGGAATTGCAGGGCGCGCTTGGCGAACGGATCACCCGCAATGTGCGCAAACTGGTGCGCCGGGAAATCCACCGGGCCCTGACAAGCCACGAGCTTGAATGACGGCCTGCCTGGGCGGTTCACAAACCTTTTTCATCGCATGATCTGAAACGAAAAATGCGCCCGTGAAAGGGCGCATTTTTCGCGACTGTGCCCCGCCGTCAGGCGGGGCCGGGGATCAGGCTGCTTCGGCCTGATGTGCGGCGTTGCGACGCTCGCTTTCTTCGCGCGACAGGGCGACCGAGGTGCGCACACCTTTGGCCACAAACTCCATCAGGCCGGCCACAACACGCTCGTTGGGGTCGATCCCTGCGCAGGACAGTACTTCACGGCCATCGCGCGAACGCGCCCAGCGGGCGATTTGCTCGGGGCCATTGCCGTATTTCTTGTCATCGGCGATCGCGTCATCCAAAGCTGCCAGCACAACGGCCGCAAACAGTTTGCGTGCACGGTTGCCCTGCTCATTATTGAAGGCGGTGCCGTCAACGAAATCCTTCATGATTCGTCCTTTGTTATTGCTCTTGCGTTTCTGGCGTGGCGCTCCTTATGACGGATCGTATCCGATTCGGATAGGCTGTTAAAACATGGCTGTCATGCACGGATTGCATGGCTTGTGCTCAATCTGCCTGTATTTCGTCTGCTTGCCACGCAGGTGAACCCCAGATATAGGTGCGCCCTGATATTCATCAACCTTCTGGTCAGGTTTACCCATGCCCAAAATCAACGGAAACGAAATTCGCCCCGGCAATGTGCTGGAGCATAATGGCGGTCTGTGGGCCGCGGTGAAAGTCGATCATGTGAAGCCCGGCAAGGGCGGTGCCTTTGCCCAGGTCGAAATGCGCAACCTGCGCAACGGATCCAAGCTGAACGAGCGCTTCCGCAGTGCCGACAAGGTCGAGCGCGTGCGCCTGGACCAGAAGGATCAGCAGTTCCTGTATGAGCAGGACGGCATGCTTGTCTTCATGGATTCAGAGACTTACGAGCAGATCGAACTGCCGGTCGATATCCTGGGCGAGCGTCGTCCCTTCCTGCAGGACGGCATGATGGTCCATATCGAATATTATGACCAGGAAGCGCTGAACGCGACCTTGCCGCAGAAGGTGACCTGCCGCGTGGCCGAGACAGAGCCCGTCGTGAAGGGTCAGACCGCGGCCAACAGCTTCAAGCCGGCGATCCTGGACAATGGCGTGCGCATCCTTGTGCCGCCCTTCGTCGGCCAGGATGAAGATGTGATCGTGAACACCGAACTGATGGAATATGTCGAACGCGCCTGAGGCGTCGCTGACGATCCGATGTGCAAAACCGCCCCGGCTGGGGCGGTTTTCTTTTTTGCGGTGCCGATGCTGCCGTGACGCAGCGTCATGCAGCAGATGCAATGCTTTCCGGGCTTTTCCGGGGGTCAGTCCTGCAAAAGCGTCACGTCGGCCGTGCCTGCCTGCATCGGCCCTGTGGCGCGGTCCAGCCGCAGATAGGCGATGCCCTGTCCGCCTGACTGGGTATAAAGGATGCCTGCCGGTTTTTCGCCCGCGGTGATCTCGGTGCCGACGGGGGCCGCGCCTTTGACCGCGACCCGCACCAGACCCTTGCGCAGCTCGGTCTTGTGCTTCATCCGCGCGGTCACTTCCTGCCCCACATAGCAGCCCTTGCGGAAATCGACGCCATGCAGACGTTCGAAACCGGCCTCGAGGATGTAGGTTTCGGGCGTCAGTTCGATCCCTGTTTCGGGGATGCAATGGCGCACGCGGATGGCGTCCCAGTCGGTGCCGTCATCGCCCGTTGTGTCGCCGTAAAGCCGCCAGCCCAAGTCGGGGTGGCGCGGATCGGGCAGGGCGCCCGCGGGGGCGGGGCATGTGCCGCGCTGCAGGCAGAGCCCGGTTTCCGCGATCCGCACATCGGCGCGCAGCTTGTACATCGTCAGCCGCTGCGCCAGCGCGGGCCCAAGATCGGCATCCACGTCCAGCAGGATGTCGTCCCCATCGGCCCGCAGAAAGAAATCGGCGATATACTTGCCCTGCGGTGTCAGCATCGCGGCATAGACCAGCGCACCGCGGTCGATGCCGCCGATGTCATTGGTGATCAGGCCCTGAATGAAATGGCGGGCGTCGTCGCCGCTCAGGCGGTAGATGCGTCGTGTCATGGCGTTGCGGGTCCGGTGTTCGGGTGTGGTCAGGATATGGGGCGCGCAGGCGGGCTGCAACCGCGACTAGCGGCGGCTTGCGTCGAAGGCCACCTGAAGGGCACTGGCGTCATATTCGGTTGCGATCCAGTCCTCGAAGCTGATCGGGTCCTTGGCATTGCGCGCCTCGTACCAGTCCAGCATCAGGTCCAGAACGCCCGTCTTGGTGAACCGCAGGTGAATATAGCGCGGCGACAGCATCCGGCGCGCGGCCTGCACATCCTGACCCATCATCACCATCAGGTAGATCGCGCTGGCCAGCCCCGCGCGATCCGCGCCGGATTTGCAATGCATCAGGAAGGGTCTGTCGATGCTGCGGAAGGCCGCGATCAGGTTCTGCACGGCCTCGCGCGTGGGGGCGCTGCGCGAATGCAGCGGCGCACTGATCATGGTCATGCCGAGGGCATCGAGGCTTTCGCGTTCGAAGTGGAAGGCCCATTTCTCGGATGAGGCACGCAGGTAGAGGACGGTCTTGATCCCCATGGCGCGGTAGCGTTTCAGCCGCCAGTGGCCGGGCTGGTTCGAGCGGTAGACACCCGGCGCGATCTGGTCGAAATTGCTCCAGAGATGGCGCAGGATGGCGTGGTCCATGAACTGATAGGCCCAGAAGGCGCGACGCCTCTGACCGGGATCGGACAGGTCGCCTTCGGTCGGCAGCCGCGCAGGGCGGTCCCTTCGCAGCAGTCGGGAAAGCGGGTTCATCGTGATCCTTTGGCCTTTTCTCTGGGCGATGATGTAATGGCTTGGGGGCGCGCTGGCAAGTTTGCCGCCGGGGCAGCCCGCCAGAGATTGACGCCGCCCGGCAAGGGGATAGTGTCGCGCGGTCACGTTCTCGGAGATGCCACATGAGCCTTGCCCACGGTCGCCCCTATCTGGCCATTCCCGGCCCCTCGGTCATGCCCGAAGAGGTGCTGCGCGCGATGCACCGTTCCGCGCCCAATATCTATGAAGGCGATCTGGTCGCGCTGACCGACAGCCTGATCCCCGACCTGCGCCGGGTGGCGCGCACGGAACATGCGGCGACCTTCTACATCGGCAATGGCCATGCGGCATGGGAGGCGGCTTTGGCCAATGTGGTGGCCGCAGGTGACCGGGTGCTTGTCCCCGCGACAGGGCGGTTCGGCCATGGCTGGGGCGATATGGCGGCCGGGCTGGGCTGCGATGTGCAGGTGATCGACTTCGGCAAGCGGTCGCCCTTTGACCTGAACCGGATCGAGGACGCGCTGCGCGCGGACACCGATCACCGGATCAAGGCGGTGCTGGCCAGCCATGTGGATACGTCAAGCTCGGTGCTGAACGATATCGCGGGGCTGCGCGCGGCGCTGGACGCGGCGGGGCATCCAGCCCTGCTGATGGCCGATTGCATCGCGTCATTGGGCTGTGACCGGTTCGAGATGGACGCCTGGGGCGTCGACGTGATGGTGGCGGCCAGCCAGAAGGGCATCATGGTGCCGCCGGGTCTTGGCTTTGTGTTCTTCGGACCGCGCGCCGCCGAAGCAAGGTCCAAGATGGAGCGGGTCAGCCGCTACTGGGACTGGGTGCCGCGGGCGAACCCCGAATTCTTCTTTCAGTATTCGGGCGGGACCGCGCCGACGCATCACCTTTACGGGCTGCGCGCCGCACTCGACATGATCCACGCCGAAGGGATCGAGGCGATCTGGGCGCGGCACGACTCGCTGGCCCGCGCAATCTGGGCCGCTTGCGAGGCCTGGGGGCAGGGTGGGCCGCTGGAGCTGAACATCGCGGATGCCGCCCATCGCAGCCGCGCGGTGACCGCGCTGCGCATCGGCGCGCCGCATGGCACTGCCTTGCGCAAATGGACGGAACATCAGGCGGGCGTGACGCTGGGCATCGGGCTTGGCATGGCGGAACCGGGCGATCCTGCGTGGCACGGGTTCTTCCGTATCGGCCATATGGGGCATGTGAACGCCCATATGGTCATAGGCGCACTGGGCGCGATTCAGGCCGGGTTCATGGCACTGGATATCCCGCATGGGCCGGGCGCGCTTGATGCGGCGGCGGGCGTGATGGCGCAGGGGTAGCGCCGCGGCGCCACCCGCGCGATCATTCGATCCCGCGGGCCTTCAGCCAGGCGCGCATCCAGGCGATTTCCTCTTCCTGGGCGGCGATGACGGCCTCGGCCAGCCTGCGCACCTCGGGGTCGGCCCCGTGTTCCAGCACGATGCGCGCCATGTCCACGGCGCCCTGATGGTGCGGGATCATGCCCTGGATGAAATCCACATCGGCATCGCCCGTGAAGGGGATCGCCATGCCGGAATGCATCGCGTCATTGGCAGCCTTGAAAGCCTGCGTTGCCGGGCTGTCATCGGTACTGGCCGCGCCATGGCCCATTGCGGCGTGGTTCATGGTGGAATGATCGGTGCTCTGGGCAAAGAGCGCCGTGCCGCACATGGCCGCAACAAGGGTGACGGGCAGAAGTCTCATGGGGGTGGTCCTGTGTGGAATGCGTCCTGGCGTCTTTATGGACCCATCCTGCCTGACCGGCTGTCACATTCGCGTCAGCCGCGGGCCTCTTGCAGGGCGTCGGGCAAGGCGGCGGCCAGCAGGTCCAGATCGGCGGGCGTGCCGCAGCTGATGCGGATGCAGCGGTTCTGGGGGGCGACGAAGGGCATGCGTACGAAAATGCCGCGCTTGACCAGCCCCTCCAGCACGCGGCGCGCCAGCGCGCCGTCGCCGCCGCAATCCACGGTCACGAAATTCGTGGCCGAGGGCAGCGGGACCAGGCCATTGTCGCGGGCGATCTGCGCGATGCGGTCGCGGGCTGTTGACACCTCGCCGCGCACATGGGCCATCCAGTCCTGATCCTCAAGCGCCGCCAGCGCGCCCGCCAGGGCCGCGCGGTTCATGCCGAAATGGTTGCGCACCTTGTTGAAGGCATCGATCAGCGGGGCGGCCCCCAGCGCATAGCCCGCGCGCGCCCCGGCCATGCCGTAGCCCTTGGAAAAGGTCCGCATCCGCACGACGCGCGGATCGTCATGCGAAACGGGCGCGGCGGTGCCTGCGGGCGCAAGATCGATATAGGCCTCGTCCAGCACCAGCAGCGTGCCATCGGGCAGCGCATCAAGGGCTGCGGCGATCGCCGCACCCGTGTGGTGGCTGCCCATCGGGTTGTCCGGATTGGCCAGATAAACCAGCTTGGCGTCCACCTCGGCGGCTTTGGCCATCAGGGCGGCAGGGTCTTCGTGGTCGCCGCTGTAGGGCACCTTGTGCAGCACGCCGCCAAAGCCAGCGACATGATAGTTGAAGGTCGGATATGCCCCGTCCGAGGTGACGACCGCATCGCCAGGCCCCACCATGAGGCGCACGAGATACCCCAGCAGCCCGTCGATCCCTTCGCCGATCATGATGTTGGCAGGCGCGCAGCCGTGATGGGCGGCAAGGGCGTGGCGCAGGTCATGCGCCTCGGGGTCGCCATACATCCAGATATCGGCGGCGGCCGCCTGCATCGCGGCAATCGCGCGGGGCGAAGGGCCAAAGACGCTTTCATTCGCGCCCAGTCGCGCAGCGAAGGGGCGGTTCAGGCTGCGTTCCTGGGCCTCTGGCCCGACAAAGGGCACGGTGGCGGGAAGGCTGGCGGCAAGCGGTGTCAATCTGGGTCCGGTCATGGTGCCAGATAAACCGGGGGCGCGGCTTTCGGCAAGGGGCTGATATCTGCCTCTCGCCCCGGAAGGGGCGGCAAAATTCCCCAACGTCGCGCTGGATCGGCGCGCGGTTTGCGGCAAGACTGAACGCCACGCAGAGGAGGAGCACCCATGGACCGCGTCAGCATCGAGATCAAGGATCACATCGCCCATGTCACCCTGACACGGGCCGACAAGATGAATGCGGTCGATCCGGCGATGGCCGAGGCGGTGGTCGCGGCGGGCACCAGCCTGATCGACAATGCCGATATTCGCGCGGTGGTCCTGTCGGGCGAGGGGCGGGCCTTTTGCGCGGGGCTGGACGTGGCCAGTTTCGCGGCCTTCGCAGCGCAAGACCCCGAGGCGCGGATCATGCCGCGCAGCCATGGTGATGCCAACCTGATGCAGCAGGTGGCGCTGGTCTGGCGGGCGGTGCCGGTGCCGGTCATCGCGGCGCTGCACGGGGTCGCCTTCGGCGCGGGTTTCCAGCTGGCGCTGGGTGCGGATGTGCGCATCGCGGCACCTGACACGAAACTTGCGATCATGGAGATGAAATGGGGGCTGGTCCCCGACATGGGCGGGATGGTCCTGCTGCCGCAACTGACCCGGTCAGACGTGATCCGCCGCATGACCTATACAGCGGAACCCATTGATGCAAAACAGGGTCTTGACTGGGGGCTGGTGACGGAGCTGGCGGATGATCCGCTGGCCGCCGCCCGCGCGATGGCCGCGACGATCGCGGGCAAAAGCCCCAGCGCCATGCGCGCGGCCAAGCGTCTGATCGGTCTTTCCGAACAGCAGGACGCGAAAACCGTGCTCTGGCATGAAAGCCGCGAGCAGGTGGACCTGATCGGCAAACCGCATCAGATGGAAGTCATCGCGGCAAACCTGCAGGGCCGCGCCCCCAAATTCGGCTGAGGCTTTGCGGGGCTGCGGTTGCGCCCTGGATATTTGAGGCAAGAAGAAGCCGGGCGCGCGCCTGGATTCTTCTTGCCGGAAATATCCTCGGGGGGGCGTTCAGCGCAGCTGAACGAGGGGGGCAGACAGCCCCCCTTCACCGTCTGATCAGTCGAGTTCGGCCAGTTGGGCCAGTGCTGCTTTCAGCGTCGTCTCTTCTTCCTGGCGCAGGGCAAGGTTGTCGCGGGTTTCGGTCACCACCTCTTCCGGGGCCGAGATGGCGAAGTTGGGGTTGTTCAGACGCCCCTTCAGCCCGCCGATTTCCTTGGCAAGCTTCTCCAGCGTCTTTTCCAGCCGCGCCTTTTCCGCCGAGACATCGATGATATCGGCCAGCGGCAGGCCGAAGATGCCGCCCTCCACCGGGATCGTCACCGTGCCTTTCGGGAAGGCGGGCACTTCGGTCAGGCTGTCGATACGCGCGAGTTTGGCGATCAGCGCCTCGTTGCGGGCCCAGGCCTCGCGGCCGGCCTGGTCGAGTTCGCGCAGCACCATGGGGACCTGCAGGCCGGCGGGCACGCGCATCTGGGCGCGGGCGGAGCGGACGGAATCGATCAGCCCGATCACCCAGGTCATTTCGCGATCCGCTTCCGCATCGGACAGGTCGTCCGCGCTGCAGGTCGGCCAGTCGGCATGGACCAGCATGCCGGCGCGGCTGCCGGTCTGGCCCCAGAGTTCCTCGGTGATGAAGGGCATGATCGGGTGCAGCAGGACCAGGCATTGATCCAGTACCCAGGCCATCACACGCTGGGTTTCGGCGCGGATCGCATCATCGCCATCCATCAGCAGCGGCTTGGAGAATTCCACGTACCAGTCGCAGACCTTGCCCCAGACAAAGGCATAGAGCGCGTTGGCCGCGTCGTTGAAACGGTAGGCGTCGAGGGCGGCGTCCACCTCGGCGCGCACCCGCGCTGTCTCGCCGATGATCCAGCGGTTGACGGTGGCGGTGGCTTGCGGGGGCGTGGCCTGCGTGGCGTGGCCTTCCCAGACGCCGTTCATTTCCGCAAAGCGGCAGGCGTTCCAGAGCTTGGTGCCGAAGTTGCGGTAGCCCTTGATCCGCTCGGTCGACAGCTTCAGCACCCCCCCAAGGGCGGCCATCTGCACCATGGTGAAGCGCAGCGCGTCAGCACCGAATTCGTCGACGATCTGCAGCGGATCAATGACGTTGCCCCGCGTCTTGGACATCTTCTGTCCCTTCTCGTCGCGGACAAGCTGATGCAGGTAGACGGTGTGGAAGGGAACCTCATCCACCACGGCCAGCTGCATCATCATCATGCGCGCGACCCAGAAGAACAGGATATCCTGCCCGGTGATGAGCACATCGGTCGGGAAATAGCGCGCCATTTCAGGCGTTTGTTCCGGCCAGCCCAGCGTGCCGATGGGCCAGAGACCGGAGGAGAACCATGTATCCAGAACGTCGGGGTCGCGGGTCAGCTTCCTGCCCGGCGCCATGGCCTGCGCCTCGGATTCCGAGGCGGCGCAGTATTCACGGCCCTCTTCGTCGAACCACACCGGGATCTGGTGACCCCACCAGAGCTGGCGTGAGATGCACCATGGTTCGATGTTTTCAAGCCAGTGGTAATAGACCTTCTCGCCCGATTCCGGGATGATCTTCGTGCGGCCGGTGCGCACGGCATCCAGCGCGGGGCCGACAACCTTGGCGGCGTCGACGAACCACTGATCTGTCAGCATCGGTTCGATCACCACGCCGGAGCGGTCGCCGAAGGGCTGCATGATCTTCTTGGCCTCGACCAGGGGCACAAGCTGCGCATCTTCGGTGCGCATCTCGCCGCCCTCCGACGGTTCCACCGGCGCTTTCACCGCCGCCTTGCCCAGGCGCGGGTCGGTGGCTTCGGTCATCACAGCCAGACCTTCGGCGGTGATCTCGGCGACCACGCGGGCGCGCGCCTCGAACCGGTCCAGCCCGCGCAGGTGATCTGGGACGAGGTTGAGGGTATCCACCTCGGCCTCGGTGAACGCGGCACCGCCTGCGATGGCCTGGGCGCGGGTTGCTGCCTCATCATAAGGCGCACCATCGGCGCGCATCCGGCCGCGCGTGTCCATCAGCCGGTACATCGGGATGCCGCCGCGCTTGGCGACCTGGTAATCGTTGAAGTCATGCGCGCCGGTGATCTTGACCGCGCCCGAGCCGAAATTGCGGTCGGGGTATTCATCGGTGATGATCGGGATCAGGCGGCGGTGTTCTTTCGGGCCGACAGGGATTTCGCAGAGTTTTCCGACGATTGGCGCGTAACGTTCATCTTCCGGGTGAACCGCGACGGCGCCGTCGCCCAGCATGGTTTCGGGGCGTGTGGTGGCGATCGAGATATAATCACGCTCTTCCTCGAACAGGACATTCCCGTCCTCGTCCCTTTCCACGTAGGTATAGGTTTCGCCGCCCGCCAGCGGGTATTTGAAGTGCCACATGTGGCCGTCCACCTCGAGGTTCTCGACCTCGAGATCGGAAATGGCGGTTTCAAAATGCGGGTCCCAGTTGACCAGCCGCTTGCCGCGATAGATCAGGCCCTTGTTGTACATGTCCACGAAGACCTTGATCACCGCATCGTGGAAATTGGGGCCATCGGTGCCGCCGGACGGATCGCCCGGCGCGCCGGTCATGGTAAAGGCCAGGCGTTCCCAGTCCATCGAGGTGCCAAGGCGCTTGTCCTGCATGACGATGGTGCCGCCGTATTGCGCCTTCCAGTCCCAGACCTTTTCAAGGAATGCCTCGCGCCCCAGTTCGCGCCGGCCCGGCTGGCCGGTGCTGGCCAGCAGCTTTTCGACCTGCAACTGCGTGGCGATGCCCGCGTGATCAAGGCCCGGCTGCCAGAGGGTATCGACACCCTGCATCCGCTTCCAGCGGATCAGCACATCCATCAGCGTGTGGTTGAAGGCATGGCCCACATGCAGCGATCCGGTCACGTTGGGGGGCGGCAGCATGATGCAGAATGTATCCGCGCCGGGCTTTGCGTTCGCGCCTGCGCGGAAACATCCGGCTTCTTCCCATGCTGCGGAAAGCCGGGCCTCGGCCGCAGCCGCATCGAAGGTCTTGTCCATCGCCATAATGCCTGATCCTGCTTGGTCACTGGAAATCTCGGGTCGCAGACCCTCTAGCGAATTGAGGGGCGAAGGGGAAGGGCTGCGGTGCCTGTCAGTTCCGGTCCAGCTTGGTCGAGAGGTGGATCAGGCTTTCGGAGGAGCGCACGCCCTTCGCCTCGATGATGCGATCGAGGGTTTCATCCAGTTCTTCGGTGTTGCGGGCCGTCACCTCGACGATCAGGTCGAACCGGCCCGATGAAGTATGGACACGCGCGACCTGCGGCAGCGACTTGAGGCGGGCCAGCACCGCGGGGCCGCTGCGCGGTTCGATCTGCAAAAGCGCGGTGGCGCGGAGGGGGGCGCGCGCGGCCTGGCCCAGGCGCAGGGCGTAGCCCGCGATCACGCCCGATTGTTCCAGCCGGTCAAGCCGCGCCTGCGCGGTGCTGCGGGCAAGCCCCAGTTTGCGCGCCAGCGTCGCCACGGGCAGGCGGGCGTTTTCGGCCAGCAGCGCCAGAAGGGCACGATCCGTGTCGTCGATCTGGATGGTCATGCTGACGATATGACAGGCAAAAGGCACAGAATGCAACAAGTGACAGGATGAATCGACGGGATCGTGCCGCAGAGTGGTGCAAAACACCAACCCTGAGGCAGCACCATGAAATCCGATCCGTTCTGGTCCACACCCGAGGACCATCTGCGCAAGATGCAGCCCGATACGGCACAGCTTTACCTGTGTCCGGCCGAGATCAGCCGCATGGCGCGGCGGTTTCAGGCCGGGTTTCCGGGGCTTGTGACCTATGCGGTCAAGGCCAATCCGGCGCGCGCGGTGCTGGAGAACCTTGTGACAGCCGGGGTGCGGGCCTTCGACGTGGCCTCGGTCCCCGAGATGGAGGCGGTGCGCGCGGTCTGCCCGGATGCGGTGCTGCATTACAACAACCCGGTGCGGTCGCGTGGCGAGGTGGCGGCGGCGGCGGGGATCGGCATCGCCTCGGCCTCGGTCGATTGCGCGGGTGAACTGGACAAGCTGGGCGCGTTGCCGCGCGGGGTCGAGGTGGCGGTCAGGCTCAAGCTGCCGATCAAGGGGGCGGCCTATGATTTCGGGGCCAAGTTCGGCGCGGGGCCGGATCAGGCGGCGGCCTTGCTGCGCCAGGTGGCGGCCATGGGCTTCAAGCCTGCGATGACGTTTCATCCCGGCACGCAATGCGGCGATGCGGGGGTCTGGGCCGGCTATATCCGGGCCTGTGCCAATGTGGCGGCGCGGGCGGGTGTGCGGCTGGCGCGGCTGAACGTGGGGGGCGGTTTTGCCGCGCATCGTGGTGTCGCGCCGGATCTGGAGGCGGTCTTTGCCCGGATCGGGGCCGAGGTTCGCGCCGCCTTTGGCCCTGACGCGCCCGCGCTGGTCTGCGAGCCGGGCCGTGCCATGGTGGCCGAGGCCTGCCAGCTGGCCGCGCGGGTCAAAAGCCTGCGGGGCGCGGCGGTCTATCTGAACGACGGAATCTATGGCGCGCTGGCGGAATGGCGCGACATCGCCGCCCATGACCGGATCCGCGTGATCAGCCCCGAAGGCGCGGCGCGGCAGGGGGCAGGCATGGCCTGGATCGTGTTCGGTCCCACCTGCGACAGCATCGACCGCTTGCCCGATCCGCTGCGGCTGCCCGCCGACATGGCCGAAGAAGATTACCTGATCTTCGCCGGCATGGGGGCCTATTCCCATGCGATCGCCACGCGTTTCAACGGATATGGCCCCGGCGCCATGGTGACGGTCGCCGGTTTTGCGGGCTGATGTGGACATGGATATTTGAAGCAAGAAGAAGCAGGGCGCGGCCTGTTCGTTGATCTTGCCGGAAATACGCGACCTTGCCGGGGCTGCCACGGGCGCGTCCTCTGGACACTGGCGCGTTGTCCGCTAGGTTCGAGGCCAGTCAAAGCGGGGATTGCGCCATGGAAAAGTTCGGGAAAAGCCAACCGGTCAAGCGGGTCGAGGATCTGCGGTTTCTGACCGGGCAGGGGCGCTATGTCGATGATATTGCCCCCGAGGATGCCTTGCAGGCCTTTGTCTTCCGCTCGCCCGTGGCCCATGCCGTGATCACCGGGCTGGATGTGGAGGCCGCGCGCGCGGCCGAGGGGGTGCACCTGGTGATCACCGCCGATGACCTGGCGGCGGCAGGGATCACCAAGGGGCTGGTGGCAACCGTGCTGACGAACCGCGATGGCACGAAGGCGGCGGCGCCCAAGCGGCCCATTCTGGCCGAGGGCAAGTTGCGGTTCGTGGGCGAGCCGATTGCCGTGATCATCGCCGAGACCGCCGCACAGGCGCGCGATGCGGCAGAGCTGATCGCGCTGGATTACGACGATCTGCCCGCCAAGCTGGATCTGGCGCCGGGGGGCGAGGCGCTTCATGACGAGGCGTCCGACAACCGCGCCTTTGACTGGTGCAAGGGGGACGAGGCGGCCTGTGATGCCGCCTTTGCCGCGGCTGCCCGCGTGGTGCGACTTGAGGTCGAGGATAACCGCATCATCGTCAATGCAATGGAGCCGCGCGGCTGTTTTGCCGAATGGCAGGACGGGCGGTTGCACCTGGCGGTGAACGGGCAGGGGGTCTGGGTGATCAAGCGCCATCTGTCCGAGATCCTTGGCCTGTCGCCCGAACAGATCCGCGTCACCAACCCCGATGTGGGCGGCGGATTCGGCATGAAATCCATGAGCTATCCCGAGTCCTTTGCCGTGGCCCATGCGGCGCGGGTGCTGGACCGTCCCGTGCGCTGGATGTCGGAACGCACCGAGGCGATGCTGTCGGACAACGCGGGCCGCGACCTGGTGCATGACGTGGCGCTGGCCTTTGATGCGGACCACAAGATACTGGCCTACCGGGTCGAGACGCGCTGCAACCTTGGCGCCTACAACAGCCAGTTCGGCCAGCCGATCCAGACCGATCTTTTTTCCAAGGTGCTGATGGGGGTCTATGACGTGCAGGCGACCTATCTGCATGTCGAGGGCTATTACACCAACACCACGCAGGTCGATGCCTATCGCGGCGCGGGGCGGCCCGAGGCGATCTATGTGCTGGAGCGCGCGATGGACATGGCCGCGCGCGAGCTGGGCGTGGATGGCTGGGAGTTGCGGCGGCGCAATTTCATCCCCGTCGACCGCTTTCCCTATGTCAGCGCCACGGGCGAGACCTATGACGTGGGCGATTTCGCCCGCGTGCTGGCCCATGCCGAGCGCACCGCCGATCGGGCCGGTTTCGCCGCGCGCAAGGCGGCCAGTGCCGCGCGCGGCAAGCTGCGCGGGATGGGTCTTTGCTATTACATTGAAAGCATCCTGGGCGATCCCTCGGAAGGGGCGAAGGTGGAATTTGCCACCGACGATCAGGGCCGGATGACCGCCACGATCTATGTGGGCACCCAAAGCAACGGCCAGGGGCACGAGACCGTCTATGCGCAGTTCCTGTCGGATCAGACCGGCATTCCCGCCGATATGATCAGCGTGGTGCAGGGCGACAGCGATCTGATCGCGCAGGGCGGCGGCACGGGCGGGTCACGTTCGGTCACGACTCAGGCCAATGCCACGCTGGCCATGGTCGATGTGATGATGGCGGCGCTTCGCCCCTATCTGGCCGACAAGATGGGCGTTGAACCTGATGCCATCAGCTTTGATGATGAACGCTTCCGCGCGCCGGGGTCGAACCTGACGCCCACGGTGCTTGAGGTGGCCGAGATGGCCGCCGCCGATGGTCGCGCGGACCTGCTGGTGCATGAGGCGCGCGCGACCCTGCCGGGGCGGTCCTATCCCAATGGCGCGCATGTGGCCGAGGTCGAGGTGGACCCCGATACCGGCGTGGTGCGGGTGGACCGTTACAGCGTGGTTGACGATTTCGGGAATCTTATCAACCCGGTACTGGCCGAAGGTCAGGTGCATGGCGGGGTGGCGCAGGGCATCGGGCAGGCGCTGACGGAACATGTCGTCTATGACGCGGATGGGCAGCTTCTTACGGCCACGTTCATGGATTACGCGATGCCGCGCGCCGATGATCTGCCGATGTTCGTGTTCGAGACGGAACCGGTGCCTTCGACGGCCAACCCGATGGGGATGAAAGGCTGCGGCGAGGCGGGCACCGTGGGGGCGATGGCCGCCACGGCCAATGCGGTGCTGGATGCGCTGTGGGATGCGGGCGTGCGGCGGGCCGACATGCCCTTTACCCCGCACAGGGTGTGGATGCTGCTGAACGCACAGGGGCGCATGGCGGCGGAGTGATCCGGCCGCGCGGACGCCCTCAGGGGCGCGCGCGGATGATGCCTGCGAAATGGTCGAACAGCGCGCCGTTCGCGGCGACGATATCGCCATGCTCCACCGGGTCATGGCCGTCGCGGATCGGGCCGACCAGCGCGCCCGCCTCGGTGGCGATCAGCATGCCTGCGGCCAGGTCCCAAGGTTGCAGTTCGCGTTCCCAGAAACCGTCGTAGCGACCTGCGGCCACATAGGCCAGGTCCAGTGCGGCAGCCCCCCAGCGGCGCACGCCCGCGCATTCGGGCATCAGCCGGGCCAGGTCCTGCAGGGTGGCGGGCAGGGTGCGCTTGCCGGCATAGGGAATGCCGGTGGCAAAGATCGCCTCGATCATCTTGTTGCGGCCCGACACGCGCAGGCGCTGGGAATCGTTCATCCAGGCGCCGCTGCCTTTTTCGGCATAGAACATCTCGTCCTTGGCGGCGTCGAAGACCACGGCGGACACGATCTGTCCCTTGTGCTCCAGCGCAATCGAGATCGCCCAATGCGGCAGGCCGTGCAGAAAGTTGGTGGTGCCGTCCAGCGGATCGACGATCCAGCGGCGGGTGGGATCCTGTCCCGCGATCTCGCCGCCTTCCTCGGCCAGCCAGCCATAGGTCGGGCGCGCGCCCAGCAGTTCATCCTTGAGGATCTTCTCGGCGGCCAGATCGGCGCGGCTGACGAAATCGCCCGCGCCTTTCATCGAGACCTGGAGGTTCTCGACCTCGCGGAAATCCTTGACCAGCGACCGACCCGCCTTGCGTGCGGCCTTGATCATGATGTTGAGATTTGCGCTGCCTTGCATCGTCCGGCTCCTGTCTATCAGGCCGCGCGTATACGCGCTGGGGGGGCGCTTGCCAAGGGTAGAACGGCCCGGGTGTGCGGCTTGCGAAATTGCGCACAGGGGCTGCGTTGCGGCGCAAAGGACGGTGCGACGGCGGCGGCATATATGGCGGATCAAGCGCCAGATCGCATGGCGCGATCCAGACATTCCCCTCAGGAGCCCCTCGCATGACCCAAGCCCGTATCGCCATCGTCTTCTATTCGACCTATGGCACCAATCATCAGGTGGCTGTTGCCGCCGCCGAAGCCGCCCGCGCCGCCGGCGCCGAGGTGCGCCTGCGCCGTATCGCCGAAACCGCCCCAGCCGAGGTTGTCGCCGGGCAGGAGGCGTGGAAAGCCCAACTGGACAAGGTGCAGGACATCCCCGAGGTCAGCCATGACGACATGGAATGGGCCAATGGCTATTTCTTCATCTCGCCGACCCGCTATGGCGCGGTCGCCAGCCAGATGCGCGCCTTCATCGACACGCTGGGCGGGCTTTGGTTCGCAGGCAAGCTGGCCAACAAGACCTTTACGGCGACCACCAGCGCGCAAAATGCCCATGGCGGGCAGGAAAGCACGATCCTGGGGCTTTACACCACCGCGATGCATTGGGGTGCGGTGATCGTGGCACCCGGTTTCACCGATGCATCCGTGGCCGAAGCAGGCGGCAATCCCTACGGCTTTTCGACCAATGCGGGCGCATTGGACGACAAGGGCCGCGCCGCCGTGGCGCATCAGGCCAAGCGCCTGGTCGAGATGACGGCGAAGCTTTCGGCCTGATCCGTCTGATGGTTGCGAAGCGGGGCTGGCGCGATGCGCTGGCCCCGTATTGGTTTCCCCGCGCGCGGAATCAAGGCCGAAGGCCGCCGCGCGATCGCCGACACGCCCCGACGGGGCGGCGATTTTGCGACCGTTGCGCGAGGAACAGAGGCCCGAAGACCGGGCGACCATAAACCGCGCCAAACAGGGGTTAGATCGCCACCCCGCGTGTCGGCAGGCCCCACCGCTCATTGGATCAAATGAGCAACCCTCACCCCAAGCGCCCCGCGCGGCGGTGCTGCGCACCTTAGGTTCAGCGCGGGGTGTATGAGGCGGGCGGCGCGCCGCCTCACGCCGCCTGCAAGCGCCGCGCTTCTTCGCCTGCCAGCTTGATCAGGCCTGACATATAGGGCTTTTCCAGATCCTCGGTCCGCACGGCGGCATAAAGGCGGCGGGTGATCCCCTTTTCGGTCAGGGGGCGCGTCACGTAATCGGACGAATATTTGACCTCGCGCACCACCCAGTCGGGCAGGACCGCGACCCCGCGGTTCGAGGCGACCAGCAGCAGGATCACCGCGGTCAGTTCGGCCTGCCGGATCTGGGCGGGTTCCACCTTGGCCGGGGTCAGCAACTGGCTGAAGATATCCAGACGCGACCGTTCCACCGGATAGGTGATCAGCGTCTGGCCGCGAAAATCCTCGGCGTCGATCCATGGCTTCTGCGCCAGCGGATGCTGGGCCGAGGCCACGAAGACCGGCGCATAATCGAACAGCGGCTCGAAAGAGATGCCGGGCAGGTCCTCGGGGTCGGAAGAGACGACAAGATCGACTTCTTCCTTCATCAGGGCGGGCAGGGCATCGAAGGCAAGGCCGGGACGGATATCCACATCCACATCGCCCCATGTCTTGCGGAAATTCTCGAGGACCGGGAACAGCCATTCGAAACAGGCGTGGCATTCGATGGCGATATGCAGCCGCCCCGCCTTGCCCTCGCGCAGGCCGCTGAATTCCTCTTCCAAGGCAACCACTTCGGGCAGGATACGTTCGGCGGCGCGCAGCAGGCGCATCCCTGCCGCCGACAGTTTCAGCGGTTTCGAGCGGCGCACGAAAAGCTCCACCCCCGCCTGATCCTCAAGCCCCTTGATCTGATGGCTGAGCGCCGATTGCGTGATGTTCAGTAGGTCGGCGGCCCGGCCAAGGCCGCCTGCCTCATGGATCGCCTTGATGGTACGCAGATGGCGGAACTCGATATGCATTATGTGGTGGTCCTCATGATGACCTTGAGAATTATGAAGTTGTCTCACATATGAGGGTTTGCGACAAGGGGACAACCCAGTACAGGATTTCATGTCATGACCACGCCCTCCGTTTCCTTCGAATTCTTCCCGCCCCAGAACCTGGAGGCGTCGTTTCGTCTGTGGGATACGGTGCAGGTGCTGGCGCCCCTTGGGCCGCGCTTCGTGTCGGTGACCTATGGCGCGGGGGGCACGACACGTGATCTGACGCGCGATGCGGTGGCGACGCTGCACAAGGCCAGCGGGCTGAACGTGGCGGCGCATCTGACCTGTGTGAATGCCAGCCGCGAAGAGACGCTGGCGATTGCCGACAGCTTTGCAGCCGCCGGCGTGTCCGAGATCGTGGCCCTGCGGGGCGATCCGCCCAAGGGCAGCGCGGGCTTCGAGGCGCATCCCGACGGTTTCGCATCAAGCGTGGAATTGATCGCGGCGCTGGCCGAGACCGGCAAATTCACGATCCGCGTGGGCGCCTACCCCGAGGCGCATCCCGAGGCTGCGAATACCGCCGCCGATGTCGATTGGCTGAAGCGCAAACTGGATGCGGGCGCGACCGAGGCGCTGACCCAGTTCTTCTTCGAGGCCGAGACATTCTTCCGCTTCCGCGATGCCTGCGCCAAGGCAGGGATCACCGCGCCGATCACGCCCGGCATCCTGCCGATCGAAAACTGGACCGGGGCGCGCAAATTCGCCCTGCGCTGCGGCACCTCTGTTCCGGCCTGGCTGGATGACGCCTTCGACAAGGCGATCCGCGACGGGCGGCAGGACCTTCTGGCCACGGCGCTCTGCACCGAGATGTGCAGCGAACTGATCGAAGGTGGGGTGGAGAACCTGCATTTCTACACGCTGAACCGCCCCGAACTGACACGCGATGTCTGCCATGCGCTGGGCGTCACGCCCAAGGTGCAACTGGAGAACGTTGCGTAACAGCCTCTTGCCTGTCCCGGCGCTGCGCGCCAGTCTTGCGCGCAGATCAGGGAGACAGACATGCAGGAACGCCGCATCGCCACACGGCCCGAGGAACTGGCCACCCCCGAGGAGATGCTGTCGCGCTCGGGTCTGGAATTCATGCAGGACATGATGGCGGGCCAACTGGCCGGGCCGCCCATCGGTGCCACGCTGAACTACCGCCCCGAAAGCGTGGCCGACGGCGAGGTGGTCTTTGTGGGTGCGCCGCTCTTCGAGCATACGAACCCGATGGGTACGGTGCATGGCGGCTGGTACGGCACGGTTCTGGACAGTTGCATGGCCTGCGCCGTGATGACCCAGGTGCCGCGCGGGTCGGTCTATACCACGCTTGAATACAAGGTCAGCATCATCCGCCCGATCCCCATCGGGACGATGGTGCGCGCCACGGGCCGGGTGCAGCACGCGGGCCGGTCGACCGGCGTGGCCGAGGGCGAGATTCGCGGCGTCGAGGATGGCAAGCTTTACGCCACCGGCACCACGACCTGCATCATCATGAAGATGGTCAAGGACTGACGCCTATCCCGATTTGCGGTCCGAGGGGTGATTGACCCCGTCCATCCACGGCACCGGGTCAAGATCGCGCGGGTTCACCCCCTCAAGACAGGCGGCGTTGACACCGTATTGGTTGGGGTTCGACCGGCGCTGGTGATGGGTGTAGATGCCGCAGGTCTTGCAGAACCAGTGCTTTGCCGCCCCCGTTCCCCATTGATAGAGGGTCAGGTTCTCGGCGCCCCTGACGATCCTGATCCCGTCCAGAGGTGCCGAAACGGCGATGGCCCCGCGTCTGCGGCAGAAGGAACAGTCGCAGCGCCGCGCCGTGGCCAGCCCGTCGGACAGCTGCACGGCCAGTTCGACTGCGCCGCAATGGCAGGTCAGGCGGTGGGCCGGGGTGGTTTGCGGGGCGTTCATCGGCGGGGCCGTCCGCTGCGCGGAATGTCTGTCAGGCTGCGAGCCGGTGTTGCGGCATCCGTCGCGCCGTTCTTGCGCTGGCCCGCGCGGGGAATGGCGGTTCTGACGGTGCGGTACTGCGCCTCGGGATGGGGCGGGTGCCCTGCCGTGCGGCGCCAGAAGGCTGGCCCGCCGCGGTTCACCCAGAAGGGCAAAAGCAGGACCATGCCCACGATGAAGCCACCCGCATGGGCCCAGTAGGCCACGCCACCCGCCTGCGCATCGACGCCCATGCCGTTGAACAGTTGCAGGCCGAACCACACGCCCAGCATGACCCAGGCCGGGATCGGGAAGATCTTGAAGAAGATGATGAAGATGAAGAGCACATCCACCCGCGCCTTGGGAAAGAGCAGCAGGTAGCCCCCCATCACCCCGGCGATGGCGCCCGAGGCGCCCACCAGCGGGACGGTCGAGAAGGGGGATGACAGCACATGCGCAAGGGCGGCCAGCAGGCCCGAGATTAGGTAGAAACCCAGGTAGCGTACATGGCCCAGCTCTTCCTCGAGGTTGTCGCCGAAGATGTAGAGAAACAGCATGTTGCCTGCCAGATGCATCAGCCCGCCATGCATGAACATCGAGGTCACGAGCGTATGCCAGTCGCTGCCCGCGGTGATTGCGGCCGGGGTCATGGCGAAGGCCCCGAACAGGGCGTTCAGCGCGCGCGGGTTCGAAAACAGGTCCCAGTAGCTGACAAAGACCAGCACGTTCACCACGATCAGCGCGTAGGTGACATAGGGCGTCTTTTGGGACGGGTTGTGATCGCGGATCGGGAACATGCCGCCACGATCCGGCGTTTTCGGGGGCGCGTCAAGCTGTCCTGTCGGGGGCCGCAGCCTGGCACCTGCACGGCTTTACACCGCTCCGCCAGTGACTATTGTCGCGCCGTTCGTCCCGCGCGCCCGCGTGGTGGAATGGTAGACACAGGAGACTTAAAATCTTCAGGCCGCAAGGCCGTGCCGGTTCGAGTCCGGCCGCGGGCACCAGTTTCGGCAAGGGGCCGCATCCGCAAGGCGGGCAGGGGCCGGCATAATCCCCCCGGTTTTGCACCCTGCCGATGGACCATGGGGACAAGATGCAATAACCCTGCTGTCAGACAGGTATCCGACGCGTTCCGGCGCGTCGCAAAACAGAAACGTCATGTTGGTAGGGAAGTCTTTGAATGAAAATCGCTATGATCGGAACGGGCTATGTCGGTTTGGTCTCGGGGGTCTGCTTTTCGGATTTCGGCCATGATGTCGTCTGTGTCGACAAGGATCCTACGAAGATCGCCAAGCTGAACGCGGGGGTCGTGCCGATCTTCGAACCGGGTCTTGATGCGCTCATGGTCAAGAATGTCGAGGCGGGGCGCCTGCGTTTCACGCAGGACCTGGCCGAGGCGGTGCAGGGCGCGGATGCGGTGTTCATCGCGGTCGGCACGCCGACGCGGCGCGGCGATGGTCATGCGGATCTGTCCTATGTTCATGCCGCGGCCGAGGATGTGGCCCGCGCCGCCACCGATTACGTGGTGATCGTCACCAAGTCGACGGTACCCGTGGGCACCAACCGCCACCTCAAGCAGTTGATCCGCAAGGCCAATCCCGCGCTTGACTTCGATGTCGCCTCGAACCCGGAATTCCTGCGCGAGGGCGCGGCGATCGAGGATTTCATGAAGCCTGACCGCGTGGTCGTGGGGGTGCAGTCCGACCGCGCCGCCGAGGTCATGGCGGGGATCTACCGACCGCTTTACCTGCGCGACTTTCCCATCGTGACCACCGATCTGGAAAGCGCCGAGATGATCAAATACGCGGCCAATGCCTTTCTGGCGACCAAGATCACCTTCATCAACGAGATCGCGGCCCTGTGCGAGAGGGTCGGCGGCGACATAAAGGAAGTTGCCCGCGGCATCGGCCTGGACGGGCGGATCGGCAACAAGTTCCTGCATGCGGGGCCCGGCTATGGCGGGTCCTGCTTTCCCAAGGATACCGTGGCGCTGGCGCGGATCGGGCAGGATCATTCGATCCCGATGCAGATCACCGAGACGGTGATCAAGGTCAATGAAGAGATCAAGCGCCGGATGATCGACAAGCTGCTGGACCTGTGCGGTGGCAGCTTCAACGGCAAGACGGTGACAGTGCTTGGCGCGACCTTCAAGCCCAATACCGATGACATGCGCGATGCGCCCAGCCTGACGATCATCCCCGCCATGGTGGGGGGCGGGGCGAAGGTGCGGGTGGTCGATCCCCAAGGCCGCCGCGAGGGCGAGGCGCTGCTGCCCGGCGTGAACTGGCAGGACGACGTCTACAAGGCGGTGCAGAATGCGGACCTGATGGTGCTGCTGACCGAATGGAACGAATTCCGCGCCCTCGACCTCAAGCGGATCGCGCGCAAGATGGCGACCCCGCACATGGCCGACCTGCGCAATGTCTACGCGCCCAAGGACGCAAGACAGGCCGGTTTTACCGCCTATGCCTCGGTCGGGCGGCAGGGCTTTCTGGACGAGGACAGCTGACCGGCGGTCACGCAGGCAAGAGGCAAGGCGCAGAGCATGAGCAAGAAGATCCTGATCACGGGAACGGCCGGTTTCATCGGGTTCCACCTGGCGCAGCTGCTGCTGGCGGAAGGATTCGTGGTGCATGGCTATGACGGCATGACGGATTATTATGACGTGCGCCTCAAGCAGCGCCGCCACGCGATGCTGTTGCAGAACGGTCAGTTCACGGCCACCGAGGGCCTGCTGGAAGATCAGGCGCTGTTCGATGGCGTCGCCGACCGGTTCCAGCCCGACATGATCGTGCATCTGGCGGCGCAGGCCGGTGTGCGCTACAGCCTGGAAAATCCGCGCGCCTACCTGGATGCCAATGTGATCGGCACCTTCAACGTGATGGAGGCGGCGCGGCGCCTGCAGGTGAAGCATCTGCTGATGGCTTCGACCTCGTCGGTCTATGGCGGCAACGAGGTGATGCCCTTCGTCGAGACGGAAAAGGCCGACCTTCCGCTGACGATCTATGCGGCCACGAAAAAGGCAAATGAAAGCATGGGTCACGCCTATGCCCATCTGCATGACCTGCCGACCACGATGTTCCGCTTCTTCACGGTCTACGGGCCATGGGGCAGGCCCGACCTTGCGCTGTTCAAATTCGTGGATGCGATCCTCGATGGGCGGCCGATCGACATCTACAACCACGGCGACATGTACCGCGATTTCACTTATGTCGATGACCTGGTGCGCGGGATCCGCCTGCTGATGGACGCGATCCCTGCGCGCCCGGTCCGTGCGGATGACATTGCCGCAGGCGACAGCCTGTCGCCCGTCGCACCGTTCCGGGTTGTGAACATCGGCAATTCCGAAAAGGTGCGCCTGCTGGATTTCGTCGAGGCGATCGAGGATTGCCTGGGCAAGAAGGCGATCCGCAATTACATGCCGATGCAGGCGGGCGACGTGCCTGCCACATGGGCCAATGCCGAACTGTTGCAAGCGCTGACGGGCTACAGGCCGCAAACCGATGTCCGCGACGGTATCGCGAAATTCGTGGCATGGTTCCGGGATTACTACGGAAAGTGACGCCCGCGCCGCACCGTGGCGGCAGGGTTCACACCTTCTGCCGGGGCATGACGTGCGGGTCACGCCGTGGGCTGCAATGCGCCTCTGGTCTGGGCAAAGGATTAATGCCATTGAATGTAATACACGCCTCTGGTAACGGGTCGGTAGCCTGACGGTTGGCTATTGTCAGGCAGGTCAACATTCAGGGGAGCGTCCCTTTGACAGCCTTTGCCTTCTCTCCCATGCTGATCGTGGGTTTCACCGGACAGATCCTGTTCACCTCGCGCTTCCTCGTACAGTGGCTTGCCTCCGAACGCGCGAAAGCCTCCGTCATGCCGATCATGTTCTGGTGGTTTTCGATCGGTGGCGGCTTGATGCTTCTGATCTATTCGATCTGGCGTCAGGATCCGGTCTTCATTCTGGGCCAGACCTTCGGCCTTGTGGTCTACACTCGCAACCTCATGCTGATTTCGAAATCCCGCCCTAAAAATGACCCTGCCTGACCGTCGCCTGATACTTCTGGGCTACGTTCTGTTCGTCATTTCGGGGGTCTTGCTGCGGCCGTTGCTGCCGATCGACGAGACGCGCTATCTGTCGGTCGCGTGGGAAATGCGGCTGGGCGATCATTGGATCGTGCCCTTCAAGAACGGGCTGCCCTACGATCACAAGCCGCCGCTGCTGTTCTGGCTGATCAACCTGGTCTGGATACCGGGGGTGAGCGAATTCACCGGCCGCCTGGTGGCGCCCGCCTTTTCGCTGGCGACGATCTGGGCCACGGGACGCACCAGCGACCTGATGGGGCTGGACAGGCGGACCGGCACGGCCGCGATGCTGATCCTTGCGACCTTTGGATGTTTTGCGTTCTTCGGCCTTGAAACGGGTTTCGACGGGATGCTGTCGCTGGCGGTGGTGCTGGCGATCGGCCAGCTGTGGAAGATCGGTACCCAAGAGGCGCATCGCACCCGCGACTGGGCCTTGCTGGGCGCGGCCATGGCGCTGGGCCTGATGAGCAAGGGGCCGGTCATCTTCGTGCATGTGCTGTCCGCCCTGTTGCTGTTGCGTCTGTGGGCGCCGTATGGCCCGCGCGCCCTGCGCGGCACGGGCGTGGCGCTGGCCGTGTGCGCGGGGCTTGTCCTTGTCTGGCTGCTGCCCGCGCTGATCCTTGGTGGGCCGGACTACCGCGAGGCGGTGCTCTGGACCCAATCCGCAGGCCGCACCGTGGCCAGTTTCGCCCATGCGCAACCTTTCTGGTATTACCTGGCGCTGATCCCGGTACTGGTCTTTCCCTGGGGCTGGATGCCGGGTTTCTGGAAACGACTGCCGCTGGATGCGCCCGAGAAGCTGCTGCTGATCGCCATCCTTGGCCCGCTTCTGCTGTTCAGCCTGATCAGCGGCAAGCAGTTGAACTATCTGCTGCCCGAAACGCCCTGGCTGGCCATTCTGCTGGCGCGGCGCTTTCCACAGGCGCTGGGCCGTGCCTGGGGGGCTGTGGCGGTTCTGGTGCTGCTGGGTCTTGCCTTTCCCCTGATGGGTTTGGGCCTTCTGGGCGACGAGGCGGGGCGCATGGTGTCGATCCCGGCGGCAATCGTTGCGGCGGCCGTGCTGCTGGGCGGGGCCGTGCTGATCGCGCGACGTGGGCAGCTTGTCTGGCTGACCGCCCCGGTGGCCCTGACGGCGCTTCATCTGGCCTATCTGGCGGGACCGGCGTCCGATGTCATGTCCCCGCGCGCGATTGCCGAACGGATCGCGCCGGCCGACGGTCGTATCGGGATCGTCACAAGCCTCTATCATTCCGAGTTTCATTTTGCGGGTCGGCTGACACAGCCTTTCACGATCCTGACCACCCCGGACGACATCGCGGCCTTCGCCGCGGCCGCGCCCGAGGGCCTGATCCTTGGGCGCCCGAAGGATGCGGTGCATCCGTCCTGGCCGCCCGCCGAGATCATCTATTACCGCAACGACGACTGGGCCATCTGGTCCAACATGGAAAAACAATGACTGATCCCCGCCTTGCCTTCGTGATCCCGGCCCATGACGAAGCCGCCAACCTGCCGGGCCTTGTGGCCAGCATCCGCCCCATCGCCGAAGATTTCGACGCCGAGGTGATCGTGGTCAACGACGGCTCCGGCGACAATACCGCCGAGGTGCTGAACGAGATGGCAGCCGCATGGAGCCGTCTGCGGATCGTGACACACAAGGTGTCGCGGGGGCAGTCGGCGGCGTTGCGCAGCGGCATTCGTGCCGCGCGCGCACCCGTGATCGCGACGCTGGACGGCGATGGCCAGAACCCGCCGGAAAACCTGCGCGGCATGTTCGAGCGGTTCATCGACGCGCCGGAGGGCGTGGGCATGGTGCAGGGCGAAAGGGTCAAGCGCAAGGATACCTTGTCAAAGCGGCTTGCCTCGCGCTTTGCCAATGCGATCAGGGGGTTTCTGTTGCGCGACGGATGCCGCGATTCCGGCTGTGCGTTGCGCGTGTTCTGGCGGCAGGCCTACCTGGACCTGCCCTGGTTCAAGCACCTGCACCGTTTCATGCCGGCGCTGATGCGGCGCGATGGCTGGGACATCATCAGCTATCCGGTCAGCCACGCACCGCGCGAATGGGGCCAATCGCATTACAGCAACTGGCAGCGCGGTCTGGCCGGTATTCCCGATCTGGTCGGTGTTAGCTGGCTGATCTGGCGCTCTGCGCGGGTGGAGGGCGTGGTGCGGCCCTGGTGGGTGGGCACCGACGACCGGCAATAGAACCCGGCCCCTGTCGCGCAGTCCCGCCCTTCGGGTGGGGCATGCAACGAAAGGTGGTGTTCGGGCGCGTTTGTCGAACTGGTAGTTCCCGGAATCATGTCCTATCGTGCCCTCGCATCGCCTTGCGGCCGGACCGGGGGTACGGTGCTGCGTTCCGTGATCCAGTGCGGGTGGCCCGATCCGCGACAGGTGCCCGAGACGCGGGAAACGAAGGAGTCGAGCAACCATGGCCGTGAACCTCAGCCTTCTTGTCAGCGTGGCGGCGATGCTTTCAGTGATCTCGCTTGCCCTTGTGGTCTACCTGATGCGGACGGCAAGCGATCAGTTCCACAAGGCGACGCTCTGGTACGGGGCAAGCACCGTTTCCCTTCTTGTGGCCGTTCTGGGCGTACTGACCGTCAATCTGCTGCCCTTCGCGCTGACTGCGACGCTGGTGATCACGGGGGCGCATTTCGGGATTGTCTGCGCCTATGGCGCATTCCGGCACACGGCCTTGCGCCCGCTCGACTGGCGCCGGGTTGCGGTGCTGTCGGGGGGCGTTTGCCTTGTGCAGGTGGCTATGGCCATCTTCGCCGATATCGCGCTGCTGCTGATGATCAGCGCGTCGCTGGTGAACTCGTTGCTGGCGTTCTATGCCGCCTCGGACATCATGCGGTTGTCGCGGATGGAGAATCGGTTCCTCAATGTGCTGCTGGGGCTGCCTTTCGCGATCATCGGGCTGGCCTATGTGATGCGCCTCGTCGTGCTGGCTGATGCGGGCAGCGCCGGTTTTGCCGCGGCATCGACGGCGATCATCGCCTTCATCCTGGGGGCGGCCTCGATGTCCTGGGGTTTTGCGCTGATCATCCAGCGCGAGGCGGCGATGAACGAAGAGCTGGTGAAGGCGCGGATGCAGGCCGAAACCATGTCGCGCCAGCGCGCGCGCTTTTTCGCGCAGATGAACCACGAGATCCGCACGCCGCTGAACGGCATTCTTGGCCTGTCCGAACTGCTCAAGCCGCATCTGCCTGATGGCGAGGGGGCGGCGCTTCTGGCCGAGTTGCAAAGCTCTGGCAACCTGCTGCTGTCCATCGCCAACGAGGTGCTGGATTTCTCGAAGGCCGAGGCCGGGCATGTCCAGCTGGAAACGCTGCCGATCGATGTGCGGGAAGTCCTGCAAAGTGCAACCGGACAGTACCGGCGGCTGGCGGCCAGCAAGGCCGTGAACCTTCACCTGGATATCCGGCCGCAGGAGTTCCCCACGATCATGGGCGATCCCACCCGGCTCAGCCAGATCCTGCACAACCTGTTGAGCAATGCGCTGAAATTCACCCGCGCGGGCGAGATTGCGGTGACGCTGACCCGCCCCGAACCGGGCATGGTCACCATCAGCATTCGCGATACCGGGATCGGGATGACGCAGGACCAGATCAACACGCTGTTCCTGCCGTTTCACCAGGGCGCTGCCGAAACCACGCGGCGGTATGGCGGCACCGGCCTTGGCATGAGCATCGTCAAGATGCTGGTCGATGCGATGAACGGACAGATCCGTGTCGAAAGCCGTCCGGGGCAGGGCACGACCATTGCCCTCGATCTGCCGCTGCCGGATGCGCCGACCGCGGTGCGTCCCGCGCCGCAACCGGGCGCGGCCGCGGATTGGGAAACCGGTTGCGCCAAGCTGTCGATCCTGTGCGCCGATGACGATCCGATCAACCGGCTTGTGTTGCAGGCACTTCTGCAGCTTGACGGGATCGACCCGGTGATGGCCGAAGACGGTCACGAGGCGGTGCGCCTGGCCTGCCTGCAGCGTTTCGACGCCTATCTGATCGATATCTCGATGCCCGGCATGGACGGGGTCGAGACCCTGATGACCCTGCGCGAGGGCGACAGCCGTCAGCCGGGGGTCAAGCCGATGGCGGTTGCCGTCACCGCCAATGTCATGACCGAGGATGTGGATTCGTATTTCGCGGCAGGCTTTGACGCGCATCTGCCCAAGCCGATCCGCCGCGAGGAGCTGGAGACGATCCTGCGCGCGATCCTGTCGCGCAAGTACCAGACCGTCTGATCAACGCCTGCCTGTCGCGAAGGGGGTGCGCAAGGCAGGGCAGGGCAAGGTTGATCTTGATCGACGGATCGGGTGAAATGAATATGTTCAAGATCATGTGTTGCGTATCGGTCGCCCTGGGGTTTGCCCGCGTTCGGGCGCAGCATCGCCCCGCGTACCGGCGTCCGTATGCCTGGGGTTGGGGGATTGGCGGATGCATGGCGAGCACGAACAGGGCAGGGCCTATCCGGCGGGGCTGACGCCCGCGCAGTTGCGGCGCCGGATCGATCCCGCGACACTGGGCTTCGCGACGACCGACACGCTTGAGGTCGTGCAGGGTTTGATCGGCCAGGACCGCGCGATGCAGGCGATCCGGCTTGCAGCAAGGATCGGGCATCGCAGCTTTAACCTTTTCGTCGTGGGGCCGCCCGGCACGGGGCGGCACAGCGCCGTACAGATGGTGCTGGCGCGCGAGGCCGCCGACCGGCCGGTGCCCTGCGACTGGGCCTATGTCAACAATTTCGAGGATGAACAGAAGCCCCGCGCCCTCAAGCTGCCCTCGGGCGAGGCGCAGCGTCTGAGGGCCGAGATGGAAGACCTTGTCGACGATCTTGGCGCAGAGATCCCCGCCCTGTTCGAGGCGGATGACTACCAGGCGCGGCGCAAGGCGCTTGAGGCCGAATTCGCCGAGGCCGGCAGCGCCCGCATGCAGGAATTCGCCGCCCGCGCCAAGGCCGAGGATGTGGGGCTTGTGAACACGCCTTCGGGGTTTCTGGTGGCCGCCGTCCGCGATGGCGAGGTGATCGAGAAAGAGGCGTTCGACAAGCTGCCGCCCGAAGAGCAGGCCGGGATCGAGGAAAAGATCGCCCGCTTCCAGAAAGAGCTGAACACGATCATCGAGGGCACGCCCGCACTGGTGCGGGCGCATCGCCAGCGGGTCATCGCCTTGCATGCCAGCATGGCCGAACAGGCGGTCAGGGCCCGCATCGGTGAGGCGCGGGCACAGTTCGCCGGGATCGACAGCGTGCAGCATTACCTGGACGAGGTCGCGCAGGACATGATCCGCAACGCGGAACTGTTCCTCGAGGCCCATGCCCAGGGGCGCGATGGCCCCTTTCCCGCCGGTATCCGCAAGATCCACCGCCTGCCGCAATTCGGGCGCTACGTGATCAACGTGATGGTCTCGCATCCCGAGGCCGATACGGCCGGCGCGCCACTGGAAACCGAGGAATTGCCGACCCTCAATCGCCTTGTGGGCCGGATCGAGAATATCGCCCATATGGGCGCGCTCATGACCAATTTCACGCTGATCCGCCCCGGTGCGCTGCACCGTGCCAATGGCGGTTTCCTGGTACTGGACGCGCGGCGCGTCCTGTCCGAACCCTTCGCCTGGGAGGCGCTGAAACGCAGTCTGCAGCACCGGACCATTGCCATCACCTCGCTGGCGGAGCGGCTGAGCATGGTGCAGACCTTGTCGCTGGAACCCGATCCCATCCCGCTGGATCTGCGGGTGGTGCTGGTGGGTGACCGGATGCTGCATGCGCTGCTGGTCATGCTGGACCCTGATTTTTCCGAGCTTTTCAAATTGCAGGCCGATTTCGAGGAAGATTTCGCGCTGACGCCCGAGAATGCGCAGCTTTTCGCGCGGTTGCTGGCCTCGTTCATCCGGCGCGAGGGCTTGCGCCCCCTGACGGCTGCCGCCGTCGCGCGTCTTCTGGAAGAGGCGCTGCGCCGCGCCGAGGACAGCGAGAAACTGTCGCTCCATCTGGGCGCACTGGCCGATATCCTGCGCGAGGCCGAACATTATGCCTGCACCCGGCAGGATTGCGCGGATGCGGCGGCGCCCGTGTCGGTCGATGATATAGAACTGGCCCTCGACGAGGCAGAGCGGCGCCGCAGCCGCATCCGCGACCGGATGCAGGAGGCGATCAGGCGGGGCACGATCCTGATCGACACGCAAGGGTCGGTGACCGGCCAGATCAACGGCCTGTCCGTGGCGCAGATCGGCGATTTCCGGTTTGGCCGACCGTCGCGGATCACGGCGCGGGTGCGGATGGGTGCGGGCAAGCTGGTGGATATCGAACGCGAGGTTGATCTGGGCGGGCCGCTGCATTCCAAGGGCGTGCTGATCCTGTCGGGCTATCTTGCGGCGAACTATGCGCTGGACATGCCCTTTTCACTGCATGCGAGCCTTGTGTTCGAACAAAGCTATGGCGGCGTGGATGGCGATAGTGCCTCATCGGCCGAGCTTTACGCGCTGCTGTCGGCCTTGTCCGGCCTGCCGATCCGCCAAGGGCTTGCCGTGACGGGATCGGTCAACCAGGCGGGACAGGTGCAGGCCATCGGTGGGGTCAACGAAAAGATCGAAGGTTTCTTCGATACCTGCGCCGCGCGCGGGCTGACGGGCGAACAAGGCGTTCTGATCCCGGCCAGCAATGTGCCCCATCTGATGCTGCGCGCCGATGTCGTGGCCGCGGTCGAGGCTGGGCAGTTCCATGTCTTGCCGGTCTCCACGATCGACGAGGGGATCGCGATCCTGACCGGTGTCGCCGCCGGGGTGCGGGATGGGGCCGGGGCCTATCCCGCAGGCAGCGTGAATGCGCTTGTCGAGGCGCGCCTGGCCAGCTTTGCCCGGGCGCGCCAGCACTTCGGGCGAAGCCTTGCCACAAAGGCCGGGGACGGTGGCGAGGGATCGGGGCCGGCTTGATCTGGGTCAGGGCAGGGGGTGGCGCATCGCCCTAGCCTGCCACCGACAAGGTGAGGTGGGTTCGATCATGTATGGGCGGGGCATGTTTCATTGCCCCATGCCATTGTGCCGGATTCAAATATTCACTATATGGAATATGAAATTGGCCCAACACCGGGCCAGCAGGACCCCATGGAGGCGCATATGAAAGCGCAAGTCTTTGCTCTGATTGGTTTTTTGATGTCGGCACCCTTGGTGCAGGCCGAATCCCTGATCGTGACCCCGCAACCGGTTACCGACTGGAAAGCGGTTTATGCCCAGATCGAGGCGCAGACCCGTCTGCCGGCGCGCGCGCGGCTGGGCGGCACGCTTGTCAGTCTTGACGTGGTCGAAGGCGACCGTGTCGCGGCGGGGCAGGTTCTGGCGCGTGTCGTCGATGACAAGCTGGATCTGCGCCTGCGCGCCATCGACGCGCAACTGCAATCGCTGCAGTCGCAGCTTGAGAATGCCCAGGTCGAGCTGGAGCGCGGCGAAGCGCTGTTGCAGCGTGGTGTGACAACGGTGCAGCGGCTGGACGCGCTGCGGACGCAGGTCGATGTGCTGAACGGGCAGCTGGATGCCACGCGGGCCGAACGGTCGGTTGTCGTGCAGCAGGCGACCGAGGGCGATGTGCTCGCGCCGATCGCCGGGCTGGTGCTGACCGTGCCAGCGGCAGCCGGGGCCGTGGTGATGCCGGGCGAGGCGGTGGCCACCATCGGTGGTGGTGGTTTCTTCCTGCGCCTTGCCATTCCCGAACGCCATGCCCGCTCCCTGCGCGAGGGCGACGAGATCAGGATCGACGGCGCGGATGACGGTGCCACGGGGCGTCTGGCGCGGATCTATCCGCAGATCGAGAATGGCCGCGTGATCGCCGATGTGGCGGTCGAAGGGCTGGCCGAGGCCTTTGTGGATGCCCGCGTTCTGGTGCGTCTGGCCGTTGGCCAGCGCAGCGCGCTGCTGGTGCCGGAAAGCGCTGTCAGCACCCGCGCCGGGCTGGATTTCGTGACGGTCGAAGGGGCGCATCAGGGCGAACGGGCCGTGATGCTGGGCCAGCGCCATGAACGGGACGGCGTCGTTCTGCGCGAGATCCTCTCGGGTCTGGCCGCAGGCGAGACGGTGGTGCTGCCATGACCGACAAACCGCAATCGCTGGGCATCGCGGGGAACCTGACAAGGGGTTTCATCCGCTCGCCCCTGACCCCGCTGATCATGCTGGCCGCACTTGCCATGGGCCTGATCGCGCTGATGGTTGTTCCGCGCGAGGAAGAGCCGCAGATCTCGGTGCCGATGGTCAATATCCTGCTGCAGGCACCGGGCCTGAAGGCCGAGGATGCGGTGCGCCTGGTCTCCGAACCGATGGAAACCATCGTCAAGGCGATCAACGGCGTCGAACATGTCTATTCGCAGACGATGGATGACGGCGCGATGATCACCGCGCGGTTCGAGGTGGGCACCCCGTCCGATGCGGCGATCCTGCGCGTGCATGAAAAGGTGCGCGCGAACATGGACCGCATCCCCGTGGGCATCCCCGAACCCCTGATCATCGGGCGCGGGATCGACGATGTGGCGATCGTGACCCTGACCCTGACCGCCGCCGAGGGGGCCGAGGTCAGCGCCAATGACCTGACGCGGCTGGCGCGTGAACTGAGGGCCGATCTGTCGCGCGTAGCAGATGTGGGGCTGAGCTATGTGGTGGGCGAGGCGTCCGAGGCGATCCGCATCGCGCCCGACCCCGAGCGGATGGCGATGTATGGCATCACGCTGCAGCAGCTTGCGGGCAAGGTGCAATCGGCCAACCGCACGATGGCCGCAGGCCGCGTGCGCGACGGGGGCGAGCAGATCGGCCTTGTCGCGGGGCAGAGCCTGACGGCGCCTGCGGAAATCGCGGGGCTTTTGCTGACCACGCGCGACGCGCGTCCGGTCTATGTGGGCGATGTGGCCACGATCGACTTCGTGCCGGACATGTCCGACCGGATCGCGGGCCATGTGACCCGCGCCGAGGATGGCACGATCAGCCGCAGCCCCGCCGTCACGCTGGCCTTCGCCAAGCGTGCCGGGTCCAATGCGGTGGTCGTGGCCGAACAGATCCTGTCGCGGACCGCCGCACTGCAGGACACGCTGATCCCCGACAGCGTCGCGGTCGAGATCACGCGCAACTATGGTGAGACGGCCAAGGAAAAGGCCGATACGCTGCTGCTGAAGCTGTTCCTGGCGACGCTGTCGATCATCGTGCTGACGCTGGTCGCCATCGGCTGGCGCGAAAGCATCGTGGTCGCGGTGGTGATCCCGGTGACGATCCTGCTGACGCTTTTTGGTGCCTGGATCATGGGCTACACGCTGAACCGGGTGTCGCTGTTCGCGCTGATCTTCTCCATCGGCATCCTTGTCGATGACGCCATCGTGGTGATCGAGAACATCGCCCGCCACTGGGGCATGAAGGACGGGCGCGACCGCGTGACCCGCGCCATCGACGCCGTGGCCGAGGTGGGCAACCCCACCATCGTCGCCACGCTGACGGTGGTGGCGGCCCTGTTGCCGATGCTGTTCGTGTCCGGCCTGATGGGCCCCTACATGAGCCCGATCCCGGCGGTGGCCTCGGCGGCGATGATCATCTCGTTCTTCATCGCGGTGATGGTCACGCCCTGGTTGATGGTCAAAATCGCGGGCAAGGCGCCGATGCATGGTCACGACGGGGCCGATGGCGGCTTCCTCGGGCGTCTGTTCGCCCGTGTCGCCCGGCCCGTTCTGGCCACCAAGGGGCGTAGCCTGGCCTTTTTGCTGGTGACGGCGGTGCTGTCCTTCGGCTCGCTCGGGCTGCTTTACACGCAACATGTGACGGTCAAGCTGCTGCCCTTCGACAACAAGAAGGAACTGGCCGTGGTGATCGACATGCCCGAGGGCACATCGGTCGAGGCGACGGATGCGGTGGCGCAATCGGTGGCGCGGATCGCGATGGATCTGCACGAGGTTGTCAGCGTGCAGACCTATGCGGGCACGGCGGCACCGTTCAACTTCAACGGGCTGGTGCGCCATTATTTCCTGCGGGCCGAGCCCCATATGGGCGATGTGCAGATCAACCTGTCCGAAGTGGGCCATGGTGCAAGATCGAGCCACGAGATCGCGCTGGAACTGCGCGAGAGGCTGAAGGCGCTGGACCTGCCCGAGGGCGCAAGCCTGAAGACGGTCGAACCCCCGCCGGGCCCGCCCGTCATGGCGACGCTGCTGGCCGAGGTCTATGGCCCCACGCCCGAGGCCCGTCGCGAGACCGCCGCCAAGCTGCGGATGGCCTTCGAGAGCATCGATTTCATCGTCGACGTGGATGACAGTTTCGGCCAGCCGCCGCGCCGTCTGCGGGCCGTGATCTCGCCCGATGATCTGGAATTCTTCCAGGTGCAGGAACAGGATGTGTTCGACACGATCGGCATCCTGAATGGCGAGACGACCGTGGGCTATTCGCATCGCGAGGACGGGCGCCGCCCGATCCCGATCACCGTGGCGCGCGACCTGTCTGACCGGGTGATGGACGAGCGGTTCCTGTCCACGCCGATCCCCGCCAACGTGCTGCCCGGCGCGCGCGGCGTGGTCGAGCTGGGTGATGTGGTGCGGATCGAGGAAGAGGTGATGTCCTATCCGGTCTTCCGCCGCAACGGACGGCCCGCCGAGATGGTGATGGCCGAACTGGCGGGCCGTTTCGAGGCGCCGCTTTACGGCATCGTCGAAGTGGGCAAGGCGCTGGACGCGATGGACTGGGCCGAGGGCGAAAAACCCCTTGTCCTGCTGAACGGCCAGCCGATGGATGACAGCCGCCCCACGATCCTGTGGGACGGGGAGTGGGAGGTGACATGGGTCACGTTCCGCGACATGGGGGCAGCCTTCGGCGTGGCGCTGCTGGGCATCTACGTGCTGGTTGTGGCGCAGTTCGGGTCCTTCCGGGTGCCGCTGGTGGTGCTGACGCCCGTGCCGCTGACCTTCCTGGGTATCATGGTCGGACACTGGTTGTGGGCCGCTCCATTCTCGGCCACCTCGATGATCGGCTTCATCGCGCTGGCGGGGATCATCGTGCGCAACTCGATCCTCCTGGTGGATTTCATCCGCCACACGGACCCTGCGGGTAAGTCGCCCGTGGATATCCTGATCGAGGCGGGCGCGATCCGGTTCAAGCCGATCCTGCTGACGGCGCTTGCCGCGATGTTCGGCGCGACGGTGATCCTGGCCGATCCGATCTTCCAGGGCCTGGCGCTGTCGCTGCTGTTCGGTCTGTTCAGCTCGACCCTGCTGACGGTTCTGGTGATCCCGGCAATCTACCGGGTGTTCAAGACCTGAGGGCAGGTCGGGGGGATGCATCCCCCCTACGTTGAACAGCGCAGTGCGCTGTTCAACGATCCCCCTGCGGATATTTTAGGCAAGAAGAAGCGGGCGGGCCTTTGGGGGCCTGCCCTTTTTCAGGTGCGGATGCCGGCGAAGCGGGTCTGCCAATCCTCGCGCTGCTCGTCCGTGATCTTGCCGAACAAGACCTCGGGCACTGTGAAGGCATGGCCGGCGGGCAGGGCGGAGAGCCATTCGCCCAGATCCCCTTCGGGCCATGCGGCATCGTCGCTGTGAAGGGCCGCCAGCATCGTGGCACCTGCATCGGGGATGAAGGGCGCGGACAGCACCGCGTAAAGCCGGATCAGGTTCAGGCCCAGGCGCGTCTGCATGGCGGCGCGTTCGGGGTCTTCCTTGAAGGTGACCCAAGGGGCGGCCGATTGCAGGTATTCGTTGCCCAGCACCCAGATCGCGCGCAACTCCTGCGCGGCCTTGCGCACCTCCATCGCGTCCATCAGCGCCTCGTAGGTGCGGATGCGGGCGGTCAGCGTGTCGATCAGGGCGGTTTCCTGTTCGCCCCAGGTGCCGCCCTGTGGCACGGCCTCGCCGAATTTCGCGCGGCAGAACTTGGTGATGCGGCTGACGAAATTGCCCAGCACATCGGCCAGGTCCTTGTTCACCGAGGCCTGGAAGTTTTCCCAGGTGAATTCGGCATCCGAGGATTCGGGCGCATGGGACAAAAGCCACCAGCGCCAGTAATCGGCGGGCAGGATTTCGAGCGCCTGATCCATGAAGACGCCGCGCCCGCGCGATGTGCTGAACTGGCCGCCGTCGTAATTGAGGTAGTTGAAGGATTTGATGTAATCCACCAGCTTCCACGGCTCGCCCGAGCCGAGGATCGTGGCGGGGAAGCTGAGGGTGTGGAAGGGCACGTTGTCCTTGCCCATGAACTGGGTATAGGTCACGTCATCCGCGCCCTTGTCGGTGCGCCACCAGCGTTCCCATGCGCTGTCGTCCAGCCCGTTCGCCTGCGCCCATTCGGCCCCGCAGGCGATGTATTCGATGGGGGCGTCGAACCAGACATAGAAGACCTTGCCCTCCATCCCCGGCCAGTCCTGGTCGCCCTTTTTGACGGGAATGCCCCAGTCCAGATCGCGGGTGATGCCGCGATCCTGCAACCCGTCACCGTCGTTCAGCCATTTCTTGGCGATCGAGGTGGTCAGGATCGGCCAGTCGGTCTTGCTGTCGATCCAGTCCTGCAACTGCTGGCGCATCGCGCTCTGGCGCAGGTAGAGATGCTTGGTCGCGCGCTGTTCCAGATCGGTCGATCCCGAGATGGTCGAGCGCGGGTTGATCAGGTCCACCGGGTCCAGCTGCTTGGTGCAGTTGTCGCATTGATCGCCGCGCGCGCTTTCGAATCCGCAGTTGGGGCAGGTGCCCTCGATATACCGATCCGGCAGGAAGCGGCCATCGGCCTTCGAATACATCTGTGTCTCGGAGACTTCGCGGATCAGACCGGCCTCGGCCAGACGGCCTGCGAAATGCTGGGTCAGCGCGTGGTTCTGCGGGCTGGAGGAGCGTCCGAAGTGATCGAAGCTGAGGCGGAAGCCGCGCGCGATTTCGGCCTGCACTTCGTGCATTTCGGCGCAATAGACGGCAACAGGCTTGCCCGCCTTGGCGGCGGCCAGTTCGGCCGGGGTGCCGTGTTCGTCGGTGGCGCAGAGAAACAGCACCTCGTGGCCGCGCCCGCGCTGGTAGCGTGCATAGAGGTCCGCGGGCAGCTGGCTGCCCACCAGGTTGCCCAGATGCTTGATCCCGTTGATGTAGGGGATCGCCGAGGTGATCAGATGCCGTGCCATGTTCCTGTGCCCTTGTCCGGATTGGCCCTTCCTTAGCGCAAGGCGCGGCAGGGTTCCAGCGGCGGCTTGCGGGTTCAGTCCTCGTCGCGGGTGCGCCCGGTCAGCCGGCCGATCAGGAAGGAGGTGCGCGGCGCCCAGACATATGGCGTGCGCTGCGCGGCGCGCGGACGCATGCGCATGCGGATCAGGCCGAAAATCACCAGCACCGCATGACCTGCGCCGATCATGACGAACATGGCAGAGGGGCCATATGCCTCGATCAGCCCCGAGGCCATGAGCGGGGCCGCGATGGCCCCGAGCGCAAAGAAGAACATCAGCGCCGCCGACAGCTCGACCCGTTCCGAGGCTTCGGCGAAATCATGGGCATGGGCGGCGGCCACCGAATAGATCGGAAAGGTCGTGGCCCCGAAAAGCGTGGCGGTCAGCAGCACGCCCGTGGTGCCAAGATCGCCGGTCAGCGCGGTCAGGGCCGAACTGAGGATCGAGGCGACCGACAGCCAGATCAGCACCCAGCGGCGATCGTATTTGTCGGCCAGCCAGCCCACCGGGTATTGCGCCAAGGCGCCGCCCGCCACGAAAGCGGCCAGGAACCAGGCGATCTGGTCCACCGCCAGTCCCACGCCTTGGCCATAGACCGGCCCCACCATGCGAAACGACGCGCTGGACAGGGCGGCGACCACAACCCCGGCCGCCGCCAGCGGCGAGCGGGTGACCGCCAGCATCGGGCGCAGGCGCAGCGCGGTCGGTGTGTCCGGTTCGGCGGTGCGGGTCAGGGTGATCGGCAGAAGGGCCGCGCAGCACAGCAGCGCCAGCAGGTTGTAGGACACGTAGGAGGCGGGCTCGAGCACCGAGATCATCATCTGCGCCAGCAATGATGCCCCCATGTCCACGACCCGGTAGGTGCCCATGGCGCGGCCGCGCGTCTCGTTGGTCAGCTTGGCCTGAAGCCAGGCCTCGATCACCGTGTAGCAGCCCGCCACGCAGAGGCCCGAGGCCACGCGCATCAGCGCCCAGGCATAGGCGTCGATCACCAGCATATGGGCCAGCAGACCGATCGCGCCGGTTGCGGTGAAGGCGGCGAAGGCGCGCGAATGGCCGATCGTGCCCATCAGGCGCGGCGCCCACCAGCAGCCGATGAAGAACCCCAGGAAATGCGCCGAGCCCAGAAGGCCGATCTGGGCATTGGTGAAATCAAGCGTCAGTCCCGACAATGCATCCAGCGGCCCCACGCCCCCGGTCGAGAGCTGGAGCAGGATGACCGACAGAAAGAGGGCCGCGAAAGAGATCATCAGGCGCATGGGGCCAGTCCTGCCCATCCTGTCGGGGATGACAAGGGGGCTTGCGCGCCTTTTGCGGGCCATGGCCCGAGTATTTGAACGACGATGCAGCGTCAGGCGCGCGCCCTTTCGCTGTCCCTCGAATGCTCAGGCGGCCTTGATGCGGATCGGTCCCGTGGCGGCATGGGCGGGGCCGTGCAATTGCCAGTCCCTTGGCGGGTCCTGACGGGCGCGCAGGCGGCGCAGGCTCCAGCCTTGGCTTGCCGGGGTATGGGCGGGGGCCATGTGCCAGCGGGTCTCGACCCCCGGCGCGCCGCCCGTGTCCGGGGTCAGGATCAGGCCAAGGGGGGCAAAGACGCCTTCGGCGGCGCCGGTTTCGGCGGCCAGATGCAGGCGGCGCACGGGCGTCAGACCGGGTGGGCCGGGCAGGTCGGCGATCACAAGGGGGGCGGCGCCGCTGCGCAGCGATTCCTCCATGCACCACAGCAGATCCTCGGGGCGCTGGGGGGTGAGATGCACGAAACCCTCGGGGCGGGCCAGGCCTGCGATGCCGTCCGGGTTGGGCCGGTCGGGCAGGTGGCGCGGCGCGATCCAGATCACCGGGCCCGTGTGCCGGTGCTGCACCATGCCCGCCAGCCAGATGGCAAAGCTGCGCCTTGCGGGGCCGCAGGCCTCGTGCAGGCGGGCCAGGGTCAGGCAGATGTCATCGGCCAGGGCCAGGGCCGGGCGCGGACGGTGTGGCGCGCGGGCCAGCAGGGTGGGGTTCAGGGGAATCGTCATGGCTGCAGTCTAGCATGTTCCTCTTTTGTTCCAATATCCATTTCAGGGGTGACCCTGCCGCAAAAAGCGCTAGGGTCGCCCGCGACATGCCAAGCAAGGAGAGCCGCGATGAAGATGAATCCACTGGGGCGCACCGGCCTGATGGTCAGCGAACTGTGCCTGGGGACCATGACCTGGGGCACCCAGACGGCGCAGATCGATGCCCACCGCCAGATCGAGACCGCGCTGGATCACGGTATCAATTTCATCGATACGGCCGAGATGTATCCGGTGAACCCGGTCGCCAAGGAGACGATCGGCCTGACCGAAGAGGTGATCGGCAACTGGCAGGCCGCCAATCCGGGGCGGCGCGGCGACTATGTTCTGGCGACCAAGCACAGCGGCGCAGGCATGGCCCATGTGCGCGACGGCGCGCCGATTTCATCGGCCACGATTCCGCAGGCGGTCGAAGGATCGCTGAAGCGGCTACGGACCGACGTGATCGACCTTTACCAGTTCCACTGGCCCAATCGCGGATCCTACATGTTCCGGCGCAACTGGGGCTATGATCCCTCGGGCCAGAACCGGGCCGAGACCATCGCCCATATGGAGGATGCGCTGGAGGCGCTGCAAAAGCAGGTCGAGAAGGGCAATATCCGCCATTTCGGCCTGTCCAACGAAAGCGCCTGGGGCACCACGCAATGGGTGCGGATCGCCCAGGAACGCGGCTGGCCGCGCGCGGCCTCGATCCAGAACGAATATTCGCTGATGTGCCGGATGTATGACACCGATCTGGCCGAGATGAGCGTGAACGAGGATGTCGGCCTGCTGGCCTTTTCGCCGCTGGCGACCGGGCTTCTGACCGGCAAGTACCGGGACGGGGCCACCCCGGAAGGATCGCGCAGGACGCTGAACCCAGATCTTGGCGGGCGCGATACCGCACGCGCGCATCTGGCCGTGGCGGCCTATCTGGATCTTGCGGCGGAATACGGGCTGGACCCGGTGCATATGGCGCTGGCCTGGTGTGCGGCGCGGCCCTTCATGACATCGGTGATCTTCGGCGCCACGACACAGGCGCAGCTTGAGCATGTGCTGGCGGGCGCCGGAATGGTCCTGCCCGAAGGGCTGGCCGCGCGCATCGATCAGATCCACCGGGCGCATCCGCTGCCCTACTGATCGGTTTTCGCCATATCGCACGGGATCGCGCTTGATCGTATCCAAAATTCCGGTATTTAGGAATTATGGATACGAATCTCGCCATCACCGCTTTCGCCACGCTTGGCCATGCCGGGCGCCTGTCGGTCTTTCGGCTGCTGATGCGTCACATGCCCCAGGGTGTGCGCCCGACCGAGATCGCCGAGGCGCTGGGCCTCAAGCAGAACACGCTGTCGCATCACCTGTCCGACCTTGAGCGCGCGGGGCTGATCCGCGCGACCCGCGAGGGGCGCTCGCTCTACTACAGCGTCAATCTGGAACGCGCGGGTATGCTTGTCACATTTCTCGTCGATGACTGTTGTCGTGGGCGGCCAGAGGTCTGCGCCCATCTGACGGGACCCGAAATGCAATCCCTCAACGGACAGGAGAAGGGCATGTTCAACGTATTGTTCATTTGCACCAGCAATTCCGCGCGGTCGATCATGGCCGAGGCGCTTCTGAACGACATGGGGCAAGGGCGCTTCCGCGCCTTTTCCGCGGGCACCGTTCCGCGCGGCGCACCACATCCGCGTGCGGTCGCCCTGCTGGAGAAGGCAGGGTTCGCGACGGATGGGCTGCGCTCGAAGGATCTGACCGAATTCGAGGGCGAGGGCGCGCCCTGGATGGATTTCGTCTTTACCGTCTGCGACCGGGCCGCGTCCGAGGAATGCCCGCCCTGGCCGGGCCATCCGCTGAGCGCCCATTGGGGCATCCCCGATCCCGTCAAGGAAACCGGATCCGAGGCTGAGCAGGCGCTGGCCTTCGCCACGGCCTTTGATGCGCTGCGCCGCAGGGTCGCTGCCTTCGTGGCGCTGCCCATGGATGCGCTGGACCGGATCAGTTTGCAAAAACACATCGACGACATTGGCCGCGACGCGGTTCTGGAAGGAAAAAACGCATGACTCGTATCGCGCTGAATGGGTTTGGCCGAATCGGCAAGCTGCTGTTGCGCGCCCTGGCGGATGATCCGGCGCTGGGCGAGATTGTCCTGCTGAACGATCCCGCCGGCACCCCCGAACAGCATGCGCTGCTGATGGAGTTCGACAGCGTGCATGGCCGCTGGCGGGGGTATATCGCCCATGATGCCGACAGCCTGACCGTGAACGGGCAGCGGATGCAGGTGACGGCGCAAAAGCGGATCGAGGATCTGCCGCTGGCCGCGCTGGGCATCGACCTGGTGCTGGATTGCACGGGCGTCTTCAAGACCGCCGACAAGGTCGCGCCCTATTATGCAGCGGGGGTGAAGAAGGTGATCGTCTCGGCCCCGGTCAAGGATGGGGGGGCGCTGAACCTAGTCTACGGGGTGAACCATGACCTTTACGATCCGGCGCAGCACGACCTGGTGACGGCGGCCAGCTGCACGACGAACTGCCTGGCGCCGGTGGTGAAGGTTCTGCATGAGAGTCTTGGTATAAGGCACGGATCAATCACGACAATCCATGACGTGACCAATACGCAGACCATCGTGGATCGCCCCGCCAAGGACATGCGGCGCGCCCGTTCGGCGCTGACCAACCTGATCCCCACCACCACCGGCAGCGCCACGGCGATCACGCTGATCTATCCCGAACTGAAGGGGCGGTTGAACGGTCACGCGGTGCGGGTGCCGCTGCTGAATGCCTCGATCACCGATTGCGTCTTCGAAATGGAGCGGGCCACCACCGTGGAAGAGGTGAACGGGTTGTTCAAGACCGCCGCCGCAGGCGATCTGGCGGGCATCCTGGGCTATGAGGAGCGGCCACTGGTGTCCTGTGACTATCGCGGTGATCCACGCTCGGCCATCATCGACGCGCCCTCGACCATGGTGGTGAACGGCACGCAGGTGAAGGTCTATGCCTGGTATGACAACGAATGGGGCTATGCCTGCCGCATGGCCGATATCGCCCGCATGGTCGCGGGGGCGATGTGAGCCAGACCGCCCCCGACGGCTTGCGCGCCTATGTGGCGGTGACGGCGGCCTATTGGGCCTTCATGCTGTCGGATGGCGCGCTGCGCATGCTGGTGCTTTTGCATTTCAACGGGCTGGGGTTCAGCCCGGTGCAGCTGGCCTGGTTGTTCCTGCTTTACGAGGTGGCGGGGATCGTGACCAACCTGTCGGCGGGCTGGATCGCCGCGCGCTTCGGGTTGACGGTCACGCTATACGCGGGTCTGGCCGTGCAGATCGCGGCACTGGCGGCACTGGCACAGCTTGATCCGACGTGGACGGTGGCGGCCTCGGTCGTGTTCGTGATGGCGGTGCAGGGGGCCTCCGGCGTGGCCAAGGACCTGTCCAAGATGGCGTCGAAATCGGCCGTCAAGCTGCTGGCGCCCAAGGCGGACGGCGGGCTTTTCCGCTGGGTGGCCTGGCTGACCGGATCGAAGAACGCGGTCAAGGGGCTGGGGTTTTTCCTGGGGGCGGCACTTTTGGGTCTGGTGGGTTTCGTGCCCGCGGTCTGGGCGATGGCGGGCGTTCTGGCGGTGATCCTGCTGGCGGTTGTGCTGTTCATGCCGCAGGGCCTGCCACAGGGGCGCAAGGATGCGAAATTCACGCAGGTCTGGTCGCGCGATGCGCGGATCAACCGGCTGTCGCTGGCGCGGATGTTTCTGTTCGGGGCGCGCGATGTGTGGTTCGTGGTGGGCATTCCCGTCTATTTCCAGTCGGTCCTGTCGGATGGCACGCCCGAGGGCGCGCGGGCGGCGTTTTTCCTGATCGGCGGGTTCATGGCGGTCTGGATCATCGCCTATGGCGCGGTGCAGGGGTCCGCGCCGCGCATCCTGCGCGCGGCCAAGCGACCCGAAGAGCAGATCGTGGCGCAGGCGATCCGCTGGGCGGGTCTTCTGGTGCCGATCCCGCTGGTGCTGGCGGGGTTGGCCGTTGCGGCCGGCGCGCCGGCCGATTGGCTGACGCTGTCGCTGGTGGCGGGGCTGCTGGTCTTCGGTTTTGTCTTCGCGATCAATTCATCGGTGCATTCCTACCTGATCCTGGCCTTCAGCACCGATGAGCGGGTCACGATGGACGTGGGGTTCTATTACATGTCCAACGCCGCCGGGCGGTTGCTGGGCACATTGCTGTCGGGTCTGTCCTATCAATTGGGCGGTGTCGCGCTGTGTCTGGTCACGGCGGGGGCGATGGCGGCGGCCAGTTGGTGGGCGGTGCGACGGCTGCGATTTGCCTGACCGCACCGTCTGCAATCGCTTGCGCGGCCACCACGCGCGCCCTTAGGGTGCGGCTGTGGCGGCTTCGGTCCGCCCGGAGTGGAGTGTCATGCCGATTTCCCTGTTTCGCCCCTTGTCCGGCCTGCTGATGCTGGCCTTTCTGGCCGCGTGCAATGCGCCCATGCCCGAGCGGGGGTTTCGTGATCCGGGCGCGCCGTTCGCCTCGACCCAGCGGTTCGATACGGCCCTGTTTCTGGGGGAATGGGTGCAGGTCGCGGCCTTTGCGGCACCGGGGCAGGCCGTCGCGCCCGAACGGCATCTTTACCGCCCCGCGACCACCGGGCAGATCGTGGCCGATATCACCGGGACGGATGGGGCGACACGGCGCGAGGTCTATGACCTTGTGGCACCGGGGCGGTTGCGTCCGCGCGGGCAGGACACGCCGCCGGGGGATCTGTGGGTGCTATGGGTCGATGAAGGGTTCCGCACCGCCGTCCTTGGCACGCCCTCGGGGTCGCGGGGCTTCATCCTTGATCGCAGTGCAGCACCTGCCCCTGACCGTTTGCGTGCCGCGCGCGACATCCTTGACTGGTACGGCTATGACATGACGCGGCTGCAGACCGTCCGGTAAGTCGCCCGCGGATCACGTGATCTGGTCGCGCAGCGCCTGCAGATGCAAAGGCAGGTCACGGGCCGAGATGCTGGCCTCGCGCACGAGGTGATCGAAATGACGGGTGAAGGCCTGCACACGTTCGCTGTCGCGGAAAGCCACGTAGTTGCGGCCAACGTAAAGCACCGCCAGAAGCGGGCCGAAGATGGTGATCGGGGCGGAATAGACGCGGCGCGCATCGAACAGGTAAAGCCGCAGGCCGGGGTAGAATTGCGCATTCAGCGCCATGAACCGGTCGATCTGCTCGCGCCGCAGCGCCGGGGAAAGGCCCGCATAGTAGCCCGTGCCGAGGGCGAAGCTTTCCATTTCGTGCAGGGGCAGGGCGATCTCGTAATCCGAATGCGCCCCCCGCATCCAGTCCAGCCGGTCCTGCGAGGCATTGATCGCCTGTTCCGTCGTGCGGCCCAGATGGGGGGTATATTCCCATTCCAGCAGCGCGCGTGTCTTGAGCATGTCGGGCAGGGCGGCGGGGACATGGCGGATCTTGTAGCCTGCAGCCTCGCGGTGCCAGCTGAAGATCTGTTCATCGACAAGGGCGCGGGGCGCTTCGGTCAGCGAGAGCGAGATCGCCATGAGGTCTGCGGCGGTTTCGGGCCTGTCCGACAGCGACAAGAGCCAATCCGCCGACACGCCCAGTGCGGCCGCGCATTCGCCCACGACCTGCGCATTGGGCAGGCGCGCCCCATCGCCGCCCAGCAGTTGCGACACGGTCGAGCGGTCCACCCCGATCCGGCGGGCAATGCTGCTCTGGTTCACGCCCTTGCGCTCCATCGCGAGGGCAAGGCGTTGGCGGAACTGTGTGGCGCGCTGCCGTTTGTCTATTTTTTCACTCATGTGTTCACAATTATCACCTTTGTCGAGAATTGTTAATCATTTCCCGAATTCAAACCTGCAAGCCATCGGATTAAGCCTTGGAAAACAAGGAAAAGACGGGCCTTCATGAGCAGTCGCGCGCAGGGCGTTTCGGGAAAATCGATCGAATGGCCAACATTGGCCCTGCTGGCCCTGTGCTATGCGGTCTGGGGCATCGGCACCACATGGGCGGCGGGATGGTTTCTGCCGCTGGGCATGGTGATGGTGGCCTTGGCGGCGGCGCTGCATTCCTCGCTGTGCCACGAGGCGCTGCACGGACATCCCACGCGCTTCGGGTGGCTGAACGAGGCGCTGGTGTTTCCGGCGCTGACCCTGTGCATCCCCTATATCCGGTTTCGGGACACCCATCTGGCGCATCACCGCGATGCGATCCTGACCGATCCCTATGACGATCCCGAAAGCAATTACCTTGATCCCGCTGTCTGGGATCGCCTTCCGCCATGGGTGCAGGCGGTACTGAACCTGAACAACCGCCTTGTGGGGCGGCTGCTGATCGGCCCTGTGGTCAGCCAGGTGGCCTTCATGGCGGCCGACTGGCGCGCGATCCGCGCCGGTGAGCGCGCGGTTCTGCGCGGCTGGCTGTGGCATATCCCGGCGCTGGGGCTGGTGATCGGGTGGATGGCGGCCCTGGGGCAGATGCCGGTCTGGGCCTTTGTGCTGTCGAGTTATGCGGCGATCTCGATCCTCAAGATCCGCACCTTCCTTGAACATCAGGCCCATCTGCGCGCGCGCGGGCGCACGGTGATCATCGAGGATCGCGGCCTGCTGGCGTTTCTCTTTCTGAACAACAACCTGCATGTGGTGCATCACATGCATCCCAGACTGCCGTGGTACAGGTTGCCGGGTCTCTATTTCGCCAACCGGGACAGGTACCTGGCCCGCAACGATGGCTACATGTTCCCGTCTTATGGCGCGATTTTCCGGCGCTACCTGTTCAAGGCCAAGGACCCGGTGCCGCATCCCCTCTGGCGCAGGCTCTGATTTGACGGCATGAGTGGCCCCATGGAAACATGGGTCATCGCCACTATCCTTGCCGCCGCGTTTCAGACCGCGCGCTTCATGCTGCAAAAACAGCTGAGCATGGGGGCATTGTCCACTGCGGGCGCGACATTTGCGCGGTTCATCTATTCCTCGCCGCTGGTGCTGTTGCTGGTGGCGGTCTACCTGGGATTGCAGGGGCTGGCGCTGCCTGCGCTGTCGGGTCTTTTCTGGGGCTATGCGCTGCTGGGTGGGTTGGGGCAGATCCTCGCCACGATCTGCGTGGTGGCCCTGTTCCGGCAGCGCAATTTCGCGGTGGGCATCACCTTCAAGAATACCGAGGTGGTTCTGACCGCCTTTGCCGGGCTTGTGGTGCTGGGCGAAGGGGTGACGCCCGCCGGGCTGGCCGCGATCCTGCTGGGGCTGGTGGGGGTGCTGGTGCTGTCGGGCACGCCGGGGCTGACGGGAAACTGGATCCGGCGCATCGCCTCGCGCGCGGCGGGGCTGGGGTTGCTGGCGGGGGCGCTGTTTGCCGTATCCAGCGTGGCCTATCGGGGCGCATCGCTGGAACTGGCCAGCGACGATCCCTTTCTGCGCGCCATGGTCACGCTGGCGGCGGTGACGGCCTCGCAGACCATCGCCATGACGCTCTGGCTACGCTGGCGCGAACCGGGGCAGATCCGTGCCGTCATCCTTGTTTGGCGCCGCGCGGTCTGGATCGGTCTGACCTCGATGGCCGGAAGCCTGTGCTGGTTCACCGCCTTCACGCTGCAGAACGTGGCCTATGTGAAGGCCGTAGGCCAGATCGAGCTGATCTTTTCGCTGGCCGCGTCGATCCTGTTCTTCAATGAAAGGTTCACCCGCCGCGAGGCGGCGGGCATCGCCCTGATCAGTGCGAGCGTCCTGTCACTGGTCCTATTCCTTTAAGGCGCAGGAACAGGCTTTCCTCTTCGTTGTTCTTGAAGAAGGGCACGCTTGCGGGGGGCGCGGTTTCCTTGGCCCTTGCCGCGACCTCGGCCAGCACGACCTCGGTGATGAAGGGCAGGTCGAATTCGCGCACGCGCGGCAGCGGGATCCACTGCAGATGCGAAAGCTCGTCGCAGGCGGCGCTGAAATCATCGGGATCGCTGGCCAGATCATCGGCATCGACAAGGAAAAAGCGCGCGTCGAACCGGCGCGGGCGGCCCGGCGGGGTCACGGCGCGGAACACGAATTGCAGCGGATGGGCCGCGGGCATGTGGCCGGTTGCGGCAAATGTCTGCCAATCGGGCGGCGGGCTGGTCCAGAGGCCCTTGGCCCCCAGCACCAGACCCGTTTCCTCCCACAACTCGCGGATCGCGGCGGCGGCCAGCGCATGGGCAAGGTCGGGGGGCGCATCGTCGCACAGCCGCACCGCGCAGAGATCCGGCAGCGGCGTGACCAGCGGCACGGCGCGATCGGCATCGTCCACCGCGCCGCCGGGAAACACGAATTTGTCCGGCATGAAGGCCGCTTTCGATCCGCGCTGCCCCATCAGAACATGGGGGTCATTGAATCGGTCGCGCAGCACGATCACGGTCGAGGCGTTGCGGATCGCAGTCTTGTCGATGCTCATCTGGTCCCTTTCACGGCGAAAGGGTCACGCGGCCTTGGCAAACCCGTGCATCATCCGCGCCCATTGCAGGCCCACGATCGCCCCTTTCAGTCTGGGCAGAAGGTAGAGCGATAGTGCGACAGAGCCAAGGGCGAAGATGCTGAACAGGATCAGGGGCTCGGGGCGCCATGTCTCGAAGACGAACAGGAGCAGCGGCGCCATCAGGTGACCGACGAACAGGATCGTCAGGTAGGCCGGGCCGTCATCGGCGCGGTGATGGTGCAGTTCCTCGCGGCAGACGGGGCAGGATTTGCGCACCGACAGGTAGCCCTTCAGCAGCGGACCACTGCCGCAATTGGGACATTTGCCGCGCCAGCCCTTCCACATCGCGGGCCAGGTTTCGCGGGTCGACGGTTTCTGCGCAGTCTCGGTGATCGCCGCCTGATCCGAAAACGTTTCTGTCTGCGGATCCGTCATCGCGTGATGGCTGTGGTTGGTCATGGTCGCCTCGGGGTCTGTGAAGGCGCGACCATCTGTCAAATCGCGGTGCTTGAAAAGCGGCGATCCCGGTCCCGCGTCTACATGTCGCAAAAACCTGCCGATGCCCGGCGGCACGCGGGCTGGGGCGAAAAAAGTTTCGCCCGCCGCGACGGAAGCGGCCAGCCGCCCCGTAATACAGGCACAACAGGCGGCAAGGGCACCCATGCCCGGCCCCGCCATCAAACCGGAGAGATCAAGATGAAACGCACTGTTCTGATATCCAGCCTGACCGCCCTTGCCCTTGCCGGCACGGCATTGGCCGCGATCGCCGCATCCGATGACAAGCCCGGCCGAGCGGAACACCGGGGCGACCGGGTCATGATGCTGCCGTTCGAGGATATCGACGCCGATTCCGACGGCAAGATCACGACCGGGGAGATGCAGGCCCATGCCGCCCTTCGCTTCGAAGAGGCCGATGCCGACAAGGATGGCCTGCTGGACGCGGACGAGATGCAGGCGCAGATGCTGGCCCGCACGACCGCGCGCATGGCAGAGCGCAGCGCGCGCATGATCGAGCGGATGGACCGGGATGGCGACGGCAAGCTGTCGGCCGAGGAAATGCGCGCAGGCCCCCGCGAGGGCGATCGGTTCGCGCGGATGCTGTCGCGTCTGGACAAGGACGAGGACGGCGCGCTGTCGCGTGAAGAGTTCGAGGCCGCCCGCGAGATGCGCAGCGCGCATCGGCGTGGTGACGGGCATCACCGGGGGCAAAACGACTGATCGACACCCCTGTGGCTGATCTGGAATGGCCCCGAGGGGCCATCCCACCCGGACATGTCACCCGATTGCCGAAACGGCAGGGACAGGATAGGCCGGAGGGACGATGACAATGGCTTTCGATGCCCCCTCGGATCTGGCAGATGACGTGCTGCTGCGCCGCTTCGCCCTGGGTGATGCGGCTGCGGCGCGGGCGCTGACGCTGCGGCTGACGCCACGGGTGCATGCCCATGCCATGCGGCTTCTGGGCGACCGGGCCGAGGCCGAGGATGTCACGCAGGAGGCGCTGTTGCGCCTGTGGCGGATCGCGCCGGACTGGCGCGCGGGCGAGGCGAAGGTCACGACCTGGCTTTACCGGGTGACGGCCAACCTGGCCACCGACCGCCTGCGCAAAAGGCGCGGTGTCGCCCTGGACAGCGTGCCCGAGCCCGAGGACGATGCGCAGGGGCCAGCGGGCCTCTTGCAGGACAAGGCGCGGGCTGCGGCCTTGCAGCAGGCCTTGGCAGCCTTGCCGGAGCGGCAGAAACAGGCGGTCGTGCTGCGGCACCTTGAGGGTCTGGGCAATCCCGAGATTGCCGGGATCATGGACATCAGCGCCGAGGCGGTCGAAAGTCTGGTCGCCCGGGGCAAACGCGCGCTGACGGCGGCCCTTTCGGGCCAGCGCGCAGAATTGGGGTATGAGGATGACTGACGAGCGCAAGACAGACCGGGATGATGACGGGCTGGAGAGCTTTTTCGAAGCGGCACGGCGCATGGAGCCGACACCGTCGGATGCGCTCATGGCACGGGTTCTGGCCGATGCCCTTGCCGCGCAACCTGTTGCCGCGCCGCGCGCCTTGCCGCGCCCCGGCGCATGGGCGCAGCTGCGCGAGGCGCTGGGCGGCTGGCCCGCGCTGGGGGGGCTTGCGACGGCGGGCGTGATGGGGCTGGCCTTCGGGATTGCCGCACCGGCCGGGCTTGCGGATCTGGCGACCGCCGTGCTTGGCCAGAGCACGGATACCTATCTTGTCGACCTGATGCCGGAGCTGGATTTCGACATCGCCATGGACCTGAGCGAGGGCTGAACATGACCTATCCGACCGATCCCGCATCCCCGACAGGCCCCGGCACCGCGACGGGCGCGCCCCGGCGCGGCTGGATCAAGGTGGTGCTTTTCGTCTCGTTGGCGCTGAACCTTGCGGTTGCGGGCCTCGCGATCGGCGCGGCGCTGCGCCATGACGCGATACGCGACAGGGCGTCCGTGCGCAGCGATCAGTTCGGTGGTCCCTATACCGGCGCGTTGAGCCGTGAGGATCGGCGCGCCATCTGGCGCGAGATGCGCGCCATGCAGGCCGAGGGACAGCCGACGCGCGCCGATATCCGCGCCGATTTCGATGCCGTCGTGCAGGCACTGCGCGCCACGCCCTATGATCCGGCCGCCGTGCAGGCTATCGTCGAAAGGCAGTTCCAGGCGGGGCTGGAGCGTCAGCAGATCGGGCAGGAGTTGCTGTTGCAGCGCATTGCCGGGATGGATGCCGCCGCGCGCGCCGCCTTTGCCGACAGGCTGGAAGAGCGGCTGGAACGGCGCGACAGCTGGCGCGAACAGCGCCGCAATGCGCGCAACGAGGCACCGCGCGACTGAACGGCTTTGTGTCCGCGCTCAGGCCGCGGTATTGCTGATCGTCACCTGGTTGCGCCCGCAGGCCTTGGCCCCATAAAGCGCCTTGTCGGCCCGGTGCAGCAGGGTTTCGACAGTTTGGGGCAGGGGATCGGACGGCAGCGGCAGGGGGCGATGGCCCATGGCGACGCCGATGCTGACCGTCATGGTGACGGACAGGCCCTGTCCCGGCAGATCGATCGGGTCCTGCGCGACCATGCGGCACAGGCGGCGCGCGGCCACCCGCGCCTCGGTCCTGTTGGTGTCGGGCAGCGCGATCAGGAATTCCTCGCCGCCGATGCGCGCGATCAGGTCGACCGCGCGCAGATTGGCGCGCAGACGCTGCGCCACTTCGATCAGGACGGCATCGCCCGCGGCATGGCCATGAAGATCGTTGATCCGCTTGAAATGGTCCAGATCCGCCAGCATCACCGCGAAACGTCGCCCGCTGCGGTTGGCGTGGTCCGCCATGCGCATCAGGTGCGGCAGCGCATAGCGGCGGTTGTAAAGACCGGTCAGCGGGTCCGTCACTGCCGCGCGCATGCCGTCGCGCAGGGTGCTGCGCAGCTGATCGGCCATGCGTTTGCGCCTGATCTGGCTGGCGATCCGCAGGCCCAGTTCGGCCGGATCGAACCGACCCGCGACCACATCGCCCGCGCCAAGATCAAGCGCGTCCGCGGCCATGTGATTGTCCGCCTCGGGCAGGATGACCATGACGGCGGCATGGCGGGTTTCGGGATGGGCGCGCAGTTCCGACAAAAGCCGCAGTCCGGGCGACGACACGCTGCGGTCCAGCACGATCACGCAGAGGTCGGGGGCCGTCTCGGCCTTGACATCGCGCAAGAAGCTGCGGCTGTCATGTCGGCTGACGATGCCGTGGGGCAGGGTGTTCAGACCGCGAAGCCAGGTCAGTTCGCGCAGGCCGGGATCGGTCAGGATGCAGATGCGCGCGGGGGTGACGAAGTCCTGCGTGTCTTCGGCAAAACCGAGTGATTTTCTGGTTCCGCTGCGCAGATGCGATTCCTGCAGGCTGTCGCCGACCCGCATGAGGCTGCGCAGGCGCGCCTGCAAAAGCAGGTCGTCCAGTGGAAAAGCCAGCAGATCCTCTGCCCCGGCGGCCAGCGCCTGCAGGCGCAGGTCATGATCGGCATGGGGGGACAGGATCAGCACGGGCGGCGGTGCCGGGGGCGCATCCGGCAGTTCCAGCGGGGCGACATCCTGCTGCCCCGGGGCGGGGCCATCGGCAAAGCCGGTGATGCGGCGGCACAGATCAAGGCTGTGGCAATCGCGCAAACCCGCGCTCAGCAGCACGAGGTCCGGTGCCTGCTGGTCAATCACTTCCAGGGCCTCGGCACCGGTTGCGGCCTGCAGCACGTCGTAGAACGCCGCCGTCAACCGGACCCGCAACAGGATGCGGTTTGTCGGAATGTCATCCACGATCAGGATTTTGCCGGGCATGGTCCTCAGCCTCAGGAAGCGGGCGGCGGGCCACTTGCCAACCGTGTTCCCGCAGTCTCTACTGAAACTGGTTAAAAATTTCTTTCCGGGCTGAACAAAATGAAATCCGAGCAGGAAAAGGCCGAAATGCTGGCGATCGAAGCGCTGGGCTGGATGGCCGGCAATGACGAGGTTCTGGGCCAGTTCATGGCCGCAAGCGGCGCCAGTATCGACGATTTGCGCGCAGGCGCCGCGGACCCCGCGTTCCTGGGGGCACTGCTGGATTTCCTGATGCTGGAGGATGCATGGGTCATCGCGTTCTGCGATGCCGCGCGTCAGCCCTATGACGCGCCGATGCGGGCGCGCGCGGCCTTGCCGGGTGGCGCGCAGATGCACTGGACCTGATGGCGTTCGGCGTGATCAGAGCGTGTTGAGAGGCGCGTCATCCTCGGGGCGCAGCTTGGTCAGCAGCGTGATCAGCACCTCTTGCTCGCCCGGCGCCAGACGATCGGCCATGATCGTGGCGTTGAGCCGTGCAAAGGGGGTTGCCGCCTCGATCGCGGCGCAGCCTGCCGGGGTCAGTTCGACGCGGCGGGTGCGCCGGTCCTCGGTGCCGCTGGAGCGTGCCAGAAGGCCGTCGGCCTCCATCTGGCGTAGGGCCCGGCTGGTGGCGGTGCGGTCGATGCCAACGAACCCCGCGATGTCCGAGGGCTGGGACAACCCCTCGTTTCCCACGGCCAGAAGCACGCACCAGGTGGTGCGCGTCAGGCCAAGTGTTTTCAAGGCCTCGTCAAGCCGCCGCTCCTGCTGGCGCGCGGCGACGGAAAGATGATAGCCCAGCGAGGCATGAAGGCGGTAGGGTCCGGTGCTGTCCATGCCGGCCAAGCCACAGGATCGGCCCGCGAAAGTCAAGCACGGGAAGGGCTTGTAACCGCAGTGTCACACAGCCACCTTAGGAGCGGGACGGCGGGCGCAGGATGTGGCAACTGCCGGAGCATGGGCAGGAGGCAAGCATGCGCATAGACGGGATCATCTTCGACAAGGACGGCACCCTGTTCGACTTCCGGGCGACGTGGGATGTCTGGGCGCTCGGGGTGATCGACGAGTTGGCGGCGGGCGATGCGGCCCTGGCCCAACGCATTGCCGATGCGGCAGTCTTCGATCTGCAGGCGCGCGCCTTTCGCCCGGACAGCCCGATCATCGCAGGCACCAACCGCGAGGCCGCCGAGGCGATCGGCACGGCCTTGCCGGACCGGGATGTCGCCGAGATCGAGAGTTTCCTGAGCCTGCGGGCCGCCATGGCGCCATTGGCCCCGGCGGTGCCGCTGGACCCTTACCTGACCGGGCTGGCCGCGCGCGGTCTGGCGCTGGGCGTGATCACCAATGATACCGAGGCCGGGGCACTGGCGCATCTTGGCACGGCCGGGGTGCTGGCGCATTTCGATTTCGTGGCCGGTTTCGACAGTGGCCATGGCGCGAAACCCGATCCCGCGCCGCTGCTGGCCTTCTGCCGCGAGACCGGGCTGGAGCCTGCGCGCGTGGTCATGGTGGGCGACAGCCATCATGACCTTCTGGCGGGCCGGCGGGCGGGGATGCAGACCCTTGGCGTGCTGACCGGCACGGCGCTGGCTGCGGACCTGTCACCCCTGGCGGATGCGGTTCTGCCCGATATCGGTCATATCCCGGCCTGGATCGACGCCTGATCCCGTCACCACATGCGTCTTGCGCAGATCATTCGCGAAAAACGACGCCTTCGGTCGCAATCGGAAAGGCGCGCGGGGCGTGGCGGTAGTTTGCTGGTCTTCCGACAGACGAGGAGGCCGTGATGACGGAAGAGGTGCTTCGCAGGAAACGCAGCGGTGGCCGCGCAGGGCATGCGACCCGTCGCGGCAAGGCCGTGATCGAGCAGATGCCATGGCGCCTGCCGGTCAACACGGACCGGCCCATCGAACCCCTGACCGCCGAGGGGGTGCAGGCCGTCCACGAGGCGGCGATGTTCATCCTGGAAGATATCGGGATCGAGTTCCTGAACCACGAGGCGCTGGACATCCTGCGCGAGGCCGGGTGCACCGTGCAGGGCGAGAATGTCCGCATGGGCCGCGATTTCGTGATGGAAATGCTGGAGCGTGCGCCGAAGCAATGGACCATCACGCCGCGCAACCCTGATCGGCAGATCACCATCGGGGGCGATCACATCCTGTTCGGCAATGTCTCTTCCCCGCCGAACTACTGGGACATGGCGACGGGGCGCAAGCTGTCCGGCACCCGCGAGATGTGCCGCGATCTGCTGAAGCTCAGCCAGTATTTCAACTGCATCCACTTCATCGGGGGCTATCCGGTGGAACCCGTGGACGTGCATGCCTCGGTCCGGCACCTGGATGTGCTCTATGATACGCTGACCCTGACCGACAAGGTCGCCCATGCCTATAGCCTGGGCAAGGAGCGGGTCGAGGATGTGATGGAGATGGTCCGCATCGCGGGCGGGCACAGCCATGAGGAATTCGACGCAAGCCCGAAGATGTTCACCAACATCAACTCCACCTCGCCGCTGAAGCATGACATCCCGATGCTGGATGGCTGGATCCGGCTGGCGCGGCGGGGGCAGGGCCTTGTGGTGACACCCTTCACGCTGGCGGGGGCCATGGCGCCGGTGACGATGGCGGGGGCCGTGGCGCAAAGCCTGGCCGAGGGGCTGTGCGCGATTGTGCTGGCCCAGTGGATCCGGCCCGGCGCGCCCTGTGCGATTGGTACTTTCACCTCGAATGTGGACATGAAATCGGGCGCGCCCGCCTTTGGAACGCCCGAATACATGCGCGCCACCCAGATGACCGGGCAATTGGCACGCTTCTACGGCCTGCCGATGCGCTCGTCCGGGGTCTGCGCGGCCAATATCCCCGACGGTCAGGCCATGTGGGAGACATCGAACAGCCTGTGGGCGGCGGTGCAATCGGGCACGCATATGGTCTATCACGCGGCTGGCTGGCTGGAGGGCGGATTGATCGCCAGCCCCGAGAAATTCGTGATGGATTGCGAGCTGCTGCAGCAGATCCAGCGCTACATGGAGCCTGCGACCTTCGCCACCACGCCCGAGGATCTGGCGCTCGAGGCGATCCGCGAGGTGGGGCCGGGGGGGCATTTCTTCGGCATCCAGCATACGCAGGACCGCTATGAAAAGGCGTTCTATCAACCCTTCCTGTCCGACTGGCGCAACTACGAGGCCTGGGATATCGCGGGGGCGGTCTGGACCCACGAGCGTGCGCATGGGCTTTATCGTCAGATCATGGCGGAATTCGAAGCCCCGCCGATGGATGTGGCCGTCCATGAGGAGCTTTTGTCCTTCGTCAGCCGCCGCAAGGCCGAAGGCGGTGCGCCGACGGATTTCTGATCGCAGGACGCGGAACCGGTGGCTGCTCCCTTCGTCCGAGGGCGGGGGGGGG
>LXYH01000012.1 GCA_001650895.1 Rhodobacteraceae bacterium EhC02
GTCATAGAACGCCTTGGGCAGGGTCATTGTCCCCGCGGGGACAAGCCCGGCAAAGCGCGACAGATCCTCCAGCGCTTCGGCAAGCTGACCGATGAAAGATGTCGTGCTGTCGTATTCCCAATAGCCGGGACCGGAGGGGATATAGAGCATGTCAGCCGCGAAAACCGCATTCATCGACTGATATCCGATGGCCGGGGGACAATCGAACAGCACCAGATCATAGGCATCGGCCGGCAGTTGATCCAGAAAGCGGGATACGGCCGCAAAGAAGGACCATTCGGGATTCATGTGTCGATACTGCGCACTGGCGAATTCCACGAAGGCCGCGTTGGCGCAGCTGGGCACGATGTCGATGGTCGACCAGTTCGTCGGCTTGATGAAATCCGTCACGCGCAGATCCGCCAGACCAAGCTCGGTGATCGAAGCGGGAAGGCGGCGTTGGGGCAGGGTAGTGCCGCTTTCCGCACCGCGTGCAGCCGAATTCATCCGCGCCGTCTCACGCGCCAGGTCGCGCGCCATGATGCCCCAGACAGTGTATTCCTCTGTCACGTCCGTCAGGCCCATCGAATGCGACAGCGTGGCTTGGGGATCGAAATCGACACAGAGCACCCGATAGCCATCAAGGGCTGCCGCATGGGCGAAATGCAAGGCGACTGTCGACTTGCCCGCGCCCCCCTTGAAATTGGCGATGGCGGCCCGGAAAGCCCGCTTGCCCATGGGGCGACGCGGCATCAGCGACTTCCGGTTGACCTTGAGCTTGCGCCGCATCTCGTTGATCTCATCCAGCGAATACCACCGTTGCCGGCCATCCTCCTCGACCAGGCCCTGCGGCAAGGAAGGGTCATTGGCCAGCCTTCCGCGCAGCGTCGACTGGTTGACCTTGAAGATCAGCTCGGCCACCTCCCAACTGGAAAAACGGCGCAGCGTCTTTTCCCGTTGCGGCGAATAGGTCTGTTGCCGGATGAACCCCTGCATCTTGAGGGACTGAGCTTGAAGACGCGCAAGGTCCGCATGAGTAAACATTTATGCTCCTGTCCCTGCGGGGACGCTAATTTTTCTCGATTTCAGATTTACGCCGGATTTGCCAAAAAGGCAAAACCGAATATCATGACGGACGCGGGAATGACCGTTCAGGACAAAGCCTTGCAATGGCGTTCGAAAAGGGTCCGCCATAACCAGGGTAACGATTCGTCGTTTTGCAGACCCGATTTGATCCGGCTACATTTTCTAGGGTGACATCAGAAAGCCGAACACCACAGATTGGGGGACATTTACGGAACATTGGGGGACATCCAAGGTGTCACCCAATACCATTCAATACCGTTTTTCTAACCCTGACGGGGTTTGAAGGAAGGATCGAGGAAGTCAGTCCTTGACAGAATCGGCGATCAGGACGCAAATCAGATAGGACTGGCGAAAAGCGATGTGTTCCGCTAATCTGGCCGCCAAGAGAACAAGATCAGGACAAAGATCCTGACAGAGGCAGTACCCGGCATCACCGGACCACGAGCGAGGTTTCCCGATGGTTTCGATAAAACCTGTCGGCCGTTCTGCGGCCGTGCGCAAGTATGACTTGCTGACAGCCATGGGCGTGCATGCGCTCTCTCAGGAAAAGGCAGTACAGCGGCGTATCCTGCGGCTGATGACGCTGATCACGGCGCGCTACAACTGGCAGCGGGACGAACTGGCCGTCGGCCAGCGTGAAATCGCGCGGATGTGGTTTGTCGACGAGCGGACCGTGAAGCGCGAAATGGCCCATTTGCGGGCGATGGGGTGGCTGGTCGTGCGCCGGCAGGGGGCGCGCGGGCATGTGACGGAATACAGGCTCGATATCAGCCAGATCGAGGCTGATACCCGTCCTGTCTGGTCGGATGTAGGCCCGGATTTCGCACAAAGGATGGCCGGTCTTCCCGAACAGGATGATCGCGTCGTGCCCTTGCCACTTCGCGGGGCAGAGGTGCCTGCGCCCGATTTGTCATCCGGCACGGAATGGGTCCTGGCCCAAGCCATGCTGCATCGGGCCGATGCGGCGCTTTATGGCGCGTGGCTACGTGCGCTGACACGGACGGGCAGGGCAGGGGGACGCTTGATGCTGAAAGCGCCCAGCCGGTTCCACGCGGCCTATGTGCAGACCCATTTGACCGGCCGGATCCTGCAGGCATGCCGGGCGATCGACCCCGAGGTGGCCGAGGTTGTCATCGACGGCTGATGTGGCACTATTCCGGCGCGATTGGCAGGTGCGGACAGATCAGCGACCTTTCCAGACCGGATCCCGCTTTTCCGCGAAGGCCCGCGCCCCTTCAAGCTGATCCTCGCTTGAATAGAGCCTGTCAACCGTCACGAACTGGCGTTTCGTGATCCTGTTCAGGGCGTCCTGGAACCGCATGTCCTCGGCCTCGCGGACCACTTCCTTTATCGCGGCATAGACCAGCGGCGGTCCGCTTTCCAGAAGGCGGGCCAGGTCCCATGCCGCGGGCAGCAGGGCCTCGGGCGATGTGATCTGCTTGAGAAGTCCCCAGCGCAAGGCTTCTTCGGCGTCGAACCAGCGCCCGGTCAGCAGCAGGTCCATGGCGACGTGGTAGGGGATGCGCTTGGGCAGCTTGATCGAGGCGGCATCCGCGACCGTGCCGGACCGGATTTCCGGCAGTGCAAAGGTTGCCGTGTGCGACGCAAGAATAAGATCGCAACTGAGCGCCAGTTCAAGACCCCCACCGCAGCAGATCCCGTTGACGGCTGCGATGACCGGCTTGTTCAGGTTGGGCAGTTCCTGCAGCCCGCCAAAGCCGCCGACACCGTAGTCGCCATCGACGGCATCGCCATCCGCGGCTGCCTTGAGATCCCAACCGGGGCAAAAGAATTTTTCGCCTTCGGCACGCAGGATCGCCACGCGCAGGCTGTCATCGTCACGAAACGCGCGGAATACCTCGCCCATGATCCGGCTTGTCGCCAGATCGATCGCGTTGGCCTTGGGTCTGTTCAGCGTCACCTCGAGGACCGCGTTCTCGCGGCGCGTCAGGATCGGGCCTTCATTTCGCATCTGCATCATGTTGCTTCCTTCCAGATCACGGCATCCGCAGCGATCGCGCCGCTTTCGCGCACCATCAACGGATTGATTTCGATTTCCTCAAGCGCAGGATCGTCGTTCAGCAATTCTTGCAGGGTCATGGCCACAAAGACCACAGCCGCCACATCGGCCCTGGGCTTGCCGCGGTAGCCATCCAGCAGGGGCCACAGACGCAATGCGCGCAAGGCGGCTTCGATGTCGGTCTGGGAACATGGCAGAACGATCGTGACGGTATCGGCCAACAATTCTGCCGCGATCCCGCCAAACCCAAGTGTCAGGGTCGCGCCATAGACTGGATCGCGCCGCAAGCCGATCATCAACTCGGCCAGGGCGCCGGTCACCATTTCCTCGGCAAGATAGCCGGAGGCGCCTTGGATCTCTGGCTGGTCGTCCAGCGATGGCAGGTTCAGACGCACGGCGCCAGCCTCGGTCTTGTGGGCAAACCCGAGACCCTTCAGGGCAATCGGCGGATGCAGTGCCTTGGCCAATGACTGCAGTTCGGGAAGGGCAGGGGCGCTGACCCCGCGTGGAACGGTAACGCCGGCCTGATGCAGCAGCGCCTTGGCGGCATTTTCCGGCATCAGGGACAGGGGATTGTCGCGTGTGATTGGCGCCCAGGGCCGCCATCCGGCCTGACCGGGCCTGACCTGCGCCGCCTTTAGCGCGGCCAAAGCCGTTTCAAGACCCATCAGTGGCGCGATCCCCTGATCCATCAGTGCGACCGCGCGATCCTCGTCGAAGTTTTCGGGCATGGATGCGACCGGGAATGCCGGCTTTCCGGTGGCGCGTCCGGCCGCGACAATCGCGTCAAGAGCAGGTTCGAAGCTGGCTGGATCGCATCGGTCCGGGCGCGGGGGATCGATGATGAACATGCCCGCGTCATAGCCTTGCAGCATCGTGGTGAAGACATCGGTGGTGCGCGGCCCGTCGCCCCAGATGAATGTGTGGTAATCCAGCGGGTTAGCGATCGTGACGATGGGGCCAAGAATATCCTGTAGCCGGTCGCGTTGTGCCTGTGCAGGCGGTGGGAACTCCAGTCCGAAAGGTTCGGCCAGGTCCGCGACCAACCCGGCCTCGCCCCCGGAACAGGACAGCGAACAGAGCCTTTGCCCAAGGCCCGGCCCATGCAGATGAAAGATCTTCAGCGTCTCGATCAGCTCGGCCGGGGTATTCACCTCGGCCACGCCGATCCTGCGCAGATAGGCGGAGGAGGCGGCGCCACCCCCCGCAAGTGAGGCCGTATGGGAACTTGCCGCGTGTTGTGCGGCTTCTGTTTTTCCCGATTTGATCGCCACGATCCCCTTGCCTGCAGCCTGCGCGGCCGCGAGCACCTCGGCGAAAGCCGAAGCATCGCCCAGACCTTCGATGTAGAGCCCCAGTGCGGTGACCCTCTCATCCTCAAGTAGGGACTTGGCCAGTGTGGCAAGGCTGACCTGTGCAGCGTTTCCCAGACAGGCCACGTAGGCTACGGGAAGGCCGCGCGCCTGCATGGTCAGGTTGATGACGATGTTGGAGGACTGACTGAGCAAGGCCACGCCGCGCGTGACGCGCCTGCCGCCATGCTGATCCGGCCAGAGCAGCGCCCCGTCCAGATAGTTGATCACGCCATAGCAGTTGGGGCCCAGTACCGGCATCGCACCGGCCTTGCGCACCAGTTGGTCCTGCAAATCGCCTTCGCCGGCCTCGCGCCAGCCAGAAGCGAAACATATGACGCCGCCTGCACCCATGGCCGCCAGATCCCCGACGACGTCCAGCGTGGCATGGCGATTGACACCGACAAATGTGGCATCGGGCGGCGCCGGCAGGTCGGATATGGTGGGAAAACAGGGCACTCCGCCGATATGGCTTCGGGTCGGGTGAACCGGCCAGACAGGCCCGTCGAATTGCATGCGTTGACATTGCTCGACAACATTTGCCGCCCAGCCGGATCCCAGTACGGCAATCGAGCGGGGACGCAGCAGCCGGGACAGGTCCATCATGCCCCCAGGGGTCTGAGCAGTTCGCGGCTGATGATATGGCGCTGGATTTCGGACGTACCTTCCCAGATCCGTTCGACACGGGCATCGCGCCAGATGCGCTCAAGCGGCAATTCATCCATCAGACCCATGCCCCCGTGGATCTGGATCGCCTCGTCCGCGACCATCGCCAGAACCTCGGTCGCCTTCAGCTTGGCCATGGCCATGTCGGCATCAGTGACGCTGCCCTGGTCGAACTTCCAGCCCGCTTCCCAGGTCAGAAGCTCTGCCGCCTTCAGTTCCATCGCCATGTCCGCGAGTTTGAAGCTGATGCCCTGGAACTTGCCGATCTGCTGGCCAAACTGGCGGCGTTCCGCGGCATAGCTCAGGGCGTGGCCCATTGCGCGGTTGGCGCGCCCCAGACATGTAGCGGCCACCTGCAGCCGCGTGGCGCCCAGCCAGTCATTGGCCACTTCGAACCCCTTGTGCACCTCGCCAAGGATGTTTTCGGCAGGGATCCGGCAATCGTCGAATTCAAGGATTGCATTGCTGTAACCCCGGTGGCTGACGTTGCGATACCCGTTGCGGACATTGAAACCGGGCGTGCCCTTGTCCACGAAAAAGGCCGTGATCTTCTTTTTCTTGCCGCGTGGGGTATCTTCCTCGCCCGTCGCCATGAAAGCGATGGTGAAGCCCGCGATATCGGCATGGCTGATGAAATGCTTGGTGCCGTTCAGGATCCAGTCGCTGCCGTCCTGACGGGCACTTGCCTGCATCCCGCGCAGATCGGATCCGGCCCCCGGTTCCGTCATGGCCAGGCAATCCCAGGTCTCACCGCGCAGGCAGGGATAGAGGTATTTCTGTCGCTGCGCCTCGTTTCCCGCCAACAGGATATTCGAGGGGCGCGCGACGCATGTCCAGTGCAGCGCATAGTTGGCGCGGCCCAGTTCGCGCTCGTAAAGCAGCCAGCTCAGCGTATCCAGCCCCGCGCCACCCACGTCTTCGGGCATATTGGCGGCATAGAGGCCCGCCGCCATCGCCTTGGCCTGAAGCTCGCGGATCAGCTCCATCGGCAGATGGCCGTGACGTTCCACCAGCGCTTCGTGGGGATAAAGCTCGGTCTCGACAAAGGCGCGGGTGGTATCGACGATCATGCGCTGTTCATCGGTCAGGGCGAAATGCATCAGCCTTTCCTTTCCCCGACGTGGCGCCCGATGCTGCCGGGGCGGGGCAGGGCGGCATGGGCGTCGCGGATCCTGAACAGGTGTTCAAGCACCTCTGGGGCGGCAGGGCAGACGCCGCCTGCATTCATGTCCACATGCAGTAGAATCTGTTCCATTGTCGCAACCGGTGCGCCATCCTTTTCGATACGGATGAAAACATGCAGGCGCTTTTCATCGGCCGAAATGACCTGAAGCGATCCGGTCAGCCGGTCGCCCAGCTTTGCCTCGCCCAGATGCATGATATGGGTTTCGGCAGTGTAGTAGCTGTGGCCGGCCGCGACATAGTCCATCCCGGCACCAATGAGCCGCAAGAAGGCATCCGAGGTTTCCGAACTTGCAAAAAGATAGCGGCTTTCGGTCATGTGACCGTTGTAGTCGATCCAGCCGGGAAGGACCTGCAGGTGCGCCAGGGTCAAGGGGGCATCGGCTGCATCGGTTTGCGCCAATGCTTGCCGTCTGCCGGCATCATGAGCGTTCAGAACCCGACCCGCGCCCCAGTCACGGTCTTTCAGGGCGCGCATGAAGCCGACAAGGTTGGAATCGCGGATGCGTTCCAGTTCCCGGATCGAATGGTGGCCCGATTGCGCGTCGGATTGTCCGGCGATCAGATCGACCAGTTCGTCGTTGAATTCGGGCACATCCATCAGCTTGGTCCAGGGCCATGTCAGGCAGGGGCCGAACTGTTCGAGGAAGTGTTTCATCCCCGCTTCGCCACCTGCGATGCGATAGGTCTCGAACAGGCCCATCTGTCCCCAGCGCAGGCCAAAGCCCATGCGGATCGCCTCGTCGATCTCTTCGGTGGTGGCGATGCCATCCTTGACCAGCCACAGCGCCTCGCGCCAGACGGCTTCGAGGAAACGGTCGGCGATATGGGCGTCGATCTCCTTGCGGACATGCAGGGGGAACATGCCGATTTCACGCAGGATGTCCTTGGCGCGTTCGATCAGGGCAGGGTTGCTGGCAGGGCTTGGCACGACCTCGGCCAGTGGCAGCAGGTAGACCGGGTTGAACGGATGCGCCACGAAGATGGTGGCCGGGTTGACCGCCCCCTCCTGAAGCTGGGAGGGCTTGTATCCCGATGTCGATGATCCGAGCGGGGCATCCGGCGCAGTGGCCTGGATTTCGGCATAGACGCGATGTTTCAGCTCCAGCCGTTCCGAAACGGATTCCTGGATGTAATCGGCCCCCTGCACAGCGTCCTTGATGGTGCTTGCAAAGCTCAGACGTCCGATCGGTGGCATGGGCACATCCGACAGCGCAGGCAGCGATGCCTTGGCATTCGACAGAACCTCATCGATCTTGCGCGGGGCTTCGGGGTCGGGATCGAAGATCGCGACATCCCAGCCGTTCAACAGGAACCGGGCGGCCCAACCGCCGCCGATGACGCCACCGCCTATGATTGCTGCCTTGCGTGTCATGTTCTTCTTTCCTCACTCTGATTTGTATCATCGGGTGCGTCGTTACCTCAGCGAAACTGAGGATGGAGCTGCGGTTTCAGCTCTTAGAACGTCACCCCAGTTTCCAAAGAACCGCATAGGTTCCAACCAACATCACTCCGATTGCCGCGACTGTTATCGGCCACATATCAACCTGCGCCTTGCCTCCACGCAGAAACAGAATGAAGCCACGCACAATGGCGCCAAACCCAACGCTGACCCCAGCCAAAGCCGTGAACATGCCGAGTAGGAAACTCGACCAAGGTCTCGTCACGCCTGGAAGAAAATACACCACCGAAACGGCGCAAACCAACGCCGTGATCCCTGCGATCAAAACAAGCATCCGCCAGCCTTTAGCGGCAAATGGCAGGAAAAAGACTGGCACCATGACCAACGCAATGACAAAAGCGAAACCGAAGTAGACCATCCTCTCCGACCTTTATGAAGGCGCGCGCTTTTCCAACTTCAGCTTCGCCCGCACCTCGGCGGGCGAAATCACCCGCGCGCCCATGTTCTCGATGATGGTGACGGCGCGATCGACCAGTTGCGCATTGGTCGCCAGAATGCCTTTCTCAAGGTAAAGGTTATCTTCCAGACCCACGCGGACATTGCCGCCAGCCAGAACCGAGGCTGCCACATAGGGCATTTCGTTGCGACCGATGGAAAACGCCGACCAGTGCCAACCGGCGGGCACGTTGTTGACCATCGCCATGAAGGTATTCAGATCGTCGGGGGCGCCCCATGGCACACCCATGCAAAGCTGAACCAGGACGGGATCGGGGATCACGCCTTCTTCGACCAGTCGCTTGGCAAACCAAAGATGGCCCGTGTCGAAGGCCTCGATCTCGATCCGCACACCGGCTTCGGTCATGCGTTTTGCCATGTCGCGCAGCATGCCCGGTGTGTTGACCATGACATAATCGGCTTCGGCAAAGTTCATCGTGCCACAGTCCAGCGTGCAGATCTCGGGGCGGCATTCGACGACGTGATGGACGCGTTCGGTGGCACCGGCCATGTCCGAGCGTTGCGACATCCGGTTCATGGCCTCTGTCCCGTCGAACATCAGATCGCCGCCCATCCCTGCGGTCAGGTTCAGGACAACATCGACCGATGCGTCGCGGATACGTTCCGTCACTTCACGATAGAGCGCCGGATCGCGCGACGGCGCGCCTGTTTCGGGATCGCGCACATGGCAATGCACAACGGCAGCACCTGCCTTGGCAGCCTCGATCGCCGAGTCGGCGATGGCCTGGGGCGAGCGGGGCACATGGGGCGACATGTCCTGCGTTCCGCCCGAGCCTGTCACGGCGCAGGTGATGAAAACCTCACGATTCATGGTTAACGGCATGATCCCCTCCCTTGTTGCCGTCACGCTATCAGGCTTGCGTCCCGGAACTTGGCAATTTACGCATTTTAAATGACAAAAGGCGAAACCGTATTTTCTGCGTCCGATGCACCGCTCGAGATCGCCGTGCTGGTCCTGCCGCGGGCGTCCATCCTTGAGGTTGCATCGGTTCTGGACCCCATGCGCAATGCCAATCGCCACCTGGGGCGCGAGGGCTTTCGCTGGCGCGTCGTTTCACCGGATGGGGGGGCAGTGCCCTTGACCTGCGGGATCGAATTGCCGGCTGTCGGACCGCTGAAAGCGGCCGAAGGGGCCGATGTGCTGATCGTCATTGCCGGCTACAACCAGTCCGAGATCGCGACGCGCCCCCTGATCACGGGTATCAGGCGGATGGCCGGGCGGTTTCGTGCCATCGGGGCGGTTGACGCAGGGCCGTGGGTCCTGGCCCGCGCCGGCCTGCTTGATGGTCATCGCGCAACGGTCCATTGGGAGGATCTTGAGGATTTCGCCCAAATGCATCCGGCGGTCGAGGTTGTCCCGGACCGGTTCGTCATTTCGCGGAATCGCTTTACCGCTGGCGGGGCGGCACCCGCTGCAGATGTCATGCTGCACCTGATCGGCCAACGTCTCGGGGCCGCCCTGGCCGGGCAGGTTGCAGCCTCTTTTCAGTATGAGGCGCAACCGGATGGTGCGCGCCCGCAGCGTCCCAGCATGTTGCCGCTGGCCAATGATCCGCGGCTCGCGGCGGCGCTGCATCTCATGAGCGCGCATCTGGAAGAGCCGCTGCCCCTGTCCGAGATCGCCGCAGCCATGGGTCTGGGCATGCGACGGATGGAGCAACTGTTCCGCGAGGGGCTGGGGCAGGGGCCGGCCAATGCCTATCTTGATCTGCGTTTGCAGGCCGCGCGCCGCATGGTGATCGATACCCGCCACAGCATGCGCGAGATCGCATTGCGTTGCGGCTTTGTTGATCCGACAAGCTTTTCGCGCGCCTTCCGTCGCCGGTTTGGCATCTCGCCAAACCGGGTCCGGGGCATGCGGTCGAAATAGGCAGAGGGGTTTGTTTGCCCCTGCCGCATCACCCTGTCAGGCGACGGCGTGAGACACCGCGCAACGTTTCCACAGGGTCGTCAGCGCCGCGACAAGGTGGTCGATATCGGCATCGCTGTGATAGGGCGAGGGCGTGAAGCGCAGCCGTTCGGTTCCCTTGGGAACGGTGGGATAATTGATAGGTTGCACATAGATTCCGAAGTCCTGCATCAGGATATCTGCCAGCTGGCGGCACTTGACCGGATCCTTGATCATCACCGGGATGATATGGCTGTCGTTGTCCAGATGCGGGATGCCGGCACGATCAAGCTTGGCGCGCAGTCTTGCAACTTGCTGCTGCTGCGCGGCGCGTTCGACATTCGATGTCTTCAGATGCGCGATGCTGGCCTGCGCGGCAGCCGCGACCGCGGGGGGCAGGGCGGTGGTGAAGATGAAGCCGCTTGCGAACGAGCGGATGAAATCGCACAACGCCGCAGAGCCGGTGATATAGCCGCCCACGACACCGAAAGCCTTGCCCAGCGTACCTTCGATCAGGGTGATGCGATCCATCAGCCCTTCGCGTTCGGCAACACCGCCGCCGCGCGGTCCGTACATGCCGACGGCGTGGACCTCGTCAAGATAGGTCATCGCGCCATATTTCTCGGCAACCTCCACGATCTCGCGGATCGGGGCGATGTCACCATCCATCGAGTAGACGCTTTCAAAGGCCACGATCTTGGGCGCATTTGCAGGCAGGGCCGCCAATTTGGCTTCCAGATCCTTGGGGTCGTTATGCTTCCAGAGCACCTTCTTCGCACGGCTGTGCCTGATCCCTTCGATCATGCTGGCGTGGTTCAATTCGTCCGAAAGGATCACGCAATCCGGCAGGCGCGATCCCAGCGTGCTGAGGGCGGCCCAATTCGACACATAGCCTGACGTGAACAGGAGCGCCGCTTCCTTGCCGTGCAGATCGGCCAGTTCACGTTCCAGCAGAAGATGCGCGTGATTGGTGCCAGAGATATTGCGCGTCCCGCCCGCACCCGCGCCGAAACTGTCCACGGCTGCTTTCATCGCGTCGATCACCACGGGGTGCTGACCCATGCCGAGGTAGTCGTTCGAACACCAGACCGTCACCTGGTCGGGCGTATTCTCGCTATGGCTGATGGCGCGCGGAAACTGGCCCCGCTGGCGCTCGAGTTCGGCGAAGATGCGGTAATTGCCTTCAGCCTTCAATGCGTCAAGCTGTGTCTGAAACAGGGCGTCGTAGTCCATGGGCGTCCTCATGTCTTAGGTCTTTTCAAGGGGTGTTGTGTCGGGATGGGCGGATTTCGGCGCGGGCAACATCCAGCGCCACAGTTTCTCGTCGGGCAGGGGCACAACCATCAGCCAATGCTCCAGAAGGGCAAGACTGGTGATCGCGGTCAGCAGGGCGAACCCCACGGTATCGCCGGCGGTTTCGACGGCCATCAGCCGTTCAAGCCAGCACGCGGCGGCAAAGGTCAGGGCGGTGACTGAAAAGGGGAATACCCAGTTCAGACGTGACAGCCGGAAATGGCTGGGCAGGTGGGCCAGCGGGCTGGGCAGGAATTCCACGTTGATCTTGGGCACGCCGAAGAACAGGTTCAGCTTGGCCGAAACACGCGCGAAGAAAAGCACCGCGAAGGTCCACATCCCGAAGGTGTTTTCGGCGCCCCAGCAATAGAGCATGATGAGGATCAGCACCGCCACCAACAGCATCTCGTGATAGGCGATCGTGCCCCATGCGCGAATGAACCGTTCCCATTCAGGCAGTTCCTCGGGGCAGGTGTGGGCGTTCGGGCCGGTGATGATCCCGGTCAGAAAGGCCAGCTCGATCCAGCCCCAGACCGCGATGGCAGAAAGAAACGCCAGGTAGGCGCCCGCCACCGATCCATCTGTCGAGGTCGCGTGAAGACCCCAGAGGCCGAGGCCGAATAGCGGCAAAGCCATCCATGTCGCATAGTTGCAGGCCCGCGCGCCATTCCTGTCGGCGTAGCGCACGGCCACAAGGATCACCCCGGTGGAAAACCACCAGATGAACAGGGCCACAAGGCCGGTGATCCAGGGGTTGTCCAGCATCAGTAAGCGGGCTCCAGCCGGGTTGTCGCGGGGACGCGGTGCGTCTTTGCAGGGATCGTGAACAGCGATACGAAAGCCGCTGCCGCACGGACCTGGGATGTCAGCCGTGTCAGGGTCGCGCTTATGCCGGTTTCGGTCTTGGCGCGCGCCAGATCTGCATTGGCCTTCTGCAGGCGGACCAGACCGCGCTGCCAGCGCGGATGGTCGATGTCCAGCGTGATCGGAAAGATCTGCTCGGACAGTTTCGATGTCTTGACGAACACTTCATGGGCATACCAGTCCGGATCGACGCCAAGCGCCTTGTGAAAGGCCGGGCGCTGATGGTCGCGCACATACATGGTGGAATAGACCGCCGTCAGGAAGAACTTGATCCACAGCACGTTGATGCCGCTTGTCAGCTTGGGATCGGTCTTCATCAGCAGGGCAAAAGCCTCACCATGGCTGAACTCGTCGTTGCACCATTCCTCGAACCATTTGAAGATCGGGTGGAAGCGGTGTTCGGGATGCGCCTCCAGATGCCGGAAGATCGTGATGTAGCGCGCATAGCCGATCTTTTCCGACAGGTAGGTGGCGTAATAGATGAACTTGGGCCGGAAATAGGTGTATTTCTTTTTCTGCGTGAGAAAGCCCAGGTTCACGGCAACGCCGGCTTCGCGCAGCGCATCGTTGATGAAGCCGGCATGCCGCGCCTCGTCACGGGCCATGAGCTGGAACAGCTGCGTGATATCCGCATTGCTGCCGCGCCGCTTCATTTCCTTGTAAAGTACGCAGCCCGAGAATTCGGCGGTGCAGGAGCTGATCAGGAAATCAAGGAATTCCTTTTTCAACTGCGGCTCCATGCCGTCCCAATCCACGTGATCCCAGTTCTCGTTCTTCTTGAAATGGCCGCGGTTCGGGTCGGATTGCATCTGGGCGATCAGCTTGTCCCAATCCTCGCGTACCGGCGTCACGTCGATCGCGTCCAGCTCGTCGAAATCGGTGGTGTAGAACCGCGGTGTCAGCAGCGTATCCTGCATCGCAACCTGGGTTGCGGCTTCGCTGTCGAATTTTTCCTGATTGGCTTCCTGGGTGGCCAGGGCCTCTTCTGCGGTCAGCGCATCTGCGGAATGGACGTTCATAGCGTGGCCTCCTCGGAGAACGAGAATTCGCAAAGCTCCATGAATTCGAAGTCGCCCGTCAGGCGGGTCCAGAGCCGTTCAAGCTTGCTGGCGCGGATGATCGTGGCTTCGCGATCCTCGATCACCACCTCGCCGTAGGGGGCCATGATCATGGGCCCGTGTACCTTGACCTCGTCGCCGGGATAGATCACGGCGCCGTTGTTGAATTTCACATGTGCATGCAGGCTTTCGAACCTGTGGCTTACCTCGACGGTGCAAGGCGCTTTTTCGAAGTCTTTCGTCAACAGTCCCATATCGATTCCCTTTTCGAAGTCAGTCCAGCAGCCTGGCGAAGGCCCTGGTGTTTGTAAGCCCGAACCCCATGAGGTCCGCGCTCCATCCGGTCGTGTCGTCGTAAATGGCAATGCGATTGCCCTGCGTGCGGACCAGCCGCACAGGTGCGTCAAGGGCTACACCGTGCTTGGTGCGCTCGCGCACCAGAACCCGGTAGACACCCGAGATGAAACCGCCCTGTTCGGGCGTCAGTTCCGCGATCACCTGTCCATTTGCATCCAGAACGCGCGCCGCGCCGCTCATGTCGCCGGACAGGATGATCATCCGTTCCGCCACGACGGGCAGCACTGGCGGCGTGGCTTCCAGCGGGCGGTCGGTCAGGCGGGCCATTGCCACAAGCGCGAGGCAGATCAGGACCAGCGCCGTCAGGGCGCGCCCCAGAACGCGCGGGATGAGTTCGGCCTCTGGGCTTGCCTTGTAGGGGTGAACAGGCATCGTCATTGTCGGAACCTCATTCCGCCGCAACGGCGCTACCCTGCGTGGGTGCGGCACTGCGTGTGATGACAGGGTTCGAGACGCGTTTTTCCGCAGCCTCGCTCAGAAGCCTTGCGACATTTGCCGCATCCGGGATGCAGCGCAGCGCAGGCTGTGTACGGCGCATGACCCAAGGGCGGACATGCGGCCAGCAGACCAGGTAGGACAGGCGGGTGTCACCCATCAGATCCAGCGCGATCGTGCCCGTCCCGCGCTTTCGCAGATCCAGGGTCGCATTGGAGATCTGCGTATAGGGCAGGTTGAGGGTCACGGTCAGTGCGGCCCCGATCCGCATCGCGACGCGGCGGTTCGTGATCGTATAGACAGTGGCGCGCGCCTGAGTCACCGCGGTCAGGATCAGTAGGGCGCAGACGATGGCCCCCAACACCAGGAAGGGTGTCGAACCGCTGATGGCCTGCGCCAGCGTCACCTGATCGCTCAATACGATGAAGCGCCAGGCGAAGAGGAACAGGAAGTAGCCGATCACCCAGTAGATGTTCAGGGCTTCGCGGGTGAGGGCCCACCAGTCGGGACGACCTTGCCACAGGATCACTTCGCCCTCGGGCGGAAGCTCGGGCAGGCCTTTTACCGGTTCCTGGTCAAAATCGTCATGGGACATGATGGACCCCCTTTCTGCGTATCAGAGTTGCGGCTCGAGGCGGTCCTGGCTGGCATAGAGCTTGCCGCCTGCGTAGTAACCCGAGATCTTGTCTTCCTCGAGCAGGGTGACCTGCCGGGGTGACGCGGTTTTCGGCACGTTGTTGAAGTGCTTGCCGAAGATCGAGTGGATCTTGACCCGGTCCGATTTGATCCGGCACAGGGTCATCGGGACCAGGCGGGTACCTTCGCCCCATTCCGCGTCCAGCTTGATTTCAAGATAGCGCACCAGCTGTTCCGGCTCGTCGATCCACATGTCGACGATGCTGCCGACGATCTCGAGATCGCCCGCCTGCACCGGCAGACCGCGCGGATCGCGCCCGGCCGAAACATGGAAATGCTCGGTCGCGGCCATCGGGATGATCTTGGGATGACCCTTGCCGTCCAGTTCGGGCACATCGCGGCGCGGCGCCCAGGACGCGGGGCCGACACCGTCGATCATCGGATCACCGGTCGGCTCGAAGGGAAAGCCGTTGCCGGTCGCCGTCTTGCGCACCGCGATATCGCTGCGCTCGGGGTTCTGGCCGCTGGGAACGGTCACTTCGCCGCGCCCGTGGGACAGTTTGAAGGTCTTGTCATCCGGTACCGGGAACAGGCCCTGGTTGGCCGCAACATTACCGTCGTCATCCTCGAGCGGATAGCCTTCGCGCATGTTCTCGCGCTGGATGTAGATGATCAGCAGGGCGAAAAAGCCGTAGAACAGCCAGAGCGCCAGGCTGGCCAGATCGAATTCGCCGAAGAAAGTCTCTGTCATTGTCGTATCCTCTTTAGGGGAGCCTTGGATCAGGTGGGAAAGTCGGCCAGGCCGATGCCGGTCGGTCCTTGGTCGGGTTGGTCGGATCTGGTCGTGGCGGTCCGCACCAGCGGGCCCAAGGCAACCAGGGTGATGAAAAGAATTGCGATTTCAGTGTGGTAAACCACCGAATAGCCCGTTGCGGGGCTGTTCAGCGCATCGCCCAACTGTGCATTGAGCGCCATGTGATTGACCCAGTCGCGCAGTGTGCCGCCCAGAGCGATGGAGGAACCCGCGGCCGTCGCCTGCGCCGCACCCCAGGCGCCAAGCGCCAGCCCCCGCCCTGCAAGGCCCTGTGCAGGCATGGTCATGGCCGCCATCAGGGTCGAAATGGCGAACAACCCGCCGCCAAAGCCGATCATCATCGCGCCCGCGAAGAAAATGGTGGGAGAGTTCATGGGCGCGGCGAAAATCACGACGGAGAAGGCGATGATGCCCGACAGGATCCCGGTGCCTGCCATGCGGTAGGGATTGGCGCGGCGGCTCAGCATGCGGGCCGCCAGGGCGAAACCAAGCAACGCGCCGACAGACCAGAGCGCGGTCAGGGTGGTCGTGGCCGCAACGGACAGGCCAAGGATCTCGCCGCCGTAGGGTTCCAGCAGAACATCCTGCATGTTGAAGGCCATCGTCCCCAGAAAGACGACAGCCAGCAAACGGCCCGCAGTGCCGCCTGCCATCAGGTCAGCCCAGGCGTCGGAAAACCTGGGCCGTGGGGCCTCGCGTTCTTCCCGGCTCATCGGGCGGACGTGTTCCTGTTTCCAGAGTGCGATGATGTTCAGCACGATGCCGATCACGGCGGCGCCCTGCACCACGCGGATCAGCTTGAGGCTGGTGAAATCCTGCAGCAGGAAGCCGATGATCAGGGCCGACGCGCCCATGCCCAACAGGAACATGACGTAAAGCAAGGCCACCACGCGGGGGCGCGTTTCATCCGTGGCGCGGTCGCTTGCCAGGGCCAGACCGGCCGTCTGTGTCATGTGCAGGCCAAGGCCGGTCATCAGAAAGGCCAGTGCGGCCAGCACTTCGCCCGCAAACGGGATGGAATGGACCACATCGCCACCAAGGACCAGAAGAGCAAAGGGCATCACGGCCAGCCCGCCGAACTGCCACAAAGAGCCAAACCACAGGTAGGGAATGCGCTTCCACCCGATGGCACTGCGATGGGTGTCAGACCTGAAACCCAGCAAGGCCCGGAACGGTGCGATCAACACGGGCAGCGCGATCATGAAGGCGACGATCATCGCGGCCAGGTTCAACTCGACGATCATGACCCGGTTCAATGTGCCCAAAAGCATCACGGAGGCCATGCCGACCGACACCTGGAACAACGACAGCCGCAACAACTGGCCCATCGGCAACTCGGCGCTGGCTGCGTCGGCGAAGGGCAGCAGGCGGGTTGTGATCCGGCTCAGGACCTGGGGCGCCTTGCGTGTCATGCCCTGAACTCCAGCGCCTGCGAAATGTAGAACCCGGATGTGACACGGCCCAGATCGCGAATGCGGCCCGCACCCTGCAGACCTTGTGCCAGAGAGGCGGGGGAATGCGGGATCATGACGGGTGAGCGGTCCGAACGCGGAAACAGCTTGCCCGCGTACCACATGCCCATCAGCAATGTGGTGCGTGGCGCGACGGTGAAGACCACCGCACCCTTGGTGCGTTTCCCCAGCGTTTCCAATGCATTGCGGATATCGGTATCGCCATAGTAGATCAGGCTGTCCATAGCCATGACGTGATCGAAGCCGCCCAGGTCCGGCGAGAGCATGTCGCCGGATGCAAAGGTCACGCGCCCGGCCAGATCGACCGGCAGGCGCCGCTGCGCGATCTCGACCAGCGCGGGCGAGATATCCACCGCCAGCACATCGGCGCCGCGTGCGGCCAGTTCCGCCGTCATTTGCCCTGCGCCGCAACCGGCATCCAGCACCCGCGCGCCACGCAGATCCTGCGGCAGTTGCGCCAGCATCTTGGCCCGCATCCCGTCCCGCCCACGCCGCACCGTTTCACGGATGCGCGAGACCGGCGCATCCGAGGTCAGCCGCTCCCAGGTGCGGGTCGCGGTCTTGTCGAAATAGGTTTCGACACGCGTCAGGGTGCGGTCATAGCTCATCAATCGAATCCAAGCAGTTCAAAGATCTCGCGATCGGGCAGGGGTGCGGGGGCCAGGGTCTCGGTCGAATTGTAAAGCGCTTCGGCCAGCCGCATGTATTCGGCACGGCACTGCACGATGTCCTCGTCATCCGGCATCTCGAACAGGGTTTTCTTCTTCAGCCGCGACCGGCGCAGCGCATCGACATCCGGCATGTGGCCGATGCGGTTGAACCCGACGGTGCGGCAGTAGCGATCGACCTCGTCGGTGTCCTTGCTGCGGTTGGCCACACATCCGGCCAGGCGCACCTTGTAATTGTTCGACTTGGCCTGCACGGCGGCGATGATCCTGTTCATCGCGTAGATGCTGTCGAAATCATTGGCCGTGACGATCAAGGCAAGATCGGCATGCTGCAGGGGGGCCGCAAAGCCGCCGCAGACGACATCGCCCAGCACATCGAAGATGACCACATCGGTGTCTTCAAGCAGGTGATGCTGCTTCAACAGCTTGACGGTCTGGCCCACGACATAGCCGCCGCATCCCGTCCCCGCGGGGGGGCCGCCCGCCTCGACGCATTTCACCCCGTTGTACCCTTCGAAGACAAAATCCTCGGGGCGCAATTCCTCGGAATGGAAATCCACATCCTTGAGGATGTCGATCACGGTCGGGACAAGGCTGCCGGTCAGCGTGAAGGTGCTGTCATGCTTGGGATCGCATCCGATTTGCAGGACGCGCTTTCCCAGCTTGGAAAAGGCAGCGGACAGGTTGCTGGAGGTCGTCGATTTCCCGATCCCGCCCTTTCCGTAGACCGAGAAGACCTTTGCGCCTTCGATCTTTGCCTCTGCGTCCTGGTGAACCTGCACGGATCCTTCACCGTCAAGGCCGCGCAGGTTAGGGATTTCGTCGCGTGGGCTCATGAAAGCCTCCTTTCAAACCGGGCATGGCGCCCTGTATCTTCTTGCCGGAAATATCCCGGGGGTGTGGGGGCTGGCCCCCACTGCGATGCCGATGTGATGGTCGGTGTTCCGTTCATTCCGCGGCCACCCCTTCCATCCGGTCTTCCAGTTGATCGGCGGCTGCCTGCAGGGCGGCCAGGGTCGCGGCATCGGGTGTCCAATAGGCGCGGTCGCTGGCTTCCAGCAGGCGATTGGCCATCCGGCTCGATGCGACGGGGTTCAGTTCGGCCAGCCGATTGCGCATCGCCTCGTCCAGCACGAAGGTCTCGGATATGCGCTGATAGACCCAAGGGTCCACTTGTCCGGTTGTCGCCGACCAGCCCAGAGTATTGGTGATCGAGGCCTCGATCTGCCGCACACCTTCCGACCCATGCTTCAGAAGACCTTCGAAGAACTTGGGGTTCAGCTGACGCGAGCGGGTTTCCAGCGCGACCTGTTCCTTGAGCGTTCGCACCTTCGCGCCGCCCCGTGTCTGGTCCCCGATGTAAACGGCGGCATCCGACCCCTTGGCCCGTTTCACGGCGCGCGCGATCCCGCCAAGCGTATCGAAATAGTGATCGACCGTGGTCACGCCCAGTTCGACCGATTCAAGGTTCTGGTAGGCCACATCCACTTCGGCGAGCCGCGATTGCAACAGGGCGGCATTGGCCGAGGCCTTGCCATCGACCCCGTAGGCAAAGCTCTTGCGCGCCTCATAGGCATCTGCAAGTTCATCCTCGTCACCGAAGGCGGAGCTGTCCACCAGCGCGTTGACGTTCGAGCCATAGGCCCCTTCGGCATTCGAAAAGACGCGCAGCGACGCGTCCTCGATGCTGCAACCCGATGTCTTCATATACGCGAGGGCATGGGCACGGATGAAATTCTGGTCGGCAGGTTCATCTGCCATGGCGCATTTCAACGCAGCTTCGGCCAGCAGGCGGGTTTGCAGCGGCAGCAGGTCCCGGAAGATCCCAGACAGCGTCATGATCACGTCGATCCGCGGCCGCCCGAGGACGGACAGCGGCACCAGATCCGCGCCCGAGATCCGGCCGAAACTGTCGAAACGCGGCGTGCAGCCCATCAGTGCAAGGGCCTGCCCGATCGGGCCGCCATCGGACTTGATATTGTCCGATCCCCACAGCACCAGCGCGATCGTGCGCGGCAGGGTGGGATGTGTATCGAGCAGAAGTTGCGCCTGTTTTGCACCGTCGCGGCAGGCAAATTCGGTCGGCATGCGGAACGGATCGAAGGCATGGATATTGCGGCCTGTCGGCAAGACCTCGGACGATCGGATAAGATCGCCGCCGGGCACAGGTTCGATGAAGCGGCCCGACAGTGCGCGCATGAGCGCGGGAATTTCCGTCTGCTGTTGCAGCAGATGATCCACCCTTGCCAGGGTCTCGGGGTCGGCGTCTTCCATGATGCTCAGGTATTCGGCGCGTGCCGCGTCGCTGAACCCCTTGCCCAGAACATGCAGCCCGTCAGGGATCAGCGCGTCCTGTGTTTCAAGCAGCTTGAGCCAGAGTGTTTCAGGCTCTGCGCCGGACATGTCCACCGCGGCGGCCTGTTCCGCGATCAGCGCGCGCAGCTCGTCGCGTTCATGCGAATCCGGCTCCGTGCTGCGCCAGCGGGTCAGGCTGTCCTTGAGTTCAAGCAACCCCTTGTAAAGGCCCGATACGGCGAGGGGTGGTGTCAGGTGGGTGATCGTCACCGCGCCCGAACGCCGTTTGGCAAGGCTCGCCTCGGACGGGTTGTTCGAGGCATAGAGATAGACGTTCGGCATCTCGCCGATCAGGCGGTCCGGCCAGTCGCGCGCACCCAGTCCGGCCTGTTTGCCGGGCATGAATTCCAGCGCGCCATGCATGCCGAAATGCAGGATCACATCCGCTTCGAACGTGTTCTTCAACCAAAGATAGAAGGTGGTGAAGGCGTGGGTCGGCGCGAACCCCTTTTCGAACAGAAGGCGCATCGGATCGCCCTCGTAGCCGAAGATGGGCTGTACGCCGACAAAGACATTGCCGAAATGCTTGCCGAGCACGAAAACACCCTGTCCGTCGGACTGGATCTTGCCGGGTGCCGGACCCCAGACCTGTTCGATCATCTTCAGCGGCGGCGTTGTGCGCACGATCGTGTCGGCGCTGACCTTGTCGGCGACATTTGCCGCCTGTCCATATTGTTGCGCGTTGCCTTCAAGCACGGCCTTGCGCAGTGCATCCACGCTGTCCGGCACCTCAAGCGAATAGCCGTCTTCCTTCATCTGAAGAAGGGTGTTGAACAGGCTTTCGAACACGCTGAGATAGGCTGCGGTGCCAACCGCGCCCGCATTGGGTGGAAATCCGAAGAGGACGATGCCCACTTTCTTTTCGGCGTTCCGCTTCTGGCGCAGCCTTGCCAGCCTGAGCGTTTTTTCCGCCAGGCTGTCGATCCGTTCCTGGCAGGGGGCCATCGCCTTGTTGCGGGCTTCGCCGGTGCACATGTAGTTGCACCCCTGGCAGCCTTCGGCCCCGTGACGCCCTGCAAAGATCGTCGGGTTGGTGGCACCATCAAGTTCGGGCAGCGCGATCAGCATCGTGGTCTCGATCGGGCCCAAACCCTGCGCGCTCATTGCCCATTGTCCAAGCGTCTGGAATTCCAGCGGGTGGGCGGCGATGTAGGGAATGTCCAGTTCTTTCAGAACCTTGATCGCAGCCTCGTTGTCGTTATAGGCAGGCCCCCCGACAAGCGAGAACCCGGTCAGCGACACCATCGCGTCGATCTTGGCGGCGCGGAAATACTGCTCGATTGCAGGGCGACCATCCAGACCGCCGGCAAAGGAGGGCACCACGCGGATGCCGCGCGCCTCGAAGCTGCGGATCACGCCGTCGTAATGCGCGGTATCCGCTGAAAGCACATAGGACCGCATCAAGAGCAGGCCAACCGTTACAGTCGCGCCGGCAGGCGCGGGCAGCAAGGCAGGATCCGTCGTGATGCGCCCCGGCAGATCGGGATGATAGAGGCCGCAATCCGGATACTCGATCGGCGCTGCCGCCTTGGGCGCAGGCTTCCAGCCGGTATCCTTCGCGTAGCGATTCAGCAGGAAGCGCAGCATGGCTTCGACGTTTTCGTCGCTGCCGCCCAGCCAGTATTGCATGGTCAGGAACCAGGCGCGCAGATCCTGGCTTTTGCCGGGAATGAACCTCAGCACCTTGGGCAGGCGGCGCAGCATCGCCATCTTTTCAGCACCGGACGAGCTGGACGGTTTGGACGATCCGCGCAGCTTTTTCATCAGCTGCATCGTCCCCGACGCCGGTTTCATCATGTCCAGCGAGCCCATGCGCGTCAGCTTGACGATGGAGGCATCCGCGATCACGCCGATCATCGCATCGCAATGGTCGCGGCGGCGCTCCAGCGCGGGCAGGATGCGGGCGACATGCTCTTCAAGGAACAGCAGGTTGGCGACGATGATGTCACCATGGGCCACGGCTTCTTCGGCGGCCTCGAAAGCGCCGGGCGTCTCGCCCCACTCGGCCGCAGCGTGAATGCTGAGCGACAGCCCGGGGTAGTCGCGCGCCAGCTTTTCCATCGCGCGCTCGGCCGGACCGGCGGCGTGGCTGTCCAGTGTCAGGATCACGAACCTGTAGCCCGGAAGGGGCGTGTTTGCTATCCGGTCATCGCGCATAATGGGCCTTCGCTTCGTAAAGCGTGTCGATGCTGATTTCCTGCAGGCCCTTTTGCTGTGCGAAGGTTTCCGTGTTGCGCCTTGCCTTGCCGCGCACGAAGAACGGTATCTTCTTCAACTCGCGTTCGGCATCGGACAGCCAGATGACCTCACCGCCTTGCGGGGTGGGGGCGTCGTTGTTGGCGGCCACGATGGGCAGGTCATCCACCTCTGGCGCCGGCACGGCCTTGCCGCCATGGTGACTTGCCCCGGCGGCATCGTGGAATTCGAAATCCTCGCGGAACATATGCAGCAAATGTTCCTCAAGTCCCATCACCAGCGGATGGACCCAGGTGTCGAAGATCACATTCGCGCCCTCGAACCCCATCTGCGGACTGTAGCGGGCGGGAAAATCCTGCACATGCACGGGGGCGGAAATCACGGCGCAGGGAATGCCCAGACGCTTGCCGATGTGGCGTTCCATCTGGGTGCCAAGGATCATCTCGGGGGCCAGTGCCTCGATTGCGGCTTCGACCTCAAGGTAATCCTCGGTGATCAATGCGGTCAGGCCGAAGTCCTTGGCCAGCGCACGGATGTCGCGCGCCATTTCGCGGTTGTAGCAGCCCAGGCCCACAACCTCGAACCCCATCTCGTCACGCGCAATCCTGGCGGCCGCCTTCACATGTGTGCCGTCACCGAACACGAATACACGTTTGCCCGTAAGGTAAGTGCTGTCCACCGAGGCAGAGTACCAGGGCAGGCGCAGGCGGCTTTCATCCACTTTCGCGGGCAGGCCGGTGATTGCGGCGACCTCTGCAATGAAATCGCGGGTCGCGCCGACGCCGATGGGCACCGTCTTGGTGAAGGGCAGGCCCAGATCCCGCTCCATCCAGCGGCAGGCGCTTTCGCCCGTTTCGGGATACATCAGAACGTTGAAATGGGCGGCCCCCAGACGGGTGATATCCGACGGGGTGGCCCCCATCGGCGCGCAGACATTCACGTCAATGCCCATGTCGGACAGAAGGCCTGTCAGTTCCTCGATGTCGTCGCGATGGCGATACCCAAGGGCCGTCGGCCCGATCAGGTTGCAGGTGATGCGGTCGGTTTTGGCCACAGGCCGCGCAAGGTGGCGCACGATCTGGAAAAAGGTCTCGTCCGCGCCGAAATTTTCCTTGCGCTGATAGCTGGGCAGTTCCAGCGCGATCACCGGCACCGGCAGACCCATGGTTTCGGCCATGCCACCAGGATCGTCCTGGATCAACTCGGCCGTGCAAGAAGCGCCGACGATGATCGCCTCGGGCTTGAAGCGGTCGTAGGCGTCGCGGCAGGCATCCTGGAACAGTTGCGCGGTATCGGACCCCAGGTCGCGCGCCTGGAAAGTGGTGTAGGTGACGGGCGGGCGATGGTTGCGCCGTTCGATCATGGTGAACAGCAGATCCGCATAGGTGTCGCCCTGCGGCGCATGCAAAACGTAGTGCAGCCCCTTCATTGCGGTTGCCACGCGCATCGCACCGACATGGGGCGGGCCTTCGTATGTCCAGACCGTGAGTTTCATTCCGCGGCCTCCAGCTTGAGAAGGTCGCGGCGTCGCATCGGGCGTGAAAAGAGCCCGGCAAGATCGCCGGCTTGTTCGTAGAAATGCACCGGCGTGAACACCAGTTCGATGGCCCACTTTGTGGTCATGCCCTCCGCTTCCAGAGGGTTTGCCAGGCCAAGCCCGCAAACCGTCAGATCCGGGCGCGCGGCGCGGCAGCGATCAAGTTGCAGATCGACATCCTGCCCCTCGCTCAGGACAGGACCCTCGACCAGCAGGTCAAGGTCGGGACCTACGATATTCTGGTGGATATAGGGGGCGCCAACCTCGATCGCCGTCATGCCGCATTCCCGGGTCAGGAACCGCGCCAGCGGGATTTCAAGCTGGCTGTCGGGAAAGAAGAAGACCGATTTGCCCCGCAGGCTTTCCGACGCCTGTGCCACGGCGCGGCGGGCGCGGTCGCGTGGTGCTGCGGTGACGCGGTCGAATACCTCCTGCGACACACCGAATTCGTGGGCAATGGCCGCCAGCCATGCGGTCGTGCCTTCTTCGCCGAAGGGGAAGGGGGCCGCGATGTGGCGGGCGCCGCGCCGTTCCAATGCGGCATGTGTGTCGCCCAGGAAGGGCTGTGTCAGTGCGAAGACGGTGTTTTCACCCACGCCGAACTGATCGGCCGCGCGCGGGGCGGGCAGCACCCGGATCGGGCCTATGCCCATCTGGGTCAGCAAGCCGATGGCTTGTTGCTCGACGACATCCGGCAGGGCGCCGACCAGCATCAACTCCCGCGCCGTCGACGTCGGCAGAACGGGCACCATCGAGGCCAGGCAGGCGTCCTCACCCTGTGTGAAGGTGGTTTCGATTCCCGAACCCGAGAAATTCAGCACCCGCACATGGGGCGCATATGTCTGGGTCATGCGTTCGGCAGCCCGCGCCAGATCAAGCTTGATAACTTCCGACGGGCAAGAGCCGACCAGGAAAAGCTGCTTTATGTCAGGCCGGCGTGACAGAAGCTTTGCGACGACACTGTCGAGTTCGTCTTGTGCATCGGCCATTCCGGCAAGGTCGGTTTCTTCCAGAATCGCTGTTCCGAACCGCGGTTCGGCGAAGATCATCACGCCCGCGGCGCTTTGCAGAAGGTGCGCGCAGGTGCGTGATCCGATGACCAGAAAGAAGGCATCCTGCATCTTGCGGTGAAGCCAGATGATACCTGTCAGCCCGCAGAAAACCTCGCGTTGGCCGCGCTGTTTCAGGACCGGTGTTTCCCGGCATCCTGTGGTCGTTGGAAGGGGGCGGGCGACGGTCATGCAAGTCCCTCCGACTGAAGCCTTGCGGCGCGCAGTTTCAGGAGGAACTGAACAGCGTTGATGACATAGGCGGCATAGGCAGAAAGGGCCAGAACCATAAGGCCAGCCGGGTCGAGAGAATTGGTGTAAAGTGCTATTAAATAAGCAGAATGTAGCCCGATGACAGCAAAGCTGAACACGTCTTCCCAGAAGAAGGCGGGGGCGAAAAGGTACTGCCCGAAAACGACCTTTTCCCAGATCGCTCCGGTGACCATGATGAGGTAGAGAATGCCCGTCTTGAAGACGATCGAGAGGGTCGCTGCGTCATAGCCGAGACCGGTCGCCAGATAGCGCAGAACAAGCCCCAGCGAGATCAGGAAAACCAGGAACTGAAACGGGGCCAGAACCCCCTGGACGAGGGTCCAGATAGTCGAGTCGCGACGCTGCCGCTCGGCCTCGGTGTAGAGGCCCGTGCGGTCCGATTTGCCTGCTAGGCTATGCGACATTGCCGACTCCCTCCGCGTGCCTTCAATGAAGCGTAGCGGTGTCCGGTCAAAAGTGTCAACTAAAACTTACACAACTGCACTGTAACTATTGATGTGTAATTCTGACTGGACGGACATCTCAATTCGCCATGTAACTCAACGAAAATAAGGCTTTACTGATTTGCGCGATTTGAATTCACTACTTAAGTTGGGCAGACTGTCTATTATCTTTGACATTTGTGTGCCAAAACTCGACAATGTCCGGAGTCGGAGGCTTGATTTCCGCGCATCGCGCCGGAAAAACGAAAGCCTCTCAGGCCTGTCGCGGAGCGCATATGTCAAAAAGACCCAGCCATAGGCGACCCGGTGACGCGCAGCCTCCTGCGATCAGGGGGATCTTCCAGGTTGGTGATCTTGCAAATCGTGTGATCTCGGTGCTGCGCGAGCGCAGCATGGCTGAACGTGCCTTGTTGTGTGACGCCATCATTGATCGTCTGTTGGTGTCCATCGCCGACCCCGCCGGTTTTGACCCTGAGGTCACGCTGTCCATGCTGCGCGCCGCGCATCTGTCGGACAAGGACATCATCAGCTGTTACATTCCCGAAGCTGCGCGCCATCTGGGCTGCCGCTGGAACCAGAGCGAAATGAGTTTCGCACAGGTGACGACTGCCAGCGCGCGCCTGCAGGACATGGTGCGCCTGGTGTCATCTGACTGGTCCGACCGGGCAGCAAACGGATCGACATGCGATCAGTTGGGCGTCTTGCTGGTGATTTGCGAGAACGATCTGCACACGCTTGGATGTGTCACGATCGCCGCCAGTCTGCGCCACGAAGGCCATTCCGTTCGCCTGATCCTTGGCGCGACAGGGCAGGAATTTCGCCGCGCACTGAAGCAGGATTGGTACGATCTGATCATGTTTTCCTGTGCGAGTGCTCAGGCGCTTGAAAATGTTGCCGAATTCGTTAAACACGCCCGGATGTCTCTTCGTAATGTTCCCCCACTGATCTTGGGGGGTGCGGTTTTGAATCAATTCAGCGATGTTCAAGAGAGGGTTGGCGTAGACCTTGCCACGAATGACTTGCAGATGGCTCTCAGGCTTCGCGACACCGGATCTGTTCGCAAAAAGCTTGTGGCCGAATAGATGACGAAGGGTGGATCCCATTTCTGGTCCAGCGGTTCCGTTCCGCTGATAGAGCCCGAATTCCTGCGCAGCATCGTTGCAGCGGCTTCCGATATTGCCTTGGTGATCTCGCGCGATTGCATCGTGCAGTCGGTTCTCATCAACGCGAATGATACGTCCTACGGCAATCTTGATCATTGGGAAGGGCGCAGGATTCAGCAGTTCCTGACCCTCGAGAGCGTGCCCAAATTCGAAGCGGCCGTGAAGCGTTTCGTCGATACCGACGAGATCCTGCGGCCCATTGAGCTTAACCATTCCAACAATGCTGTCTGGGAATTTCCCATTCGCTATACCTTCCACCGGATCGGAACCGACGGTCAGATTCTGATGCTGGGCCGCGACCTGCGGCTGATCGCGGAAACGCAGCAGCACCTGGTGCAGGCGCAAATGGCGTTGGAGCGCGGCTATGAGGCGCGGCGAGAGTTCGACTCGCGCTATCGTCTGCTGCTGGCGACCACGCGTGATGCCATTGTCTTCGTTTCGGTCGGGACGGGTCGAATCAAGGATATCAATGATCCTGCGGCAAGCCTTTTGGGGGCGTCGCGCGACGATCTGACCGGCGCAACCTTCGCGCAGGAATTCAAGGACAAGCGCAGCGGGGAATTCGTGGAATCCCTTGTGAACCTCGCCATCTCGGAATCCATGTCCGATCTCGAGGCGCAGACAAGGCGTAGCCGCAAGCGTGTGACCGTCACCCCAACCGTGTTTCGGGCGGGTGGTGAAAGGGTGCTGATCTGCCGGCTTGATCCCGGTGAAGATGCACGCGTGGTCGATGACCAGTTGATGCAGAACCTGTCCACGCTCTATCAGAATGGGGCGGATGCCGTTGTTTTCACCGATTCCAAGGGCGTGATTGCCGCGGCCAATGACAGTTTCCTGAACATGGCCGATGCCGCGCATATGTCGGATGTGAAAGGGCGCAGCCTGGGTGATTTCCTGGCGCGCGGGCAGATCGACCTGAACGTGTTGATCGACAATGCGCAGCGGTCCGGCAACATGCGCATGTATGCGACCCAGCTGGTAAATGACTATGGCGCCAAGGTGGCCATCGAGGTGGCAACGACCTGGTTGAATGATCGCAGCAGCCCGGCCATCGCCTTTGTGCTGCGCGATGTCAGCCGCGTCGATACCGTGCGCAAGCCGGTGACAACCGTGGATGACGGATCGCAACACAGCGTCATGGAGCTTGTCGGCTCTGCGACGTTGAAAGAGATCGTGGCCGAAACCACGGATGTCGTTGAAAAGATGTGCATCGAAACGGCCGTGACGCTGACCCGCAACAACCGGGTGGCCGCCGCCGAAATGCTGGGCCTCTCGCGGCAGAGCCTTTACGTCAAGCTGCGCAAATACGGTTTGCTCAGCAAGGACGGCGAAGAATAAGGCGCGGCAAAGCGCCTTTCACCCACATTTATCCAGACGTTGCGGCGTGTTTTGACGCAGTTCTTTTCCTTGCGTCGACTCGAAATGTAATGGCATAGTTTACACATGAGTGTAAACCAAGCCTTACATATTCGAACCCTGCCGGAACCGGCAGCCATGTTGCGGCTGATCAAGCCGATCACATGGTTTCCGCCGATGTGGGCCTATCTCTGCGGTGTGATTTCCTCGGGTGTTTCGCCCACTGGGCAATGGGGCATGGTTCTGCTGGGCGTGCTGCTGGCGGGTCCCATCGTTTGCGGGATGTCGCAGGCGGCAAATGACTGGTGCGACCGTCACGTGGATGCAATCAACGAACCGGATCGGCCGATCCCGTCGGGTCGCATTCCGGGGCGTTGGGGTCTCTGGATTGCGCTTGCCATGACTGTCCTGTCGCTGATCGTTGGTTGGCAATTGGGGCCTTGGGGATTTGGGGCGACCGTGGTCGGCGTTCTGGCCGCCTGGGCCTATTCGGCAGAACCCGTTCGCATGAAGCGGTCCGGCCTCTGGGGTCCGGGTCTTGTCGGCCTGTCCTATGAGTCCCTGCCCTGGTTCACCGGGGCCGCCGTTCTCAGCGCTGGCGCGCCATCCTGGCCGGTGGTGATCCTGGCCCTGCTTTACGGTATCGGTGCGCATGGGATCATGACGCTGAACGATTTCAAGGCGCTGGAAGGTGACCGGCAGATGGGCGTGAACTCGCTGCCTGTCACGATGGGTCCCGCCCGCGCTGCGCGCCTGGCGTGCTGGGTCATGGCCCTGCCGCAGATCGTGGTGATCCTGATGCTTCTGGCATGGGACCGCCCGCTGCATGCAGCCGCGATCACCGCTGTTCTTGCCCTGCAACTCTGGGCGATGCGCGTGCTTCTGACAGATCCGAAAGGTCGTGCGCCCTGGTACAACGGCACGGGTGTCACGCTTTATGTTGGCGGGATGATGGTTGCCGCCTTTGCCGTTCGGACACTGGAGGTACTGCCATGACCCTGTCCTGGCTGTCGATCATTCGCCTTGGGCTGGTTCAGATGTGTCTGGGTGCTGTGGTCGTTCTGACCACCTCGACCCTGAACCGTCTGATGGTTGTCGAACTGGCGCTGCCTGCGCTGTTGCCCGGATTTCTGGTGGCGCTGCATTATGGGATCCAGATCACGCGGCCGAACTGGGGCTATCGGTCTGACACATCCGGCAATCGGACACGCTGGATCATCGGGGGCATGGCCATCCTGTCATCCGGCGCCTTCATCGCGGCGCTTGCCATTCCGGTTCTCGAAAACAGCTTTGCACCGGGGTTGGCGCTGTCGATCCTGGCCTATGCCATGATCGGCCTCGGGGCAGGGGCTTCTGGCACATCGCTTCTTGCCCTGCTGGCGACGGCAACCGCGCCGCGCCGGCGCGCAGCGGCGGCCACGATCACCTGGCTGATGATGATTTTCGGCATTGCGGTGACGGCCGGGACGGTCGGGGCCAATCTTGATCCCTACAGCCATGCGCTTTTGATGCGGATCGTGGCCATCGTGACCCTGGGCGCCGTGATCCTGACCGCGCTGGCCATCTGGCGGGTCGAGCGTGGCGTCGATGCCCAGCCCGAGCCTGACCGGATGCCATTTGTCGAAGGTCTGCGCGAGGTCTGGTCGGAACCCAAGGCGCGGATGTTCACGCTGTTCGTCTTCCTCTCGATGACCGCCTATTTCATGCAGGAACTGATCCTCGAGCCCTACGCGGGACTTGTCTTTGCCTTCACGCCCGGACAGTCCACATCGCTGTCAGGTGCCCAGAACGGCGGCGTCTTCGTCGGCATGCTGAGTGTCGGCATCGCGGCCACCGGTCTGCGGCTGGGCAGTTTGCGGTCGTGGGTCGTGGCGGGATGCCTGGGGTCTGCGGCCAGCCTTGGCCTGTTGACCTTGCTTGGCCCGATCGGACCGGGTGCGCCGCTGGTGCCGGCTGTCGTGACCCTTGGATTTTTCAACGGCATGTTCGCCGTCGCGGCGATCGGGTCGATGATGGCCCTGGCCGGAGAAGGTCGCGGCGCGCGCGAGGGCACCCGCATGGGCCTCTGGGGTGCGGCCCAGGCCATTGCCGCAGGTTTCGGCGGGCTGCTTGGCGCTGCTTCGGTCGATGGCCTGCGCGCGTTTCTTGGACAGGATGCACCGGCCTTCGGCGCCGTCTTCCTGGCCGAAGCCGCACTGTTTCTGGCCGCAGCCTTCATGGCCACACGTATCATGGAAAGCCGCCGTGGCGGCGCGCAACTGGTTCCGGGAGAATGAACATGTTCGATGTCGTTGTTGTGGGCGCAGGCCCGTCCGGTGCCACCGCTGCCGAAGATCTCGCACGATCCGGCATCAAGGTTGCAATGCTGGACCGGGCAGGGCGGATCAAGCCCTGCGGGGGTGCCATTCCGCCCCGGCTGATCGCAGATTTCGACATTCCCGATGAACAGCTGGTGGCCAAGATCACCACCGCACGGATGATCTCGCCCACGGGGCGCGCCGTCGACATCCCGATCGAGAACGGTTTCGTCGGCATGGTCGATCGTGAGCATTTCGACGAGTTCCTGCGCGTACGCGCGGCCCGGGCCGGGGCAACCCGGCTGACCGGCACCTATCTGCGGATCGAAAGGGATGCCGCCGGGACCCATGTCATCTATCGTGACAAGGCCTCGGGCGAGGAAATGCACCTGACGACCAAGCTGGTGATCGGCGCGGATGGCGCCCGCTCCAGGGTCGGCCGCACCGAAGTTCCCGGCGGCGACAGGATACCCTATGTGCTGGCCTATCACGAGATCATCGAGGCGCCCGCAAAGACGGCGATCTACGATCCGGAACGCTGTGATGTGATCTATGATGGCGCGATTTCACCGGATTTCTATGGCTGGGTTTTCCCCCATGGCAAATCCGCCAGTGTCGGGATGGGCACCGAAATCGACAGCGTCGATCTGAAACAGGCAACTGCCGATCTGCGCGCGGCGGCCGGGTTGACCGATTGCAGGACGATCCGCCGAGAGGGCGCGCCGATCCCGCTGAAACCTCTCGACCGATGGGACAATGGTCGCGATGTGGTGCTGGCCGGGGATGCCGCGGGTGTCGTGGCGCCGTCTTCGGGCGAAGGGATCTATTATGCGATGGTCGGCGGTCGCGTTGCCGCAACTGCTGCGGCGGCCTGCCTGGCATCCGGGCGGGTACGAGATCTGAAACTGGCGCGGCAGCTTTTCATGAAGGAACACAAGATGGTGTTCCGGGTTCTTGCCTCGATGCAGAATGCCTATTATCGGTCCGATGAACGGCGGGAAAGGTTCGTATCCCTTTGCCATGACATCGATGTGCAACGGCTGACCTTCGAGGCATATATGAACAAGAAACTGGTGCGGGCGCGTCCGATGGCGCATCTCAAGATCGGGCTGAAGAACCTGGCCCATCTCACCCGCCTGATCCCGGCGAGCCGCGTATGAGCATCATGATTCCAGCCTGGGTCGATGGAAAGCTGACGCCTGTCGACAAGCTTGAGGTCCACCAGCGGGGCCTGCGCCACATGGCCGTGTCGGTTTTCGTCATTCGCGGCATGGATGTGCTGATCCAGCGCCGCGCCATGGGAAAGTATCACACACCCGGTCTGTGGGCGAACACCTGCTGCACGCATCCTGACTGGGACGAAGCGCCAGAGGTTTGCGCCGTACGGCGCTTGCGCGAGGAACTGGGGATAACCGGCCTGCACCCCGAGCATCGCGATCAGGTGGAATACCGCGCAGATGTGGGCCGCGGCATGACCGAGCATGAGGTCGTGGACATTTACCTGGCCCGCGCGGATACGGGTCTGAAAGTTGCGCCCAACCCTGATGAGGTGATGGAGGTGCGCTGGATCAACTATCAGGATCTGGTCGCCGAGGTCGCTCGTCGTCCGGAACGGTTTACGCCCTGGATGAAGATCTACCTTGCAGAGCATAGCGACCGGATCTTCGGGCCTGACATGGTCTATCTGGCCAGCCTGTCACAGGGGTAAGGCCGCGCGCATCAATTCCGGCCCTGTCCTGACAGGCGCGCCTTCAGCTTGTTCCACCTTCCACCAGGCTGAAACCGACATCTGTCATGCGCGCAGTATCTTCGCCGCTTAGTCGCTTCAGGATACAGCCGGCCGCTGTTTCGCCGATCAGCGTACGGTGCGAGGCGGTGGTCGTCAGCGCAACAGGCAGGCTTTGCCCGATCTCAAGCCCGTTGAACCCCGCGATCGCAAGCTGATCCGGCAGGCTGATGCCTGCCGCCATGCAATGAAAGACACCGCCCACGGCCATGTCGTCATTTGAGAAATAGACCAGATCCGGAGGGGTGCCACCGTCCTGCAGCAGCATGTGCAGCCCGCGCCGACCAAGTGCGACGGACGAAGGCTCTGAAAGCGTCACGCAGCCAGCCAGCGTCAATCCCGCCTCTGTCAGACCGCGTCTGAAACCGTCAAGACGGGCTGCGGCGCGGTGATCGTGTGCGATGTCATGGCCGACATAGGCCAGGCGGCGATAGCCACGCGCGATCAGATGGCGTGCCATGGCAAGGCCCGCGCCGCGATGCGACATGCCCACAGCCATGTCGACCGGATCGGTGTCGATATCCATGATTTCGACGACCGGCAGATCAGCACCCGACAGCATGGCGCGACTCGCGTCGGTCATGCCGCTTGGCGCAATCACAAGCCCGGCCGGCCGCCAGGACAGAAGATTGCGGATCAACTGTTCTTCCTGCTGCGGGTCATAGTTTGAAATCCCCAGAACCGGATGGAAGCCTGCGTGTTCCAGTCGATCCTCCAACCCTTTCAGCACATCGGGGAACACGATGTTGGACAAGGATGGAAGGATCACGCCGACCTGATTCGATGGTCCACCGGCCAAGGCGCCTGCAAGACGATTGCGCAGATACCCCAGCGATGCTGCGGCCTCCTGCACTTTTTGCAGGGTTTCGGGGGTCACCACATTGCTGCCGCGCAAGGCCCGGGAGGCGGTGATCTCGCTCACGCCCGCGCGGGCCGCCACCTCGAATAACGTGGGTTTTCTGGAAGATTTTTCTTTGCTCACGCGGTGTAGGTTCCTTCGGTGGGGCCATGTTGCGAGTTTTGCACAGAACTGTCGCGACCCCTCATGAATTCATGATTCGCAATGAATGATGCCACTGATTGACAGCGCTGTCATTCAATGACAGCTTGCCCGAGGAGGAGAACCTACCTTGAGAATTCTAGTCACGGGAGCGGCCGGTTTCATCGGCCAGATGGTTGTGAACGCGCTTGCGGCGCGTGATGTCCTTGTTTTGAACGGAGCCGAAAGACGTATCTCGGCGATCCTTGCCGCAGACATCGCGGAGGGACCGTTGAATGCCCTGGCGGCGTCGCATCACCGTGTGCACGCCTTGCCGGGACCGCTTTCGTCGCCTGATGTCCTTGACCGGATTGCCGAAGATGCGCCCGATCTGGTGATCCATCTTGCAGCCGTCGTATCAGGGCAGGCCGAGGCGGATTTCGACTTGGGCATGGCCGTCAATCTGCAAGCGACCATTGATCTGATCAATGCCTGTCGCCGGATGCCGAAGCCCCCGGTTTTTCTGTTTTCATCCTCGGTGGCGGTATTTTCCTGCGCTGCCAACGACACGATTTCCGAAGACACGCTGCCCGCGCCGCGATCGTCCTATGGCACGCAGAAACTGATGGGCGAACTGCTGGTGCGGGATGCAACGCGCAAGGGGTTCATTCTCGGGCGCAGTCTGCGCTTCCCGACAATTTCGGTGCGCCCCGGTGCGCCCAACAAGGCCGCCAGCAGCTTTGCCAGCGGGATCATCCGCGAACCGCTTGCCGGACAGGACGCCATCCTGCCGGTCGGGCGCGATCTGCGTCTTCATCTGGCCTCGCCGGATCGGGCGCTGGCCTATACCTTGCATGCGGCTGGTCTTGCGCAGGACAGCGTCGGTGGCGACACGACACTGACCCTGCCCGGCGTGACCGTGACCGTCGGCACGATGATCGACACGCTGGCGCGCATTGCGGGCACCGACGTGGCCGCGCGCATCAAGCCCGCGCATGATCCCGCAATCGAAGCCATCGTGGCAAGCTGGCCGGGGCAGATCCTGACGCCGCGCGCCCTTGCCCTCGGGTTCGAACCCGATTCCGATTTTGCCGACCTGATCGCGTCCCACATGGGGCGCATTGCGGCGGAATGATCCAAAGACCTGAAACCAAAGCTCATGGGAGGAGCATCATGAAACACTTCGTTACCGGCCTTATCGCGGCAGCCGTCCTGGCAACGGGCGCTCAGGCGCAGCAAAAGATCGTTGTCGGCCACGCATTGTCACCGACCTCGCATTACGGTGTTGGCGCGCAGGCCTTCATTGACACCCTGACTGAACTGTCGGGCGGCACCTTCACCGGCGAGCAGGCCCCTGCAGGCCAGCTGGGCGGCGAGCGTGACATGATCGAGGGCCTTCAGATCGGATCGCTTGATCTGGTCGTGACCTCGACCGGACCGCTGGGCAACTTCGTGCCTGAAGTCTTCGCTCTCGACCTGCCGTTCCTGTTCCGCGACTATGACCATGCCCGCAAGACCCTGGACGGCGAAATCGGTCAGGAACTGCTGGCCAAGATCGGCGAAAACAACCTGGTGGGACTGGCTTGGTCCGAAAACGGCTTCCGTCACGTGACCAACTCGCAGCGTCCCGTTCGCACCCCTGCGGACCTGGAGGGTCTGAAGCTGCGCACGATGGAAAACAAGGTGCACATGACCGCGTTCAGCGGCATGGGTGCGGCCCCCACGCCGATGGCTTTCCCGGAACTGTTCACCGCGCTGCAGCAAGGCGTTGTTGACGGTCAGGAAAACCCGGTCACCGTGATCACCGCATCCAAGTTCTGGGAAGTGCAGAAGCACGTCTCGCTGACCGGCCACGTCTATTCGCCCGCAGTCGTGCTGGCATCGCCTGTTCTTTTCGATGGTCTGACCGACGAGCAGAAGGGCTGGTTCATGGAAGCGGCCAAGGCATCGGCAGCCGCCACCCGCGCCGAAGTGAACCGTCTTGAAGAAGCAGGCGTTGCCCTGCTGCGCGAGAACGGCATGGAAGTGATCACCGACATCGACAAGGCGCCCTTCGCGGCCCTCGCGGAAGCATCCTACTCGGTCTATACCGATCAGTATGGCACCGAGATGGTGGACCGCATCAAAGCGGTCGAGTGATCTGCAGCATTACAATACGACCGGCGCAGGACACTGCGCCGGTTTTTTGCATCGACGGAAGCGGAGGTCGGGATGCGCGCATTCCTGCGATTTGAGGATTTCACCACCGGGCTTGCCCTGCGCCTGTCGATCGGCTTTCTGATCATCGCGGCGTCCCTGGCATTGTATCAGGTCATAACCCGTTTCGTCTTTGCCAGCCCTTCGACCTGGTCCGAGGTGATCACGCGCTCTGCCATGATCTGGTCGGTTTTTCTGGGTGTGGCCGTCGCCTTTCGCCATGGTGCCATGATCTCGGTCGAGATCATTCAGCAGATGCTGCCGCCACGTCTTGGACTGTGGTTGTTCCTTGTGGCCAATGCGCTGTCCGTGCTCTTTTTCGCGATCCTGTTCTGGCAGGGTTGGGCCATGACCGAACGGGTCGCCAACCAGAACCTTGCAGCGCTCGATATTTCGATCGCCTGGGCCTATGCGGCGCTGCCTGTCGGATCGGTTTTCATCATCATCGCGACACTGGCCTGCATGATCCGTGGCGCGCAGGGCGATTGGGCCCGTGACAAGGCGATCAAGGAGCTTGAAGAATGAACACCGCTCTTGGGCTTTCGCTGGCGATCCTGTTTCTGATGGGTGTGCCGATTGCCGTGGCCATCGGCCTGGCATCCGTCGTCGGGATTGAGGCGCAGGGGCGGTTGCCGCTGCTGCTTGTCGCGCAGCGCATGTTCACCGGCATCGACAGTTTCCCGCTGATGGCGATTCCGCTTTTCATCCTTGCGGGCAACCTGATGTCGGCGGGCGGCATTTCGTTTCGACTGGTCGAACTGGCCAAATCGATGGTGGGCGGCATCCAGGGGGGTCTTGCCTGCTCTTGCGTGCTGACCTGCATGATGTTCGCCTCCGTGTCAGGCTCCAGCGTGGCGACCACCTTCGCGATCGGCGCCATCCTGATCCCCGCAATGGTCAAGCATGGCTACCCCAAGCCGATGGCTGCCTCGATCCAGGCCAGCTCGGCAGAACTGGGCGTTCTGATCCCGCCGTCCATTCCGCTGATCCTGTACGGTGTGTCGACCGATACCTCGATCGGGCAGCTTTTCGTGGCTGGCATCGGTCCGGGCATCCTGGTGGCGACATCGCTGATGATCCTTGTGCTGGTGCTGTGCCGGGTGCGCGGCATCGGCATGCGCGATGGCGAAGACCGGTCCAGCCTGGCGCGTGCCAGCCTGAATGCCTTGCCGGCGCTGCTTGTGCCCTTTGTCATCCTTGGCGGCATCTATTCCGGTATTTTCACCCCGACCGAGGCCAGCGCCGCCGCCGTGGCCGCAGCGCTGATCGTCGGCATGGGCATCTACCGCGAGCTGAAATTCAGCATGTTGCCCGAGATCCTGAAGCAGACCGTCATCGCGACATCGGCCATCATGATCATCATTGCAGCGGCATCGCTGTTTTCCTTCCTGATCACCCGGTCGGGTCTGCCGAACGAGATTGCAGCCTGGTTCAAGGATGTCTTCGAAAGCCGGATTGCTTTCTTGCTGGCGGTGAACATCCTGCTGCTGATCGTGGGCATGTTCATTGAAACCTCGGCCGCGATCCTGGTGCTGGCGCCGATCCTGACCCCCATCGCGATCGCCTATGGGGTGGATCCGGTGCATTTCGGTCTGATCATCGTGGTCAACCTTGCGCTTGGCATGATCACACCCCCCCTGGGCGTAAACCTGTTCGCGGCCTGCGCCGTGGCCAAGCTGTCCGTCGACAAGATCATTCCGCACCTGCTGTGGTTCGTGCTGACCGTTTTCGGTGCGCTGATGATCATCACCTATGTGCCTGCCATCACCCTGTGGCCGGTGGAACTTGTATTCGGGAACTGACATGTCGCTTTTTCATGTAATCGGATTGGGCTCGATGGGCCTTGGCATGGCGCTGTCGCTGCGGCGGGCTGGCCACGAAGTCTACGGGCTGGACCTGAACCCGGCCCAGGTGGCGAAGCTGGAACAGGCGGGCGGCAAGACCCTGACACGGGAAGCGCCTGTTGCCGATGCGCTGATCTGCGTGGTGCTGAACGCGGCCCAGACAGAGGATGCCCTGTTCGGAACTGGCGGATGGGCCGAACATCTGAAGCCGGGCGGCGCGATCCTGTCATGTGCGACCGTTGCGCCCGATTTCGCCCGTGCGATGGAAGCGCGCGCCCAGGCGCATGGCCTGCACTACCTTGATGCGCCGATATCCGGCGGATCGGTCCGTGCTGCAGAGGGTGCCTTGTCCGTCATGGCATCCGGCACCGCCGCCGCTTTCGATGGCGCGTCCGAGGCCTTGGCCGCCATGGCGCAGACCGTGCACCGTCTTGGCGATCAGGCAGGACCCGGATCGGCAATGAAGGCGGTCAACCAGTTGCTGGCGGGCGTACATATTGCCGCGATGGGTGAAGCGCTGGGGTTTGCCGCCTCGCAGGGGTTGGAACTGTCCCGCGTGCTGGACGTGATCAAGGTGTCGGCCGGAACGTCGTGGATGTTCGAGAACCGCGCGCCCCATGTCATCGAGGCGGATTACACACCGCGTTCGACGATCAATATCTGGCCCAAGGACCTGGGGATCGTCACCGATATCGCGGCAGGCGCAAACCTGCCGCTGCCACTGACGGAAACGGCGCTTGCCCAATACCGCGCAGCGGCCGAAGCAGGCCTCGGGCTGGAGGATGACGCCGCGATCACCAAGCTTGTCGCCGCCCGCGCCGGGTTGAAATTGCCGGGGGATGCGTGATGCTGCTGGGCTGCATCGGGGATGATTTCACCGGCTCATCCGATCTTGGCAACACGCTGACCAAGGCCGGTATGCGCGTGACCCAATATGTCGGTGTTCCGGGGGGGCCAGCCTCGCCGGACGTCGAAGCCGGGATTGTCGCACTCAAGTCGCGCTCGATCCCCCCGGCAGACGCGGTGAAACTGTCCCTTGATGCGCTGGCATGGCTGCGCGCGCAGGGCTGCACGCAGTTCCTTTTCAAATACTGCTCGACCTTCGACTCCACCCCCGAGGGGAACATCGGCCCGGTGGCCGAGGCATTGGCCAATGCACTTGACGCAAGACAGGTTCTTGTCTGCCCGGCCTTTCCGGCAACGGGGCGTTCGATCTATCAGGGTTATCTGTTCGTGACGGATCGTCTTTTGTCGGAAAGCGGAATGCAGAACCATCCGCTGACACCCATGACAGACCCGGATATCCGTCGCTGGCTGGGCTATCAGGTCAAGGGCAGCGTGGGCCATATCCCGGCGCAGATCGTCTCGCAGGGCGCCAATGCAACCCGCACGCGGATGCAGGCCGAAGATGCGGCGGGTCATCGCCTGTTGGTGGCAGATGCGATCACGGATACCGATCTGATCACGCTGGGACAGGCCGCCGCCGATCTGCCGCTTCTTACAGGCGGATCGGGCATTGCCATGGGCCTGCCGGGCAATTTCCGCGACAAGGGTCTGCTGTCCGTGCAGGACAGCGCCTGGATCGGGCAGGCAGGTCGCGCCGTGATCCTCTCGGGATCCTGCTCCAACGCGACCCGCGCGCAAGTGGCGCAGCACGCTAAGGCGAACCCTGTGCGCGAAGTGACGGCGGATCAGGTCATGGCGGGTGATGTCACGGCGCAAGGCCTGGCCGATTGGTCCCTGGCGCAACAGGATGTGCCGCTGATCTATACCTCGGCCGATCCCGCCGTGGTGGCCGAGGCGCAGGCCCGTTTTGGCAAGCAGACCGTCGCGGACAAGATCGAAGCGATGTTCGCGCAGCTGGCCCGCGATTTGGTTGCCGGTGGCGTTACCCGGCTTGTCACCGCCGGCGGAGAAACATCAGGCGCCGTCGTCGAGGGGCTTGGCCTGTCGGCCCTTCAGATAGGCCCCGAAATCGACCCCGGCGTGCCGATGATCCGCGCCTCTGACAAACTGGTGCTGGCACTGAAGTCGGGAAATTTCGGTGGGCCCGACTTCTTTGCCCGCGCTGCGGCGATGATGGAAGGCACCCGCTGATGACCGAGGCGAAACTGCGCGAGGATATCTGTTTCTGGGCCGCGTCCATGTTCAACCGTGGCCTGACGGGCGGTGCATCGGGCAATATTTCTGTGCGGACCGAAGATGGCGGGCTACTGGTCACCCCGACAGGGGCCAGCATGGGCCGCCTTGATCCCGCGCGCCTGTCGAGGTTCGACGCCAAAGGCCAGCATATCGGCGGCGATGCCCCCACAAAGGAAATGCCGCTCCATTCCGCTTTCTACGAAACGCGCAAAAGCGCCGGCGCCGTGGTGCATCTGCATTCGACGCATTCCGTCGCCCTGTCGATGCTGCCGGACACCAACCCCAACGACGTCCTGCCGCCCCTGACCCCCTATGCGGTGATGCGCGTGGGCAAGGTGGCGCTTTTGCCCTTCTTTCTGCCGGGTGATGCGGCAATGGGGGATGCCTTGCGCAGTCTGGGCGGCAAACGCTCGGCCGTGCTTCTGGCCAATCATGGGCCGGTCGTGGCCTCCAGAGATCTGGAGGCGGCTGTTTTCGCGATGGAAGAGCTGGAGGAAACCGCCAAGCTTGCGCTGCTGCTGCGCGATCATTCGCCCCGCGCCCTGACGCAGGATCAGATCGGCGCGCTTGTCCGTAAATTCGATCTGGAGTGGGACTGATGCGCTATTCCGCCAATCTTGGCTTTCTCTTTACCGATCTGCCCCTGCCGGAAGCGATTCACGCGGCGAAAAAGGCAGGCTTTGATGCGGTGGAATGCCACTTTCCCTACGATGTGCCGGCGGCCGAAGTGGCGCAAGCCCTGCGCGACACCGGTCTGACCATGCTGGGTCTGAACACCTGGCCAGGTGACAAGGCGGCAGGGGATTTTGGTCTGGCCGCGCTGCCCGGACGGATGGATGAGGCCCGCGCCGCCATCGCCCAGGCCGTGGATTACGCCGTGGCCACGGGTACGAAAGCCGTGCACGTCATGGCCGGGCGAACCGATGGCGGTGAGGCGGCAGAGGATGCGTTTCGCGCCAACCTCGCCCATGCCTGCGACCTGGCCGCGCCACATGGGATCACGATCCTGATCGAGCCGATCAATACCCGCGACGTGCAGGATTATCACCTGTCCCGCACCGATCATGCCGCACGGATCATCGCCGCGCTGAACAGACCCAACCTCAAGCTGATGTTTGACTGCTATCACATGCAGATCATGCAGGGTGACCTTGCCACCCACCTGCGCGACCTGATGCCGGTGATTGGCCACATCCAGATTGCCGCCGTTCCCGACCGGGGCGAGCCAGACCGGGGCGAGGTCGATTATCGCTGGCTGATGCGCCATCTGGCGGGGCTGGACTATGACGGACATGTCGGTGCCGAATACCGCCCCCGTGCAGGAACCGTGGCGGGGTTGGGCTGGATGGCACAGTTCCGCACCTGACTTACGGTAGTCTCTTTCGCTTGGCCCTTCCGTTGCCGCGGCGCTGCGTTCAAGGTTACCCTGGCCTTTGATGCCGTGGGACTGTCGCGCGGCGAAACGACCGAACTTTCGGGCGTCGGACGGGCTGTGATCACGGACATCCTGTCTCCGGGGCGTATCGGGCCAAGGACACCGGGCTTCTTCCTGGCCCCGCGCGTCACGCCACGGGTGCGCCACCCCGAAAGGCAGATACACTTGGGCTGACGTCAGCTGGCGGCGATCCGTGCCGCGACCTCGGACATCACCTTGTCGGCCGCCTTGTGGCGGACCGGGCCATAACCACGGATCTCCTGCGCAGCTGTCAGAAGCGCCATGCACGCCGCGGGATTCGCGGGGTCGAAATTCTTTTCGACATGGCTCATCACCCCTTCGAACCAGGCGATCAGCTGCCGGTCAAGCTTGCGATCCGTGCTTGAGGCAAAGGGATCAAAGGCACTGCCGCGCAAGCCTTTCATCCGTGCCAGCACCTTGAAAACAGGTCTGATCCAGGGACCGAAGGCACGTTTGTTCGGACGCCCCCTTGCATCGTTCCCAAGGGGCAGCAGGGGAGGGGCAAGATGATACTTCACAGTGAAATCGCCTTCGAAAGCGGCAGCCAACTCTGCCTCGAACGTCCCCTCGGTGTGCAGGCGCGCAACCTCGTATTCATCCTTGTAGGCCATCAGGCGGAACAGGGATTTTGCCGCTTCCGTCACCACGTCTTCGCCCGCCTCTGGCAATGCGGCACGAAAACGGGCGATACGATCGGTGAACCGCCTGGCATAGGCCGCATCCTGATATTCAGTCAGAAACCTCGCGCGATGTGCCATCAGTGCGTCAAGCCCCTCTGGTCCCTTGGGCGCATCACTTGGCAGATCCGCCAAAGCCTCCGGGCGCGCAGCCATGACCCGCCCAAGATCGAAAGCGATGCCGTTCTTCTCAACGGCCACGCCGTTCAGCAGGATCGCTTGCTTCAGCGCAACTTCACTGACCGGGACAAGGCCCTGCTGATAGGCTGCGCCCAGAAGCATCATGTTGGCGAAAACGGCATCACCCATCAACCGCTCGGCGGCGATATTGGCATCAAATGCGATCACGCATCCATCGCCAACGGTCTTGCGGATCAAGTCTTCGCGCGCGTCGATCTTCAGATCGGCATCCCGGTGCAGAACCAGATCGCCCGTCGGCATTTCGGCACGGTTCAGAACAACGGCGGTTCCCCGCCTGTAATGAACCGATGCCTTGGGCGCAGAACAGACCACGGCATCGCAGCCGATCACCGCATCGGCGGCACCGGCCTCGATCCGCACCTGGTGGATGGCCTGCGGCGCGGCGCCAATGCGCACATAGCCCAGAACCGTTCCGAATTTCTGCGCAAAGCCGGTGAAATCCAGAACGCTGGCGCCTTTGCCTTCCAGATGCGCGGCCATGGTGATCAGGGCGCCGATGGTCACGACACCCGTGCCGCCGACCCCTGCCACCAGCAGGTTATATGGCTCCGCCAAATCGGCCATAACCGGATGCGGCAGATCCGCCATAAGCCCGGCAAGGTCCAGACCGGCGGGTTTCGGTTTGCGCCGTCGCCCCCCTTCAATTGTCACGAAACTGGGACAAAATCCGTTGAGGCAGGAAAAATCCTTGTTGCAACTGGACAGGTTGATCTTGCGCTTGCGGCCCAGGTCCGTCTCGCGCGGCTCGACGCTCAGGCAGTTCGACTCCAGCGAACAATCCCCGCAGCCTTCGCAGACCAGCGGATTGATCATCACGTGTCGGGGCGGATCCTCCATCATGCCGCGCTTGCGGCGGCGGCGTTTCTCGGTGGCACAGGTCTGCTCGTAAATCAGGACCGAGACACCCTTCACATCGCGCAAGGCGCGCTGCACCGGATCAAGATCGGCGCGATCATGAAAGGTCGTGCCAACAGGAAAATCACCATGCCTGAATTTCTGCGGATCGTCAGACACAAGCGCGATCCGTTCCACCCCCTCTGCGCGGCAGCTTTGGGCAATGGCAGCCGGGCTGACTGGCCCGTCCACAGGCTGCCCCCCGGTCATGGCCACCGCATCATTGTAAAGGATCTTGTAGGTGATGTTCGCCTGCGCGGCGACGGCCTGCCTGATGGCAAGAGAGCCCGAGTGGTACCACGTGCCCTCGCCGAGATTCTGGAAGATATGCCGCTTGCCGGCAAAGCGCGAGCCCGCAGCCCACGGCACGCCTTCACCACCCATCTGCGCATATCCGACGGTGTTGCGATCCATCCAGCCGGCCATCACATGACAACCGATCCCGCTGGCCGCCATGCTGCCTTCGGGCAGTTTGGTCGATGTGTTGTGCGGGCAACCCGAACAGAAATAGGGCGTACGCGTGGCCCCCGGCACCGACAACACCGGGGCAGGGGTCGCCGTCAGCGCGCGCGCCCGTTCGATCAGACCTTCATCCGGGAAGAAGCGCGCCAGCCGTTCAGCCAGGATCGGCACCAGCAGCAGGGGTGTCAGCTCGCCGGTCCAGGGGATCAGCGGATCACCCGCCGCGCGATGCTTGCCCACCATCTTGCGCGGCTTGTCACCTGGCCAATCGTAGAAATATTCCTTGAACTGGCTCTCGATGATGCCGCGCTTTTCTTCGACGACCAGAACCTCTTCCTTGCCCTTCACAAAGGCCAGCGCATCGCGCCGCGCCAAGGGCCAGACCATGCCGACCTTGTAGATGTCGATGCCCAGACGGCGGCAAGCAGCCTCATCCAGCCCCAGCAGGCGCAACGCCTCCATCAGGTCAAGATGGCCCTTGCCGGTCGTGACGATACCGAACCGCGCATTGTCGATGTCATAGATGCGCCGGTCGATCGGGTTCGCTTCGACAAAGGCTTCGACAGCGTTCAGCTTGGCACCGATGCGGGTCTCGATCTCGGGGCTGGGCATGTCCGAGCGCCGCACATGCAAGCCACCCGGCGGCGCCACGAAGTCCGGCTGAATGAAAACGCGATCCTTTGGAATTTCGATGGACTGTGCGGCTTCAACCGTTTCGGAAATCGCCTTGAAACCCACCCAGGTTCCACTGAACCGCGACAGCGCGATACCGTAAGCGCCGAATTCCAGGTACTCAGCGATACTTGACGGGTTCAGCGTCGGCATGAACCACGCCATGAAAGCAACATCCGACTGGTGCGGCATCGAGGAAGAGACACAGCCGTGATCATCCCCGGCAACGACCAGAACACCCCCCATGGGCGACGAACCATAGGCGTTGCCGTGCTTCAACGCATCGCCGGAACGATCCACGCCCGGACCCTTGCCGTACCACATGGAAAACACGCCTTCGACCTCGCAGGCGGGATCAAGGGCTGCCTGCTGCGCCCCAAGAACTGCGGTCGCACCAAGGTCTTCGTTCACGGCTGGCAGGAATTCGATCCGCGCCTTTTCAAGCCGCGCACGCTGCCGCCACAACTCCATATCAAGCGCACCCAAGGGTGACCCGCGATAACCCGAGACGAAACCGGCGGTGTTGCGCCCCGCCGCCTGATCGCGCCGGGCCTGATCCAGCATGATCCGGACAAGGGCCTGGGTGCCGGTCAGATAGACACGGCCCGCATTCTGGTCATAGCGATCTTCCAGCTTGTAGGTTTGAAAACGGGGGGCTTGTGCAGTCATCGGACTCTCCTGTGCGCCCGGTCAGGATCGCATGGGAAGACTGAAAAAAGAGGTCAGAATGATTGTGATTCAGAAAGATTAATGAGAAGTTGCATCAAAATATTAACAAATCATGAAGAAATTTGTCAGAAATGGATCCTGTCGACAAACGTATCCTTGCCGCCCTCACGCAAGACAGCCGCATTTCTAATGCGGATCTTGCCGACCGGGTGGGGCTTTCGCCTTCCTCGTGCTGGCGCAGGGTCAAGGCGCTTGAGGAACACGGGATCATCCGCAACTATACGGTCGCCCTCGATGACGTGAAACAAGGCCTTGGCTTCGGGGCCATGGTCCATGTGCATCTGACACGCCACGACCCCGATCAACTCGACGCTTTCATTCGCGCGGTGCAGGATCGCCCCGAAATCCGTGCCTGTTACGCCACGACAGGGCAGGCCGACTATCATCTGCATGTCGTCTGCGCGGATATCGAGGATTACAACATTTTCCTGGAAAGGGTTCTGTTTCGCATTCCTGCGGTGGCCAGCGCGCAGACCAACGTGATCCTGCGCACGATCAAGACGTGATCACAGCCCGCAAAAAGAACCGATAATCATGATTATGTTAAATCATGCCCGTCGCGGCGCGCCCTGAAATCCCACAACCTTGCGTTCGCGGCCCAATGCCTGCATGGCGCTGGCGGCAATGTCGTGCCGTGTCAGACCCGCATCCAGGTACATCTCGTCCGGGCTGGCCTGGTCGATAAACCGATCCGGCAGCGTCAAGGTCCGCACGGCAAGGCCACGGTCAAAGACACCAGCCGCCGCCAGTTCATGCAGGACCATGGCGCCAAAGCCGCCACGCGATCCCTGTTCCACCGTGATCAGCGCACCATGATTGCGGGCCAGTTGCATCAGCAGATCCAGATCCAGCGGCTTGGCAAAGCGCGCATCCGCAAGCGTCACAGACACACCCTCGGCCGCCAGCAGATCGGCCGCAGCCTCGCATTCCGACAGATGTGCACCCAGGCTGAGGATCGCCAGGTCGCTTCCCTCGCGGATGACGCGGCCCTTGCCGATCTCCAGCAGCTGACCCACCTCGGGCAGCACCACACCTGTGCCTGACCCGCGCGGATAGCGGAAGGCGATGGGTCCCGCGTCATGCGCGGCAGCGGTCGCAACCATGTGGACAAGCTCGGCCTCATCCGCAGCAGCCATCACCGTGAACCCCGGCAAGTTTGCCAGGTAGGCGACGTCGAAGGCACCCGCATGGGTCGCCCCGTCGGCCCCCACCAGCCCTGCCCTGTCTATGGCGAACCGTACGGGCAATCCCTGCAGGGCCACATCATGCACGACCTGGTCATAACCCCGCTGAAGGAACGTGGAATAGATCGCGCAGAAAGGCTTGAGCCCGCTGGCGGCCATCCCGGCCGCAAAGGTCACGCCATGCTGTTCCGCGATGCCCACGTCAAAGACGCGGCCCGGAAAGCGTTTTGCCATGATATCAAGGCCTGTGCCATCCGGCATCGCCGCCGTCACCGCGACGACCTTGGGATCACGCGCGGCAATATCGCTCAGCGCCTGACCGAAGACAGCGGTATAGCTGGGGGCGTTGGGCTTGGACTTCACCTGCGTCCCTGACGGCACGTCGAACTTCGCCACGCCGTGATACTTGTCCCGAGAGGCCTCGGCCGGGGCATAGCCCTTGCCCTTGACCGTGCAGCAATGGATCAGCACAGGCCCCGTGGCCCTTGCACGCGCGGCGCGCAGCACCGGCAGCAGCTGGCCCATGTCATGCCCGTTGATCGGCCCGATATAGGTAAAACCCAACTCCTCGAACAAGGTGCCGCTGGCCGGCTGGCCGGTCACAAGCTGACGTGCCCGCTTGGCGCTTTCGCGCATCGGCGGCGGCAGCGCCGCCTCGAACCCTTCGGCCATCTGCCGCAGTGCGGCCAGCGGCTCGTTTGCGTAAAGCCGCGACAGGTAGGACGACATCGCCCCGACCGGCGGCGCGATGCTCATTTCATTGTCGTTGAGGATCACGAACAGCCGCCGCTTTTCATGGCCTGCGTTGTTAAGCGCCTCATAGGCCATGCCTGCGCTGATCGACCCGTCACCGATCACGGCGATGGCGTCGCCGGTGGGCTGACCCATGTCGCGCCCCACGGCAAAGCCAAGCGCCGCCGAAATGGAGGTCGAGCTATGCGCCGCGCCGAAAGGATCGAATTCGGATTCGCTGCGCTTGGTGAAGCCTGACAGCCCGTCCTTCTGGCGCAGGCTGGTCATCCGGTGCCGGCGTCCCGTCAGGATCTTGTGGGGATAGCATTGATGCCCGACATCCCAGATCAGCTTGTCCATCGGCGTGTTGAACACTGCATGGATCGCCACGGTCAGTTCGACCACCCCCAGGGATGAACCCAGATGCCCTCCCGTCTGGGCCACGGACCGGATCACCTCGGATCGCAGTTCCTGCGAAAGGCGGGCCAGTTCATCATCGGAAAACCGCTTGAGGTCCGATGGACCTGCCACGCGATCCAGAAGGGGCGTTTCGGTTGGGAATTGGGACTGGGTCATCAGAGCCTCCCGCTCTTGAAACAAAAGGCGCCACACCAGGTGTCCCCGGTGTGGCGCCCAGGTCCTGTAGCCAACAGGAAGGGAACCGGGGTGTTGAAGCCCCGTGTTCGGATCGCGTGGCGCGAACGACGCGATCCGAACATGGCTAAGGATTGGGCGGAGGGGAGTCCGCCCCTTCCTTATTCGTAGACCGGCGTGCCCGAGGTGGTGGCCAGTTCAGGCCAGTCCGCGATCACGTTGGTACCTTGCAGCGGCTGCTGATAGCCCTGATGGCAGGTCTTGCAGGCAGCCTTGGGTGCATCGCCATAGATCGGACCAAGCCGATGTTCGGGATACTGGTCCTGAAGCGGCACGAGGTAGTCGTTGTTCAACTCCTGCACCATCGCGATACCCAGCGAAGCGGTGCCCCACTGTGGCGTCACCTGCCCTGCGTCATAGAACGCGCGGCTGTTGTGACAGAGCACGCAGTTCACACCCAGCGAGTTCGAGAAGTAGTTCATCAGCGAATAGGTCCGCTCGGTCTGCTGGATCAGCGGATCGCCCGGCTGGTTGGCCACGCGGCTTTCCAGGTCGTGCACCTTGATGCTTTCGTATTCCAGCAGGTACTTCTCCAGCGCATCCGACGGCAGCGATGTCGACTGGCTGATGCTGGTCGCTCGGTTCTGGTTGGCGGACCAGCCGGCCACGGATTCGTTCACCGGCGTGATCTTGAACCAGATGTTGCTGGGCACGTTCTGGCCACGGTGGCAGGTCATGCATGTGACACCGACCTGCTTGTTGGCATTCACGTGACCATCCCAGTTCTCGTTGATGTTCTGGGTCATCTGGATCATCCGGCGCGCGACGATCTTGGTATAGAGAGCGTCATCGCCATAAGTCTCGAGGTCGCCGTCACCATGACAGTACGCACAGCCCTGGTCAGGGGCCACCCATTCCGTCATCGCCGCCATCAGCCGGTTGAAGTTGGCATCCGTCAGTCCGCCCAGAACCTGAACGTTCTTGTAGATGTTCCCGGCCAGTTCCTCACCCGCTTCCGGGATGATGGGATCATTTGCCAGGATCAGCTCGATCGAAGGATCGGGCGTCGCCAGGTCCGCCTTGAACTCGGGCACCGACATGCCGGTTCCGCGCGGGCCGGTCTGCATGCTGTCTGTTGCAAAGGGTTGCCCCCAGGACACCAGAAAGGCCGCAACGAAGATCGCCCCTCCTATCGCCCCGACAAGTATGCCGGGGCCATAGATGTCTTTCGGATTCTTGCGATTCCAGTCATCAAACCACTTGGGAAGCATCTCAATTCTCCTGTCCGATGAAGGCTTCGTAAGACCCGTAGTCGGCATACCCGTAAGAGCCGTCATACATGGGCGCGAAGTTGTGCTCCTGGGCCCAGATGAACCAGTTGTCCACGACCGTGCCGGTCAGCAGGATACCGATGCCACCCGTGATCGGGGTCAGCACGGCAAACCACCAGGCCCAGCGGTGGATACCTTCCATCGTGGCGTTGAAGCCCATGGTCCAGCGCCAGAACAGCGCCGCGCGTTCGCTTGCGGTGCCGCGGTCATAGATCTGCTCCAGTTCGCGGTCGCCGCCGAAACGGGTGACGGCCAGGATGGTTGCGCCATGCATCGCGAACAGCAGGACGGACCCATAGAGGAAGACGATCGAAAGGCAGTGGAACGGGTTATAGTAGAGGTTCCCGTAGCGGATCGAAAACGCCGTGGTCCAGTCAAGGTGCGGGAAGATGCCGTAGGGCACAGCCTCGGACCAGCTGCCCATCAGGACAGGACGGAACAGGCCCAGCACAAGGAACAGCCAGATCGCCGAAGCAAAGGCCCAGGCCACATGCTTGCCCATCTTGTGCTGCTGCGCCAGCAGGTAGGACCGCAACCACCAGGTCATCACCGACACCAGCAGGAAGAACGAAGAGATGATGTACCAGCCCCCGTCATTCAGCGGCGGCATGGACAGACCATGTTCCGGCCCCGGCGGCTCAAGCGCCAGCCAGAACAGCTGCCGCAGAAACTCGGGGATCGACCAGCCGACTTGCGCCAGCATGTTCAGACCCACGATGTTGAACCACAAGAGACCGGTGGCAAGGCTGATCATCCCTGTCCAGCCCAGGAAGACCGGACCGATCTGCGCGTTGCCGATCCAGCCAACCAACTGGCTGAAGAAGGGCTTGCCGATCCGGTCTTCCTTCATGTTGTTTTCGTTGTCCATGCCCCATTCGACCGGGCCTTGGACCTGCACCTGCGTGAATATGTTCTGATATTCAGCCATGATTACATTCCTACCTGAGAGGGCCAAATCGGCAGCTCAAGCCACCAGTTCCACCATTCGGGCCAGCCTTGGGTCCAGACCGGGCCAGAGATGATGATACAGACCGCCGAAAAGAAGACTGCGTTGATCGCCAGCAGGAAACCCACACGGTGGATTCCCAATGTGCCGATCGAATAGCCGATGAAGTCACGAAAGAACGTGTCCTCGTTGTCGGGGCCCTGTGCTTCTGTCCCTTTTTCGGGGTTCGCCGCACTCAGCACCAGTGCACCATGCAGCGCCAGCGCCAGCGTGGTGGTAAAGAAAAGCGTAACCGCCAGCATGTGCGCCGGGTTGTAATGGAAGTGCAGATAGGCGTAGCCGGTGTTGCTGACCCAATCCAGGTGGCTGAAGATCCCATAGGGAAAGCCGTGCCCCCAGGCGCCCATCAGAAGCGGGCGGAAGATCACCAGTGTCACATAGGCCAGAATGGCGAAGCTGAAGGCGAAAGGCACATGATAGCCCATCCCCAGTTTTCGGCAGATTTCAACCTCGCGCAGGGCCCAGCTGATGAAGGCGCCGGTTGCGCAGAATGTGATGATCTGCCAGAGCCCCCCCTCCATGAGGGGAGCCATGCCCAGACCGTATGACAGGTCGGGCGGTGCGATATTGATCAGCCAGGGATTGAACGTGCCTTGTTGGGACGCTCCCCAGAAAATCAGAATGGTGCCTAACAGGGCGAAAAACGCTGTCGTCACTCCAAAGAAGCCCACGTAAAACGGGCCTACCCAGAAATCGAACAGATCGCCGCCGATCAGCGTCCCACCACGGACGCGATACTTTTTCTCGAAGCTGAGCAACGCCATCTTCTGTCTCCGCGTTTGGCGGCTCGTCTGTTCAGACCGCAAGCCGTCGATGGATTTCGGTTTGCCGCGGGCAGGCCACGCCTGACGTGCCCGCAGCTGTCTTTATGTCACTCGACTGGTTGTCACCCGTCCCCTGCAAAGGGGAGTGGATCACATCGCTGCTTTTTGGGCTGCCAGCTCGAACCAGTTGAAGTGTTCCGTGCTCAGCAGGACGAGGTGAATCATCGCTGCAAGCAGGAAGAGGAAGACACCCTGTGCAACAAACACACGGCGCGGATCGAAGATGAGCCAGATCTTGTAGAATTTAGCCATTTTTCAATCCTTCCTCAGAACCAGGGGCGCCAAATGAACACGGCCAGGTGAGCAACCACGGCCACGGCTGAAAACAGCCAAAGCCCGCTCATGTAGACCGAGTGCAGTTCCTGCGCCTGCTCGTCCGTAAGACCTGTGAAGGACAGGTCAGATTTATCAGCCATTTACTTTCCTCCGGAATGTAAAGGTGACGCCGCGCACCCCGCGGCCGGGTCCTTTGGGGTGCAAGCGCCCCTCCGGCTCTGAACACCCTTCCGAGTGAACAGATCTCGTGTTCGGCTGTCTGCCGCACCGCCCAAGGGCAGGATATGCAGACCGATCCCCATGGATCAGGCCGAGAAAATCATGGGCGTGATGATCCGCGCCTGGCTCCAGGCACGGGCAACCGGACCCTTTTCCGGGATGCGTCCGCCCTTCAGCAGCGCAAGCGCCCAAGTCAGGGTGGCCAGCGGAAGCGTCGCCACGAAGATCACGCCGAAATAGACCATGAACTCGGTCCGGGGCGGTTTGTGGCTGCGGGTCATCGGGGTATTGGATGTTGCATCTGTCATGACAGATCTCCTTTCGCCTCTGGACCTCGCGCAGGGCGCGCCAGGTCGGGATTGAGTGCCTGAACGGTTTCCAGCACGACGCGTTCGGCGCCTTGCGCCAGCGCGGCGCGCTCTGCCTCGTCCCGCAGGGTCTTCGCCGCCGAGATCCGGGTCAGCACCGGATGGCGCGCCACGATACGGTCAAGAGCGGCTTGCGCATCGGCATCCCAGGGGAAGTCGCGGCGCAGGGTCGTGGGTGTCGCCTCGGCCGCGTCCATGACGCTGGCCAGGGGCAGGATATGGAACAGCGCATCGAACAGCCCGTTGCATACTTCCTGCAAAAGATAAGTCGCCCCGGCATAGCCCATCATCGGCGTGCCGGTGTGCCGCCGGATCGCGGCACCGGGAAAGGACGCCGGAATGAAGGCGGGGCTTGGTCCATGCCCGCCCTTCATTTCGGCCAGGTACATCTTTTCATTGATGCTGCCCAAAACGATCAGCGGGCGTTTCTGATGCATCAGCGCCTTGACCTCGACGTTGTTCGTCTTGGTCCCCGCGACACGGGCCACCGCAAAGGCGCAGGGAAAGCCCAGGTCGCCTTCCAGGAAATGGCGGATCCCGCGGGCATAGGTCTCATTCGCCACCACCGCGAAGCTGGCGGTTGCAAAGAAATCCTGCGTCACGCTGCGCCACAGATCCCAGACCGGCTTGATCGTGGAATGCTTCTCGCGCGCGATGAACGGCTCGGGGTCCAGCCCCAGCATCTCGCCCAGCTTGCGCAGGAACTTCGTGGTGCTGTCCACACCGATCGGTGCCTGCAGGTAAGGCTTGCCCAGGCATTCGCACAGGCCACGGCCGAATTCGCGATACATGCAGATGTTCACATCCGCATTCACCAGGTTACGCATCTCGGCCACATGGCTGCCAAGCGGCATCACCATATTGACCTCGGCCCCGATCCCTTCGACCAGACGCCGGATTTCCGCCAGATCGGAGGGCATGTTGAACACGCCATACATCGGCCCAAGGATGTTCACGCGGGGGGCTGCCCCCTCTTCGCGCTTCTTCTCGGGCGGCATGCGGCCCTTGGTCATGCCGAATTCGGTAAAGATCCATGTCATCGCGCGGTCAGCACTTTGCCATTGATCCTCGTCGATCGTGCGCGGCAGGAACCGCTGGATATTCGTGCCCTGCGGGGTCACGCCACCACCGATCATCTCGGCGATGGATCCGGTCACCACAACGGCGGGCAATGCCGGATCAAGCGTGCCCCAGGCACGTTTCATCGCATCCTCGGTACCCGATCCCATCTCGCCTTCGCCCAGGCCGGTCACCACGATGGGCAATTCATGCGGCGGTAGCGCATCGGTGTAATGCAGCACCGATGTCACCGGCAGGTTCTCGCAACCCACAGGGCCATCGATCACCACCTGCAAACCCTTGGTGGCGCAGAAGGCATAGACCGCCCCCCAATATCCGCCTGCGCGGTCGTGGTCCTGGATCAGCATGTCCGGCCCTCCCCGCGCTTGGGGGCTGTCAGCCCCTGGATATTCAAGGAAATGGTCATCAGATCATCTCCTCGGCCTTGGCCGCGCGCGCGGCCTTGTCGAGTTTCTTCTGATGCAGGGCACGGAAATCGGGGCGCAGGTTCGGACTGCCCTCCCAGATCCCGGCGGTATCGCCGGTGCCGACGCCTTCGAAGAATTCCTTCATATGCTCCATCCGGTCCTTGCCCGCGATGGCGGCATTCACCACCTCGGCCAGCGACCCTGCCCCCGCCGGACCCATCAGGGGACGCGCAGAGATCAGGTTGGTGAAGTAAAGTCCGGGGATCGCCAGCTCCTTGGCCTTCTGCACGACAGGTGTCGTGCCGATCGCCAGATCGGGGCGGATCGCCTCCATCGCGGCGCAGTCATCTTCCAATGACGCACGGAATTTCACCGTCACGCCCTTGGCGCGCAGCCATTCCGCATCTTCCGCGGACCACGGCGTCTTCGGGCAGGCCGTGCCGACATAAGGCACATTCGCACCGCTTTCGATCAGCAGGCGCGCAACCAGCAATTCACTGCCCTCATACCCGCTGAGGGTGATCGTGCCATTGATCGGCGCGCCGGCCAGGGCCGCCTTGATCGCAGGCAGGAACATGTTCTGCGCGGCGGCAACCTTGTCGGCGGGCAGGTTGAACGCCTCGCCAATCGCGGCCAGCCAACGGGCGGTGCCGTCGTGGCCCACGGGGGCGGAACCCACAACCGGACGGCCCGCCGCCTGAAACTCGCGCACGGCTGCCGTGTAGAACGGATGAATGGCCGCCACCGCGCCACAATCAAGCGCGGCATAAAGTTCGCGCCATTCGCGGCAGGGAACGACCGGCCCGGCGGTCAGCCCCATCGGGGCCAGCATTGCGCCGATCATCATGGGATCCGCCGGGAACATCTCGCCCAGCAGGGTCACGGTGGGACGATCCGATTTGCCACCCGCAGGGGCGGCGACGGGACCGGCCTTGATCTCCTTGCGCGCGTAATTCAGCATCGCACCGGCCAAGACATCCTTGGCCTCGGCATGGGTGGGGATACCAAACCCCGGCACATCAATACCCACGATCCGCACGCCGTTGATTTCCTCGGGCAGCAGACGCAGCGGCACGCCGCTGGCAGTGGGAACACAAAGGTTGGTCACGACAACCGCATCGAACTGATCCGGGTCGGCCAGTTCGTGCACCGCATCGCGGATATCCTCGAACAGCTTGCCGGTGACCAGGGATTCCGAATTGAAGGGCACATAGCCCACCGACCGACGCGCGCCGTAGAAATGCGACACGAAGGTCAGGCCATAGACACAGCAGGCCGAGCCCGAAAGGATCGTCGCGACACGCCGCATCCGCAGGCCGACACGCAGAGACCCGAAGGCGGGGCACATGCTTTGCGGCTGATCATGCGGACCTTTCGGATAATCGGCCGCATAGCGATCCAGGATCTCGGACTGGCCCGCCATGCGCGCGGCCGCCTCCATCTCGGACGCACCGGCGTGACAACCCTGACCGTCCTGCGGCAGGGCTGCGCCTTGCTCGGGCGTCGGGTCGGGTTTTCCCAGGATCACATCAGCCTGTGCGGCGGTGTCATATGTGACTTCATCGGTCATGCGGACTTCTGTTCGGTCGGGTTCTGGGGTTGTTGCGGCGTGGCAAGGCGCTTGAGCAGCGCGTCCCACTTGGAAAGCTGATCAAGGTCAAACATCGTCGTACACCACCTCCAGCGAGGGTTTCGGCTGCGCGTTCGATCCGCGCATGTCCATGTCTGTCGCCGGCACCAGCTGGTAATCGCCGCCGGTGTCCTTGGCATCGAACAGCCCAAGCAGACCATCCTGGTCCAAGGGCTTCGGCCGCACCGGAGGGGCCACGCCAACAGCCTCGGCCAGTTGCGCAAACAGCGGGCCCCACTGCGATTCCATTGTCCCGACAATCTGGTAATTGGCCGATTTCTTGCGAAGATCGTCATCCTGCGGGATCGCGGCCAGAACCGGGATATTCACGGCCGATGCAAAGGCCTGCGCCTCGCCGGTGCCGTCATCCTTGTTGATGACCAAACCGGCCACGCCCACATTGCCGCCCAGCTTGCGGAAATATTCCACCGCCGAACAGACGTTGTTGGCGACATAGAGCGACTGCAGGTCGTTCGATCCGACAAGGATCACCTTCTGCGCCATGTCGCGGGCAATCGGCAGGCCGAAGCCGCCACAGACCACATCGCCCAGGAAATCCAGAAGGACATAGTCGAAGTCCCAATCATGAAAGCCCAGCTTCTCCAGCAGCTCGAAGCCGTGGATGATGCCCCTGCCCCCGCAGCCGCGCCCCACTTCGGGACCGCCCAGTTCCATGGCGAAGACACCATTGCGCTTGAAGCAGACATCACCGATGGCAACTTCCTCACCGGCCAGTTTCTTGCGAGTCGATGTCTCGATGATCGTGGGGCAAGCCTTTCCCCCGAACAGCAGGCTGGTCGTGTCGGATTTCGGATCGCAACCGATCAGCAGGACGCGCTTGCCCTGTTCGGCCATCATGCAGGACAGGTTGGCCAGCGTGAAGCTTTTGCCGATACCGCCCTTGCCATAGATCGCGATGATCTGCGTTTTGCTGGTGGGTTCGCCCTGCGGCACCTCCAGCGTCGGCTCCTCATGCGCCTCGTCACGCAGACGGCGGTCGAAGTCCTTCAGATTCGGTACATCGTCTTTCACGCTACGTCCTTCCAGTTCAGGATCATTTTCAGACAGGCCGGATCGTCGAAGGCTGTCCGGTAGGCAGAGGGCGCATCCTTGGCGGCGGCCTGATGGGTGATCAGTCCCGCCAATGACAGCGCACCATTCTCGACAAGCGACCGTGTGGCGATCAGGTCATCGCGCGCCCATTCGGCCGCGATGCGAAACCGGGCCTCTTTCATGAAGGCCGGCGGAAAGGCAAAGCTGAGAGGGTCGGTATAGAAGCCGGCCAGCACGATCTCGCCGCCCTTGCGGATGCGGGTGACCAGTTCGTTCAGCAAGGCGCCGTTGCCCGATGCATCGTAGATCGCGCCATAGTCCCGGCGCGGGTCATCCTCGGGCGCAATCACCTGGTAGCCTTCGGCGCCGGAACGGCGATCCGCATTGACCTCCCAAACCGTTGGCGCAGGCGCACCGGCCGCGACGGTCAGTCGCGCCAGCAACCGACCAAGCACACCGTGCCCGATGATCAGATCCGGCACCGCCTTGTCCAGGCCGGCCATCGCATGGCGCGCAGTGGCCGCCAGCGCAAGCAGCGCGCCTTCAGCCCCAAGGCCCGCATCGATTCGCGTCACGCGGTCAGCTGCCGTCACGACACGACGCGCCGCGCCACCGAACAGCCCGAAGGCTTCACGGTAGCAACTGGCGCCCGGCACGAAGACGTGATCGCCGACACGGTAACCGGAGTCAGCACCGGCCTCGACAACTTCGCCAGCCGCCTCGTAACCCGGCACCAGCGGATAACCCATGCCGGGGAATGGCGGCATCTGTCCCGACCAGAACAGCTTTTCGGTTCCTGTTGAAATTCCGGAATGCGCAACCTCGACCACGAGGTCGGAGGCCGAGGGGTCCGTCAGATCAAGACATTCCACCGACAGGTCGCGGGGACCGTTCAGAAGGACTGCGTGTGTCTGCATCATCCCCTCCTGTCGTTACGGAATCCGAGCGGGAAAGACTCGGATCGAGTGGTGTCATTATCTGTCAGTTTAATGTTACAGGCCAAACTGTCAACATAAATGGACAGTTTCGATGCAAGCTTGTCAGAGGGGTTTCGCGCAGGTGACGACAGAGGTCACAAACGGGCGAAGCGGCGCAGGCGCCTTGCACTGAATGAAACCTGCTTGCGTGCAAAGTCGCGCTATTTCCGCAGAAGATCGCGTTTTTCCTGTCCGCATCGCCATCGTGTAGAAAGCGAAATAGACATCGCCCGCACGCTCTGGCACCGCACCGCCCGACATCGGCTCGGACACTATCAAGCGGCCACCGGGCGGCAAACTGTCAAATATTTTGGACAGAAGGCTTCTCACCGTGTCATCGGAATGGTCGTAAAGCACGCGGATCAGCGAAATCGCATCCGCACCATACGCAAGCGAATCGCTGCGGAAGGACCCGCCATGAACCGACAGGCGCCCGCCCTGCCCCGCAGCCTCGAACCGGGCCAAGGCACCGGGGACGACATCGGGCAGATCGAAGACCATCAGATCAAGCCTGGGATAGGCCTGCGCGACCGCAAGCGCGAATGCGCCCGAACCACCACCCACATCCATCAGGCAGCGGACATCCGAAAGATCGACCATGCGCAACGTATCCTGCGCCACAAGCGCCTGGCTGTCCGCCATCAGATCGGAATAGGTCCGCGTCACCTTGGGATCGACGTCTCCGCGCGCGCCAAAGACATAGGGCCAGAAATCGGCAAGCTCGGTATCCACTTCACCACACAGCAGGGCAACGGGATCCTCCATGTCGCGGTAGAAGGCGCGGTGATGCAGGATCATCGCCTCAAGGCCGGGAACACCCAGCAGCGCCGCCCCCTTTCGGACAAGCGCAAAGCGGCCATCCCTTTGCCGTCGAATCAACCCGAGGGCAGATGCGGCCTGCAACAGGATCTCCATGCGCTCGGGCATCATGCCGGCATCACGCGCCAGTCCGGCGGCACTGCGGGGTCCGTCCATCAAGCGGTGCAGAACCCGCAACTCGACAATCGCCATCAGCACCTGCGACTGCACGAAACCGGACACCAGATCGAAAATCTCGGCGCCCTCACGCCGGGCCAGTCCACGCGTCAATGGAAAGTGACTTGCCCAAGCCTGAAAGGACGGGCGCGCAATCAACCTGTTGAACCAGCCCCTGAGGCGCGGCTTCGCACGCTGCGGCATATCGGGGCCCGTCGCCGCATCGCTCATGGCATCACCGCGCGCTGCGCGCCGGGGCAACAGGCGTCAGGCGCTCGGCCTGCTTGCGCACCATCTCGGCCAGTTGCGCCTCGCCGGGGCAGGACGGAATAGAGGCGATGGCACCGCCCAGAATATCCTTGAGCCGCCTGATCGCACCGTCCACACCCAACGCCGACACCGCATTGGGCCGGCCATGCAGGTCGTCCTGACCCACCGGCTTGCCAAGCGTTTCGGCATCGTAAAGCGTGTCGCGCAGATCATCGGCCACCTGGAACGCCTCTCCGATCCGGGCCCCCAGTTCGAACCAGGGCTCGGCCTCCTGGCCTGCGGCAATGGCACCCATCTGGGTTGCGGCGATGAAAAGCGCCCCGGTCTTGGATTTGTGATAGGCGGACAGATCGATCTGCGCCTCGCTTTCCCAACCCTGGCCTGCGCAGATGCCGTTGGGCATCCCGGTCTGGCGCGCCAGTGTCAGCACCAGCTCGGCGCAGCGCATCGGATCATGACGCGCTTCGCGCGCAAGAACCTCGAAAGCCAGAACGATCAGGCTGTCACCCGCAAGAACGGCAAGCGGTTGCGAAAAGGCGCGATGCACCGAGGGCTTGCCGCGCCGCATGTCCGCATCGTCGAAGCAGGGCAGATCGTCATGAACAAGGCTGGCACAGTGAATCAGCTCCAGCGCGGCAGCGGCCGCATCCGACAGGGCGGGCTTGTCATCGCCGCAGGCCATCGCGACAGACATAAGGATGGTGGGCCGGATTCGCGCCCCGCCCGGAGAGGTGGAATAATCCAGAGCCGCCGAAAGCTGTGCGGGCGCGACCCCGCCCCGGCCGATCGCAATGGCGCGGCAAACGGCGGCGTCAATTCGTGAATGCAAGCTCATCACACCGGCCCTTTCGCCAATATGTCAGTTTTTACCGACACCAATGTGTAAATCATACTGGACAGTTTGCACCGACGAGTCAACAATCCTGGCAAGAGGTTTCAGATATGCCAAACGTTCCCCAGGGTCCGGCCAAAAGGATCATCGTCATCGGCGCCGGCATCGCGGGCATTGCAACGGCATTGCGGCTGTCAGGTTTCGCGCGCGAAACCTCGCAAGAGATCCTCGTGCTGGATCGCCTTGCCGCACCCGGCGGCAAGATGCGGACCTTGCCATCGAAGGCTGGCCCGATCGATGCGGGGCCCACCGTGCTGACGATGCGGCATGTCTTCGACGAGTTGCTGGCCTCAGTCGGCGAAAGGCTTGAAGACCACGTGACGTTGATTCCGCAGGATATTCTGGCGCGGCATTGGTGGCCGGACGGAAGCACCCTTGACCTGCACGCCAATCCGGAGGACAGCGCCGCCGCGATCCGCGCCTTTTCTGGCGGGAAATCGGAACGGGACTTTCACGCCTTCAACCGCCGCGCGGCACAATTGTTCAAGGCTTTCGACGCGCCGATGATGCAGGCAGCGGAACCAAGCCTGTCGTCCCTGACATCGCATGTGATGCGCAACCCAGCCCTGATCCCGGCCATGGCGCCACAGTCCAGCATGGCGGACATGCTGTCGCGCCAGTTCAGCGATCCGCGCCTTGCGCAGCTTTTTGGACGCTATGCCACCTATGTTGGCGGCTCTCCCTATCGTTCGCCTGCGATCCTGGCCCTGATCTGGCAGGCCGAAGCCGGCGGCGTCTGGTGCGTCAAGGGCGGCATGCATCAATTGGCAAAGTCTCTTGCCGTGCTGGCCCAATCCCGCGGCGTCGTATTTTCCCATGGCGCACATGTCACGCGGATCGAGGCCACGGACGGCCAGGTCCGCGCGGTGCACCTGGCAGGCGGCGAAAGGATCCCGGCGGATGCGGTTGTCTTCAACGGCGATCCGCGGGCGCTGGCAACCGGCGCGCTTGGCCCTGATGTCGGGGATGTCGCCGCAGCCACGCGCAACAGCGCCCGAAGCCTGTCGGCAAGGGTATGGTCATTCGCGGCAAAGCCGTCCGGCCCGGATCTTGTCCATCACAACGTCTTCTTCAGCGCCAACCCCCGCGCGGAATTCGCAGCCCTCGAACAGGGTCTCAACCCCGACGCGCCTACGCTCTACATCTGCGCCGAAGATCGCGGACATGGCAGCCCCCTGCCCGAACATGAACGCTTTGAAATCATAGCGAACGCTCCACCGATCACTGGCCCCACATCGACCCTTGAGGATTTTCCGGCATGTCAGACGCAGACTTTTCAAACCCTCGCCCGTTTCGGTCTGACCTTCGACACACCGCCGGGACCCGAAGCCCTGACGACGCCTCAGGGCTTCGACCGTCTTTTTCCCGCTTCGACCGGATCCCTCTACGGGCAGAGCCCGCACGGCATGATGGCGGCATTCCAGAGACCGACGGCGCGGACACAGATCCGCGGGCTTTACCTAGCAGGCGGCGGGACGCATCCGGGGGCGGGTGTCCCGATGGCAACCCTCTCCGCGCGGCACGCAGCCGAGGCGATCTTGAAAGACCTTTCTTCAACATCGAGGTCCCGCCAAATGGCTATGCCTGGTGGTATGTCGACGGCATAAGCGAGGATGGCACCCGCGCCGTTTCCGTGATCGGCTTCATCGGGTCGGTATTTTCGCCATGGTACCGCTGGTCCGGGCGGCGCGACCCGGCAAATCACTGCTGCATCAACGTGGCGACCTACGGACCGGGCGGGCGCTTTACCATGACGGATCGCGGAAGGTCCGCCCTGCGCCAGACCGCGTCCCGGCTTGAGGTCGGCCCCTCGATGATGCGGTGGGATGGTGGGGCGCTGATCATCGACATCGACGAGGTTTCCGGCCCGCCCATCATCAGCAGGGTCCGCGGACAGATCAGGGTCACCCCCTCGGCCATTACCGGGGTCGAACTGCCACTGACACCGGATGGCGCCCATGTCTGGCGGCCTTTCGCGCCCACCTCGAATATCGAGGTCGAGCTGAACAGCCCCGGTTGGCAATGGCAGGGGCATGGCTATTTCGATGCGAACTTCGGCACCCGCGCACTGGAGGATGATTTCACCTACTGGACCTGGGGGCGCTATCCGACAGAGGCAGGAAGCACATGCTTTTACGACGCGACGCGTCTGGACGGCAGCGAACTGGCGGCAGGCATACAGTTTGACGCGGACGGCGCTGCACGGGTGATCCCCCTACCCCCCAAGACGAAAATGCGCCGGAGCCTGTGGGCCGTGGCGCGTGAAACCCGCGCCGACCCCGGCTATCAGCCCAAGCAGGTCAAGAACATGCTGGATGCGCCATTCTACAGCCGGTCAGCCGTACGCACCCAGCTCGATGGCGTGGAAACCGTGGGCGTGCACGAGGCGTTGGACCTGAGGCGATTCCGCAGTCCGCTTCTCAAGCCTATGCTGGCCGTGCGGGTGCCCCGGCGCCCCAACTGGGCCTTTCGTGATTGATCAGGCGCCCCGCGCAATCGCGGGGTTCAGGCGCCAGACAGATGCGTTCAGCGCAGCGGCAATCGTCACCCAGAGCAGGTAGGGCACGAAAAGAAGTCCCGCGATCCAATCCACCTGCCAGAGCGCGACCAACGCGCCAAGCACGGCAAGCCAAAGGGCCACGATCACGACAAAACCAAGCCGAATTTTCTTGAGACCGAAGAACACCGGGGTCCAAAGTCCGTTCAGCGCGATCTGCAGCGCCCAGAACGCCATGGCGTACTGGCTGTCAGGCAGGACAGCCGCGCGCGCACCCGCCGCAGCCATGCAGCCGTAAAGCACGAACCATTTGACGGGAAAAACCCAATCCGGCGGTGTCCAGCTTGGCTTGTTGAGGGCACGATACCATTTGCCGGGCTGAAACAGCCCGCCTGTCATGCCTGCACCAAGGCAGGCCCCGAGGAATACAAGGAACAAGAGCCAATCCATATCGATCAGCTAGTCCCTTCAGCCCCCGTAATCAAGGCCGCCCGTTGTGTGCGGCTATGTTGCTCAAGCTGTGCCAGCGCGCCGATCAGCGCATCGGACCGGCTTGTCTGCCGCTGTGGACGGCGTGCTGCGGCATCAACAAGAAAGCGCACTTCATCCAGCGGCTGCGCATAGAGAAGGGCTGATTTCGGCATGACCATCGTCGCCCCGGCACGCAGCATGGACAGCCCCAGCCAACCGATCTTTTGCGGCCTGGATGTATGCGCGCGGGTCGTGAGGGAATCGTAACCTGCCTTCTGCACCTGCGCGCCGATCCCGGCATAGATGAAGCGGGCAGCAAAGATCCCGGGGCGGACGCTGCGCGGCAGACCTGCCACCCCCGCTTCGGACCGGGCATAAAGCCGATCGGCCTGCACCAGCAGGCGACGCACCATCTGGCGGATCGCCTTTGTGGGGCGTGGATTGTTCAGAAATGCCTCAGGCTCCAGGCCCGCTTCGGCCAACCAGTCAGTCGGCAGGTAAAGACGCCGCTCCATCGCGTCCTCGCCGACATCGCGGGCGATGTTGGTCAATTGCATCGCCACACCCAGATCACAGGCGCGCGCCAGCGCATCGGGGCAGCGCACCCGCATCAGGACGCACATCATCGCACCGACAGCCGCCGCCACGCGGGCGCAATAGTCGTAAAGTTCGGATTGCGTCGCATAGCGGCGCCCCATCGCGTCCCAGGCCAGACCTTCCAACAAAGCCTCGGGCAAGGCCCGCGGCATGTCGAAATCCTCGACCATGGCGGCAAAGGCGCGATCGGCCGGCGAGTTGAGCGGTCGCCCCTGATAGGCCAGGTCCAGACGATCCCGCAGGGACAGGACCGCCCGCGCCTTTTCAGGTTGCAGATCGACGGCATCATCCGCCAGGCGGCAGAAGGCATAGAGCGCCAGCGCGGGATCACGCACCTTTGCGGGCAGAAGACGCGAGGCCGCGTGAAAGGACAGCGACCCGTGGCGGATCGCCTCTTCGCAATGGGCCATGTCGCGGGGGTCGATCATCGCCGTGCCGCCAGGATCGTTTCAGGATCGGGCACCAGCTGATCCAGCACCTCGGCGCTGGAAACCACTCCGGGCAGGCCCGCACCGGGATGCGTCCCCGCACCCACAAGGAAAAGGCCGGGCACGGTCTCGTTGACGTTATGGGGCCGGAACCAGGCGCTTTGCAGGATGCGCGGCTCGATCGAAAAACCCGACCCATAGGGGCTGAGGTAGCGATCGCGGAAATCCTCGGGGGTGAAAATCAATTCCTCGGTCAGGTGATCCGACAGGCCGGGCAGAAGCTGATCCTCAAGCACCTTGATCATCTTGTCGCGGTAAGCCGCCGATTCCGTCTTCCAGTCCACGGGATTGTCATGGCCCAGATGCGGCACCGGACTGAGGACGTAGAAGGTATCATCCCCTTCCGGCGCGACCGACGGATCGGTGACGCTGGGCCGATGCACATAAAGGCTCATGTCGTCGGCCAATTTGCCCTTGATGAAGATATCATGGACCAGACCCTTGTAGCGGGGCGCGTTCAGGATCGTATGATGGCCGATATCCGACCACTTGGCGCGGGTGCCTTTTGTGCCGAAATACCAGACATAAAGACCCATCGACCAACGCGACGCCTTGAGCTTGCGGTCGGTCCACCGCTTCCTTGCGTGATTGCGCAACAGCCGGGTATGCGTATGCCCTGCATCGGCGTTGGAGATGACGATATCCGCATCGATCCTCTCGCCCCCTGCCAGCCTGACGCCCGTGGCGCGGCCATTCTCGATCAGGATCTCATCCACCTCGGTCCTGTAGCGCAGCAAGCCGTGCTGATCCTCGATCACGCGCGCCATGGCTTCGGCTATCGCGGCCACGCCGCCCATGGCGTAATGTACCCCGAATTCCTTTTCGAGATGACTGACCAGGATATACATTGAGGTGACGTTGAACGGATCACCCCCGATGAACAGGGGATGAAATGAAAAGGCCATGCGCAAACGTTCATCCTTGAAGCGTCTGGCCGCATGGGCATAGACCGACCTGTCCGCGCGCATCAGGGCGAAGGTTGGCAGCACTTTCAGCAGGTCGGTGAACTTGTGCATGGACCGGCGGCCCAGATCCTCGAACCCGAACCAGTAACGGTTTTCACTGTCCCTGAGAAATCGGTCATAGCCCGCAACATCACCGGGCGAGAGGCGCCCCACTTCGGCCCGCATGGCGGCGGTATCCTGGCTCGCCGTGAAAGTCGACCCATCCGGCCAGCGGATCTCGTAGAAAGGATCCATCGGGCGCAGGTCGACTTCGGCGTGGAAGTTGCGACCGCAGATCGCCCAGAGTTCCTTGAATATCTGCGGCACCGTGACGATGGTCGGGCCCAGGTCGAAGCGGTGCCCGTTTTTGGTGATGGCGGAACCGCGCCCGCCGGGCATGTCCAGCTTGTCGATCACCGTCACGCGATACCCGCGCGCACCCAGTCGCATGGCCGAGGCCAGACCGCCCAGACCGGCACCGATCACAACGGCATGTGGCGCAAGCGCGCGGGCGGCTTCGTCTGCAAGACGTGGATCGACTCGTGTCATCATGCGCCAACAGTAACATGTCTAGTTTAGTTTACAATCTGCTGCGTATGATCTTTTCAATTCTGATGCGGCATGTCAGACTAACTTGACACCCGCCATGAAAGAAGGGCCATGCAGACCGTCAGCCTCAGCTTTTTCCGCTATGACAGCGTGACGGACCGCCTTTGGGCGCTGGCGATGATGGGCGCCGCGCGCCTGTGGATGCCGCGCGTTCCCGGCATCGGGTTCTGGAAGCTCTGCGGATCGGGCACGGGCGAAGGCTTCACACCGGTTCCGAATACCGGCGTCTATGCGATCCTGGCGACATGGCCGGACGAAGCCACGGCCCGCAAACAGACCGCCGAAACATCCATCTTTCAGCGCTACCGCCGGCGTTCGGCCGAAGACTGGACCGTTTTCCTGGCCCCCACATCCGCGCGTGGCGTCTGGTCGGGGATCGCCCCCTTCACGGTGACCGAGCCCCCCTGCCCCGGCCCGCTTGCCGCGCTGACCCGCGCAACCGTCAAGCCGTCCGTCGCCTTGAAATTCTGGCGCAAGGTGCCGGATATCAGCCAGGTGATCGGCGCTGATCGCAACGTGGCCTTCAAGATCGGCATCGGCGAGGTGCCCTTGTTGCACCAGGTCACCTTTTCGATCTGGCCCGACGCCACCAGCATGGCCGATTTCGCCCGCAAGGATGGACCCCACGCCACAGCGATCCGCGCCGTTCGCGAAGGCAACTGGTTTCGCGAAGAACTTTATGCCCGCTTTCGTGTCCTGGGTGACACCGGCAGCTGGCAGGGCGTAAGCCCGCTCAACAGACTGGACAAACCTGCATGACAGCACCCTTCCCCTTTTCGGCCATCGTGGGACAAGCCGCGATGAAACAGGCCATGATCCTGACGGCAATCGACCCGGGCATCGGCGGCGTGCTGGTCTTTGGCGACAGGGGCACGGGAAAATCCACGGCGGTACGTGCGCTGGCGGCACTTCTGCCCCCGATCACCGCGGTCGAAGGCTGTCCCGTGAACTCAGCCAGGATCGAGGACTGCCCGGATTGGGCTGAAATAGGCTCGAAAAAAGTGGTGTCGCGGCCGACTCCGGTGATCGACTTGCCGCTTGGTGCAACCGAAGATCGGGTGGTTGGCGCGCTGGATATCGAACGCGCCCTGACACGGGGCGAAAAGGCCTTCGAGCCGGGGCTGCTGGCGCGGGCCAATCGTGGCTATCTTTACATCGATGAAGTCAACTTGCTGGAGGATCACATCGTCGATCTTCTGCTGGACGTGGCCCAATCCGGCGAGAACGTCGTCGAACGCGAAGGCCTGTCGATCCGTCATCCGGCCCGTTTCGTTCTGGTCGGTTCGGGAAACCCGGAGGAAGGCGAATTGCGGCCCCAGTTGCTGGACCGTTTCGGCCTGTCCGTCGAAGTGCGATCGCCCACCGATATCGAGGAGCGGATCGAAGTGATCCGGCGCAGAGACGCCTATGAGACCGACAAGGGCGCCTTCATGAAACGCTGGCGCAGTGCCGACACCAAGATCCGCAACCGCATCCTGGCGGCGCGCGAGGCCCTGCCCCGGATCACGACACCGGACTCGATCCTGCGGGATTGTGCCGAGCTCTGCGTCGCACTGGGATCTGACGGTTTGCGCGGCGAGTTGACGCTGCTGCGCACCGCGCGGGCACTGGCGGCTTTCGAGGAAGACACGACCCTTGGCCGCGAGCACCTGCGCGCGATCGCCCCATCGGCCCTGAGCCACCGCCTGCGCCGCGATCCGCTGGACGAGGCCGGGTCGGCGACCCGGGTTGCCCGGACTGTCGCGGATGTCCTGGGGTGAGCGAGGCAGGCGACAGATGGGATGCCGCCTGCCTGGCGCTGCGCCTTCTGGCGGTTGACCCTGCCGGGCTAAAGGGTCTGTGCCTGCGCGCCCGATCCGGGCCTGCACGACAGACGTTTCTGACCCAGCTCGATGCGCTTCCCCTGCCCCGGGTCAAACTGCATCCCACGATCACGGATGAACAGCTTTTCGGCGGCATCGATCTGACCGCAACATTGGCTGGTGAAAAAGTTGTTTTTAATCAAGGGCTTATATCAAAACCAGGCATGATGGTTCTGACCATGGCGGAACGCGCCGGGCCTGACCTGGCCGCGAAACTGGCACAGGTTCTGGATGGCGACAAGGGTCACTGCCTGGTCATGCTGGATGAAGGCGCCGAAGCCGGCGAGCATGCGCCCCCCGCCCTGGCCGAACGCCTTGGCTTTCATGTCGAACTTGATGGTCTGAGCGCGCGGGACCTGACACCCGCACTATTTGACCAGGATGTTCTGGCCAAGGCCCGCGCGCGCCTGACTCTTGTCCCTGCGGGGACAGAAGAGGTTACCGCCCTTGTGTTGCTGGCCGCGCGCTTTGGGATCGACAGCCTGCGCGCGCCCCTTCTGGCGCTGCGCGCAGCACGCGCCCATGCGGCCCTTGATGGGCGTGAACGCCTGACGGCGGAAGATCTCGCGCTGGCGGCAAGCCTGGTCTACCCGTCACGCGCAACGATGCTGCCTGCAGAGGAAGACCACCCCCCGCCCGAGGCCGCCCCACCCGCGCCGCAGGAAGCGCCGCAGGACGGTGACAGCGACACACCCTCTGGCGAAATCCCTGATGAAATGCTGATCGAAGCTGTTCGCGCACTTCTGCCCGCCCATCTGCTTGACCAACTTGTCCCCGCGGGGACAACGCGAGGCGCCAGCGGATCCGGTGGGGCCGGGGCACGCCACAAGGGCAACAGACGCGGGCGCCCCCTGCCCTCGCGTCACGGACGGCTCGACGGTACATCCCGGATCGATCTGGTCGCCACATTGCGCGCCGCAGCCCCTTGGCAGCCGATGCGACGCAAGGCCTCGCCCCTGGCAAAGGGCCTGCTGATCCGGCCTTCGGACATCAGGTTGAAACGCTACGAGGAAAAGTCTGACCGCTTGCTGATCTTCCTGGTCGATGCCTCGGGGTCGGCCGCCATGTCACGACTGGGTGAAGCAAAGGGCGCGGTCGAAATCCTTTTGGCCGAAGCCTATGCACGGCGCGACCATGTGGCACTGATCACGTTCCGTGGCGTCGCGGCAGAGGTGCTTCTGCCACCGACCCGATCGCTTGTTCAAACCAAACGTCGCCTTGCCACCCTGCCCGGCGGCGGCGGCACCCCTTTGGCATCGGGGTTGAAGGCCGCAGGCGAACTGGCCCTGCAAGCACGTTCTCGCGGACTGAGCCCGACGCTGGCGATGCTGACCGATGGGCGCGCCAATATCACCCTTGATGGCAGCGCCGATCGTGCGCGGGCCGCAGTGGACGCCGAGAACTTGGCAAGGCTGATCAGGGCGCAAGGCATCCCCGGCCTTGTTCTTGACATGTCAGCCCGACCCCAAGACGCCCTGCGCGTGCTGGCGGCACAGATGGGCGCACCCTACCTGCCCCTGCCGCGCGCAGATGCAAAACGGCTGAGCGGCGCGATTTCATCCGCGCTGGAAGGCTAGCGCGTGGATTGGGACCGGGATCTGCCAGCATGGCCCAATGCGGCGCTGTCGCGGCGCGTCGCGCATCGCCCGCATCGCTGGCATGTCCAGGAGGCCGGCCGCGGGCCTACGGCCCTGCTCATCCATGGCGCGGGCGGCGCAACCCATAGCTGGCGCGACGTGCTGCCGGAGTTGGCAAGGGATCTGCATGTGATCGCCCTCGACCTTCCCGGGCAGGGCTTTACCCAGCTGGGCGCACGGCAGCGTTGCGGCCTTGAACACATGACCACCGACATCGCAGGGCTTTGCGCAGCGCAAGGATGGCAGCCCGATACGATCATCGGCCATTCAGCCGGGGCAGCCATTGCGCTGCGCCTGTCCGAAAAGCTGGCGTCCCCGCGGGGACAGCCCCCCATGGTCATCGGCCTGAATGCGGCATTGGGGCATTTCAAGGGGGTCGCGGGATGGCTGTTTCCCGCCCTTGCGAAAATGCTGGCCCTGAACCCGCTGACTGCCGGTCTGTTCGTCAGATCCGTCGCGGCGCCGGGGCGAATTCAGTCTCTGATAAGATCTACAGGCTCTGATCTTGATGACAGGGGCATGGCACTTTACGAACAACTCATCCGCGACAAGGGGCATGTCGAAGCGACACTTCTGATGATGTCACAATGGAAACTGGATCGGCTTTTGGCGGATCTGCCGGGCATCAGCGCAAGGACGGTTCTGATTGCTGGCGCCAACGACAAGGCCGTTCCGCCTGACACTTCGAAACAGGCAGCCGAACGCATGCCGAACGCCCGGTACATCGAACTGCCCGGCCTGGGGCATCTGGCCCATGAAGAGCAGCCGGGCATGACATGCGACCTGATCACCACGCTGCTGCGCGACGAAGGCATATCGCCGCGTAACAGAGACTGATCAGCCCTCGAGGCTGTCAAGAAACGCCCGCAGTGCCTGCTCCAGCTTTCGCCGGTCGAGGGCCGAAAAATCCCGGGCAAACTGCACCTCGACCCGTCCATCAGAGGCCACGCATTTCGCCAGCCCGTCGGGCCGGGCAAGCCGGATCGTGGTCTTTGCGGTCGTCGCCGCAGGAGGCTTGACTGACGCCTTGGCCGGCGCCTGACCACCGCCTGCCTTTGCAGGCTTGGTCACGTCCCGAAGCAGGCCCAATTCGGCATCGGCATCCCGGTCAGGCATATTCGCAAGCACCGCACGAATCCGCCCCGCAAGACCCGAATCCTCATCCATCATCTTGACCAGTTGCAGCCCCAATGCGCGCGGGATCGCCTCGGCATGGGCAAGGTCATTCCCAAGCAGGCGCATCAGTTCTGCAAAATGCTTGATGTAGCTGCGCTTCTGTCGCCCCGCCGATGCATAGAGACGATCAACTGCCTCGGCTATGTCCAGGTCTTCCTTTGTTTCCTCACGCTTGTAGGCCCAGGCAAGCTGCGCCATCTCGGCAAAGGAGATATCCCGGCGGATCAGGTTTTCGTCCACCATGCGCTGATAGAGTTTGGCCAGACGCGCGCCGCGCGCCATCAGGCCTGCCGGGATCCTGGCATAGGCCGGATCGCCAGTCTCTGCGTGAAGCTCGCGGTAAGCGGACAGACGGCGAAAACCCTGCACCAGTTCATATTCGCCATCGCCAACCTCTTCGACACGGATCGGGTTGGACAGGCCCACGGCCTGAATGGAGGATTTCAATTCATCCAGTTCCGGATCGCGTTTCGCCACGCGATCACGTGTCAGCTTGGACATGCGCACCTGATCCAGCGGGACAAGGTCGACGATAAGGCCGCTTTTCTTCAAGGCCACGAAGGCATGGGCCAACCGGTCATTCTCGGCGCGGATCGCCGCCTCTGCCGCTTGGCGATCGGCCAGCGCGGCCGCGTTTTCACCAATGGCCGTGGCCATCGGACCCCGCCGCACATCGGCCTCTGTCCCCGCGGGGACGGGGGCTGCCGCCTCGGGCTCGAGGGCAGCGGCGTCGAACTCGATATCGAAGACGCGTCTTTTCTTGCTCATGCCGAAGCCTCCATCTGATCCCAGGCCGCAAGGACATTGCCCTTGAATTCCTCGTAGGCTGTATCGAACGACCCTCGCGCGCGGCGCCAGGTTTCCCGCGTCATGTCGCGATAATCCGTTTCATAGATCGACGACAGGAACCGGCCGGATTGCTCCACCGCGCGCGTCATCTCGATCGTGTTGGAACACAGCCGTTCGCCGAACACCTTTCCGAATGCCTGCTGCATCGCGCGGTGCAACTCGTTGTTCGGCTCAAAACGGGTCAGCAGAAAGCGCACGTCATAGAACGCCTTGGGCAGGGTCATTGTCCCCGCGGGGACAA